>CAWBBU010000001.1:0-109988 GCA_963787105.1 uncultured Bacillota bacterium
GAGCCACGCCCGAAACGTGGCGTAGGTCGCTACCCCTCCGCAGACCGCTGAGAACCGGCCGAACTCCCACGGGTGCGGGCCGAGGTGGGACGCCGACCCACAGGGAAACCCGACCAAATCGCCAATGGTTTCCCGGTCACAGGTAACGGTGTGGGCACGAAGGAGTGTGGGCATGGTCCACGATGACCATCTCGAGATCTTTCAGCGCATCCGTTCCGCGTATGGAGACCTGAGTCCCAGCTTCCGCAAGATCGCCGACTTCCTACTCGAGTCGTACCGCGACGCCGCGTTTCCTACCCGCGTCGCGGGTGGCAGCACGCGCAGACGTCAGCGAGTCCGTAGTGGTGCGGTTTGCTGACGCGCTCGGCTACTCCGGCTACCCGGAAATGCTCCACGCCATCCAGCGCATCGTCAAAAACGAGCTGGCGCCGTCAACGCGCTTGGCGGGCGATGAGTCCGAGGACGCGTCCCGAGCGAAAGGACGTGCTCGGACGGACCGTGGCGACCGATATCGAAAATCTGCGCCGCACCGCGAGCGACCCGCTCACGCTCGCGGCGTTTGACCCCGCCGTCGCGATGCTGGCGAACGCCTCGGAAGTGTACTCGCTCGGCCTCCGCCGCCTGGGCAGCCTCGCATCGATGTTCGGGGCGCTACTGCACACCGCCGGGATCCGCGCCCAGGTCCTGACCCACGGCCACGCGGAGATGTTCGAGCAGCTGTACTACATCAATAAGGACCACGTGCTCGTGGCGTTCGCGTTCCAGCGCTATACGAAGCGCACGGTCGACGCGATCGAGCTTGCCAATCGGCGCGGGGCGGGCTCCCTCGTCATCACGGACTCGCTGACGTCCCCCGCCGCGCAGGCCGGCCGCGTCTCCCTCATCTGCGCCGTGAAGGGCGAGTCGTTCTTCAACTCCTACGTCGCGGCCGTCAGCGTCATCAATGCGCTGACCACTGCGGTCGTGGACCTCCGTCGCAAAGCGACCCGCCGGGCGCTCGAGGACCTCGACGCGCTGCTGCCGGACGAGGATTTCTTCGGCAGAGGTACCGACGTATAATCTCGGTCCCGTGATCGCATCGAGGCGGGCTCGCGGCGCGCCAGTTCCTTGGTGCACGGAACGAACACCTCAGCACGTCGATGCCGACACGTCGCACGGGCTACGCAAAACGCCGGACGAACGCGAGCGCCGTGTCGGCGACCGTGCGCCAGCCGCTGTCGATGGTCAGCGCGTGCCCGCGGTTGGGGATCGCGACGATCTCGGTCACCCCGGTGTTGCGCTGCTGCTGCTTGAATGACGCCTCGGCGATCGCCCACGGGACCGTGTGGTCCTTCTCTCCATCGATGATCAGCAGCGGCCCGCGCGCCGGGTTCTCGGTGTCGACCTTCGCCTCCGTCCACGGGTTGAGATTGGCGGTCGCGGCCTGGAAGATCGGCACGCCCGACGCCGGCACGGCGAACGTCTCGTAGAGTTCTTTGGCCTCTGCCTCGCTGACGGCGTTGGCGAAGCCGTAGCGGAACTGATCGAACGTCAGCGGGATCGCGCGGTTGCGGTTGGCCAGGGTTGTTGAGCACCGGCCATGCGGACTTCAGGGCGGAGAATGGAAGCGGCAGCACGCCGCGAAACGGGGCCGGGTCGATCGCCACGGTCACCGCGGCTCGCCCGCGCCCGGCGAGGATCTGCGCGAGCAGGCCGCCGAACGAGTGGCCGATGAGCGCCGGCTTCTTCTTCAGCCCGCGGATGATCTCGTCGAAGTGGTCCGCGACCTGTCCAATCGTCTTGTGCGCGAACACGTCGGGGTTCGCGTTCGCGTCACCCACGGTCTCCGGGTCGTCGGGCCAGCCCGGGATCAGCGCGGCATAGCCGGCCTCTTCGAAGACCGCCGCCCAGCGGTCCCAACTGCTGGGCAGCAGCCAGAGGCCGTGGATGAAGACGGCGGGCTGCCGTCCCGTCGCGTTTGCGCGCTCCACCTGCTGGGCTTCATACTCGATGATCGTCGCCATGAGCCGTCCTCCTGTGCCGCGCGAGTCGCGGCGGCCGCTGATGGTATGTCGTCTCTGCCTGCGGGCCTCCGCGCGCCCGATCACCAGGGCGGCCGGGCGATGCTCGGTCTTCCCCCGTGCGCGCTGAACGCGCGTGTCAGAGAAACTTGACGAGTGCGTCCGTGGTCTCTTTGGGCCGTTCCTCAAGCACCCAGTGTCCGGCGCCGCTCAGCACCACCACGCTCACATCAGACGCGACCAACTTCATCTGCTGGCCGAGCGCGGCTCCCAGGGACTTCTCGCCGCCGATCGTCAGCACCGGCATCGTGAGCTGCGTTTTGGACAGCTGCGCGAAGTCCTGCGCGGTCTCTGGGAACGCCGCGAAATACGCCCACCCCGCCCGCATGCGTCCCGGTCGGGCGTACGCCGCGGTATAGGCGCGCCGGTCGGCTTCGGGAATGGAGCGCGTCTTGTCCGCGGCGAAGTCGTCCCAGTAGTAGTCGAAGTAGAGACGCTCGCGGCCCTGGACGAGCGCTTCCGGGGTGGGCCCATGAAACCGGAAGTGCCAGAGCGCGGGGCTGTTGTAGATGGCCTCCCACCCCTCCACGCCGGGGAGGAAGGCGTCCATGACCACGAGTTTCTTCACGTCCGCGGGGAACTGCGCGGCATAGGCATAGGCGACCATCAAGCCGATGTCGTGGCCCACGACCTCGGCGCTCGGGACGCCGAGCGTACGTGCCAGCGCATGCATGCGGGTGGCCGCCGTCTTCATGTCGAGGCCCCCGGACGGGATCCCCGAATCGCCGATCCCGGGCAGGTCGGGCGCGATCACGGTAAATCGCTTGGCGAGCACGGGGATGATCGGCCTCCACATCCGGGACGTCTCCGCGTAGCCGTGGAGCAGGATGAGCGCCGGGCCCTGACCGGCGGTCAGGTAGTGCACGGTGAGCCCGTCCACGTCTGCGGTACGCGAGGTGACGGCGCTCTGCGCGGCGGCCGGCGTCATCGCCGCGGGCATCAGCAGGCTGGCCGCGCCAATCGCGCTCCCCACGAGAAAACTGCGGCGGGTCGTGCTCCACGCCGCTCCATCGTCAGCTTCCGGTCGTGTCATCGTGGTCACTCCACCTTTCCATCGCGAGATGAGGTCACAGAAACTTGACGAGGGCATCGGCCGTCTCTTTCGGCCGCTCCGCCAGCACCCAGTGCCCGGTGTCCTTCAGCACGACCGCGGTCACGTTCGACGCGACCAACCGCATCTGCCGGGCCAGCGCGGGCCCCCACGCGCGGTCGCCGCCGATCGTCAGCACCGGCATCGTCAGCGTCCGCTTGGACAGCCGCGCGAACTGCTTCGCGGTCTCTGGAAACGACACGAAATAATTCCACCCCGCCCGCATGCGTCCGGGCCGGGCGTACGCGGCCGTGTACGCCTTCCGATCCGCCTCGGGCACGGAGCGTCTCCGGTCGGCGGCGAAATCGTCCCAAAAGTGATCGAAGTAGATGCGTTCTCGGCCCCGCACAAGCGCTTCGGGGGTCGGTCCGTTGAACCGGAAATGCCAGGTTCTCGCGCTGTTGTACGCGGCCTCCCACCCGCCCACGCCGGGAAGGAGCGAATCCATCACGGCCAGCTTCTTCACCTCCGCGGAAAATTGCGCGGCGTACGCATACGCCACCATCAGGCCGATGTCGTGCCCCACGACCTCGGCGCTGGCGACGCCGAGCGAGCGGACCAGGGCGTGAACGCGGACCGCGGTCGTCTTCATGTCGAACCCACCGGCCGGAATCGACGAGTCCCCAATACCGGGAAGGTCCGGCGCGATCACCGTAAACCGCGTCCCTAAGACGGGGATGATCGGTGTCCACATGCGCGAGGTCTCCGCGTAGCCGTGGAGCAGGACCAGCGCCGGGCCGCGCCCGGCGGTCAGGTACCGCCACTTCACCCCAGCGATCGTTGCCGTGCGCGAGACGACGGACACGCTGCCTCCTCCTCATTCCAACGCCGTGATGACTGGCCGCCGTGACCGCGCCCTCCCCTCCCTGAGGATGTCGTTGCGACCCCGGCGCCGCACTCCGAGCGTAGGGCAGCCCGCTCCTCTCCGCATCGTCCGGAAGGACGCGGAGCGCACAGAGGGCGGCGGCCGCGCGCGTCCGTTTGGCCGATCGGATCAACGACGCCGCGAACACGCGCGACCCGCCGCCCCGCTCGAACCGCCAGGGAACGATCGAGACCAAGGGGAATCGTCAGCGAGACTCTGGCGTAGTGAGGACAAGACGCCACGGGTTGGACGCGCGTGCGCGCGTGGAACCGGCGCACGAGGTGAGGACGTGATGCACAAACCGCGCCGCCGCGGCCGTCCGTCGAGGCAGGACGCCGCACCATCCGCCGCCGGCGCGATGCCCTCGACGGTCCTGTTCGATGCGACGCCGCTGATCGGCCGGGAAGGCGAACTCCACGCGATTCGCGCCCACCTGCTCGGTGACGCGGTACGATTGCTCACGTTGACGGGGCCCGGGGGCATCGGGAAGACGCGCTTGGCGCTGGCGGCGGCGAGGTATGTCGAGCCCGCGTTCGCGGATGGCGTCTGGTTCGTCGACCTGGCACCGCTCGACGATCCCGCCGGCCTCAGCGCGGCGATCGCGCAGGTCCTCAGGCTCGGGGCGGCCGAGGCGGTCTCCCCCGCGCAGCAGGTCACCGCCTACGTCAAGACCCGTCATCTGCTGCTGGTCCTGGATAATTTTGAGCATCTCCTGTCCGCGGCGGCCCGCGTGACGGAGCTGCTGGCCGCGGCGCCGCGTCTCAAGGTGCTCGTCACGAGCCGCGCGCCGTTGAAACTCCGCGTGGAGCATCGCCTGCCCGTGACCGGCCTCGCCCTGCCTGACCTGCGCGCGCAGGACCCGGCATCGATCGCGCAGGCGCCCGCCGCGGCGCTCTTCATTGAACACGCGCGCCGGATCCGGCCAGCATGGGTGCTCACCGCGGCGGATGCGCCCTCCGTCGCCGCGCTCCTACACCGGCTCGACGGCATCCCCCTCGCGATACGGATCGCGGCGGCCCAGAGTCATGCCCTCTCCCCGGCGGCGATGTTGGTCCGGCTCCGCGGAGAAGCGCTGCTCTCCACGGAAGACGAACGGGACGCCCCGGCGCGGCATCTGACGTTGCGCCGGGCCATCGAGTGGAGCTATGGCCTGCTCAGCGCCGCCGAGCAGGCGGCATTGCGCCAGCTTGGCGCGTTTGCCGGAAGCTGGACACTCGACGCGGCGGAGGGTGTCATCCAGCACACGGGCGCGACCACACCGACATGGACCGTCCTCGCCCAGCTCGTCGACAAGAGCCTCGTGCAATCCGAGGCGACCGGGGGCGACGACCGGCGCTACCGCCTGCTCGAGCCGATCCGCGAGTACGCGCTCGAGCGGCTGGTGGAGAGCGGCGAGATGGACGCCGCGCGAGCGCGGCACGCCCATCACTACGTCGCCCTGGCGGAGCAGGCCGCGGCGGCCGGCTGGGGCCCCGCGGAAGAGGCGTGGTTCCGGCGCTTGGACGCGGAGCACGAGAACCTCCGGTCGGCGTTCCGGTGGACGATCGAGCGGCGGGAGGATGAGCTTAGCCTGCGCCTGACCGCCGCCCTGTCGGATTTCGATTTTTGGATGGTCCGCGGCTACCTGCGGGAAGGCCAGCGTTGGCTAGAGGAAGCGCTGGCGCTGGACTCGACCGTCTCGCCCGTGCTCCGGTTGAAGGCGCTGCTCGGCGAGGGTCTCGTGACGCTGCTCTTGGGCGATTACCCCCGGGCCAGGACGCTGCTGCGAGGACGCGCTGGCGTTGGCGGAGTCCGCCGGCGATCCGGTGCTGGTCGCGCGCGCGCTGGTCCGGCTCGGAGCGGTCAGCGCAGTCCAGGGGGACACCGACGCGGCCCAAGCGATCTTCACACGGACGCTCGCGCTGGCCCGGACGGACGAATATCCTCATGACATTGAGGCGTACGCATTGGTCCAGCTCGGACAGAACTTCGTGCTCGCGGGCGACCTGGAGCGCGCCGAGGCCACCTTCGCCGAAGGTCTGGATCTCGGCCGCAGGATCGGCAGCGCGCCGCCTGACGGTGGTCGCCCTCATCAACCTCGCCCAGCTCAGGCTGAAGCGCCGTGACACCGCGGGTGCCGCCGGCGCGGCGGTGGAGGCCCTGCGCTTGGCGCGCGCGATGGAATCCCGCCGGGCGACCACGTGGGCCGTCGTGATCGCGGCGCAGGTCAACGGCAGTCGCGGTGATCTCGAGCGGGCCGCGCGGCTGCTGGGCGCCGTCGATGCCTGGAGCGAGTGGGGCGAGATCGTGAGTCCGATCTTCCGCGACGCCGCGGCGTCGACCGAGCTCCACGCGCGCGCGCGGCGGGAGCTGGGCGAGACGGCGTACAGCGCCGCGGTGGCGGCTGGGCAGGCCATGTCGGTGGGCCAGGCGGCCGGGCTCGCTGAGGCGAGTCTCGAGGCGGTGGCAGCGCCCGGCGCGGATGCCGCCGCGGCGGGCGCCGATCAGCCCCGCCAGCTGCTCACCGACCGCGAGCGGGCGGTGCTCCGGTTCATCAGCGAGGGGTTGGCGAATAAACAGATCGCCACCGCGCTCGGCATCTCGGAACGTACGGTGAAATCCCACGTCGCCTCGGCGATGAACAAGTTGGGCGTCGACAAGCGCGCCCACGCCGCCGTGCTGGCCGTGCAGCGCGGCTTGCTGTAGCGCCGCTCGGGCCGCGGGGCCAAACGGCCCGCTCGAACCGCCCATACGGACGATGCGCGACCGCTCGCAGGATGGCAGCCTGTGGGGGATGCGCTTCGTGAGGACACTCGGGCAGGGGGGCCATAGCGACGACCAATCGAGCCGCACAGACACCGCGGATTCCGCTGACGATCGGCGCGCTCGCGCCTGCGATCGTGCTCCCAGCCGGGCACAGCTGGACGTGGAGCCTGCATGATTGTCTCGGCCGGCCGGTCGTCCTTGTATTTTATCCCGCGGACTGGGAGCCGGTGTCGGTCGATCAACTCAAGAGTTACCGTGACACGATGCCGGACCTCCGAGGGTTTGGTGCGGAACTGGTGGGTATCTCGGTGGACGGCGTCTGGTGCCACGACGCGTTCAGGCGCGGCCTCGGGCTGGACTTCCCCTTGCTGTCGGACTCCCAACCTCGGGGCCGGGCGGCGCGCGCGTACGGCGTCTACCGGCGGCGGCTGGGGACGAGCGTGCGGGCCTTGTTCGTGGTCGACTCCGCGGGGATCATTCGGTGGCACTATCTCGCGCCGCCGGAAGTGAATCCGGGCGTCGACGGCATGCTGACCGCGCTCGAGGGATTGGAATCGGGACACCCGTCAACTTGATGGTTCTACCGCGATTACTACCTCGCCGCTGTTGCACAGGCGTCTTGCTCAAGCCCATAAATGCTGCGGGCCGCCTCGGGAGTCACGTAGCCCTCCGCCACGTCTCGCCGCACCAGATCGCGCTCCCGCTCCGCGGGCGCCCCAAACCCCCCGCCGCCGGGCACCCGGATCACGCACACGTCCCCAGGCCGAAACTCCAACGGCGGAAAACGCTCGACCCGAACCCCGTTCAGCCACACCTCTCCCACCGTGCCCGCGTGTCCCCCAAATACGCCCGGCGCCGGGTACGTCAGTTGGTCCGGCCGGATCGTCAGCGCCATCGGCCGGTCCGCCACACTCTTCAGCACGAATTCCTGACCCGGTCCGCCGCGCCGGCGCCCCGCGCCGCCCGTATCAGGCAGCATCGCCTTCCGGAGCATGAGCACCGGACACTGCAGCTCCATGATCTCCGCCGGCGTGATCGTGCTGTTGGCCGGATACGCCGCCGGCGGCCACCCGTCTGCCTCCATCGTCGCCCCCAATCCCCCGTGCGGGAGGACGTGCACCACGAACTTGCCGACCCGGCCGTCCTCGCCCGTGAAGTGGAACGGAAAAATCCCTCCCGCCGCCGCGATCACCCGCTCGGGCAGGAGCGGCGCGAGCGCGCCGAAGATCAGCGGCGGAATGTGCTTCCCGATTTTCGCGCGCGCCTTGACCGGCGCCGGGAAGTTGCAGTTGAGAATGCTGCCCGGGGGGGCGTACACCCGCAGCGGGCGCACGAGCCCCTCGTTGTTCGGGATCCGCGGCGCGAGCATGCACTTGATCGGATAGGCGGTCTGCGCGTACGTCATGTTGAACGACGAGTTGATCGCCGCGTTCTTCTGCTCCGGCGAGGTGCCCGTGTAGTCGAACGACATCTCGCTGCCCCGGATGTCGATCCGGACGCGGAGGGTCACGGGCTCGAAGTACCCGTCGGCGACGATCTCGCCGTCGTACGTCCCGTCCGGCAGGGCCGCGATCGCCTCCCGGAGCGCGCCTTCCGACCGGCGCATGATCTCCGCGGCCAGCGGCGCCAGCTCGTGGAGACGGTAGTCGTCGAGGAACTCTTGCAGGCGGCGGACGCCGAGCCGGTGCGTCCCGACGATCGCGTTGAGATCGCCCATCACCATATCCGGCACCCGTGTGTTGGCCGCGATCAGCTCGTGCACCACCTCGACCGGCTCGCCGCCGCGGTAGAAAAACGTCGGCATCATCCGCGTGCCCTCCTGAAAGACGTCCGCCGCCTCCAGATCCCCGCGGTGTCCGCCGACATCCGACACGTGCGCCGTGGTCCCGATGAACGCGACCAGCCGGCCGGCGTGAAACACCGGCGATACCAGCTTGTAATCCGGCAGGTGGCCGCTGCCGATCCAGGGATCGTTCGTCAGCAGCACGTCCCCGGGGCCGAGCGTGTCTTTCGGAAACTTCCGGAGCATGTGCCGCGTGGTCAGAGGCAGGCGCGTACAGAATCCCGGCGGGCTCCACTGCGCCTGCGCGATGCCGGCGCCATCCTGATCCATTAACACGCATCCGAAATCGTGGCTCTCGCCCACAATCGTCGAGAACGACGTCCGGATCGTCGCCGTATCGATCTCATCGATGAGGGCGATCAACCGCTGCCACTGGATCTCGAGCGTGATGGGGTCGATCATCTCCGCGGCCCGGCGCCCGCCACCGACCTCACAGATTCATCGCGTACTTGCGCAGCTTGTCCGGATCCAGCTCGACGCCGAACCCGGGCCCTTCGGGCACCCGCAGCAGCAGCCCGTCCGTGACAAGCGGCGCGGTCAGGATGGTATCGGCGAGCTCGGTCGGCGGCGACGGCCAGCGCACGCACGGGATCGCCGCGGCGATGTGGGCCGCGGCGGCGCCGATGATGTCGAAGTAGATGGCGACGGACAGCACGAGGCCGGCCGCCTCGAAAATGGCGGCGATCTTCTGCACACTCAGCAGGCCGCCGTGTTTGGTGATCTTCATCAGGGCAATCGACGCGGCCCGCAGCCGCACGACCTCGATCGCGTCCGGAGGCGCGTAGATCGCCTCGTCCGACATCACCGGCACCGCAAGGCGCCGGGCGATCTCGGCGAGATCACGGATCCGCGCGACCGGCTGTTCGACCGTCCCGAGCCGGCCGGCGCGCTCCATCGCCGCGAGCGCCGGGATCGCCTGCGCGATCGTGTACCCGGTGTTGCCGTCGGCCTGGATCACCGCCCGGTCGCCGACCGCCTCGGCGACGGCCCGATACTGCCGGATATCCTCCGCGGGGTCCACGCCGATCTTCATCTTAATGACCGGATAGGCGCGCGTGGCGAGCACCGCGTCGACCTCTTTCGCCATCTGCGCCGCGTTGGACCGCCGCACGAATCCCATCAGGCTCACGCCGTCCCGCACCTTCCCGCCCAAGAGCTGGTACACGGGCACCCCGAGCGCCTTCCCCTTGAGGTCCCACAGCGCGAGTTCCACGCCGGCGTGCGACGACCAGTGGGAGGGCAGCACCGCCCGCATCTTGCGCACCAGCCGCTCGATGTCGAACGGCGACTCACCCGTGACGGCCGGGACGAGGTGCGCGCGGATGTTCGCGACGATCCCCTCGGCCGTCTCGCCGTAGAACGGGGCGTCGACCGCCGTCTGCCCGACGCCAACCAGCCCCTCGTCCGTGGTCAGCTCCACGACCACCGTGCACGCGTCGTCATGCGAACCGTACGACGTGGTCAGCACGTCCCGCCGCGGAATGCGGATCGCCGTCACACGCGCGCCCGTAATCTTCACGCCGCCGCCTCCCCATCGTGCCTGGACCTGCTACGCACGGTCAAACACCGCGACCAGGTTGCCGAGCGCGTCCACACGCGCCGCCGAGCCCGGTCCGATGACCGCCGTTGAATCCTTTTCCTCGACGATCGCGGGCCCCGCGATCGTCGCACCCGTCCGCAGCCGGTCGCGGGCGAACACGGGGACGTCCACGAATCCGCCGAGCGCCGCGAAGTAGGCGGGGCGGATCTCCTTCCGGGCGTCCGGCGCCCTGCCCCGGCGCGCGCCGGCCTTGGGCAGCGCCACGGTCGGCCGGGGGCCCGTCGCGCGCAGCCGGCACGTCATCACTTCGAGCTCCAGATGCTTGTGGGCATAGCCGTAGAGCGTCTCGTACCGATCGTAGAAGTGCGGCCGCAGATCGCGGTCGAGATCGATCTCGGCGAGCGGGGCCCACGGCAGATCGACGACAATCTCATGCCCCTGCCCGCGGTGCCGGATGTCGGCGCTGCGCTCGAAGCGCATCGCCGACGGCGCGACGCCCGCCTCCGCGAGCCGCACCCGCCCCTGCGCCTCGAGCCCCTCGAACGCGGCGTCGAGGTCGGCGAGCCCCTCCTGCCGCAGACGGGTCACGAATGTCTGAGCGAAATCGAACGCCGCCGGGGCCGTGAGCAGGCCGAGGGCCGACGTCACACCGGCCCCCGCGGGACAGATATACCCCCGCATCTTCAGCGCCTGCGCGATCGCGTACGCGTGGACGGGACCGGCCCCCCCGAACGCCAAGAGCGACAGCCGCCTCGGGTCCTCGCCGCGCTCGGCCACGTGGACGCGGGTCGCCGAGATCATATTCTCGTTGACGATCTGGTGGATCCCGGCGGCGGCCTCGATCGTACTGAGGCCGAGCGCGTCCGCGAGCGTCCCGACCGCCCGTTCCGCCGCGTCCCGATCGAGGCGCATGCGGCCGCCGAGAAAGTAGGCCGGATTCAGATACCCGAGCAGCAGATCGGCGTCGGTCACGGTCGGGCGCGTCCCCCCGAGGCCGTAGCAGGCGGGGCCCGGATCGGCGCCCGACGATTCCGGCCCGACCTTCATGAGCCGCATCTCGTCGATCCAGGCGATGCTCCCGCCGCCGGCGCCGATCTCGATCAGCTCGATCGACGGAATCCGGACCGGGAGGCCGCTGCCGCGCTTGAAGCGGTGCACTCTCGCGATCTCGAACGTGTGCGCCTTGGCGGGTTCGCCGTCCTTGACGAGGCACATCTTGGCCGTCGTGCCGCCCATGTCGAACGCCACCAGATCCCGCAGGTCCAGCTGCTCGCCGTAGTACACCGCCGCCAGCACGCCGGCCGACGGCCCGGACTCCAGCATCCGGATCGGAAAGCGCGACGCCGCCTCGGGGGTCGTAATCCCGCCGCTCGACAGCATCAGGTAGAGGGTGCGCGCGAATCCGCCGGCCGCGAGATCCGCGACGAGGCGCGCGATGTACTCCCCCGTGAGCGGCTGCACGTACGCGTTGGCCACGGTCGTCGACATCCGCTCGTACTCCCGGATCTCGGGACAGACTTCATGGCTGAGCGAGACGCTCACGCGAGGCAGATCGCGCGCGAGCCGCGCCCCCACCCGCTGCTCATGCGCGGGATTCCTGTACGCGTGCAGGAAGCACACCGCGATCGCATCCACCGCGGAGGCGCGCAGCGCGTCGACCGCGCGATCGAGGCTCGCGCCGTCGAGCGGCTCGACGACCTCGCCGAAGCTGTTGAGGCGCTCCCGGACTTCGTACCGGCGGCCGCGGGGGACGAGCGGCAGGACCGCCGGGGATTGGAGGTCGTAGATGTCGTAGCGCATCTCCCGCTGGGTATCGAGCACGTCGCCAAATCCCTCGGTCGTGAGCAGCGCCGTCCGGGCCCCCTTGCGCTCGATCAACGCGTTCGTGATCAAGGTCGTCGCGTGAATCGCCGTCTCCACGTCGGCGCCCGCGGCACCCGTCCGCTCCAGCAGCACCCGCCAGCCTTCCCGCACCGCGTCCGACGGATTCGCCGGCGTCGTCAAGGTCTTGTACGTTTCGATCGCGCCCGTCGCGGCGTCGATCAACACGAAATCCGTGAACGTCCCCCCGATGTCGAACCCGAACCGGTACCGCCCGGCGGCGCTCATTGGGGCGCGCGCTCCAGCCCGTAGATCGTTCGGGCCGCCTCGGCGGTCACGTACCCGTCGGCCACGTCTCGCCGCACCCACTCGCGCTCCCGCTCCCCAGGGATCCCAAATCCGCCGCCGCCGGGCACCCGGATCACGCACACGTCCCCCGGCCGAAACTCGAGCGGTGGAAACCGATCGACGCGGACCCCGTTCATCCACACTTCTCCCACCGCGCCGGCCTGCCCCCCGAACACCCCAGGCGCGGGGTACACCAACAAGTCCGGCCGGATGGTGAGCGTCATCGGCCGATCCGCCACGCTCTTCAGCACAAACTCCTGACCCGGCCCGCCGCGCCGGCGCCCGGCGCCGCCCGTATCGGCCAGCATCGCCTTCCGGAGCATGAGCACCGGGCACTGCAGCTCCATGATCTCCGTCGGGGTGATCGTGCTGTTATGCGGGTAGGCCGCCGGCGGCCACCCGTCCGCCTCCGCGGTCGCCCCCAACCCCCCGTGGGGCAGGACGTGGACGACGAACTTCCCGAAGCGACTGTCCTCGCCGGTCACGTGAAACGGGAAGATGCCCCCGGCGGCCGCGATCACGCGCTCGGGAAGGAGCGGCGCCAGCGCGCCGAAGATCACGGGCGGAATGTGCTTCATCACCTTGGCGCGCGCCTTCACGGGGGCGGGAAACGTGCAGTTCACGATCGACCCCTCGGGGGCCGTCACGCGCAGCGGCCGCACGAGGCCGTCGTTGTTCGGGATCCGGGGCGCCAGCATGCACTTGATCGGGATGACCGCGGTGGCATACGTGATGTTGAACGCCGCGTTAATCGCGGCCCCCTGCTGCTGCGGCGAGCTGCCCGCGAAGTCGCACGTCATGTCGCTGCCCCGAATCTCGATCCGCATCCGGAGCGTGAACGGCTCGCGGTAGCCGTCGGCCGTCACCGCGTAGGTGCTGACCCCGTCCGGCAGCGCGGCGATGGCCTCACGGAGTGCCGACTCCGACCGGTCCAAGATCGCCGCGGACAGCCCGCGCAGATCCGGGAGGTCGTAGTCGTCCAAAAATTCTTGGATCCGGCGGATCCCGACCCGGTGCGTCCCCACGATCGCGTTGAGGTCGCCCATCACCATCTCGGGCGCGCGGGAGTTCGCCGCGATAAAGTCGTGGATCACCTCGACCGGCTCGCCCGCCCGGAAAAAGAAGGTCGGCAGCACACGCGTCCCCTCCTGGAAGACGTCCATCGCCTCCAGGTCGCCGAGATGCCCTCCGACGTCCGACACGTGGGCCACCGTGCCGAGAAACGCCACGAGCCGCTCCCGATGAAACACCGGGGAGATCAGGTTGTAATCGGGGAGATGCGTGCTGCCGATCCACGGATCGTTCGTGAGGAGCACGTCTCCCGGCCGGAGCGTGTCTTTTGGAAACTTGCCGAGCATGTGGCGCGTGGTGATCGGCATCATGGTGCAGAACTGGGGCGGGCTCCACTGCGCCTGCGCGAGGCCCGCCGCATCCTCGTCCATCAGGACGCACCCGAAGTCATGGCTCTCGCCGACGATCGACGAAAACGACGTCCGGATCGTCGCCGTATCCATCTCGTCGGCGATCGTGACCAGCCGCTGCCACTGGATTTCGAGGGTGATAGGATCCAGGCCGCCCGCCTGACGGGTCGGCCCGCTGGTGTGCCGTGGCTGCATCCCCGCCGCTCTCCTCTCGCGCGTGCGCCCTGCCCCCCTTCGCCGAACCGGCCACGGGGGACCGCGCGAGCGCCCGGCCACATTTTTCGGGAGCGTCGCAATGTTTCCTGCGCTGCGAACCCGGTACGACAGGAAGGATTGCATTGCCGCCCGGAGAATTCGCCCGCGTCGGCCGCCATCCGGTTGGCCGACGATCCAGCGGAGCGAACCTCCATGCGCGTTCTGGTGACAGGCGGCACGGGGTCAGTCGGCATCAACATCGTACGGCGGCTCGCCCGCGAAGGGCACGAGGTGGTGTGCGTGGCGCGGGGCGGGGACGCGCCCGACCCGCTGCGCGATGAGTTTCTCCGTGATGTCCGGGATCGCGTGACGCTCGTCTCCGGCGACGTCAGCCGCCCTGACACGCTCGCGCGGATCTGGACCGCGCACGCCCCGACGGAGGTCGTCCACGCGGCCGCGATCACGCCGGACCAGAACATGGAAACGCGCATGGCCCGGACGATCGTGGACGTCAATCTGATGGGCACCATGAATGTCCTCGACGCCGCGCACCGCGGCGCGGTCCGCAGGGTCGTGTACATCAGCTCCGCCGCCGTCTATGGCGACACGCCCGAAGCGCCCGCCATCACCGAGGACCACGCGCTGCACCCGGCCGGCCTCTACGCGCTGACGAAAGAGTCCGGCGAGAAGCTCTGCGCGTATTATCATGAGCGGCACGGGCTGCCGACGGTGACGCTGCGGGTCGGCTGGGTCTACGGGCCGATGGAGCGCCCGATGCAGCACTCCCGCCATAACATGTCCATCGTCCACTCCTGCGTCCGGCTGGCGCTCCGCGGCGAGGAGATCCGGCTCGCCCACCTCGACTGCCTCCGCGACTGGATCCTGGCCGACGATCTCGCCGGCGCCGTCTCGGCGCTGCTCACGCGCGGGGACGCGGGCTACCGCGTCTACAACGGGGCGGGCGAACGCGGCTACCAACACCGTGAGATGCTGGAGACGCTTGGACGGATCGTCCCGCTGCGCTACCGGCAGACGGACGACGCCGGCGCGAACGTGCCCCCCTTTCTGACCCGCCGGCGGCGGGCGCCCCTTGCCGTGGGGCGCCTGCTCGACGAGACCGCCTACCGCCCGCGCGCCGGACTGGAAGACGGGTTGCGCGCGACCGTGGAGTGGCAGCGCGGCGCCGGCGCCGCTGCTCGACGACGCCGGCGCGTAGCCGCGCCCGTCCCACACAGATCAGCGGAGCCGGGGATCGAGCGCGTCCCGCAGCCAATCGCCGAGAAAAATAATCCCCAGCACCGTCACGGTGATCGCGAGCCCGGGAAACGTCGCGAGCCACCAGCCCGTCGCCACGTACTCGCGCCCGTCGGCAAGCATTGCGCCCCAGCTGATCGTCGGCGGCTGCACCCCGAGCCCGAGAAACGACAGCGACGACTCGGCCAGGATCGTGGCGGCCACTTCGAGCGTCGCCAGCACGATCACGGACGGCGCGACGTTCGGCAGCAGGTGCCGGCTGAGGATCCGCCGGCTCGTCTGGCCGCTCGCGCGCGCGGCCAGCACGAACTCGCGCGCACCGAGGGCCAGCGTCTCGCCGCGCACGACCCGGCAGAAGCTGACCCACCCCGCCGCACCCAGCACGATGATCAGGTTGAGCAGACCCGGCCCCAGTGCGCCGATCGTGGCGAGCGCCAAAATGATGAACGGGATCGACACGAACGCGTCGACGACGCGGCTGATCGCCACGTCGATCGATCCGCCGTAGTAGCCGGCGGCCAGGCCCGCCGCGACGCCGATCACCGTCGCGATGGACACCGCCGAAAACCCGACGATCACCGACACGCGGGAGCCGTACAAGACGCGCGAGAGAATGTCGCGGCCGAGGTTGTCGGTGCCGAGCAGGTGCGCGGCGCTGCCGCCCGGCAGCCACGCCGGCGGGATAAGGCGCGTATCGAAGTGGAGCTTGGTCGGATCGCTCGGCGCCAGCTGCGGAGCCGCGAGCGCCCCGACAATCACCGCGAGCAGGATCACCGCCCCCACGAGCCCGACGGGGCTGCGGAGGAGGCGCCGAACGAGAAAGCGCAGGCGGCCCCGCCCGAGGCGGCCGGTCATCGAGTCGGCCCCGCGCCGGCGCGCATCGGTCAGTGATACCGGATCCGAGGGTCGATCACCGTATAGAGGAGGTCGACCGCGAGATTCAACCCCAGCACGATGAGCGCGAACACGAACACCCCGGCCTGCACGATCGACATGTCGCGCGACAGAATGGCCTGCACCATCAGCTGGCCCATCCCCGGCCACGCGAAGACCTGCTCCACGATCACGACCCCGCCCATGAGCCACGCCGCCTGCAGGCCGAACACGGTCAGCACCGGGATCAGGCCGTTGCGCAGGGCGTGCTTGATCAGGACGGTCCGCTCGGCGATCCCCTTGGCGCGCGCCGTGGTCATGTAGTCCTCACGGACGACCTCCAGCATGCTGCTGCGAATCAGGCGCGTCAGCGTCGTCGCCAGTCCGACCCCGAGCGTGGCCGCGGGCAGCACCAAGTGCAGCGGGGTGTCGGAACCCGACACCGGCAGCCATCGGAGGTCGACCGCAAAAAACAGAATGAGCATGATCCCGAGCCAAAAATTTGGGAGGGCCCGCCCGAGCACGGACGCGGTGGTCGCGACCAGGTCGATCGGCGAGTTGCGCCGGACTGCGGCGATCACGCCGAGGGGCAGCGCCACGATCCATGCGACGGCCGCGGCCGTCAAGGCCAGCTCCAGCGTCTTCGGGAGCCGCTCCAAGACGAGCGGCAGGGCGGGCGTGCGGTAGCGGAACGACGTACCGAAATCGCCGCGCACGAGGCCGCGCAGAAACTCGACGTACTGGACGTAGAGTGGACGGTCGAACCCGTAGGCGTGGCGCATCCGGGCGATCTCCTGCGGCGTCAAGAGGTCGATCGGTGCGAGCTGCGCGATCGGGTCGCCCTTCACGCGGATGATGAAAAAGATCACCATCGTGACAAGGAGCACCACGGGGACGATCTGCACGAGGCGGCGGATCAGGTAGGCCTGCATGGTCGCCCGCGCGCCCGCCTCACCAGCGGGACGCGCCTCAGCCGAACGGCTCGGTCCGGCGCGCGGCGGGCCGCGCCCGCCGGACCAGAGGGGACGCGCGCATCGCCCGTCCCCTCCGCCGACTGCTATTTGACGCTGGCGTTACCGAGCCACACAAACCCGTCGGGCGCGGGCGCCCAGACGAGGCGCTTGCTCATCCCGACCGTGTCCATCATCTGGTAGAGCGGCAGCACCGGCCGGTCGCTCGCGACGATCTCCTGAATCTTGTAGTAGAACTGCTTGCGCTTCTCGACGACCATCTCGGTCGCCGCCTTGTTGATCAGCGCGTCGAGATCCGGACGGCAGTAGTGGGTCCGCTGGTCGCGGGCGCACGTGAACCCGAGCACGGCGATCCACGGGTCGAAGAACGAGTTGCTGAGCGCGTCCATGTACATCTCGCGGTTGCCCTTCCCCGCGTAGGCCCCGTAGTAGATCTGCTCCCGGAACGTGGAGTTGTCGAGGATCTGCAGATCCACCTTGAATCCGGCGTCGGTCAGCATGCCGGCGATCGCCTCGCTCATCTCCTTCTGCATCGGCCAGATGTCGGTCGAGTCGAACCCGATCGGCTTCCCCGAGTAACCGGCCTCAGCTAAGAGGGCCTTCGCGCGCGCCGGATCATAGTCGTCGTGGTTGTACAGGGCCGGATGCCACGCCAGGGTCGGCGGGGTGACGCGGGTCAAGGTCGGGATCCCGCCGCCGGCGAGCTTGACGAGCGTCTTGCGGTCGATCGCGTAATCGAGCGCGGCGCGAATCCGGGGATCGGAGGTCACCCACGGCTGGTCCGTGCGCAGGATCAGCAGGACGGTCTGCGGCGTCATGTACTTCACGAGGGTAAGGTTGGGGTTGCTCTGGACGCGGGACCAGTCCTGCGTGGGCACCGAGATCACGAGATCGACGCCGCCGCGCAGCAATTCGGCCACACGCGTGCTCGGCTCCGGAATCGACCGGACGACCAGCTGGTCGATCGCGGGCTTGCCCTTGAAGTAGTCGGGGTTCGCCGCGAGCACGACCCGGTCGTCCTTCAAGAACTGCATCATCTTATACGGGCCCGTACCGATCGGATGCTGCGCGTACCCCTGCTCGCCGACCTGCTGCATGTAGCCCGGCGGGATCTCCTGACAGCCGGTGCCGGACATCTTGCTGAGCATCGCCGGTTCCGGGGCCGCCGTCACGACCTCGAGCGTGAGCGGATCCACGACCCGGGTCGATTTGATAAACGTCCACTGCGGGTTCACGAGCATCTTCGGATCCGCGAGGATCCGGTCGATCGTGAACTTCGCGGCGGTGGCGTCGAACGGTTCCCCGTCGGTAAACTTCACGCCCTTGCGCAGGGAGAAGCGCCACGTCGTGTCGTTGATGCGCTGCCAGCGCTCGGCGAGCCACGGGACGAACGCGCCGGTTTTGCGGTCGCGCCACACGAGGCAGTCGCCGATGTTCGAGTGGATCCACGTCGCGACGATGTCCCAATCGGTCGGCGGGTCAAACGACGTGACGAGGCCCGAGAACGCGACGGTCACCGTCGTGGGCGCCGCCGCGCCCGCATTCGTGCCGATCGTCGCGAAGGTCGCGAGGAACACCACGGCCAGCACGACTGCCACCGCCCGAGCCGCCCGCGTCCGTCTCATTCGCCCACCCCCTGGTGCGCGTCCATCATCGCGCTTCCGCAGTGCTCCTGCCGCATGAATTCTTGCCGAGTTCGACGCACTGGCATGATATCCTTCCGAATCGCCCGCGCACGCGCCGTCTCCGCGCGTGGATCGGTCGCACCTAACGATGAAGCATGCGCCAGCGATGATCCCAGTCGACGCTGAGGCGTTCGGCTCCGCCGTCCGTGATCAGGATGTCCTCATTGAGGCCGGTGTTCCACCGCCCGCGCGGCAGGACGTCGCGGTGGGGATGGTAGGACAGCACCGTTCCGGCTTCGAGCGGCCAGTCGGCCGACTGGCCCCACGGCGCCTCTTCCGCAAACCAGGGACGCTCGATCGTGTCCATGCCCTGTCCGTGAAAGTGAAAGTGGGTGGTGGTCCGCCCCAGCGTCCAGCCCTGCTCGCGGAGGACGCGGTTGAACGCGGCAGCGAGATCGCTCAGGCGCGCGCCGGGCCGGGCGATCTTCCGCGTCTCCTCGAACGCCAGCAGCTCGTCGTCCAACAACCTGACCTCATCGGGGTGAGGCGGCGTGAACGCGCAGCTGACGGTGATCTCGCACCAGTGTCCGGTCTCGCCGCAGATCTCCAAGTGAAAGCGCACCTTGTCGTCGCAGCGGAGCGGCACCGCGTCCGGCGGGACCATGTCCCCCGGGGTCTCGCTGATAAAGATCAGCATGTCGCGGGCCCCGGTGACCCACACCGGCTTCGTGATCTCCGCGGCGAGCTCACGCTGGCTCATGCCGCGCGCGTCCGGCAGGGCCCGCTGGAACGACGTCATCGCCGCCTTCGCGATCCCCCACAACTCGCGCTCCTGCCGGATCTCGAGCGGGCTCTTCACCATCCGGATCCGGTCGATGAGGTCGTCCGCGTCCACGAACGTGGCGTCGGGCAGCCCCGCCCGCAACGCCTCATAGCTCCCGGCACCCAGGACGAACCGGTATCCCGCGATTCCGATCCGCCCCTTGGCCAACCCCTTCTCCTTGATGGCATCGACCATCTTCGGGACGACAACGACATCGCCCCGGGTATCGGTGACCCACCCCCGGGCGGCGATCCGCGCGGCGACCGCCGGGCTCGAAAGCGTGAGCACGGGATCCGACGCGAGCGGCAGCAGCAGCAGCCCGTCGTGGCCCCACAGGTGGAAGTCGGTGAAATACCGGAAATACCCCCGCCCCGTCCACCAGTGCCCCTTGCCGGCCACGAACAGCGCGTCAAGGCGGCCTGGTGCAAGCGCCTCGCGCGTCCGCCGCACGCGGGCGTCGCGTTCCTCAAGAGCGGCCTTAATCATCGTGGCGCCCTCCCCTCCGCATCGTCCCGGCCCCACGCGCCGCGCGCCGCCGCGGGGCGCGCGGCGTGCTGGTCTCGTCGACCGGGACCGCCACGCCGTAGATCTCGCGCGCGGCCGCGACCGACACGTAGCCCTGGCGAACGTCCTCCAAGACACGCTCAGGCTCCCGCTGCCTCGGATCGCCGAACCCGCCGCCGCCCGCGGTCTCCACAACGAGCAGGTCGTCCTCGCGCAGCGTCACCGGGTTTTCGGGGATGGGCGCGCCGTTCAGCGACGCGCACACCGACCCGCCGGCGAGGCCGCCGACGAGACCCGGCGCGGATGTCGCACGAAATTGAACCGGACACTGACCATCACCGGGGTCGCCGACCGGCAGCGGAACGTCACGCGCTGCCCGACGCCGCCGCGCCGGCGCCCCGGGCCGCCGGAATCGGTGACGATCTCGCGGGACATTTCGAGCGGGCACAGCGTTTCGAATGTCTCGGTCGGGATCATCGTGCAGTTTGTCGGGAACACGGTCACGTTCCAGCCGTCCTGATCGAGCGTCGCGCCCATGCCGCCCTTCGGCATCAGCCCCACACCAAAGTACGACCCATCCGGGCGCGTGCCCGACACCTTCATGATCACATTGTGGCCGCAGCCGGCCATCGCAAGCGTCGGGTCGGCCTGCACGAGCGCACCGCACAGCGCCGTTGTAATGTGGACGCCGGTCCTCGTCCGCGCGTAGATAGGCGCCGGCGGCGCGGAGTTGAGAATGCAGCGCGGCGGGGCATCCACCGTCACGAGATCGTACGACGGGCCGAGATTCGAGAGCGCCGGCGAGAACAAATATTGGAGGCCGTACACGGTGTCGGACAGCGTGTACGGGATCGGCACGTTGATGGGCCAGTGCGGCAGCTGCGGGCTCGTCCCCTCGTAGTCGACGCGCAGGAGCGACGGTCCGGCGGTGAGCGCGACACTGATGCGGATCGGCTCGTCCGCGGACTCCACCCCGCCGGTGCCGTCGGCCACGTGGGTGTACCGGTAGGTTCCGGGCGGAATGCGCGCGACCGCCTTCTCGAAGGCACGGAGCGCGCGTACGCGAATCTCCGCCGACACCCGCGTGAAATCGCCGAGCCGGGTGTCGACCATGAACTCGCGCACGCGTCGGTCGGCCACCGTGAGCGCGGCCCGGAGCGCCGCGATGTCACCCATCACCTCGGTGGGCAGCCGCACGTTCGCCTGCACGATCGCGGCCAGCGTCTCGTTCAGCTGCCCGCGCGTGTACAGCCTCGTCGGCGGAATGCTGAGGCCCTCCTCGTAGAGATCCCACGCCCGGAAGTCGCCGAGCACGTTCCCGATGTCCGGCAGGTGTGAGATCGCGCCCACAAACGCCACGAGCGCGCCCTCGTGGAACACCCCCTGCAGCAGGAACAGGTCGTGCTTGTGCCCCGCGACGATCCACGGATCGTTCGTGACGAGGATGTCCCCCGGCGCGATCGTGTCCGCGGGGATCTGCGCCAGCAACGCCCGGATGCTGCGCGGCATGCACGTGACGAAGAGCGGCATCGTCTCGGTCGGCAGCGCCAGCGGGTCGCCGCGCGGGTCACTCATGCCCACGGCGTAGTCCTTCCCCTCGCGCACCACCGCCGAGAACGCGGTCCGGAGGATCGTCCGGTCGGCCTCGTCCATCGTCGTGCGCAGCCGGGCGAGGATGATCTCGAGATCGACGGGGTCGAGCTCGCCCTCGGCCGACGGCCGCCACGCCGACGCGCGCGCGACGTCAATGACAAGGTTGCCGAACGCGTCGACCCGCGCCACGCATCCGGGCGGCAGCACGGCGGTGCTGTGCCTGTCCGCCACGAGCGCCGGCCCGGTGAGCTCGGCGCCGACGCCGAGCGTGGCCCGGTCGTACACCTGGCACTCGACCTCGCCGACACCGGGCACGAGGACGGCACGGCGCCCGATCGGAACCGCCGCCCCGGACGTTCGCAGCTCGGGAATCCGCACCGGCGGCCGCGGCCCCGACGCCCACAGCCGGATCGTCCGGACCTCGATCGGCACGCGCAGATCGTGCTCGCCGTAGACGCGCTGGTAGGCCGCGCTGAACAGCCGCTCGAGCCTCTCCGGCTCGAATCCGGCGGGGGCCTCGGCCGGCAGCGCGACCGCAACCTCATAGCCCTGTCCCGCGTACCGCATGTCGAGGGTGAACGCGAACGTCATATCGTCCGGCGCGATCCCCGAGCGCTTCAACACATCCGCGGCGCGGGTCGTGAGCTCGGTCATGACCGCCCGCATCCGGGGCCGGTCGAGCGCATCGAGCCGCGCGATAAACGTGTGGCTCAGTTCGAGCGCCGGGGAGGCCGAGACGAAGCCGAACGCCGACAGCACACCGGCTGCGGCCGGCACGACCACGCGGGTGATCCCGAGCTGCTGCGCGATCGCGCACGCGTGCAGCGGGCCCGCGCCGCCGAACGCCAGCAGCGCGTACGCGCGGGGATCGCGGCCGAGCTCCGTGATATGCAGCTTGACCGCGTGTGCCATCGACTCGGTGACGATCTGGTAGATCCCGGCCGCGGCCGCCGCCGCGGACCGGCCCGTCGCCCGCGCGAGCGGCTCGATCGCCCGCTCCGCCCGGGCGCGGTCGAGACGCAGCCCTTCGCCGAGTGACGCGCCATCGGCCATGTATCCGAGCAGGAGGTTCGCGTCGGTCACGGTCGGCCGCTCGCCGCCAAGCGCGTAGCAGGCCGGTCCCGGATCGGCCCCGGCGCTCTGCGGGCCGACTTTCAGGAGCCCGAGATCGTCGAGGTAGGCGAGCGAGCCGCCGCCGGCCCCGATCTCCATCATCTCGACCGTAGGAATCCTGACGGGGATGCCGCTGCCCCGCTTCGTGCGGTCCGCGCGCCCCACCTCGAACGACGCGGTGCGGGACGGCGCGCCGTCGTGCACAAGGCACGTCTTCGCGGTGGTCCCGCCCATGTCGAACGCGATGAGATCCGTGAGGCCCAACAGCTCGCCGTAGAACGCCGCGGCCAGCGCGCCGGCCGCCGGCCCCGACTCGAGCAGGCGGATCGGGACCTGCACCGCAACGTCCGGCACGGTCACGCCGCCGTCCGACAGCATCAGGTAGAGCCCGCGCCTGAACCCTGCGGCCGAGAGCGCGTCGGCGAGCTTCGCCACGTAGCGGGCCGCGAACGGTTGCACGTACGCGTTCGCGACCGTGGTCGACACGCGCTCGTACTCGTTGATTTCGGGCGAGACCACGCTCGAGAGGCTGACCGATAAGCCCCGCGCCGCCACCGCGGCCGCGATCTGGGCCTCGTGCGCGGGGTTCCGATACGCGTGCAGGAGACAGACCGCGACGGACTCCACGCCCTCCCGCACGAACTCGTCGAGAATACCATCCAGTTCGGCCGCGCGCAGCGGGCGCACGACGCGCCCGTCCGGGGCGATCCGCTCGTCGATCTCGCGGCGCAGGCGGCGCTCGACGAGCGGCACCGCGCGCACAATATGGCGATCGTACGGATCGTACCGGTTCTCCTTGCCCGTCTCGAGGACGTCGCGCGTCCCACGCGTCGCGATCAGGCCGACACGGCATCCCTTGCGCTCGATCAGCGCGTTCGTGATCAGCGTCGTCCCATGGACCACGTGCGCGTCCGCCACGTCGGCGAGGCCGAGGCCGGCATCGCGCAGCAGCGCGTCGAGCCCCTGCATGATCCCGAGCACCGGGTCGTGCGGAGTGGTGAGCTGCTTGTGAGTCCAGGAGCGATCGTCCGTGCCCCGGAGCAGCATGAAATCGGTGAACGTCCCGCCGACGTCGATTCCTAATCGGTACATGGCCGCTGCCTCCTCGCCCGCCGGCCTTAGCGGTCCCGCGACGGCGCCGCGGTCAGGAGCCCCAGCTCCCGAAGCGCATCCGCGGCCCCCCGCAGCGTCGAGAGGTCCATCCCCGCGTAATTGGGCGAGAACACGACGCCGCTGCCGCCGGCGCGGTAGGTCGCGAGCACACTGCGCCTGACGATCTCGGGCGTGCACCTCGCCTGATCCTCGCGCGTGCGCGGCGCGTCGACCCCGATGCCCATGTAGACCGGCACCCGCCCCCCCACCGCGCGGACGGTCGCGAGGCACTGCCCGTACACGTAGGTGTCCGGATCAAATCCGCGCTGGATCACCTCGGCCCACGGCGCCTCGTGCAGCTGGAGGAACCGGTACATGACCGGCGTCATCTCCTCGGGCGTCACGTCTCGCAGAATCGAGCGGTGCCACTCGGCCATCTCAGCGGCATAAATCCCGCCCGCCTGGTGCTGGTAGGTGATCGGCTTGACCCAGTCGCACCACCCGGTCATCTCGGCCCACGGCCACTCGGCCTTCCGCAGCGGGTTGAGATGATTGCGGTTCCACACGTTCAGACCGAACCGCAGCGACGAATCGCACCGCTTGACGATGCCGTAGAGATCCCGGTCGAGGTCCTTGTCGCGTTCGACCCAGATACGCTCCCAGAGCAGCAGCTCCGGATGGTCATACAGGAGCCGCAGAAACTCCACGAGCGCGCCGTCCGGCAGCTCCTCACCGGCCCGCGCGCGCTGCACGTAGTCGTACGCCTCGCGGTACGCGCGCTGGATCCCCGCGGGGTCCAGGCCGCGCCGCACCGCGAGCGCCCGGCAGTGGTCGCAGAAGCACTGCGGCACGCCCCCGCCGAGCAGGGTGTCGAGCGGGCTCCGCCGCTCGTTGCACCACATGATCCCGTCGATGTCGTAGCTGCGGCAGTAGTCTTCGACGATCGCCTGCCACCATGCGCGGTAGTCGGGGTGGTTAATGCAGGGGGCGCGCCCGACGCGGTCCATCACGTCGATCTCGAGGACCCGCGGGAGGTTCGGAAGGGCCACGGTGTCGGCGGCGCCGTGCCCCTCGTAGTGGAACAGCGGCTCCATGATCTCGGGATACACCTGCATGCCCGGCGGCGAGCTTCCGGAATGACCGCCGCGAGGATGTCGACGCCGCGCAGCGCCTCGTCATCGGCGCGGAAGTGCGGGAAGATCGTATCCCGGTAGAACTCGGGGTGCTCCGCGATGTACGACCCGCCCCGCAGTGGCGTCGGATCGTGCGCGCCGTGGTCCGGCCAGCCGTCGAGCTTCCAGGAAATCCGCCGTCCGACCTTCAGCCCGAGCCACGAGAGCGTGCCGATCAGCAGGACGTTGACCCCAAACTCGTCCCGCAGGCGGTCGAGAAGCGGCCCGATCTCTTCGTCGACGAAACTCACGGGACTCACCTGGATTCCGACGAACTTGGCGCTCCCGGCCACCGGCGCTACCACCACCGTTCCGGCACGCCGCGCGCCGCGTAGAACGCCGGCATCTCGATACGGCGGCCCGTCCGGCTCGACTCCTCGCACGCGGCGATGACCCCGAGCGTGCGGAGGTGGTCGGCGCCAGACGGCTCCGGCCGGCGGCTGCCGTCGAGAAGCTGTTGGAGGACATGCGTCAGCAGCAGACGGGCGTCGTCGACAAGCTGCTCCTGCGGGGGAAGCGGGATCGGCTCCGCGGCGGTGGCGTCGGGACCCCGCGCGATGCGCAGATCCGAGAACATCTCGTGCTGGAAGAGGGCGCCGCGCTCGCAGTCGGTGCGCCATAGGAACTGCGTCATCTGCGTCTGCGCCGCCCAGGTGCCGAAGTAGTTCACCAGCAGGTCGCCCTCGAGTTCGAGCATCGCGACCACCGTCGCGTCGTCCCGATACATGCTCCATGGCGGATTGTGGCAGCGGCACCAGACCCGCTCCACCTGGGTGTCGTAGACGAAGCGGATCTCATCCACGTGGTGGATCGTCTGCTCGTAGAGCATCGGCTGGTGCATCACGAGTGGGTATTTATTCAGCCGCGGCAGCTGCCCGTCCCGGTTGCGCCAGTAGATGTAGCGTGCGAAGCTCGGCGCGCCGATGTCCCGCGTCCGAAAAATGTCGCGCGCACGCGTGACACAGTGCTGGTACCGAAAGTTCACGCCGACGGCGAGCCCGCACCCGGCCGCCTCCGCCGCCTCCACGATGCGCACCGCCTCCGCGAGGTCCATCGTCAGCGGCTTCTCGGACAGCAGGTGCGCGCCGCTTGCGAAGATCGCCGCCGCTTCCCGGGCGCGGTCCATCGGCGGCGTCGCGAGGACGACGACGTCGGGCGCGAGTGCGCGCAGGGCGTCGTCGAGACCGGCGAAGCACGCCTCGGGGGCGGCGCCGACGTGGGCCCGGGCCCACTCAAGATTCGCGTCCAGCACATCGACGTACCCGACCACGCGCGCGAGCGGCTCATCGTGCAGGAGGCGCGCCCAGGTCTTGCCGCGCGCCCCGACCCCGACGAGCAACGTCCGCACGGGCTGCTGCATGCTCACTCCTTCGCACGTGTACATCTGCCAACTGGGACCGGGCCGAGCCACGTCGGAGGCGGCGGTCGCCTTCTGCGTGAGAATGATCTACGGAGCCGTTCTTCGCATCAGCAGGAAAACCTGCCGGGACCGGTGAAGGCCCACCGGATAATTGCGAAGACGGCGGGCCCGTCGCCTCCGCTCCACCGTCGCTCCCTGGGCCGCCCCGGCGCCGCAGCGCCCAGAGGGGAGCACATTCGCGCATCATGGCACGTGACGACGCAGCGCCGTTGGTCGAACGGATCCTCTCCACTCGGGCGCGGGACATCGGCCGGGGATCCGGTGCAGACGTCCGTCCCGACCCCGGACTGATCACGCTGTCCGGCGGCACCCCGGACTTCCCGACACCTCCACACGTGATCGAGGCCGCGAAGCGCGCCCTCGATCATGCCCACACCACCTACACCCCGTGGACCGGGATCCCCGAGCTGCGGCGCGCGATCGCCGACAAGCTCCGGCGCGACAACGGGATTGCGGCCGACCCGGAGTCGGAGATCCTCGTCACGACCGGCAGCCAGGAAGCGATCCAGGTCATCTGCAAAACCCTCCTCGATCAGGACGACGAGCTGCTCATTCACGCCCCGTACTACGATGAGTACCGGCGGGATGCGCTCGTCGCCGGCGGGCGGCTGGTGCCGGTGCCCACCCGGGAGGGCGACAACTTCGCGATCGACCCGGACGCGCTCGCCCGGCGCGTGACGCCCCGCACGAAGGCGCTGATCCTCGTCTCCCCGAATAACCCGAGCGCCGCGGTGCAGACGCGCGAGACCCTCGCCCGCGTCGCGGACGTGGCGAAGGCGCGCGATCTCGTCGTGATCGCCGACGAGCTGTATGAGAAGTTCGTCTACGACGAGCACCGGCATCACAGCATCGCGTCGTTCCCCGGCATGTGGGAGCGCACGATCACGGTCAACGGATTCTCGAAGGGCTACTCGATGACCGGGTTCCGCGTCGGCTACATCGCCGCCCCGGCCCCGTTTATCCGGGCGATGCTGCCGCTGAAGCACGGCATGACGATCTGCGCGCCGTCCGTGTCCCAATGGGCGGCGCTCGCGGCGCTGACCGGGCCCCAGGACTGGTTCGCGCCGGTGCTGGCCGAGTACGACGCGCGCCGGCGGCTGTGGATCACGCACCTGACCGCGATGGGCCTCAGCTTCGGAGACCCGCAGGGTGCGTACTACGTGTACCTCAACGCGGCCGCCACGGGGCTCGACGCGGCCGAATTCGCCCGGCGGCTCCGCCAGGACCATCAGATCGTCCTCGGCTCCGGCGGCAGCATCGGCCCAGAATGGCGCCACTACCTCCGGGGATCGCTGGCCGTCCCCACGGACACGCTGCGCACCGGGCTCGAACGGCTCGGCGGCGCGGTGGCGGAGCTCATGCGCGCACACGCTTGACGCCGGCCGCGACCGCGGCCGAGCCCACGAAGGGGTGATGTCTTCATGGAACGACTCGGTTTGACGCGCCGCCAGCTGATGCGGTGGGGCGCCGTCGGCGGTGCGGGCGCGCTGCTCGGCCCCGGCTTCGACCTGCTCCGGCCCGCGCTCGGCGCCGCGGCCTCGGCCGACCTTACGATCGCGACGACCGCCGACCAGGAGCCGGCCTCGCTCGACGGACAGGTGGACCCCTACCAGTCGGCGTGGCTGTACAACTCGTTCGTGACTGATCCGCTCGTCGTGCTGTCGCCCGCCGGGAAGTACCAGCCGAATCTCGCGACCCAATGGAGCGTGTCCTCGGAGGGCCGGATCTGGACCTTCACGCTGCGCCCGGGGGTCACGTTCCAGGACGGGACGCCGCTCGACGCCGACGCGGTCAAGTTCAACGTCGACCGCGTCATGGATCCCAACACCCACTCGGCGCTGATGGCCAACTACCTCGGCGTCAAGAACTTCCTCAAGACGGAAGCGATCGACAGCACCACGATTGAGTTCATCTACAGCTCGCCGGTCCCGGCGCTGCTCTACGGGCTCAGCATCTGCCCGATCTGGTCGCCGGCCGCGGTCAAGCAGTACGGGACGAGCTTCCAGCAGCACCTCGTCGGCGAAGGCGCGTTCAAGCTGACGGAATGGGTGCGGGGCGACCACGTGAAGTTCGTGAAGAACCCCGGGTACCGCGGCGGGCCGCCCGTCCAGAACCACGCGGGGGCCGCGTATCTCGACAGCATCACGGTCAAGTTCGTCGGCGACGCGGGCGTCCTCGGGCAGGTGCTGAAGACGAACGAGGTGCAGATGGTCGCCGGGCTACCGGCGCAGGCCCTGTCCACGTACAAAAACGACCCGAACTTCCAGGTCATCGCCGGGTATCAACCGGGGAACGGCCTCATGTTCACCATGAACACCAGCCGCCCGGGCCTGAGCGACGTTCGGGTGCGCCGCGCGCTGCGGTACGCCTACGACCAGGACAAGATGAACCAGACCCTGTACAACGGCACCTACACGGTCGTGAAGGGGCCGCTCACCAAGTACACGCTCTATTATTGGAAGGGCGCGGAGCAGGCCTACTCGTACGATCCCGCCAAGGCGAAGGCGATGCTCGACGATGCCGGCTGGAAGGTGAACGGCAGCACCGGCGTCCGGGAGCAGAACGGCAAGCCGCTCGCGCTCACGATGATCATGCTCCATCACCAGGAGATCGGGGAGTACCTCGCCGCGCAGTTCCGGGAGATCGGTGTGGCGCTCACGCCCCAGGTCGTGCCGGGTCCGGTCCAGCTGCAGCGCGCGCAGAGTGGGGACTTCGACCTGATCTACGAGCGCCTGCGCAGCTACGAGCCGGACATCCTGTACGACGAGTACTATTCGAAGAACGCCATCCCGGGCGGCTGGGCCTGGAGCCGCTACCAGAGCCCGCAGCTCGACAAGCTGGTGTTGGACAGCCAGGGCACGACCGATCCGATGGTGCGCCAGACCGCGTTCGTGAACGTGCAGAAGCTGGTCACCGAGCAGGCGCTGTCCCTGCCGACGCTCGACGACCCGCAGTTCTACGCGATGCCAAAGAGTGTGCGGGGATTCAAACTCGGAGCGGTCGGCGGCTGGTTCTTCGTCAATGACATCCGGATGTCGTAAGACCCCCGCGCGGGGCCGGGTCCGGCCCTCGCGCGGGCCCGTGCTCGACGCCCGCGCCGCACGCGCGGCCGACTAACCGCGTGGCGAGCTACCTCGGCCAGCGGATCGCGGTGCTGGTCCCCGTCGTGCTCCTGGTGTTTTCGGGGGTGTTCGCGATCCTGCACGTCCTGCCGGGCGACCCGGTCCAGTTGATGCTCGCCGGGGCCGAAGCGGGCGTGACGACCCCGGAGCGCATCGCGCAGCTGCGGAAGAGCATGGGCCTCGATCTCCCGCTGCACGTCCAGTACGGCCGCTTCGTCGCGGATGCGCTGCGCGGAGACCTCGGGGAATCGATTCGATTCCAGGCGCCCGTCAACGACCTCGTCGCCACGGCGGCGCGGCAGACCTTGGCGTTGAGCCTCGCCGGCATGGTGGCGGCGCTCGCGATCGGCATCCCGCTCGGCATCCTCGCCGGGCTGCACGAGAACGGATGGGTCGATACCGTCTGCATGCTGATCGCGCTGCTCGGGGTGTCGATGCCGCTGTTCTGGCTCGGGCTCCTCCTGATCCTGTTCATCTCGATCCACCTGCAGTGGCTGCCGGCGATCAGCGGCGACCAGCTGCGCGGCATCATCCTGCCGGCGTTCACGCTCGGGTTCGTGTCCGCGGGCATCATCAGCCGGCTGATGCGCGCGAGCCTCATCGACGCGCTGCGGAACGACTACGTGCGCACCGCGATGGCGAAGGGGCTGCCCCGGAGTACCGTCGCCGCCAAGCACGCGCTCCGGAACGCCCTCATCCCGGTGATCACGATCGCGGGCCTGCAGTTCGGCGGCATGCTGAGCGGAGCCGTCATCACCGAGACGGTGTTCAGCCGTCCGGGCCTCGGGTCCCTCATCGTGAAAGCGATCTTGTGGCACGACTATCCGCTCATTCAGGGCGCCGTCCTGCTCACGTCCGTCTCCTACGTCGTCGTGAACCTCGGGATCGACGTGCTGTACGCGTGGGTCGACCCCCGGATTCGCTATGCCTGAGGCGGCGCCATGGTGACCCACGCGCCGGCGCGGCCCGCGGACGGATTCGCGGGGACACGCCGGCGGGCGAGCACCGTGTGGCGCACGTTCGGCACGCACCGCGGGGCGGTCGTCGGCACGCTCGTATTGCTGCTGTGGGTCGGCGTCGCCGTCTTCGCCGCCCACCTGGCCCCGTCCGACCCGCTGGCGCTGAGCGGCGTCGGGCGGCAGCCCCCGTCCCCCTCGCACCTGATGGGGACCGACCTGCTCGGGCGCGACATCCTGAGCCGCGTGATGTTCGGGGCCCGCATCTCGCTCGCGATCGGGCTGATCAGCGTGGCGATCGGGGTCGTGTCGGGATCGGTGATCGGGGTCCTCGCGGGGTACCACGGCGGCCGCACTCGACGGGGTGCTGATGCGGCTCGTCGACGCGATGCTCGCCTTTCCCGGGCTGCTGTTGGCACTCATGGTCATCGCGGCGCTCGGCCCCGGCCTCACGAACGTCATGCTCGCCGTCGGGGTCTCCTCCATCCCGCTCTACGCGCGGCTCGTGCGCGGGCTCTGCCTCGGCATCCGTCAGATCGAATACATCCAAGCGGCACACGCGATAGGAGGCTCCGATGCCCGGATCATGCTCAGGCACGTCACGCCCAACATTCTCGGACCGATCGTCGTCCTGTCCACCCTCCAGGTCGGCAGCGCCATCCTCGTCGGCTCGGCCCTCAGCTACCTCGGGATGGGCGCGCAGCCGCCGACGCCGGAGTGGGGACTCATGACCTCCGAGGGACAGCCGTACCTCGCCGGCGAGTGGTGGATCTCGACGTTTCCGGGCCTGGCCATTTTGTCCGCGGTGCTCGCAATTAATCTGATGGGCGACGGGCTGCGGGCGGCCCTCGATCCCCGGTCCACGTACCGATGAGCGCGCCCCACGCGGCCTCGCAGCCGGTCCGCATCGGCATCATCGGCGCCGGGATCGCCGGCGAGCGTCACGCGGAAGCCTTCTCGAAACTCCCGGGCGCCGCGGTGGCGGCGTTCGCCGAGGTCGACGCAGACCGCGGGGCGCGCGTCGCGGCCCGCTTTGGCGCGCGTGCGTACATCGACTACCGCGACATGCTCGGCGCAGGCATCGACGCGGTCATCGTCTGTCTCCCCCACGCGATGCACCGCCGGTGCGCGCAAGACGCCGCCCAGGCGGGCGCGCACATCCTGATGGAGAAACCGCTCGCGACGACGCTCGAGGATGCGTCCGCCATCCTGGACGCCGTCGACCGCGCGGGCGTCCGGCTCATGCTCGGCTACGTCCACCGCTTCCGGCCCGAAGTCGAGACCGCGCGGCAGCTGATCCAAAGCGGCCAGCTCGGCCGCCCGGCGACGGCGCTCGACCGCTTCATGAGCGGCGGCATGGGGGACACGCCCCGGTGGGTCTGGCATCCCCAGGAGGCCGGCGGCGGCGTCATCATGTACGGCGGCGTGCACGCGATCGACCGACTCCGCTGGCTGCTCGGCACAGAGATCACGGAGGTGTACGCGCGCACCAGCATCTACTCCAATCCCGCGCCCGTCGAGGACGGGGTGTGCGCGGTTCTGACGTTCGCCACCGGCGCGAGCGCCGTGCTGTACGAGAACGCGCCGGGATTCGGCCGCCTCGGGCCGTGGACGACCGAGGTGTTCGGAACCGAGGGGGCGCTGATCATCACGACGGGCGTCGGGATCGAATACCGGAACGCCGACGGCGTGCGGCGGTGGGACTACCCCGAGGACCAGCGGTTTGCGCAGCAGGCGACGGAGTTTCTTGCCGCGATCACCGAGCGACGGCCACCATCGGTCAGCGGAGAAGACGGGCTGCGGGGGCTCGAGGTCGCGCTGGCGATTTACCGGTCCGCGGCCAGCGGTCGTCCGGAGCGCGTCCGGGCCTAGCCCATGTCCCGGGCGGCCCGGCGCCCGATCACATGCCCGCGGTCACGATGAGGGACGCAGCCACTGTCCCCATCCGGGGTCTCCCATCACGCGGCCGGAGCGCATCACCACGCGTCCACGCACGATCGTCGCCACCGGCCGGCCGTGCATCCGCATGCCGTCGTAACACAGGGCCGTGTCGCGGGTCTTCGTGTACAGCTCGCGGTGGTCGTGGACGAACTCCGCCGCGAGGTCCACCAGCGTCAGGTCGCCGTCCGCTCCCACGGCGAGGGTGCCCTTCCGCGGCCACAGCCCGAACAGCCGCGCGGGATTCGCGCACACGAGACGCACGAGCTTCGAGAGCGTCAACCGGCCCTGGTGCACGGCGGTCAGCATCAATGGAAGAAATTCCTCCAACCCGGGCAGTCCGGGCGGGGCGGCCCAGATGTCGCCGTCCACCGGACCCTTCTCGCGCACGAGAAACGGCGAATGGTCGGTGCCGATCACATCGATCCGGCCGTCCGCGACCGCCTCCCACAGCCGATCCTGCACCTCCCGCTGTCGAAGCGGGGGGTTGCACTTCGCGTACGGCCCCCACTGCTCCAGCGCGTCCTCGCTCATCATCAGGTAGTGCGGACACGTCTCGGCCGTCACGGGAAGTCCGCGGCGCTTGGCGTCGCCCACGAGATCGACCGCCTCCGGCGCGCTGACGTGCGCAATCTGGAGGCGGGCGCCCGTCGCCGCGGCGAGCGCGATGCACTGCCCCACCGACAGCGTCTCCGCGAGGGACGGCCGCGCCCGCGCGTGCATCCGGCCGTCGCGGCGGCCCGTGGCGCGTGCCCGCGCGTCGGTCACGTTTAGCAACTGCTGATCCTCGGCATGCACCACGTGCAGCAGCCCCGTGCGGGCGGTCCGCTCCATGACCTCGAACATGAGGCCGGCGTCCGGGCAGCAGATCCCGACAAACTCCGCGTCCCGGCCCTGGACCGGATTGGTGCGAAACGTCTTGAAGGCGATCGCTCCCGCCTCCGCCATCCCGGCGAGCTCGTCGAGATTGTCGTGGTTCGCGCCGGCGTACAGGCCGAAATCCACGAGCGACTTGGGTCCCACGATCGCCGCGCGCTCGCGCAGGATCGCCGCGGTATGAACCGGCGGCATCGCGATCGGCATCTCGAGGATCGTCGTCACGCCGCCGGCGGCCGCGGCCTGCGTCCCCGTGGTCCAGTCCTCCCGCTCGAGCACACCAGGATCCCGGAGGTGCACATGCGTATCGATCACGCCCGGCAGCACGTGCAGGCCCGCGGCGTCGATCGTCTCGCGGGCGTCGGGCAGCGCGTCATCCTGGTCGATCGCGACAATCTTCCCGTCGGTCACCGCGACGCCGCCCCGCCACGACGCGTCCGGCGTCACCACTGTCCCTCCACGCACGACGAGATCGGCGATCACAATGTCACCTCGTTCCCCAAGTCCCCCCGCATCGTGAAGCGGCTGGGGGCCGCGTGGCTCCGCTCACATACCGGCGTAGATCACAGCGCGCGGGGCGCGCTCATCCCACCCGCAGCAGCTTGGCCAAGTTCTTACCCAGCACTTTCGCTTCGCGTTCCCGCCCGAGGTCGAGGCCGCGTACCGTGTCGACCGGCGTCTCGTCCCCCATGTTGAATGGATAGTCGGTGCCGATCACCACGTGATCGTCGCCCAACCGGTCGAGCAGGAATCGCAATGACAGCGCGTTGTGGGTCAAACTGTCGCAGTAGAGGTTGCCGAGAAACTCGCTCGGGCGCCGGGACAGACGCTGACGGGCCGCGCGCCGCGCCGCAAACCCGTGGTCCAACCGCCCGACCTGGTAGGGGAAGTACCCGCCGCCGTGCGCCAGAATAACCTGAAGCCTCGGAAATCTCTCGAACACCCCGCCGAAAATCAGATGCGAGGCCGCGAGCGACGTCTCCGTCGGAAACCCCACCAGATTCCAGAGGTCATAGTCGTGCAGGCGGCGCATGTCGCCCCAATTCTGCGGGTGGAGGAACAGCGGTGCGCCGAGACGCTCCGCCGCGGCATACACGACGTCCAAGCTGGGATGGTCCAGATCCATGCCGTTGATGTGGGTGCAGATCTCGGCCCCGCGGAGGCCGAGCACCGTGACCGCGCGTTCGAGTTCCCGCGCGGCCGCGTCGGCGCTCTGCATCGGGAGCGTGGCCAGTCCGAGAAACCGGTCCGGATGCGCTCGGACCATTTCCGCGAAGCCGTCGTTCTGGATCCGGGCGATGCGTTCGCCGACCTCGGGCGCCGTCCAGTAGTAGAACTCCTCGGGGACGGCCCGAGGACCACCGCGTCGAGTCGTCTCTGGTCCAATGCCTGAAGAATCAACCGCTCATCGTACAGCTCGGCCTTCAGCGTCGTCCCGGGCTCTAAGACGACGTCCGCGGGGGCGTGATAGATCATGCGCTCGACGCCGTCGCTACTGCGTTCAACTTCCACCGTCTCCGCGAACGTCCCGCGGCGCACGGCATCGACGAATCGGGGGGAAATGGTGTGGAAGTGGATATCAATCGACTCCATGATGTGCCGCGCCTCCGGACTCGGTCTCGTACTGCGACTGCCTCGCCGGCGTGCATCCGCCGGACCTCACGCGACGATCGACTAGCGGCGAAGCTCTAACACGGTGAGCCCCCGGTACCGATCGATCAGATAGACGAGGTCGCGGTCGTCCACGAACACGTCGTTCGACTGCGGCACGAATGGGCCGCGGTCGTCCCGGGGGACGTAGCGTGCGATCTCCTGCGGCCGGTACGGGTTGGAGATGTCCACCGCCCGCAACCCGCCGCTGAACCACGTCACGTAGACGATGTTGTCGGCGCGGACGTGCTCCCACGGCTGGTGTGCCCCAAACCGCTTGCCGGCCACGATCAGGTCATCCGGTGCGGCCTGATAGGTCGCGACGGGGACGGGACGTGCCTCGTGGGTGATATCCAGCATCCACAGGAAGGCCGGAGGATCTTCGAGCACGTCGTCTTCGACGTCCTCGTCGGTCACGACCGCGAACTGCCGGTTGCGGATCAAATGAGGCACCGGCAAAAACGTGTGCGTCGGCGGATCGTACGGCGGATTCCACGCGGTGGCGCCCACGGTCTGCGGATGGGCCACATCGGAGATATCCACGATCACCGCCCCCTCCCGGCCGCACGCCACGTACGCGCGGTTCCCCCGTGCGAGGGCGAGATGCACCCAATAGCCGCGGGGCGGAGGCGGCGCCCCGGGAACGCTGCCCCGGCAGCGACCAGTGCCCGACGGCACGCGGCGACACGGGATTCGAAATATCCAGAATCAGCATGATATTGCGCTGAAACGCTTCCCAGGTGGTGGACAAAAAGACGTGGGGTCCCTGAAGATCGAAGCGGTGCACTCCGCGGGCCCGCGTTCGAAAAAATGCGATCTCGCGCGGACGGCTGCGATCGGCAATGTCGAAGATTTTCACGCCGACCGGGCGCTCGTGCGAGTCGTCATCTTCGGGAAACCGCTCGTAGTTGACCAGCATCAGGTCCCCGGTCACCCGCACTTTGTGAGAGTGAATGTTGGGGGGCACGCTGACCTGGGAGACCACACGCATGTTGCCCGGATCGCGCACATCCACGATCGTGGTGCCGTCCGGAGGCGCCATGTGGCCGATATAGGCGAAGCCGTTCTCGACCACAACCTGCCCGCCGCCCGGAAGATCGAGATAGCCCAACGGCCGGAACGCTGCCGTCGATTCCTGTACCGGTTTCATTGCGTTTAGCGACCTCGCTTGGGTATCGGCCGTCGTCGGTGGTCGCGGAGCTCTCTCCCATGGTTCCAGCGCGGCCGCCGGACACCTCCCGATGGTCCTGGTCTCGCCGAGCAGGAGAGTGCGGCGCGCAGTCGCTGCTGCCGAATGACAGCGCGCGAGACTCGAGGAGCGATCTGACCTCGATCGACGCCACGCCCGCGCCGCATCCCGTCTCCAAGAAGGGAGCACGCACAGTGTCCCAAGGTCCGAATCGACGAACCGGACGTTCCGCACCACGCCCCGACGAGCTGGTCGAATGACGCCCTCTCCGGTCATCCGGCGCGCGGTGATGTGGCGCTGGAATGAGCGAAGCTCACCGGAGCAGAGGTTGAGGGCGAAGGAGGGCCTCGCCTACACCAGTTACGCCAGCCCGAGCGCGGCCGCGATCGACTTCGGCGAGGACCTCGGGCTCGCCGGCGAGGCCAACTACGGCCTGACGCTCCTCCGGGATCACCGCGACAAGGCGGCATGGGACGTCTACAAGGACGATCCGCAGCACTACCGGGTCGGCAACTTCATCGACACGCTGACCCACGAGGAGATCACGGCACGCGCTGATTACCTCTACAAGGGTCCCGCGTCGGTCCAAGGACGGGTACGGCACCTCGCGCTCTACGTCTGGCGCGACGGCGTGGACGAGAGCCGCAAACGGGACGCGCGGCGCGCGCTGGCGGCGCTACGCGCCGACTGCGACGGTCTGTACGCGCTCGAGGTCGCGGACGATCTCGGCTGGGCGACGATCGGGCGAGCCGATCTCGTGGTCGAAGCCCACTTCCTCGACGAGCAGCACGCCAAGCAGTTCCTCGCGCATCCCGCGTACCGCGACGCGTCGGCGCTGCTCGCGTCGTTGACTCGACGGCGAGCGCACGGCGCAGATCCAGCACCGCATGAAGTCCGGGTAGCCGCGAGTGACGCGCGCTAGGGTCCGCGCATGATGTGGGACAGGCGCGCCGTCCATTCGTATTTGGTCGCCGCGGCGACGGCCTCCATCGCGCGCGCGTAGGGCGCGCCGCCGAGCAGCCGCTCCGCCGCGGCGCGGTCCGGAAGCTGGATGTCCATGATCCAGTCGTAGTCGCTGACGAGCTTCCCGACGTTCGGCGCGACGGCGACGCCCTCCACGCCCGGCACCCCCGCGAGTGCCCGCACCGCGTCGAACGCCCGCTGCTTCGCGCGCTCGTGCACGTCGTCGGCCCACACAAACATGGCGACGTGCTTGACATGCCCGTGAGTCGGCGGCGGCGCCCCGTACCAGTCGACGCGCGCCGTGAGCTCGTCCCACCCCACCGACTCGTTGAACCGGGACCCGGCCCCGTGCGCGGGATCGGCCGAATACGCGTCGTGCTCGGCCCAGTCGTCGAAGTCGAGGTGCAGTGCGACGTCATAGTTGCTCGGTGGGCCCTCCGAGCCGCGCCGCCAGACCGGAGTGCGCCCGCCGTGCGGCACCGCCGCGAGCCCGCGCGACCCGCCGAAGAGATCATCCCCGTAGTCGCCGGTCCGGACCATGAGGCATTCCATCCGGAGAAACGCCAGGCCCTTCAGCATCTCGACGCGCAGCTCGGGGGTCGTCGTGTCGCGCAAGAGCCAGATGACGGAGTGGCGCAGTGGCGGCATCCTCAATACCCCCGCATGACGTGGGTGATTCGAGCGGTCCACTCGTACTTCGTCGCCGGGGCGATCACGCGCATCGCCTCCGCGTACGGGCTGCCGCCGACCACCGCGTGCGCCGCCGCGGTGTCCGGAAACTGCAGATCCACGAGCCAGTCAAAGTCGGCCGCGGCGGCGCCGACGCCCTCCCCCACCGCCGCGGCCTCGATCCCGGGCGCCTTCCCGAGCCCGCGCGCGGCCCCGAGCGCGCGCGACCGCGCGGCGGCCGGCGCGTCGTCCGCCCAGACGAACAGCGCCGTATGACGCACGGCGGCCCGCCGGACGAGAGGCGGGCCCTCGTAGCGCCAATCGATACGCGCCGTCAGCCCATCCACGTTCACCTGGGCGTTGAAGCGCGCCACGGCGCCGTGCGCCGCGTCCCCGTTGTACCGGGCCATGCCCGCTTCGTCGTCAAAATCAAGGTGCAGCGCCGCGTCGTAGTTGCACGGCGGGCCCTCGCGGCGCGCGCGCCACCGAGGGGTCCGCTTCCACGGCGGCACCGCGTGCAGCGGGCTCGAGCCGCCGAAGAGGTCGGTGCCGTAGTCGCCGGCGCGCACCCCGGCGCATTCCATCCGGAGAAACGCCAGCCCGCGCAGCATCGCGAACTTCTGCTCCTCCGTGATCGTGTCTCGATGAATGAACAGGACGGTGTGCCGCAGCACGTCGCTCCTCCTGTGGTGAATTTCCACGCTCCCCGCCGCCCGCCGTCGCCTACTGACGCAGCCCCGTCGTCACCACGCCGCCGATGATCTGACGCTGAAACACGAGGAACAGCACGGTCAGCGGCAGCGACGCGATCAAGCGAGACCGCCATCAACTCCGGAAAGTTCGACGTCTCCGCGGACTGGAACAGCTGCACCGCGAGCGGGACGGTCGCCTTCGAGGTGTCGCTGATGATCAGGAACGGCCAGATGAAGTCGTCCCAGGTCGACTGGAAGATCAGGACGGCCACCGTGAGGATCGCCGGCCACGCAAGCGGCACGCCGATGCGGAGAAACGTCCGGAGGTGCCCCGCGCCGTCGATCCGGGCCGCCGCGATCAGATCGTCCGGGAGCGACAGGAAGTACTGCCGCATCATCAGGACGCCGAACGCGTTCGCCGCGACGGGAACGATCATGCCCTGGTAGCTGTTCAGCCACCGCAGCTGCTCCACGGTCAGGTAGAGCGGCACCATGATCACCTCGAGCGGCAGCATCAGCGTCGCGAGCATCAGCACGAGCACGAACTGGTGGCCGAGGAAGCGGTACTTCGCGAGCCCGTAGCCCGCGAGGGCCGAGAGCGTCACGTTGATGAGCGTCACGCTCCCGGTGACGAGCGCGCTGTTGAGGAAGTAGCGGGTGAAGCCAACGGTCGTGTACGCCGTGGGATAGTTGCTCCAGAGCGGATGGCTCGGGATCCACTGAATTGGAAGGTCGAACACGTGGGCGTTCGATTTCAGCGACGTGGAGATCATCCAAAAGATCGGGATCAGGAACACCACCGCGGCGAGCGCGAGCAGCACGAGCACGGCGCCCTGCGCCAGCGCGGCGCGCGCGCGCGCCGCGCGCCTGCGAACGGGGAACCGCCGCCTGTGGGTGCATCATGTCGCTAGTCCGCGGGCCGAAACACACGCAGGCTGATGAGCGTGATCGCCACGATGATCACCAGCATCACGATCGCGGCCCCGGACGCGTAGCCCATCCGGAAGCCCAGGAATCCGGTCTGGTAGACAAACAGCGACAGCGTCGTCGTCGCGCTGTCCGGCCCGCCGCCGGTCATCACGAGTGACAGCACGAAGTTTTGCACCGTGAGCGTGATCGAGAACACGACGACGACCAGCAGGGTCGGTCGAAGCAGGGGCGCCGTGATCGACCGGAACCGCCGCACGGCGCTGGCGCCGTCGACCTTGGCGGCCTCATACAGCTCGTTTGGAATCGTCTGGAGCCCCGCGAGATAAATGACCATGCACAGGGGTGTCAACCGCCAGGTCGTCGCGATGACGAGCGCCGGCACCGCCCCCTGCGTGGACAAGAGCCAGTTCACCGCCGGGATCCCGAGGCGCGTCAGCCCGTCGTTGACGAGCCCGTACGCGTTGAACAGAAACTGCCAGAGGATGGGCACGACGATGAGCGGCACGACGGCCGGCAGAAAGATCAACGTGCGAAACAGCCCCCGCGCCGGCACCCGCTGGTTCAACAGCAGCGCCAAGCCGAGGCCAAGCACCATCGACACGGCGATGGTCTCGCCGACGTAGTGCGCCGTCGTCTCGAGCGCCCCGAGAAACGCCGTGTCATGGCCGAGCCGCGCGTAATTCTGAACGCCGATGAAGTGCCGGGTGCGCTGGGTGAGGTTCGCGTCGGTCAGGCTGAGCAGGCCGGCGTACGCCATCGGCCAGAACTTGAAGCACGCCAGCAGCCCAAGCATCGGCAGGGTGAAGACAAACCCCCACCACGGCTGCATCGGGCCGAGCCACCGGCGGCGAAACCGCATCACGACGCCGCTCGCCGGTGCGCGCTCGCGGCCGAGCGCGCGCGCGGTCCCCTCGGTGCTCACGGCCGCCGACACCGCGACGCGGCTCCGCGAAGGTCACAGCCTTCGCGGAGCCGCATGCTCGCAGTCACCTCAGCGCCGGCCGATGTCCGGCCCGCTACTTGCCGATCGACTGCAGGTACTCTTTCTGCATCTCGTCGAGCGCCTGCGATACCGCTTCCTGTTTGAACACGACCTTCTGAACGCCATCCTGAATCGCCTGCTGCAGCTGTCCCCAGTGGCTGGTCTGCGGAAGCGCCTGCGCGTGGGCCAGCTCAGCCTCGAATACGCCGATGAACGGCGTGTCCTTCACTTCGGGTGAGGAGAAGAAGGTCTTCCGCGGTGACACCGAGCCGAGCTTCTGCCAACGGACGCCGCTTTGGCTCGTGATGTAGTCGATGAGGCTCCAGGCCGCGTACTGCTCGTCGGCGGATGCGCTCTTGTTGACGCAGTAGTCGAACGAGTACTTGGGGGACCCCCCGATCTGCCCCGACAGGCTCGGGAGCTGCGAGACGTAGACGTTCCCCTCGAGCTTGGGGTTCAGGCGCGTGGCGAAGCTGAGGGCGTTCGCGCCGCCGTACGACATCACGTCCAGGCCGTCGGCAAAATCCTGGTAGGGCGATGTCTGGACGTCCTTGGTGACGGTCGGCTCGACCGCGACATCCGGAAAGATCTGCATCGCCTTGGCCGCCGCGGCCGAGGTCAAGAGCGGGTTCCCGCTCGAGTCCAGCACCCGCGCGCCCTGCGATTCGACGGACGCGACGAACAGCATCGCGTACCACTGAGGGCCGGCGGTGTACCGGATGCCGAACCCCCGCTGGACGAGGTGGTGGTTGCTGTCGTACTTCGTCAGCTTCTTCTGGAGGGCGGCGACCTGCGCCCAGGTGTGCGGCACGTCCTCCGGAATCCGAAGCCCCGCGGCGGTAAACTCCGGCTTGTTGATGAACAGGCTCCACGCCGGCGCCACGCTCGGGAGGCAGTAGATCTGGCCCAGCCGGCTCTGCGCGTCGAGCGAGTGCGGGAGGTACTCCGCATAGATCTGGCCCACGTTCGGCACCCCGAACGGGCCCGGAGTCGCCGGCGCCATGTACGGGATGAACCCCTCGATCCACGGTTCGAAGGCCGAGAAGACCGTCGGGCCGCCGCCGGAGGGCAGTTCCGTCGAGAGCTTCTGGAATGCCGGGCCGAGAGGGGCCTGCTGCGCCTGCACGGTCACGTTCGGGTGCATCTTCTGCCACTGGTCGATGTAGTTCTGTTCGAACTGGAACGACGGCTCCTCGTCACTGCCGAACATGGTGATCGTGATGTTGCCCGTCGGGAAGGCGGCTCCAGCCGGGCTCGCGGCGATGCTGCTGTTCACTCCAAAGGCGGCCGGGAGCACGGCCGTCAAGCACACTGCGATCCGCACGAGAAGCGATCTATGCACGATTCTCACCCCTGAGGGACTGTGGTAGAGTGCGTCCGTTGTTCTCGCCTGACGGTGCTTGGCTGAGTTCTACGGTCAACCGAGAAGCCCTTTGCAGCGTTCACGTTTGCGGGTACATGTCGGCGCGTCCCGAGCGTCCCGCGAGAGGACGCGGCCGGCACCGTGCTGCTGCTCCCTCTGCCCGTGGATTCCCGTGGCAGAGGGAGCAACAGGGTACGACCTCGACGACCCAGTTCAACCCGCGGGCCGGGCGCTCACGACCTCCCGGCACCGCACGATCGCGCGGCTCCCGCGGGCGACTGTCCGGCCCGCTACTTGCCAATCGACTGCAAATACTCCTTCTGCATCTCCGGGAGGGCCTGCGAGATCGGCTCCTGCTTGAACACGACCTTTTGAACGCCGTCCTGAATCGCCTGCTGCAGCTGACCCCAGTGGCTGGTCTCGGGAAGCGCCTGCGCATGGACCAGCTCGTTCTCAAAGACGCTGATGAAGGGGGTATTTTTTACTGCGCTGGAGGTGAAAAAGTTCCGCCGCGGCTGCACCGCGCCGGTCGTCGTCCAATACAGATCGCCGTGGTTTGTCATGTAGTCGATGAGACTCCAGGCCGCGTACTGCTCGTCGGCGGACGCGCTCTTACTCACGCAATAGTCAAACGAGTACTTGGGCGATCCCCCGACCTGCCCGGACAAGCTCGGGAGCTGCGAGACGTAGACGTGGCCCGTGAGCTTCGGGTTGAGGCGCTGGGCAAAGCTGAGCGCGTTCGCGCCGCCGTACGACATGACGTCGAGGCCGTCGGCAAAATCCTGATACGGCGACGTCTGGACGGCCTTGGTGACGGACGGATCGACCGCGGTCTCCTGGAAAATCTGCATCGCCTTCGCGGCCGCCGCGGACGTGAGCAGCGGATTCCCGCTGCTGTCCAGCACCTGCGCGCCCTGTGACTCGACGGACGCGACGAACAGCATCGAGTACCATTGAGGACCCGCGGTGTACCGGACGCCGAAGCCGCGCTGAACGAGGTGATGATTGCTGTCATACTTCGTCAGCCGCTTCTGCAGGGCGGCAACCTGCGCCCACGTGTGCGGGACGTCCTGCGGGATCCTGAGACCCGCCGCCGTGAACTCCGCTCTGTTGATGAGCAGACTCCACGACGGAGCGGCGCTCGGGAGGCAGTAAATCTGGCCCTGCCGGCTCTGCGCATCGAGCGAGTGCGGGAGATACAAGGCATAAATTTGACTTATGCTGGGGAGCCCGAAGGCGGCCGGATTCGCCGGCGCCATGTACGGGTAGAACCCCTCGATCCAGGGCTCGAACACCGAGAAGATCGTCGGCCCACTCCCTGCCGGCAGCTGCGGTCGAGAGCTTCTGAAACGCCGGACCGAGGGGCGCCTGCTGGGCCTGCACGGTCACGTTCGGGTGCGCCTTGTTCCACCCAGCGATCAAGCTCTGCTCGAGCTGGAACTGCGGGGCCTCGTCGCTGCCGAACATCGTAATCGTGATGTTGCCGGTCGGAAAGGCGGCCCCGGCCGGGCTCGCGGCGATGCCGCGGTCCACTCCGAAGGCGGCCGGGAGCACCGCCGTGACGCATACTGCTATCCAAACCAGCACAGATCTGCGCATGTCCGCACCTCTGAGGGTCGTGCGTCGACTACATGGCCGTGCCTTCCCCTGGAAGATACCGCCCCTGCATTCTACGGACAGCGGATAAGACCTGTTTCCCCGCTCAATTGCGTCGCCGGAAGAGGACCCGGAGAACGTGCCGTTCGCGGCGGCCGGCCGCCGCCGTCTTCACCGCGTGCCGACTTGCGGATGGACGTAACAGACGTAGTGCGGATCCCCCGTAGTCAAACAGACAAATCCGTGCGTTTGGGGTTCCGCGGAATGGTCCCGTGCGGGAAACACGCCCGAACTCCAGTATCCGACGATCCGCTCTGAGTCGTCGATGCCCTGGGCATAGGTACAGCAGGGCGCGACCGTGTCGAGATAGGTGATGGCGCCGGCCGGGGTGCGAATGAAGGAGGCGCCCAGACCGTTTTGGGTCATCGCCCATCCGACGATCTTTCCGGCGCTGTTGATGCCATACGCGTAGGTCTCGAACGCGCCCGGTGTGTCGACGGTGGTGAACGCCCCGGTCGTCGCATTGCGGAGGAATCCGTGGTCTTGGCGGCGTGCATCGCGGAACCATCCGACGATCTCGCCGGTGGCGTTCACGCCTTCGGCGTACGTGCTCACCGCGCCCGGGACATCAATGGTGGTGAAGGCCCCGGTCGTTGGGTTATGAAGGAAGCTGTGATCGCGGCCCCCCGCGTCCGTGAACCATCCGACCACCTCTCCCGCGTCGTTGATCCCCAGGGCGTAGGTGTCGGTCGCGCCGGTGGCATCAAGCGGGGTCACGGCGCCGGCCGCCGCGCGCAGGAAGCCGTGATGCTTGCCGCCCGTGTCAATAAAATACCCGACGATCTGACTCGTGCGGTTGATGCCGCGGCCGTACGTCTCCACCGCGCCCGCGACATCGAACGGCGTGGCGGTCCCGGAGTAACTGTTGGTCCGCCGCCAGATGAATCCATGACTCCTGAAGCGCGCGTCCACGTATCCGCCCACGACCTGCTCGGAGTTGTTGATGCCCTGGGCGTACGTCGCATACGCGTTGGGAACATCGGTAATCGAATAGCCGAAGGCGTCCGCCGTGCGGACGGGCATGACACCGAGCACGCCGATCGCGAGCAGGATGGCCAGGGGCCGACCGAGGAGTCGCATGTGCCCAAGGTTCCCCGAGTCCGTCGCGATTCCCTCGCGAATCACGCGCCGCCCGCGCGCCCGCGTTGACGCCCCGCGCCGGTGGATGGTATCATCCTGGTACGCTCCAAGACGCGGTGGATGGCCGTAACGCTTCGGTCATGCCGCTCCGCGCACACCCCGCGACTCGGAGCGCATCCGGACGGCGCGCGTGATCGCTGTCGAGTACCAGGCGCGGCTGCCTGGAACTGTGTTGACACCGCGGTGATGCTCTCGCCTCCGCACGGCGGGAGCACTTTCGTTTCAGCGAGACGCGCGCGTCCGTATCGGACCGCGCCACACGCACCACGAGGGGGAGCGCGATGACCAGGACCACCCTGCTGATTCCCGGCCCCACCCCGCTGCCGCCCGAAGTGCTGCAGGCGATGGACCGGCAGATGATCAATCACCGCGGCCCGGTGTTCGGCCGGATGATCCGGGAGATCCTCGACGGCCTCAAGACGATCTTCCAGACGAAGAATGAGATCATCCCGCTGAGCTCGTCCGGCACGGGCGGGTTGGAGGCCGCGATCGTCAACTTCCTGTCGCCCGGCGATCGTGTGCTGTCGGTCAATAACGGCAGCTTCTGCGAGCGATGGGCGGTGATCGCCGAGCAATACGGCGTGCGCGTCGACCGCGCCGAGGCGGAATGGGGCCAGCCGACGCCGCTGGGGGCCGTCGCGGAGCGGCTCCGGGCGGATACGCGCCGGGAGTACCGCGCGGTGCTTGGTCACGCAGAGCGAGACCAGCACGGGCGTGCTGAACGACGTGCGCGGCGTGCGCGAGGCGCTCGCGCGATCATCCGGCGCTCCTCATGGTGGACGGGGTGAGCTCGATCGGCGCGGTCCCGCTCGACACCGACGGCTGGGGCGTCGACGTCGCCGTCACCGGCTCCCAGAAGGCGCTGATGAGCCCGCCGGGCCTCGCGTTCGTCAGCGTGAGCGCGCGGGCATGGCAGGCGGCCGAGCGGTCCACCCTGCCGAAGTTCTACTTCGACCTGCGCAAGGCGCGGACGCAGATCGATGCGGCCTCACCGTCCACGCCGTTTACCCCCGCCGTTGAGCATCGTGTTCGCGCGTCCATGCGGCGGTCGGCCTGATCCTGCACGAGGGACTGCCGCAGGTGTTCGAGCGCCACCGCCGCCTGGCGCGCACCGCCCGCGCGGGGGTCCGCGGCATGGGCCTCCGGACGCTCGCCGACGGACGCGTACGCGGTGGACACGGTGACGCCGGTCGTCATGCCGGACGGCATCCAGGGACGGGCGGTCGTCGCGCGCGCGCGCGACGCGTACGACGTCGTGCTGGGGGCCGGCATCGGCCGCCTGGACCAAACGACCGTCCGGATCGGCCACCTCGGCTACATGCTGCCGGAGTGGCTGCTGACCGGCCTCGAAGCGCTCGGCCGCTCGCTCGGCGACCTGGGACATCCGGTCGAAATCAACGCGGGCCTGCTGGCGGCGCGGCAGGTCCTCGAGACCGCGGCGCGGCGGTAGCCGGTGCCGGTGGACGCCCTCTCGTGATCGATCTCCGGCTGCTGCGCGAGCAGCCAGACCTCTTCCGCGCGTCGATGACGACGCGCGGACTCGACCCGGGGCTGGTCGACCAGGTGCTGGCACTCGACCGGACGCGGCGGGAGCACCTGCACCGCGTCGAGGAGCTGCGGGCGGCGCAGAAGCGCGCGTCCGAAGAGATCCCGCGCCTCACCGGCGAGGCGCGCAGCACGCGCATCGACGAGATGAAGCGGCTCGCGGCCGAGATCAAGGCCGAGGAGCCCGCCCTCGCCGCGGCGGAAGCGGCGCTCGGCGCCGCGCTCGCGCTGATTCCGAACCCGCCGCATGCGTCGGTCCCCGCGGGGGGCGCCGAGCACAGCGAGGTCCTCCGCCTCGAAGGGGAACTCCCCACGTTTCCATTTCCCCCGCGGGACCACGTGGAACTCGGCACCCGGCTCGGCCTGCTCGACATGGAACGGGGCGCCAAGGTGTCGGGCTCGCGGTTCTTCTTCCTGCGCGGGGACGGCGCCCTGCTCGAGCTGGCCCTGATCCGCTACGCGGTCGACCGCCTGGTCGCGGAGGGGTTCTCCCCGACGATCACGCCGGTGCTCGTCCGCCGGGAGCACCTTCTCGCCATGATGGGCGGCGCGCAGCTCGACGACCAGATGGTCTACCGGGTCGAGGGTGAAGATCTCGCGCTGACCGGGACCTCGGAAATGGCCCTCGGCGCCATGTACGCCGGCGAGGTGCTGGACGACGCCGCGCTGCCGATCCGCCTGTGCGGGGTCTCGACGTGCTTTCGCCGGGAATCCGGCGCGCTCGGCAAGGACACGCGGGGAATCTACCGGGTGCACCAGTTCGACAAGGTCGAGATGTTCTCGTACGCCCACCCCGACCGGTCGTGGGAAGAGCACGAGCATCTCCTCGGCGTGGAGGAGCGGCTGTGGCAGGCGCTCGGCCTGCCGTACCGCGTCGTCAACATCGCCGCCGGCGACCTCGGCGACCCCGCGGCGCGCAAGTTCGACATCGAGACGTGGATGCCCGGGCGCGGGGCCTACGGGGAAACACAGTCGTGCAGCAACTGCACCGATTTCCAATCGCGCGCGCTCAATATCCGCCTCCGGCGGCGCGAGCGGGGGACGGAGTTCGTGCACACGCTGAACGGAACGGCGCTCGCGGTGCCGCGGACGATTGTCGCGATTTTGGAGAACTATCAGCAGGAAGACGGGAGCGTGCGGGTCCCGACCGCTCTCGTGCCGTACCTCGGTGGCATGACCGAACTCCGACCGCGCACGGCGCCCGTCCGCTAACGCGCACGCCCACCGACCGCCGCGGGCTACCCCTCGACCGAAACGCGCGGCATCCAGTCCGGCCGTCCCGCCTCGAACCGCACGAGCTCGGCTTCATGCTCCAGCGTCAGACCGATCGGATCGAGCCCGTTCAGCAGGCAGTGCCGCTTGAAGGCATCGATCTCGAACCGGTCCCGCCGGCCGAACCCGTCAACCACGGTTTGTCCCTCGAGATCCACCGTCAGCTGGTAGCCCTCGCGGGTCGCGGCGGTCTCGAGAATCTCGCGGATCCGCGCCTCGGGGAGCACCACCGTCAAGAGACCAACCTGCGCCGCGTTGTTCGTGAAGATGTCGGCGAACGACGGCGCGATCACCACCGAGAAGCCATAGTCCTGGAGCGCCCACGTCGCGTGCTCCCGTGACGAGCCGCAGCCAAAGTTCCGCCCGGCCACGAGCACCGATCCCTCCCGGTACTGCGGCCGGTTCAGCACGAACTCGGGGTTCGGGGAGCCGTCGGGAAGATACCGCAGGCTCTGAAACAGCACGTCGCCGTAGCCGGTGCGCTCGATGCGCTTCAAGTAGCGCGCGGGGATGATCAGATCCGTGTCCACGTCCGCGCGATCGAACGGCACGGCCACCCCGGTATGGCTGGTGAATGGCTTCATCGCGCGGCCCCCCACTCCCGGATATCCACGAAGTGGCCGGCGATCGCCGCGGCGGCCGCCATCGGAGGACTGACCAGGTGCGTCCGGCCTCCGGGTCCCTGCCGGCCTTCGAAATTACGGTTGGAGGTCGACGCGCACCGCTCGCCCGCGCCGAGAATATCGGGATTCATCCCGAGGCACATCGAACACCCCGCCTCGCGCCACTCGAACCCGGCGCCGAGGAAGATCCGGTCAAGCCCTTCTCGCTCCGCCGCAGCCTTGACCTGCTGCGAGCCCGGCACCACGAGCGCCCGCACCGACGGATTCACCGTCCGGCCCTCCGCGATGCGCGCGGCCGCCCGCAGGTCCTCGAGACGCGCGTTGGTGCAGGACCCGATGAACACGCGGTCGACCGCGATCTCCTGAATCGGCGTCCCCGGCCGGAGGGCCATGTACGCGAGCGCCCGCTCCACCGCGGCCCGCGCGCGCGGATCGACCTGCGCGGCCGGGTCGGGCACGCGGCCGGTCACCGGCTCGGACTGTGAGGGATTCGTGCCCCACGTCACAAACGGCTCGATCGTCTTCGCGTCCACGTCGACCTGCGCGTCGTACGTCGCACCCGGATCAGTCGGGAGGCTCCGCCAGTACTCCACGGCGCGGGCCCACGACGCGCCCTGCGGCGCGTAGGGCCGGCCCTCGGAGTAGGCGAACGTCGTGTCGTCCGGAGCGATAAGCCCGGCACGCGCCCCGCCCTCGATCGTCATATTGCAGACCGTCATGCGCCCTTCCATAGAAAGGGCCCGGATCGTCGACCCGGTGTACTCGACCACGTGGCCCATGCCGCCGCCGACCCCGATCGTCCGGATGATGCCCAAGATCAGGTCCTTCGGCGTGGTACCGGGCGGGAGCGTCCCCTCCACCCGGATCTCCATCGTCTTCGGCCGCCGCTGGGGCAGCATCTGCGTCGCCAGCACGTGCTCCACCTCGGAGGTGCCGATCCCGAAGGCGAGCGCGCCGAGCGCCCCGTGGGTCGCCGTATGACTGTCCCCGCACACGATCAACATCCCCGGCAGGGTGAGGCCGAGCTCCGGCCCGATGATGTGCACGATGCCCTGGCGCTGGCTGAGGAGACCCTCGAGGCGCACCCCGAACTCGGGGGCGTTGCGCTCGAGTGCCTCGATCTGCGTCTTGCTCACCGGATCGGTGATCGGCTGCGTGCGCGGCCAGGTCGGCACGTTGTGGTCGAGCACCGCGAACGTCAGGTCCGGACGGCGCACGCGCCGGTGATGCATCCGGAGGCCCTCGAACGCCTGCGGTGAGGTGACTTCGTGGACGAGGTGCATGTCGACGAACAGGAGATCGGGTTCACCGTCGCCGCGGTGCACGACGTGCGCGTCCCAGATCTTTTCCACCATCGTCCGTGGGGTCACAGGGCCTCCTGAGGGTGCGGTCTTGGCTCGCCCGCGCCTACTCGCCGGCGGCGCGGCGCGGCGCCGTCATCCGCGTGTGCGCGCGCACCCGCACCGACGACTTGCCGGTCTCCCGGTCGGCGACCTTGCTCGCGCCGTAACTGTCCGGCTTGGTCACCGCCGCGTACCCGCTGCCCTGCACCATCCCGACGACCTCGCGGATGATGCGCTTCGTCTCCCCGCGGTCGCCGACATCGAGATGAATCTCGACCGGCAGCTCGCTCACCCCGTTCTTGGCCAGCTCCGCGCTGAGCTGGCTCGCCGTCTCGAGGCTGAGCGACGTCTCGTACAGGATGCGCTGCCGGAGGCTCTCGATCTTGCGGTTGCGGAACTTGTGGTAAAAGTAGCGCCCGCCTCGCCCGACCCGATGGATCACCACCGCGGTCACGAAGCAGGTATCGTCGCCCAGCAGCGAGTCGGTGCCGATGATCAGGTGGTATCGCTGATCTGGCTGCTCCTGCATATAGCCGACAAGATGCTGAAACATGCGGTCAAAACTGAGTCTGCCGTGAGTTGGGCTAATGAACTCCATACGCTCACCGCGGCCCAGTATACCCAAGCGGGTGGCGTCCAGGCAAGGCAGCGCATCACGCCATCGACGATCGTACCGCCGGCCCCCGGAGGCCTCCGCATGCCGGCGGCGACGGCGCGGGGGACGCCGGGTCCGCGCGAATGCCCGCGGGAGGGAAGGAAGTCCTCCGGTCTGAAGGACCCTGCAACATCGCGACGGCCCGGTCGATAAGGGGGATGGGATGCCCAAGCGGATCACGGTGACCGCCACGGGGGACTCGATCATTGCGCGGCGGATGCCGGCGTACGACGACCCGGCGTTTACCGAGATGGTGCGTCTCCTCCAGTCGGCGGACGTCAAGTTCACCAACTTGGAAATCGTGCTGAGCGACTATCGCGGCACGCCCGTCGTCGAGAGCGGCGGGATGAACCTCTCCGCGGAGCCTGCGGTCGCCGCCGATCTCATGCGCATGGGCTTCAATCTCACCGCGTTCGCCAACAATCACACCCTCAACTACGGCGAGGAAGGATGCACGCGGACGCTCGACGCGCTCGCGGCGCTGGGATTCGTCTGCGCCGGCGCCGGCCGAACCCTGGCCGAGGCCCGGCTCCCCGCGTTCCTTGAGACGCCGCGCGGGCGGATCGGACTCGTCGCGTGCGCCTCGACGTTCTCGCCGGGGCAGCGCGGCGGCCCGCAGAGTCCCGACACGCCCGGCCGCCCGGGGCTCAATCCACAGCGCTTCGACACGCTGTACGTCGTCGACCAGGAACACATGGACGCGGTGCAGCGCATCGCCGAGCGGACCGGCGTCGAGCGCCAGCGGCAGCATCGCATCCGAATGGGATTTGACCACCCGCGCAAGCGCGAGGGCGAGTTCGTCTTCGCCGACCGGTCGTTCCTCGTGGGCGAGGAGTTCGGAGTCCGCACGGTGCCGCACGAGGGCGACCTGGCCGCCAACATGCGGGCCGTCCGGGCCGCGAGGGAAATGTCGGATCTGACCCTGGTCAGCATTCACGCGCACGAGCAGGGCGCCGAACGCTGGCTGCCGTCCGACTTCATCACGACGTTCGCCCGGGCCGCGATTGACGCCGGCGCCGACATGGTCATCGGCCACGGTCCGCACCTGCTCCGGGGCCTGGAACTGTACCGGGGCAAGCCCATCTTCTACTCGCTCGGCAATTACATCTTTCAGTTCGAGTACCTGCGGCGGCTCGCGGCCGACGACTACGAATCGCTGCGGGTCGATCCCAGCCGCACGGTGCCCGAGGTCTTTCGCGAGCTGTCCAAGGACGGCACGCAGAGCTTTGTGGCCGACCGGCTCTACTGGGAAGCCGTGCTTCCCCTCTGCGTGTTCGAAGACCGGAGGCTGGTAGAGATCCGTCTGCATCCCATCTCGCTGGGCTTCGGCACGTCGTGGCCGGAACGCGGCACGCCGCGGCTGGCGACCGGGCCGGCCGCCGATGAGATCCTCGCCGGCTTCGCGTCGCTCTCGCGACCGTTTGGAACGGAGGTGGCGATCAACGGGCAGGTCGGCGAGGTGCGGCTTCCCTGACGGCGCCGCGGCCGCCCGGTCCTCCCCGCCAACGAGGCTACCGAAGCGTCGCGAAGAACGCGATGACGGCGATCGACATGAGGACGGCCGTCGCCCACCCGATCACGTTCAGGGCCCGCCCGTTGACCCGCGTGCCCATCACCTTGGGATTGTTCGAGATCAGCATCAGGAGAATCAGAAGCGGCGGGGTGAGCACCCCGTTGATGACCGCGGTCCAGAACAAGGCGTCGATCGGATTGATGCCCACGTAGTTGATGAGCATCCCGATCAGGGTCGCCCCGACGATGACCGCGTAAAACTCGACCGCCCGGTTCGGTTTGCGATCCAAGCCGGCCCGCCAGCCAAATGCATCCGCGAGCGCGTACGCTGTCGACCCCGTGAGGATCGGCACCGCCAGAAACCCCGCCCCGATGAGCCCCACGGCGAACAAGACCGGGGCGGCGTTCCCGAGAAAGGGACGCAGGGCCTCGGCCGCGTCCCGGGCGGAACTGATATGCGTCTTCCCGTGCACAAACAGCACGGCCGCGGTCGTCAGGATAATGCTGTACGCGATGAGATTCGACAGCAGCATGCCGAGGTTCACGTCCCATGCCGCGTAGCTCAACTCGCGATCGGTCGCGCCCCGGCGCTGCCACAGCCGGCGCTGGCCGATCGCGATCAGCTCCTCGACTTCCTGACTCGCCTGCCAAAACCACATGTACGGCGAAATCGTCGTGCCTAGCAACGCCACCAAGACTGAAAGAAATGCCCCGTTGAAGTGCAACGTGGGCACGAAGGTGCCGCGCAGCACGTCGAGCAGATGCGGCCTGGCAACAGCGCCGCCCCGATGTACGCCAGCAGCGCGAGGGTGATCCATTTAAAGACGCCGGCGATCATCCGGTAGGAGCCCCATACCTGGAGCGCGAGAATGAGCAGCGCGATCGGGACGATCAGCGCGACGATCGGCACGGGGATCAGCAGATTGACGGCGGCCCCGATCGCGCCGATGTCGGCGCCCGCGTTGATCGTATTGGCGATGGCCAATCCGAGAATCGCCGGATACAGCACCGCGCGGGGGTAATGCTCGCGCAGAACCGCCGTGAGCCCTTTCCCCGTCACCATCCCAACTTTCGCGGCGATAAACTGCGTCGCCATCATCATCGGGAAGGGTAATAAGAGTCGTCCAGAGCGTCGCAAAGCCGAACGACGCGCCCGCGACGGCGTATGTGCCCACTCCCGAAGGGTCGTCGTCCGACGCGCCGGCGACGAGCCCGGGCCCCAGCACTCGAAGAAGTTTGAGGACGGGGTTCGGCTCGCGGGCAATTTCGAGCTCGCGCGCGCCAACGCCGGGCACCGGAACGCTGGGCCCTTCAACTTTCTTGACGTCTTCGGCCATCAGTACCCCCGTGACGGTGCGTGTCTGAGCGCGCGCCTATGCGACCGAGGCGGGACCGCACCCAGATCCAGGGGCCCCCCTACATGATTCCCGCGGCGCGAAACGGGTAACAATAAGATGGCGTGCGCATGCTAGTTGGCGTCCCCCCGTCGGCGCCAGGACCGCGGCGCCACGTTTCCACGGCCCCGGGAGGGGCCGCGGCCCGCCGGGGCCGTTCGGGGGGCTCTCGGCAGAACACGAACCGGGGTGCCGCAGACGGATGCGTCCCGGAGCCATCCAAGCCATCCGAGGCTCAGTGAGTTCCTTCGGGAGCGGCCGATGCCGTGCGCGCTTGCAGATCCACCAAATCTGGCTCCAGGGTCTAGACGCGACCCCGGGACACTATCGGAGATTCGCGGAGTCCTGGCGTACCATGAATGCGAGCGCGGTGCACCGGATCTGGACCGACACGGACATCTCGCAGCTGCTCCACGCGCATTATCCGCAGCTGTCGCGCCTCTATCAGCGTTACCCGTACCCGATCCAGCGCGCGGATGTCGGACGCTACGCGATCCTGCATCATTACGGCGGCGTGTACACGGATATGGATTCCCGTTGTACTCGGCCGATCACCGACTTGCTGCGCGGCGCGGCGCATGGGACGCATGCCCTGCTGGAAGGCGTGCACGGGATGACCATTCGGGTCGGCATGTCGATCGAGCGCCTGCTGTCCGGGGCGCCGCGGTGGCCGACCGACGCGGTCAACAACTCATTCCTCTACGCGCCCTACCCGGCTCACCCCGTGATCACCGCCATTGTGGAACGGCTGCCGCATGCGGCCGCGCGTCACGGGCTGCATTTGGAGCACCACATTTCACGAACCACGGGACCGATCTTCCTGTCACGGTGTTTGTTCGAACTGTGGCGCGAGGGCCGGGTACCCGACTACGCGGTCATGCCGCCGGAAGTGATCGACGCCTACCGCACGCACAATGCCGATGTGAACTGGATGCGGGAGCATCCGCTCCACCGCCGCTTCGTGCGATCGCGTCTTGCGTGGGAGAAAAAGCGGCAGGTCCGTCACGCACGGCTGTAATCTCGGAGGACCGCCGGCGCAGAGACGGTGAAAGACGCGCTAGAGGTCGCGGCGGCCTTCGAGCGCGCGCGCGAGCGTCACCTCGTCCGCGTACTCTAAATCACCGCCCACCGGCAGTCCGTGCGCGATCCGGGTCACCCGCACGCCGAGCGGTTTCAGCACCTTGGAGAGATAGAGGGCGGTCGCTTCGCCTTCCACCCGGGGATTGGTGGCCACGACCACCTCGCGCACCTCGCCGCCGGCGACCCGCGCCAGCAGCTCGGCGATTCTGAGATCGTCAGGGCCGATGCCGTCGAGCGGAGAGATGGCCCCCCGCAGCACGTGGTAGACCCCTTTGAACTCCCGGGTGCGCTCCATGGCGGCGATGTCGCGGGGGTCCTCCACCACGCAGATCACGGACCGATCCCGCTGGCCGTTCGTGCAGAACGCGCACGGATCGGCCTCGGTGATATTTCCGCATACGGAACAGTGTCTGATGCGGCGCTTGCAGTCCAGGATCGCCGACGCGAGGGCCTCCGCGTCCTCGTCCCGCATCGACAGCATGTAGAACGCGAGTCGCTGCGCGGTCCTCGGCCCAACCGTGGGGAGCTTGCCGAGTTCTTCGATCAGCCGCGCGAGCGGCGGCGCGTAGGTATACATCGGGCGCTCATCCGCCGAGGCCGGGAAGGTTCGGCAGGTTCATCCCGCCGGTGACCGCCTTCATCCGCTCCGCGGCATCCTCTTTCGCCTTCCGCAGTGCTTCGCCCGTCGCCGCGACCACCAAGTCTTCCAGCATCGAGACGTCTTGGGGATCGACGACGCTGGGATCGATCGAGATCGACACGAGATCCCCGTGCCCGGTCACGACCGCCTTGACCATCCCGCCGCCGGCCGTGCCCTCCACGCGCTCATTCGCCAGGGCTTCCTGGACCCGGGCCATTTCCTCCTGGACCTTCTGGACCTGCTTGAGCATTTTCTGCATGTTGAACATCGCTCACTCCCAAGAGAGCATGACGGACAGGCACGGGGCCCTATTCGGGGCGCCGGACCTCTTGCACCGGGTTGCCGAACCGACGGACCGCTTCGGTGATCAGCACGTCCTCCGCCGCGGCGGGCTCCTCCGGCGTCACGTCGGGGGGCGCCGGGGTATCGTCCAAGGTAAACCGCAGGCGCATGGGGGCGCCGAGCACGCGCGCCAGCGCGTCCTCCACAATCATGCGATTCTTCCGGTCCTGCAGATTCTCCATATGGAAGCGGTGGCGCACGCTGAGCACGAGCTCGTTGCCCGCGAGCTCCCGCGGCGTGCTTTCCAGCAGGAACGCGTGCACCGTGCGCGTCTGCGACTTCACGTCCTCCATCACGCGCCCCCACTTGCTTTGGAGCAGCTCAAAGCTCACCGCGTCCGCCCCGGCGCCCGGCACGGGAGCGGCGGCCGGCGGTGCCGGCGCGGCGGCCGCTGGGACCGGGCGCGGCTCCGCGTCCGGGAACCGCGCGCAGGCGCGCGGTGCGATTCCGCCGGCGCAGGCCGGCGGTCCGGCGGCGGGTCCCCACGGCCGGGACGCTGGGCGCGCGTCGCGCGGCACCGGCGGGCGGAGGCGGGGCTTCCACCGGCGTCGGCGCCGGGGGCGCTCCCGCCGCATCGCGCGGCGAGGCACCGCCGTGCTCCAGCGCGGCGACGCGTGCCGCCAGCCCCTCGAGCGACGGGTCCATCTCAGGGCGCGCGGCGCGCAGGAGCGCCATCTCGAGCACGATGCGGGGCTGCGTCGTCTGCCGGGCCTCGGCCTCGGCGGCGGCCAGCAGCCGGATCTTCTGCGTCACCGCGGCCGGGTTGATCCTGGCGCTCTGGGCGCGCAGCGACGCGAGCCGGGCGTCACTGGTCTCGAGAATGCCCTGCGGCTCCGCCACGACGGCGACCACCAACAGGTCGCGGAACTGCTCGACGAGCCCCCGCAGCAGCTGCCGCACGTCGCGTCCTTCGTCGACCGCCCGCCCCGCGGCCACGAGGCACCGCGCCGCGTCGCCGGCGATGATCGCATCGGCCAGCTCCTGCGTCACCTCTTCCTCGACCACGCCGAGGACAGCGAGCGCGTCCGCGGTCGTCACCGTCCCCTGCCCGAACGCGCCGAGCTGATCGAGCAGACTCTCCGCGTCGCGCAGCGCCCCGTCGGCGCTCCGGGCGATGAGGCGCAGCGCGTCGTCGTCGATCGTGAACTTTTCCTCACCCGCGATGGTCCGGAGCCGCTCGACGATCGTGGCCTGTGGGATCCGCTTGAACTCAAACCGCTGAGTGCGCGACGTGATCGTGGCGGGCAGGCGGTGCGGCTCGGTCGTCACGAGCACGAGCACCGCGTGCGCCGGCGGCTCCTCCAAGGTCTTCAGGAGGGCGTTCGCCGCCTCCGTCGTGAGCATGTGGGCTTCGTCGATGATGTACACGTTGTACCGGCTGCCCACCGGCACGCGGGTAATCTTCTCACGCAGGTCCCGGATCTCATCGATGCCGCGATTGCTCGCGGCGTCGATCTCGATCACATCCAGGGACGTCCCGTCGCTGATCGCGCGGCAGTTGACGCACACGTTGCACGGCGTCGGCGTGGGCCCGTGCTCACAGTTCAGCGCCTTCGCCAGCAGACGCGCGGTGGTCGTCTTCCCCGTCCCGCGGTACCCGCAGAACAGGTACGCATGCACAATGCGGCCGGACGAGATCGCGTTCTGGAGCGTCCGTATGACGCGTTCCTGTCCGAACACGTCCTCGAACGTCTGGGGCCGCCATTTCCGGTAGAAGGACACGTGAGACAACGCGGATCGTTCACCTCTCGCAGGTCTCGCGACGTATTCGCCGAACCTTAGGGCCACTCCTGGAGGTGCTGCATTCCGCTCCGGATCCTCGCCGCGATCTCCACCGCCGCCGCGATCATCGTGTTCCTGGACGCGCGGCCGCGCGTCGGTCTCGCGCGCGCGGCGGCGTGGGCCGTCGCCACGCTGGCCGCCGTGGCCCTCGCCGTCCCGGCCTACCTGGTGATCCGGCCGTCCCGCGCGCCCGTCTGGGGCGGCGCGGAGATCTTCGGGTTAACGCTGTTCTTCGCGGGAACGATCCCGACGCTCGCCTTCGTGTTCCGCGGCGCGTCGGATCCTCTCCCGCCCCTTCCCATCATCGCGGCGCTCGCCGTCCTCCAGGACGCGGTCTTCGCCGGGGCGGCGCTCTACATCGCGCGGATCAAGTACCGACTCCCCCTCGCGTCACTCGGCCTCACCGTCGGCCGATGGAGCCGCACGCTGGTGCAGGGTGGCGCGGCCGCCGTCGCGGCGATCGCCGGGAACAACCTGGGACAGATCGCCACCGTGTTCGTCCTCGGGCTGTGGATGGGGCATCAGGCCGCAAATACTCTGGTCCAGCGCGACGAGCTCCGGACGCCGGCGTTTCGCGTCCTCGCCCTGGTGCACCAGCCCGTCGAACTCGCGGGCATCGCGGTGCTTGTCGGCGTCATCGTGCCGATCGGCGAGGAGCTGTTCTTCCGGGGGTTGGTGTACGGCGCGCTGCGCCGCCGCATGCATCGCCACCTCGCGGCGTTCCTGAGCGCGCTGTTCTTTACGGCCGCGCACCTCGAACCGGCCGCGGCGCTGTCGATCCTGATGCTCGGCCTCGTCCTCGCCTACACCTACGAGTACTCCGGCTCGCTGGTGCCCGGCATGATCGCGCACGGCGTCAACAACCTGGCGGCGCTCTTCGCCTTCTATCAAAACCCGCCCGGCTAGACCCGAGCGGGCATGCGGGAAGATCTTGGCCGTGCACCCACCGTCGACAACTTCTCCGAGGCGGTCCCCACGCAGCCAGCTCCGACCAGGTGTCCCCACGGCACACGAAACGCCTTACGTACCGTTGCTTCCTTCCGGACCTGGCGGGGTTGGTAAGATTTCGTTGCGCGGGACCCGATCCTCCTCACCGCTTACGCGGGCCGTTCCTCAGAGATGAGGCCTCGGGCGGGAATTCAGCCCCGCTGTAGCGGGTTGCGGGTACAGGGAACCGCTAGCTCCCCGCCTAGCACGGCCACCTGCCAGTATAGCACAGCCGGCGTCCCCCGCCGCCCCGCGGGAGTTCGGGCCGCGGCCGTCTAAGGAATTCCGCGAGGTGCGCGCCCCGAGAGGAGGACCCATGAGCTTCCGGATGATCCGAGCGCTGCTGGTCCTCGTGCTCGCCCTCCCGCTGCCCGCCTCGGCGGACGCGCCGGCGCGTCTCATGTGCGGGCCGCTCGCGGTCCTCGCGACGGGACAGAGCCCTGCGCAGCACGTGCGGGTCATGATGGGCGCCGCGGTCCTCGTGTCCGCAACGGGAGTCATGGACGTCCAGTGCGCCTCCGGGCTGAGGGGCCCGTCCCCGGCCCTGCTGATCGGCACCTTCACCCCTCAAGGGGACCTGGTTGACGTCTACGAGACCAGCCCGTTTCGCCGGGTGCTCCGGTACAACAACGGGATCGTCGCCGGCGTGACCCTGCACCCGGCGGCGCGGGGAACCATGGCACTGGTGCTCAACGATGGTCATTTCGCCCACTACGGCGGCCTCTCGCAGGCGGACTCCCCCGCCGAGATTCCCCTCGTCGCGTGCGGCCGCGGCGGTGCCTGGGTCGACTGCACGCGGGAGTTTCCGGATGTCATCAAGTCCTGCCTCGCGCTCTACGTGGACATGCTGGACTACGCCGGCCACAGTCCGGAGGACGATGCCACCGCGCAGGGCGGCGCGCTCGGCACGTACGCGTGCCAACTGCTTCGGGGACAGGACTCCGTGAGCGACGTCGAGCACGCGATCGTCGTCCAGAGCGGCAACACCGCGGCCGCGCGCCGGATCGCCGCGTGGGTGGGCGCCCATGCCGCCGACGTGCGGCAGTGGCTCGCCGGACGCGGGACGCGGCTGCTCTCCCCCTGAGCCTTTCGATCCGGGGCGCTGGCTACGGGGACAGCGGGGCCGAGCCTCCGGCGGCGGCCGCCCGGCGCGCTTCGCCCCGGCGTCTCGCCGCGCGCGTATACCGCAGTGTCCACAAGACCAGCACGATGGTGAAGGCGCCGGACTCGAGGGGACCGACCACGAGCGCCTGCGGAATCGGCAGGCTGAATACGATCAGTACCTTGAGCCCGACCTCCACGAGCCAGCCGATCCCCCACACCGCCGTCAACACGCGGAACACGTGCTGCGCGGCCGGGATCTGCCAGAGCGCGTCAAACTCCGCGATGCGGACGGGATCGTGCCCCGTCGCGAAGTCCCGGCCGATGTAGAAGAACAGCGGCCGCGGCGCTCCGAGCGACACCAAGCAGACGATCGCGGCGGCGCCGGTGACGAATGACTCGCGTACCAGGATCACGCGCGGCCCGCCCCCGAGGGCGGCGCCCAGGGCGCCGATCACGATCCCGAGCAGCACCATGCTCCCGATGATGTCGAGCGAGCGGCTGCGCACGATGCTGAGCACGTTCGCAAGCGCCGGGAACACGCCCGACACGAGCAGCGCGTCGGTCTGCGACATGCCGGGGTCGTAGCGCTGCAGCAGCCGGTAGGTGACGTACGGGCAGACGACGCTCAGGATGAGAAACGGAACGAAACTGCGCGGGCTCGGTCCGACCGCCGGGGTCCGCGCAGACATCCGATCGGCCAGTCCCTAGGGCTTCGTGACCATCATGTAGAGGATGATGAGCGGAAGCAGGGTGGCGATGCCGCCCCACATCGCCCAGCGCTTCGACAGCGCCCCGTATTCCGGCGGGAGCGTGCCGGCGCGCGCGGCATCGACCACGGCGAGCATCCGCCGCTGGACCGGGATCAACACGATCAGATAGATCAGCACGGTCAGCCAGAACAGGCCCTGGCCGTATTCGAGCCACGGCAGGCCGTGCAGCGGCCACGGACGCCGGGCGGCCATCGTATACCCCGTCAGCGCGATCAGGATCGCGCCGGGCACCGTAAAGACGCGGTCGGTCGCCGCGACCAGGCGGTTCGCGAACGCGATCGTCGCGAGATCGCCGGTCCGGTCGGCGCGCGCTTTCCACATCGCGGTCACGATGATGTTGCCGACAAAGAGCACGGCACCGAGAATGTGAAAGAACAATACAACAGCGTACATGATCGCACCCGGCCGGTCGTCGAGGTCCTCCGCAAACACGCGGAGGTCGATCCACGCCCCTAGGTTCCGCCCGAACCTGGGGCACTCCTGTGTGGCCGCGATCGCGCGGCCGGCGGGCGTCCGCCGCCGCAGGGGCGGCATTCTGGGGTGGTGAAATGCGCGCACGGCAAGGGCCCGGCGAGGGACTGCGGCCGCGCTCGTGGAATCCGTGGACGGATCGACCCCCGGCGGCCGGGGAGATTCCGCACTCACCCGCACGTCGAGGAGATGACGCGTGGACGACCGTCCGTGGCAGCGGTTCTACGGCGACGTGGTGCCGCGTACGCTGTCGAACACTGGCGGCACGCTGCAGGACGTCCTCGAGGCCACCGCGCGCCGTTTTCCGAATCGACCGGCCGTGCAGCTCGCCGGCCCGGGATTCACCGGCATCGTCACCTACCGGGCCCTCGACCGGTTGAGCAATCGGTTTGCGCGCGCGCTGATCCGGCTCGGAATTCGGCCGGGCGATCGCGTCGCCCTCGCGCTGCCCAACCTGCCGCAGTATCCGATCGCGCTGTACGGCATCTTCAAGGCGGGCGCCGTCGCGGTCCAGGTGAATCCGCTGTACCGCGGCGATGAACTCGCGCACCTGCTCGAGGACTCCGGCGCGCGGGTGCTCGTCACGCTCACCCGGCTCCACGGGCAGATCGACGAGATCCGCGCCCGCACGGCGCTTGAGCACGTCGTGCTGACGAAACTCTCCGATTATTTTCCGCCGCTGTGGCGGACGCTCTACACCCTCTGGCGCGAGCGCCGCGAGGGGGATGCGATGCCCGCCGGGGATGCGCTGGCGTGGCGCCGGCTCCTCTCCCGGGAATCCGCCGCCGCTCCGGGGGTCGCGGTCGCTCCGGATGCGCTCGCGGTGCTCCAGTACACCGGCGGCACCACGGGCGTGCCGCGCGGCGCCATGCTGTCCCATCACAATCTCGTCGTGAACGCGGCACAGGGGGTCGCCTGGTTTGTCGGCCTGCGCGAAGGCTCGGAGTCCCTGCTCACCGTCGTGCCGCTGTTTCACGCGTACGGTCTGCTCGTCCTGAACGCCGGCGTCCGACTCGGCGCCACGCTGCTGATGGTGTTGATGCGCCTCTTCGATGCGCGCCTGGTCGCGGCGCAGGTCCCGCGGTACCGGCCGTCGGTGTTCCCGGGCGTCCCGGCGATGTACGCGGCGATCAACCGCCTCAAACGCGTGGAACAGTACGACCTCCGCAGCATCCGGATGTGCGTCTCGGGGGCGGCCGAGCTGCCGAGGACCGTGGTGGAGGAGTTCGAGCGGCTCACCGGAGGCCGGCTGGTCGAAGGCTACGGATTGACCGAAGCCTCACCCCTCGTCGCGGCCAATCCCCTGTGGGAGGGCAGCGTGCGGAAGCCCGGGAGCATCGGCATCCCGCTGCCCGACACCGACGCACGGGTCGTCGACATGGAGACGGGGACCACGACGCTGGCGCAGGGTGAGACCGGCGAGCTCGTGGTGCGCGGGCCGCAGGTGATGCAGGGCTACTGGAACGCTCCCAAGGAGACCGCGAACGCGATTCGCGAGGGCTGGCTGTTCACCGGCGATATCGCGCGCATCGACGAGGACGGCTATTTCTTTCTGCTCGACCGCAAGAAGGACATGATCATCACGGGCGGCCTGAACGTCTATCCCCGCGAGATCGAGGAGGTCCTCCGGCAGCATCCGGACGTGCGCCAAGCGGGCGTGGTCGGCGTGAAGCATCCGCTTCGCGGGGAGATGATCGTCGCGTACGTGGTGCCGGAGCACCCCGCGGCGGATCCGAGCGCCCTCCGCGCCCAGCTCCGCGAGTTCCTCAGAGGACAGCTGCCGAGCTACAAAGTGCCGAGGCGCATCGAGCTGGTGGACGCGATCCCCACCACGCTCATCGGCAAGCCGCTGCGCCGCGTGCTCCGGGATCAGGCCGCGCGCGACGGCGACGCCGGCGACGCAGAACCCACCGACGGCGCACCGGCCTGACCGCAGGACCGAACACGTCTCTCGCGAAGTCCCGCGGCCGCTGATCTTCAGAAGTGGAGGTCGAGTCCCACGCTGCCCGTCTGACTCGTCTGGTACGCGTTCAGCACCGCATCATACGTGACGTGGACATCCGCCCCGTCCCACAGCTGCCACGTCAGCCGCAGCCCCGCCCCCCACGAATCTGCCGCTTCGTTCACGCCCGTCACCGTAAACGGCTGCCCCGGTGCGCCCGCCAGCGTCGCCGTCGTCGTGAACGCCGGGTTCCCAAACTCGTGCCCGTACCCCGCGTACGCCGACCAGCCGAACATCCCGCCCGTCGGGACCCGCCAGCCGCACTCCCGCGACTCCCCGGATCGACGTCGCGCTCTGCCCCGCCACCGTCAGGTTCAGCGAGTCCGCACCCGTCTCGCTCACTCCCGGCACCGTCGTCTGCACGTAGTCCAGCCCCACCGTCGGCGTCACCGTCAGCCCGCCCCACTGCGCCGGCCGCCCCACTTCCACCGCTCCCACCGTGTCGTTCGCCGTGTACACGCCCGTCGCCGTCCGCCCCGCGAACGCCAGCGGCGCTGCACCCAGGGCGTTGTACTTGTCGCACGTGAACGGACAGTGAAGGTGTCCAAAAAAGTGGGCACGGGCGCATCCGACCCGTCCCCTCGATTCAAGCGACTCATTGGCCCCTGATGGAGTTTTTGGCCAAAAACCTCTCGCCGCGTCCGCGCGGACGGGAATTCGAGGGTATGCGCGCTAGCGAAACACCCGCGCGCGATCGGGCGGCCAGTAGATCATCATGGCCTCGCCGATAATGTTGGAGAGCGGCACAAACCCGAAGGCGCGGCTGTCTTCGCTGTTGTCGCGGTTGTCTCCGAGGACGAAGATGTCGCGCGGGGGCACCGTGGTCGGTCCGTAGGTGCCGTCGGTGGCGACGTGCAGGTACGGCTCCGAGAGCAGCCGGTTGTCGACGTAGACGTGGCCGTCGTGAATCCACACCGACTGTCCGGGGGTCGCGACGACGCGCTTGATGTAGTTGCGCTGCGGGAAATCCGGCGGGTGCAGCACGACGATCTGGCCCTCGTGGGGCGTCTGGAACCGGTACACGAACTTGTTCACGAGCACCCGGTCCCGCGGCAGCAGGTTCGGCTCCATGGAGTACTGCTCCACCTGAAACGCCTGCGCCACTGAAACCATGACCACCTGCGCCAGGATGAAGGCGATCACGAGCGTCCTCAGAAACTCCAGCCCTGCGCGGCGAAGGTCGCGCTTTTCCATCGGTCTCCTCACATCGTGATGCGTATGGCGGAGGGGGTGGGATTTGAACCCACGAGGCGGTTGCCCACCTACACGCTCTCCAGGCGTGCCGATTCGGCCGTGCTCTCGCACCCCTCCGAGCGCGCCAATTATAGCACAGCGCCCCCGCCTAAGGCGGGGGCGCTGTGCGCACCGTTCGGACCCAATTACTTCGCGCGCGAGGCCGCGAGCAAGACCGCCCGCTTCGTGTAGACCTGCGCCAGGTGCGCCCGGAACTCGCCCGACGCGTACACGTCGCCCTGCGCGTCCGCGGCCTTCGCCGCCTGCGCGGCCGCTGCGGCGACCGTCGTCTCATCCAGGACCTTGCCGACAAGCGCCTGCTCGACCGCGGTCGCACGGTAGGCCTTCCCCTCGACCCCGTTGATCCCGATCGCCACCCGCTGGCACTTCCCACCGCTCACCGACAGCACGACAGCCACCCCGACGACCGCGTACCCGCTCGCCGGATGCGCGTGCTTCACGTACGCGGTGCCGGCCCCCTTGGCGAGCGCGGGCACGCGCACCTCGGTGATCAATTCCATCGGTGCCAGCGCGGTGGTCAACATTTCCACAAAGAAGTCCTTGGCCGCGATCGTGCGGGCGCCCTTCGGGCCGGTCGCGACGATCTGCCCCTCGAGCGCGAGAATCGCCCCCGGGTAGTCGGCCGCGGGGTCCGCGTGCGCCAGCGCGCCGCCGATCGTGCCCCGGTTGCGGACCTGCATGTCTCCGATGTGGCCCGCGACCTCCGCGAGGAGCGGGCACTTGTCCTTGAGCACGTCGCTGTGCTCGACGGCATCGTGCGTGGCGAGCGCACCGATCGTCACGCCGTCCTTCGAGGCGGTGATCCCATCGAGTCCGGGAATCCGGCCGATGTCCACCACGACCTTCGGCTGCGCGAGCCTGAATTTCATGATCGGCAGCAGGCTGTGGCCGCCGGCCAGCACCTTCGCGTCGTCCCCGTGCTCTTGGAGCAGGCCGATCGCCTCTTTGACGCTCTTTGGCGCGTGGTATTCGAACGCTGCGGGAATCATCGTGTGGTCACCTCCGGGTCTTTGCGTGGATCGCTTTCCAGATCCGCTCCGGCGTGAGCGGCATGTCGAGGTGCGTCACGCCGAGCGGCCGAAGCGCGTCGAGCACCGCGTTCACCACGGCGGGCGTGCTCGCGATCGTCCCCGTCTCGCCCGCGCCTTTGACCCCGAGCGGATTGTGCGGGGACGGGGTCTCCGTCCGCTCGGTGATGAACATCGGGAAGAGATGTGCCTTCGGGACGGCGTAGTCCATCATCGATCCGGTGAGCAGCTGCCCCTCCGGGCTGTACACCGCTCCTTCCCACAGCGCCTGCGCGATTCCCTGTACCACCCCGCCGTGGACCTGCCCTTCCACGATCAGCGGGTTGATGACGCGGCCGCAGTCGTCCACCGCGACGTAGCGCCGGAGCTCGACTTCGCCCGTGTCCGCGTTCACTTTCACCGCCGCGATGTGCGCCCCGAACGGAAACGTAAAGTTCGACGGGTCGTAGTATGCCGAGGCCTCGAGCGAGGGCTCGACCCCGGGCGGCAGGCTCCACGCGAGGTACGCCGCAAGCGTCACCTCTTGAATCGTCTTGACCCGGTCCGGACTGCCGCGCACCGAGAAGCGTCCCTGGTCGAACATCACGTCCGCCTCGGACGCCTCCAGCATGTGGGCCGCGATCTTCGTCGCCTTCTCGCGCACCCGGCGCGCGGCGGTCACGAGCGCCGCGCCGCCCACCACCGTCGAGCGGCTCCCGTACGTCCCCCATCCCATGGAGATGGCGCCGGTGTCGCCGTGCACCACCTCGATGTCGTCGACCGGCAGTCCCAGTTCCTCGGCGACAATCTGCGCGAACGTCGTCTCCTCGCCCTGGCCGTGGGGGGAGATCCCGGTGAACACGGTCGCTTTCCCGGTCGGGTGCATCCGGACCGTCGCGCTCTCCCACAGGCCGCCCTGGAAGCCGACGGCGCCCGCGACCGCGGACGGTCCCAGCCCGCAGATCTCGACGTACGTGCACAGCCCCACGCCGAGGTAGCGGTTGTCCTTCGGTCCCTGTTTCTGAAACTCGCGCAGCCGCTGGTACCCGATCAGGTCGAGCGCCTTCGTGAGGGCCGGTCCGTAGTTGCCGCTGTCGTAGCTCAGCCCTTCGGCCGTTGTATACGGGAATTTGTCCGCCGGGATGAAATTCTTGCGGCGCAGCTCGGCCGGGTCCATCTTTAGGCGCTCGGCGAGGAGATCCATCATCCGCTCGATCACGTACGTGGCTTCGGGCCGACCGGCGCCGCGGTACGCGTCGACCGGCACGGTGTTCGTGAACACGCCCTGGACCTCGTAGGAGATGTTCGGGATCGTATAACACCCCGTCATCATCAGACCGTGCAGGATCGTCGGGACGCCCGGCGCAGCGGTCGACAGGTACGCGCCCAGGTTGGCCCACGTCTTGCCGCGGATCGCCGTCACGATGCCGTCGCGGCGCGCCGCGACCTCGATGTCGGTGATGTGGTCTCGCCCGTGGATCGTCGCCAGGTAGTTCTCGCGGCGGTCCTCGATCCACTTCACCGGCTGGCCGGTCGCCTTCGAGCAGAAGACCACGATCGCGTCGTCCGCGTACACCGGGATCTTGCTCCCGAACCCGCCGCCGACTTCGGGGGCGATGACCCGGATCTTCTGCTCCGAGATGCCCGTGACCACGCAGAGCAGGAACCGCGCGATGTGGGGGTTCTGGGTGGTCGTCCAAACCGTGAGGTCGCCCGATCCGCTGTTGTAGCGGGCGACGGTGCCGCGCGTCTCCATCGCGTTCGGTATCAAACGCTGGTTCAGGAACCGCTGCGAGAGGACGACGCCGTCCCGCGCCGCCTCGGCGAACGCCGCGTCCGCGTCCCCGCCGGCCACGCGCCACGTGAATGCCACGTTTCGCGGGGCGTCCGGATGCAACTGCGGCGCGCCGTCGCGCACCGCGTGCTCTTGATCCACGATGGCCGGCAGCGGCGCGTACTCCACCTGCACGAGGGCCGCGCCGTCCCCCGCGGTGAACGCGCTCTCGGCGACGACCACGGCGACCCCGTCGCCCACGTACCGGACGGTGTCAATCGCAAGCGCCGGATGCGCCGGCGTCTTGAGATCGGAGCCCGGGATCAGCCACGCGGTCGGAATGGGTTTGAGCTTGCCCTCAAGATCCTTCCCGGTGAACACCGCGACCACTCCCGGGAGGGCGCGCGCGGCCGCGGTGTCGACGCGCACGATCTTCGCGTGGGCGTGCGGGCTCCGCACGATCTGCGCGTAGAGCATGCCCGGCAGCTGCAGGTCGTCGGTGTAGGTCGCCTTCCCCGTAATGAGACGGGGATCTTCCCGGCGCTTGATCCGAGCTCCGAAGAGCTTGCTGACGGCCATCGCGTTTCTCCCTCCGCGGCGCTACCGCGCCGCCTTCTGTGGAGATTCACCGCGCATCTTTTTGGCCGCGTACTGAATCGCGTTGACAATGTGCTGGTAGCCGGTGCACCGGCAGAGGTTCCCCTCGAGGCCGGCGCGGATCTGCTCCTCGGTCGGGTTCGGGTTGCGCTGGAGCAGCTCCACGGCCGTCAGCATCATCCCGGGGGTGCAGAAGCCGCACTGCAGCCCGTGCTCTTCCCAAAAGCCTTCCTGAATCGGATGAAGGTCCCCGTTCTTCGCCAGCCCCTCGACGGTGGTGAACGACGCCCCGTCCGCCTGCACGGCGAGCAGGGTGCACGACTTCACGGCTTTCCCCTCCATCAAGATCGTGCACGCCCCGCAGCTGCTTGTGTCACAGCCGACGTGGGTCCCGGTCAGACCCAGCACTTCGCGGATGTAGTACACCAGCAGGAGCCTCGGCTCGACCTCGTGCGAATCGGTATGGCCGTTCACCGTGATCGTGACACGCTCCACCGTTCGTCCCCCCTTGTCCGTGGTACCGATGCGCCGACACGGCAGTCCAAGCGGGGGACCGCCGCGCGCGAATCTCGTACCCGAGGATGACACGCGATCGTGTGCAGCGATGAGCGACGGGCCCGGAGGATCGTCAGGAGATGCCGGGGCGGCGGTCCCAATTGGGCGCCATCGTGTTCCTCGAAATGTCTCGTTCGGGGCGCGACGCGGACTTCCTCCTGTCGAGACCACAGGCCGGACGCGCCGCCGCCGGACGCTCGCCGCGAGGATCCGCTGGGGTATACTGACCCCACGACGCCGCCGCGCCGGCGGCGTCGTGGGGAGGTTCCATGCCGACGAGCTCGCGCATCGCGTGTCCCGCGGGCTTTGATTTCTTGCGCACGATCGAGGTGCTGCGGCGGGGTCCGTACGACCCGCTCCACTGGTCCGACGGCCGGCGCTGGCGCCGTCTGTTCGCGGTCGACGGCCACGTCTTCCTCGTCGAAGCGACGTGCGGGCGGACCGTGACCGCGCGACGCCTGGCCGGCGATGCTCCCCCCGAGATGGTACGGCGCCTGGTGACGCGCATGCTCGGCCTCGACGACCCCGGCCCGGTGCGCGTCCGCGGCCTGCCGGCGTCCGTCCGGCGCCTGGCACGCGCGCACCGGGGCCTCTCGCTCCCCGGGCACGGGAGCCTGTTCGAGGCGCTGGTGCAGACGGTGCTTGGTCAGCAGATCCACGCGAAGGTCGCGAACCGGCACCGCGCGGCGTTCATCTACGCCTTCGGCATCCGGTACGACTACCGTGGCCACGGCTACTGGGCGTATCCCACGCCGCAGCGCCTGACCGGGATTCGCGTCCCCAAAATCCGTGCGCTCGGCATCAGCACCGCCAAAGCGCGCGCCATTCTCGCGATCGCGGACAGCCTCCGGGCGGGCCGCCTCTCGGAGAACGCGCTCGCACGCATGTCCGCGGAGGACGCGATCGCCGCGATGAGCGCCCTGCCGGGGATCGGACGGTGGACGAGCGAGTGGGTGCTGCTCCGCGGCTTTCGACGGTTCGACATCGTGCCGGCCGGCGATCTCGCGATTCGCAAGGCTGTGGCGTGGTCGCTCGGCCGCACGCGGCTGCTCAGCGAGCGCGAGGTGCGGACGGCGGTGCGCACCTGGGTCCCCCATGGCGGCCTTGTGACGTACCGCGCGCTCTACGCCCACCGCCAGACGGTCGGGTAGGTCCGATGCCCTCGACCCCGCCGGACGAATTAATCCGCCGCGAGGTGTCGCTGCAGCGCCACCTCGAGCGGCTCGCGCTGGACGCCGCGCTCATCACACAAAATGTCGACCTCTTCTACTTTGCGGGCAGCATGCAGTCCGGCGTCCTCGTCGTGCCGGCGCGCGGCCGCGCGGTCTATGGGGTCCGCCGCGTACTCGAACGGGCGCGGAGCGAGAGCGCGCTCGAGCAGGTCGTGCCCCTGCCGAGCTTCCGCGGGCTCGCGGCGCTCGTGCGCGACGCGGCCGGCGGGCCGGTCCGCCGCGTCGGGCTGGAGCTTGACGTGCTGCCGGTCCAGGTGCGCGATCGGCTCGCGGCGGCGCTGTCCGACGTGGAACTCGTGGACGTGTCGCCATCGATTCGAACCGTCCGGACTGTCAAGTCTCCCTACGAGCTCGACAAAATGCGCACGTCGGCCGTGCTCGCCGAGGAGATGCTCGCCGCCGCGGTGCGCGCCCTGCGCGAGGGCATGACGGAACTCGAACTCTCGGGCGTCGTCGAAGCGGCGGCGCGGCGCGGCGGGCATCAAGGGATCGTCCGCGCCCGCGGTTGGAACCAGGAAGTGTACTACGGGCACCTGCTGGCTGGGCCGTCCGGCGCGGTCGAAAGCGCCCCCGACACGCCGCTGGCCGGCGAGGGACCGAGCGCAGCCGTGCCGTTCGGGGCGGGCCACCGGCGCATCGCCGCAGGTGTACCGGTGATCCTCGACTACACGGGCGTGATCGACGGCTACATCTGCGACCAGACGCGCACGCTCGTGATCGGGACGCTGCCCGAACGGCTCGCCGCGGCGCACGACGCGGCGGTGGCGGTGCTCGCGGCGGTCCAGGACGCGATCCGACCGGGCGTCACGCCCGAATCGCTCTACCGTCTGGCGGTCGAGCGCGCCGGCGCGCTCGGCTTCGCGGACGCGTTCATGGGAGCCGGCCCGCTGCGGGCCAGGTATGTGGGGCATGGCGTCGGGCTGGAGCTCGACGAGTGGCCGGTGCTGGCGGATGGGTTCACCGAGCCGCTTGCCCCCGGCGTGGTGCTGGCGATCGAACCGAAAATGGTCTTCCCGGGCGTGGGCGCGGTCGGGATCGAGGATCAGTACGTGGTCGCACGGGACGGCGCCGAGCGGATCACACGACCGGCGCAGCGAGTGTTCAGCGTCGAGATCTAAGGCCGCTCAATTCGGGACACGGACCAACGGTGTGGTCCACGATCTGGCCGGTGCCACACCCGGCATCGATGTGCCGGAGGCGCGCGCCGAGCCGTTCACGGGGCGGATTTGCGAATGCCTGTGTCTGATCGTCGCGGTCCATCCGGCGGGCGGCGCGCAAGAGGGATGGCCTGGACCTGACCCGAAGCAAAATCCACGGTACGATACCACCGCCCGCGATCCGCTCGGGCGCTGCCCGCCGGATCCGCCAGGAGGATGCGCAGATGGCCAAAGCCCGCGCACGTGAGGTGCCGACCCAGGTGACCGAGGCGGAGATCGCGGTCCACTGGCGCGAAGAAGAGCTGTATCGCCCCTCGCCTCAATTCATCGCGCAGGCAAACCTCGCGGATCCGGCCGTTGTTGAGCGCTTCGCCCCGGAGCATTTTCCCGAGTGCTTCCGCGACTACGCCGATCTGCTCTCCTGGGATCACTACTGGCACACCACGCTCGACACAAGCGATGCGCCGTTCTGGAAATGGTTTGTCGGCGGCAGGCTGAACGCGTCGTACAACTGCGTCGACCGCCATCTCGCGCAGCATAAAAACAAGGCCGCGTTCATCTTCGTCCCCGAGCCTGAAGACGTGCCGCACGAGGTGCTGACCTACCAAGAGCTGTACGTGCGCGTGAACGAAGTGGCGGCACTACTGCGGGACTTCGCCGGCCTCAAGGCGGGCGACCGCGTCACGCTGCACCTGCCGATGACGCCGGAGCTGCCGATCACGATGCTCGCGTGCGCGCGGCTTGGCATCATCCACTCCGTGGTGTTCGGCGGCTTCAGCGGTGAAGCGTGCGGCATTCGCATCGCCGACTCCGGCAGCCGCGTGCTGATCACCATGGACGGGTACTACCGCAACGGGAAGCTGCTCGACCACAAGGTCAACGCGGACATCGCAGTCGCCACCGCCGCGAAGGAAGGCCAGACGGTCGACAAGGTGCTCGTGTGGCGCCGCTTCAGGGACCGGAGTGCCACCGAGACGCCGATGGTGGCGGGGCGCGACCACATCATGAACGACGTGCTCAAGACCTATGCGGGGCAGCGCGTCGAGCCCGTCTCGATGGACGCGGAAGCGCCGCTGTTTCTGATGTACACCAGCGGGACGACCGGCCGGCCGAAGGGCTGCCAGCACCGCACCGGCGGCTACCTCGCGTACGTGGCCGGCACGTCGAAGTACATTCAGGATATCCATCCGACCGACGTGTACTGGTGCTTCGCCGACATCGGCTGGATCACGGGGCACTCGTACATCGTCTATGGGCCGCTCGCGCTCGCGGCCACCGGCGTCCTGTACGAAGGCGTGCCGACCTACCCCGACCCGGGACGCCCGTGGCGGATCGCGCAGCAGCTCGACGTCAACATCTTCCACACCTCACCGACGACGATCCGGATGCTGCGCAAGGTCGGGCCGGACGAACCCAGCAAGTACAACTACCACTTTAAGTGCATGACCACGGTCGGCGAGCCGATCGAGCCGGAGGCGTGGCGCTGGTACTACGAGGCGGTCGGCAAGGGTGAGGCCGCGATCACCGACACCTGGTGGCAGACGGAGAACGGCGGCTTCCTGATCAGCACGAAGCCCGCGCTTGATCCGATGAAGCCCGGCAGCGCCGGACCCGCGATGCCGGGCATCTACCCGGTGATCTACGACGAAAACCGCAACGAGGTCCCGGCGGGATCGAACAAGGCGGGGAACATCTGCATCCGCAACCCGTGGCCGGGAATCATGCAGACGATCTGGGGCGACCGCGACCGGTACGTCCGCCAATACTTCGAGAAGTACAACCGCAGCAAGAACAGCAAAGACTGGCGCGACTGGCCCTACTTCGCCGGAGACGGCGCGATGCAGGCCGCCGACGGCTACTACCGCATCCTCGGCCGTGTCGACGACGTCATCAACGTCGCCGGCCACCGCCTCGGCACGAAGGAGATCGAGTCCGCGTGCCTCACGGTCCCCGAGGTCGCGGAGGCCGCGGTCGTTCCGGTCGTCGACGAGCTCAAGGGGCGCGTCCCCGAAGTGTATATCTCGCTGCGGCCCGGAATCGCGCCGAGCCGCGAGATCGAGGACAAGGTGGTGCGCGCGATCGAGACGTCGATCGGCAAGATCGCGCGGCCGAAGGCCGTGCGCATCGTGCCCGACATGCCGAAGACCCGCTCGGGGAAGATCATGCGCCGGATTCTCGCCGCGATCTCGAATACCATGGACACCGGCGACGTCACTACGCTCGCCAACCCCGACATCGTCGAGCAAATCCGCGTGGCCGTACAGGGCACGGCGCCGGTCGCGACCAAGTCGGCGCCGGAAGACATCAAGCGGTTCGGAGATGAGCGATAGCCGCGGCATCCGCGGCGGCCGGCAGCACGGGGCGGGGGCGGCGACGCGGCCCCCGCCCCACTCGTTGAGTCTCCTCCCGAGTCCGCCCGGCCCGAGCCGTCACTTCATATTCGCGAGAATCCCCTTCATCGTGTCATACCGCGCCTCGAGCACGTTGCTGAGTGCGGTGTACTCGCGCGAGTCGTTCTGCATCTGCTCTTGGAGCGAGAGGTACTGCAGGTCAAAGCTCATCTGCATCTGCTGCATCTGCTGGGTCGCCTGCATCAGGGCGGACGACGAGGTCCCCGAGGACGCGGCGAGCTTCGACACCGAGGCGACCTTGGCACTCAGCGCTTGATACAGCCCGGACATCTTGCCGTCCAGCACCATCATGTGGGCGTGAAGGGTGCCGAGGTGCGCGACCGTGGTGGACACATCGTCGAACGCATGTAGCGCGTCGCGCTGCGCGGACGAGGATTCCACGGCTCCCTGGGCAGCGGCGAACGGCCCGAGCCCCGTCCCAACACCCAGCACGAGGATCACCAACAGCCTGAACATCACCATGTCACGCCTCCCGCTCAGACAAGGTGGACCCCTCGAGGCCTACGGCCTGACTCCGCCACCGATCCACGCATTCGCCGTAGTCCCCAGCCCGGCCGCTCCCGACGGGCGCATCGGTTGCGCGTCGGCCCACGACGAAGGACGTGACACGTCGCATCGGATCGGTTTCTGGTCGGATGGCTTCGACGGGCACGCCCGCGCACATTCTTCGCACATCCTCGTGTCCGGCGCTGCGGTTCGCCGCCTCCGTTCTATCAACGAACAGCCCATGGCGGCGCACCCGATCCGAGGGAGCGGAACCGGACCTCGTCCGCGCAGCGCTCAATCCTAAGAAGGGCCACGACCATGACGTCGACCTCAGCCCCGTCGGGGAGGATATCCAACCCGCGGATCGGGGGACAATGCTTACGGGTCGTTCTATAACGAGGACGACGGGATCATCGCCTATCGCGAGTACGGCGTGACGGACGTAGCGAAAGGAGATCGTGCGATGCATAACCTGACGTGGGCGTGTGTCGGGCTGGCCGTAGGCCGGCTGGCGAAGACTGTGATGCAAGGCGGGAGAACGCGGGGGACACGGGCGATCGTTGCCATCGCACTGAGCCTCGCGCTGCCGTTCATCGGATTGAACGGAACCGCCTCTGCTCAATCGCAGCGAGGCATCAACGTCTATATCAACGGCGGCCTGGAGAGCTTTGATGTTCCGCCGACCATGATTCAGGGCCGCGTCCTGGTTCCGCTGCGCGGGGTCTTTGAACAGCTGGGCGCGACGGTCAACTACGACGCGCAGTCGCAGCAGATCGTCGCAATTCGCGGAGCGCAGACCGTGCAGCTCACGATCGGCTCGCGTCAAGCCTTCGTGAACCGCCATCCGAGCTTGCTCGACGTCCCGGCGTTTACGATCGGGGGGCGCACAATGGTCCCGCTGCGATTTGTGAGCGAATCGCTCGGGGCAAACGTCCAGTGGCTTGACGCGAGCCAGACGATCCTGATCGGGACGGGCACGGCGCAGCTCCCGTACATCCAGGGGACGGTGGATGCCGTCGACTGCCAGGCCCAGACGATGGTCATCGGCACCCCGCGCGGGCCGGAGACCCTGCGAGTTTCCGATAACGCGTTCACGAACGTGGACGAGGCAAATCTGCCATTCTGTAGCCTCGGAGGCTATGTCAGCGCGCCGGCGACGGTGTGGTTCGCGACCGGCGACCGACAGCGCGTCGCCACCGAAATCGACGTCACGGGTCCCGTCGCCACGACGCCCGCGAGCCGCAGAGGCCGCGTCGCCCCTTCCCATCTGGGGTGTCGTCCTGGGCACCGTCGTCGATGCGGGACTGCTCTACCTGGTGACCCGCGGACCGGACGGGAACACCTATCTGTATCCGTACTACGGCGGATACTACCGGCATTACTACAACCCCGGATATCGGCCGTATACGGGCAGCTATCCCGCGTCAGCACCGGTCGTCTCGGTCGCAGTCACGATCACGGGCGCGGTGCTGGGAACGGTGACGGTGGGCGGCAGCCCCGTACATCGTCTCCCGTGACCCCGCGGGTCACCTTTACCGGTACCCATATTACGGACCGTACCGTCAATATTATTACCGGCCAACATATCAGCCGTACGCGGCAGGGAATACGCCCTCATACACGCAGGCTCCGGTGCGTCAGGGAGACCTGAATTGGGACGCACCCGCTCACGCCATGGCCCAGGTGTACGGCACCGCCGCTGTGCGTGATTTTCCGCAGCAGCAACCGCCGAAGGGTACGCATCAGTTAACGGGCACGCCGTCCCACAAGCCGCAGGCTGGAGCATCGCGGCCAACGGGAACGGCGCCGAACCAGCCGCAGCCCGCGGTGCACCAACCCACGCCGCCGTCGCCGCAGACGCAGCCGGCGACGCACCAGCCCACGCCACCATCATCGTCCGACCGCATCCACAGCCCGCGGTGCACCAGCCTACGCCACCTGCATCGCAGCACACGCAGCCGGCGACGCACCAGCCCACCCCATCATCGTCGCCGCATCCACAGCCCGCGGTACACCAGCCCACGCCACCATCGTCGCCGCAGCCGCAGACTACGACGCACGATCCCACGGTACCGGCAGCGCCGCATCCACAGCCCGCGGTGCATCAGCCGACGCCGCCTGCATCGCAGCAGCACCGCAGCCGCCGACGCACCAGCCCACGCCGCCTGCATCACAGCACACCCAGCCGCCGGCGCACCAGCCCACGCCGCCTGCGTCGCCGCAGCCGCAGCCCGTGACGCATGACCCCACGCTGCCGGCAGCGCCGCATCCACAGCCCGCGGTACACCAGCCCACACCGCCTGCATCGCGGCAGACGCAGCCGGCGACGCACCAGCCAACACCACCATCATCACCGCAGCCGCAAACCGTCACCCATCAACCTACGGTACCAGCGTCGCCGCACCCGCAGCCGGCGACGCACCAGCCCACACCGGCCTCATCGCAGAAGACACCACCCACGACGCAGCCCGCGGGCAAGTCGCAGCAACAACAGCAGTGCGGAGGTAAGGGGCAGCCCGCGTGCCCGAATCCGCAGTGCGGAGGTCAGGGACAACCGGCGTGCCCGACGTCCGAGCAACAACGGTGGCCAGGGTGGCAGTCAGAACACCAGCAAGTAGCGTCGTGTCAGTCCCCGGGGCGGCGAGCCATCGCTCGCCGCCCCGGGCTGAACGGTGGAGCGGCTCGTCATCCACTTCAGTCACGGGACACACCAGGCTGAGCCATTGACCGCCGGATGCGTGACGCCTGGGAAATCGGGTCCGTCAACCAGCGAGGACATCCAAGGCTCTTGTATCTGGGGACCCGGTGGCTCTTAGGACAGGCTGAGTTCGTCCCCGATCCCGCGAGCGAGCGCGTGCTCATACGCGAGCTTCGCGCTCGCAACGTCCTCCACCGCAAGACCAAGGGACTCGAAGAGCGTGATCTCGTCCGCCTCGGTCCGCCCGGGATGGCCGCCAGCAAATACCTCGCCGATCTCCGCCCGGATGTGTGATGGGCTGAGCGCGTTCATTTCGATCGGCACCACGAGATTGCCGGCCTCCGCGAGCGCGCTCTGCCGGCTGTCCACGAACACCCGGCACCGGCGCACCGCGTCGGTGTCGAGTTCGCGCCAGTCGGGCAGGCACGCGCCGACGGCGTTGATGTGCATCCCAGGCTCGAGCCACGCGCCCTCCAGCACCGGAGTGCGGCTCGCGGTCACGGTGCAGATGATATCGACCCCCCTGACGGCCTCGTGCGGCGACCGCACCGCGGCGACGTGCAGGCCGAGCCGTTCCCGCATCTCTCCAGCGAAGCGGTCGGCACGCTCTGCCGTGCGGCTCCACACGCGCACGTCCTCGATCGGCCGTATCTCTCGAAGTGCCTCGAGATGGCTGTGCGCCTGGACGCCGGCGCCGAGCAGGGCCAGCGTGCGCCCGGGGCGCGCTGAGAGCCGCGCGGTCGCCGCCGCCGACACCGCAGCGGTCCGCATCTCCGTGATGAGCCGGCCGTCGAGCAGCGCGCGCAGCGCCCCAGTCTCGGGGTCGAGTAGGAGGATCGTGGCGAGGTGCGTCGGCAAGTCGCGCGCCGCGTTTCCAGGGTAGATCGACACGGCCTTGAGGCCGACGGCGTCTTGCGCGACGAGGTAGGCGGGCATCACGCCGAGGAGTCCCCCGTGCGCGCTGACCGGCACGATCGAACGCAGCGGCTGCACGGCGCCTCCGGTGCTGTACGCGGCCAGCGTCTGCTCCATCAGCGGGATGAGCTCCCGCATGGTGAGCAGGTCTTTCAGATGTGCGTCCCGCAGCAGCAGAACCATCGAGCCACCCTCCGGGCACATCGGGTGCGGCGCGGTCCCCTCAAGAGATTCTGCCGAGTCTCGAGAGGCTCCCGTCGCGCCGCCGGTGATGCTACGACGGCCGGCCTCTGAGCGCGCCGAAGAACTGCCGGAGAAGATCCCCGCACTCCTCCGCGCAGACGCCGTGCGTCACTTCAACAACGTGGGCAAACCGGGGCTCCCGGAGGAGCTCGACGACGCTCCCGGCCGCCCCCGCCTTCGGATCCTCGGCCCCGTAGACCAGCCGGGGCAGCCGTGCCTGCAGCATCGCCCCGGCGCACATGGGGCACGGCTCGAGCGTCACGTACAGCGTGCAGTCGAGGAGCCGCCAGCCGCCGAGGTGCCGGGCGGCTTCCCGCAGCGCGAGCATCTCGGCGTGCGCCGTCGGATCGCGCCACAGCTCCCGCCGATTGCCCCCGCGTCCCACGATGCCGCCGTCCCGAACGACGACGGCTCCGATCGGGACCTCCCCGAGCGCGGCCGCGGTTGCGGCCTCCGCGAGCGCCTCGCGCATGAAGACCTCCTGGTCGCGGGGCACGTCGGCCGGGGACCCTACTCGCCGGGCGGCATGGGCGCGCCCTCGGCGGCGAGCCGGAGCGATTGAAGCGCATTCAGGATCGCTGCCACGGCGGCGGCGATCTTCCGGGGGCGTTCCGCGTCGACGAGCTCGTCCTCTTTGAGCACGGTGCTCGACTCGACGCGCGCGCTGTACACCGGCGCGGCGTCCTCCGTCGAGAAGTGCTGCAGCAGGCTGATGCTCGGCAGGCCCGGATCGGTCGCCACCGGCGTGAGCGTGCGGCGCAGCGCGACGACGTCCGGGGGCACGAGGAGCCGGTCCATCGTGATCTCGGTCACGAGCTCGCCAAAGACCTGGACCTCTTCGTGGACGGTCCGCGAGAACTCGACGCCCTCATCGTACTCGGCGATGTGGCGGCCGAACGACAGTGCGTCCACGAGAAACCGCAGCTCGGCCCACGGCCACGCAAACGTCTGCGGCGCGTCGACGTTCGGCTCGCGCTCCAGGTGCACGACGTACCGGTACTCGCGGCTCATGTGGTCGACGTCGACGAAGAACGCGTAGCCGGACACGACGAGGTGATTGTCCTCGAGCGCCTCGGTCAGCCGGCCGGCGAACTCGTGAAAGGGATCGTGATAATCAAGCCGGCCGGACATCGATCACCGCTTCCCCGCGGGAGACGCCGCCGCGCCGCGCATCGCCGCGACCTGCGTCTGGGCGGCCCGCAGAAACGTCCGAATCGCGCTGTCGACGAACATCGTGGCGCCGAGCGCTCCGTACGTGCGGACGTCCTCCGCCGTGAGCGCGAGGATCCCGACGGCCACGCGATTCGCGAGGCCGGCCTCGATGATCCGCCGGATCGCCGCCTGCACCTCGGGATGATCGACGCGGCCGGGATGGCCGAGACTCTGCGACAGGTCGGACGGGCCGATGAACAGTACGTCGGTGCCCGGCACCCGGGCGATCGCGTCGACCGCCTCGAGCCCCCGCCGCGTTTCGATCTGCAGCACGTTCAGCACCGCCGCGTTACTGGCCGCCACGTGATCCGGCATCGGCACGAGGCCCCACGACGCCGCGGGCGTGCTGCCCGCGAGGCTCCGCGTCCCCTCCGGCGCATACTTCGTCGCCGCGACCGCGGCCTGGGCCTGCTCCACCGTCTCGATCTGCGGGATCATGACGCCAAGACATCCCACGTCGAGCGCTTGGAGAATCTGCTTGGGCCGATGGTCGGGGACACGGGCGATCGGCGTCGCCCCGGCCGCGCGGCACGCGCGCGCCATCCCGAGCCACTGGTCGGGACCGAGCGGCCCGTGCTCGCCGTCGAGCAGGACCCAATCGTAGCCGGCGAGCGCGACGATCTCGACCGCTTCGGGAGACGGCAGCGGCATGATCGTGCCGAACGCGGGCTCGCCGCGGCGGAGCGTATCGCGGAGCGGGTTCTGGAGCATCGATGCCTCCTTGAGGCTGGTCGAAGCATGGATTCCCTCCCGGGCGGGAGAATTCCCCCATTATGCCAACCATGCTGTACGTCGTCCGCCATGGCATGACGGAGTGGAACGCCGCGCGCCGACTCGCGGGGCGGCTCCCGGGGGTATCGCTGAGCGCCGACGGGCGTCGGGAAGCGGAAGCCGTCGCGGGACGTCTCGCCGCGATCCCTCTCGCGGCCGTCGTCTCGAGCCCCATCGCGCGCGCGCAGGAGACCGCCGAACTGATCGCACGGCCCCACGGTCTCGCGGTCGTGTCCGATGACGCGTTCACAGAGCGGGAGTACGCGGCGTGGCAGGGATGGTACTCCGCCGACATCCACGCGCGGTTTCCCGACGATGTACGGGCCGTCGCCCGCGGCGAACCCGTCACGGACGTGGAGTCGGTCCGGGCGATGACCGAGCGCGTGTGGGACGGCGTGGAGCGGCTGGTGCTCGCGTATCCCGACGCGGCCGTCGCCGTCGTCTCCCACGCCGATCCGATTCGCGCGATGATCGCACACGTCATCGGCATGCCGGCGTCGCGCCTGCGCACCATGACGATCGACACCGCCGCGGTGACGCGGATCCGCCGGCGGGGCCAGCGCGCAGTCGTGGACTACGCGAACAGCCGGATCCATCTCGAGCCCGCCGGCGCCTGCGGGTGGCCCGCGTCCGCCGCCCCGGGCGCCGTCTAGCGCGTCGGGATCACGAGTTGCCGATCAGAATCCCCGCGAGGAAGACCAGCCCGCCTCCGACGACGACCTGCAGCACCGACAGCCAAAAGCTCAACCCGAAGTAGCGGTTCCGGATCATCGCGATGACCACCAGTTCGACGCCGACCACCAGGTACGCCACCGCGAGCGCGAGGCCGAGGCGCGGGAGCAAAAACGGCAGCGTGTGCATCAGACCTCCGAGCAGGGTCGCGCCCCCGGTGATCGCGCCCCGGATCACCGGCTTCCCGCGCCCGGTCAGGTCTCCGGAATCTGACAGCGCCTCGGAGAACCCCATGCTAATCCCGGCGCCCACCGCGGCCGCACAGCCCACGAGGAACGCGGTGTGCGGGACCCGTGTGGCGAACGCGGTCGCAAACAGCGGCGCGAGCGTCGAGATCGACCCATCCATCAGGCCGAGCAGCGCCGGCTGCACCACGCGGAGAAGGTAGCTCGAGTGCTCCTGGCCCGCGGTGAGCGCCGGCGCGGCGGGAGCAGACGCGACCGCGGAGCCGGCCCCCCGGTCGTTGGGGATCATCGCCCGCGCCTCGCCGGGCGCCGCCGGCACCGCCGGCAGAGCCCGTGGAGCTCGAACCGGGCCGACCGGACCTCAAACCCCGCCCGGGCCGCGGCGGCGCGCTCGAGGGCGCCGAGCCGCGTCTCCGGGACGTCCACCACCGTCCCGCACCGCTCGCAGATCAGATTCATGTGCGGCCCCCCTCTCCCATCGTACCGCCGGACCGGTCCCCCGATCTCGTGCACCAGCCCGAGCTGCGCGAAGAGGTCGAGCGTCGCGTACACCGTGGCCGGGCTCAGGCCCGGGAACCGCCGCCGGACCTCCGCGTACACCACCCCGGCGCTCGGATGCGTGGTCCGCCCCACGACCGCCTCGTAGATCGCGATGCGCTGAGGAGTCAGCCGCCCGCCGCGCGCGGCGAGCCGTCGGCGCAGATCGGCCGATGGGGTTCCGGCCGCTTCTGGACCCTTCTCTGTAAATTGGATTGGCTCCTTATTAGTATTCATTATAAATAAGATTGTACGCGGCCGCGGCGGCGGCGTCAACGGCAGGGACGCGGGCGTCCCGAAGCCAATCCATCCGGAAGAGTCCCCCTGGGAGGTGCGCGATGCGGCTCGTGACGTTCACGGCGCGCGGCAGGACGCGGATCGGCGCGTTGGCAGGAGACTGGGTGATCGACCTCACGAGCGCCGCGCAGGCGCACTACGCCGCCGCCGGCACGCCTCATCCGTCGGCTCAGGCGCGCGCGGCCGTCCCGCCGTCGATGCGGCGGTTTCTCGCGGGCGGCGACGACGCGCTGGCGCTCGCCCGTCTGCTCGCCGAGGACGCCCGCAGGCGCCTCGCCGGCACGGGGGCCGCGGCCCTCGAAGCCGACGGGATCGCCTGGCGGCGCGGCGACGTCCGCCTCCTCCCGCCGGTCCCGGCGCCGCCGAAGATCCTCTGCGTCGGCCGCAACTACGCGGAGCACGCCCGCGAGGGCGGCGCCGCGCCTCCGGAGATCCCGATCTTCTTCGGACGGTTTCCGCACAGCCTGCTCGGTCCCGGTGAGCCGTACGTGATGCCGCGCGCGAGCACGCAGGTCGACTACGAGGGCGAGCTCGCCGTGATCATCGGCACCGGCGGCCGCGATATCCCCGAAGCGCGCGCGCTCGAGCACGTGGCCGGGTACGCGATCTTCAACGACCTGTCGATCCGCGACTATCAGCGGCGCACGTCCCAGTGGATGCTCGGCAAGAACTTCGACCGCAGCGGCCCGTTCGGGCCGGCCCTGGTCACGCGGGACGAGATCCCCGATCCGCAGGCGCTCACCCTGACCGTGGACGTGAGCGGCGAGCGGATGCAGGAGGCCGACACGAGCACGATGATCTTTACGGTCGCCTACCTGATCGCGGACGTCTCCCGGGCGCTGACGCTCGAACCCGGGGACGTGATCGCCACGGGCACCCCGAGCGGGGTCGGGTACGCGCGCACCCCCCCGCGATGGCTCCGCCCCGGCGACTTCGTGCGGGTCGAGATCACGGGCCTCGGCGCGCTCGATACCCCGATCGTCGCTTTCGGATCGCTGCGTACGTACGTAGACATTACAGTCGTCTGCGTACCGGACGAACCGGTGCTCGCGCCGCTGCAATTCCTGATCGAGATCATCGAGCAGACGTTCGCGAGCAGTGGACTGAGCGGCCCGCCTTGGGGAGTCCCTTCGGGGGTCGCCTGTACCAGCGCTATTGATCATCACGCCCGCATTCAGGTACGCCCGCAGCAGCTTGAGCAACCGTTTGTCCTGGACGCGGCGCGCCACCCGGGCCATGAGCATGTCGTGGTTCACCCGGTCGAAAAAGCGGTCCACGTCCACATCCACGACCCAGGACATCCCGTCCCGCACATACGCACGGGCCTGCCGCACCGCATCGTGCGCGTTGCGGCCCGGACGGTACCCGTAGCTGTACGCCGAGAAGTGGGGGTCGAAGATGGGGGTGAGCACTTGCAACAAGGCCTGCTGGATCAAACGGTCCAGCACCGTCGGAATCCCGAGGTCCCGGACGCCGCCACTCGGCTTCGGAATCTCCACCCGCCGAACTGGCTGCGGACGGTAGCGCCCCTGCCGGAGTTCCTCCGGATGCGTTCCCAGTGTGTCCGCAGATACGGCCGCAGTTCCTCGACCGTCATCCCATCCACCCCGGGCGCGCCGCCATTCCGCTCGACCCGCCGCAACGCCTGAAGCATGTTGCGCCGCTCCAGCGCCGCCTCTAAGAGCGCCCCCTCACCTCCTTCGTGGATCGTCCGCGTGGCTGGTACCGCAGATAAGCTCAGCCTCCCTGTATCTCTCGGGGTGTCACCCCTACCGTTTCAGGGCAGGTCCCTTGCGGGCTTGGCAGCTGTCGCTCGCTTATCCGTCGAACGCGTCACCGGACTCCCCGCCTGATGTTTGGCCCTTCCCTCCGCCGGCTTTCACCGGCCTCATCGGTACTATGGCCGCTGCTGACTCCTACTGGGTGCCGCGCGATGTCTCCACCGCGGCATAGCCGCCGGGGGCGGGATCCGCGATCCCGCCCCCGGTCTCTTGACGATCCCGCGTGCGCGGTTAGCCCGCCGCGACGGGCGCGCCCTGGTCCTCCGCGCCGTAGTCGTCCCGCACCGTTTCGTCCGTCCCTCGGGCGACCCCGACCATATCGAAGATCACCGTCAGCACGATCGACACCACGATGTTCAGCACAAACGCGGAGAGCGCCTCATAGAGCGGCAGCGTGAGGCCGAAGATGTGGATCGGATAGACCGGCGTGAAGTTGTTCTTGACCGCCATCCACGTGCCGAACACCATGCCGGCGAGCCAGCCGAGGATCAGCGCCACGTGATGGAACCAGCGGGTGTACAGGCCGAACACGATCGCCGGAAACGTCTGGAGAATCCACACGCCGCCGAGCAGCTGGAGATAGATCGCGTACGTGTTGCCGAGCGCGAGGACAAACACGAGCGCGCCGACCTTCACGACCAGCGAGACAAACTTCGCCACGGACGCTTCTTCGCCCGGGTTGGTGACCGGCTTGAAGTACGCGTGATAGATGTTCCGGGTGAACAGGTTTGAGGCGGCGATGGACATGATGGCCGCCGGCACGAGCGCGCCGATCGCGATCGCCGCGAACGCGAACCCCGTGAACCACGCGGGGAACATCGCATTGAAGAGGCGCGGGACGATCAACGTCGGCGACGGAGCGGTGATCCCCGCGGCGATGGCCATGAAGCCGAGCAGCGCGAGCAGGCCGAGCACGAGGGAGTACGCCGGCAGCAGCGCCGCGTTCCGCCGCACGACCCGCCCGCTGTACGAGGCCAGCACGCCGGTGATCGCGTGCGGGTACATGAACAGCGCCAGCGCCGAGCCGAGCGCGAGCGACGCGTACGGCATGTACCCCCCGGGCGGCAGGATGAGGAAGCCCTTCTTGGCCGGCAGCGCCGCCGCCGCGGCCGCGAAGATGTGCCCGTAGCCGCCGAGCTTGATCGGGATCACGATCACGGCCGCGATGACCGTGATATAGATCATCGTGTCCTTCACGAGCGCGATCATCGCCGGCGCGCGCAGGCCGCTCGTGTACGTGTACAGCGCCAGGATGACGAACGCGATGATGAGCGGAAGATCGGAGGCCGCGGTCGAGCCCGTGATTCCCATGGTCGCGAGCACGACCTGGATGCCGACGAGCTGCAGGGCGATGTACGGCATCGTGGCCAGAATGCCGGTGATCGCCACCGCCAGCGCCAAGCCCTTCGAGCCGTAGCGTCCTCCCACGAAATCCGCGGGGGTGATGTAGGAGTGCCGTCGGCAGACGGCCCAGAGCCGCGGCATCAGCACGAACACCAGCGGGTACACGATGATGGTGTAGGGCACGGCAAAGAAGCCGAGCGCGCCCACCCCGAAGATCAGCGCCGGCACCGCGACGAATGTATAGGCGGTGTACAGGTCGCCGCCGAGCAGAAACCAGGTGACGAGCGTCCCGAACCGCCGTCCCGCGAGCCCCCATTCGTTGAGCTGCGTCAGATCGCCCCGCCGCCAGCCCGCCGCGACGAAGCCGAGGACCGTCACGAGAAGGAAAAAGAAGATGAAGACGCCGACTTCGGTCCCATTCATGAGTCGGATCCCTCCCGCGTCACGAGATAGACGACCGCGGTCAGGACGGCCGAGATAATCGAGCCAGAGGAACTGATACCAATAGAAATACGGGATCCCCCCAAGCTCCGGCTGGTCTGACGCGTAAAACGGAGGCCACAGGAGCGCGACGAACGGAACCAACAGCAAGAGGTAGAGCGGGTGGAAGACTGGGTGTGAAGCGCTTTGGTCGCTGCCCTTCCCTGGACCCGAACCCGATCCGGTCGACACGGCAGGCACCCCCCCACGTGATCACGCCACCCGCGGCGTGTTCCGGCGTTTCCGAGCGACCCTGTACGCCATACCCTCGGGATTCTCCTGGTCCCCGGCGGTCCCAGCGTCAGAGTTCGGACGCCGGAACTCAGGGGGCTTCTACCCGGCCTCCGCCCCGGCAAGCGCGGCGAGGAGATCGGCCGCGGCCTCCGCGCGTGCCTCCCAGAACTCGGCGATCGGACCCGTGACGTCCCGCCACGCGCGGTGCCTCGGCCCCCACGCGCGGACCTCGGCTCCGAGCCAGCCGAGCGTGCCCGCCGGATCCTGCGACAGCAGCGCGTCAAGCGCGAACCGGCGCTCCCCCATGCGAAGCCCGAGTCCCGTCTGCCGCGCCGCCCGGGAGAGATCCGACCGCACCAGCACGGCCCCGCTGCGGACCGGGGCCAAGAGACCTTGAAGAAACGCCTGGGGCGCCGTCCTTCCGGGGATCTGGAAGCGGGGGCGCTTCCCGGAGATGCAGCGGCAGCACATCCGGCGTCCCGCACGCCGCCAGCTCGCCGCGCAGCGCCTCGCGGAGCATCACGCCCCATGCGCGGTAGCACGGCGTGGCGAGATCCGCGAGCTTGTCGAGATACGGCGGAAGCCAGGACGCGAGGTGCTCCCAGAGCAGGGCCCGCCGGGCTTCCTTCCAGAGCAGGCGCCGCGCCGGTTCGGACTCCCCGTCCTCGTGGTCGCGCCAGCGCCGCGTAGAGCGCGAGCAGCGCCGCCAGATGGTCCGGTTCGGTGGGCGGAATACGGCCGAGCGCGCGCCAAAACCCCGCGACCCGGTCGCGGGCCTCGCCGCCCAACATCCCCTCGGCGCCGAGGTAGACGGACGCGTACGGATACAGTTGAAGGACGAAGAGCTCGGTGAACGCGACCGGATCGGGAGGCTCAGGCAGGCCCAGAACGCCGGCCAGACGCACCTGCTCCGGCCCAGGAGCCTCGGCGAGGGCGCCGAGCGCCCGGAACAGTTCCATATAATGGTCGCGGGTTCGGTGCGCGGCCGGGCGGCCGCCGGCGTCAGTCTCCCGCCGGCGCCGGCGTCCCGCGATCGGGCAGCCGGTACGCCTCCTTGGCCGGCCGGAGCGGGCGCATCAGCCACCACGGCCGCCGGCTGCCGTCCGGGGAATGCCGGTCCGCCGGCCGCGTGTAGCCCGAGCCATGTCTCGTACACGTCCCGGGCGCGGCCGGTGTCGACCGCGATATCGCCGTAGCTATCCCCGGCCTCTGCCGGGCGGACCCGCACGGCCTGATGCCAGCAGTGCTGGCCCGATACGGGATCCGGGTGCACCGGGAACGTCAGATTCTGATGCACGCCCACGTCGGTCCACCAGATGCGCAGCGTGTCCGGATCCGCGGACGCGTAGGGGCCCCCGCCGCGCACGCGGCGCATCGCCCAGCGATCCTCGCGATGATCAAGCGCGACGGTGGCCATCGCCTGACGCTGCCCGGCGTCCTGGAGCTTCCACCGTCCCATGTGGTGGCTGCAGGCCACGACCCCCGGCCGGATGCCTTCGGTCACCCATGCCTTGACGACAAAGTAGCCGATCTCGGTCTCCACCCGGACGAGATCGCCGGTGCGGACGCGCAGCGGCGCGGCGTCGCTGGGATGCAGCCACAAGGGATTGGTGTGCGCGATCTCGTCGAGCCACTTCGCGTTCGCGCTGCGCGTGTGGATCTGGACGGGCAGCCGGAAGGTCGAGATGAGCACCTTCTGATCGGGCGCGAGCGCCGCGCGGTGCACGTGACTGCGGAGGTAGGTCGGCAGCGCGCACTCCGGCCATCCCCACTCCACGAGCGTGCGGGAGTAGAACTCGAGCCGCCCCGAGGGCGTCGGGAATCCGCGCAGGATCTCCCCGTCAACCTGCACGCCGACCGGACGGCGTCCCTCGGCGTCGGGCTCGGGGCTGCCGACCGGCACAATGTTCGGGTCGGCCGGCTGCGGCGCGCGGGTATATGTCCGGCCGAAGCGGCCGACGCGGACGTCCTGGAGTTCCGCGAGCGGGACGGGGACCTCGTGGCGCGCGCCGATCTTCCGCGCGATCTCGAACGCCCCGTACCGGCGCATGAACGCGAGCGGCGAGAGGCCTTCGGCGGCGGCCCGCTCCGGCAGCCCGGGCACCGAGTGCTCGAAGATGTGGGCATAGTACTCGTCCACGCCGAGCTTCTCGCCGGGCGCCGCCTGCGACTCGAAGAACTTCCGGATGCCGAGGGCGCCGTCGGGATCGATCCGCCACGACAGGTCGATCCAAAACTCGTTCTCCTCCCAGACTTCGCCGGGGTTCGCGGCGCGCGTATCCGCGAAGCGCTCGCCGAGCCGCTCGCGCGCCGCGCGCAGCACCGGCTGGCGGAACCCGATCCACTGTCCGTCGTACTGCTCGTACGAGTGCAGGTCGTGCCGCTCGGACGCGTGCCCCATCGGCAGAATGAAGTCGGCGAAGAACGCGGTCTCGTTCCACGTCGGCGTGAGCGCCACATAGCAGCCGATGCGGTCCTCGTCGAGCAGCATCTCGATCCAGGAGAAGCCGTCCGGGTTCGTCCACACCGGGTTGTAGACGCGGGTGAAGTAGACCGCGAGGCGCCGGCCGCTGTCGCGCAGCAGATGCGGCAGGAGGAACGACAGCTCGTTGATCGCGAGCGGATACTGGATCGGCCACGTCAGGTCGTTCCACGTCTTCGGGTGCGGCGGCACGTACATCGGCCGGGGCACGAACTTGTTCCACGCGTTCGGGTACGTCCCGCCCTCCGTCGCGATCGCCCCGAGCAGCGCGTTCAAGAGAAAGAGCGTCCGCGGCACCTGCCAGCCGCCGAGGTTCCCGGCGGCGGCGCTGCGCCACGTGTGCGTCGACAGGCGCGTCCCGGCGGTCGCAACGACCGCGGCGACCGCCTCGAGCGCCGCCGCGTCGACGCCCGACTCCGCGGACGCGAACGCGAACGTGTACGACGCGTAGAGCCCCCGCAGCACGTCCTCAAACCCTCGAACGTCTGCGGACGGTCGGGATGCTCGTGCGCGAGATACTCCTCCCAGTTCCACCAGCGGCGGACGAACTCGCGGTCGTACCGGCCGGACTGAATCAGCGAGTTCGCGATCGCGAGCAGGATGGCGGCCTCGGAGCCCGGGTGCGGCGCGACCCAGTGATCGGCGTGCGTGGCCGTGTTCGACAGCCGCGTGTCGAACACGATGAGGGTCGCCCCCCGCTGCTTGGCCTCGATGACGCGCTGGGCGTGGGGATTGAAGTAGTGTCCGGCCTCCAGGTGGCTGCTCACGAGGAGCATGACCTGCGCGTTCGCATGGTCGGGACTCGGGCGGTCGGCCCCCATCCAGAAGTGGTAGCCGGCGCGTCCGCCGCTGCTGCAGACGTTCGTATGGGTGTTGTGCCCGTCGACGCCCCAGGCCGCGAGGACGCGCTCGGTAAATCCGTCCTCCCCGGGCCGGCCAACGTGGTACATCACCTCGTTCGGACGGCCGTCCGCGATCGCGGCGCGGATGCGCGACGCGATCTCCCCGAGCGCCTCATCCCAAGTCACCCGCTCCCATTTCCCCTCGCCCCGCTTGCCGGCGCGCCGCAGCGGGTACAAAATCCGGTCGGGATCGGTGATCTGGTTGAGGGTGGCCGGACCCTTCGCGCAGTTCCGCCCGCGCGACCCCGGGTGCTCCGGGTTGCCCTCGAATTTTCGGACCTGGAGCGTCTCCCGGTCGACGTACGCGAGCAGACCGCACGCGGACTCGCAGTTGAAGCACGTCGTGGGCACGAGCATGTACCGCTTCTCGACGCGGCGCGCGGGCCAGGCCTTGCTGTCCAGCTCGACCCAATCATCCCACCGCTCTTTCGGCGGAAACGACGCGAGGTGGATGCGGCTCGGGCCCGGGTAGAACGTCTCGCCGCGCGCTTCCACATCGCCCCGCGCGGCGCTGACCCGTCGGTTTAGCTCGTGGATGTCCATCAGGCCAGCGGCACGCATTGTCCGGCCTGCACGTACGCGTGCTCGTAGGCGAGCAGTCCGCCAAGAGCCAGCGCGGCCGCGACCGTGCCGCCCGCGGCGGCCGGGATGCCGGGGGCGAAGACCAGCGCGGCGACGGCAACCGCCAGCGCGCCGAGCCCAACGCCGGCGCGGAACGGCGCGCGGTACCGGCCCGAGGTCATGGCCCGGGCGGCCAGGCGCGCATGCGCGGTCGCGTGCGGCAGCGCCGACTCGCTCCACACCAGCAGCAGGTGCAGCGCGCTCCCGCCCGCGACGACGGCCAGCAGCGGCCGCACGGCGCCGGCGTCCAGCCAGGCGGCGAACGGTACGAGCGCGGCCGCCCCCGCGATCAGCGCCTGCAGGAGCAGGTGCAGCGGGAGGAGTGGATTCTGCCAGAGATCTCTCGCCTTCGCCTGCGCGAACAGGTACGCCGTGTACACCGCGCTGAGCCCGGCGAGCGCGACCCCGGGGAGGGCGAGCGCCTCCGGCAGCGTGCGCCACCCCGCCGCCGCACCGACGACGTGCAGCATCAGCACGGCGGCGTACGCGGCGATGATGAACGCGCCCCGCACGAGCCAGCTCCGCCACTGGGGGCGCGTGAAGATCAGGTAGAAGCGCTCCGGGTGCTTGAGGTCCGCGATCAGGAGGCCGCCGGTCGCGGCGAGGAACGCGCCGCCGAGGATCGGGGCGACCCACAGCCACAGCGCACCCGTCCACGAGACGGCGCCGGCGAGCGCGAGGGCGACGAGCACCGAGATACACGCCCGCGGCGATGCCCTTCGTCCAGGTGTACAGGCTGACGCGCCAGTGCCACGGCGCCTCGTGCGGCACGTCGTAGCTCAGCAGCGCTGCGGCGGACGTGTTGTTCCAGGGCGCCTCGACGCCCGACGGCACGCCGCCCGACTGCTCGCTCCACATGTACAGGCCGCCGTCCGGCCGGCGCGCGGCCAGCGGATCGAGGGTCGCCTCGTGCGCGCCGTGATAAAAGAGCTTCGGGCGCGTGTCCTTCTCAGGCCGGCGCACGGTGACGGGCTCGCGGTTGACCATCTGCGCCACGCGCGAGGTCGGGTCGTTGAGGTCGCCGACGAGGATCGCCTCGGTCGGGCACACGACGACGCACGCCGGCTCGAGGCCGACGTCCAACCGGTGCGCGCAGAAGTTGCACTTCTCCGCGGAGTGGTCCTCGGGATTCATGAAGATCGCGTCGTACGGGCACGCCGCGATGCAGGCCTTGCACCCGATGCAGATCGACTTGTCGAAATCGATGATTCCGTCGTGGCGGGCGAACATCGCTCGGGTCGGACACGCGGTCACGCACGGCGCCGCGTCGCACTGGTTGCAGCGGGTTACCTGGAACGCACGCCGCGCCTGCGGAAACGTGCCGACGTCGACGGACTTGACGTAGGTGCGCGTAACGCCGAGGGGCACTTCGTTCTCCGACTTGCACGCCACGGTGCACGCGTGACACCCGACGCAGCGCGTGTGATCGATGACTTTCGCCCATTTGACTGGATGTGCCGGCAGCATACTGGTGTTCGGGCCGGCGGTCCCAACGGCGAGGGGGGCAATGGCGTCACTCCCGGCATCATCAAATCGGTGCGATCGCAAGACTTCGCCGGAGATCGTCCGGCCCCTGCTCCATCCGGAGGGGCCGGCCGGCGGTTGGAATCGTACGGTGGGGCGTCCGACGGACTGGGCCAAAAGTACGTTCCGGCCGGAACCCAGGCTGTGCTATAATCACCCCACATATGAAACCCCATATCCGCCGCGGCGAATCGGGACTGGCCATGATCATCCTCCTGGTGGTCCTCTTGGCCGCGTTTTTCCTCCTCGGGGCGATGGCCAACATCGTCATCAGCGAGGTCCTGACGGCGACGAACGAAGCGAACCAGGTCAGGGCGCAGAACCTGGCCGAGATGGGCCTCGCGTTCGGCTGGGCCGCGGTCGAGGATTGGAGCACGTGGTGCGTCTCGGGCGCGCAGGCCGCGGGCGAGCCGTCCTGCCCGCTCACCGTGGTACTCAACAACGTCGGCGGGGTCCAGCCCCAGGGCGGCACCGCGTCGGCGCAGATCGACCGGAACTCAGCGCCGGACAACAACCTCGCGATTCGGGTCGTGGTGGGCTACGGCAACACGACGTTCGCGAACACCGCGAACCCGGCGCAGCTGGCGACCGGCGACGCGTTCATCCGACAGACGGCGCTGGTGCTGCCGGCCGCCTTCTCGTTCGGGATCTTCAGCAACACCTCCGCGATGGTCAGCGGCGTGCCGAGCATGCCCCCGTCCCCAAACCTCAACAACAACAGCGGGATGCCGTCGAACTGCCTGACGAATGCGGCGGCCGCGGGCGCGGCCGGCGGCAACGACGTCACGGACATTTGCCAGACGATGGGGCCGCTGTATTCCCCGAACCCGACCAACGGGACGATCAATGTCGGCTATCCGCTGATCGGCACGGTGTACGCCAACAGCAATACGGTCGGAAACGGTGTGGAGCCAGCCAACGGCGGCGCGTACGCCTCCCCGACGTCTCCGGTGACCTCGCCCACGAGCTGCAACGCGTCCACGCTCTGTCTCATGCCGGCGAACGGAGGCACCGCCGGGGCGTCGTTGACCGGACCGCAGCCGGCGGTCGCGAATACCGCCGCCGTGGGCCAAAGCGGCACCCTCTACTCAGGAGCGCCCCAGCCGACCTGCAATACCGGCGCGTGCGGGACGGCCAACGTGGGCACCGTGTATCAGTTCCCGGCGTGGAACTTTGCCGGCATGCTTGGCAATGCGATCACGCAGAACACCCGGTACATATCCGCGCAGGCCTTCTACCAACAGGCGTGTAACGCGTGGTACAACGGGGCAACCAAGGTGACGACGATTCCGGTTGGCATGTACTTCATCGAGGACCAGGTCGTGGTGTTCGATAACGATCCCACCCGCTGCCTCGGCAACGTGGTGCTGCAGGGCGGCTCGATCACGGTCTACTGCACGGGCGCTGGCGGGACTGCGCCGTGCGGCAGTGACAACGCCGCCAATTATCCGCCGGCGAACAACCTCTTGGGCACGGGCCTGAGCCAGTTGTGGAGCGGATCGCCCGAGATCCCCGCGTTCGGGGCAGTCGCCATGGCGCCGAACTCGTGCTCCAACACCACCCCGTGCGGCGATATCATTCTGGGCGGACCCGCCACCACGACCAGTCCGGGGTGCACGCCCCCGACGAACCCGTGCTCGTTCACGTTCACCCCAAACGGCTACCCCGTGGCCGATGCCGAAGACGACAACACGCCCGTGCTGCTGGCGGGCGGAAGCATCGGCAGCTGCGCGACCGGATGCGTCAACACCGTCACATACAACAGCACGGTGGACCCCGTCTACGTATACGGCAACGGCTACACGACCGGCGTCGGCGCCGCTCAGTGTGGCCTGGTGACGACCGCAGATTGCGATGTGGCGTATATTCTTCCGCCCTACGCCGCGCAAGCGACCCCGCCGTGCGGCGTCGCGACCGGGGGTACGGCCGGCAACCCTGCCGATACCCCGGGCGTCTTCATCAAAGGAATGGTCTACGTACTCGCCAACCGTGATCGGTCGAGGGGGAACCCGGGTCTGGGCGTCGACGCCTACTCCACCTACGGGTGGTGCGTGGGAGCCGACGCCAACAATACCGTCGCGCTCCAGGGGTCACTCCTAGGGGAAGCCGTCTACGAGTTCGAGGGCCAGCTGCTCTATGACCCGTCGATGCACTTCACCGGCTTCAACGGCGAGTGGCGGTTCTGCACGCCGACCTATTCGGCGTGCAACCCGCTCAGCAATGCGAACCCGATGACCGGGGGCTCGGTCACGGTCATCCCGCTCTCCGAGAGCACCGGCCAGTAAGGTCCTGGGGCATGCCGCTGACGGCCGGGACCCGCCCCGCCCGTCGATCCACGCGGCGAGGCGGAGCGCGAACATCGGTCTCTTCTCGGCGCACCTCGCCTTCCAACACCGGCATCCACGCGGAATCCCGGCAGTGGCTTCGCATCTTTGAGGACCACGTCCGGGCCGTGGACTTGGCCGCCGCCCGCGACATGTTCGCGGCGGACGTCGTGGCGTTCGGAACCTATGCGGCGATCGTGCCGGGGCGGACGGCGCTCGAGCGCCGGCAGTGGGCGAAGGTGTGGCCGGCCATCCGCGGGTTCAGGTTCCGGATCGACGCGATGCGCTCCCTCGGCGGCCCCGCCGGGATCTGCGTGGTCGTTCCATGGGACTCCCGCGGTGTCCGGCCGGACGGATCGACGTTCCCGCGGCCGGGCCGGGCGACGCTGTTTCTGGTCAAGCGCGGCCGCCGGTGGGTGGCCGCGCACTCGCACTTTTCGCTCGCGCCCACCCGCGCCCGGTCACGGCCCCGCCGGTAGCGGCGGGCGGCCTCAGCGCTCCGCGCGCCCTTCCTGCGCCAGATCCACGAAGAACCCGAGCGCTTCGGGATTGCTGAGCGCGTCGAGGCTCGCGGCGCGCTCCGGCGAGGCCCCCGCGAGGATCCGCTTCACCGGCACCTCGAGCTTCTTGCCGCTGAGCGTGCGGGGGACCGCCGCGATCGCGTAAATCTCGTTCGGCACGTGGCGCGGGGACAGCTCGCGTCGAATCTTCGCGACGATCCGGTCCCGCAGCGGCGCGTCGAGCACCGCGCCCGGGCCGCAGCACGACGAACAGCAGCAGGCGTCCGTCCTTCCCCAGCTCGCCCGTATCGACGACCAGACTGTCCACCACGTCCGGCAGGTCCTCAACGACGCGGTAGAACTCACTCGTGCCCATCCGGACGCCGGCCCGGTTCAGCGTGGAATCGGACCGCCCGTACACGACGCAGCCGCCGTCCGGCGTGATCTTGATCCAGTCACCGTGGCGCCACACGCCCGGGTACGTCTCGAAGTAGCTCGCCCGGTACCGGGCGCCGTCCGGGTCGTTCCAGAACCCGACCGGCATGGACGGCATGGGCTCGGTGATGACGAGTTCGCCGACCTCGTCGACGATCGACCGTCCCTCCGGGTCGTACGCCTCCACCTTGGCGCCGAGCCCGCGGCACTGGATCTCGCCCGCGCGCACCGGGAGGAGCGGGCACGACAGGATGAACGCCGTGCAGATGTCCGTCCCGCCGCTGATCGAGCCGAGCAGCAGATCGCGCTTGACGTGCTCGTACACCCACACAAAGCCCTCGGGCGGCAGCGGCGCGCCCGTGGACCCCACCGCGCGCAGCCGGCTGAGATCGGCGATCTGCGCCGGCTCGGCCCCGGCCTTCTGGCATCCCAACAGGTACGGCGCGCTCGTGCCGAAGTACGTCATGCCGGTCCGCTCCGCGAGGCGCCACAGCGTCCCGAGATCGGGATGGGCCGGGTTGCCGTCGTACAGCACGATCGTCGTGCCGAGCAGGAGCCCGCTGATAAGGAAGTTCCACATCATCCAGCCGGTCGTCGTGAACCAGAACAACCGGTCGTCGGGTCCGAGATCGAGGTGCAGCATCAGCACCTTCAGCATCTCCAGCAGGACCCCGCCGTGGCCGTGCACGATCGCCTTCGGAAGGCCGGTCGTGCCCGACGAGTACAGCACCCAGAGCGGGTGATCGAACGGCACCGGCTCGAAGACGAGGTCCTCGTCGGGCGCGCCGTCCGCGAGTTCGGCCCACGCATGCACGCCCGCCGGAAGGGTCGCGCCGGGTCCGCCGAGGCGCGGCACGATCACGGTGGACTCGAGCGTCGGCAGCTGGCGACGGATCTCGGCGATCTCGGCCGTGCGGTCGAACGACCGGCCGCCGTACCGGTAGCCGTCCGCGGCGATGAACACGCGCGGCTCGATCTGCCGCACCCGCTCGACCACGCTGCGGATCCCGAACTCCGGCGCGCAGCTCGACCAGATCGCGCCGAGGCTCGCCGTCGCGAGCGCCGCGACGAGCGCCTCCGGCGCGTTCGGGAGATACGCCGCGACGCGGTCCCCGCGCCGGACCCCGAGGCGCCGGAGCCCGGCCGCGGCGGCCCGCACCATCCGGTAGAGTTCCGCGTAGGTGATCGTCTCCGGAGGCGCGTCCTCCGAGGCGAACACCACGGCCGGGTGCGCGTCGCGCCGGCGCAGCGCGTGTTCCGCGTAGTTCAGCTCCGCGCCGGGAAACCAGCGCGCCCCGAACACGCGCCGCTCGGGCAGCACCTGCGTGTACGGGCGGTGCGCCCGGACGTCGCAGAACTCCCAGATCGACGCCCAGAACGCCTCGAGGTCGGTGACCGACCAGCGCCACAGTGCGTCGTAGGAGTCGAACGCGAGCCCGCGCGTGTCCCGCAGCCAGGCGAGGTAGCGCGTCAGGTTCGCCCGCGCCCGCGCCTCGTTGGACGGCGTCCACAATACGGTCCCTTCCACGCGATCCTCCACCCGGCCGCGCGCATCCGCCGCGGCGATCTCCGTCAGGTTCCGCCCGCGCGCGGCCGCCCTCCTGCCGCGTCCCGCGGCTACGCGGGATCGATGAGCGGACGCAGGTTGAGAATGTCGGCCAGCGTCTCGCCGCGCTCGAGGCGCGCGCGCATGTCCGCTTCCTTCTTGGCGACCGCGTCCACCGCCGTGAGGACGTCGGCGAGGCGCGCACGCGGGATCACGGCCACACCGTCCGCGCCTCCCACGATGAGATCGCCGGGCCGGACCACGACGCCGCCGCAGGCGATGTCCTCCTGTGTCGCGCCGACGCGCCGGTTGGCGCCCACGCGGGGGGTCACCGCCCGCGCGAACACCGGGAACCGGAGCGTTCGAAGCGCGTCGCGGTCGCGCACGGCGCCGTCGGTGACGAGGCCCGCGAGCCCCGACGCGCGCGCCTGGGTCGCCATCATCTCGCCGAACAAGGCACCGCTCGGGTCCCCGGCCGCGTCCACCACGAGGACGGATCCCGCGGGCGCCTCGACCAGCGCCTTGTGCACCGTGATGATGCTGTTCGCGAGACACCGGACCGTGAACGCCGGCCCGACGACCTCGGCGCCGTCCCACACGGGGTTGATCTCGGGCGCCATCACGTTCATGGTGCCCTGCGCGTCGCTGATCCACGCCGGAGAGACCCCGCGCAGCCGCGCGACCGCCGCGCCGAGCGCGCCGGTCAGGTCGTACCGTCGATCGCCCTCATCCATGCATCCACGCCCCCGCCCCGCGTGCGCGCTCGGGGCGCGAACCAGTTCGGCGCAGGCGGCCGGGAATCCCGGGCCGGCACCGGCGGCGCGGACCCGCGTCGATCCCAGGGAGGACGCCCGGCGCGGCCGAATCAGCGTAAGGCGTTCGCGCCCGTTCATCTAAAGGAGGACACACGCGATGAGGCTCGGTGAGATGACCTGGACCCAGGCCCGCGAGGCGGTCGAAGCGGGTGTGACCGCGGTACTGCCGCTCGGCTCGATCGAGGAGCACGGCCCCCACAACGTCATGGGGGACTATCTCGCCTGCGACAAGATCACCGGCGCCGCGACGGACCTGACCGGCGACGCGATGGCGCCGGTCGTGCCCTACGGCTACTCGGAATACTTCCGGAACTATCCCGGCACGATCACGCTCCGCGCGTCCACGCTCGCGCGGGTCGTCACCGACGCGCTCGACTGCCTGCTGCATCATCACTTTCCCCGCGTCGTGATCTTCAACGGCCACGCCGGGAACGGCAGCGTCCTCAACCTCGTGACCCGGCGGTTCCGCCGCACGCGCGGCATCGTGATTCCGACGCTGAACGTGCTCGGGCTCACGCAGACGCCCGAGCTGATCGAGCGCGTCTACGGCGGCAAGGTCGGGCTCGGCCACGGCGGCGAGCCGATGGGGTCCCTGATGATGCACGTCGTCCCCGGCAAAGTGCGCATGGAGCGCGCGGGCGAGTGGGGCCGGGGCCAGGTCTTCGGCGTGCCGACCGACGGCCTCGACGGGATCCGCGTCGACGGGATCCGGGTCTCGGTCCCGCTCGACATGGAGGACGTGACGCCGCCGAGCGGCAGCTTGTCGGACCCGACGCTCGCGACGCCCGAGCGCGGACGGCAGCTGTTCGACAACGCGGTCGACGGGTGCGCGCGATTTCTTCGGTGGTTCCGGACCGTGGATCCCTACCTCGGGAGCGGCGTCTCCAAATAATGCGTGCCGGCCGGAGGGCCGGCCGCGTCAGTCTGGGTCGAGGCGCTCCCGCAAGCAGCGCCTGCTCCGCCGGGTTTGCCGTCAGCGCGATCGCGCGGAGGTCGGCCGCCCTCGCCTCGTCGGTGCGGCCGAGCGCGCGCAGCAGCTCGGCCCGGGTGGCGTGGAACAGATGATAGCGGTCGAGCGCCGGTGCGAGCGCGTCTGCCTCCGCGAGTGCTGCGGCGGGCCCCGCGACATAGCGCAGCGCGATGGCGCGGTTGAGCGCGACGATCGGCGACGGTTCGAATCGGATGAGCACGTCGTACAGCGCCAGGATCTGCGGCCAGTCCGTCGTCTCCCACGACCCCGCCTCGGCGTGACACGCCACGATGGCCGCCTGCACCTGGTACGGACCCGGACGCCGCAGCCGCGCGGCCTGCTCGAGGAGCGCAATCGCCTCCCCGATCGCGGCGCGGTCCCACAGGCGCCGGTCCTGATGCTGGAGCAGCACGAGGCGCGCCTCGGGTCCCAGGCGCGCGCGGTCGCGGGCCCGGTGGAGACGGATCAGCGCGAGCAGGCCGAGGACCTCCGGCTGATCGGGCAGGAGGCGGGCGAGCAGCGCGGTGAGCCATTCCCCGTCCTCGGCCAGGTCCCGCCGCGCGGCCGCGGGCCCGCCCGTGGACAGATACCCTTCATTGAACAGCAGGTAGAGCACGCGCAGCACATCCGTGAGGCGCGCGGCGAGATCGCCCGGCCCCGGCACGCGGTACGGGATCCGCGCCTCCACGATCTTCCGCTTGGCACGCACGATCCGCTGCGCGGTCGCGGCCTCCGTCGCAAGGAACGCGCGCGCGATCTCCCCCGTGGTCAGCCCGAGAACGGCCCGCAGCGTGAGCGCGACCTGCGCCTCGCGCGCGAGCGCGGGATGGCAGCACGTGAAGATCAGCCGGAGGCGGTCGTCGGGCTCGCCCGCCGCCTCCCCGGGGTCCGCGCCGACGCGCTGCAGCAGCGCCTGGTAGCGGCTCTCGCGGCGCCATCGGTCGATCCCCCTGCGCCGGGCGGCCGTCATGAGCCACGCCGCGGGCCGCTCGGGGATGCCTTCGACGGGCCAGTGCTCGAGCGCGGCGACCAGCGCGTCCTGGACGAGGTCTTCGGCGTCGTCGAAATTGCCGAGCGCGCGGACGAGCGCGCCGGTCAGCCGGCCGGTCTCCTCGCGCACGACGCGGGCGATCGCGGCGTGGCTCGCCGCGACCGCCCCGCGCTCCGGGGTCTCCCTATTCACGCTCGATGATCGGCCTGATCTCGACCAGATGGTTCTGGGGGGCCGGCCACGACTTGGCGATCGCGATCGCGGCGTCGAGATCCGGCACGTCGAGAATGCCGTATCCGCCAATCGTTTCCTTCGCCTCGACGAACGGTCCGTCGGTGACCACCGGCTGGCCGCCCTTCCACCGCACCGTGGTGGCCGTGCTGGCGCCTCGCAGCTGATGGCCGCCGATGATGCGGCCCGCGCGCGCGTGGTCGCCCCACCACCGCATGACCGGCTCGCTCGGCCCCTGCTTCTCCATCGCGTCGCCGTCCGTCTGCACCAGCAACATCATGTACTTCATGATCGCGTCCTCCTCAACCCGATGTGCGGATCTCGTTCACCCTCATCGACGAACGGCACATGCCGAATTCGACAGTCACCGGAGGCGCTCCGGCGCGCGGCTACCCGCGGTGGCGCGGGTCGAGCGCGTCGCGCAGGCCGTCGCCGACCATGTTGAACGCGAGCGTCACCGCGAGAATCACGAGGCCCGGGACCACCACGAGCTGCGGGCTGCTCGTGATGTAGTCGCGGCCGATGCTCATCATCGCGCCCCATTCGGGCGTCGGCGGCTGGACGCCGAGGCCGAGAAAGCTCAGCCCGGACACGGTGAGAATCGCGGTGGCCAGGCGCAGGCTCGCTTCGACGACCAGCGGGGACAAAATGTTGGGAAACACGTGCCGCGCCATGATCAGCCACTCGCTGGCCCCGAGCGTCCGCGCGGCCTGCACGTAGACTTCGTCCCTGACCAAGAGCGTCGATCCGCGGGCGAGGCGCGCGAACGGCGGAATCGAGTTGATGCCGATCGCGATGATCACGTTGCCGATGCTCGGGCCGAGCGCGGCGATGATCGCGACCGCCAGCAGAAACCCCGGCAGCGCGAGCAGGATGTCCATGACCCGCATGATCACGGTGTCGGCGGCCCCGCCGCGGTAGCCCGCCACGACCCCGAGCACCGAGCCGGCGACGAACGCGATCGCGACGGCGGCGCCGGTGACCAAGAGCGTGTTGCGCCCGCCCCATACGAGGCGGCTCAGCACGTCGCGGCCGAGCTCGTCGGTGCCGAGCAGGTGGGCGGGCGAGGACGGGGCCGTGGTATGGCTCATGTCGAACGCGTTCGGACTGTACGGCGCGAGCAGCGGCGCCGCGGCGCTCACGGCGATGGCGAGCACCACGACGGCGAGGCCCGCGACCGCGGCGCGGTGGCGCCCAAACTGCCGGACCGCCCGGGCGGCCGGAGTCCGTCCCGCCGGCAGCGCCGGCGCCGCGACCGCCATCAGTCGAACCGGATCCGGGGGTCGAGGTACGCGTACAGGACGTCGACCGCGAGGTTCACGACGATGAAGGTGACCGACAGCACCATCACCGCCGACTGCACGACCACGACGTCGCGCGAGCGGATCGAGTCGACGATCAGCCGGCCGAGCCCCGGCCGGGCGAACACCGTTTCGGTCAGCACGGTGCCGCTCAGCAGATACCCGAGCTGGAGTCCCACGACCGTGACGATCGGAATCACCGCGTTCCGAAACGCGTGGCGCATCACCACCGCCCAGCGGGTCGCGCCCTTGGCTTCCGCCGTGCGCAGGTAGTCCTGCTGGAGCACCTCCAGCATCGCCGACCGGACCTGCCGGGCGATGATCGCCGTCGATGCGGCGCCGAGCGTCAGCGCCGGGAGGATGAGCTGGGAGGTGGTCCCGGCCCCCGTACTCGGGAGCCACCGCAGGTCGACCGAGAACGTCATCATCAGCATCAGTCCGAGCCAAAAGATCGGCATCGACACGCCGAGCGCGGCGCCGACCGACGCGATCGCGTCCCAGGCGGAGTGCTGATGGGTCGCCGCGGTCACGCCCATCAGGAGGCCCGCCGCCACCGCCAACGCGAGGGCGGAGCCCGCGAGCTCCGCGGTCGGCCCGACGCGGGTGGCGATCTCGTAGGAGACCGGCCGGCGCGTGACCGCCGACCGGCCGAGATCGAACCGGGCCAGGCGGCCCAGCCACAGCGCGTACTGCACGGCCACGGGCCGGTCGAGACCCAGCTCCTGACGGATCGCCTGGATATCGGCCGCCGTCGCATCGGTGCCGGCGACGACGACGGCCGCGTCGCCGGGGATCATCTTCAAGATGCCGAAGACGATCAGCGACACGCCGAGCAGCACCGGGACCGCCCAGAGGATGCGCCCGGCGATGTGGCGCAGCATCGGGCTAGGGACGCGGGCTCAGGACCGGCGCGCGAGCTGACCGGGCACGAAGTCTCCGGTGGGCAGGACGATATAGCCCGAGGTGCCGTTGCGCGACCCCCAGAGATTCACCATCTGGAACAGGTAGATCAGCGGCTGGTCCTGCCAGACCAGCGCCTGCGCCTGCTTGAGGATCGGCAGCCGCTTCGCCGGATCGAACGTGCTGCGCTCCTGGTCAAGCAGCTTGTCGACCTGCGGGTTCGAGTAGCCCGTGCGCTGCTGCGTGCCCGGCACGTTGGTCGCGGCGGAGTCGTACATGCGGTACAGATGGTAATCGATGTACGGGCTCGCTTTGAGGAGCGAGGTCATGCCGCCCGGCCGGGTGTCCGGATCCGACGAACTGCCGACCAGCAGCGTGGCAAAGTCCATCGAGTGCACGACCACCCGCAGGCCGATGAGCGTCCAGTAGCCTTGGACGGCCTCGACCACCTGCGTGTCGCCGGCCCACCGGCCGTCGGTGATGTTGATCGTCAGGTCCATGCCGTTCGGGTACCCGGCCTCGGCCAGGAGGTTCTTCGCCGCGACCGGATCGTACTTCACCGGCGCAAAATTATAACTGCCCCAGATGCCGGGGATCCCGGGGCTGTTGAGCGCCACCGCGTACCCCTTCATGATCCCGCGGATGATCGCGTCCTTGTCGATCGCCATATTGAGCGCGCGGCGCACCCGCGCGTCGTGCAGCGGCGGCTTCGTCTGCGCCGGCTCGAGCTCCGCGATCTCCGCCGCCGGCGTCGCGCGGGCGGTGAGGCCGGCCTCGGACTTGAGCGCATCCATGTCCGCGGGCGGCAGATCCAGCACCACGTCCGCCTCGCCGGTCTTGAGCACGACCACGCGCGCGGCCGCCTCCGGGATCGGCCGGTACACGAATCGCCGCACCCGGGGCTTGGGGCCCCAGTACTCTGGGTTCGCGGTCGCCGAGGCGTGATCGTTCGGCACCCACTCCTCGAACGCGAACGCGCCGGTACCGACGGGGTGCCGCCCGAAATCCTGGCCGTAGGTGCGCAGCGCCGTCGGGCTTACGATCTTCGCCGACCCATCGGCCATGAGCAGCGCGAAATCGGGGTTCGGCGGATCGGTGGTGAAGCGCACCGTGTGGTCGTCCGGCGTGGCGACGTCCTTGATGAGCTGGTAGTTGCCGCGCCGGGTCGCGGGCACGCTCTTGTCGTTGATGTGGTCGATCGTCGCTTTGACCGCCGCGGACGTGAACGGGGTCCCGTCGTGAAACTTGACCCCGGACCGCAGCACGAACGTCCACGTCCGGCCGTCGGGGCTGACGCTCCATGACGTCGCGAGCGCGGGGACGATCTCGCCTTTCTCGTTCCACTGGACGAGCCCGTCGAACATCGCGTTGATGATGCCCTGGAACGGGCCCGTGCCGACCGCGGGATCCAGGCTGTTCGGCTCGGTGCCTTGGGACACCACGAAGGTGTCGTTCCGCGCCACCGGGCTCGACGCCGCCCGGACGATCACCGCGGGGAACCCCCGCGACGCGGCCCCCGCGCCGATCGCGAGCGCGACCGCGCCCGACCGCACCGCCGCCTGCTTCAACAACTCACGACGCCGCATCCGCGTCATCCCGTCACGCTCCCCGTCGTTGTCCGGTCTCCGACGCCCGCCCTGCCCTCCATCGCCTACGGCGACGCCGCCGCCTCCGGTTCGCGCGCCGCGGCGCCCCGGGGCTCGAAGCCATACAACTCCGCCGCGGTGTCGTAGAAGATGCGCCGCCCGAGGTCCTGGGACAGGCGCGGGAACGCGTCGGTCGGCGAGTCGAAATCCCAGTGCGGATAGTCCGATGCGAACATCAGGGTCCGCTCGGCACGGTTCCATCTAAAGACTTCAAGGAGGTGGGCGGGCTGATCCGGCTCCTCGAGCGGCTGGGACGTAAACCGCACGTGCTCCCACACGTATTCGCTCGGCGGCCGCGTGACCCAGGGGGTCTGATCGCGGAGACCCTTCCAGTCCGCGTCCAGTCGCCACAGGAACGGCGCCAGCCACGCGTACCCGCCCTCGATGAATACGACGCGCAGCCGTGGGAATTTCTCGAACACGCCCTCGAAGATCAGGCTGGCCAGGTGGGTCATGTACCCCTGCGGCCTGACCTGCCGGTTTTCCACGTAGTACGAGCCGTAGCCGGCGACCGACGGCTGGCCGTTGATCCCGGCGCCCTCGCTGCCGGTGTGCAGTGCGAACGGCAGTCCGAGCGCCTGGCATGCCTCGAAGATCGGGTGGTAGTAGCGGTTGCCGTACGGCAGCCTGGCCCCGTTGGCGACCAGCACTTCGACGATCGACGGGTGCGGTCCGGTGTGCTCGATCTCCCGCACCGCCTGGCCGACGTCTTGAGTGGCGATCAGCATCGCGCCGCGGAGCCGCGGCTCCGGCTCGAGCCAGTGCTCGATCAGGAACTGGTTGTACGCATGCGCGAGCGCCGCGGCGTAGTCGGCGTCGGGAAGCGTGCCGAGCGGCCGCAGCTCCTGCCCGAGGAGAATCGCGTAGGCCACGTGGTACCGGTCCAGGAGCTGCTCGCGCAGGAGGTCGAGATCGGATCCCGCGTACCCGCCTCCGGCGGGCCACGCGTCGGCCCGGTAGCCGCGGTCTCCGCCGTTCAGGTAGCCGCCGCTCGGCAGGTTGACGCCCCACTGCTTGATGTCTTCCTGGTACACGCGCGGCAGGTACGGCAGGATCTCCTTCATGCCGCGGTCGTGGAACCGGTTGTGGACGTCGCAGTCGATGATCGGGGCGGTCGGCGTCGCCGCCATCGCGTCTGCCTCCTCGCGGCCGGTCCTGTCCCGCCGGTCAGGCGTGCAGGATCACCAGCTCGCCCTCGGTCGTGACCGAGAACGTCTCCAAGACGACGTCCTCGACGGCCGGCGGTTCGATCGTCACGTCGTACGTCTTCACCCGCATCCGATGGGGGTTGAAGTACGTGCGCCCGGTCGCGATCTCGAACTCCCATCCGTGCCAGGGGCACTGGATGATCTCGTCATCCCGCGCGTACACCCGCTCGTACGGCCGCCCGGGGAGCGTCGTGCCCTTGATCCGGCCGAGGCAGAGGGGCGCGCCCTGGTGCGGACACCTGTTCCGAAGGGCGAAGAACCGGCCCCGGATATTGAACACCCCGATCGACCGGCCGTCGACGGTCACGACTTTCCGGCTGCCGGGAGGCAGCTCCGCAACCTTCCCTACCACGCACCGTGACATCGGCGGCGCACCCGCGCTCGACGTGCCTCCCCTTACGCGGCGAGGCGGACCGAATCCTCCGCGCGGCGCCGCCGATGGCGCAGCGCGGGCCGTGGGAGGCACAGACGCGCGCGGCGAACTTCCCGTCGGAGAGCCGGCGCCTTCCGGGCGCCCGTACGTCGACTGGAGCGATGCCGCATGGCGAGCGACGCGCTCACGGAACGGGGCCCTAAGAACTCGCTGACGGACGTCGGCCGCATCCGCGTCGGCCACGTCACGCTGGTCTCAGGGGACGGTGCGCTCGTCCCGGGCCTGGGTCCCGTGCGCACCGGGGTCACCGCGATCGTCCCCGAGGACGACATCTACGAGCATAAGTGCGCCGCCGGCGTCCACGTGATTAACGGCTTCGGCAAGATGACCGGGATCTCGCAGGTCGAGGAACTGGGCCGCCTCGAGACCCCGATCGCGCTGACAAGCACGCTGTGCGTGTGGCACGCGGCGGACGGGATCGTCGAGTATCTGCTGCGCCGGCACCCGGATCTGGGACGGACCGGACCACCTGCAACCCGGTCGTCGGCGAGTGCAGCGACGCCCGCCTCAACGACATGCGGGGTCGCCACGTGCGCGCGGAGCACGTGCTCGACGCGCTCGACCGCGCGACAGACGCGCCGGTCGAGGAGGGCTCCGTCGGCGCCGGCACCGGGATGATCTGCTACGAGATGAAAGGCGGAATCGGCGCGTCGTCGCGCACCGGCCGCTCGTCCGTGCTCGATCGGACCGTGACGCTCGGCGGCCTCGTGCTGGCCAACTTCGGCCGGCGGAAATTTCTCCGGGTCCACGGCTGCCCGGTCGGCGCCCTGCTCGACGAGACCGCGGCGCCGCCGGATGGCGCGGCCGATCCCGACCTCGGGCGGGGCGGCTCGGTCATCGTGATTCTCGCGACGGATGCGCCGCTGACCTCGCGGCAGCTCACCCGCGTGGCCCGCCGCGCCTCGGCGGGGCTGGCCCGCACCGGATCGGTGTATCACAATCACAGTGGAGACTATGTGTTGGCCTTCAGCACCGCGCGGGCGTACCCGCCGTTCCTCGGCGACGAGGACGCGTTGATCAACCCGTTCTTCGAGGCGGCGGCCGATGTCACGGAAGAGGCGGTGATCCGCGCGCTCCTGTGCGCCCGCCCGATGACCGGACGGGACGGCTATCACGTCGAGGCCCTCGGCCCGGCGCGGCTTCGGGAAATCTGGGATCGTTGGCGGCACAGTGGGGGCACGGCGCCCGGCTCGACGCGACCGGCCGCGCTCGATCTCGAGGCGCTGGTCGGACCGCGCATACCCGCGTGAGGCGGACCGTCGTATGTGCGGGCTCAACCGGCGGCACGCGCGGTCGCCGGAAGGAGTGCGGAGGCTAAGAGACAAGTCTCCAGACAGGACGATTGCGGAGGGAACACGTGAGACAGCGGAGATGGCTCGGCCAGGTCGCAATTGTCGCGTTTGCCATCGGCGTGCTCGTCGCGCCGGCGCTCGCCGAACCCACGGTCACCGGCGATCCGAGCGCGTGGGCGGACCTGAAGGCCGCGTGGACGAAACTCAACTCGCTTTCGGGATATCGCGTCAAGGTGACGATCGGGGACGGCCAGCAGGTCACGATGGAATTCGTGCCGCCGGACTCGATGCACATGACTGCGCAAACCCAAGCCGGTCCGATGGAGATGATCAAGGTCGGTCAGAAGACGGCGATGAAGATGGGCTTCCCGGGCGCACCGGCAGGATGGCAGTGCCGGGACATCACCCAGCCCACGACGGTGCCGGACCTGAGTAACGTGCAGGGATCGATCGACATCTCTCGGGGACCCGACACGACCATCAACAGCACGCCGGTCCACAGCTACCTCTACAGCTCGACCACGCCCGCATCACCGACCACCTACAAAGGCACATGGTACATCGGAAGCCAGACCGGGCTGCCGGTACGGTACCTCGCCGACGCCGCAGCGGGGCACCAGACGACCATCGACTATTACGACTACGGCGCCGCGATCACGATCACCATGCCCGCCTGCGGGTGATCGCCCGCCACAACGCCGCGGCGGCATTCTCCGGCGCGCTGACCGTGTGGTGCGCCCTCTGCGTCGGCGTGTCGGCGGTCCCGAGTGCCGGCGCGGCAGCCCCGCCGCCGGGGACCCTCGCGGCGTTTCGGACGCTGGACCCGATGATCGAAGGCTTGGTGCCGGCCACGCTGTACCGGCCGGTCGGGGGCGGACCGTTTCCCGCCGTCGTGCTGCTCCACGGCTGCGGCGGACTCGGCGCCTCGATCTACGCCTGGGGAAGGTGGCTCCAGGCTGCGGGCTACGAGGCGCTCGTCGTCAACAGCATGGCCCCCCGGAACGTGAAGTCCGTGTGCGTCGTCGGCGGACACCCGACCGATCGCGACCAGGCGCGCGACGCGTTCGGCGCGCTCGAATTTCTCCGCTCGCTGCCCGAGGTCGATCCGCACCGGACCGCCGTGATCGGGTGGTCGCACGGCGGCGGCGCGGCGCTTGAGATCGCGAGCGCCGCGTTCGTCGCCTCGGTCCTACCTGCCGGTGGCGGATTTCAGACGGTCATCGCGTTCTACCCGGAATGCACGCTCTTGCCGAAGCGCGGATTCTCGGCGCCGACGCTGATCCTGATCGGCAGCGAGGACGACTGGTCGCCGCCGCAGTCCTGCGAGACGGGCGTGCCGGCCCTCCAAGCTGCGGGCGCGCCGCTGGAGTGGCACCTGTACCCGAACGCCACGCACGCGTTCGACACACCGGGGCGCGACCGCGTCCTCCACATCGCGGGGCGGAGCTTCACGCTCCGCTACGATCCGCAGGCCGCCGCGGACGCGCACGGGCGCGTCGCCGCGTTTCTTGCGCAGCACCTCGCCGCGCCCGCGGCGCGGGCTACGCGAACCGCGCCGTGATGTAATCGGCCGCGCGCACCGCCAGCGCGACCATCGTCAGCGTCGGGTTGACGGCGCCCGACCCCACGAACGCGCTCCCGCCGAGCGCGAACAGGTTGGGGATGCCGTGCACGGCGCCCTGCACGTCCACGACGCTGTCGTGCGGACCGAGGCCCATTCGGCACGTCCCCATGTGATGCGCGCCCGAATACACGCTCTCGATCGGCTCCAGCGTTGCCCCGACGGCGCGGGTGGCGGCGGCCACGCGGTCGAACAGGCCGGCGCCGAACCGGTACGTCGCGTGATCGAACTCGCTGAGCTCGTAGTCCACGTGCGCGAAGGGATCCCCGAAGCGGTCGCGGGCCTGCGACAGCGTCACGGCGCTCGCGGGAGACGGCGCGGCCTCGCTGTGAAGCGTCAGCATGCGCTGCGCGCGGGCGGGCCCCAGAATCTCGAGGATCTCGGCGCCGGTCGCCGCTTCCTCGATCGGCTGATCCGGCGGGGGCACGATGTTCGAGGAGAATTCGATCTTGACGCCCCCATGGCGCCCGCGCCCGGGCGGATCAAGAAACTGATCGCTCTGCCCCGTAAACCGGCCGACCTCCCCGGGGAAGAGGTCGTCGTCGTATCTGAGACGCCCCGTCCAGAGGTGGTGGAAGGTGAGATGCCGACCGACGTGGTCGCTGAGCGGCACGCCGTCCGCCGCCCGCGCGCGCGCGGAGAGCAGGAGCAGGCGCGCGTTCTCGATCGTCCCGCCGGCGACGACGATCACGTCGGCCGGATGCTCGACCTCCGCGCCGCCGTGGTTCGGCCGGACGACGATCGCGCGGGCGCGCCCCGTCCGGTCCGCGACGATGCGCCGGATCGACGTCTCGGCGTGCAGCGCGCACGCCCCCGTGGCGATCGCCCGGAGCAGATGATAGTTCGGTGAGTAGCGGGCGCCGATCGGGCAGACGTCGCAGACACCAAAATTCTCGCACGCCGCGCGGTCGCCGTACGCCGCCCGCGTCGCCGCCTGCGGCGTGGTGTGCAGCGTGATGCCGGCGGCCGCCAGCCGGACGGCGAGGCGCCGGTCGCCGTAGCTGAGCGCGAACGGCGGAAGCGGGTACGGACGCGATCGGGTCGCCGCGAACGGATTGCCATCGTCGGTGCCCGACACGCCGAGCAGCGCCTCCGCGCGGCAGTAGTACGGCTCAAGCGTCTCGTACCCAATCGGCCAGTCCGCGCCGAACCCGTACCGGGTCCGCGTGCGGAAGTCGTGGGGGCGCAGCCGCGGGGTGATCGCCCCCCAGTGCGTCGCCGAGCCTCCCACGATGAAGTGGCGCTCGCCGTTGAGATCCCGATGATATCCGCCCGACAGCGAGAGGCCCTGGAGATCGGCCGGCGCGTCGTACGTGGGATTGTCGTATCCGTGCAGGATGCGGTCCTGGAACTGCGGGGCGTGCGGGTACGGGTACGGACGGCCCTTCTCGAACACGTCGACACGGCAGCCGCGCGCCGCCAGGAGATACGCGACGGTCGTCCCGACGATGCCGGCTCCGACGATTGCGATACGCGTCTGGGACATCGCGGCCGCCTCGTACGCGGGGCGCGCTACGCGGGCGCGCGCCGGTACCGATCGAGCCCGCGCGGTTCACCCGGCCATCCACGATAGCCGAGCGCGATCCACGCGTCGGTCCGGGCGAACAGCGCGAGCGCCTCGTCCAGGATGAACTGATTGTAGCGCGGCCAGGGGCTGCCGCCGATCGCCGCCCGGACGCCGTCCCACACATCCTCGGGCTCACCGGCGCGGCGCGCCGCTGCGAGCACGGCCCGCCTGACCGCCGCGGGACTCTCGGCAAACGTCCGCCCGGACGCCGCGCGGGCGCTCCGGTCGACGTCGCGGGCAAAGGCCGCGTACACCGCCTGGTACCCGCGGAGGTGTTCGGCACGCCACCGAAAGTACTCGGCGTAATGGGCGGGCTCGATCGGCACGCCGATCACCGTCTCGGCCGCGGCCACGAGCGACGCCGCCGCGGCGTCCGAGAGTGCCGCCGGGTCGGCGTCGGGGAGGTCCGCGACCGCATCGGCGCGACCGAATGGCGCGGGCGCCGTGGTCCGCGAGATGCCCCACGACCCCGCGGCGCCGGCGGCCGCGAGGCCCACCCATAGAACCCGCCGCCGTGACCACCGCATGCTCCGCCTCCGGTGGGCGCGAGTCGCCGTCGGCGCCCACCGGCATCGTATCACGCGGCGCCGGAATGCTCATGCGCGTAGGCCGCGCTTGACAGTGTCCGCGTCCCTGGGTACAATCTGGTACGCCAGTTTTTTTAGTGCATGCTAAAACAAATTCGTGCCGTGGAAGGCGTGGCATGTCGGTCGTCACCGGCGTGATGCAAGATTATCTCAAGACGATCTACAAACTGCAGCGGGACCGCGGCGCCGTGTCGACGTCCGAGGTCGCCGACCGCCTCCACGTGTCTCCGGCGTCGGCCACGAACATGATCAAGCGCCTCGCCCGCCTGCGGCTGGTCGCGTACACGCGCTATCACGGGTTCGTGCTGGCCCCGGCGGGGCAGCGCATCGCGCTCGAAACGATCCGCCATCACCGGCTGCTCGAACTCTATCTGGCGGAGCACCTCGGCGTCGGGCTGGACAAGGTCGACAGCGAGGCGGAGCGGCTGGAACACGTGCTCTCCGAGGACGTGGAAGCGCGGATCGCGACCACGCTCGGCAATCCGACGCGCGATCCGCACGGCGATCCGATTCCCGCGGCGGACGGCACGATCCGCGACGTGCGGTATCCCACCCTCGAGGCGCTGTCCCCCGGCGAGAGCGCCCGGGTGGCGCGCGTGAGCGACCGGAACCCGGCGCTGCTGCGCCGGCTGACCGCCCTCGGGCTGCGTCCGGGGGTCACGTTGAAGATGCTCGAGCGGCGGCCAGCCGGCTGCCGGATCGAAATCAACGGCCGCGAATGCCGCGTCGCCCACGGCCTGTGCGAGGGCGTGTTCATCGAATGGACCGGCGTCCCGACCCCGTCCTGACGGATCCCCTCCCGGGCGACGTCCGCACCGTCTCCGCGGCGCAGGACGTGCTCTCGGGGCGGAGCACGCGCCGGGGGCTCTTGCGGCTCCTGCCGTTCCTCGGGCCGGCGTTCATCGCGTCCGTCGCGTACATCGACCCCGGGAACTTCGCGACCAACATCCAGGGCGGCGCCGAGTTCGGGTATCGTCTCGTCTGGGTCGTGCTGGCCAGCAACCTCGTGGCGATGCTCGTCCAGACGCTCTCCGCGAAGCTCGGCATCGCCACCGGCCGCAATCTCGCCGAGATGTGCCGTGAGGAATTCTCCCCGCCGGTCGTGTGGAGCATGTGGGGGCTGTCCGAGATCGTCGCGATGGCCACGGACCTGGCCGAGTTCCTGGGCGCCGCGATCGGGTTCAATCTGCTGTTGGGGATTCCGCTGCTCTGGGCGGCGCTGTTGACCGGCGTCACGACGATGATCATCCTCGCGCTCGAACGGCGCGGGTTCCGTCCGCTCGAGGCGGTCATCACGGCCCTCGTGGGCGTCATCGCGGTCTCGTACGTTCTCGAAACCCTCCTGGACCGTCCCGACTGGCACGCGATCGGCCAGAGCGTCGCCCACCCCGTCCTGGGGAACAACGACTCGGTGCTGCTCGCCGTGGGCATCCTCGGCGCCACGGTCATGCCCCACGTCGTGTTTCTGCACTCCGCGCTGACGCAGCGGCGCGTGACGACGGAGACGGACGCGCAGGCGCGCCAGCTCTTCAAGTTCGAGGTCTTCGACGTGGTGATCGCGATGACGCTCGCCGGCCTCGTGAATGCGGCGATGCTCGTGATGGCCGCCGCGACGTTCTGGGCGCACGGGCTGACGAAGATCGCGACCATCGAAGAGTCGTATCGGACGCTCGCCCCCCTCTTAGGGCACGCGAGCAGTTTCGTGTTCGCCATCTCGCTCCTCGCCTCGGGCCTGTCCTCCTCCGCGGTCGGCACGATGGCCGGCCAGATCATCATGCAGGGCTTCATCCGCCGCCAGATCTCCATTTGGATCCGGCGCCTGATTACGATGGTCCCGGCGATCGTCGTCATCGCGATCGGGCTCGACCCGACGCGCACCCTGGTCCTCAGCCAGGTCATCCTGAGCTTCGGGCTGCCGTTCGCGCTCATTCCGCTCGTGATCTTCACCCAGCACCGCCGGCTGATGGGCACGCTCACCAACGCGAAACCGACCACCGTGGTCGCGTGGCTGGTCGTCGGCATGATCGTCGCCCTCAACATCTACCTGATCTACACCACCATCGCCGGGGGATAACGCAGGCGCCCGCGACGGGCGCGCCGGCAGAAGGGGCTCACGATGTCCGCCGACTCGAGCGCGCGCGGCCAAATTCGCCGGTTGCTGGTACCCCTCGACG
>CAWBBU010000002.1:0-120765 GCA_963787105.1 uncultured Bacillota bacterium
GCTCGCGCCTCGCCGAGACGGTGGTGCCATTTGCGATCGCGCTCGGAGCGCGGCTCGGCGCGCGCGTGATCCTGCTCCACGTCATGGAGCGCGCCGCTCCCGCGGTCGTGCACGGCGACCGCCACCTCACGGACACGGTCCAGGCGGAAGAGTATCTGGCCGGGGTCGCGGCCCGGTTCGCGGGCGCGGTGGAGGTCGAGCGCCACGTCCATCCCAATCCGCAGAACGACGTCGCGAACAGCATCGCCGACCACGCGGTCGATCTCGACGCGGACCTCATCGTCCTGTGCACGCACGGGCGCGGCAACGCGCGCCGCATGCTGTTCGGCAGCGTCGCGCAGCGGGTCGTCAACCGCGGCACGACCCCGATCCTGCTCCTCCGGCCCGACGATCGAGTGCGGCCCGCCGAGGCGGACGCGCTCGACGTACGGCGCATCGTCGCCCCGCTCGACGGCGGCGCGGCGTCAGAGGCCGTGCTGCCGCTCGTCGCGGTCCTGGCCTCGGCGTATCGGGCCGCGGTCACGCTCGTCCGCGTGGTGCCCACGCTCGCAACGGTCACCGGCGAGCAGGCCGGCGTGGCGAAGTTCACGCCGTCGGCGACGGCCGCGTCGCTCGACTTGGAAGACACCGCCGCCGACACGTACCTCCGGGCGGTCGCTACGCGTCTGCGTGCGGGCCACACCGACGTCTCCGTGGTGGTGGTCCGCGGGGAGCCTGCCCACAAGATCCTTGAGATCGCCGCGCGGACGGACGCCGGCATGATCGCGATGGCCACGCACGGACGCGCCGGCCTGGATGCCCTCGTCTCGGGCAGCGTCGCGTCGATTGTGGCCGCGAAGTACCCGCGCCCGATCCTTCTGGTGCGGTCCACCCACGACCGGCCGGTCCCGATGCGCGCCCCGGCGGAGAGGCCGCCGAATACGCCCCGCGCATAAGACGGCCGTGGAAGGAGTGCGGTCGTTGCGGAGACAATGGGTGCTCGAGTCCGCCCGCCGCGGACATCCCGCCCTTCCGCGCCGAAGGGCGTAAAGGAGCACATCTGTTTCCCGCGTAAATGATGCGTCATGCCGCACAGCATGACCGGCCCGCAGCCCACTGACGCGGCCGTCGCAGGCCCCCGCGCCGTGACGGCGGAGCGCCCGCGATGAGCCGTGCGCCGGTCCTGGCGGCGCTCGACCGGCTGCCCCGGTTCGCGCTGGCGGCGCTCCCGACGCCGCTCGAGCGCGCGGCGAACCTTTCACGCGCACTCGGCGTGGACCTCTGGATCAAGCGCGACGACCTCACGGGGCTGGCCCTCGGCGGCAACAAGGTCCGGAAACTCGAGTACCTTGTGGGAGACGCGCTCGCACACGGCGCGACCTCCCTCTTGACCACGGCGGCGGCCCAGTCGAACTTCTGCCGCGTCACCGCCGCGGCGGGCGCGCGCGCGGGGCTGCGCGTCCATCTGCTCCTGCGCGGCACCGGCGCGGAGCCGGTGCAGGGGAACCTGCTGCTCGACCGGCTCCTCGACGCCGACATTCGGTTCACCGACGACATGGACCCCTACTCCGAAGGGACCAAGCACCGGCTCGAGGCGTGGGCCGATGAGGACGTCGCCGGGGGCGGCGTCCCATATATCCTGTACATCCACGGGGGATCGCACGTCGGCGCGCTGGCGACCGCCGCGTACGTGCAGGCCGCGGTCGAGCTGGACGGGCAATGCCGCGCGGCCGGCATCCATCCCGACCACCTCTACGTCGCGGTCGGATCCGGCAGCACGCTCGCGGGCCTCCTCGTGGGCGCACGCGGCCCCGCCGGCGGGCTCGCGCACACCCGGATCCGCGGCGTCTGCGTCAGCGCCCTCTCAGATGTCGTCGGCCCGAAAATTCTCGAGTTCGCCGCCACTGCCGCGGCCCTGCTCGGCGCCGAGGCGCCGGCGGAAGCGCCGGACCTCGACGACGGCGAGCGCGGCCCAGGGTATGGTGTGCCGACGCCCGCAGGGCTGGACGCGATTCACATGGCCGCCGCCCGCGAGGCGCTCGTCCTGAACCCGGTGTACACCGGCAAGGCGTTCGCGGGGCTGCTCCACGACATCGCGCGCGGCGCCGTCGCGCGGGGCAGCACCGTCGTCTTTCTCAACACCGGCGGCGATCCGCTGATCTTCACACACGCGGAGCGCCTCGCGGCGGAACCCACCGGCGCCGCACAGACTCTGAGGGGGTGACAGGATGACGGAAGACACGCGGGCCGCACGAGGACGGCTGACCCGCCGGCAGGTGCTCGGAGGCGCGATCGCGACCGCGGGGGTTGCGGCCGGAGGCGCCCTGCTCGCATGTGCCTCAGGCGCGCGCGGCGGCCGCCGCACCCGCCGGCGCGCTGAACGTCGCGCTGCCGGCGGAGATCGTCTCGCTCGACCCAATGGGAGCCTCGGCGGCGGAGGAGTCCGTCCGGGTCGTCGCCGCGCACGTCTTCGACACGCTGGTGGTGCACGACGCGAAGACCCGGAGTTTCCGGCCGTCGCTCGCGACGAAATGGGAGACGCCGGATCCCAACACGTGGGTGTTCACGATCCGCACGCGGCGTCAAGTTCCACGACGGGACGCCGCTCACGGCGCGCGACGTGAAGGCGTCGCTCGACCGCATGATCGGCCAGCCCGGGCCGCTCGCGCCGCTGTGGACCGCGGTCGCGGGCACCGATGCGCCGAGCGACACGACGGTGCGGATCCGCACCAAGACGCCGCTCGGGACGATGCCGGCGAACCTTTCGCTCACGTCCATCCTCCCCGCGGACAAGATGAGCGCGGCCGGCTTCTTCAACCAGCCGATCGGATCCGGCCCGTTCCGCGTCAGCTCGTACCGTCCTCAGGGCGATCTCGTCCTCGCGGCCAACACCGCGTACTGGGGGCCGCCGGCGGGGGTGAAAACGCTGACGTTCAAGGACATCCCGGAGATCGCGGCCCGCGTCACGGCGCTCATCAACGGCGAGGTCGATCTGACCTACGCCCTGCCGCCCGACCAGCTCGCGTCTCTACAGAAGAACAACACGCTCAGGTTCCAGAGCACGCCGTCGTACCGGTACTACTTCATCTGGATGAACATCAAGCACCCGCCGTTCACGGACGCGCGCGTCCGGCAGGCGATGACCTACGCGGTCGATCAGAACACGATCTTGAACACGCTGCTCAAGGGCTCCGCCCAGCGCATGACCGCGCCGATCCCCTCCACCGTGTTCGGCTACGCGCCGCAGCGGCCGTACGCGTACGACCCGGCCAAGGCCAAGCAGCTGCTCGCCGCGGCCGGCCTGCCGAACGGGTTCGACGCGACGATGATCTGGAACCCCGACTCCGGCCCGCAGGACCGCGAGATCGCCCAGGCGCTCTTCTCGTACTGGAACGCCGTGGGGGCGCGGATCAAGGACGGCCAGTCGGAGCGGGCGCAGTGGCTCGACCGGCTGCTCAAGCTCGACTGGGACATGGACTTCCAGACGAACATCGTCGACGACCGGCGACGCCGACTTCGTCCTCCGGCGCCTGTACACGACCTCGGCGAACCGCATGGGCTACTCGAACCCCACGGTCGATCACGTGCTCGACCTGGCCGCGCAGTCGGCCGACCAAGAGAAGCGCAAGGTGTACTACGGGCAGGTCTGCGAGATCATCTGGGACGACGCGGTCGGGCTGTATCCGTTCGAGCTGACCGCCACGTACGTCTCGCGCAAAGCCGTCCAAGGGTTTGTGCCCACGCCGTCCTCGCCGGTGTTCACGGCGGTGACCGTGCAGCGCTGACGGGGCCCGGCCACGATGGCGCGGCACATCGCCAGGCGCCTCCTGTACTCGATCTTCGTCCTGTGGGGCGCGCTGACGATTGTGTTCGTGGCCGTGCGGGTGATCCCGGGGGACCCCGCGCAGATGATGCTCGGCGCGACAGCCACCCAGGCGGACATCGCGGCGCTGCGCCACCGCCTCGGCCTCGACGCCCCGATCGGCGTCCAGTACGTGCGCTACCTCGCCGGCGCCGCGCGGCTTGATTTCGGCCAGTCGCTCATCCTCGAGGAACCGGCCGTGCAGGCCGTGGACGAGCGCCTCCCCGCGACCGGCGTGCTCGCGGCGAGCGCCATGGCCCTCGGCGTGATCGTCGGGCTGCCGCTCGGCGTGCTCGCCGCCCTGCGCCCGCGCTCCGCCGCCGACTACCTCGTGTCCGTGGCCTCCCTCGCCGGCCAGTCGGTGCCGAATTTCTGGCTCGGCATCATGTTCATTTTGATCTTCGCCCGGGAGCTGCGGTGGCTGCCGAGCGAGGGCATGGGCGGGCTCTCGCACCTCGTGCTCCCGGCCGTGACGCTCGCGCTGCTGCTCATCGGCGTGCTCACGCGGCTCGTCCGCAGCGGGCTCATCGAGGTCGCCCAGGAGGACTACATCCGCTCGGCGTACGCGAAGGGCCTCGCGCGCCTCACGGTGATCCGCAGACACGCGCTGCCGAACGTGTGGATCCCCGTCATCACCGTGGCGGGGCTGCAGCTCGGCAACCTGCTCGCGGGCGCCGTGATCGTCGAGACGGTCTTCGCGTGGCCCGGCGCCGGCCGGCTCCTGATCCAGGCGATCGGGAACCGCGACTACCCCGTGGTCCAGGTCGCGGTGCTGTTCATCACGATCTCCTTCATCCTCGTCAACCTGCTCGTGGACGTGAGCTACGGCTACCTCGACCCGCGGGTGCGGTACCAGTGAGCACCGCGGCGCCCGCGCTCCCGGCCGTCGTGGCGCCGGCACACGTGCGGACGTCCCGCGTGCGCCGGCGCCTCCTCTGGTGGAGCGCCGTCCTCGCGGCGTTCGCCGTGGTCGCGATCATCGGACCCGTCGTGGTGCCGTATGATCCGATCACGGTCCGCCTCGGCGACCGGCTCCTCCCCCCCGGCGCGCGCGTCTCCGACGGCTCGCGGGCGTGGCTCGGCACCGACCAGGTCGGCAAGGACCTCGTCGCCCAGGTGCTGCAGGGTGCCAGGATCTCGCTCACCGTCGGCGTCGCGACGGTGGCGGTCGCGGGGCTCTTCGGCCTCATCGTCGGCGTCGTGGGCGGCTACCGCGGGGGGCCGTTCGACACGCTCATGATGCGGCTCGCGGACCTCCAGCTGGCGTTCCCGTCGATCCTGCTCGCGATCCTCATCGCCGCCGTCCTCGGGCGGAGCGTCACGAACGTGATCATCACCCTGTCGGTCACCCGCTGGGTCGTGTTCGCGCGCGTCGCGCGGGCGGCGTCGCTCGTCACGCGGGAGCGCGAGTTTGTCACGGCCGCGCTCGCCACCGGCGCCGGCACCCTGCGCCTGATCGGCCGCCACATCGTGCCCTTCGCGCTCACGCCGCTCATTGTCATCGCCACCGTCGAGCTGGGCCTCGTGATGCTCGCGGAAGCGTCGCTCAGCTTCCTCGGGCTCGGGACGACGCCCGCCCACCCGTCGTGGGGCCTGATCATCGCGACCGGGCGCGACTATCTGACGACGGCGTGGTGGATCTCGACGATCCCCGGTCTGGCCCTGAGCCTCGTCGTGCTCGCGGTGGGGCAGTTCGGCGATGCGGTGCGCGACGCGCTCGATCCGCGGGCGGTCACGGGCACCTAGGAGGAGAGAGGCGTGGAGACCCGGACGTTCGGTCAAACGGCACTGCGGTCGTCGGTGATCGGGCTCGGCACGTGGCCGATCGGCGGCGCCCGGTACGGCCAGAGCGACGACCGGGACGCGCTGCGCGCGATCGCCGCGGCGCTGGATGCGGGCGTGACCTGCTTCGACACGGCGCCGTCGTACGGCAACGGCCACGCCGAGGAGCTCCTCGGACGGGCCCTCGCCGGCCGGCGCGCCGACGTCGTGATCGTGACCAAAGGCGGGCTCGTCTGGGACGCGGAGAGCCACGTCCTCGGGCGGGACAGCCGCCGGGCATCGATCGAGGCGAACCTCGCGGGCAGCCTCACGCGGCTCGCCACCGACTATGTCGACCTGTACCTGGTGCACTGGCCCGACCCGGCGGTCCCCCTCGCGGACGTGATGGGCACACTCGACGCCATCGCCCAGAGCGGGCGCGCCCGCTACGTCGGCGTCTCGAACTTCACCGGCGCCCAACTGCGGGAGACGGCGCCCGGCGCTCCGCACCGCGCGGCTGGCCGCGGATCAGGTCAGCGTGAGCCTGTTCGATCAGCGGTGGGCGCGGGACGTGTTCCCGACGTGCGAGGCCCTCGGGATCGGCGTCATGGCCTACGGCCCGCTCGCGCACGGGCTGCTCAGCGGGGCGCTCAGCCGGTCGACCGTGTTCGACGAGTCCGACTGGCGGCGCAGCGGCACGCTGTTCGGGCAGGCGCTCCTCACCCCCGGGAACTTCGAGCGCAATCTCGACGTCGTCGACCGGCTCGCGGCGATCGCCCGCGGCGCCGGGCTGACGCTCCCGCAGCTGGCGATCGCGTGGGTGCTCGGACACCGCCCCGTCACGGTCGCGCTGATCGGCGCCCGCACGCCCGCGGAGATTACGCAGGCCGCGGGCGCCGCGGGCGCGCGGCTTACGGACGAGGTGCGGGCACAGATCGACGAGGCGATGCGCGACGCCGCCGGGCTCTCCACGGCGCTGCCGACGTAGCCTGCGGTAGGGCCACGGGACGACGGGTCCGGCATTCCACCGTACCGGGCACGTACACGACTCGTGGACCTCACCACGGCTCGCAACCTCGTCTCAAGGGCGCGAGTGCTCGCACATTCCCGAATCGCGCGCGGCGCCGCCGAGTCGCGCACCGAAGCGGGATCACCCGGTTCCGCATCGAACGTTCGTGGACCGGTCGTTACGGCGGAGGTGGGAGCGATGCAGCGGTCGCTGGTTCGCTGGCTCGTAGGGGCACTGTCAGTGACGCTTTCGATGCTAGTGGCTGGCGCGAACCCGATCTCGCCCGGGACGGCCGCCGCGGCGCTCCCGGTGCATTTCACATGGGCGGCGCCGATCCACATCACGTTCACCGGGCATTTTCTCCCCGGCCACGAGCCCGAGGTCGACCTCCGTCCGACCATCAAAAGCCGCGGACTGGCGATACGCGATCAGGGCAACCGCGGCACCTGCACGGTCTTCGCGACGACCTTCTTGATTGAATATGAGCGGGCCGGGATCACCGGGGTGCACGGCACCGCGGACAAGCTGTCGGAGGAGTACCTCAACTGGGCCGGCAACAAGGCGACCGGCGAGGACGCCGACGGCGGGTTCTTCACCAAGTTCATCGCCGGCTACCAGGCGTGGGGGATCGCCAAGAGCGCGAGCATGCCGTATCGGGCGACCTACAACTCCGCGCATCCCGCGACGCCGAGCGCGTCGACCATCGCCGCCGCCAAGGCGCTGTTTCCGGTGCGCTATCCGTTCACGATCCTCAAGGTCTGGAACGATCAGGCGGGCATGACCAGCGCGGAGCTGCAGAACGTGCTGGCCACGCTGCGGTCGGGCCGTCCCGTGGCCACGGGCATCTGGTGGCTGACGAACTTCTCGACGGTCACCGTCGACGGGGTCCCGCTGCTGAAGGATTATCCCCGCAGCGCCAACAACACCGCGCAGCCTCCGATGTTCGACGGCCATTCGATCGACCTCGTCGGCTTCCACCAGTCAAGCGCGTTCCCGGGTGGTGGGTATTTCATCTTCCGGAACAGCTTCGGCCCCAGCTTCGGCGACGCGGGCTACGGATTTGTCTCGTTCCAGTACCTGCGCACGTATTCGAACGACGCGATCGCGATCTCGCCGCCGCCCTGGCGGTAAGGCGCCGCGTCCCGACACACACGCTCCGAGGAGGCACCCCGATGGATGACGCGCAGGAGACCATATCCTACCGCAAGGCGCTGCCGGTCGCGGCGTCGGCCGACGTGCTGGTCGTCGGCAGCGGCCCCGCGGGGCTCGGGGCGGCGATCGCGAGCGCGCGGAACGGCGCCCGCACGCTGCTCGTCGAGCGCTACGGGTTCCTCGGCGGCAATCTCACGGCCGGGCTCGTCGGACCGTGCATGACGTCGTACAGCCTCGACGGCCAGACGCAGCTGATCAAGGGGATCTTCGAGGAGATGGTGCTCCGGATGGAGCGGATCGGCGGCGCGATCCATCCGTCGAAGGTCGCGAAACGCACACCCTACTGCGGCTTCATCGAGTTCGGGCACGACAAGGTCACGCCGTTCGAGCCCGAAGCCGCGAAGCTCGTCGCGATGGAGATGTGCCTCGAGGCGGGCGTCGCCCTGCGCCTCCATACGTTTGTCGTGGACGCGGTCCTGGACGGGACCGCGCTCACGGGGGTGGTCGCGGCCAGCAAGTCGGGGCTCGAGGTGCTGCGGGGGACCGTCACCGTGGACTGCTCGGCCGACGGGGACGTCGCCGCGCGCGCGGGCGTGCCGTTCGAGATCGGACGCGCGGAGGACGGCTGGACCCAGCCGATGACCCTGTTCTTCCGGGTGCGGCACGTCGATGACGACCGCGTCGCGGCGTACTGCGCGGCGCACCCGGAGGATTACCGCCCGTTCGCGTCGCTCGTGCAGCAGGCCCGGGAGCGCGGCGAGTTCTCGATTCCGCGCCGCGGCGTCGGGCTGTACAAGACGCTGCAGCCGGGGGTCTGGCGGATCAACACGACCCGCGTGCAGCGGCTCAGCGCGACGAACGCGGACGACCTGACGCGGGCGGAGATCGAGGGGCGCCGGCAGGCGCAGGAGCTCCTCGCGTTCTTCCGCAAGTGGCTGCCGGGCTTTGAACGGTCCGAGCTGCTCGACACGGCGACCCAGATCGGCGTGCGCGAATCGCGCCGCATCGTGGGCGAGCACACGCTCACGCTCGAGGATCTGGCCGCGGGCCGGGAGTTCGACGACGTGATCGCGCTCGCGGGCTACCCGGTGGACATCCACAGCCCGACGGACGACGGCGGGGGCGCGACGGGTGAGCTCGCCATCGCGAACATCTACGAGATCCCCTACCGGTCGCTCGTCCCGCTGCGCGTGGACCAGCTGCTCGTCGCCGGCCGGGCGCTGTCCGCGACGCATGAGGCGCTCGGGGCGGTCCGCGTCATGCCCCCCGCGATGGCCATGGGCGAGGCGGCGGGCACCGCGGCGGCGCTCGCGGTCGCCGACGGCGTTCCACCGCGCGGCGTCTCCGTGAGCGCGCTGCAGTCACGGCTCGTCCGGCAGGGGGCGTACCTCGGCGAGCGCATTGCGAGGAAGGTCGGGGTCACCGTCTAACCGGCCGAGGCGCCTCCGAGACGCCGCCGAAGCGCCTGCGCCGGATCGTCCCCGGCGAACAACTGGGTGCGCAGTCCGAGGACCGCGGCGCCCTCGAGGTTCTCCGGACGGTCGTCGACAAACACGGCGCGTTCGGGCGCGACGCCGAGGCGCACGAGACACGCTTCGTAGATCCGGCGGACGGGCTTGTTGCAGCCCACCTCGCACGACGCCACCACCGCGTCGAAGGAACCCTCCGTCCGGCGCTCCGCCCGTATGCGCGCCAGGATCTCAGGCGGGCAGTTGGACAGGATCGCCGTCCGCAGCCCCGACGCCTTGGCGGCATGCGCGAGATCCCACATCTCCTCCCGGTAGTGCGTCCACGACTGAATATCGAGCGCGATCAGCTGCGCCACCGTCTCGCCCACGACGGCGGACGGACGGCCGACCGCGGTCAGGACGCGCCGCCAATAGGCTTCGGCGGTCAGCGCGCCCCCGTCGTAGCCGCCGCGGTGCTGCCAGTACGCGGTCCGAAACGCCTCGAGAGGCACGTCTGCGAGGCGCGCCATGCCGTCGACACTGTCGGCCCGCTGCGGCCATGTCAGCACGTCGCCAAAATCCAGGATCAATGCGTCGAACGATTCCTCGGCCATCTTCGCTCCCTCGGGCACAGCAAAAGACACGGGCCCGCCCGCCGGCCGCCCGCCGGCGCGCGCGTTCGGGCGCCAACCTGCTGAGAGTGTCATCTTATCTGGCTCGCGTCCCGCGCCACTCAAGGAACCGCTTCTCGGTATCCGTTCCCATCGGATACAAGCCGTCGAGTGACGCGCCCTGCGAGAGCATCAGGCGAATGTATTCTTCCCGGTCTTCGTGCAGCAGGACGTCGTCCACCACATCCGTGACCATCGCGCTCGGAATCACGACGACGCCGTCGTCGTCGCCCAGCATGATGTCGCCTGGGCACACCAGCGCGCCCGCGCAGCCGATAGGGACGTTGTAGTCGACGTTGAACACGCTACCGCCGGGGCTCGCGCTCCCGAGGCAGAAGATGGGGATGTGTTTGTCGGGCATGTGCGGCGAGTCGCGCACGCACATGTCCGCGACAATTCCCGCGGCACCTTTCATCTTGATGCGCAGCGTCAGGAGGTCTCCGAAGAGCCCCTCGTTCGTGGCGCCGCGGCCGTCGAGCACGACCACGTCACCGGGCTGAATGGCCTCGATCGCGTCGTCCGGATGGCCCGGGAACGAGGTGCCGCGGGCGTAGGCGATCGGCTGCAGATCATCTCGGCCGGGCACGCTTCTGATCGTGAGCGCCGGGCCCACGGTTTTCATGCCGCGGAAGAGCGGCTTGAGCGGCATCCAGATGTTCTTGATGCCCCTACGCCTGAAGATCGTGGTGAGCGTGGCCGAGCTGACCCGGCCGAGGACCATGATCGTGTCCGCGCTCGGGCGCTGGAATTCCGGTCCGTGCATCGGTGGGATTCCTCCGTCCCAGGACTCGAGGCTGGTTGACCGACCCCGGCTCACCCGCGATGGTGTCCGCGCCGCGGGGCCGTGCACCTCATCATACCACCGCGCCATTTCGGTTCGAAGATGGGGTCGCGTGGCAAGGAATCGGCGCGGTGGCGACTAACCGAGACCGCGGGCCTCTGCGCCAGCTCGCGCGGCGTGACCGGGACGTGGACGGGACCCGGACGCGGTAATCGTCGACCCGGCGATCGACGGCGCGGCGGCCGCGTCAGTCGGAAGGGAGACCGACATGCATGTGGAGACGGTGCGGGCAATCCCGCTGCTCGCGACGCTCGAGACGCCCCAGCTGACCGGCGTGGCGACCTATACGAAGCTGGGCGTCACGCTCGTCGAGATCCGCACGGACACGGGGCTCGTGGGGTACGGCGAGTGCCTCGGCCGGTACGCGCCGCGCATCTGGGCGGCGATCGTCGACGATCTGCTCGCCCCCCTCGTCGTCGCCCAAGATCCCTTCGACACCGAGCGGCTCTGGGCGCGCATGTTCCGGGATCTCCGGTCCTTCAGCGGCCACAGCCGCGGCATGCTGGTCGAGGCGATCGCCGGGGTCGACATCGCCCTGTGGGACCTGAAAGGGAAGGCCACGGGGCTGCCGCTCTACGCGCTGCTGGGCGGCGCCGTCCGAACGCGGCTTCCCGCCTATGCGTCCTCGGTCATGGTGCGCGAGCCGGAGGCCATGGCCGCCGACGCCGTGGCTCTGGTCGCGCAGGGGTTCCGCGCGATGAAAGTCAAGATCGGCACCGGCGTCGACAGCGATGCCGCGATCATCGGGACCATCCGCCGTGCCGTGGGAGACCGCATCGACATCATGACCGACGCGAACGGGGCCTACCGGGCCGCCGAGGCGATCGACCTGATCCGGAGGGTCGAGGACTGCCGGATCGCCTGGCTCGAAGAGCCGACCGTGGCGGACGACCTTGACGGCTACCGGCGCATCCGGGCGGCCACCGGAGTCCCGCTGGCCGCGGGAGAAGGCGAGTTTACCCGGTTCGGCGCCCGCGACCTTCTCGCCGCCGGGGTCATCGACGTCATTCAGCCGGACGTCGCCCGGTCGGGCGGGGTCAGCGAAACCCGCAAGATCGTGGATCTGGCGAGCGCCCACCACGTGGCGTACGCGCCCCACGTCGGATTTTCCTCAATCGTCTGCGCGGCGGCCACGCTGCACCTGGCCGCCGCCACTACGAACTTCCTCACGTACGAGTGCATGTATACGGTGAATCCGCTGCGCGAGCGCCTGGCGACGACGCCGGTCGGCGGAGCCGCGCAGTTGATCGATGGCGAGATCCCGGTCCCGCAGGCGCCCGGCCTCGGCATCGAGCTCGACCCCGATGCGCTGGCCTACTACACGGCGACCTAACCCTCGCGGGGCACGGCGGGTCAGGACGGACGCGCCATCCGCAGCGCGGGTGACGTAAGCACGTCGGTGTTCACCACGCGCAGCGGCGCGCCGGCGAGGAACGCTCGGATGTCCTCCACCGCACCGCCGTAGGCCTCCCGATAGTTCTCCACGGTGACATAGCCGAGGTGCGGCGTCAGCACCACGTTCGCCGCCCGACGAAGCGGATGCTCGAGCGGGAGCGGCTCTTGATCGAAGACGTCGAGCGCCGCGCCCGCGATCGTTCCCGCGTTGAGCGCGTCAAGCAGCGCCCGCTCGTCGACGATCGGTCCGCGCGACGTATTGACGAGACACGCGGTCGGCCGCATCCGGGCAAAGTCTCGCGCCCCGATCAGCCCGACCGTGCGAGGGCTCAGGCGCAGATGAATCGTCACCACGTCCGCGCGCGCCAGCAGGTCGTCTTTGGACACGAGCGCGGCGCCGGACTCCCCGGCCTGCGCGGCCGTCAGATTCTGGCTCCACGCGACGACCGTCATCCCGAAGGCTGTCCCAATCGCCGCAACCTGCGACCCGAGCCGGCCGAGCCCGATGACGCCGAGCGTCTTGCCGCGGAGTCCCGACCCGACGGTCGCCTGCCACCCGCCCTCGCGCACCGCCTGGTGCTCCTGCGGAACGTGGCGTGCGAACGCGAGGATCAGCGCCCAGGTGAGTTCGGCCGTGGGATACGGCAGCATCGGAGTGCCGCTCACCACGATGCCGAGCCGCGTCGCGGCATCCACGTCGATCGCGGCGTTGCCCATGCCGGTCGTGACGAGCAGTCGCAGCGCGGGCAGGCGGGCGAGGAGGTCGGCGCCAAACGGCGTCCGCTCGCGCATCGCAACGACGACGTCGAACGGGCGCAGGCGCGCGGCAACGGCGTCCCCGTCCGTGAGGTGGTCTCGAAACACGTCAACGCGGACCCCGGCGCCGAGCCCCTCCCAGTCGGCCATCGACAGGGCCACGCCCTGGTAGTCGTCGAGCACCGCCACACGCATCATGCCGTCACCTCCGAGCCGCCCGGCGCTCATGCCGACGGCTCCGGGATCGTCTCGATCCGGCCGAGCAGGAAGACATAGCAGACGATGCCGACCAGCAGCACCGCGCCCGCGGTAATGAAGGCGTTCGCGAATGAGTTGGTTGCGCCGACGATAAACCCGGTGACCGCCGGGGCGACCCCGCCCATGATATTGTTGGCGAAGTTCATGATGCCGCCGACGGTCCCGACGCTGCCCTTCGGGGCGACGAGGCCGGGCAGCGACCAGCCGATGGGCGCCGACGCCGCCAGGCCGCCGAGCGCAATCGAGATCCACACGATGGCGCTCGTGGGGTTCGTGGTGAACGCGGCCCCGAGCACCGCGAGCCCGAGCAGCATGCCGCCGACGAGGATCGTTTTGCGCACCGTCGTCTCTTGACCGCCGCGGCGGATCAGATGGTCAACGAGCCAGCCGCCCACGGCCAAGTCGGTCACCGTGGCGACCGCCCAGGGGATCGTGGTGTACGCGGCCGACGTGAGGAGGCTCATGTGCGCGGTCCTGACAAGATACCCCGGCAGCCACGTCAGGAACAGGTAAAACACGTAGCCATAGGCCGCGAACCCGAGCGTGAGCCCCCAGATCTTCGCCTGCGACAGCAGGTACCCGAGCGGCGCCGCTCCGCCGCCGGCGGTGGTGGAGAGGGTTTCGGGCTGGGCGCCTCCCTCGCGGATCAACGTGCGCTCCGCGCCGCCGAGCCGGGAGTCCTCGCTCGGGTTCCGGTAAAATACGTAGAACGCCAGAAAATAGAGAAAACTCAGACCCGCGGTCAACCAGAAACCCGCGCGCCAGCCGAAGCGCGTGATGACAAAGGCGACGAGCGGCACACCGATGACGTTGCTGAACTTGGCCGCCGCGTCAAACAGCGCCGTGGCGAGGCTCCGCTCCGCGCGCGGGAACCAATAACTGGTGGCCTTCGCGTTCGCCGGAAACACCGGGGTCTCGGCCACACCGAGCAGCGTCCGGGCGCCGATCAGATGCGTCAGGTTCGTCGAAAACGCCACCGCGGCGGACGACACGCTCCATAGAAAGGCGCTCCATCGGCTAATCGTCTTGACGCCAAGCCGGTCGAGGAGGAGTCCGCCGGGGACCTGGAGGAGCGCGTAGCTCCAGAAAAACGCCCCAAACAGGATCCCGAGCTCCGCGGGAGCGAGGTGGAATTCGGCAGACAGCGCTGGGCCCGCGACTGACAGGTTCACGCGGTCAAAGTAATTGATCAGCACGCCCACGCCGAGGAGGATGCCGATCCCCCAGCGGACATGGCCGGGACGCTGCGTCGTGGTCGCCGTGTTCTGGCGTGACGTGGCGCTCATCCGACCCTCCCCCTGATCGTACGGCGGTCTGCCTGCGTGCGCAGCGATACGGGCGGGACACCAGAGGAATACGCATGCCCCGCCCCGCTCTCCTTCAGCGGGCGGGGAGGAGCAGTTGCGACGGCGTGGTAACCTGCCGTATCGCCTTTCTACCGCACGATACCCGCGTGATCGCGTGCGCGCGCGGCGCAGACACTACGTCGGGGGTGGCGTCATGGCACCAGTGCGCATCGGCATCATCGGATGCGGCGGGATCGCACGCAGCGCCCACCTGCCCGCGATCTGGCAGCTGCGGGGGCGGGTCGTCCTCGTCGCGGCGGCCGACGTCGACGCGGAGGCGGCCCGGGCGGCGGCAGCGCCGTGGGGCGCGGAGGCGTACAGCGATCCCCGTGCCCTGCTTCAACGCGGCGACGTGGAGATGGTCATCATCGCGACCCCGGAGGCATGGCACCGCGAATGGACCGAGGCGGCCGCCGCCGCGGGCGTGCACGTGCTGTGCGAGAAGCCGATGGCCACGTCGGTCGGCGATGCGGACGCCATGATCGCGGCGTGCCGCCGCGCGGGCGTGCGGCTCATGGTCGGTCACAGCCGCCGGTTCACCATGCGGTACATGCAGATCCGGCGGGCCATCGATCGCGGTGACATCGGCGCGGTCCGCCTCGTCCGCGAGAACGAGCGCCGCGCGCGCGCCCGCGCGGGGGAGCGCGGCTACTATACCGCAGGGCACTGGTCCGGCGATCCCGCCGTGTCGGTCGGCGCCGCGATTCTCAACGGGGTGCACGAGGCCGACCTGCTGCGGTGGTTTGCCGGCGCCGAACCGGCGTCCGTGTTCTGCGAGCACAAGGTCACGGTCGCGGGCAATCGCGGGGTGCCGGATTTTCTCGACCTTCACGGTGCGCTTCGCGAACGGCGCGGTCGGGTCGAGCGAGCTCAGCAACTGTCTGCCGCCGGGCTATCCGGCGTTCCATCAGTTCGAGCTGTACGGCGACCGCGGCGCGCTGCGCGCGAAGGACCACGACCTCCTGAGCATCACGCGCTTCACAGAGCACGGCGCGGAGTTTCCGGGGAGTTACGACATTCTGCTCCTCAACCTGCCGGCGTACGTGCGCGAACTGGATGCGTTCGTCGACGCGCTCGAGCACGACCGGCCGGTGCCCATGCCTCCGGAGGAAGCCCGGGCGGCGCTGGCGATCGCGATGGCCGCGGTCGAATCGGCGACCGCCGGCCGGGTCGTGCGGTTCGGGACCGGCAGCGCCGCGGGGATCCGGGCGTGACGCCCCCGCTGCTCGTCGGCCTCATCGGCGCCAACCGGCAGGCCGCCGCGATCGCAGACCAGGGCACGCCCCTCGGCGGGGCCCGCGTCTCCGTGACCGCGGCAAGCCCGGACGGCCGGGACCGGACGGCCGCGGCCGCCGTGGCGCGCCGGCTGGGGGCGGTATTCGCACCCCGGTGGCAGACGGTCGCGCAGGATCCCGCGGTCGCGGTCGTGCTGATCGCGAGCGACGATCCGCGCCGCGACACCGCGTGCGAGGCGGCGCTGCTGGCGGGGAAGATCGTGCTCTGCCCCGCTCCGGCCGCCTCCAGCGTGTCCGCGCTGGATCGCCTCGCGGCCGCGCAGGCGCGTGGCGGCGGCCTCTTGCTCGCGCCCGGCGAGATCCGCCACACCGGCGCCGGGGCCCGCGCGGTCCGCCTCGCCGCCGACGGCGAGCTCGGCGAGCTGCACTCCGTGTATGCGTCCGTCCGCCTGCCCGCCTCGGATCCCACCGGCGGCCGCGTCTCAATCCTCGACACCGCGGGCTGGGACGTCTTCGACGCCGTGTGTGCCGCGGTGCCGCAGCCGCTGCGGCGCGTCTACGCCACGACCCTGGACGCGTTCGGCCACGCGGCGGTGGACACCGCGGTGATCATCGCCCGATTCGACCGACACGATCGCCACGATCGAGCTGTCGCGCTGCCTGCCCGGCTCGCTGCCGACCGCCGCGCAGGGGGAGGTCGAGGTCGAGATCATCGGGTCGCGCGACGCGGTTCGGATCGAGCCATACCGCACGGCCGTCCGCCAGTACGGCGAGCGCGACGCGGCGCTGCTGCCCTGGAACGATGCGCCCATGCTCGCGATGCTGGACCGGGCCCTCCTGATCGCATCGGGCGGCGCGGCGCGGTCCGACGACGTCGCGCACGCGCGCCGGGTCCTCGAGCTCGCGGACGGGGTCCGGATGTCGGCCGCCCGGCAGGAGCCGATCGAGATCGGACCGTCAGCGACGTGACGTGGTGATGTTTACGCCCGAGGAGCTCGCGGAGGGGTGCGGATGTCGGCCTCCCGGCAGGAGCCGATCGAGATCGGACCGTCAGCGACGTGACGTGGTGATGCTTACGCCCGAGGAGCTCGCGCGGATTCGCGCATCGTCGCGGGCGCGATGATCGGATCCGGGGCGGGGATCGGGGTGACCGCCGGTCGGATCTCGATCTCGGGTTTGCGGTCGGCAGCGGCGCGTCCCACGTGCTCACCGAGGACGCGGTCTCCGCGCGCACATCTCCCGCGAGTCCCTACGCGTACATCGAGTATTCGTATGATTTCGCGGTCATGAACTCCAAGAGCGCCGGAGTGCCGTCCTGCGTCTTCCGCACGGCGCGGCGGATCGCCGGAACGATCTCGCCCGGTTCGGTGACCCGCTCGCCGTAGCCGCCGAGCGCCTGCGCGAACAGCGCGTAATTGCCCGAGATATCGGTGCTGCGGTACTTGCGTGTCGCGACCGGCATGATCGGCAGCTCGATCGCCATTGACTCATTGTTCATGAGCACCGAAAGAATGGGGATGCGCTCCCGCACCGCGGTCTCGAAGTCCATGCCCGTGAATCCGATCGCGGCGTCTCCCCACACGTTGACGCAGAGCTTCTCCGGCGCCACAAGCTTCGCGCCCATCATCAGGCCCAGCCCGTAGCCCAACTGCGTCGTCTTACCCCATCCGATGTAGGAGAGCGGCGTCTCCGTCTGCCAGAACGGGGATAGCTGATCTCTCGGGCTGCCGGCGTCGTGCGTGATCACCGTGTTCGGCACGTCGACGGTATGCAGCAGATCCCAAATCACGCGATAGGGAGACAGCGGGGTCTCGTCGGACGTCAGCTTGGGCATCCAGAGCGCGAGCCACGCGCGCCGGCCCGCCGCGATCTCCTCGGCCACGCGAGCCGCCTGTTCCCGCCGGGGCGCCTTCACCCGCTCCTTCACCGCCGCGAGCAGCCCCTCCAGCACCAATCCGGCGTCGCCGAGCAGCACGTAATCCGCCGGTACGTCTTTGTTGACGTCCGCGGGGTCGAGCGTCGCGTGAATAATCGTCTTGCCCGACGGCATCGGCACCGCGTAGTTCGTCGTCGCGAAGCTCGCACCGATTCCAAAGATCAGGTCCGACTGCGCGAGAAAATCGTGCACCGGCTTGGGGATCGAACGACCCCCGGACCCGAGCGAGAGCGGGTGGCTCTCCGGAAACGCGCTCTTGCCCTGCAGACTGGTCGTCACCGGCGCGCCCAGCCACTCGGCGAGCGCGCGCAGCGTCCCCCACGCCCGCGCGTAGTGCACGCCCTGTCCCGCGTAAATGACCGGGCGGGCGGCCGCCACCAGCGCGGCCGCCGCCGCGTCGATCGCCTCGGGATCTGGGCCGGTACGGGCGGCGGCGACCGGGCGGTACTCGATCGGCTCGGGCAGATCCTCCGCCAGCACATCCGCCGGGAACTCGACCATCACCGGCCGCGGACGCCCCATGCGGACCTGCGTGAACGCCCGGCGCATCGCGGCAGGCGCCATGCCGGGGACGATGACCTGCTCCAACCACTTGGTCACGTGCTGGTAGTTCATGGCCGCGTTGAAGTTCGGCGGCAGGTTGATCAGGCGGCGCGGATAGCCCGCGGGCAGCACCACGATGGGCGACGAATCGCCGTAGGCCTGCGCGACGCCGCCGAACGAGTTCTCGGTGCCCGGCCCGTGCTGCATCGCGAACACTCCGATGCGGCGTCCCGACGTCATGCGGCTCACCGCGTCCGCCATGTGCAGGCCGGTGCGCTCCTGCCGCACGATGATCGTGCGGATGTCGATGACCGCGGCCGCTTCGAGAATCGGATTCACGGGATAGCCGATCAGAAACTCCACGCCTTCACGCTTGAGGATCTCCGCCACGACCGCCGCCACTTTCATCGTCCGCGCCCCTCCCCGGAGTCGATCTCGAGCGTCTCGCCCACCCTACGACCCGGTGTACGCCGGGCCCTCGTCGCGTTTCAACGCGTCCCAGCACGTCCGGCCGAGGCGCCCAATGTGATGGCTCGCCGCCGCTTTCCCGGGCCCGCCGTCCGGCATCGTCCACGGCACCCGCCCGGTGTACACGGTCAGCACGAACAGCGGCCGCCCCGCCTCAAACACGATTCCGGCGTCGTTGAAATTGTGCGCGGCGGTACCGGTCTTGTGCGCCACCTTGGTGCCGGCGGGGAGCAACAGCGGCAGACGCTGCTGCAGCCGCTGCCAGCTCAGAATATCGACGGCGAGGCGGCACAACTCCGGACTGCACCCAAGGCGTGCCGCGGCGCGCGAATCGCGCGTGCCATCGAGCATCAGCTCCAGCAGGCGGCCGACGTCCGCGGGGGTCGTGACGTTGAGACCGGACAGATCCGGCGGCGCATCGCCGCGCCGCGCGGCCGCGGGATCCACATTCGCCGGCACCGGCTGGCGGTGCACGGTTCCCACCATCCCCACCGACCGGCTGAACTCGTTGATCGCGTCGAGCCCAAGCATCTCAACCACGGTCCCGGTGCACGTATTGTCGCTGACGATGATCATCATGACGAGCACATCCCGCAGCGGTAGCGTGAAGTCCGGAAGGAAGTACTGGAAACACCCGCTGGTGCTGATCTGATGCTTGGCCCGCATCACCACGGGCTGGGTGAGCGACAGCCGGCCGGCGTGGACCGCGCGCAGCGCGGTCATCAAAATCGCGACCTTCCGGGTACTCGCCGAGGACACCACGACGTCGCCGGCCCGGTGCGCGGTCGCGCCATTCGAGAGATCCTTGAGGTACCATCCCGTGTCAAATGGCTGCGCGTCGCACAGCGCATTCAACCGATCCGTGAGTGCCTGCATCGCCTCTCCTCCACCAATCAGGACGTCCCCGCCTGCGCGGGCCCGACCACCCCGGCCGACACGCCGTCGCCGTGCGCGCCGGGGCAGCCGATCGACGCGTCCCGTGGGGGTTCGCCGCGTCCCCGTGCATGTCCCGTATGCGAGCGCGGCCGCGGACGGCGCGGCGAGCGTGTGTTATCGAATCATTACAGGGTCCGTATACGCTGACGGCATACGACCGAGATGGAGGGAACGAGCTATGCTGCGCGCGATGTTCGTCATACTTACAGCGTGCGTATTGGCGTTCGCGGTCTCCGGAGCCGCGTCGGGAGCCAGTACGGCTCCGGGTTTCACGGGCGGCGGTCCATGGTACAACACGGCCGGCAAGTCTCTCACCCTCGCGGACCTTCGCGGCAAAGTGGTCGCGGTCGACATGTGGACCGCGGGGTGCATCAACTGCTTGGACATTCTGCCATACGTCAAGCAGTGGTACGCGAAATACCGGGATCACGGATTCGTCGTCGTCGGCGTGCACACGCCCGAGTTCCAGTCCGAACACTCTCTCACGTACGTGCAGGATGCGGTGACTCGGCTCGGCGTCGCGTTTCCCGTCGTCGTCGATAACGATTACAAGATCTGGCACGCGTACAACAACGAATACTGGCCGACCGTATACCTGATCGATAAACAGGGACGGATGCGTTATTCGCATATCGGAGAAGGCGACTACGGGACCACCGAACAGATGATTCAACGGCTGCTGGCCGAGCCGAGCTAGAGCATAGTCGGCGCCTAGCGCTTCACACGTCGAGGCGCCGCAGATGCGGCGCCTCGACGCCGTTTGTGGGAGAGAGCGCGCGTCCATCGACCAGCGTCCTGGCCGCGCGCATTCGGGACTGGGTCCATCGTCGTTGCGACCGCCTGCGATACCACGTGGTCGCAGAGGATTTCTCCGACGTGATCGTATTCCGTGGTGGAGGAAACCACGGCGAAATACTCAAATATACGTGGAGTGTGAAGGCGGACGCCGAGTCGAACACCCACGCTGAACGTACTGCGGATCACATCGCTACCCACCCGCGCGTTGCGTCACCGACCGGCGCGCAGTACACTGCGGCAGGACCGCCACATCCCGCGGCTGGAGGTCTCATGGTCGACCGGTACCGGCTTGGCGTTGACATCGGCGGCACGTTCACGGATTTCGTGTTGTTGAACGAAGTCGTCCGGCGCGGTGGAAATTCTGAAGATTCCCACGACACCCCGCGCACCCGCCGAGGCCGTCGCAGACGGCGTGCGGGATCCTGTCGCGACGGCTCGCGATCGATCCGGCGGCAATCGACTACTTCGTCCACGGGACGACCCTGGCCGTCAACACGCTGATCGAGCGGTCGGGCAGTCCGGTAGGGCTGCTCGTGACCAGCGGCCTCGAGGACATCCTCGAGATTCGACGGCTGCGGCTCCCCGATCCGCAGAATTTCTTCACGGATCCTCCGGCGCCGCTCGCGCCTCGGGAGGCGGTGCGCGGGATCGACGAGCGCCTCGGCCCGGCGGCGGGGTCGAGCGCGCCGTGAACGTGGAGGACGCCGAGGCGAAGGCCGCCGAGCTGGTCGCCAACGGCAGCCGGGCGCTGGCGATCTGCTTCCTGCACGCGTACGCGAACGACGAGCACGAAACGGCGGTCAAGCGGCGCATCGAGGCCCGGTTTCCCGGTCTGTTCGTCTGCACGTCGAGCGACGTGTGGCCCCAGCGCCGCGAGTACGAGCGCGCGCTCCTGACGACGATCAACGCGCACGTGGGCGAGCGGATGCGCACGTACTTTCGGTCCCTGGAACACGATCTCCGCGCGCTCGGCGTCACGTCTCCGATCCTGTCGACGAAGTCGAACGGCGGCGTGATGACGGCGCGGACGGCCGGCGAGCGATCGGTTGAGACGCTGTTCTCGGGCCCCTCCTCCGGCGTCATCGGAGCCTACTGGGTCGCCGCGCAGGCGGGATTCCCCCGCGTGATCACGTTCGACATGGGCGGGACGAGCGCTGACGTGTCCGTGATCACGGACCGTCCCACGTATTCGAGCGAAGCACAGGCGGGCGATTTTCCCATCCTGATGCCGTCGATCGACATCAAATCCGTCGGCGCCGGCGGCGGCTCGATCGCCTGGATCGATCGGAGCGGCGTGCTGAAGGTCGGCCCGCACAGCGCCGGATCCGAGCCGGGCCCGGCGTGCTACGGGCACGGCGGCACCGAGCCCACGATCACCGACGCCTATCTCGCCATGGGCTGGCTGAACCCGGCGCGCTTCGCGGGAGGCGGTGTGCCGCTCAATCCTGCGGCGGCGCACGATGCGCTGGCGACGTTGGGACGGCGCCTCGGGATGGGAGTGCAAGAGATCGCCTGGGCGATCGCGGAGGTGGCCACCGCCAACATGTACGCGCGCTTTACGCCGTTTCTCACGAGTCGCGGCGTCAACGCCGAGGAGTACGCCATCGTCGCCTACGGCGGCGCGGGTCCGACGCACGTCTGCATGCTGGCCCAGGAGCTCGGCCTGAGCCGCGTGTTCATCCCGCGCATCCCCGGCGCCCTGTGCGCCCTCGGATGCCTCGTCGCGGATTTGCGGGCGGATTTCGTGCGGGTGCTCGACGCGCGGTGCGCCGGACTGGCCCCAGCGGCCCTGGAAGCGTCGTTCCAGACGCTGGAGGCCGACGCGCAGACCTGGCTCGAGCGCGAAGGGACTGGCGGTCACGGCCCACCGGTTCGAGCGGTCGGCGGACATGCGTTACGTCGGCCAGTCGTTCGAACTCACCGCACCCTTGCCGGACCACATTGACGGGTCACTCGACACCGGTCCTTGAAGCGTTCTATCGCGTGTACCACGACGTGTACGGCTACGTCGACCGGGAGGCTCCCGTCGAGATCGTGGATCTCAGAATGCAGGTGGTGGGGGTCACCCCGAAACCGAGCAGCCTCGCCGCGCCGCCCAGGGCCGGTGCACGCACGACGGCGGCGCCGGAAACGCGATCCGTGTACTGGAACGGCAGTATGGTGGACGCCACCGTGCACCAGCGCCCCGCGCTCCGGGCCGGGGACCGGATGACGGGACCGGCGCTGATCGAACAGGACGATACGACGACGGTCGTTCCCGTGGGCTTCAGCGCCGTCGTCGATGCGCAGTTGAACGTGATCGTGGAGGCGCGCGCGCGATGATCACACAACGGGCGACCAATCCCGTCATGCTGGAGGTCCTCCGCAACCGGTTCCAGGCGATCGCGGAGGAAATGGCCTCGCTCGTCCTGCGCGCGGGGCACACCGTGTTCGTGAAGGAAACCTCGGACTTCGGGGCCGCGCTCGTGTCGACGGACGGTGAAGTCGTGTGCGCGCCCGTGAATACCGGGGTCGCGCTGATGGTGGGGGTGCCGTGCGACGTCGCGATCCAGCGCGCCCAGGACCTCGGAGTCGAGCCGGGCGACGTCTTCATCTCGAACGATGTCTGGGGCACCGGCGGCATGGCCACCCACCTGCCCGACATCTACGTATGGAAGCCCATCTTTCACGATGGGCACGTCATCTGCTATGCGTGGGCGTTCGTGCACTCCTCGGACGTCGGCGGGATCGTGCCCGGCAGCATCGCGCCCTCGAGCCAAGAGATCTATCAGGAAGGCATTCGCATTCCGGTCTCCAAACTCTTCCGCCGCGGCGAGCTGAACCGTGAGCTGCTGAACCTCGTCATGGCGAACTGCCGCATCCCCGACCAGAACTGGGGCGATATCAAGGCGATGGTCTCGGGACTGACGCGCGCCGAGCAGCGTGTCGAAACCCTCATCGGCCGGTACGGCGTGGCCGTGGTCCGGGCCGGTATCGCCGACGTACTCGACTACGCCGAAGAGCAGGCGCGCGAGGAGTTTGCCAAGGTCCCGAACGGCACGTACGTGTTCTGGGATTATATGGAAGGCGATTCGGGGGGCGGCCGGGCCATTCGCATGAAGGTGCGGATGATCGTCCACGACGGCAGCGTCACGCTCGACTTCTCGGACACCGACCCGCAGACGCGCCAATCGTACAACCTGCCGTCGCATTCCCGCCGCGGCCACTGGCAGTTCGTCTTCTCCCTCGTCGGTTTTCTGCGATCGGTACGCGCCGGCATCACGTACAATTCGGGCCTGGCCCGTCCCGTGAGCCTCGAGATCCCGCGCGGCTGCCTGCTGAACCCGGAGCCGGGCGTGTCGGTCGGCAACCGCTCCGCCACGCAGATTCGGCTCGTGGACGTCATCATGGGCGCGCTCGCGCAGGCGCGGCCGGAGACGGTTCCGGCGGCCGGGGCCGGGCAGGGATCGATCTTCTTGCTGCGCGTCCCGGACCCCGACACGGGGCACAGCAAGGTCAGCGTGATCCAGCCGCTGTGCGGCGGGTCGGGCGGACGGCCGATGAAGGACGGCATCGATGGGATCGATTTCTCCATCGGGTATCTCCGCAACATTCCTATTGAATCGATTGAAGCGGACATGCCGGTGCGCTTCCGCCGGTACCGGCTGCGACAGGATTCCGGAGGGGCCGGGCGCTTCCGCGGCGGGGTCGGGCCTGGAGATCGAGATGCAGGTGCTGGCGCCCGAGGCCACCGTAACGTCCCGCGCCATGGACCGCTACACGTTCAGACCGTGGGGCCGCCTGGGCGGGCGTCCAGGGGAGCGCGGCTACACGCTGCTCAATCCCGGCACGCCGGCCGAGCGCAGCATCGGGAAGATCGACGTGCTGCAGCTCGAATACGGCGACGTCATCAGAATCGGGACGCCGGGGGGCGGCGGTTATGGGGACCCGCTGGAGCGCGATCCCGCAGACGTTGCGGCGGACGTCCGGCGCGGCGTGCTGAGCGCCGAGTACGCCGCCCGCGAGTACGGGGTCGTGCTGCACGCCGGCGCGACCGTGGACGAGGCGGCGACGCAGGCCCGCCGCGCGGCGCAGCCGCGCGGCACGGGAACCGCTGCAGGACTTCGAGTTCGGGCCCGAGCGCGAGGCATATGAGCGGCTGTGGTCCGACACGCTCGTCACCGCGCTCGTCCGGGCGCTCGATCCGTATCCTCCGAAGATGCGCACGCTGCTCCGCGAGCGCGTCTGCCGCGCGATCGAGACGGAATCCGAAGCGGGCCGTCCGGTGGCGGCGGACGATCTGGCGCGGCTGCTCGACACCATCCTCCAATCGGTTGGATACACGGCGAAGGTCCCGGCACGGGCCGGCTGACAGATCAGGCGGCCGCGCGGCGCGACACGCACCGAGACACACACAACTGAATGCGGGAGGGCGGACGGGTGCGATACGCCGCGGACGCGCCCATTGTACGAGCGCCGCGGCCCGACCGTCTAGAGGGCGGGGCGAAACGGAAACACTTGCAGGATCCAGCCGTCGAGCCGGTATACCCAATCGAACAGCAGCGAGGCACCCATCACCACCAGGAAGAGCCCGCTGACCACCTGGATCGTCCGCAGGTATCGGTTGACCGTGCGCAGCATGCGGAAGCCGGTCGTAAGCAGCAGCGCGGTTCCAAGGAACGGCAGTCCGAGGCCCAAGGCGTACACGAACAAGCAGCGTCGCCCCGTCCCCCGCGCGCTGCGTCGTCGCGGCGAGCGTCAGAATCGCCCCGAGAATCGGGCCGACGCACGGAATCCACGCGAACCCGAATGCCATACCGACCAGCAGAATGCCGGCCCACCCCGTGGGGCGCTGTGTGATCTGAACGCGCCGCTCCCGGAAGAGCCCCGGGATCGGGATGGCGCCCAGCATCACCAGCCCGAGCAGGATCACGACCGCGCCCCCGATCCGGCTCAGCAGTTCACGATTCGACAGGACGAAGCCGCCCACGAGCGACGCCGACGCTCCGAGCGAGGTAAAGATCAGAGAGAACCCGAGCACGAACAGCGCGGTCGCGCTGAGAATGCGGCCCAGATACTGGCGGCGGTCCGCCTGCTCCATCTCCGCGAGGGACACGCCGGAGACGAACGACAGGTAGCCTGGGATGAGCGGGACGACGCAGGGAGAGAAAAATCCCAGGACGCCCGCCGCGAACGCGATCAAGAGATTCAGATGCGCCACGCGCGTGCCTCCACGCTCGCCTGCCGGCGCGCTCCGCGCGGCCGGCTCATCGGTGCACGAGCGTCTCGATGGTGGATTCGAGCGCCTGCTCGCTCGATGGTCCGTACTCCGCCCGCAGCAGGGTGCCGTCCTTCGAGATGACGGCCCAGAACGGCTGGACCGTGAATCCGTAGGCCTTCGCGATGCGGCCGTTGTCGTCGTAGCCGTTCGGGAACGTCAGATGGTAGTGCTGCACGAACGCCTCGACGGCGGGCTTGGTGTCGAGGAGCCCGAAGCCGACGATGGCGACCCCCTTGCCCTGCCAGCGCTGATAGGCGCGCTCCCACCCCGGTGCCTCCCCGTTGCACGTCGGACACCACGGCGCCCAAAACAAGAGGATCACCGGCGTGCCCTTCATGTCGGCGAGGCTGAGCGTCTTGCCGTCAGTAGGTGGGTGGTAAACGCGGGCGCGAGCCGCGGCGCGGCGGCATACGCGGACCCGGCTGGCAGCGCCACAAGCGCCAGCAGCACCACCCACAAGGCTGCCCGCCCCACCATCCTCGGCATTCGGCCACATCCCCCAACGAACCTGCCGTACGTCCTATCGGGTGCCTTATCCGGCTACCGTACCCTTCTATTGTAACGAAATGCCGCGCGGGGAAGAACCACGATCGCCCGCGGCGCCGGCGCCCGTTCGGGGAGCAGGAGCCCCGCGGCGCGGCGGTGTATGGGCCACCCGCGCGGCCATTCCGCCGCACTCCCCTCGATTCGCGCGGCGTCAACCGCGACAACGGAATCACGAGGCTGGCTGTGGCGAGGAAACCGGTCAAGAAACAACCCGTCAAGCGCACATCCCAGAAGGCGCCGACCGCGCACATCGTCGCGCGAGACCCCAACGCGCCCGCGCATCCGGGTCCGGGGAAGTCCGGACGGGTCTTCCACGCGGTGCGATTCCCGGCGGGATTCTCCACGATCAAGAGTCCCTCGCAGTCTTCGCCGCTGCAGCCGCTGCCGACCCCGACGGGGACGCCGCCGTTTCATCTGTCGCTGGATGCGGTGCTATCGCCGACCGCGATCCAGCGCATCCAGCAGAGCGGACGGCTCGTCATGCACGCCGTCGGCGATACGGGCGGGGTCAACACTCCCACGCCCCAGGAGCTCGTCACGCGCTATATGGAACAAGATTTCGCGACCACCGGCGATCTCTCGCACAACCCATCGTTCTTCTATCACATCGGCGACGTCGTCTATTACGCGGGCGAGACCGCCAACTACTACCCTGAGTTTTACGAGCCGTACAACCTGTACCCGGCGCCGATCTTCGCCATTCCTGGGAACCACGACGGCGACGTCAACCCCAACGCCCCCGAGCCGTCACTCACCGCGTTCGTCCGCAACTTCTGCGCGAAAATTCCGGTGCATACCCCGGAAGCCCAGGATTCGCCGAGACAGGCGATGACCCAACCCTATGTGTACTGGACGCTCGAGGCCGAGCTCGCGACCATCATCGGCCTGTACAGCAACTGCCCGGAGGGGGGCGAGCTTGACGCGACCCAGATCGCGTGGCTCCAGGAAGAACTGGCGGCGGCGCCTCGAAACCAGGCGCTGATCCTGGCGGTGCACCATCCGATCTACTCCGCGTACGGCCCGCACCCGGGCAGCCAGCCTCTCAACACGGTGCTTGAGGCAGCGTGCCAAGTAAGCGGCCGGATCCCCGACCTGGTGCTCACGGGGCACGTGCACAACTATCAGCGGTTTACCGCGCCGCTGGGCGGTCGCACGATCAACTTCATCGTGGCGGGAGCCGGCGGCTACAACCAGCAGCTCCACATGCTCGCGAAGGAGTTCAACGCCACCCGCGTGCCGATTCAGATGACGGGGTCGACGGCGACACTGGAGAGCTTCTGCGACACGAACCATGGCTATCTCGTGATTGAGGTGACCGCCGCATCCATCCACTGCGAGTACCGCGCGATCCCGAACGTGGATCCCAATCTTCCCGCCGCGAAGCTGCCGGCGGCGAAAGTCTACGACACCGTCGACATTCCCATCGGGGTCACCAAACCCTGACCGGGATCCCCTGCAGCGCCCGAAGATAGCAGATCTGTCCGGCGTGGTAACTGTCGTGCGCGACCAGACCGCGGACCGTCTCGGGATCCGCGCCGCCGCGCTCTCCGATCGCCGTCGCAACACGGGCATGCGCGTCGCGGAGCCCCTGGAGCGATTCGCGCCAGGCGTGCTCCGTGGCCGACGGAATCGGACGCCAATCCACGCCCGTGTGCCAGCCCGCCGGCCGCGGCGGCTGCCCCAAGATCCGCCGCGCCCCGTCGTCCTTCCAGAGCGCCACATGATCCACAATCTGCCAGGTCGAGTTCCGCGACGGCGCCGGCACCCACCCCGCCTGGGCGGCCGTCAGGTCCTTCACGGCGTCCCACAGCGACACGTGCCACCCCTCATGCTCGAAGATGAAATCCGCCCATTCCCGAAGCGACAACGGCGTTGCATCCATGTGCTCACGCTCCTGTGCCGCGCAGGCGCGCGGCCGTAGTCGGTGCCTGAGGTCACGGTCCGCCACTAGGCTACCGCGAGTCGCGCTCAGGCGCCAGCGGTGCGTTCGATCCGACGCCGGTCGTGCGTTCCGGAGGTGCGTCCGGACCTCGTCGAGAACTTGAACCGCGGCGCCAACGCAGGGCGCCGTGTCGGGACATGACGGCGCCGCGGATGGTGTCTGTCCGCGGACGGCCAACGGCAGACGGCGGAGGAGGCACGCATGGCATCGGACGCGTCCGTGTTTGGCGCAGGGCAGCGCGCGGAAACCGGCACCACGGTGCACTGGCAGGAACTGTGGCGCCACGAACTCGAGGCGATGCTCCCGCAGGCGCCGGTCGTCATCGTCCCGACCGGCTCGGTCGAGCAGCACGGCCCGCACTGCCCGATGGATGTCGACATCAGCCACACACAGGCGCTCGCCGTCGCCGCGGCGCGCGCGATCACCGAGTTCCCGGTGGTGGTGGCCCCGCCGATCTGGATGGGGCTCACCCACTACAACATGGGCGAGATCGGCACGATTACGGTCAGCGTCGAGACCTACATCGCGCTCGTGTCCGAGATCTGCCGGAGCATCTGGGCCAACGGGTTCAAGCGGATCGTGCTGCTCAACGGGCACGGCGGGAACCGCGACATTCTCCGCGTCATCTCGATCAAACTGGCGGGCGAGGACATCTGGGCGCTGCCGATCACCTACTGGGAAATGGTGCCGGACGCGATGCGGGCGGCCGCCGACACGGACGGCAGCAGCGTCGGGCACGGCGGGGAGTGGGAAACCTCGCTGCAGCTGTATCTGCGTCCGACGCTGATCGAATCGTCGCGGGCGATCGCGGACCCGGTCCGCACCCCCCGCTTCTCCGACGATGTGTCCGCGTTCACGGGATTTCCCGAGCGGCGGCGCGAAGCCGCGCACGGGGTGATGGGCAACCCCGAGACGGCGTCCGCGCGCAAAGGTGAGATTCTCTTCACGGCCGCGCGGGACCGGCTCGTGGACGTGTGCCGGCAGTACCACGCGCTGCCCGTCCGCGGCTATCGGGAGTTCGGCTCGCACTGTCCGTAGCGCCGGAGGCCGGCGCGAACGTCGCGCCCGCGCCGCCGACACGACCCGCCCGACGAGGAGGCAGCCCGCTGCAGCGCGTCACGCAACGCACGATTCGCACCGGACTCGCGATCGCACTCGGCGTGGCGGGCTGGCTCTATTACAGCTGGAGACTGTCGCTGACGGTCCCGGCCGGCCTCGACCTCTTCGACTTCGCGAACAACTTCCTCTACGCGGACGACATGCGCCACGGCAACTGGCTGCTGCACGGCTGGGTCGTGACGCAGGATCCCCACTGGCTGACCGACGATCTCGTCTACGCGGCCGGCCTCGCCCTGCGAGGCTTCGACCCGGCGCTGCTCCACGCCGTTCCGGTCGTCGTGTACACCATCCTGGTCGGCCTTGCCGCGTGGGCGGCGGTCGTCGGGCTGAACCTGCGCACGGGAGAACGGATCCTGGTCTCGGCGGTCGCCGTCCTGCCGCTCGTCTTTCCGTCTCGCGTGCTCAGCAGCCAGGTCCTGATCGGGCCGTACCACACCGGCACCACCGCCGCGGCGCTCGGGGCGATCATCCTCCTCACCCCGCGCGGCGGCAACGAGCCGCGCAAGATCCAACTGCGCCGAGCCGTCGCGGCAGGCGTCCTGCTCGCGATCGGACGGATCGGCGATCCGTACACGCTGACGCTCGGGATCGTGCCGATCATCGCCGTGGGCCTCTACGGCGCGGTCGTCCGGCGCGCGCGGCCGTGGAACACGCCGGCGGGCCTCCCGTTCGCGGCCGCGCTCGCGGCCTGGGCCGCGGCGGCGTGCGTCCTCGGCCTCATCCCCCATCTCGGGGGCTTCACCATGCGTGCCTCGCTCGCGCCGCTGATTCCGCTCTCGGAGCTGGGACCGCGCCTGTTGAGCTTCCTCGGCACGTTCTTGGATCTCAGCGGCGGCGACATCTTTGGGATGAATTTTGGCAGCCTCCTGATCATCACGCTCGTCCGGCTCGTCTACCTCGGTGCCGCCGCGTGGGCCGTCGCGCGCGTCGTCCGCGATCTCCGGCGAGGCGTCGAGCGGGACTGGACGACGTCGGTGCTGACCGCGGCCGTCATCGTCTCGGCCGCCGGAACGTTCCTGTACGGACCGGCGGACTACCTCGGCACCGAGCACCGCACCCCGGTGTTTCTCCTCATGGGCATCGTGCTGGCGCGCGATCTCGCCGTACGACATCGGTCGTGGTTCGCGGATCCCGCCGCGTCGCGGACCACCGTGGGAGCCCTGCTGGTCGGCGCCCTCCTGTTCGTGGGACTCCCGATCGACCAGCTGCAGCACCCCGAGGGGTTCGACGATCCGGCGCAGTTTCCGCAGCTGGTCCTGGCGGATTGGCTCGAGCAGCACGGCCTGCAGCGCGGGTACGGCCCGTACGACGACGCGTCGATCATCACGGTCGAGACCCACGGCCGGGTCGCCGTGCGCCCGCTGATCTCCACGGGCCGCTATGGGGCGCCGCCGCGCAGCACCTGGAGGCTCATCCCAAACATTGAACTGATGGCGAACGGCGCCTGGTATACGCCGCAGGCGGCCGGAACGTTTCTGATCGTGGACGGCCAGGACGTCGACGCGCAGACGGCCGTCGCGACGTTCGGTCCGCCCGATCAGACGTACCAGGTCGCGCAGTGGCAGGTGTTTACCTGGAAGACCGGGATCGTGTGCACCCTCCCGGACGCCACGCCGCAGGTGCGTGCCGAGGAAGCGGGCGGGACGCCGCCGGAGGGGGCGTCGTGCCGCCGTGCGTCGGGACCCGCGGCCGCGCGGCACGACGTGCGCACACACGCAGCGCCCCAAACGGGGCGAGGGAGGCCGCACCTGTGAACCGACAGATTGTGCTCGAGAGCCGACCGGCCGGAGCGCCAACACCGGCCAACTTTTCCCTCGTGGAGCGTCCGATTCCGGAACCGGGCGACTTCGAGGTACTGACGCGCACGCTGTGGCTGTCGCTCGATCCCTACATGCGGGGGCGGATGAACGACGCCCAATCGTATGCGTCGTCGGTTCCGATCGGGGGCGTCATGGTCGGCGGGACGGTTGGCGTGGTCGTCGCGTCGCGAGATCCCCGCTTCTTGGCAGGCGACATCGTGCTCGGATCCGGCGGCTGGCAGGAGTACGCGGTCCTGCCAGGCGCCAGCCTCCGCAAGCTCGACCCGGAGATCGCGCCGATCTCCTCATACCTCGGCGTGCTCGGCATGCCGGCGATGACCGCCTACGTCGGCCTCCTCGACCTGGGGAGGCCGCGCGAGGGAAACACGGTGGTGGTCTCGGCGGCATCGGGAGCCGTCGGCTCGGTCGTCGGCCAAATCGCGAAGATCAAAGGCTGCCGGGCGGTGGGCATCGCCGGGGGCCCGGACAAGTGCCGGTACGTGGTCGAGACGCTCGGCCTCGACGCGTGCGTCGACCACCGCGCGCCGGGGCTCGGCGACGCGCTGGCGCGCGCCTGCCCGAACGGCGTAGACGTCTACTTCGAGAACGTGGGTGGTGCGGTCCAGCAGGCGGTGTGGCCGCTGCTCAATCAGTTTGCCCGCGTGCCGATCTGCGGTCTGATCGCCCAGTACAACGATCAGATCCCGCGGCCGGGCCCATCGATGTGGACCGTGCTGCGAAAGCGCCTGTCCGTGCGCGGATTCATCGTCTCCGACCATGCCGACCGGTTGGAGGCGTTTCTGCGGGATATGTCCGGGTGGATCCGCGAGGGACGGGTGAAGTACCGGGAAGATGTCGTCGATGGCCTCGAGCGTGCGCCCGAGGCGTTCATCGGCCTCCTTGAGGGACGCAACTTCGGCAAGCTGATCGTTCGCGTCGCTCATAGCCGCGCCGCCCTCGTGCGCCGCCCACGGGAGAGCGTTCTCGTGAGCAGGATCTGCCCCGCGGGTACCCACGTGCGCGGCTTCGCCGAGCGGCAGTAGCGTCGTCGAACAGCGCGGCCCGTCCCGGCGAGGAGCGCCTCCGGGGACCGCGTACGCACGGTCGTCTCGAGGCCTCGAGGAAGCCGCTCGAGCACGCAAGCGCGCGGTAAAGCTGCGCCGCCCGGCGAAGGGGTTCCGGTCGCCGGAGCGAATTCGAAGGCACCCGGCAGCCGTGCGGCTCGTCCGCGCGCTCGCGGCATCCCGAGACCCGTCCCGCGTCTACGCCGGTGGAGGCGATCGCCGTGGTCCAAGATCTACGCCCGCACACATCGCATTGGGGGACGTTCAGCGCGGAGGTGCAGAACGGCGTGATCACGGCCGTTCGCCCGTATGCGCGCGATACCGACCCGTCTCCGCTCCTCCAAAACTTCAAGGACAGCGTCCGGCACCAGACCCGCATCGCGCAGCCGATGGTGCGGGCGGGATGGCTCGACCGGGGTCCCGGACCGGACGCGCGCCGCGGTGCCGAACCGTTCGTCCCCGTGGCATGGGAAACCGTGACCGAACTGCTCGCGGCCGAGCTGCGCCGGGTGGTCGACACCGACGGACCGCAGGCGATATTCGGAGGCTCCTACGGTTGGAGCAGCGCGGGCCGGTTTCACCACGCGCAGAGCCAGCTCCATCGCTTCCTCAACCTGCTCGGCGGATACACGCGCTCGGTCAACTCGTACAGCCTCGGCGCGTCGGCCGTGATCCTGCCCCATGTCGTCGGCACCCACAACGACCTGATGCAGCGGGCGACCGCGTGGCCCGTCATCGTCGCCACTACGCAGCTGATGGTGTGCTTCGGCGGGATCCCGCTGAAGAACGCCGCGGTCGAAAACGGCGGTCTGAGCCGCCATGCCGTGCGCGACCACCTGCGCGCCGCGGCCGACCGCGGAATCGACTTCGTGCTGTTCAGCCCCGTGCGCGACGACCTCCCGGAGTTTCTGCCCGTCGAGTGGCATCCGGTCGTGCCCGGCACCGACACCGCGGTGATGCTGGGACTCGCACACACGCTGATCACCGAGGGGCTGCACGACCGGGCGTTTCTGGACCGGTACTGCGTCGGCTTCGACCGGTTCGAGCGCTACGTGCTCGGCCTCGACGACGGCGTGGCCAAAACGCCCGAGTGGGCCGCCCAGCTGTCCGGGATCGCCGCGGACGCCCTGCGGACGCTCGCCCGCCGCATGGCCGGCTCCCGCACGCTCCTCACGGTCAGTTGGTCGCTGCAGCGCGCCGATCACGGCGAGCAGGTGCCGTGGATGGGCCTGACGCTGGCCGCGATGCTCGGGCAGATCGGGCTCCCCGGCGGGGGGTTCGGCTTCGGATACGGATCGGTCCAGCGGGTCGGCGCGCCGAGTGTACGTGGGACTGCCCGCGCTGCCGCAGGGGCGGAACCGCGTCGACGCGTTCATTCCGGTGGCCCGGATCTCGGACATGCTGCTGCATCCCGGGGAGACGTTCGACTACGACGGCCGTCGGCTGACATACCCGCGTATCCGGCTGGTGTACTGGTGCGGCGGCAATCCGTTCCACCATCACCAGGACCTCGGCCGCCTGCGCCGTGCGCTCGCGCGCGCGGACACGATCGTCGTGCACGATCCGTTCTGGACGTCGATGGCGCGGCACGCGGACATCGTGCTCCCCTCGACGATGACGCTGGAGCGCAATGACATCGGCGGGTCGCTGCACGACCCGTGTCTGGTCGCGATGCATCAGGCCGTGGCGCCGTACGAGCAGTCGCAGAACGACTACGAGACCTTTGCCGCGATGGCCGCAGCCCTCGGGGTCGGCGAGCAATTCACCGAGGGGCGCTCCGAAATGGAGTGGATCGCGCACCTGTACGACGACTGGCGCGAGGGCGTCGCGCAGTTTGACGTGCACCTCCCGCCGTTCGAGGAGTTTTGGCGCGACGGGTTCTTCGAGCTCCCGCAGACCGAGCCGTCCTCGGTCCTGTTCAGCGCGTTCAGGGCCGACCCGGAGCGCGCGCGGCTGAACACGCCGAGCGGCCGCATCGAGATCTTCTCCTCGACCGTCGACGGATTTCATTACGACGACTGCGCCGGGCATCCGAGGTGGTACGAACCGGCGGAATGGCTCGGATCGCCGGCGGCCGAGCGATTCCCGCTCGTCCTGATTGCCAACAACCCGCGGACCCGGCTGCACAGCCAGTTGGACATGGGCGAGTTCAGCCGGTCGTCCAAAGTCCAGGGACGCGAGCCCGTCCGCGTGCATCCGGACGATGCCGCGGCCCGCGGGATCGGGGACGGCGATGTGGTGCGCCTGTTCAACGACCGCGGCAGCTGCCTCGCCGGCGCGGTGCTGAGCCGCGACGTCCGGCGGGGCGTCGTCCAGCTGTCAACCGGAGCCTGGTACGATCCGCTGGATCCGGCTGACCCGCAGTCGATGTGCGTGCACGGCAATCCCAACGTCCTCACGCGGGACCAGGGCACGTCGAAGCTCGCCCAGGGCTGTGCGGGCCAGCACTCGCTCGTGGAGGTCGAACGCTGGAACCATCCCCTGCCGCCGATCAGGGTGATGGAGCCGCCCCCGATTGAGCCGCGCGACGGACGCTGAGGGCGGATCCCGGCTCCCGTGACGGCCGCGCGCGTCCCGGGAGGACTGCCGCTAGGATGCGGCGCGGCCGAGGCCGGACTTGACGAGTTCGATCAGTGCGATCCCGCTGGACGCCGACGCGCGCGTGTTAGGCTCGGACGGCGGTGCTGCGGCTGGGTACTCGTTCGCCGGAGCCCGAACACGAGTCTGAGCCTCACCGGCCGCGGGCCCCGGCGCTCACTCGGCCGTCGAGGCGTGGGAAGCGGTCCACCGGAAAGATGTCGACGGTGGCCGATCGCTGCTGCACCAGCAGCCCGCCGTCGACGACCAGGAGATGCCCCGTGATGTACCGCGCGTCGTCGCTGGCGAGAAATACTGCGGGTCCGGCGAGGTCGCTCGCGTCTCCGACACGTCCGAGCGGAATGTTCTCCCCGCGTGCCGCCCGGGTCTCACGGTCCATCCCGCCGTTGTCGATTGATCCCGGCACCAGCGCATTCACTCGAATTCCGTACGGGGCAAGATCCAATGCCATGGCCCGGGTCAGGGCCTCCACGCCGCCCTTCGCGGCATCATAGGCCGCGTTCCCGCGATGCGCGCGGGACGCGCCGCCGCTCGACATGTTGATGATGACCCCCGCGCGCTTCCGCGCCATGATCCGCGCCGCCTCTATCCCGCAGAGAAATACGCTCCGGAGGTTGACCGCGAGGATCCGGTCCCACCATGCCGCGTCTCCATCAAGAAAGTGGCGCATGGTATCGACGAGGGCCGCGTTGTTGACGAGCACATCAACGGTCCCGAAGTGCTGCACCGCTGTCGTGAATATGCGCGCGACCTGCGCGGCGTCCGAGACGTCGGCGGCCGCCGCGATGGCCGAGCCGCCGCCCGATACAATCGCGGCGGCCACCGCCTCGGCCCCTGCCGCGTTGACGTCGTTCACCACCACGTGCGCGCCATCTCGAGCAAATCGCTCCGCGATCGCGCGTCCGATGCCGCCGGCCGCTCCCGTCACGATCACGCTTTTCCCCGCGACCCTCCCGTTCGGCGTCGTCATGGGTCCACCGGCGCACCCGCACGGCGGATGAGCCGCGACCTCAACGATCCCGGACGGCACGCGCCCAGGCGGCCGACAGCACGCGAGGGACGCTCCACATCACGTAGCACGAGTTGTACCCGATCAAGGCTGCCAACACGAGCAGCAGGGACGACGGTCACGTCGCGCACATCCCACGATCCTTGAGCTTTTTCCACGTCAACGGCTGTCTGAACACCTCGCACCTCCACGGAGCCTACGCGTCCCATGCGCCGGACCAATTCACAACTCCTTCATCATGACGCCGTATGATCGCCGTGGTCCGAGCGCGTCGGCGCGCGGCTGGAAGGTCGTGACATCGGGCAGAACCCGGGCAGAGACACCGCGCGCCACGCCGAACGGTTTCGGAACCAAATGCCAAAGGAGGCGCACGTATGCGCATGAGAGGGCGAAACATCACCCTGTGTATGGTGGTGGCACTCGGGCTGGGACTCGCCGGCACGCTGCCGGCGGGCGCGCAGCCCACACGCCGCCGCCGCAGAATCAGCAGGGCGGCGGGGGACGCCACGGCTTGGCGGGCGCAATCACCGCGGTCTCGCCCGGGACGATCGTGATCAGCGACCGCAGCGGCAAGACTGTGACCGTCAAGATGACGCCGACGACCAGGATTCTCAAGCCCACCGAAGTGACGCTCGCGGACGTGAAGACCGGCGAGCCCGTTCAGATCTTCGCGGAACCGTCGCAGGGCGGGCCGCTCGTCGCGAGAGCGATCGAGCTGAATCCAATGCCGATGGGCGGACGGCCGATGCGAGGCGGCGGGCAGTCGGTTGATGGCACGGTGGCGCAAATCGCCGCCGGAACCCTGACCGTGAAGCGGCCCGACGGCACCACGGTTTCGGTCGGGCTCACGCAGCAGACGAGAATCGGCACCCTCGCACCACAGTCCCCCAATCAGCTCACGGTCGGGACCCGGGTCATGGTGCAGGGCCCCACCAATACGGATGGGACCGTGACGGCGATGTTGATCTTGGTCGCGAATTTTCAACGGCGATAGGACGCGCATGATGAGTCACCGGCCGGCGGTCGGGGTCCGCCGACCGGTGACCACGCGAATCGACTGTACGCGAGACGGCGCAGACACCGCGGCCGCCGTGCGTTGCGCTTCTTCCTCCACGCTCACGACGTAAAGGGACCGGCCTATTCTCGGGCGAACAGGTCTCCAGCAATCCAGTCGGAACCGCATCCTGGGAGGCGCCGTGTACGACGCTCCCCACCGAGCCGCTCGGCCTCGCGAGTTGTCTCGCCCAGGCAAGGTCATTCTGCTCCTGCTCGTCGCGTACGCCGTGGCTGCCATTCTGCCCGATACGCTGCGCCCCACTGCCCTGTATCACGCCGCCTATTACCTCGAAGGTTTGCGCGAATCGGTCACCAGCAGGCGGCACCCGGCGGTAGCGGGTTGGTACCCGTTGGGGACGCTCGGGTTTACCGCGGACAACGACGGCAACATTACGTCCGTGGACGACTGCGGCGGCGTCCGACCGTGCCCGCTGCCCGCGTGGAATATCCTGCACGTGGGGGACCGCATCGATCTCATGCACACCGGGATGAGCGACCGGCGCACGGTGAACGAGATCGTCCTCGTCGCTCACGATCGGCCAGTGGTGCTGCAGCTCGAGCCAAACGGACCGCGGGACCGCGGCGCGCAAGGTCACGCTCATCCCGACTCCCGAGGTCCTGCAGTTCTTCGTCCGGTCATCGTCGCTCGATGCATGGACCCTTCTGCTCGATCAGTTGGGGGGACTCTTTTTTATCGCACTGGCCACGCTGTGCGTGTGGCGGCATCCCACGCGCGCGGTGTGGGGATTCTTCCTCTACGCGGTGTGGTACAACTCCGGCCAGGATTTTGCGTGGCTCGCGAACCTTCCCGCCGGCGGCCTCCGCTGGTTCGACTGGCTGCAGGCGGTCGTCGCCGGCGCGGGCCTGACCGGCCTCTTGATGTTCGCCTTGCACTTCCCCCGCGATTCGGTCGAGGGGTGGCGGCGAACCGCGGAACGGTGGCTCTTCGTGCCGTTTGCCGGGCTCACGATCCTCAGTTTGTTGTCGTTTCGCAACTTCACCGCGGGGATCCCGACCGAGCACGTGTACGATGCCTACTACTATCTCACGCTCGCCGTGTATCTCGCGGTGTTTGCGCTGTTCTTCAACACGTATATCACCCAACCAGAGGATCGGCCCAAAATCCGCTGGGTGATCCTCGGGGCCTTGTCCGGGACTCTTGTGCTTTTTGTTCGCGGACATCTACGAGAACACCGCGATGCTCAATTGGCTCCCGGTGTCGATTCCCAATTGGATCCTCCAGGGCCTCTATGCGGTCAACGTGGCGTTTCCGCTGGCGGTCGTATATGCGATCATGCGTCACCGGGTGATCAACGTCCGATTGGTGCTCAATCGCTCGTTCGTGGTCTCGCGGGGCTCGTGACGGCGACCATTGCGCTCGCGGGATTCGATCTCGCCTTTCACGAGCAGGTCGGCAAGAACGCGCCGTGGATCGCGGGCCTCGCCGCGGTCGGCGGCGGAATGGTTGCACGAGCGCCTGCGCGGGGTCGAGGATGTGGTGGACTGGCTGTTCTTTCGCCGCTGGTACGTCGCGGAGCACGACCTGAAGAAAACTGCGGAAGTGTTGGCTCAGGCCAAAGCCGCCGGCGTGGATGACGTCAACCGCGCGCTCATCGACATACCCGCCACGGAGCTGAACTCACTATGGCAGGCCTGTTCGAACGCGAGCCGATGGGAAGCTTTCGCCGGGTGCATGCGACCGCGTCGTGGCCGGATGCATTCCTGCTGACGATTCCGGCGGACGATTCGCTGATGACCCTGGTCAAGGACACACCGCTGCTGCTTCCCGATCGCTACTGGGACGACCGGGTCTCCCCGCTATCGCTTGTGTACGTGCCCGTGCTCGCCGTCCCGGTCGGGTCCGTGGGATGCTCAACCGCGTCGCGCTCTTCGGCGCTCACACAAACGATGAGACATTTGATCGCGACGAGGTGAACATCATTCGCAGGATGGCGCGATCTGCCGCGTTCGCCTATACCGCATTGGACGCCGAGGCGCTGCGGGTCAAAAACCAGGAGCTCGAGGAGCAGTTGAGAGAAGCCCGCGCATCGATGCGGTCCCCCAGCGCCGATCAAGATCCAAGGCACGATCCGGCGCCGAGCGCCGACGACCCACCTAACACATAGGCCGCACCGCCGGATCCTGCACCGCCGTCGGCGGCGAAACTGCCGCACAGAACCCGCACGGGGGACCATGTGTGTCCAACTTGGGCTCGACCGGCCGGCTCGCGGTGCAATTGTTTGCGCGGACGCCGTCACGGTTTCCGCCGTAAGCAGGCACCGCAGGTGCCCCGAGACCTCGCGCCGCGCCGGTCGTCCGCCGCGACGAGTGTTGCGATGCCCTAACGCGTACGCGCTTCCGCGACCAGGATCAGCGCCGCGGTAACGGTCCCGTCGGCATTGGTTGGACCTTCGACGGCGACTCGAGCCCCGACAATGAGGTGGTCCGCGGAGACCGTGGCGAGCGTCCCAATCCGCGTCTCCCCCACCACGACCACCGAAACCGTGCTTCCGTCCGCACTATTGACGGTCAGCGTCCCGGATCCGACGTGGGCAATCGTGCCTTCGATTTCTGTCGTGCCGGGGTGCTGCATGGTTGCACCGCGCCCCGCCATGGGTCCCGGATTCAGGTCGATCGTCGTAGCGACCAGTGCACCCGCCCGCGAATGCTCGGCCGAGATCTCAACGGGTTCACCCGCCTTGACGTCTGCCAGCGCGACCGCGGTAGGTTGGAGGATCCGCGTGGCCGACGTCAACTTAACGGTCACGGCCTTGCCGCCGCGGTCTGTGACCTCAATCGTGCCGGTCGAGACGGCAGTGATCGCACCCGTGACACCGTGGCGCGGCCCACCCGGTTGGCCTTGCGGCGGGGGCGCCGCAGATTGCGCGCCCACGTGCGGTGCGCCAGCAAATCCAACGCCGATCGCCACCGCCAGCAGCGGGAGGTGCCAGCCGCTCATCCGCATCTGATGCGCCTCCTGGAAACCAGGGTATCGTGAGTACGTTCAACCATGCCGCATTCGCGCGCGCTCATGCGCAGTATAGCAGCCCGCAGACGCCGATCTCCGCGAGGGCGACCCGGCGCGATACTCACACCGCCAGCGGGCCAAGCTGTTACTGCGATCGCATCACGCCATTTTCCTGGCGGATGCACCCCGTGTCATCACTCGGGGTGGTGCGTCTGGAAGATCAGCAGAGCGCCGGGCGGAGTGGCCCGCAGATCAGATACCAGATAACAACTATCACCCGCATTTTTTGAGCCAAAAGCTCGTCGGGCACACCTCGTCACTGTTCATGCTCGGCACCGACCGCTGGGCTTCGACGGACAAGCGGCGAAAACTGCCCCCCCAGCGTGGGAAGGTCGCGTGCAGATCGTCAAGGTCAGGCCCGAGGCATGCCACCGTACTCGCCCACAAGATTTCGAAGCTCGGATTGTCACACAACAAGGCCTGCAACAGGTATTGTTCGGTGAAGAAGTTTTGCAACTCGAGCGTCCATTTCGCCGGATATGATTTCGCAAGAAAATATCATGGATCTGTACAATCACACCTTTGCGCAGTCGCGGCAGAACCTCCAAGTAGAGATAGACGACTTCCTCCCCCATCTTCACCACGTGGCTGGTCTCGATAAACAGGATGTCGTTTTCTTCCAGTTGCAGAAAGAAGTCAAGATCGACCTGCTGCGCGGGTTTGGCAATCAGCGAGGTCAGACCGGGAACTCCGGCGCGCAGCGTCGGATTCGGAAATGGCTCAATCGCATGGATCTCTGTCGGTCGATCTTCCGTTTCGCGATTCAATGTCGCCGCCCGGGTGGTAATGAGCGTGCTCATTCCCGATCCGACTTCGATGATCCGCTTCGGATTGAAGAGACGGATCATGCAGTGGAGTATTTCCGCATCGAACGACAAGAAGAACGCGTTGTTCAGATAGAAATCGAACGGGTTATCCGTGGGCTCGCCAGGGAACGCATACTCAGATTGATACGCCGCGGCGCGTCGCAGGAACGTGGACCGCCACGCAGTGTTCAGGGCAATACCCGCCAAGTCGGGCGCCTGGTCCCAGTTCATGCCGTGCACGGTTTGGCTCGATGGGAAGGGCTTGTAGTAATCGCCGTCTCTCGTCACACGGAACCCGCAACGCTCCCACAATGCAACATACTTGGGATCCGTCATGATGCTGGTCATAAAATCCGTAGTGACGAACTGCGCCAGCGCGTCGCGCAGCCGTCTTGGTACGGTCACGCGGTCACGTAACCACGCGCTCGCTCCTCGCACACTCACCGTTCGTAACCTCCCGCGTAACAGTGTTGTTCCGGGCGATCCGAGCAAGGCGCCGCGAACTACGATGTCGGTGGAGCATACTGTAGTGGACGGAAAATTTTCCGCCATCGTGTGCCCAATCCCTTGAGGACGATCAAGTCAGAGAGCCAAACCGGAGTGATCTGCCCATCTGTCTATAGGAACCATATGCAAAATGGGGGACCCGGCGATGCTTGACTGCGACCCAGGCCTTGCACACATTGGCGGACCCGGGGTGAATCGAACACCCGACCAGAGCCTTAAGACTCCCCCCGGCTCACCTCCGCTCTCACTCTCCAGGAGCTATCCGTACCGGTCTGCGCGACTGATGCGACATAATGACCGCTTCCGCGACCGTGAGTGCCCGAAGCCCCGCGTCCAAATCCGAATCTGGCTGCGTGCCATCTTTTACATGCTGGATGAAGGCGGCGGCTTGCTCCTGGTACAGAAGGCTTCTATCGGATTCCGGAAGAGCGATCTGACGAATTTCGTCTTGGAGAGATACTTGGAGCGCAGCGCCTTGCCAAATATCCGGTTGTATCACCCGACACTTCGACCCGATGATATCAAGTTTGACATCATGCGGGTACCCCCACCACGCACAGTTTACGTGGAAGCTCGACCCGTCGCTCATGTGTAGCAACGCCGACACTGCTTGCTTCACTGCGCCGGCCTCGCTCGCGATGATCGCGTACACTTCGACGGGCTCAGATCCGGTGATCCATGGCACAAGATCGAAATAGTGAACGGCATTTCATGAAGATTACACCCGTATCGTCCTCGAATCGCCACGGCGTAGTTTGAGGAAGCGGATAGCGGCTTATGCAGACTGATTGTCAAAATCTGACCAAGCTCCCCACTTTGTCGCATGCGACGGAGCATCCGGGAGGCCGGACTGTAGCGAAACATGAACCCGGTCATGAACGGTACCTTGGCATCGCGCACTGCACGGGTGAGACGGCTTCCGTCTTGCACGCGCATCGCGATTGGCTTTTCACAGAACACCGGAATTCGCTCACCCAAGAAGTGGACACAAGCCGCCGGTTGTGCCTTGGGCGGCAGAGAAATAACGACAAAATCGATATCGCCGTTGTGTAGTTCCGTATAGTCATGTAACGCTTTCGCCCCCACACTCGCAGCAAGTGAGAGCACTCGGGGATCGACATCAATCATATGGGTAATTTGAGCTCCCGCGATGCGAAACGCGGGAATAAGATTTCTTTGAGCGTGCGAGCCAGCGGCCCCGAGCACCGCAACTCGGACGCTATTCGAGGCCATAAGCGCCTCCTTCGAGTCGCACGAATGAGATCACGCGAGGCGCGTCGGGTCCGACATCGTGATTGGTTTGCCGCCTTTCATCACGAACGCCACGTCACGAATAGCGCCAATCTCTTCGTCGGGGTTGCCGTTGACCGCGATAATGTCTGCGATCTTGCCCGCCTCGAGCGTTCCCAGATCCCGATCCACGCCCAGAGCCTGGGCGGCAATCTGAGTACCCGCACGAATGGCCTGTGCCGGGCTCATGCCGGCAGCGACAAGCAGACTAAACTCACGACCATTCTCGCCCAACCGTGTATCGGGGGGTCCCGAAAGGTCCGTCCCGACGGCGATACGGATCCTGTGCGCGAGTGCGCCGGTAATGGCGCCTTGCTGCGCTCGACGATGCCGTTCCCATGCCGTCGTTACGGCGCGACTCAAGCGCCCGGCTTGGCCCGCCTCAATGCTGACGACCGGTAGCGTGAGGGTTGGGACCAGTACCACATTCGAATCGGCAAACATGCGATAGGTTTCATCGGTCAGGCCATGCCCGTGTTCGATCGTATCTACACGAGCGGCGATTGCCATCTGCACGGCCTCGCTGCCAATCGCGTGCGCGGCAACGGGGAGTCCCCAGCGATGGGCCTCTTCCACCGCCGCGCGCACTTCATCCGGCGACACGCATGCCACCGTCGCGTAAGGATCATCACCCCACGAGTGCAGCGCATCGTGCGCTGAGCCGGATGACAGGGCAAGTTTGATAACTCGTGACCCAGCGCGCACCCGCAATCGCACCGCCAGTCGATGATTGTCGACCCCGTCCGAGCACAGACCCGTCGCAGTGATCCAGCTACTCGGAAGCGCAAGCCGATCGACTGTGCCGCCAAACGTGGCGATGAATTGACCCGCGGCGATGACCCGCGGGCCACCGATCCACCCCTCATCAATCGCTCGTGCAACCGCAGGGCCGATCGTTGACCCCATACATCGGACGGTCGTAAAGCCAGCCTGCAGCAGCCGTTGAGCATCCTCCACCGAACGTAGCGCCCGATAGGCATCTGGGTAGAGAATATTAGCGAGGGGATCGTTGGACTCGGCACCCACTGAATGCATATGCGCGTCGATCAGGCCCGGCAAGAGAGTCCGCGCCCCGAGGTCCGTGCGCGTAACCCCGGGTGGCAATTGATTACCAACAGCCTTCTATGGGACCGGCGTTCGAGACGCATCTCCCTATCGGTGGTCATCCGCCGCGCCATCCCCGGGGAGCGATAGTCTCAATCTGGCGGTCGAGCCGCGAGGAGGGATTGATCTTCTCCCCGGGGTGGCAACCTGATGTCTTATTCAACAAGCACTATGACATAGAAGGAGGGATACGGTATGGCGATTCCTGGCGGATGACGGGCAAGCCGGAAGTTATCCCGTTGAAACGCGAGTCGGTTCCCGTGCATCTGATTTTGAGGCTGAATATAGCTGGAGCCTTTGGGAGATACGCGATGAGGGCAGTGGTGCTACATGAGTACGGCGGGCCCGAGAAGCTGAAATTTGAAGACAGCGTTCCCGAGCCGCAAATTAGCGGAGGTACGGTACTAATCGCCGCAGCCGCTGCGAGCGTTAATCCGATCGACTGGAAACTGCCCGGCAATACGCTTCGTGAGGAGAAACGCCTCGACAGCTTCACCCAAGGGGTGAGCATAGGCTTTCTCGCCGGTTTCTGCGTCGAGCGGAACGGCTGAAACCCGCGTCGTGATTAGCTTGGCGGGCCCGGGGTGAATCGAACACCCGACCAGAGGCTTAGGAGTCCCCTGCTCTATCCACTGAGCTACGGGCCCGTCGCACGTATTATAACATCGATCCGCGGCGGGCCCGTCGGACTACCTCCGGACGACGGAGCGTTCCAAATCGGGAGGACGCCGAACATATGGTACCAGCGCGTGCCGTACAATCGCGCAGACACCGGCATCACGCGCGCCCTCGACTGGTTTCTAACTTACTGCCCATTTTGACCGTTCAAATGTTCCGGCTGCGTGGGGTCCTCGATCTCATCATCTATCGGAAGTCCGCGGTCGCCGTTTGCGCTCGCGCGCACGGGGCGTGGTATCGCCTCGATGCGGGGCGTCCGCGCAGCCGCGCGCCCACCTTGGCGACGTACGCGGACCGCCTTCGGCCGACCGTCTTTGCCCGGCGCGATCTCAAATGACACCGCGTCGCCTGCCTCGAGCGAGCGAAGACCGGTCCCCTCAATGTCGCTAAAGTGCACGAAGAAATTCCGGTTCATTGCCTCGCACTCGATGAACCCCCACCCGTGCTCAAATCTCGACACGACGCCGGTATAGCGTGTGTCGTCGCCCGCAACGGCATCACTTGCTGGCGACTGCTAATTGCGTACCGTCACGTACCCCAAGGTGTGTGCACAACGCGCGAAGCATCTGCTCAATACGGTCGAGCTGCGTGGACATACCCAATGACCTCCGACTGCGACGATACATGCAAAGGCAGTGCGTGTACGGGGATCGGGCGACTGGCGCGGCTTGCATCAAAACACTGTGGAATTCAGCCGAACGCGCACAGCAATCGTTCCCGATAACTATCGTACCCAGATCTGCCGAAGTTCACCCCTATTCTCTCGAACTGAAATTACGGCGTCAAGAGTCGACTACCGATGGCCGGCGACGCCGATCCTGAGCTACTTTGCTGTTTCTGCCTCAAAGGGGTCCCGTATTGAGCGGCGTATCCTCTCAGTGAACATCGACGGTCCACGCGCGTCGAAAGTCGAGGCATAGGAGGTCGAGTGCAATGTCAGACAAGGTGGACGTTTCGATCGAATACTGCACGAGCTGAGGGTATCTCTCCCATGCCGTCCGTGTGACGGAGGAGCTTCTCAAAGCTAAAGCCAGCGACATTGCAACGCTTCGGTTGATTCCATCGTCCGGCGGCGTCTTCGAAGTTACCGCCGGTGGCCGGACGATCTTCTCGAAGAAGCAGACCGGGCGTCGACCCGAACCCGGTGAGGTCCTCGCGGCCTTTCGGTAGCGCGCGAACCCCATCGGCCCCGCGACATGCGGTTCGGAGTAGACACGCGGCATCCGCGCTGGCCTACTCCGAACCGCGTCAGTACCAGGCCGCCGCGACGCCTTCCAGTTCGACGACGACACCTTGCCCTCGGTCCACAAAGACACGCCACTCCGGCAGCGCGCGATTGACGTCTCCCACGACGGCCTGCGCGTTGCCGACACATCCATAATTAATGCGCATGCCCGCGACCACCGCGGTCGCACCCGTCAAGAACACGCAGCGAATGCCGCTGCGCAATTCAAGCGCCCAGGGCAGACCGCCGCCGATGTCGGCCTGATTGGCCAAATCGTTCGCCGGCGCCTTTGTCGGCGTCAAGAGCACCACCCGCGAGGTCCACGGGTTCTCGGGACAGGCCATGACCGGCTGCGCACCCTGAAAACCCGCGAAGCAGGGGTCCAAGATGCGGTTGCCGCTCATACAGCGCCACGCGTCATCGCGAGACTGATCGGCCACTGACGCGGCGAAGCACTCTCCCGACACGCGGTCGATGACTTCGACGCCGGGCCGCAGCGCGCCCGGACCGAACGCGGCGTAAACGCGTACCGACGTCGGAGCGCCGGGCTGCTGCGCGCGGAGCGGCGCGGATTGACCCGCCACCAACAGCACCGCCATCACGAGCGCGACGCTGATCTGGAGAGACGATGACCGCATCCGGTTGGTCCTGAGACCGCGCTCATCCACCGTCGCTCATCTCCATACGTGGCGACGACCCTTACTATCCACACTGGGTCGACGCAAACATCGGCCTGTGCTGATCTTATCAGTCACGCGTCGCCGTGCACACATGTTCCCTCTTGCCAATTCAACGGCGGCTCGACTAGACTGGTTTGAACGAGAGCACAACATGCGCATGCGTGTCACTCGACTCACCTGGATATGTATCGGCCTCGCTCTGGTACTCGCGGTCGGCGCTGTCATCTTCCTCGAGCGGCCTCAACCGGAGGGTGCGACACCTGCATCCAAGCAGCCATCCGCGGTAACGTCGCGCCCACTCGTGGTCCCCGATCCCGTCGACGGCGAGCCGGTGTCCAGTGAGATCGCGGCCCGGCGGCCCATTGCGATCATGATCGACAACTTCCCGCAGGCGCGTCCCCAGTGGGGACTGTCCGCCGCATCGCGGATCTACGAGGCCATCACGGAGGGCGGAATCACGCGGTACATGGCGGTGTTCAGCGGCGGGGACGCCGATCGCGTGGGCCCGGTGCGGTCGGCCCGAACCCAGTACATCGACTACGCGCTCGAGCTCAACGCCGGCCTCGGACACGTCGGCGGCAACTCCGACGCCCTCAGTGAAATCGGTCATCTGCCGGTGAAGGATCTGAACGAATTTCGGTACGCCGACGGATACCGCCGAATCCCGATGCCGCGCGTCGCGTTCGAACACACGATGTATACCTCGACGCAGGCGCTGCGCTCGTTGATCGATCAGCAGGGGCGCGACGACGACGTGACGGTCGCCAAGCAGACGTGGAAGGACGATACGCCCGTCGCGCAGCGCCCAGCCGAGCAGCGCGTGCAGATCGACTTTTCATCGGCCGAGTACGCCGTCGCCTGGGACTACAGCCGCGCGGCGAACGACTACACGCGGATGCTCGCCGGGATTCCCGACGTCGACGCGGCGACGGGACGCGTGCTGACGGCCAAGACGATCGTCATCATCGTCGTGCCGAGAACGCACGGCCGGACGACGATCGGAGAAGACACGTGGACGTTCGCCGATCTCGGCTCGGGGCCCGCGTGGGTGGTCGAAGACGGCGCGGTCGTCACGGGAACGTGGGACAAACCCTCCCGGACAGACCGGCTGCGGATCCTCGACGCCAACGGGCACGAGGTGGCGTTCGACCGCGGCCCTCAGTGGGTGGAGATTATCCCCCCTGAAGTAACGCCGGTGTTTACTCCGTAGGCGCGCCGACGGCGCCGCCCGCGGCACAGGCGGCGTCAGTCAGGCGGGATCCGCGCTCGGAAGTCTCTTTGCGAAACCGCTCGCGTGACTCCATGATCGTTCGGTAGGCTTCCTCCCGATCGAGCCAGCCGCGGACCGTCACGGACTTCCCTTCCAGGTGCTTGTAGGTCTCGAAGAAGTGCTGGATCTCACGGCGCGTGTGGTCGTTCACGTCATCAATCGTCTGCATGTCCGCCACGCGCATGTCCCGGATCGCCACGCCAATGATCTTTGAGTCCCGTCCCGCCTCGTCGCGCATGTCGAGGATGCCGACCGGCGCGACCTCGAGCACGCAGCCGGGAAACGTCGGCTGAGAGATGAGCACCATGATATCGAGATGGTCCCCATCCGGCGAGCGCGTCTCGGGGATGAATCCATAGTCGGTCGGGTAGTAGACGGGCGAAAATAGCACGCGGTCGAGCCGGATCACCTGCAGAACCTCGTCGTATTCGTACTTGTTGCTCAATCCTTTCGGGATCTCGACGACGGTGTTCACGACCTGCGGGACACGGTCGCCGATCGGCACGCGGGACAGCACGGGACACCTCGGCTGCGGCTGAGACGTTGCGAGAGGGCTTCGCGCTCCGGACCGACACTCCCCGCCCGACCGCGGATGTCCGTCAAGCCCGGGGCCCCACCAGCAGCGCGGCCGCGCCGGGCCACTCCCACGCCGAAGCTCGCCGCGCGACTCGGGCAGGCGCGGGCGTGCGCGGCACGAAGGTAGGGGCACGATGGTGCACATGTGCGTGGTCGGCAGCCTCAACATGGATCTCGTGGTCCGCGCGCCGCGGCTGCCCCGCATCGGTGAGACGGTGACGGGCGGCACGTTCGCGACATTTCCCGGGGGCAAGGGAGCAAACCAAGCGGTGGCGGCGGCGCGCCTGGGGGCCGCGGTGACTATGGTCGGCCGGGTCGGGTCGGACGCGTTCGGACAGCAGCTCGTACAGAGCCTCGTCCGGGACCGCGTCGACGCGACGCACGTACGGGTGGATCTCGAGGCACCGACGGGCGTGGCGTTCATCGGCGTCGACGCGGACGGAAACAATATGATCATGGTCGCGCCGGGCGCGAACCAGCGGGTCCGACCGGCGGATGTGGACGCGGCGCGGGACGCGATGACGCGGGCGCGCGTCCTGCTCCTGCAGCTGGAGGTGCCGATCGACACCGCGCTGCACGCGGCCGCCGTGACCAAGGCGGCCGGCGGATTGGTCTGCCTCGACCCCGCTCCAGCGGTGCCTCTGCCCGAGCCCCTGTACGCGGCGATCGACGCTATCAACCCGAACGAGCTCGAAGCACAGACGCTGACCGGCGTGGAGATCCGATCGATCGCCGACGCGGAGCGGGCCGCGGTCATCCTGCGCGAGCGCGGACCGCGGATCGTGGTGATCAAGATGGGTTCCCGGGGCGCGTTCTATCTCGCCCCGAACGGTCGCGCACACGTTGCCGCCGTTCCGGCGCGTGCGATCGATACCACGGCCGCGGGGGACGCCTTCGCCGCAGGGCTGGGAGTGGCGCTCGGCGAGGGCCGGCCGATCGGGGATGCCGTCGCGTTCGCGACCCTCGCCGCCGGGATTAAAGTGACCCGACTGGGCGCGCAGGCTGGAATGCCGACACGCGCAGAAGTAGACAGCGCCGCGCGCGGTCAGTGACCATCGTCGCCCGGCCGCGCCCGCGTGGTCGGCCGCCTTCCGGCAGGAAGGAACGACGCACTCCGCCTGGAAGGGTCGCAACGCATTCGATATCGACGTTCAGGAGGATGCCGTGGCACATGATTCCCGCGTGAGCGGACGCGACCTCGCGTTGCTGTGCCTGCGAATCGGCATGGGGGTCTTCTTCCTGCGGTCGGGGTGGGCGAAGGTCTATAACATCTCAGGCGTCGTCGGCCTGTGGCAGAGGCTGCACCTGCCGCTGCCGGGCGTGTTCGGCCCGATCCATGCGGTGGTGGAGTTCGGCGGAGCCATCCTCATCCTGTTCGGCCTGTTCACCCGTCCCGCCGCGGTCTTGCTGGCCGTGGACATGCTCGGAGCACTGTTCATCGTCAAGATTCACACGCCGACATTTTTCAGCCAGGAATGGCTCGCGTTTTGGATCAGCCTCGCGCTCACGCTTGGAGGGGCGGGTGCCTGCTCGCTGGATGCCCTGCGACGCCGGTATAGAAAGCTCGGCGTAGCACCGCGGCCCCGCGTTCAGCGCGGAGGTCGGACTCGGACGGGGATGGTTCGCGCGAGGCTGCGTCACCGATGATCACGGCCCGAGCGCCGCGACCACAGTCTGCCCAGGGAGGACGCGCGAAATCATTGCGAATGTCTTCGAATACTCTCACCGTGTACGTGATCGGTGTTCTGATCGCGTGGGCGGTGGTCATCGCGGTTGGATATTTCCTCAAGGGCAGCACCGCCGGCCATCGGCTCCTCTTGGTGTGTGGAGGTTTTCTACTGGGCACGCTGGCCATGTACATCGCGACCCGTGTCCACCTCGCTAAGTCATTCCGGCGCAAAAGTCTCTTCAACGAGGTGTTGACCAGGCACATCACCACCGATGTTCAGCGGCAACCATGCAGGCTGTCCAGCGAGGCGCCACTGGCGGCGGCCCGGATCCCTGCCGCCAGCATTCCTGGCGGACGTGACGCGGTCTTAACACAAGTGGGTATATACTAGGGCCGAGGGAGCACGAAACGCCTTGTGGAATATGGCGCGCCCGGAGGGATTTGAACCCCCGACCTACGGATCCGTAGTCCGACGCTCTATCCGCTGAGCTACGGGCGCACACAAGCTACGAACAGCGTTCTCATACTAACAGATCGTACGCGCTTTCTCTAGACGCCTCACCGCGGCCCGAACCCGGACCGCGAATGGACGCCGCGGGAATATCGGACCGGCACAGGCTCGTTGGGCAGAACAGCGCGCCGGGTGGCGCGATCGGAGTCGCCGTCGATGCACGCGAATGACAGGCGGCCCGAACGAGGGGGGACGGCCGTGCAGCGGATCATCGGAACCGGCGTGACGCTGCTGTTGGTCATGTGGATCGGGACGGCGGCGCTCGCGCAGGGAGCACCGGCGGCGGGAGCGGGTGCCGGAATCCTCCCTGGGCAGGCAATCGGCACGTTCCACCTCGGCCAAGAAGTCACGCAGGTCGTGACGACACTCGGTCCAATTCATTCCGAGGACGATATCCCCGGCAGCAGCCTCACGGGCTACTACTGGCCCCTCAAGCGCATCGGCGCGATCGCCGACAAGACGACGAATAAGGTGGTCGCGCTCATCGTGTCCCTGGACGATGGCTACCGCACGGACAAGGGCGTCAGCGCCGGCACCGATATGGACTCGGTCCGCAGCGCGTACGGGAAAGAGGACCGCGTGGACAGTCACGAGGATGACGACACGCTGGTCTACGATACCCTCGGAGTCGCGTTTCTCGTCGACAAGGACGGCGCGCTCGGCAGCCGCGTCTCGGCCATTTTCGTCTTTGCCTCGGGGCAGTACAAGAACATCTTCGAACAGGACGACAACTCGGACGATAGTGGCGGCAGCTGACCGCCGCGTCTCCTGATCCTGACGCAGTGCCAATGCCCGCGGAACCTTCCGCGGGCATCGGCGTCCGAGGGCGATGAGTCGCTGACCGGTACCGCCGGACCCCGCATCTCCACGCGCGCACCCCGAAACACGCCGGGGCCCACCACGCCCTCACGGCCGAAGCTATCCCGACCCGACGTCCAGGGCATCGCGAAGCGCGTCGCCCACAAAGAACACCGCGACGACGGTGAGCGTCACGACGGCACCGGGAGCAATCACGAGCACCGGGTTCGAGGTCAGATAGTCTTCGGCTTGGGTCATGAGGTTGCCCCACGTCGGGATGTCCGGGGGCAGCCCGAAACCAAGAAAATCGAGCGCGGCCTCCGCCAGCATCGCTCCCGCCACCGCGAACGCCGCCTGCACCAGCACCGGCGCCATCGCGTTCGGCAGAATGTGACGGAAGACGACCCGGCGCACGCCGGCCCCGCTCGCGCGGGCCGCCTCCACGAACTCGTGCGCGCGGAGCGACAGGTACTCGGCGCGCACAATCCGCGCCAGACCGGTCCAGCCGAACAACCCCAAGTACCCCACCATCATGAGCACCGGGGCGCGGCCGCCGGTCCAGTTGAGGAGGATCAGCAGGAGAAAAATCGCTGGGAAGCTCAACACGAGGTCGACCAGCCGCATGATCAGCGTGTCGACCCAGCCGCCGAGATACCCCGCGAGCGACCCGAGCGCGACCCCGAGCACGCTGCCGAGCAGCATCGCGCTCACCCCAACGAGCAGGCTCACGCGGCCGCCGTACAGCACGCGCGCCAGTTCATCGCGCCCGAGATCGTCCGTCCCGAGCGGATGCTGCAGATCCGGCCGAAGGAAGCTGTGATCGGGGTCCAGCAGCGTGGGGTTGTAGGGGGTGAGCATCGGCGCGCCCACCGCACTGGCGACCACCACCGCGAGCGCCGCCATCCCGAATACCGCCATCCGATGCCGCCGAAATCGCTTCCACGCGAGGGCCCACGATCCGTACCCCCGGGACGCAGGCCGGCGGGGCGCCTCGGCGACGTTCGTGCCGGCGGTCATCGGCCGCGCGCCCGGCGTACGCTCATGACGCGTACCGGATCCGCGGGTCGAGCGCCGCATAGGTCAGGTCGGCGAGCAGGTTGCCGCACACGAGCAACGCCGCGCTCAGGAGCAGCCCGGCCATCTGCACCGGGTAGTCGCGGTTGTTGAGCGCCTCAAGAAAGAGCCGTCCCATCCCCGGCCACCCGAAAATCGATTCGGTGATGACCGCCCCGCCGAAGAGCGCGGGGAGCTCGAGGCCGATGAGCGTCACCATCGGAATCAACGAGTTGCGGACGATGTGGCGGTACAGCAGACGGTCGCGCGGCAGACCTTTGGCCCGGGCCGTGCGCACATAGTCGCGCGAAAGCACTTCGAGCACGCTGCTCCGAAGGTACCGGCTCCAGCTCGCGATCGCGCCCAACCCGAGCACGACGGCGGGCATCACCAGGTGGCGCAGCAGATCTCCCGCGGACGAGTCCCCGATCTCGTGCATGCCCGCGACGGGAAGGAGCCGCAGGTGCACCGCGAGCACGAGCTGCAGCATCAGCCCGAACCAGAACGTGGGCATCGCCCATGCGAAGAATGACCCGAACGAGAGCAGATTGTCGCCCCACGTGTACTTGTGCGTGGCGGCGAAGATGCCGAGGGGAAAGGACAGACCGAGCGCAAGCGCAAACGCGCTGAGCATGAGCACGATCGTGGCCGGCAGCCGTTCGCCGATCATGGCGAGCACCGGTCGACCCGTATAGTACGAGTCCCCCCACTGTCCTCGCACGATCGCCCCGAGCCACGCCGCATACCGGTCGTACCACGGCCGATCGAGGCCGAGCTGGTGCCGCAGGAGCACGATGCGGTCCGGGGTCACCTGCGGGTTGTGCAGGTAGACGGCCAGCGGCCCTCCCGGCGCGACGTTCATGATCGCGTAGCTGACGCATGACACCAAGAGCAGCAGCACCGCCGCCTGCAGCGCCCGGCTCGCGACGTAGCGGCCCATCGTCTTGACGCCTAGGCGCCGCGCCCTGGATGCCGGGGACGCCGGGCCCCCGGGCCCCTCACCGCTGGCTCCACGTTTCCGGGAGCGTCGTGCCGAACGTCGTGACGTCGTAGCCCCGCACGCTGGCCGCCACCGCGTCGCTGCTCACGTGCCAGAGCAGAAAGATCACCGGCACGTCGCGGTATTCCAACTGCTGAATGCGGTCGTAGACGGCGCGGCGCCGCGCCGGGTCGACCGCGCGGTCCGCCTCATCGAGCAGCGCGTCCATCTCCGGGCTGCTGTACCGCTCCGAGTTCTCGCCGGGGCTGTTCGCGTCTTTCGGGATGTACGCGGTCGCCCAATTGATGCGGTCCTCCGGAAACACGCCCTGCCCCCAGGCGAAGATGAGCGCCGCGTCCTCGCCGTTCCACTGCGGCCCGTTCTGCCCGAACAGCGCTGCCGAGCTCACGGCGTGGGTGTCGGTGGCCACGCCGAGCGCCCGCCATGCCTGCGCGATCACCTGCATCGCCTGCACGTAGTACGACCGCGACGACACCGTCCACAGCGGGACCACCAAGCGCTTGCCGCCCTTCGCGAACACCCCGTCGGCGCCGGGGACAAACCCGTCGGCGAGCAGCAGCGCGCGGGCACGCGCCGGATCGTACGGCCGAGGCGCCAGGCTTCGGTCGGCCCACGGCCCGTTGGGGACCATGTCGCTGACGGCCGGCTCCCCCTCGCCGCGCATGACGTCCTTGATGATCGGCCCCTTCGGCGTCGCGAAATCGAGCGCCTGGCGGACCTTGACGTCCCGGAGAAATCCGAACTCGTCGAGCTGCACCAGCGCGTACACGGGAGAGAGGTAGCGGTGGAGTGTCACGCCGGGAAAGCGCCGGACGTCGTCAAGACGAGCCGGCGGGACGCCGCCGAGCACGCTCAGCTCGCCCGCCTGGAGGAGGTTCACCTGCGTGTTCTGATTGGGGACGATCCGCACGATCACGCGCGCGAGCGCGGGCGCGGCGCCCCAGAAGTATCGGTTCGGGACGAGCGTCACGTGATCGTCGCTCGCGAACTCCGACACCGCGAACGGGCCCGTCCCGACCGGCTTCAGGTTGAACGGCGCGCGGTTGATCTGGTCGCCCGTCATCCCCGCGAAGACGTGCCGCGGGACGATCGGCGCACCCACCACCTGCTCTCGAAACGGCGCGTACGGTTCCTTCAGATGAAACACGACCGTGTCGGGCGACGGCGCGTCGACGCGCGCGATCTTGTCGAACCCGGTCGCGTAACTGATGTGCACGTCTTTGTTGGTCACCAGCTGCCAGGTATAGGTGACGTCGGCGGAGGTGAACGGCTGGCCGTCCGACCAGCGGACGCCCGCACGCAGACGGTAGGTCCACGTGAGCCCGTCCGGACTGACGCGTTCCCCGACCGCGAGCGCGGGCTCCCACGCGCCCCGATAGTTCACGCGGTAGAGGCTGTCGAAGACGAAGCGGTACACCTGCTCGCTGTCGAGCAGACTGTGCAGGTATGGATTCAGGCTGTCGGGGTTGTCGGAGACGACCGTGACGAACGAACCGGGAGCGGGTTGCGCGGCCGCGAGTCCCGGTGGCATACCGACAAGCGCCGCACACAGCCCAAGCCAGAGAAGCGTTTGACGCAATGAACCCTCCCACGGCATCGGCGCACGGACCCCAATCTCTCTTCCATTTTAGATGGGGTCAGGGGCCGCCGCAACCGCGGACAGCACGCGGCGCGTGGCTGGGATTCGTGTTCGCTTGCCAGAACGGGCTCGGCCCGATAGGATAACAGGCGGAGGGGTGGCCGAGCGGTCCAAGGCAACGGTTTGCTAAACCGTGACCCTTTAACCGGGGTCCGTGGGTTCGAATCCCACTCCCTCCGCCAGGCACCCGCGCCCACGTGACGCCGCGCTCCGCGTCAACGGGCACGACCTCCCGCCTCATGACTGCCGGCTCGGTGACACCCGCTCCGCTACGTTCTGACGCGTCCCCGGACGCCCCGACGGGTGTATGATCGCGGCTACCTGAGGTATTTGACCATCCGCACGGCGGTGCCGCGACCCTCCCGGTACGGATGCAGGATCTCCGCCTCATCCATCAGCTGCCCGACAAGGAACAGGCCGCGGCTTCCCTGACCTCGAGGCGGCCGCGTCGTCGGAATCACGGGCACATCGGTGATCGGCGCGCCGTGATCGTGCACCACAATACTCAGGCGCACCCCATCATACGCGACGTCGACGCCGAGGGGCCCGGGCTGCCCACGATAGGCGTGACGAAATGCGTTCGAGAACACCTCGCCGAGCGACGCTTCGATCGCATACGCCTCCGTGTCCGATGCTCCCTCGACCTGAGCCGCACCCACAACCAACTTGCGCATCAGTCGATTGGCGACGGGCTCCACGTCAAATTCGAGAGTGAATTTCCAAGCCATGCGGCTCCTCACTCCGGATACGATTTCTCCGCGCGTCGGCGGCGCTCACGCTCGCCGTCATGGCAGCAGCGCAAACGCCTGATCCAGCGTCTCCACGAGCGGCACCATCTCCGCGAACCCCACCGTGTCCATGCTGCGGCGCGGGAGAGACGTCGGCGCGACGACGATGAGCGTGTGACCCCGGTCGCCGTACTGCTGCCGGTGCGTCTCGAGCATCCGCATACAGGCGACGTTCAGATAGGTCACGAGACTCAGATCCGCAATGAGGTGCCGGCCGTGCTGCCCGGCATCTGTCAGGCAGGCCTCGAGGCGAGGCAGCGAGGCGTCATCGACGACGCCCCGCACATGGAGCACGTCCGCGGCGGACGCGGACTCTATCCAGCACCCGAAACCAGACTCGTCCATTTCTCCACCGGCGATCGGAAGGAGTCGAGCCAGCATGTCCCTGGTCCGTTGATGAGCGTGGTCCATGCGGGCCTGTTCTCGCGGGCGCGTGAGGCTACCTGCAATTCGCAACGTTCGCGCTCAGGTTCGCGACATCGCGCGCCCTCCCCAAGACGTGGCGCAGCGCGGTATTCGAAGCGTCGCGCGGCTCGCCATATTGCAACCCACCGCATGTGACGGCGCTGCGAAGCAGGCCTCGGGCGGACGCGCAAGCCCGCCTGCGGCCTTACGCCTCCATGACACGATCGATGTTTCCCAAGTTCAGCCGATCCGGATCATGCAATTGACCGCCGCTGCGAACTGAAATCCGGGTCAGTGGCGCTGCGCGGCCCGGAAATCCCCGGAAGCGGTCGCACAAGGAGGCGGGCACCCCGCCATGGAATCCGCAGGCGGCAGGTGCGATGCGCACGACAGCACGCGACGGGAGATGATTGGTGGCCGCGTACCCGTTGGCTTCGGTTACAGAAGCGCAAGATGTCGTCGTGCTCACCGTCGCCGGCGAGATCGACATTCTTTCGGCCCCGTCGTTTCAGGGCAGTCTCTACGACGCCTACGAGCGCGCGCACGCCGCCGACCATAAACTCGTGGTGGATCTCCGGGGCGTACCGTACATGGACAGCACGGGCTTTCACGTGCTCGCGAACGTGTACGCGCGGCGCCCGCGCGTCCGCGAGCACGGGTTTGCGGTCGTGGCCACCGGCATCGTGAAACACGTGCTGGTGATCCTCTCCGACTCCGGTATGTTCCCGGTGTGCGACACGCTCGACGAGGCGCTGTCGGCGCTGAGATCCGGATCACGCTAGCGTGTCGCGACCCGGCGCGCACCGAGCGCGACGGTGGTCGCCGCCAGACCGTCGGAACGCCACGACATGCCGACCAGCGCCGCGTGGGGAATGTTCGGACGAGTCTCTCGCCGACGGGACCGAGACGCCGATCATGAGGGACGACCAGTGGTGACGCCCGCACGTGGAGTGCGCAAACGGTCCCCGTCCCGCGGCCGACGGCGCACCCGGAGCGCGCCGCCGGTGAGGAACGGCCCGCCCCCGGAATTCCGGATCCGGCCGGCCACCGCGAAGGACGCGCAGGCAGTGTTCACGCTGGTCCGCGGCCTTGCCGAGTACGAGCGGCGAAGCATGGCGGTGACGGCCACCGCGGCGCACTTGCGCCGCGACGGGTTCGGGCGCCACCCCTACTTCAAGGCCCTTCTGTGCGTCGAAGGGCGCACGCCCGTCGGATTCGCACTCTACTTCTACGCGTATTCGACGTTCCTTGGGCAGCCGATTCTCTACCTCGAAGATCTGTTCGTGGTTCCGCGCCTGCGCGGACGCGGTGTAGGGTCCGCGCTCCTGGCCGCGGTCGCCCGGATCGCCGTCGACAAGGGCTGCGCACGCATGATGTGGTCGGTCCTGCGGTGGAATGCGCCGGCGTTCCGGTTCTACCGGCGGCTGGGTGCCGCCATCCCCGCGCCCACCTGGACGTCGATGTGGCTCGCTGGCCCGGCGCTTCGCCGGCTCGCACGCGCGGGCGGCGTCCGCGCCCCGGCACCGCGGCGCCCCGGCGCATAGGGGCATACCGCTCCGCGGGAGGGGGCCCGCGCGGTGCGGCCGAAGGAACCGCGGCGATGGGCCGCGGACGCGCTCGAGATCTCGGCATCATGATCGGTCAGCTGCCGGCCGGACCCCATAATGCCATCACCGATGTTCCCGGCGTCCTCGTCGGCCACTGCACGCTGATCGCCGACGCGCCCCGCACGGTGCGCACCGGCGTCACCATGGTCGTGCCGCGAGACGGCGCGATCTGGACCGACGCCGCCTTCGCCGGCGTGCACGCGTTCAACGGATGCGGCGAGATGACGGGCGCCGCATGGATCGACGAGTCTGGGATGCTCGAGACTCCGATCGGCATTACCAACACGCATGCGGTCGGCGTGGTTCGGGACGCGCTCGTCGCGCACGGCGTCGCCCGCGGATACGTGCCCCGGTTCACGCTCCCGGTCGTCGCGGAGACCTACGACGGCTGGCTCAACGACATCAACGCGTTCAGCGTCACACAGGCACACGCGCTTCAGGCTCTCGCGGCGGCGCGCGGCGGTCCGGTCGACGAGGGCAATGTGGGCGGGGGCACCGGCATGCGGTGCCACGGCTTCAAGGGGGGCATCGGCACGGCGTCCCGGATCGTCGCGGTCCGGAGCGGCCGGTACGCGGTCGGCGCGCTGGTCCAAGCGAACTACGGCCTCATGCGCCACCTGCGGATCGACGGCGTACCCGTCGGGCGGGAGCTGGATCCGAGCGGCGCTCCCCCGGAGCCGATGGGACCGGGTGGATCAATTATCGCGATCATCGGGACCGACGCCCCGCTGCTGCCGATCCAGTGCCGGAGACTCGCGCGTCGTGCGACCGTGGGGCTCAGCCGCGTCGGCGGGCTCGGCCACAATTCGAGCGGCGACCTATTTCTCGCCTTTGCGACAGGAAATTCCCTCCCCGCCGGTGCCCGAGAGGCGTACTCGGTCCGCATGCTGCCCCACGCGGAGCTCGATCTCTTCTTCGAAGCGGTTGCCGACGCCGTCGAAGAATCCATCCTGAACGCCTTGGTGGCCGCGGAAACAATGTCGGGATTCCAGGGCACACTGCGCGCGCTCCCGCTCGACGCGGTACGGGCGATCATGGCCCGCTATCATCCTCCGATGCGTACCTGATATGCGGAAATTGAATGACGAACACGTGTGCGCCATGTCGCCGGACGAAATCGGTGCCTTCTTCGGTGCCTTCTATGGTATGTCAATCGACGACGGGGGTACCTAGTAACTGACATGACACCCGTCTCTCGAGGAACAGTCCCGTCCGGCGAGGGCGGGAGCAGGGTCATCGGGCCGCGCACGTCCAGCCCGGCGGTGTGGGGCCTAGTATACGCCATCGTCCTCCCGATCGTGCTGACCGCCACGGGTCAGTTTATCCGCCTGACCGTGCCCGGGGCGGGCTTTTCGTTCGTCTACATACCGGCCGCGGCCGTGATCGCGTACGCATACGGACGGACTGCCGGCGCCGTCGCGGGGGCATTGTCGATCGTCCTGGCGTGGCAATTCTTCATGGCGCCCGCATACGCGTTCGCATTGAACGAAGCCGCGCTCATCACGCTCGTGCTCTTCGGGCTCTCGCTCGCCGCCGTCGTGTTCGGCATGGGTTATATCGCCGCGCAGCGAACCGCGAACGAGCGCGCCGCCCAGACGCAGTCCCGTCTCGCGGTCATCGTCGAATCGTCGACCGACGCGATCCTGAGCAAGACGCTCGACGGCGTGATTCTGACTTGGAACGCGGCGGCCACGCGGCTGTATGGATACACGCCGGCCGAGGTCATCGGCCGGTCCGTGACGATGCTCGCGCCCCCCGACCGGGTGGACGAGATTCCGGTCATTCTCGCGCGTCTCCGGAAGGGGCAGCACATCGACCACTACGAGAGCGTGCGCATGCGAAAAGACGGCACGCGCTTCGACGTCGCCCTCACGATCTCGCCCATCCGGGATTCCGCCGGCCGCGTGGTCGCCGCCTCCACGATCAGCCGCGATATCTCCGACCGCAAGCGCACCGAACGGCAGCAGCGGCTGATCATCGAGGCGACGCAGACCCTCACGCGCACGCTCGAGCTGCACACGAGGGTGCAGTCGTTCGTCGATCTCATGGTGCCGGCGCTGGCCGACTCATGCATCATCACCCTCACCGAGGAGGATGGGTTCCACAGCATCTTCGGGGCGCACCGCGACCCCGTACGGACGGAGATCGTACGGAGCACCGAGGAGCGGCACGCGGACGCCGGGCGAGGGCCGTCCGCCCTCGCGCGCGTGATCGGCGCCGACCGCGCCGAGCTGCACACGGATGTCTCGGACGCGCTCCTTGACTCCATCGTGCCGGAGGGCAAGCACCGTGCGGCGTTCCGCCGGCTGCAGGCCCGGGCGGTGGTGATCGTCCCGCTCACCGCGAGAGGACGGACGCTCGGCGCGATGACCTTGATCGCCGGCGAACCGCGGCGCGGGTACGACGCGGTGGACGTGGCGTTCGCCGAGGAGTTGGCGAACCATGCCGCGCTCGCGGTCGACAACGCGCGGCTCCATGAGGCCGCGCAGCAGCAGCGCGCCGCGGCCGAACGCGTCGCGGACCGCCTCGGACGCCTGCAGATGGTGTCGGCGGCGCTGTCCGAGGCGCTCACGCTGCATCAGGTCGCCGACGTCGCCACCGGCCACGCCATCCACGCACTCGGGGCCGAGGCCGCCGCGCTGTCGCTGCTCGCGCCTGACCGCACGACGCTCGAGCTCATTCGCGCCGTCGGATATCCGGCGGAACTGACCAGCCGCTGGTCCCACTTCGCGCCCCAGGAGATCCAGGTGATCGCGGACGCGATTCGGACCGGCGACGTCGTGTGGCACCCCAGCGATGAGACGTTCGACGCCCGGTATCCTCGGAGCGAGATGCTGCCCGATGCCCTCGCGCGGGGGGCGCGGGCCGCGGTCCCGCTGCTGTCGCGCGGTCACGCGATCGGCGTGTTGTACATGAACTTCACGGCCTCCCGCGAGTTCGCGCCGGACGAACTTGATCTCATGCTGACGCTCGGCCGCCTGTGCGCGCAGGCCAGCGAGCGCGCGCGGCTCTACGAGCAGGAACATCGGGTCGCCGAGACGCTCCAGCACGCGTTCCTGCCGGCCACGCTGCCGCAGATTCCCGGCGTCACGCTCCACGCGGCCTATCGGCCGGGCGTACGCGATACGGCGCTCGGGGGCGACTGGTACGACGTGTTCCAACTCCCCGACGGCCGCATCGCCCTGTCCATCGGCGATGTCGTCGGGCACGGCCTTCACGCCGCGGTCGTCATGGGGCAGGTCCGGCAGTCGATCCGCGCGGCGGCGCTTGAGGACGCCCGTCCCTCCCGCGTCCTCAAGCGGGCCAGCGAAGTCCTGCGGCTGACCTATTCAGCGGAAGGGATGGCGACCGCGCTGTTCGGGGTCTTCGCGCCCGCCACCTCGACGTTTACGTACGCCTCGGCCGGCCATCCGGCGCCCGCCCTGATCGGCGAGGATCGCGAGCCCGCGATCCTCGAGTCCGGCGGCGTGCCGCTGGGCTACATCGGCGTCCAGGATCCGGTGCCGCACACGTTGACGCTCCACGCCGGCACCCTCCTCGTGTTCTACACCGACGGGCTCACGGAAACCGCGCGCGACCCCGTCGCCGGCGAGGCGGCGCTGGTCGACGCGCTGCGGCACGAGATTACCGCGCCGTCGGGAAACCACGCCGCGGCGATCGTCGAGCGGATCCTCGACGCGCGCGACGCCACCGATGATATCGCCGTGATCACGCTGAGCGTCCATGAAGTACCGCTGGAAGAGTTCGAGCTGACCCTGCCCGCCGAACCGGCCAGCGCGCCCCTGATGCGCCAGGCGCTCCGGAAGCTCATCGCCGCGGTCGGCGGGGACGAGCAGGAAGCGGCGGGCATCACGGTCGCGGTCGGAGAAGCGGTGAACAACGCGATCGAGCACGCCTACGGCGCGGCGAGCGGCATGGTGCGCATCCGGGCGCGGCACGACGGCGCCCGCCTCCACGTGGACGTCGAGGACGAGGGCACCTGGCGCCCCGGCCGGGCCCCGGACGGCGGCGGCCACGGACTCGCGTTGATGCGGGCGCTCGTCGACAATGTCGACGTCATCACGTCGCCCAAGGGGACCCTGGTCTCCCTCTCGGCGACGATCCACTCGTCCCGGCCGCGGCCGATCGAGACCACGGCCGCGGCCGACGATGCCCATCCGCGCCCACCGGAGCCGATGATCGATGTGGACCACCCGGCCGCCGCGCAGGCCGGCGACGGGCGCCTGCGGCAGATTGAGCCGGCCGACGGCGGCCCGGGCGTGGAGGGCAGCGGCGCACCGGCCGGCGACGTTTGAGATCGCGGAGCTCAACCACATCCCCATCGTGGCGGTATCGGGCGATCTCGACATGACCGGGTCGGACCTGTTCCGCGCCACGCTGGAGCGCGCGGCGCGCATCGAGTCCACCGCGGTCGTGGTCTCGCTGGCCGGCGCCTCTTACCTGGACAGTCACTCAATTCGAACGCTGTTCCAGTTCGGACGCCGCCTGGCGACCAACCGGCGATCGCTGGTGCTGGCCGTGCCCCCCGCGCTGCCGTTCGATCGGATCCTGCGCGTCGCAGGGCTGGACCGCGCGTTCCGCGTCGCGGAGTCGCTCGAACAGGCCGTCGCCGCGATGGCCGGCGCCGGCCTCCCGTCCGATCCTCCGGGCGACGGCATCTAGCGCCCACGCTCCGCCGCACAACACAGGAAGCGGCCCGCCGCCGCAAGAAGTCCCTCACGCGATGAGCATCTATCGGCGCTATGCGGAAGCGTATGCCAAAGCCGGCGGCGGCCGGTTCAGCCTGGAGCTCGTGCCGTGGGTCACCGCGGTGTTCGAGCGATTCGGAGCCGCGCCGGCGTCGCTCGTCGACGTGGCGTGCGGCGCCGGCGAGTTCGCCGTGGCGATGGCGCGCCGCGGCATCGCGGTCACCGGCGTCGACCAGTCTCCGGAGATGCTGGCCCTTGCCCGGCAGAGCGCCGCGGCAAGCGGCGTGCCGATCACCCTGCTCGAGCAGGACATGCGGGACCTCGCGGTGCCCTCACCCGTCGACGCGGCCACGTGCCTGTACGACAGCCTCAATTATCTCGTCGACGAGCTCGAGTTCCGGCGCACCTTCGCCGCGGTCGCGGCGGCGGTCCGGCCGGACGGGCTGTTCGTCTTCGACATGAACACGCTCCGCGGCTTGGCCGAACGGTGGGGCAACCGGACCTGGATCATTCAGGATGCGGACGACGCGTTTGAAGCCGACCAGAGCCACTTCGACTACGACACGGGCATCGCCACGCTGCGGGTCAACGCGTTCCTGCACCGCCGGGAGGGCCTCTACGAGCGGATCGCGGAGGTCCACCGCGAGCGGGGGTATCCCGTCCCCATGATCGACGCGGCCCTCGCGGCCAACGGCTTCGAGCGGCTCGGCTGCTGGAGCAGTACCGCGTTCGACCCGGTGACGCCGGAGACGGGCCGCGTGTATTACGCGGTACGCCGCGGGCGCGCCTGACCGCTCCGAGGACGCCTACTCCCCGACCGCCTCGAGCAGCCCCTGCAGCGCCAGCGCGTTGTGCGCCATGTTGCCGCGCACGTGGTTGTTGAACATGACGAAGACCCGCTCGGCGCGCGTCTCGAGACGCCCGGCGACCGCGGCCCATCCGCGCAGCTCGTCCGCCCCGTACGCGTAATCGTACCGCTCATCGGTGCTGGCGCCCGCGCGCGCCCACCCGTCCCGGTTCCGCCCGTGCAGCCGCACCACCGCCCAGTCGGACGTCACGGCCTCGACCGGCGGCATCAACCACGGCAGATCCGGAAGATCCACCATGACGTAGGCGCACCGGTCGCGCGCCAGCCGTTCGAACGCCTCCGGGTGGCGCGACCACTCCCGGTGCCGGAATTCGACGGCGACGTGGTATCCGGGCAGCTGCTGCGTCCACTCGTGCACCTCGTCGAGCACCGCCTCCGAGAACCGGGTGCTCGGAGGCAGCTGGAACAGGACGTAGCCGAGCTTGCCGCGCTCCGCCAGCGGGGCGAGAAACGCACGGAACTGATCCCAGCACGCGTTCACAAACTCCTCCGGCGCGTCGCGCAGCCGGAATTCGGGCCCCTCCCGGACACGCGCGGGAAGCAGCTCGGCGAGCCCGCGAGGCAGCCGCGGCGTCGCGACGGCGTGCCCCGTGAACAACCCGAACGCCTTCGCGTGCATCACGAACTCGGGCGGCGTCTCCTCCGCCCACCGCCGGCTGTACGACGGCGGAAGGAGCGTGAAGTACGACGCGTCGACCTCCACCGCGGGGAAGCGCGTCGCGTAGAACCGGAGGCGGTCGGTTGCGGTCCGCACCGTCCGCGGGTAGAAGTCGCTCCGCACAAACGACTTCTCGGCCCACGAACACGTCCCGACGTAGATGCGGCCCCGAATCGGCCCCGGCCACGCCTCGTCCAGCAGCGAGAGCTGGCCCGTCGCGATCACCCGACGGCCGGAGGCGACCGCACCCGGATCCGCCGCGAGACGGATCACCGGCAGAGCATCGCGGCCGCGCGGCAGCGTCGGCGGCTCGGCCAGCGCGCCCGTCCGCACGGCCGCGAGCCCCTCGAGCAGGCCCGCGACATCGAGCCCGTGCGCCGACGGCGCGTACGGCTCCAAGTTTGCGATCGCTTTGCCGAGCAGGACGATCGTGCCGTGGACGTTCCCTTTTTCGCAGTGGTAGCAGCCGGCCGCCGCCTGGATCAGCCCGTGATAGAATGCGCGGTCCGCGCGGCCCGCGGCCCGCCACGGCCGCTCGAGATACTCGTGGCACTCGAAAAACAGTCCCGCGTTGAACAGAACGACGGCGCGCCACACGACGGGGGACAGTGCGGACGGCGCCGGACCGCGCAGCACCCGAACGGCATCGGCCGCGCGCGCCGTCTGTCTTCCGGCGTACGCCGCGTGCGGCCCGAACCGCGGGTCAAGGCCGACGAGCCGCCCGCCGTCACGATCCACGCAGACCCCGGTGGCGAGCAGGCGGCGCAGGATCTCGTCGACGGGCACCCCCGCGGCGCGGGCGAGATCGGCCGCGGAGACGGGACCGCCGCCGGCCGCCGCGCACGCGGCGAGCGCCTCGACCGTCGGCGCCTGATCGGGGTCATCCACGGCCGCGAGGACGGCGGCGGACAGCGCGTGCTTCAGCCCGACGTACGTCACGCGCGTGCCGGGCGGCTACGCGGCCGGCGGCCGGCCGAACGTGCGGATCTCGGCCTCGAGTGTCCGCGGGTCCGTCGCCGGAGACGCGCACGCGGTGGCCGTGCAGACGTACGCGCGCGGCGAGTCCGCGGCACCGGCCAGCGCGGCCGCGGGCGCCGGCAGGCCGCCGCTGGCGTCCGCCGGATCGTACAGATGCGCGACGGCGCCGTACCGATAGGCGGCAAGGGCGGCGGCGTGGAGGGCTTCGGTCCTCGGGTCCCCACGTGCGCCGACCACGACCACGTGCAGCGGCGGCTCCAGGTGCAGATCCAGCGCCAGGGCGAGCGTCGCCGCGAACAGTCCCTGGTCGGTGGTTCCCGGCGCGCACGCGCGCAGCGCGCGCTCCGCGGCGTCCCCGTAGCGCGCTCGCCCCGTGAGCACGGCCAGCCGATCAAGGACGAGGATCGCGACGGCGTTGCCGGAGGGAGTCGGCGTGTCCTGAACCGGCACGTAGGCCACCGCCAGTCCCTGCGGTCCGCGCGCTTCGCCGCCGGCGACGTCATAGAACGCGCCGGCCGGCGCGCCAAACTCGGAGAGCACGTAGTCCATGACGTCCGCGGCCACGCCGAGATACCGGTCGCGCCCGGTGTGCTCGTACGCGTCAAGCAGCGCGCGTGCCATGTGCACCTGATCGTCGAGCAGGCCCGCGACCGTGCCGTCGCCGCCGACGATGTGCCGGAAGCCCCGGCCCGGCTCGTACGCGTCGGCCACGACCCGATCCAACGCGCGGAGCGCGGCCTCGCGCGCGGCGCCCTCACCGAGCCCGCGCGCGGCATCGAGGAACGCGGAGATCATCATCCCGTTCCATCCCACGTACAGGCTCCGGTCCACGAACGGGGCCGGCCGCGCCGCGCGCGCCTTCCGCAGCAGGTCGAGCGCGCCGTCGAGGAGCAGCCGGATCTCGTCGGGCGGCCGCCCGAGCCGGACCGCCACCGCGTCCGGCTCTTCCGCGACAAACAGCACGTGCCGGCGCGGATCGTGGTGCATCTCCCCCGGACCGTCAAGATGATAGACGAGCCGGACCACACGAAGCTCGTCGGGCGGCAGGACCGCCGCGGCTTCCTCCACCGTCCACGTGTAGTAGTCGCCGTCGTCCTCCAGCGAGATGTCCGCGTCCTGGCTCGCGTAGAAACCGCCGCTGCGCCGCGTCCATCAACGTGTCGGAGACGTACGCGATGATCCCGCGCGCGACATCCCGAAACCGCGCGGTCCCGGTCGCCTGGTAGGCGTGCACGTAATTCCGGAGCAGCTCGGAGTTGTCGTACAGCATCTTCTCGAAGTGCGGCACCGTCCACGACGCGTCCACCGAGTACCGGTGGAATCCGCCGCCGACCTGGTCGTACACCCCGCCCCGCGCCATGCCGTCGAGCGTGCGCGCCGCGACCGCGAGGGCTTCGGGATCGCCGGTCCGATCGTACCGGCGCAGCAGCAGCTCCACCGCGCCGGCGTGCGGAAACTTGGGCGCGCCGCCGAATCCGCCGTGGCGGCTGTCGAACGCCCGGACGCACGACGCGACCGCGGCGTCCACGAGCGATGGCGACAGCGTATCCTCGGACGACCGGGCGTCGCCGAGGCGCCGCAGGGCCTGGTGGAGTTCGTCGGCGTAGGCGTGCGCCTGATCGCGCTTCGTACGGTAGAATTCCGCGACTGCGGCCAAGATCTGCTTGAACCCCGGCCGCCCGCCAGCGGCGTCCGGGGGGAAATACGTGCCGCCGAAAAAGACCTTCCCGTCCGGCGTCAGGCACGCCGTCAGCGGCCAGCCGCCCTGCCCGCTGATCGCGTTGACCGCCTGCTGATACCGGATGTCGACGTCCGGCCGCTCGTCGCGGTCGACCTTCACGGGCACGAAGTGGGCGTTGATGATCGCGGCGATCTCCGGATTCTCATAGGACTCGCGATCAATGACGTGGCACCAGTGGCACCACACGGCCCCGATGTCGAGCAGGATCGGCCGGTCGTCCGCGTGTGCCCGCGCAAACGCCTCATCGCCCCACGGATACCAGTCGACGGGCTGGTGTGCCGCGGAGCGCAGATAGGGACTTCCGGCTCCGGCGAGACGGTTAGTCACGTATTACCTCGTGCGATCGCTCGTTCGATTGTGTGGGATCTCCACCCGGGCCGCCGTGCCAGCCCTTCCAGGTTCGCGGCCGGCGCGGACGGCGCGGCGGGCCCTTAGCCGATCTTTTGAGAGGCGTAATTCACTTGGCCCGGGTCCGGCCCGAGCGATACCACCAAATCCCAGCCCGGTTGCGCCCAAGTAAAGTCTATCTCAACGAAATCGACCGACTGCGTGTCGTTCGTGTTGTCAAAGGCGCATTGATTGAACGCGGAGTTGGGATTGAGGCTCAGCCACGCGTTGCCCGTACCGTGCCACGTGATACCCTCATGCGCCGTCGCGCCCCAAAAATACGCGTATCTGTTGACCGTTTGCAGATCGACGTTCCAGAGATTGAGGGTCTGATAGGGGTCGATCTGCCACCACCCCAGTTTTCGAAAGTTCTGATTCGCCGCCCCGCAGCTCGAATCGTAGTACGCGAACGCGATCCACACAGGCTCCATAGGCCACGGCTGCTGCGGCGTAGGCTGCGGCAGACCCAACGTGTTCGCAAACAGAAGCGCCATGTCACTGCACCTTCTTCGGCAGCGACTGTCGTTTGACGGAGCGGCGGCGGCGTGGTTTGAACGAGGCGCCCCTCGGTCGGGTGTGTGGATTTGATCAGGTCGGCCATGAGCGGCTTGCGGAGCACTCCAAATGCGCCATCCGGCGCGGTGGGCGGTGGTGTAGGCACGGTTCGCTCCCCTCCATCCGGGATTTCGGTGCGGACCAGCAGATTCCATCATACCTATTCCCCGACCCCGATACAAACGAAACAACGAGCGTCACGCCAGCGCCGTCCCGGGTGCACCGCGTCATCGCGCGCGCGCCGCGTCGGGGAGGACGTTCGAGGCCTGCCGGGGTCTGAGCGTTGCCTGGCGGATACCCCGAAGCATATTCGGGCTCCCGCCGAGCGCGCGAGGGGCTGGAAAAATACGGGAGGCGCTCACCCACCGGCGTTTCACCGTCTTCGGCCCTCGCCGCCGGTGCCTACTGCCCGCCAGCCGTTCTCCGGAGTTACCCCCGAAGTACACTTGACCAGCTTTCGGCGTCCACGTGCGCGAGCGTTTGAGTCGGCTACCTTGCCGGAGGATTTGCGCCTCCGGAACTAGTTGTAGCACACCCCGGCGCCCCCCACAATCCGGAAACTCAGTTCGAGCAAACTCTGGATAATGTGGATGGCAACATGTGGATAAGCCGTGGATACCGCGGTGCCGGGCCTCAGCCGCTGCTTTTCTCGACGAAATTGACGCGCAGATTGGTCAACAGCGTCTCCATCTCGCGGCGCGGACTCTCGTCGATGCCCTCGCGCACGAGCACAAAGACCGCCGCGTAGGCGTCGATCGCGAGGCGCGCGCCGTCCAGGTTCTTGGCCACCGTGCCGCTGCCCGGGTTCGGGACGAGCCCCATCCCCTCCCAGGCCTTCGCGGCGAGGACGCTGAGGGTCCAGATCAGGATGTCGCGCGTCTCAAGCGCGTGGAGCGGCACCTGGCGCGCCTGCCGTTCGTGGTCCTCCTGCGTGGCCCCCTCGCCGTCCTCCGCGCTCGGCTCCGGCGACTCCTCGGGACGCGGTTCCTCGGACGCGCCGCTCCAATCAGCCATCGTCCTCACCTCGCATGGTCATGATCGACTCCCCGCACGCGGCCCGTCAGTCCGCCTGTGTCCGATCGAGCCGCTCGATGGCGCGGCACAGCACCTGCGCGCCCCGCGCGGCGTCGTCCCATGCGGTCCGCTCGCGCGGGGAGTGGCTGACCCCATCGATGCTCGGGACGAAGATCATCCCGCTGGGGACGACCGTGCCGAGAATCTTGGCGTCATGGCCGGCCCAGCTCGACATGCTCACGAGCGGACAGCCGAGGTCGCGCGCGGCCGCCGCGATCTCGTCGTGGATGCTGCGGTTGAGGGGCACCGGGGCGTCCGTGCGCCACGTCCGGCTCTCGAGCCCGAGCCCGTACCGCTGCGCGCACGCGCGGCACTCCAGGTCCACGCGCTCGCGCAGCGCGTCGAGCAGCCGGCCGTCGGAGCTCCGGAGCTCCACCACGAGTTCGACGCGGCCCGGGATCACGTTCGCGGCGCCGGGAGACACGACCAGGCGCCCGACGGTGCCCACCGCCCGGCCGCCGGTATCCCGCACGAGCGCGCGCACCGCGGACACCAGGTCGGCGGCCCCCCACAGCGCGTCGCGGCGCACGTCCATCGGGGTCGTTCCCGCGTGGTTCGCTTCCCCGACGAACTCCAGCACGAGGCGCGAGATGCCGACGATCGCGTCGACCGAGGCGAGCGTCGGCGTGTCGCGCGCGGCGAGCGTCGGGCCCTGCTCGATGTGCAGCTCCAGATACGCGGCCATCGGCATCGGCACAGCGCGCCTCGGCAGTCCGGCATCGAACGCGCGCAGCGCGTCGGCCGCCGATCGGCCGCCGGCGTCGTGCAGCGCCTCCGGCGCGGGCGCGCGGCCCACGACGCCGAGCGCCCCGAGGCAGCCCACGCCGTACGAGGTGCCTTCCTCCTCGGCGAAGCCCAGCAGCAAGAGCGGGTGCCGCGTCCGCGTCCCCGCGTCGTGAAACGCCGCCGCGGCCTCCACGGCCGCGAGCACGCCGAGCGCCCCATCGAAGATCCCGCCGTTCGGCACGGTGTCGAGATGGGATCCCGACGCCACCGGCGGGAGGGTCCCGGCGTCGCCGGATATCACACCGAACAGATTGCCCCACGCGTCGACGGCCGTCTCGGCGCCGGCCTCCCGCATCCACCGGGCGACGAGCCGCACCGCGGCCGCGTGCTCCGGGGTGTACGAGAACCGGCTGACACCCCCGTCCGGAGTCCGGCCGATCGCCGCCAGCTCCTCGAGCCGGGCCCGCAGCCGCTCACCGTTGATCCGCGCCGACGCCACCGCGTCCCTCCCCGCCGCCCCAGCCTGTCGGGCGGCGCGCTCTCTTCAAATGATAGCCACGCTGCGACGCCTGAGACAAGGGGGAAGCCGCATCGATGCGGGCGCCGGTCCGCCGCCCGCGCGGTCAGCGCGTCCGGGGGTCCCAGATCTCCCGCAGACCGTCGCCCGCGACGTTCACGGCGAACACCGTCACCGCGATCGCCACGCCGGGCCACAGCGCGAGCCAGGGCGCCTGCGTGAGGTACTGCTGAGCCTCGTTCAGCATCGACCCCCACGACGGCGTCGGGGGCTGGGTGCCGAGCCCGAGAAAGCTCAGCGTCGCCTCGGTGATAATCGCGCCGGCGATGTTGAGGGAGCCCTGCACCACGATCGGCGCCATGCTGTTCGGCAGGAGGTGCCGCCAGATGATCCGCCGGTCCCACGCGCCGAGCGCGCGCACCGCCTCGATGTACTCGCGCGCGCGCTGCTGCAGGACCTGCGCGCGGGTGATGCGCATGAACACGGGCGTGAGCACGACCGCGATCGCGATCATCGCCTTCGCGAGCCCCGGCCCCAGCACCGCCGCGACCGCGAGCGCGAGGATCAGCGGGGGAAACGCGAGCATCGCATCGGTGAACCGCATCAGCACATCGCCGATGAAGCCTCGGTAGTAGCCCGCCGCCAGCCCGAGCGGCAGTCCCACGGCGATCGCGAGCCCGACCGAGATCACCCCCGCCTCAAGCGACGCGCGGGTCCCGTAGATCAGGCGGCTCAGCACGTCCCGTCCGAGCTCGTCGGTCCCGAGCACATGGGCGCCGCCCGGCGGCCGCAGATACATCGCGAAATCGGTTTTGATCGGCGAGTACGGCGCGAGCCACGGCGCAAACACCGCGGTCAAGAGGATCACGACGAACACGGCAAGCCCGATCGCGGCCAGACGGTTCTGCGCATAGCGGCGCAGGAGGTACCCGAGTCCGCGATGCGCGACCCGACGCGCGTCCCCGCCCGCGACCGCGCCCCGGATCGCGAGGCTCACGACGGGCCCTCCGCCAGCTTGATCCGCGGGTCGATGAGCGAATACACGATGTCGACGAGCAGATTGACCAGGAGGATCGACAGCGCGCTGAACATGACCACGCCCTCGAGCATCGGGGAGTCGCGGTTGTAAATCGAGTTGACCGCGAGCTGGCCGAGGCCTGGGACCGCGAAGATCGTCTCCGTGATCACCGCGCCCCCGAGCAGCGTCCCCATCTGGATTCCCATGACCGTGATCACGGGGATGACCGCGTTCCGCAGCGCGTGCCGGATCAGGACGACACGTCCCCCGAGGCCCTTCGCCTTCGCCGTGCGCACGAAATCCGCGCTCAGCACTTCGATCATGCTGCTGCGCAGCTGGCGCATCACCACCGCCGCCAGCACGAGCCCGAGCACGCACGCGGGCATCACCATCGCACGGAGATTGCGGGCGGCGTCCTCGTTAAAGGGAACCCAGCCCGACGCCGGCAGCCAGTGGAGATGCACGGCGAAGAAGTAGATCGCCATGATCCCGAGCCAGAAGTTCGGCACGCTGAGGCCGATGAGGGCCGCCGCGGACGCGCTGTAATCGGTCAGGGAGCGCTGGCGCCACGCCGCCACGATGCCCGCCGGGATCGCGATCAGCCACGCGATGCACAACGCCGCCGCGGTCAGTTCTGCGGTCACCGGGATCTTCTGGAGGAGCGTCGGGAGCACCGGGGTGTTGTCCTTGAACGACTTCCCGAAGTTGCCCTGCGCCATCCCGCCGATCCACCGGGCGTACTGCACGGGGAGGGGCTGGTCCGTCCCGAGCACGTGCCGCAGGGTGGCCAGGGCTTCCGGCGTCGCCTCCTCGCCGAGGAGCACGCGCGCGGGATCGCCCGGGATCACGTTGATCAGCACGAAGATGATCAGGCTGACAAAGAACAGCACCGGGATCATCTGGAGGAGCCGGCGGACGAGGAAGCGCAGCACGGTGCGGGATCGTCGGCGGCCGGGCGGGATGGGTCCCGCCCGGCCGCCTTCCCTCAGGCCAGCGAGACCGCTTGGAAGCGCATCATGCCGTCCGGCACCTGCACGAATCCGCGCACCTTGGTCGACACGAGCTTGTACTCCTTGGGGAAGTACGTCCACGCGTACGGCATGTCGTCCGCGAGGATCTTGGTGACTTGGCTGTACGCCCGCACCCGCTGGTCCATGTTCTGGAGGACGCGCGCGGCGTCCAGGAGAGTCTGGACCTGGTCGTTCACGTACCCGGCGTAGTTGAAGTCCGGGATCCCCGACTTCGTGACGAACGGGTAGATGTCGGCGTCCGGGTCGGGCCGCCCGCTCCAGCCCACGGCGCCCGCCTGGTAATTGCCCTTGCTGAACGCGTCGAGCATCGTCCCGAACTCCACGATCTGGATGTTCATCTTGATTCCGGCCTGCGCCACCATGGCCTGGAGCGCCTGCGCCACCGACGCCGCGACCTGCCCCGGGACGGTGGTGAGCGTGCACTCGAACCCGTTCGGCTGACCGCCGGCCGCGAGCCGCTCCTTGGCCATTGGGATGTTCTGCGCCGGCACCTTCCACGTCGGATCGTACGCCGGCGTCCCGTTCGGGAAGAACGAATACGCGGGGTACGCGGTGCCCTGGAGAATCTGGTTCGCGAGGGCGGGCCGGTCGAAGGCCGCGCTGAACGCCTGGCGCAGCGCTTTGTTGTTGAACGGCGGCTTGGTCATGTTCAACCAGATGCCCTGGGACTGGAACGCGCCGTGTTCCAGCAAGCGGAACGTGGCGCCCGGCGCTTTGGCATCCTGCGTGAGCTGCTGAATTTGCGGCGCGGGAACAATGTTGATGATGTCGAGGTCCCCGGACCTGAGGTTCGCGACCCGCGCGTTGTCGTCGGCGAACGGCCGGAAGATGACGCCGCCGAGACGCGGCAGGCCTTTCTGCCAGTAGTTCGCGTTCCGGGTAAGCGTCACGTGATCCTGCGGCACTTTTTCCACGAAGGAAAAGGCACCCGTCCCCACCGGATGCAGCGCGAAGTCCAGCCCCGCCTTCTGCGCCGCGGTCGGCGACACCATCATCCCCGCGCGGTCGGTCAGGACGTACATCAGCGGGCTGTACGGCCGGTCCAGCTTGATCTGGATCGTGTACGCGTCGGTCGCGGTCACGGACGTGATCGGCCCGATCTCCGAGCGCCGGGCGGACGGGAACTTCGGGTCGGCCATGCGGGTGAAGTTGTAGACGGCCGCCTGCGCGTTGAACGGCGTCCCGTCGTGGAACTGGACGCCCTGCTGCAGCTTCAGCGTATAGACCGTCCCGTCGGACGAGATCGACCAGGATGTCGCCAGCATCGGCACGATCTTAAGGTTGGCGTCGAGATCGACGAGCTTGTCGAACAGGCTCTGGAACACCTGGCGGTCGACCGCCGCGGTGGACCGGTGCGGATCGAGGTTCGGCGGGTCCGCATCAAGCCCGGCCCGCAACACGCGGCCGGTCTGCGCCGACGCCCCCGGCACCAGGTCGGAGGCGCTGAACAGGCCCGCAACCGCGGCACCTGCGGCGCTGTACCGCAGCAGATCCCGCCGCGTCAATCGACCCCGTGTCATCCGATTGGCTTGCGATGCCACACTCCCACCCCCTCGTGATGCGATCGCGTCCCCGGGTATTCACGCCGCCGGAGGAAAATCCTCCAGTCCGCGCGGCGTTTCGCGCCCGTTACATATCGTACGGCCGCGCGAGCGGAAACGTTCTGCCGGCAGAAATCGCACGCCTGCGCCAGGCGCTTTGCGACGACATCGTCGTCTCCCGCGCCGAGGGCCTCGGGGACTAGCTCGACCGTGATGACCCCGCTGAAGCCCCGTCCGCTGAGCGCCTGAAGAAAGGGTCCGAGCGGAAGCCGGCCCGCGCCCGGGAGGCAGTGCTGCGTGCCGTCGTAGTCGGAGAGGTGGACGTGCGCGATGCGATCCCCGAGCACGTCCGTCGCGCTCAGGAGATCGACGTTCCAGGTGCCGAGATGGGTGGTATCGAGCGCCACGGCCGGCACCCGCCGCAAGTCGCGCAGGCGGCCGAGCTCGAACAGGTTCACGGACCACGATCCCAACGAGCGGGTGCCGCGGCATGTTCTCCACCGCGATCGTGACCCCGGAGGCGGCCTGATACGCCGGAAGATCGTGCTCGAGCCAGCCGAGATACGGCGACCGGCGGCGAACCGGCGTCAGCACCGACGCGCTCAGGAACGGCGCGCGGCGGACGCTGATCCACCAGTAGCGCACCGGAGGGTGCACGACGACCGTCCTGGCCCCCACCGCCTGGGCGAGGGTCACGGCCCCGCGCACCCGCGCGACCTCGTCGCCCCACGGCGCCGAGCCGCCCCGCGAGGGCGCGTGGATGGCGAGAATCGGGAGCGAGACGTCGCGGGCCATTCGGGAGAGATACGCGGGGTCGCGGGTGTCCCACCGCTGGTCCACCATGATCTCAAGGCCGTCAAACCCCGCGTCCGCCGCGAACCGGGCGGTCCGCGCGGTGCCGTAGGTATAGAGCGAGCCCGTGGACAGGGCGATCATAGGAGCGGCGCGCCCGGGCGTCAGGGCGTCCGGTGCGCGTTCGGGTGAGCGAGCCGCCCGCGGGTACGGATGAAGGGACGCGCGGCGCTCGAACGCGCCCGGCGGAGCCGCGCCGGCCCGACGCGCGTCACGGCTCGGGTCCCGCGCGGCGGCTCCGCACGGCTACGCTTCTCGCGTCGCGGCGATAGCCGCGCGGATGTTGGCCTCGGGGGTGTCCACCGGCATCACGCAGCCCGTCGTCACGATGTGCCCGCGGCCGCCGGTGTCGGCGATCGCGCTCCGCACCTCTTCGGCCACCGCCTCCGGAGAGCCCTTGGCCAGCGTGTTCCACGCGTTGATGCCGCACGCGAGACACGTCGACACCCGCGCCCGGGCGTCGGCGATCGTCGGCGGCGTCTCCCGCGCGTGCCAGTTGAGAATCTGGATCGGGTAGTTGCTGACGAGATCGAACATCACGTGCTCGCCGTGGAGGTGCAGGAACACGAGACCGCTGTCCACCGCGTCAAAGATCCGCAGGTCGTAGGGACGTCCGAACTCCTCGTACTCTTCCTCGGTCAAGAGTGAGGTCGTCGCCATCTGGGTCGAGAAAAAGATGCCGTCGGCGCCCGCCGCCATGACCGCCCGCACGAACTCCGCGGTCGCGTCCGCGATGATCTCGAGTCCGTTGTGCAGCGCCTCGGGATCCTCCCGCAGATACCGCACGGTCGCGTGCTCCCCCGCGAGCGTCCGCGCCACGCTGAGGGGGCTGAACACGGTCTCGAACACCGGGACTTCGCGGCCGACCGCCTCGGCCACGAGCCGCACCGCGTGCACTTCCCGCCCGTGCGCCCCCTGGCTCACGTCGAGGACCTTGAGCCGTTCCCAGTCCGACGGCTTCTTGATCGGCCGCTCGCCGTACGTGCGCACGCCCTCGCGGTTCGGCTTGTATCCCGCGCGCAGGCCCCAGTCGTCCCCGTAGTAGCCGCTCGCGGGCGTCACCTTCAGCAGGTCCGGATCGTAGGCGCGGTAGAAGGCGATGTGCGCCGCCGCGAGCTTCTCGGCGCGCTGGTCGTCCTCGGGAAAGTGGCGCCATAGCGCGACCGGCACCAGGTCGGGCCGCTCTCCCCGTACGGCGGCGTCGATGCGTTCACGGTGCGTCATCGTTCAGCCTCCTTTTGGTCCTCGCCGCGGAGTATCGCCGCGACGGCCCGGACGCGCGCGGCATCCGTATAGATCTCCTGCAGCGTGTCGAGCGTGATGTTGCCGCCGCTCAGGATCAGGACGACGGTCTTGCCCTTCAGCTGGCCGCGAAGGCGCAGCGCGGCCGCCGTACTGGCGGCGCCCGCGCCCTCCGCCGTCTGACGCACCGCCTCGGCGAGCAGCAGGATCGCGCGCCGGATCTCCTCATCACTGACGAGCACGATCTCGTCGAGGTGGCGGCGCAGCACGGCCATCGGCAGGGCGAACGGCACGCGGGTGGCGATGCCCTCGGCGAACGTCGCCATGCGGTCGAGGCTGACCATCCGGCCCTCGCGCAGCGAGCGCTCGACCGGATTCGCGCCTTCGGCCTGGACCCCGATCACACGCACGCGCGGGCTCAGCGTCTTCGCCGCGATGCAGTGCCCGCACGCGCCGCTCCCGGCCCCGATCGGCACGACGATCACGTCCACGTCGGGCAGGTCCTCGAGCACCTCGAGGCTGGCCGTACCGACCCCGGCGATCAGGAGCGGCTCGTTGGCCGAGTGGATGTACCGGAGTCCTTCCTCCCGCGCCGTCCGCTCGACCCACGCGCGCGCCTCGTCAAAATCCCGCCCCTCGAGCACCACGTCCGCGCCGAGCGCGCGCATGGCGGCGACTTTCAGGGGATTGTTGCCGCGCGGCGCGACGATCGTGGCACGCACGCCAAACGTCCGGGCCGCATAGGCGATCGACTGTCCGTGGTTGCCCGTGCTCGCGGTGATCACCCCGCGGCGGCGCTCATCCGCCGACAGCGCGTTCATTAAGTTGAGGCCGCCGCGGATTTTGAACGCCCCGGTCGGCAGCACGTTCTCGCACTTGACGTAGACCCTCGCGTCCAGCACGCGGTCGAGCGCGGGCGCGTGGATGAGAGGCGTGCGGGGCAGGTAGGCGGCGATCACGCGCCGGGCCGTGAAGACGTCGTGGACCGTCGGGAGCGGTCCGGTCCAGGCCTCGGCAGGCATCATCGATGTGTTCATGCGGCGCGTCTGCCTGGGTTCGTCGCGCGCCCTCCGGTCTCCCGCCGCACGATCAGCCGCCCCCCGGCAGGAACTGCGAGACGACGAGCGCGAGCGTCAGCGCGATCATGATGATCGTCGTGCCCCACGCGATGATGTTGAAGGTCCGTGAATTCGTGTACGCGCCCATCAGCTTCTTCTGGTTCACGAGCAGCAGCATGAAGATCAGGATGAACGGCAGCAGCACGCCGTTCGCGACCTGCGAGAGGAACAGGATCTTTAGCAGCGGAGCCCGGGGCAAGAGCACGACCACGCACGCGATGACGATCAGCGCGATGTACAACCCGTAGAACACCGGCGCCTGCCGGAGCGTCCGATCGACCCCCGCCTCGTACCCGAGCGCCTCGCAGACGTAGTGCGACGTCGCGAGCGGCAGCACCGACGCCGAGAACAGCGAGGCGTTGATCAGGCCGAGCGCGAACAGCGCCGACGCGTAGACCCCGGCCAGCGGCCGCAGGGCCTGCGCCGCATCCTGCACCGTTTCCACGTGGATGTGATGGGCGAAGATCGTCGCGCCGCACGCGACGATGATGAACCACGCGACGACGTCGGTCATGATCGATCCCACGAGCACGTCCGTGCGGGTGTAGCCGTACTGGCGCGTCGTGATCCCCTTCTCCACCACCGCGGACTGGAGGTAGAACTGCATCCACGGCGCGATCGTCGTCCCGATCACGCCGACGAACATCAGGAGGTAGGCGGACTGGAAGCTGAAGCTCGGCGTCACGGTCGCGCGCAGCACCTCGCCCCAGTTCGGGCGCGCGAGCAGACCGGACACGATGTACGCCACGTAGAACGCGCTCGCGATGAGAAACACCCGCTCGACCGACCGGAACGTCCCCTTGACGACCAGCAGCCACACCGCGAGCGCGCCGAGCGGCACGAGGACGTACTTCGAGACGCCGAAGATTTCCCCGCCGGCCGCAAGCCCGGAGAACTCCGCCATCGTGTTCCCCAGGTCGGCGAGCAGCAGGCCGAGCATGGCCCACGCCATCGCGCGCACGCCGAACCGCTCGCGGATCAGATCGGCCAGACCGTTGCCGGTCACGGCCCCCAGCCGCGCGGCCATCTCCTGGATCACGTACAGGGCGATCGTGATCGGGATCATCGTCCACAAGAGCGAATAGCCGAAACCGGCGCCCGCGAGCGAGTAGGTGGCGATCCCGCCCGCGTCGTTGTCCACGTTCTGCGTCACGATGCCCGGCCCCATCAGCGCAAGAAAAATCATCAGGCGGCTCATCGCGGCGCCGCGCGCCGCGCGCCGCAGGACCGGCAGCGTCAGCTTCATGCGTGCCCGGGCTTCCCCCGGATCTCCCAGCGGCGGACCAGATCCACGCCGCCCCCGAGCTTCCGCGGCCCGTAATGTTCGAGCAGGATATCGATGACCTGATCCACGGTGACGATCCCGGCCAGCCGACCGTCCGCTTCCACGACGGGGACCGCGAGCAGATCGTACTTCACGAGCGCCGCCGCGACGTCATCCGCGCTCACGTCGGGGGGGACGGTCAGCACGTCGCGCCGCATCAACCCGGAGATCGGCGTGTCGGGAGCCGACACCAAGAGGCCGCGAATCGACAGCACGCCGACGAGGCGGCCCGCCTCATCGACGACGTACAGGTAGTTGATCGCCTCCTCGTCGGGCTTGGTCTCGCGCAGGCGCGCCAGCACCTGTTCCGCCGTCAACGTCTCCGGCAGCGCGATGTACTCGGTGGTCATCTTCCCGGCGGCGGTCTCGGGCGGATACTGCAGGAGCCGGCTGACCTCTTCCGCCTTGTCCTCCTCCATGAGCGAGATAAGCTCCTCGGCGCGCTCCTCCGGCAGCTCGCCGAGCGCGTCGGCGGCCTCGTCGGGAGCCATCTCGTCAAGAATGTCGGACGCGCGCTCGCTCGGCAATTCCTGCAGGACCGCCGTCTGAATCTCCGGCTCCGCCTCCTCGAGGACGTCCGCGGCCCGCTCGTCCGGGAGCGCGGTCATCATCTCCACCCGCTCGTCGCGGGCGAGTTCCTCGAGCAGGTCGGCGAGGTCGGCGGGGTGGATATCTTTCAGCTTCTCGCGCGAGATGCTGAGCTTGAGCGGGGTCATCGTCCCGCCGAGGACCGCGACCAGGTTCCACGGGATGACGCGCGAGGACAGCCGCCGCCCCATCCCCTCGAAGACGCGGGTGACCAGGGGTTCGAGACCCAACCGGCGGAGGATCGCGCGCGTGCTGATGTCCGCGCCGGCCACGCGCACTTCCGTGCCGGACTGGCGCAGCTCGATGTCGTTCACGCGCACGACCTTGATGTCGTCGGTATCGACGACCTGGCCGTCCAGCACGTCGTCGCGCAGGAGGATCTCGTCCGGCTGCAGCGGCCGCGGCGCCAGGTGGCGGCGCTCGACCCGGAGACGGATGCCCGATGCGCCGAACTCGGCGACCGCGTCCCACGGGATAATGGCGACTTGGCTGCGGTCGCCCTTCAGTAACACTCCGGTAATCCGAGGAAACCGCTCGGTCCCGTGATAGATCACGAGGTCCGCCACGGTGTCAAACGACTCGCCGGCGGCATCGGTGACGGGCTTCCCGATCACCTGGCTGACATACAGCATCAGCGCGCGCCCGCCGTCCGCTTCATCCGGTACATGTACGTGGTGAATCCGTGGCGTTCCCAGAACCTGACGGCCTCGGGGTTGCGGACCGCGACCGTCAGTTCGATAAAGGTGACCCGGCGTTGGCGGAACCACGTGAGCAGCGCGTCCACGACCCGGCCGCCGACCTGCTCACGGCGCCGGTCGGGCACGGTGAACACGTCCTGGATCCATCCACGCCGCGGCTCATGAAATGGCAGAGGCAGCACGTGGATCCGTCCGAGCGCGTAGGCGACCGCGCGGTCGCCGTCGAGGCCCACCATGACGCAGGCGTTGGGATCGCCGATCGTGTCCCGGAGGAACGCGGCGTACTCGCGGACCGCATGTCGCTCGACGGACAGCGCAGGATCGAGCGCCCCGTGGTGCTCGGCGAGCGCCTCCCACAGGGGCAGAATTCGCGGAATGTCGCGCGCCGTCGCGGGCCGGACCTGGACATCGGGCATGAGCGCACACTCGCGCGTTACATTCCGCCCGGCGCAACGCGCTCCTGCCGTCCCGGACCGGGTGGCCGGGGCTCGGGCACCGCGGCGGGCGGCCGCGTCCGGTTTCGCGACCCGCCCCGACGCCCTCGTCAGGGGCGGTTCCGGGTCACCGCGTAGGTGGCGAGCTCGACACGATTTCGCAGGTGGAGCTTCGCGAGAATGTTCTGCAGATGTCGCTTGACCGTGCCCTCGACGATGCCGAGGCGCGCGGCGATCTCCTTATTCGCGAGCCCCCGGGCCACGAGCCCGAGAATCTCCTGCTCCCGCGACGTCAGGGTGGGCAGGTCGCCGGGCGCGGCCGCGCCCGGACGCACGAACTCTCCCAAGATCCGGTCCGCGATCGCCCGCGAGATTCGGGTATCGCCCTGAACGAGCGCCCCGAGGTACTCCAGCCAGATATTCGGCTCCACGTTCTTGATGAGGTAACCCTGCGCCCCGGACCGGATCGCTTCGAAGAGATCCTGGGGATCATCGGAGACGCTGACGACAACGACGACCACCGCGGGGAACTCCTCTTTGATCAGCCGGATGGCATCGAGACCGCCAAGACCCGGCATACGAAGATCCATGAGCACCAGGTCCGGCGCCAGCGCGCGCACGCGGGCGAGCCCCGCCTCGCCGTCGGTCGCCTCGCCGACGATCTCAAACTGCGGCGAGGCTCCGAGAATGGCGCGGATGCCGCGCCGGGCCAGGTCGCTGTCGTCGACGATCAGGGTGCGGGTGGTCACGGGCGGTCTCCGTTGACGTAGGGCAGCCGGAACGAGACGACCGTCCCGCCGCGGTCGGCCGGCGCTACGCTGACGCTGCCGCCCGTCGCACGCGCGTGCTCTCGGAGCGCGGCGAGGCCGTACCGTCCCTGGTCCAATCCCGGAATCGGATCCGGCACGCCCTCCCCGTCGTCGACCACGGCCACCGTGAGGTGCGTCACGCCCCACTCCAGGCCGACGGCGACGGCCTTAGCCCGCGCATGCTTGGCGACATTGTGGAGCGCCTCGCGGGTCATCGCCATGGCGTGGAGCGCGTGCGGCAGCGGCAGCTCCGTCTCCGCGCCGCTCTCGTCGACGGCACCCGCGAGACCATGAATCTCTCCAAACCGCCGGACGTAGCCCCGGACCCAGGCCCCAAAGAGCTGGCCGGGCTCGGGCCCGGTCCGCAGATCGAAGATCGCGTCGCGGACCCGCCCTGACGTCTCTTCGAGCGCCAGCGTGATCTCCCGGGCCGCCAGCCGGGTCGTCTCGAGATCCAGGGTATTCAGCGCGCCGTCGATCGCCCTCGCCTTGACCCCGAGAAAAAACAGCGCCTGAGAGATGCCGTCATGCAGCTCGCGCGCGAGGCGCTCGCGCTCGTCGGACACGGCGCGCTCCACCTCGGCTGCATGCAGCAGGTCGTCGGCGGCTTCCAGGCGCCGGTAAATCGGGATGAGGATCAGCGCGGCGGTGCTGAACGCGATGGCGCCGGTCATGAGGTTTCCCCACATCTCGGGGACCGGGTCGTGCAGAACCTCGTGCCGGAGATACTCCATCCCGACCACTACGACCGCCGGCAGCAGCACCGTGGCCACCCGGAAGATCCCGTGCCATCCGTGCCACATGCGGGGCGCCAACTCCGACCGTTCCATGGCTACATTATAGATAAGTGGCGGCAGTCCCGACGGCGGACGTACCCCGGGACGATCGGGCCGACGGCAGCGACCTAGCCGACGACGGTACAGGTGACGGTGTGAATCGGTCCCACCGCGTGGTGTGTCGCGTTATCGGCCCAGAACACTTTGATGGTATGCGGGCCGCACCGACAGCGGGCCGAACGTGTATCGGTAGCGGTCCTTCCCCGCGCTCACGAGCTGGCTTGCCGCGGGCATCAGCAGGTGTCCGTCGATCACGATATGGAGGTGCACGCTCGGTCCCATCCCGCTCATGCCGCCCATGTTCCCAGAGGTCGTGCTCCCCATGTTCATGCTCGCGCCCATGGTCAATTGGGCCATGTCTCCGGTCGTCTGCAGCACCACCGACACGGGATTCCTCACGTGCGCCTGAGGAGTGGGGCTGATGATGACCAGGGGCGGCGGAGCCGCCGTCCCGCTCGACATCGACGCCGCAGAAATGCGGCCCCCTGCGCCGGCCGCCCACAGCACGGCCAGTACCACCGCACAGACGCCCGCCAGACCCCGCATTCTCATGCCGCCACCTCCACCGCGTTCGCCGGCTGGCGCGTCTTGACCGCGGCGATTTACCGTAACGATACCATCGCGCGCCCCGGAGCGACAATGTGCCGAAAGTGGTAGAGACAGGCCGGGTCTGTCCTCCGTATGATGGCCGGGAACCGCCAGTCGTGGGACGCCGCGGACGAGGTCACGGCAGCAGCCGATGCCGGCGCGCGCCGCGGCGGACACTTGCGCTCGGTGGAGCGGCCAGATGAACAGACGCGCGTTGCTCGCACGGACCGGAACGGTGCTCGGGGGGATCGTGCTCGCCGCGGCGCCGCGTCTGCGCGCCGCGGAGGCGGCCGAAACGATCTCGGTGGTCGACGCCGCCGGACGGACGGTGAACGTGACCGTGCCGGCGCAGCGGGTGGTGCTCATGTTTGACTATGAGGAGTTCATCGCGGTCGGCGGGCCGCACGCGTTCGACAGGGTCGTCGGCTATTCCAAGACGGTGTGGTACGATTGGCGCCGCTCGATTTGGGAGCGCTACGCCGCGGTCATTCCCAACCTCGCCCAGCTCCCGGACGTCGGGTACACGCGACGACTCCACATTCAGCGCTGAGAAAGTGATCGCGCTGCGGCCGGACGTGTTCATCACGCCGCGCTGGGAGTACACATCGATGCAGCAGGGCGCGTCGCAGATCGGCGCGGCCGGGATTCCAATCGTTGTCATCGACTACAACGCGCAGCAGGTGCCGACCCACGTCGCCAGCACGCTCGTGATGGGCCAGGTCCTGGGCGCGGATGCCCGCGCGCGCCAGGCTCGCGGCCAACTACGGCGCCAAGGTCGCGGACGTGCAGGCGCGCGTCGCCCGCGCCACCACGCCGCGGCCGAAGGTGTACGTCGAGCTGGGACAGAGCCGGCCCGTCCGTCTACGGCAACTCGTACAGCGACGATCTCTGGGGCCCGCTGATCGAGACCGCGGGGGGCATCAACATTGCGAAGGGCAAGGTCACACGACTCCCCGCTGAGCCCGGAGTACATCCTGGCCGCGAACCCCGACTACATCTTCATTACGGGCTCGACGTGGCCGAACTCGCCCCAGGCCGTCGAGATGGGGTTCGGCGTCTCCCCCGCGCTCACAAACGCGCGGCTCAAGGCATACCTGGCCCGCCCCGGGTGGAGCAGCCTGTCGGCGGTCAAGCAGCGGCCACGTGTATGCGATCCACCACGGCATCGCGCGGACGCTCTTTGACTATTCGGGGATGCAGTTCTTCGCGAAGGCGATGTACCCGGCGCAGTTCGCCGACGTCGACCCCGAGGCGTCGCTGCGCGACTACTTCAACACGTATCTCCCTGTGCGGTACGACGGCACCTGGATGCTGCAGCTCCAGCGATGACCGCGGGCGCCGGCGAGGCGGCCGCGGCCACCGAACTCGCATCTCCGAGCCTACCGGATCACCGCGGCGCGGCGGACCGCGATCATCGTCGCCGCCGTCTGTGGCTGTGCTCGTCACATTCACCATCGACGTCCTCACCGGGCCGGCGGAGCTCACCATTCGGCAGGTCGTTTTCCGCGATCGCCTCGCCGGCGGCCAGCGATCGCGACGACGCACGTCATCGTGTGGACGCTGCGCCTACCGATGGCGCTCATGGCGCTCGTCGTCGGCGATCGCGCTCGGGGCGGCGGGGGCCGAGGTGCAGACGATCCTCGACAATCCGATCGCCGACCCCTACACGCTGGGGCTGTCGGCGTCGGCCGGCTTCGGCGCCGCCGCGACGATTCTCTTCGGCGCCGCGCTGCCGATCGACCCGGCCTATTCAACGACGGTCGCGGCGTTCGGCTGCAGCCTCGTCGCCGCGTCCGTGATCATGGCCGTGGCGCGTCGCCAGGCGACGGTCGAGACGATGGTGCTGACCGGCATCGCCCTCCTGTTCCTCTCCCAGGCGCTCCTGTCGCTGCTCGAGTACCTCGCGTCGCCGGAAGCGCTGCAGACGATCGTCTTCTGGCTGTTCGGCAGTTTGGCGCGGGCGGACTGGAGCAAGGTCGCGGTCGTGACCGCAGTGCTCGCGGTGCTGCTGCCGATCCTCTCCAGGGACGCGTGGCGCCTGACCGCGCTCAGGCTCGGGGAGGAACGGGCCCGGAGTCTCGGGGTCAACGTCTCCGCGCTTCGGCTGCGCGTCTTCACGATGGTCGCGCTCATGACCGCCGTCGCGGTGAGCTTCGTCGGCACCATCGGGTTCGTGGGCCTCGTCGCCCCGCACGTCGCGCGCATGCTGGTGGGCGAGGATCAGCGCTACTTGCTCCCGATGTCCGCGATCTGCGGCGCGCTCTTCCTCTCCGCGGCCTCGGTCGTGGCGAAAATGGTCGTCCCCGGCGCGCTGTTCCCCATCGGGATCGTGACGTCACTGATCGGGGTCCCGTTCTTCTTCGCCCTGATTCTCCGGACCCGCCGCGGCTACTGGTGAAGATCACCGTCTCGGATCTGTGCGTCGAGTTCCACCGGCGTGCCGGCCCTGCGGGACGTCACGTCTCGAGGCCGCGCCCGCGCACGATCACGGCGCTCATCGGCCCGAACGGCGCCGGCAAGTCGACCCTCCTCCGGTGCGCGTATGGGCTCGTGCCGTACCGGGGACAGATTCTGCTCGGACGACACGGACGCGAGGACCCTCGGCAGCCGCGAGCTGTCGCGGGTCGCGGCCTACCTGCCCCAGGACCTCCACGCCCGGTCGAGGCTGACGGTCCTCGAGGTCGTGCTCCTCGGGAAGCTCGGGTCGCTCGGATGGCACGTTCAGGACCGCGACATCGCGCTCGCAAGGGCGAGCCTGGACGACGTGGGGATCGGCGACACGGCGAACCGGCCGCTCATCGAGCTGAGCCTCGGCCAGCGCCAGCTGGCCTTCATCGCCCAGGCGCTGGTGCGCGACCCGCGCATCCTGCTGCTCGACGAGCCGACGAGCGCCCTCGACCTCCGCCACCAGCTGGAGCTGCTGGTCCTCGATCCGGCGGCTCGTCGAGGAGCGCGGCGCGACGGCGGTGCTCGCGCTGCACGATCTCAACCTCGCCGCCCGGTTCGCGGACCGGATGGTGCTCCTCGTCGCGCGGGCGCGTGCACGCCGCCGGGACGCCGGCGGACGTGCTCACCTGCGACACGATCCGGGGCGCCTACGGCGTGGACGCGGAGGTGCAGCTGCCGCGACGACGGCGTGATCTCCGTCACGCCGCTGCAGCGCACTGCCCCTGCCGTAGACCGCCGCCGGTGCGGCGATCGTCCGCCAGGGCGGGATTCATCCGCCGCCCGTCGAAGCGACTACGCCGATGCCCGCGTTCTCAGACTCACACGCTCGCGGCACTGCGCGCGGCCTCCGCCGCCGCGACGATTCAGCGCGCCTTCTTCGGCCGGTTGAGCCGCATTGAATACAAGGGCCCCCAGGATCCGGTGACCGAAGCCGACCGCGCGTCGGAGGAGGCGATCGTCGGAATACTGCGCGGCGCGTTTCCGGATCACGCATTCGTCGGCGAGGAAGGCGGACGCCGCGGCAGCGCCGACCACACGTGGTTCATCGATCCGCTCGACGGCACCCACAACTACGCACACGGGATCCCATGGTTCGCGGTGAGCATCGCGCTCCAGCACCGCGGCGAGACGGTCGCCGGCGTCATCCTCAACACGATGCTCGGGGAAATGTACGCCGCCGAGCGGGGTGCGGGAGCGTTTCTCGCGGCGGCCGCCCCCGGCCAGACAGAATGGACCGGACACGAGGAGTGGCGGCGGATTACGGTGTCGCCGATCGACCGCCTCGAAGACGCCACGATGAGCACGGGATTCCGGCATCCGGTCGGCGACGCGCGGGTGAACCTCGACCATTTCACGAACGTGCTCGTCCGAGCGGGCAGGGTCCGGGAGTGGGGCGCCGCCGCGCTCAGCCTCGCGGCGGTCGCCGCAGGCCGGATCGAGGGATACTGGGAAATGGGTCCGCGCGAGTGGGACCTCGCGGCCGGGCTTCTGCTGCTTGAGGAGGCGGGTGGGCGCAGCACCGACCTCCGCGGCCGCACGGTCGCGCTCGACCGCCGCCAAGTGCTCGCGACGAACGGCGCCATCCACGATCAGATGGTGAGCGGTGCTGGCGCTCGGACGGAGCGGGTTGGACTGATGCGCCCGCGCGGGCGCGCCGAGCCGCGTCGCGGTTCCGAAGGCGCCTCCGCCCCACTGCGCGATGGGGCCCTGCTCTGAGAAAGGGCCGGCTGAAACCGAAGAACTCTCGTCACGCACGAGAGCGCACACGATTGTGTCGCTGTTGAAGTCGCGCTCGGGGGCACCAGGGTGAGACCGCCGCGCTGGATCACCACCTCGATCGTTCTGCTGCTGCTGAGCGGCATCGTGGGGGTCCGCGGCCATCCAGCGTACGGCTCCGGTTTGTCGTTTCCGACCGGGGCGCTCGTCATCGGCGATCAAACTGCATGGCGTGAGATCACCGCCGCAGCGTCGAAACAGCGCACGCTCTCGTATCGTGAAAAGGACTCCGACGGCACAACCGTTGAGTACTCGCCACCCGATTCAATCCATACAGTCACACAACGCATGGAGGAAATCGTCGTCGGCCACGTCCGGCGCTACCGCTACCGCGCGAACGCAGGCGGCGCCCCAGGGAAGTGGTTGTGCGACTCCGCGTCACCGAGCGGCCCTGATGCTGGGACGCTCCTTTCGGAGCTCCATCTATCCTACGAGGCCTCCCGGGAAGCCGACACGACGATCGAGGGTACGCCGGTCCATGCGTACTCGATCACCGTCTCGCTGGGCGTGGGCGGGCCAGGCATCGCGAGCAAGTACACCTTCTATATCGACAGTCGGACCGGGCTGCCGCGCCGCTGGGTGGGCCCTGCATCGCTGGGGAATCCTGTTCCGGAGATCGTCTCAGACGTCTACGACTACGGCGCCCCCATTACCATCACGCTGCCAGCGTGCGGCACGTCGTAGCCGGCCCCGCCGTGGCGGCGCACACGGTCTCGCGAAGCCACGGGGACTCCCTCCTATCCGGCGAGACACCACGTGGATGTCCCGCGGCAGCTTGCTGAATACGTGCGCGCCGTCCGGACCGACGTACACGATCTCCTCCAGCCGCAAACCAAACTCCCCGGGGATGTAGACGCCGGGCTCGACCGAAAACACGAACCCGTCCTCCATGGGAGTCTCGTTCAGGTGCGTCACACTCGGCGGCTCGTGGACGGAGATCCCGAGGCCGTGGCCGACCCGATGGATGAAGTACTCGCCGAACCCCGCCCGCTCGATGACGCCGCGCGCCGCGAGGTCCACGTCTTTGAGCGGCGCGCCCGGCCGGACCGCCCGCAGCGCCGCCTGCACCGCGGCGTCGACGGTCCGGTGCACCTCCCGATACTTCGCGCCGGGGGCGCCGATGCAGGCCACGCGCGTGATGTCCGACGCGTAACCGTCCAGGAGTCCGCCGAGGTCGAGGGTGACCGCGTCGCCCACTTCAAGCCGCCGTCCTGACACCATGTGGTGCGGGAACGCGCCGTTCGGCCCCGAGGCCACGCTGGTGAACATGACCGCCTGCGACCCGGACCGGCGGAACGAGGCCGCGACGGCATCCGCGATCTCCTGCTCGGTGGCGCCGGCCCGGCAGGCCGCCCACGCATCGCGGACCGCCTGGTCCGCGTGCATCGCGCTGCGTCGCAGCGCCTCGATCTCCTCGGCGGACTTCCGCATGCGGAGGTAGGCGAGCACCGGGGACCCGAGCGTGAGCTCCGCGTCCGGGAACTCGCCGCTCAGCAGCAGCACGAAGTCCGCGCGCATCGCGTCACCGACCGCGAGGCGCGCGGGGGACGCACCGCCGAGTTCCTGTTTGGCGGCCGCGAGCGCCGCGGCCGGCCCGTCGGCGTCGGTATAGATAAAGGATGGGAACGAGATGTGCGGGGCGGCCTGGGCGGCGTTCAGGCTCGGGACAACGAATGCCGCAGCATTCGCCGCCACCAACAGGAAGCACGGACGCTCGTCCGCGTGGGGCGAGAACCCGCACAGGTATCGCAGGTCGTCCCCCGGCGCGACCGCCAGTAGGTCGATCCGCTGGGCGGCCATCAGCCGCCGCGCCTGGTCCAATCTCGCCGCGTAATCCATCGCCATCCTCCGAGGAGTCCGCTCTCCGGTGCGGAGCGGAACACGTGGCCGGGCGGGCTACACTCCCACGACGAGATGCGGGACTCCTGCCCGGATTCCCGTCGGCGCTCGGACGGTCAAATTGACACCATCCCCCGGCGCGGGGTAGAGTGAATCCGTGATCCCCAGGTGAGCCGTACCCGTCCTGCCCGCACGCCCGCGCCGCGTTCGAACGCGTCCGCGGGACCGGCCCCGAATCGCCGTGCCGTCCAAGCGGCGCTGCCGCGCGAATCGGCCGACGCCCGGACGCGCCGCGCGCTGGAGATCGTGCGCCGACTGCGCGCCCGATATCCGGACACCAAACTTCCGCTGCGCCACCACAACCCGCTGCAGCTCTTGATCGCGACGATGCTGTCCGCCCAGTCGACGGACGCGCAGGTCAACCGCGTCACCCCCGCGCTGTTCAAGCGATACCAGACGGCCGCGGATTTTGCCGGAGCCCGCACGAGCGAGCTCGAGAAATACGTCCACAGCACCGGCTTCTTTCACGCGAAGGCGCGCGCGATCCAGCGGGCGACGCGCGTGCTCGTCGACCGGTACGGGGGCCACGTCCCACGCACGCTCGGGGAGTTGGTGGAATTGCCCGGCGTGGGCCGGAAGACCGCGAACGTGGTGCTGAGCGGATTCGGCGTACCCGGGATCGTGGTCGACACGCACGTGCGGCGTCTGTCGCGGCGCCTCGCGCTCACCGCCCACCACGATCCGGAGAAGATCGAGCAGGACCTGATGCCGCTCATCCCGCGCAAGGAGTGGAGCGCGTTCTCGCTTCGGCTGATCTACCTCGGCCGCGAGGTCTGCTTCGCCCGCCGGCCGCGATGCCCGATCTGCCCGCTGCGGGACGTCTGCCCCTCGAGTCGATACGGCGGGATGCCGCCGTGGATGACGCCCGCGGGGACCGGCGCCTCGCGCACGCGCGGGACGAACCCAGCCACGCGCGTCCACGAGAGCCCGGGCGGGGGCGCCGTCGTGAGCGGCCTGCTCGATGGACGGACGGCGCTCGTCATGGGCGTTGCGAACCGCTGGAGCATCGCGTGGGCCGCGGCGCGGGCGTTCTCGCGCGAGGGCGCCCGAGTCGTCTTCACCGTCCAGACGGCGCGCCTCGAGAAGGACATCCGCGAGCTCGCCGCGGGGCTTCCCGGCTCGCTCGTGCTGCCGTGCGACGTCGCCCAGGATGCGGACCTCGCAGCGCTCGCCGCGTCGATCCGCGCCGAGACCGGCGGGATCGACACGGTCCTCCACAGCATCGCGTTCGCCCAGCGGGAAGACCTCGGCGGCGCGTTCGTCGATACCTCCCGGGCCGGATTCGCGCTCGCGCTCGACGTGAGCGCGTTCTCGCTGGTCGCGGTCGCGCGCCACCTCTTGCCCGTCCTCAATCCGCAGGCGAGCCTGACGACGCTGACCTACATCGGCGCGACCCGCGTGATGCCGAGCTACAACGTCATGGGCGTCGCGAAGGCCGCGCTGGAGTCGAGCGTCCGGTACCTCGCGAGCGACCTCGGGCCGCGGGGCATCCGGGTGAACGCCATCTCCGCGGGACCGATCAAGACTGCATCGGCACGGGCGGTCCAAGGATTCAGCCGGATTCTCGAGATCATGGAGCAGCGCGCGCCGCTCAGACGCAACACGGATCCGGACGAGGTGGCCGACGCCGCGGTGTTCCTCGCGAGCCCGCTCGCCCGGGGGATCACCGGCGAGGTGCTGTTCGTCGACGCCGGGTTTCACGCAACCGGCCTGTAGCGTCCCCTCACTCCGCCGCGTCGGGCATCGGGTACGACGCACAGCCGCGGGCGACCGGGCACCCACGGCACCGCGCCCGGCGCGCGGTGCATACCGTCGCGCCGAGATCCATGAGCCCCTGATTGAAATCGTACGCGCGTCCCGGCGGCAGCACCTCCGCGGCCAACGCCCAGAGGACGCCGTCCGACGGCCGCGCGCGCTCTCCCGCGAACACGCGCCGCAGCACGCGGCGCACGTTGGTGTCAAGGATCGGCGCATCTTCGCCGAACGCAAAGCTCAGCAGCGCCCCGGCCGTGTACGCGCCGATCCCCTTGAACGCGAGCAGCTCGTCACGCGTCCGCGGCAGGCGGCCGCCGTGCCGGCGCACCGCGGCGCGCGCGATCTCCCGCAGCCGGAGCGGACGCACGTTATACCCGAGCGGGTACCACGCCTCGCGCACCTCACGCACGCCCGCCTCCGCCAGCGCCTCGATCGACGGGTAACGCCGCAGCCACTCGCGGTACTTCGGGATCACCCGGGGCACCTGCGTCTGCTGGAGCATGATCTCCGACACCAGGATGTGGTAGGGATTCCGGGTGCGCCGCCACGGGAGCGCCCGCCCCTCCCGGCGGTACCAGGCGAGCAGGCGGCGCTGAAACGCCCGCCGCGCGGCGGGCGCAACCACGATACGGGTCTTGCTGCGCGCCGTCACCGGGGCCCCCAGCGCGCGTACTCCACGACGGACCGGCCGCCGCCGGTGTGCGTCCATACGACCGCGGCCGCCGCCCCGACGGCGGCCACGCTGGGGTACGAGTTGCCGCCGTCGGTGGTGAGCCGCACCGCGGGCGCCCAGCCGCCGGCGTACCGCCTGAGATAGATCTGGCCGTCGTCGGCGTCCCAGACCACATACAAGACCCCGGCCGCCGCCGCGGCGAGGGACGGATGACGCGCCGCCGGTGACGGGGCCGAAAGCGAGATCGGCCCCTGCCATCCCGCGCCCGATCGGCGCGCGTACACGATGTCGGATTTGAGGTCGTCGTGGTGCTCCCACGCGAGCGACACGACGCCCGCCGGGTCGATCGCGATGTCGGGGTTGAATTCGTCGGAGGACGAGTGGGAGACGCTCTCGGGCGCGCCCCAGGCACCCTCCCGCTCGGCGTACCGGACCTGATAGACGCGCCCGTCGAACTGGTACCACACCGCGGACGCGCGCCCGGTCGGGCTCTCGGCGATCGCGGGATTCACGGAGTCCGGCAGCCCGGTCGAGATGAGGAGCGGGTCGGACCACGCCCGCCCGTCGAACCCCGTGTAGTAGATCTCGTAGATCGACCCGTGGCGCGAGTACAGCAAATTCCCGCCCTCGCGGATCCCGTACCACACGACCTGGGGATGACCGGACGGATCGAGGGCGAGGCCCGGGAAGCCGGCATAGCCCACCGCGGGCGAGATCCGCTGCTGCGGGCCGGTCCACCCGCCGGCCCACACGCGGTAGTAGATCTTGCCGACGCTGTCGTCGTAGCGCGTCCACATCACATGCAGCCGCCCCGCACGGTCGAGCGCGATCGCGGGAAGACGCGACGCCGCGGGGCCGTCGCTCGCCTGCGCGAGCCGGGTCCAGTGCGCGCCGCCGTCCTGCGACCTCGCGAGATACACCTGCGCGCCGCCCGCGCCGGCGCCCACGTACGCCAGGATCAGTCCAGACGGCGTGCGCAGCAGCTTGACCTGGTTGTTCGAGGCGGTCGCATCCTCCGTCGCCGCGGCGGCCGCGATGACGGGCACGCGCAGCGGCGCCGCGACGGCCCGACCCGCCGGCGGCGCGTACAGCAGGAAGAGTACCGCGAGCAGTGAGAGCGTTCGAAGAAAGCGCACGCTACACAGCATTGGCGGGGCGGAACGCAGCCCCCTCCCGCCGGACCCACGCCGCGACGAATGACGGACGCGGCGGGGGCCGGTCGCCGAAACCCGCGGCGTGCGGCCTCCCGCGCGCGCATGCACGGCGTTAGTTGAGCGTCGGCAGCCAGGTATTGTTGATGAGCGTGAAATCACCGGTGGTCAGCTCGATCCGCGTCTCGCCGACGGTCTTGTACCCGGTCCCCGTCGCTTTGACGAAGAAAAATCGCGAATTACTGCCGCACGGCATTCCGCCGCCGCCGAACACAAACCAAATGGTGTCCACGTACGGACGGCGGGCCGTCGCGGGCGCGACGACCCCGAGTCCATCGGTCCGGTACGCAGCCCGCAGCGGATCGACCCCCGAGAACCACACGGTCTCGATTCTCGTGATGCGGGCGGTGGGCGGGAACCGCAGCCGGGTCGGCGTCCCGATGAACCGGTAGTAAAAATGCAGGTCGTTCGTGGCGGTCGACCGGACGACCCGGTCCTGCAGCTGGCCCTCGCACAGCACCGTCGTCTGGGCCGCATTCTTCACCTGGAACGGGATCACCGCGTCGTGGATCACCACGCCGGCAAGGTCCGGCTCCGCGGCCGCCGTGGTCGCCGGCAGCGCGATCGTCGCGCCGTTCGCCAGCACCGCGGACACCGCGCCGGCCTGCGCGGCAAGCAGTCCGACCCCGACCGCAGCCGCCGCGAGAGCAAGGGGTGCGCGCCAGTTCAACCGCCGGTATCGCATCGGAATTCCTCCCTGGGCTGAGGCCTCGGTCGCCGGCGCTGTCCGCCGGCCGCCGTTCGCGTCACGCGTCCTCATTCTTGCGGCCGCGGGGAACTCCCTTCACCCCGAACGGAGACCGGCCGCCCGCGATCGCGCGGGGACGCCGCGCGGCGAGACATTCGCGGGAATCTGTTGTACGCTAGTTTCGCCCGCGCGACGCACCCGCCGGACGCGCGGGTCGCGACCGGTTCGATTCGGCGAATCACGCCGCAGGAGGTCCACCAGTGACCGGCCAGGGACGGAGCATCGCCTTTGCACGCCGCGGCATGATTGCGACCGACCACGCGCTCGCGTCGGCCGCGGGACTTCGGATACTCCAAGACGGCGGCAACGCCATCGACGCGGCGACCTGCACCGCCGCCGTGCTCGGCGTCGTCCTTCCGATGATGGGAGGCCTCGGCGGCGACACGTTCATCGTGTACTACGAGGCGGCGTCCGGTCGCGTCGGCACGCTCGTGGGCTCCGGGGCCGCGCCGCGCGCCGCCACGCCGGACTACTTCACGTCGCGGGGCCACCGGACGATGCCGCTGCGCGGCATGCTGGCGCCGTCGGTCCCGGGGGCCGTGGACGCGATGGCCGCGTCGCTCGCCCGGTGGGGAAGCGGCCGGTTCACCTTGGGACAACTGCTCGACCCGGCGATCGGGTACGCCGAGGACGGCGCTCCGGTCGCGGAGAAGGCCGCCGGCTGGTTCGAAGCCGCGGCCCCGGTTCTGTCCCGCTATCCGTCGTCTGCCCGCGTATATCTTGCGAACGGCCGGGCGCCCCGCGCCGGCGAGATCCTCGTGCAGGCGGACCTCGGCCGCGCGCTGCGCACCATCGCGGCGGAGGGCGCGCGCGCCCTCTACGAGGGCGATCTCGCCGCCCGTGTCGCCGCCTACGCGCGCGCGCACGACGGGCTGCTCGACGCGCACGATCTCGCCGCCCACACGACCGAGTTCGCGGAGCCCGTCTCGACGACGCATCGCGATCTCGTGCTCTACACGGCGCCGCCTCCGTCCCAGGGATTCGTGATGCTGGAGATGATCAACATTCTCGCGCAGGACGACTTGGGCGCCCTCCCATGGGGATCGCCGCAGGCGATCCATCTGGCCGTCGAGGCGAAGAAGCTCGCGTTCGCCGACCGCCTCGCGTACGTCGGTGACCCACGATTCATCGAGAATCCGCTGCCCCGGCTGCTCAGCGCCGACTACGCGCGGCACCGGCGGCGCGCCCTCGATCCGCTGCACGCACAGGACACGGTCCCCGCCGGCACGATCCACGAGCAGGTCGGCGAGACGACGGCGTTCGTCGTCGCCGACGCCGCGGGCAACGTCGCGAGCTACATCACCAGCCTGTCGAACGGGTTCGGATGCGGCGAGCTCGCGGGCGATACGGGGATTCTCCTCAACAACCGCGCGGGCCGGGGCTTCTCGCTCGTGCCCGGCCACCCGAACGTGATCGCGCCGGGCAAGCGCACGATGCACACGCTGATGGCGTTTCTCGCGACGCGGGAAGGCCGCCCCTACCTCGCGTGGACGACCCGGGGAGGCGACGGACAGGCGCAGTGGGACTTCCAGGTGTGGAGCAGCATCGTCCACCACCACATGAACATCCAGGAGGCCGTGGAGCGCCCCCGCTGGCTGAGCTTCCCCGCGAGCGATCCCTCCACGATCGAGGAACCGTACGAACTCCGCATGGAGGCAGGGTTTGCGCCGGAGACGTACGAGGGCCTCAGGCGGCTGGGACACCGTGTGGTCGCGCCGCGGACGAGCGACGGCGGGGTCCAGGTCATTGCGCAGGATGGCGAGCGGGTCTACGGCGGCGCGTCCGACCCACGGGCCGACGGATGTGCGATCGGGTGTTAGGGGCACCACAGCGGAACTCAATCAACCGGTGGAGGCGCGCATGCTCGAGATCCGGAACGAACGCACGCTGATCCTGATCAAACCCGACGGCGTCCAGCGGGCGCTCGTCGGAGAAATCCTGACGCGCCTGGAGCGCATCGGCCTCAAGATCGTCGGCATGAAGCTCGTGCGGGCCGACCGCGCGGTGCTGGAGCGCCACTACGCCCCCGACGAGACATGGCTCCGCACGATCGGCGGCAAGACCAAGGAAGCGTACGAGAGCTATAAGATGGATGTCACGCAGATGATGGGCACCGACGACCCGCTCAAGATCGGGCGCCAGGTGCGCGAGTGGCTGATCGAGTTCATGCAGTCCGCCCCGGTGGTGGCCGCGGTCTTCGAAGGCGTCCACGCCGTCACCGTCACGCGCAAGGTCGTCGGCAGCACGCTGCCCGCGTTCGCGGCGCCGGGGACCATTCGCGGAGATTTCTCCGTGGACGCGCCGACGGTCGCCAACGCGGCCCGCCGGCCGGTGCGGAACTTGATTCACGCATCCGGGACCGTCGAGGAAGCGGCGTACGAGATCCCCCTCTGGTTCACGCAGGACGAACTCCACCCCCACCGGCGCGCGGACGAAGGGGCGATGTTCGGCGACGCACCCGCGTAGCGGTCGGTCAACGGAGGCGGCCGAGTCCGGGCCGGAGCGCGCGCTCCGGTCTCTGCACCGAGCATTCCCGAAGCCGCCAACGCACGCTACGAGTCACGTACACACCGAGTCCCCCGGCGTCCGCGTCAATCCTTGCGCGCCTCGATCGCGCAGTGCAGCGGGATCTCGGCGATCCATGGGGCCTGGGTGGAGCCCGCGGCAAATTCATCGGTGGGCTCGGCTTCCTCGAACGCGGTGAGCGCGAACCCCGCCGCGCGGAGGGTGCGCACGTACCAGGAGAGCGGCCGGTGGTAGATGGGCGTGTGCAGCATGTGCCCGGACGGCCCCTGCCACGGAGTCACGCGCCGCGAAGATCTCACGATACTGGCCGACTTTGCGCCACACGCGGGTCGTGAAGTCCATCCGTTCCACCACCCAGCCGAGGCGCCGGGAACATCAAAACACGGATGCGTCAAGGTGGCGAGCAGCCGGCCGCCGGCTCGAAGCACCCGGCCGGCCTCGCGGATCGCGCCGGCGGCATCTTCGATGTCCATCAGCGCCATGTTGCACACCACGGCGTCAAACTCCGCGTCCGCGAGCATGTCGAGGCGCGCCGTGTCCGCCACATGGTAGATGATCCCGAGGGGGGCTGTGGCTTCGCGTCGCCGCGCCAGCGCGATGATCGGCGCGGAGGCGTCGACGCCCGTGACGCGCGCCCCCATCCTCGCGAACCGGCGCGCGAGATATCCGTTGCCGCACGCCAGGTCCAAGACGCGCAGGCCGGCGGCGGGACCGAGCAGGCGGAGCAGCGGAGGATCGATCAGCGATCGATGCCAGAGATCCCCCTCGTCACCCTGTTTCTCGTCGTACCATGCCGCCATATCTTCCCATGCCGTCATGGACAAGGCAGCCGCCCCCACACGTCGAGTGAATTCGGACATATTTTTCCCAGCGCCGCGCGGTTCCTTGTCGCGCGGCCGGACCCCGGCCGCGCGTTCGCGTGTGCGCGATCGCGGCCCGGGCCGCGCGCTCAAGGGGCGGTATGCTGAGCCGTCGAAGGGGATCCTGTGAATCGACGGGTCCTGGCCGCGCTCAGTTACGCCCATTTCGCGACCGATCTTCCGCAGGGCGCGGTTCCCGCGCTCCTGCCGGTCTTTCAGGCCCAGTACCACCTGTCGTACGTGCAGTTGGGGTTCATCGTCCTGCTCTCGAACATCAGCTCGTCCGTCATTCAACCGGTGTTCGGCGTCATCAGCGACCGCGTCAGCATTGCCTGGATGATGCCGGTGGGCACGCTGCTCGCCGGCTTCGGGATGCTGATGTCCGTGGTCACGCACTCCTACACCGTGCTGATCGTCATGATCTTCATCGCGGGCATCGGCGTCGCGGCGTTCCACCCCGAAGGATACAAGTTCGCCGGGCTCGCGAGCCAAGAGCGGCGCGCGACCGGCATGTCCTACTTCTCCGTCGGCGGAAACGTCGGGATCGGTCTGGGTCCGGCCGCGGTGAGCATCGCCGTCGCGACCTGGGGCGCGTACGGATTTTCCTATATTGTCCCGATCTCCATCGCGGCGGCGATCGTGTTGTGGTACATGGTCCTGCCCTGGGCGGCGGCGCAGCCGCGCGTCCAGTTCCGTGTGCCGGCCGCGCCAGGGGGAGAAGTGGCCGCGTCCGCGCCGATCGCGACCGGCGCCGTCATGGCGCTCGTCTTGCTCGTCGTGTATGTGGTCCTGCGCTCGTGGGTCTCGACCGGCACGGCAAACTACATTCCACTGTACTTCACCAGCGTCCGGCACCTGCCCCCGACGTACGGCGGCATCGTCGCAAGCGTCTTCCTCGGCGCGGGCGCCGTCGGTACCCTACTCGGCGGCATGGCCGCGGACCGGTGGGGGCACCGTCCCACGCTCATCGCGTCGATGGCGATCCTTCCGCCGCTGCTGTGGCTGATTCCGCACGGGACCGGCATCTGGCCGATCGTCGGCTCGGTGATCGGGGGCATGGCCGCGGTCTCAAGCTTCGCGGTGGCCATGGTCATGGCCCAATCCCTGATCCCCCACCGCATCGGCCTGACGTCGGGACTCGTCATCGGGTTTGCGGTCGGCACCGGCGGCATCGGCGCGACCGCCCTCGGCGCGGTCGCGGACCGCTGGGGCGTGGTCTCCGCGATGAATCTGACGGCACTGCTGCCCATCGCCGCGGTCGCGGTGGCGCTCTTCCTCCCCAAGGACTCGGCGTCGCTTCGGAACCCGGACCGCGGCGCGGCACGTACCTCTAGAAGCGGGACGGCAACACATGCGGGAGGCGACGGATGACGATCAACCAATTCGACGGCGCGGCAAGGCGACTCGGACGGCGGGCGGTGCTGCGCCAATGGGGCGCGCTCGCGGCGGCGGCATCCCCGCTGCTCGCGGGGATGTTCGGCCGCGCGGCCTGGGGTGCGGCGGCGCCGACCCCGCCTCCCGGCCCGCCCGGGTCGCCGCCCGATAAGGAGGCCGCCGGCGGCGTGACCATCAAAGCCACGGATCCCGCGATCGCGGTGCAGTCGGTGCAGTACTCCGGCGCGCCGATCGGCACCGTGCTCGGGTACGTGGCGACACCGGTGGGCGGAGAAATCTATCCCGGCATTCTCGTGGTGCACGATGCGATCGGCCTGACGGAGCACATCAAAGACATCACGCGGCGGCTGGCCCGCAACGGATACGTGGCGCTCGCGCCGGACCTCTTGTCGCCGGTCGGCGGCACCGGCAAATACCCCACGCCCCAGGACGCCCTGAACGCGATTCAGAACGTCAATCAGTTCGACCTCGGGACCATCCTCAATGCCTCGGTGCGGTATCTCGAGGCCCAGCCGCTCGTCGCGAAGACGCGGATCGGCGTCATCGGATTCGGGTTTGGCGGGAACCTCTCGTGGCAGCTCGTCGGCAACAACGCGGACATCAAGGTCGCGGTCGTGTTCGACGCGGAGACCCCGGATCCGGGGATCGCGCAGCAGATCCAGACGCCGATCCTGGTGATCGACGGCGAAACGGACACCGCGGACACCGACGGCCTCAAGCAGCTGGACGACGCGATGAAGGCGGCCGGGGACGCGTGGCAGTACAAGATTGAGCCGAAGGCCGGGCGCGCGTTCTTTGACGACTCCCGCACCCCCTACGTCGCGGACGCGTCCAAGGATGCGTGGAAGCTGACCATGGCCTGGTTCGAGAAGTACCTCCGCAGTTGAGCACGGTCGGGGAACGGCACGCAGCACCGGGGGGACCGCTGTGAAGATCACCGACGTCAAGGTCTACGTCATGGGCTCCGCGTGGCGGAACTTCGTCATCGCGCGCGTGCGCACGGACGACGGGCTGGAGGGGATCGGCGAAGCGCGGCCGGTCAACCGCGAGGAAGCGGTCGCCGCCTACCTCGAAGCCACCGTGCGCCGCTACGTGCTGGGCCGCGATCCGTTTGACGTCGAGGGGCTCGTCCTGCGCGTCACGCGGGACGACTTCGAGATGTCGGGCGCGACGGAGATGACGGCGCTCGCGGTGCTTGAGATGGCCTGTTGGGACCTGATCGGGAAGGCGGTGGGCCAGCCCGTCTACCGCCTGCTCGGCGGCGCGTGCCGCGAGCGCATCAAGGCCTACGCGAACGGCTGGTATCAGGTCGGACGCACGCCGGACGAGTTCGCGGCCGCCGCGCGCCGCGTCGTCGCGCGCGGATACCGCGCCATGAAGTTCGACCCGTTCGGGCCGGGCGCGGGAGAACTCGAGCGCGACGAGCGCCTCCGATCGGTCGCGCTCGTCGAGGCCGTGCGGGACGCGGTCGGGCCCGACGTCGAGCTGCTCATCGAGATGCACGGCCGGTTCACGGCGGCACAGGCGGCGGCCCTCGCGCGCGATCTCGAGCGGTTCGCGCCGGGCTGGCTCGAGGAGCCGGTGCCGCCCGACCAGCCGGCGGGGCTCCGGCACGTCGCGTCGCAGACCACGGTCCCGATCGCCACCGGGGAGCGGCTGCACACGCTCGCGGCGTTCCGGGATCTGCTGGCGCTGGACGCCGCCGATATCCTGCAGCCGGACCTGACCCACTGCGGGGGAATCCTGACCACCAAGAAAATCTCGGCCATGGCGGAGGCGCACGGGCGTCTCGTCGCGCCGCACAACGTGAGCGGACCGATCGGCACCGCCGCGGCGCTGCATCTGGCCGCGTGCATTCCGAACTTCAAGATTCAGGAGTACTTCAACGACTTCACGGAGCCGTTCGTCGCGGACACCGCGCGCGGGCTGCCCGCGGTCACGGACGGCTACTTTCCGCTGCCCGCCGGCCCCGGGCTGGGTGTCACGCTCAACGTGGACGTGGTCGAGGCGCACCCGTACCGGCCGCTGCACTTCAACCTGTTCGCCGACGACTGGCAGCGCCGCCAGGCGACCACCTCATGAGCGGGACCGTGCGCGCGGCCGACGCGCTGACCGCGATCCTCCGCGAGAAGGTCGTGCCGATCATCCGCACGCACTCGACGGAGTGGGCCCTCGAGGTGGCGGACATCCTCGCGTCCTCGGGGCTCAGCGTCATCGAGGTGACCTTCACCGTCCCGGACGCGGCCGCGGTGATCCGAACGCTCCGCGAGAAGTTCCCGGAGATCCTGATCGGCGGCGGCACCGTGACCGACGCGGCGACCGCACGCACGGCGGTGGACGCCGGCGCGCAGTTCCTGCTGAGCCCCGCCCTGTCGCCCGAGATGGTTGAGGTCGCGCGGCGGCACGGCGTGCTCGCCGTGCCCGGCGCCTACACGCCGACCGAGGTGCTCGCAGCACTCCACGGCGGCGCCGAACTCGTCAAGATCTTCCCGGCCGAGTCCGGGGGCCCGGCCCATATCCGGGCGATCCTCGGTCCGCTCCCGCACGCGCGGCTGCTCCCCACCGGGGGAGTCCGGCCCGACAACATCGGGGAGTGGCTCGGCGCCGGGGCCGCCGCGGTCGGGATCGGCACAGCACTCGTCGGGCCCTCGAACCGACCGGTCGACGTCGGCGCGGTGCGCGCGCGGGCTGAGGCGATCCGGGCGCAGGTCGCCGCGGCCCAGCGCGGCGGGGGCGCGTGAGCGACGCCCGCCGCCCGACCGTCGTCGGCATCGGGGAGGCGCTCGTTCGCCTCGCCCCGACCGGCAGCGAAGTGCTCGAGACGGCGGCGACCTATGCCGTGCACGTCGGAGGGGCGGAGGGAAACGTCTGCGCCAACCTCGCAGCACTCGGGGTGCGGACGGCGTGGATTTCCCGGCTCCCGGCCAACCCGCTCGGGCGCCGCGTCGCGAACACGTTCCGCAGCTACGGGGTCGATACCGACGGCGTGCTCTGGGTGCCGCGGGGGCGCGTCGGCGTCATGTTCATCCAGCCCGGCGCGGCGCCCCGGGCGGGCGAGATCCTGTACTACCGCCGGGATTCGGTCTTTGCGGAGATCGAGCCGGACGAGGTCGCGTGGGACGTCCTTGACGGGGCCGCGGTCGTGCACCTGACCGGCATCACGCCGGCGCTCGGCGACGGCCCCCGCCGGCTCGTCGAGCGCGCGATCGCCGAAGGACGGCGCCGGCACGCGAAAATCTCGTTTGACGTCAACTATCGGGCGACGCTGTGGGCGCCGGAGACGGCGCGCGCGGTGCTGGAACCGCTGATGCACGGGGTGGACATCGTGTTCCTGAACGAGCGCGACGCCCGCGGAGTCTTCGGCGCGGACGGCGAGCCGGAAGACATCGCCGCCGCGCTCCGCGCGCGGTTCGGCTGCACGACCCTCGTGCTCACGCTCGGCGAGCGCGGCGCCCTCGCCCACAACGGGCGCCCGGCGCCCCGGCATCCCGCGCACCAGATCCAGATCGTCGATCGCGTGGGACGCGGCGATGCCTTCGCCGCGGGATTTCTCTTCGCGTATCTGCGCGGAGACGAGGCGGCGGGATTGCGCTACGGCAACGCCCTGGCCGCGCTCAAGCAGACTTACCCCGGCGACGTTTGCCTCGCGACGCTGCCCGACGTGGAGGCGGTGCTCGCCGGACAGTCGGGCGGCTTCCTCCGCTAGCGGGACGCTTTCTCGCGGCCGTCCGCGCGCCGACCGCGAGCGACGCGAGACACGCTTCGACGCACGCGCATGCCCGCTGGGCCGCGTCCGCCACCGCGTTGTGGGCGCGCACGAGATCGACCCGGAGGAACTTCGCGGCGTCGCTGTCCGGCCCGAGCGTCGCCAATCGTGCGACCTCCCGAAGCCGCGGCAGGAACGGAGTCTCAAGCGCCGGGTCGTGGGCGTACGGCCCGGCCGCAGTATACGTGGCGGGCACCAAGATCCGCCCGAGCTCGTGGAGACACGCGTTGATCGCCGCGGCCCGCGCGCCGCCGTCCGCGGCCGCCGCGGCCCGCGCGAGCCGTCCCGCGAGGGTCTCCAGGCGCGAGGCCGCCGCGATCGCCGGCGAGAGATCGAGGGCCGATCCCGCCGTCTGGGCCATCCCTTCGAGGGTCTCCCGGAGATCCGAGCCCGCGGCCGCGTAGTCGAACGGCGCCACGGGATCGGCGAGCAGCCGCTCCAGCGCGAGCACGAAGATCTTCGTGTCGCGCACGAGGCGTACGGGGTCGACCTTGTCGAGCGTGTCGTACGGGGTGTGCCACCACCAGCCCAGACTGTGGTCGGCCTGCCGCGAGATCGCGCCCAGGATCGACGGCACGCCGAGGCCGAGGAACGATTGGTCGGAGTTGCGCCCGAGGCGGTGCGCGTCGAGGGTCGCGTTCGCGACCTGGCGCACCGCCCACCGCGCCAGCTCCGCGGTCTGCGGCATGGAGTTCGTGCCGAAGTCGTCCGCGTCGACGGCGCCCGTCGAGTCGATGTTCACATGCACGAGGCAGCGCGCGTTGAGCTCGAGCCAGTGCGTGTCGGCGTACCACGCCGACGACGAGTAGCGGCCGTGCGAGTGCCCGGACCAGAACAGGATCCGGAGCCCGCGGCGCAGGCGCTTCCGATGCGGCGCAAGGATCCGCGCCACTTCCAGCATCGTGGCGTTCGCGCTCCCGTTGTCCATGGCGCCGAGGTACCAGCCGTCGAGGTGGCCTGAGAACATCACGAACCGGTCCTCCGCTTCCCGGTGCCCCGGCTCAAGATCCCCCACCACGATGGGCGTCTTGGTCCACCCCGTGTGCACCTCCGCGGCCGCGTGGACGTCGACGCGGCCCCCGAGACACATCGCGCGCAGCGCCTCGCCGTCGGCCCGGGCGACGGACAGGAGCACCACGTTCGGCAGCGCCTCCCGCGTGCCCGCGGACGGGTTGCCCCACACCGGCGAGCAGCACATTTCGTGCGGGGCCCGGCCCGCATAGCAGACGACGCCCGCGACCCCCGCGCGCGTCGCGTTGACGGCGATCTGCGGGGTCGCACGGCCGTCGATCAGCGCGAACGCGCCGGCGCCGACCCGTTCGAGCTCCGGGACGGTCCCCGTGCCCGCGAAGACCAGCGCGCCGCCCACGCCGCCCGCACCGGTCGAGACGCCCATCGAGTGGGTAATCGCCGCCAGCGTCCGCGTCTCGGGCGACGTGATCCGAAGCTCGGCCTTGCCGGGCAGGCTGATGTACGCGTCGTGCAGGAGGATCTGCGTCGCGAACCCAAATTTTTTGAGCTGCTTCGCGACGTACTCGGCGGCGGCCCGCTCGTCCGGGGTGCCGGACAGGCGCGTCCACTGCGCGATCGTCCGGTTGAATGTCGTCAGCTCGGACTGCGATACGGACTCCAAATCGATCACGGCCATCCCTCCCGTGCCGGCGCACGCGTCGCGCGGCCGCCGGCCTGTGCTGATGAACAATTTCGTGGATCGGAACGTTTCCCCTGGAACGTCGTACCGGCAGGAGTCCCGGGACATGGCACGAATCCAAGCCGGCCGGCCCCGCGCCTGACCGCGCCGGCCACGGGAGGATCGCATGCGAGGACGCACCGCGCGGGATCTGGTTCGAGACCTCCAATCCGGACGGATGAGCCGCCGGGAGGCGATCCTCCGGGCCTCGGCGCTCGGCGTGTCGGCGGGCGGGATCGCATCGCTCGTGTCGCAGGCGGCGCCGGGGATCGCGCGCGCCGCGGCCCCCGGCAAGCGCGGCAGCGCGGGCATCCTCAAGCTGCTCTACTGGCAGGCGCCCACGATCCTCAACGCCCACCTCTCCCACGGCACGAAGGACTACGAGGCGGCGCGCATCTGCTGCGAGCCGCTCCTGACCGTCGACGCGGCGGGCACCTTCACGGCGGTGCTTGCGGACGGGGTACCGTCCCGGGCGAACGGCCAGCTGGCAGCGGACGGGCGCTCGGTCGTGTACAAGCTCAAGCGCGGCGTCAAATGGGCCGACGGCCGGCCGTTCACATCCGACGACGTCGTGTTCACCTTCCAATTCGTGCAGAACAAGCAGAGCGGAGCGACCACGTACGGCAGCTACGTGAACGTGGCCAAGGTCGAGCCCCTCGACGCGTACACGGTCAAGGTGACCTTCAAGGCGCCGACGCCGGCGTGGTATCTGCCGTTCGTCGGCACGAACGGCGTCATCATCCCGCGCCACGCGCTCGACGGTTACATCGGCACGAACGCGCAGAACGCGCCGTTCAACAGCCAGGCGTTCGGCACCGGGCCCTACAAGGTGGACCAGTTCCGGCCGGGCGACCTCGTCGTCTTCTCCATCAACGAGAACTACCGCGACCCCGACAAGCCGGCGTTCTCGCAGGTGCAGATGAAGGGTGGCGGCGACGCGACGTCGGCCGCGCGCGCGGCCCTGCAGACGGGCGAGTACGACTACGCGTGGAACCTGCAGGTCGAGTGGCCGGTGCTGCAGGCGATGATGAACGGCGGCCGTGGGACGGTCATCACCGGGAGCGGCGGCGGCGTCGAGATGATTCTCTGCAACATGACCGATCCCAACAAGACCGTGGACGGACAGCGCTCGTCCCTCAAGGCGCCGCACCCATTTTTGACGGACCCCAAGGTGCGTCAGGCGTTGGCGATGGCGGTCGACCGGAGCACGATCGCCACGCAGCTGTACGGCGTCGAGGGAGACGCCACCGCGAACGTGCTGACCACGCCGACGAGCCTGGCGTCGAAGAACACCAAGATCGTCTACGACATCGCCGCCGCGAACCAGCTGCTCGACGAGGCCGGCTACCGCCGCGGACCGGACGGCATCCGCGCAAAGGGCGACATCAAACTGCAGCTGACGCTCGCGACCACGGTCAACTCCCTGCGGCAGAAGGAGCAGGAGGTCATCAAGCAGGGGTGGGCGCAGCTCGGCGTCGCCACCACGCTCAAGGCCGTGGACGCCGGGGTCTTTTTCAGCACCGATCCCGGCAACAACGACACCGACGCGCATTTTTACAACGACGTCGAGATGCTCACCTCGACGTACGGCTCGCCGTTTCCGAGCGGCTACATGGCCCGGTATTACAGCGGCCAGCCGGACAAAGACCTGGCGCAGAAAGAGAACGCGTGGTCAGGGTTCAACTACCCGCGGTGGCAGAACGCGCAGTTCAACAAGCTGTACGACGCGGCGCAGGCCGAGCTTGATCCAAAGAAGAACGCGCAGCTGTGGATTCAAATGAACGATCTCGTCGTCGCGCAGGGCGTGTCGATTCCGCTCGTCGACCGGAAGATGGTCTCGGGGCACGTCTCCACCCTGGACGTGGGCAACAACCTGAGCCCGTTCGACAACGAGACGCGCAACATCGCCGACTGGCAGCGGCGCGGCTAGCGGAGCGCCGGCCGAGTCCGGTGCTGCGGCTCAGCGCGGCGCGAACTGGAAGTTGCTGTACTCGGCCTCCATCGAGGCGCCAAACCGCGTCGTGGCGAGGTATTGGTAGACGAGAACCCAGGCGCCTTCTATCTGGTCGTAGCGCTCCATCGAATCGATGGTTCCCCATCCGTATTCGATCGTGCCCTCCGTGATCAGTCCGCGGTCGTAGTCGATCCACCCGACGAGGCCGCGCGGGTTGGCTTTGGGATCGCGCGCGGTGCCGCGCACGAGATAGTAGGACCGCCCATCCTCGATCTTGTGGCCGAGTACGGTGAAATCGAAGCGCGAGAGAAACTCGTCCGGGGGCTCGGTCCCGGCAAACAGCCGGCCGATCACGACTTTGTTCAGCACCCAGCAGGTCAGGCCGTACGTACGCTGGCCGATGGTCACGGTGTTGCGGCCGTGCTCGAGCCGGACCGTGCCCGAGAACACACAGTCCGGCCGCTCCGTGACAGGCTTGTTGAGCCGGAACCTGAACACGACGTCCGCCGATGCCACCGTCGGAGCATGGACATTGGCGGTGAGCACGCGGTTAATGATGTCCTCGGCCGTCGGCTCCTGCGCCACCGCGGCGCTGGCCGCGCAGGCCGCAAAGACCGCGACGGCCAACGCGGCCCGGCCCCATCGTCCCCAGGTAGCCGCCGTCATATCCCGGCTTTCCAGGTCGCGGGCCGAGGTTCCTACGCCGCGCGGCCGGGGGGGCCCGGCGTGCCCGCGTCGAAGAGCCATAGGCCTTGTGCCGCCCACGGCCGGGCGTTAGGATGAATCGCGCGCGTTGCGCAGATCGGCAGGGGCCGCCTCACCGTGATCCCGACAACCTCACCTGCAGTGCACCGGTATCGAATCCTGGCCGTCGCCACGGCGATCGCCGCGTATGTGCTCATCCTGCTCGGCGGGTTGGTGCGAATCAGCGGGTCCGGCATGGCCTGCCCCGACTGGCCGCTCTGCCACGGCCGGCTGATCCCGCCCCTCGAGGGGCCGGTGCTGATTGAATACGCGCACCGTCTGGTCGCGGCGTCGGTCACGGTGCTGGTCCTCGCCACCGCGTTCGCGGCATTCGTGGTCCGGCGCACCGTGCCGCTCGCCGGCACGACGGCGCTCGCGGTGCTCGGGCTGGTCGTGGTCCAGATCGTGCTCGGCGGACTCACCGTCAAGATGGACCTGACCCCCGGCCTCGTCACGACGCACCTCGGGGTCGCGATGCTCTTTCTCGCCGGACTCCTCGTGCAGGCCGTCATCGCGCTCCGCGGCCCGGTCGGAGGATTCCCGGCACCCGCGGCCTTCCGCCGGCTGGCGTGGCTGACGCTCGCCGCGACCTACGTAATGGTCCTGATCGGCGGGTTCCTCGGCTCGAGCAGCGCCGCGCTGGCGTGCCCGTCGTTCCCGATGTGCCGGGGAACGGAGCTCTTGCCGGCAGATTGGCCGGCCCACGCGCACATGCTGCACCGCTTCTGGGCCGTCCTCGTGACGCTATTGGTAATCGTCACCGCGGTGGCCGCCGCGCGCACGCGCGTGCGGGAGCTGGCCGCGATCGCCAATGCGGCCGTCGTGCTCGTGCTCGCGCAGTTTGCGGTCGGCGTGCTCAACGTCATGACGCGCCTCATGCCCGCGGTGCAGGGGACACACCTGGCGCTCGCCGCGGCGCTGTTCGGCACGCTCGTGGTGCTGGTCGCGCTCGCGGCCCCGCAGCCCGCGGCCGATCGCGCTGCGGCGCGGGCCGGGGTCGGAACGCTGCGCACCATCGCCGGCGGTTCCGTCGACGATCCGGCCGAGGCGATCCCCTGGACGCAGCCGGCCGTGCGCCCATCCGCGCTCCGCACCGCCGCCGCGACCGCGGGCGACTATCTCGCCCTGATGAAGCCGCGCATCATCATGCTACTCTTGATCACGACGGTCACGACGATGGTCGTGGCGGTCCCCCATCATCTGTCGCTCGGCGTCCTCCTGCTCACGCTGCTCGGCGGCACGCTCGCCGCCGGGATCGGCGAACGCGTTCAACATGTACCTCGACCGCGACATCGATGCCATCATGCAGCGGACGTGTCTCCGGCCGGTACCCGCGGGCCGGCTGCGCCCCACGCACGCGGTGGGATTCGGCATCACGACCGGACTCCTCTCGGTGCTGGTGTTCGCATGGGGCGTCAATATTCTCAGCGCCGCGCTGTCGACCGCCGGCATCGTGTTTTACGTCGCGGTCTACACGCGGTGGCTCAAACGAACGACGCCGCAGAATATCGTCATCGGCGGCGCGGCAGGCGCGGTACCTCCGCTCGTCGGATGGGCGGCCGCGACGGGGCATCTCGCGGCGCCGGCGATCGCGCTCTTCGCCATCGTGTTTCTGTGGACGCCACCCCATTTCTGGGCGCTGGCGCTCGCGAAGGCCGACGATTACCGCGCGGCGGGTATTCCGATGTTGCCGGTCGTGCGGGGAGAAGCGGAGACGCGGCGGCAGATCTTCTTGTACTCCCTGGCGCTCTCAGTGGCCACCCTGGTCCTCTACCTGCCGATGCGGGCGCTCGGTCCGCTCTATCTCGTGTCGGCCGTGCTGCTCGACGCCGTGTTCGTCTTGCTCGCGTGGGCGGTGCTCACCAAGCGCAGCCCGAAGGCGGAGATGGGTCTCTTCGGCTATTCGCTGCTCTACCTCGCCCTGCTGTTCGTGGCAATGGTGGTCGACCGAATCGTCACCTAACTCGCCCGGATGCTGGCGCCGCCAGAGACGGGACCGCGCCCTCGTGCTCCAACAGCCGCCGCTTGAGGTCGAGTCCTCCGCCGTACCCGACGAGTGATCCGCCTGACCCGATGACGCGATGGCAGGGCGTCACGATGCACACCGGATTTCGCCGGGATGCGGCACCGACGGCCCGGGCGCCCCGTTCCACGCCCACGCGTGACGCGAGCGCCGCGTAGGTCGAGACTTCGCCGAGCCTGATCTCGCGCATTGCGCGCCAAACCGACAGCTCAAACACGGTGCCCCGCGTGTCGAGAGTGAGCGGCGCAAGGTCCTCGAACTGCGCCGCGAAGTAACGCCGCAGCCAGATCCTCGTCTCAGAGAGATGCGGGTTGGTGCCGCGGCCCGGCACCGCGCCCCCGTACCAGCGGCGAAGCCGTGCGGCGTGGAGACGCAGGCGCTCCTCACGATGGAACTCCAGCTCGCAGAGACCGCGCTCGGACGCGATCGCCACCAGCGGCCCGATCGGCGTCTCGATACTCGCCTCCCACAGTGTCTCCACCGTCGCCCCTCCAAACCACTCGCGTTCCGCGGCCGAACCCATCGTGGGAGGCCACCCGCGGCGGCCCCCGGCCTCGAGCGTGTGCGGCGGGAGCCGTCGCGGTACGGCCACGCGACCCCCGTGAATGAAACTTGGCTCCTCGGGTAGGATTCGAACCTATACCCCTCCGGTTAGCAGCCGCGCTCAGCGGGGTGATCCTTCTTCACGCGATCTACCCAATTCCTGTCCGTTCAGGCGATGGAGGAAATGCACGAGGCCGATGGCATCGCTGCCGCCCGGGGCATATGGCGCGGGGGGGGAAGGTGAAAGCTCCGATCTTTCTGGCAGTGCGTCCGTTGACACCTGGCTGATGGATCTACCGGACGAGCATACGGACCACAGATCGCGCAACCAACGGGCTACGCCGAGCTCCGCACGCCCGTGCGTTCATCTGGTGAGCGGGCTGCCCATGGAGGGCTGCCGATCCGAGTCACTTCGGATACGGGCTCGATGAAACAATCGCAGTACTCCTTAACCAGACGGAACTGTTCGCCGCAAACTGACCGCCGCGCCAGTGGCAGCTTGTTGACGCAGCCATTCCTCCGATTGTATCGACTGATACAGTCGATCAAGCTGATCGGCAACGACCGACCACGCATACTGCTGGGTGACCGTCCGCCGAGCGTTGATGCCGATACGCACCCGCCGCTCGGGGTCGCGGAGCAGCGCCACAGTGGTGTCGGCGAAGGACCCGACCCCGTCGGCGATCTCGAGATCATGTCCGGGGCACACATCCAGCCCCTCCGCCCCAATAGATGTGGACACGACGGGTTTGCCCATCGCCATTGCCTCGAGAATCTTGAGGCGAGTGCCGGAGCCCGCGTGCAGCGGAACGATAACAACCGCCGCGCGCGCGAGATAGGGCCGCACGTCTGGGACTTGGCCCGTCACGTCGACGCCCGGAAGGCGTTCGAGGGCCTTGACCTCGGGACCAGGACGCCGGCCGACGATCGACAGGCGCACCTCGGGGATCGCCGCGCGGATGCGGGGAAGCACGTCGCGGCAGAACGATACCATCGCGTCGGCGTTCGGGTGATAGGTGAAGCTCCCGATAAACACGAGGCTGTGCGGCTCGCACACGACCGGCTGGGGAGAGAATTCCCCGGGGTCGACGCCATTGGGAATCACCGAGATACGCGCGCCGGGTACGAGACGCCGCAGCGTCTGGGCATCCGCCTCTGAACACACAAGGGACTCGTCAAACTGGGGGATGATCCGCCGCTGGTAAGCCGGCAGTTTCAGCGCGTCGCTCCAGAGCAACGCCCGCCGCACCCCAAGCGGCGTACGCTTGACCAGGCGTTGAAGCAGAACTGACTCCACATTATGCAAATCGAGGATTTTCTTGACCCCTCGCAGGGGTGCAGCCACGTACGCGGTACGCAGATTCTCCACCTGCACGACGTCGAATCGCTGGCGCTCAATAAGCGTGGAGAATTGGGTCTGAAACGCGGTCGAGCCCATGATGCCGCGGTAGTACGGCGCTGGGGAGAAGAGATTCGTGATGTGTTCAGGCAGGGAGCGCCGGGCGTCGTGAATCGTCACCGTCACGATGGCCTCACAGTAGGGTTTGACCGTCGGGACGCAGTCGGGGTCACCCGCGTGGATGCCGGTTAGGAGGGTCACGTCGTGGTGCCTGGCGAGGCTGCGAAGCAGGTGAAACGTGCGGAGTCCCCCGCCCGACGATAGGTCCGGGGGTTTGGTCGTGACAACGAGCACGCGCATCAGAGCGCCTCCGTTCACCTCCCCCCCAACCCTCTTGTGCCCCAACCGCGCGGGCTGTAGACCGGAATTCCCGCTGGTGATTGAAGTCGAGTCGAAACAAGCGTTCGCGGTCGACTCATCGTACCCACCGTTTCCCCGGCACCCGTTCTCGGCCGTCGGGTGACGCGCGCGGGATCCGGTCCGGCACCGTGGAGGGCACCTGGATCGGCGCTTTGCTTTGCAGCTTGCGGTGTATCCGCGCCACGGTGGTCGCGCGTGCCGCTCGGTAGACCTCGCCCGTCAGGAGCATGCGCCATACCACGATGAGGAGCTTGCGGGCGAGTACGATGATGGCTTTGCGGGCCCCCGATCTCCGGCGCCTTACGGGCGTAGAACTGACCGAGCGGCCCATTGCCCGCTGGGCCAGGTATGGGCGGCCTCCACCAGTAGGGTCCGCAGGAGCGGGCTCCCCGTCTTGCTGATGTGTCCCTGCCGGTGCTGTTCGCCGGATTGCACAATCAACGTACGGAGGCCAGCATATCGCGTCACCTGTTTGGGCCGGATGAAGCGATGCGGATTCCCGAGGATGGCCCACGTGGCGGCCGCGCCGATCGAGCCCGTGCCAGTGATCGTCAATAGCAGATCGACCGCCGGCACGTCGGCGACGCCGCGGGCGGTTTCGCCCTTGAGGCCGTCAATTTCGGCCTCCAGCGCGGTGATCTGGCGACAGGCGTTCAGGAGGATCACGCGATCCGCCGCCGGCAGCGCTGCCACGTGCTCCGGAGTGAATCAGCGTGGGACATCGGCCTCACGCGGGACCACGTGCCCGTAGCGCTGTAGCGCGTTCTTAGCTTGAATGATCGCGCGCCGCCGGTTGGAGGCCAGGCGGGATGCGAATGGCCTACGTTGCGGTCCGCTTCTCCAGAGCTTCGTAGAGCTCCGGCATCGTCAGGAACGTTCCAGGAACATTCGCCGCATCGCTGCGCCGGTATCAGGTGTGATCTTGACCCTCTGACCTCGGCTCGGACTCAAAACGGTCCATTCTGGCCGCCTTGGCGTTGTTCCGACAACTCATCCGCTTTCAGCTCGGTGCATCACTGCAACGACCTGTCTCAGCTGCGTCAAATTTCGCCCGTTCACGCTACCACGACTCCAGGCACCTCCCAAGTTGCGCCTTCGGGTCGTTGATCCTTGTTGTTGCGGCCGTGTCGTGCACTTGTCGTCGGGCGCCCCTACTACACTTCTCCGATCCCCTCTCCCGCGACTCCAGAACGCCATTCGCTCTCGGGGCGCCGCAGACAGGAGCGGGTCCGGGTTCACTAGGCGCGTGTTGTACGAACGGGCCCTCGGCCGCCTCTCCCTAGATGCCCTTGAGACACGCGAGGTTGCCCTAGGTGAAGATCGGCGGCCGGGGCTCAGGGTAGGGGTGAGGGAGGATGATCACCCACCGGATCGGTCGGCATACTTGAGGACAAGGACCGTGCTGCTCCCACGCTCCCCCGTCCTGGAGAACGCTGCAGGCGCACGAGAGGGTAGCAAGTTTCAGGGAACGCGCGGAAAGTCTTGATTGGCTCCTCGGGTAGGATTCGAACCTACAACATCCCGGTTAACAGCCGGGTGCTCTACCATTGAGCTACCGAGGAACGCTCCCCCTGATTCTAGGTATCTACACGACGGGGTGTCAAGGGCTCGACGTGCCTCACCATGAGTGGTGCGGTTGTACGGCAATGCGCTGCCTCACCACACGTGTTACCCATAATCGGGAGGCCGCGGCGCGGCGCGCTACCGCTCGGCGAAGCGGGATCACCACGGCACGCACGGTCGCTGTGGTGACTCAACGTGACTGACATCATGGCTGAACTACTACACGGCGCGCAACGCCGCCTTGACGCACGTCTGGCGCGCACGGATAATGATATCCGTTTCGAAAGGGGACAACACGGATGAGCTCGCATTCACCCATCGGCAATCGGGGCCTCGTCGTCTTATTCCTCGCGATCTTCGTCGTGATGATGGGCTTCGGCATCGTCCTGCCGGTGCTGCAGTTCTACGCCCGCGCGGTCGGCGCCACGCCGCTCCAGATCGGACTCCTCGCGACCAGCTACGCGATTATGCAGTTCCTGTTCGCGCCGCTCTGGGGCGGCCTGAGCGACCGGGTCGGCCGCAAGCCGGTGTTCTCGGTCGGCCTGATCGGCTACGCGATCTCGTTCGTCATGTTCGGCCTCTCGCACCACGTCTGGGAGCTGTTCGCGGCCCGCATTCTCGGCGGCATTCTCAGCGCCGCGACGCTGCCGACCGCGATGGCCTACATCGGCGACACCACGTCGGAGGAACGGCGCGGCGGCGGAATGGGCATGATGGGCGCGGCGATGGGCCTCGGCTTCACGATCGGGCCAGGCATCGGCGGTCTCCTCGGGCGGCATAACCTCGCGCTGCCGTTCTTCGTAGGCGCCGGGTTGGCACTCGTCACACTCGCCCTCAGCTGGGGCGCCCTGCCCGAGCCGATCCGCCACGACTCGTCCCGGGAACGGCCGCGCCGCCTCGCCGCGATCCGCATGGCGCTCAGCGGGCCGCTGGCCTTCTACTATACTGTCACCCTTGTGGCCGCGTTCGCGCTCGCGAGCCTCGAAGCCACCTATGCGTTGTTCGCGCAGGATCGGCTGGGGCTCAGCAGCACCGCCGGGGCGGGCGCGATCGGCGTGGTGTTCGTGGCCGTCGGCATCGTCCAGGCGATCATCCTCGGCGGGCTCGTCGGGCGCCTGATCAACCGGTTTGGGGAGGAGCGCCTCGTGCGGGGCGGCCTCGTGATCGCCGCGGTCGGATACCTGCTCATCACCCAAACGCACAGTATCGTGACGCTCGCGCTCTACGCCGCGGTCGCCGGTGTCGGACACGCCCTGATGCGTCCCAGCGTGGCGTCGTTGATCTCGAAGCGCACGACCGGCGGCATGGGCCTCTCCATCGGGATCATGGACTCGTTCGACAGCCTCGGGCGCATCATTGGGCCGACGTGGGGCGGGCTCGTCTACCACGCGGGGATCGTCCTGCCGTACGTAAGCGGCGCGGTGGCTCTCGCCCTCACCGCGGGCTACGCGTACGCCACACTCGCCCGCCACGTGCCGGTCGCGGCTGCGCCGAAATGATAGTGCCGTCGATTCTGCCGAGCGCGCAGGGAGATTTCCTCATCCTGATGGAGCGAGTGGCCATCTCACTCGCGATCGGCATGATGGTCGGCCTCGAGCGCGAATGGGCCCACAAGGACGTCGGCGTGCGGACGTTCGCGTTCGTGACCTTGGCCTTTACGCTCGCGTGGACGATCTCCCCGATCACCGCCTACATCTTATTCGCGGCGCTGATCCCGCTCGCGACGCTGCTCAACTGGCGCAGCATGACGCGGGACGGCTCGTTGGAGCTCACGACGACGGTCGCGCTGTTCGCGACGGGGCTCCTCGGCATCCTCGTCGGCCAAGGGCAGGTCCTCGCAGCCGCGGCATGCGGCGTCGCGATCACGGTCCTCCTCGCGTGGAAATCCGAGGTCGTGCGGTTCGCCGGGGCCCTGACCAACGAGGAGATCCGCGGTGCCCTGATTCTGCTCGTGGTCGCGATCGTCGTGTACCCCGTGCTTCCCACGGGATGGGTGGATCCCTGGCATCTCGTCGACCTCCGGTCGGCGTGGACCGTGGTCGTGGTGATCTCCGCGATCGCGTTCACCAACTACGTACTGCTGCGGATCTACGGGACGCGCGGGATCCGCTGGGCGGGGCTGCTCGGCGGGCTCGTCAACTCCACGGCAACCGTCGCGGAGCTCGCGAGCCGGGCGCGCAGCGACCCGGACCGCCTTTCGTTGTTCGCGCTTCTCGGAATGACGACCGCCAACACCGCCATGCTGCTGCGCAACGGCTTCATTCTCGGCGTCTTTGACCCCCGGGCGCTCTCGTATGGATGGCTGTCGGTGGTCCTGATGATTGGAGCCAGCGCCGCCGTGATGTACCGCGTGCACGTGCGGGACGCGGTGACCGCGCCGCTCCACATGCAGTCGCCGATCTCCCTGCGCCACGCGCTCACGTTCGGCGCCCTGTTCGTGCTGATCTCGATCGCCGGCGAACTGGCCAACCGCGAATTCGGACAGACGGGCTTCCTCGTCGTCGCGGCGGTCGGGGGCCTCGTCAGCAGCGCCTCCACGTCCGCCGCGGCGGGCATTCTCGCCGCGCAGGGCTCCCTGCGCCCCGACCTCGCGGGGTACGGCGTCGTAATCGCCTCGATGGCCAGCGCGCTCTTCCACATCCCGGTGGCGCAGATGGCCGGCCACAACCGCGGCCTGACCCGCCGCCTCGCCGTCCTGTCCGCGCTCGTGGTGGGCGCCGGCGCGCTCGGCCTGGTCATCGACGCGCTGATGAACGGGCGCTTCTGAGCGCTCCCCGGCGCTCCCGCGCGGCCGCCCGGAAGGGAGCCCCGGGCTCCCGCGAGAAGCGGTGTCCCAACATGTCGGAGCGCACGCGCGCGATGACATCACGGGAGTGGACCGGCCGGACGGCCACGGTCATCGTGATGGTCCTGCTCGCGTGGCTGCTGCTGCGGTTCCTCGTGCACGTCGTCGACGTGTTGATCCTACTCCTGATCGCGTCGATCTTTGCCGCCGGTCTCTCCCCGCTCGTGTCGGCGCTCGAGCGCCGGGCCCTGCCCGGGGACAGGCGGCTCCCGGCGGGCATCGCGATTCTCGCCATCTATCTCGTGACGTTCCTCGTGTTCGCCGGTCTCCTGTCCGTGATCATCGTGCCGGCGATCGCCGAAGGGCGCGCGTTTATCGCGAACCTGCCGCAGTTTCTCGCCGCGCTCCAGGAATGGAACGTCCAGCTGCGGGCGCGTCTTCCGTGGCTGCCGAATGTCTCGTCGAGCCTGAATCAAATCCCGCACGACGTGACGAACCTGTCGCGGTACGGATCGACCGCGGCCGGCGTCGCGTCGTTCTTCGTCGGCGGTGTGGGCGGGCTGTTCGCCATCCTGGTCCTCACCTTCTACATGCTGCTCGAGGGCGCGACGATGAAAGCCTCGTTCCTCGGGCTCTTTCCGCCGGACAGCCGCGCCCGCGTCGAGCTCGTGCTGCTGGAGATCGGCGCGAAGTTCGGCGGATGGCTGCGGGCGCAGCTCCTGCTCTCGGCCGTCGTCGCGGCGATCGTCACGATCGGCATGCTCGCGGTCGGCATGCCGTTCCCGTCGCTGATCGGCATCGTCGCCGGGCTCGGGGAATTGGTCCCGCTGCTCGGTCCGACGCTGAGCGCCGTGGTGGCGGTCCTCATCGGACTGTCCCAACCGTTGTGGCGCCTCGTCGCGGTCGTCATCTTCTACGTCATCGTGATGAATGTCGAGCCGCACATTCTTGTGCCACGCATCATGTCGCGCGCCGTGGGGATCTCCCCGCTGCTCGCGCTCGTCGCGCTGCTCTCGGGCATCGAGCTGACGGGCATCCTCGGCGGCCTCCTCGCGATCCCGGTCGCCGCCGCGCTGCAGGTCGTGGTCTCCGAGATCGCGCGCGCGATCCAGCCGGTGGCCGTGGTGTCCGCGACGGAAGCCGCGCCTCCCGGCGCCGGCCGGACCCCGCCCCCCTAAGCGGCCGACGGACCGCGCTCCGGATTCCAGGAAAGCGGGACCTCTCCTCGAATTCTGTTCGTGACCCCATCTCCCACGCACATCAGGAGGCAGTCATGCCGAACGATCCCGAGCAGGCGATACGGCAGGCAGTGTCCCCGTCCAAACTCATGGACTATACGAAACACATCGCCCGTTGGGTGCGGACGTCCGGCAGCGAGCCGGAGGCGCAGGCGTTCGAGTACCTCGAGACTACGCTCCGAGGATTCGGCCTCGACACGCACCGCGAGCAGCACGACGCGCTGATCTCGTGGCCGGGCGCGGCGTCGCTCGAGACCGCCGGCATGCCGCACCACCGCATCGAGTGCATCACCCACGCATTCTCGGCGCCGACGCCGCCGGACGGCCTCGAGGGCGAGGTCGTCGATCTCGGCACCGGTGAGTTCGGCTCCGGCTCGCTGCACGGCAAGATCGGACTCGTGGATGGCTTGGCGATGCCCACGTTGGCGCGGGCCGCCGAGGATGCCGGCCTCGCCGGTGTGATCTTCATCAATCCGCCCGAACTGCACGAAATGATCGTCTCCACCATCTGGGGAGCGCCGACGCCCGAAACGCTCAGCCGCCTGCCCACGATCACCACGATCTCCGTGCGCGAACCTGACGGCGCGGTGCTTCGGGCGCGGGCGCGCGAAGGCACGCTGCGGGTGCGGATCCACGCGGCGGTCGACACCCGCTGGCGGGAGACGCCTATTCTGATCGCCGAGATCAAGGGACGCGACGACCCCGACCGCTACGTGCTGTTCAGCGGGCACGTCGATTCGTGGCACTACGGCGCCATGGACAACGGCAGCGCCAACGCGGTGATGCTCGAAACCGCGCGCCTCATGAGCAAGCGCCGGGCGCGGCTGCGGCGCGGGATCCGCTACGCGTTCTGGTCCGGGCACTCCCACGGCCGGTACTCGGGCTCAACGTGGTACGCGGATCATCACTGGGACGATCTCTACCGCAACGCGGTGCTGCATCTCAACGTGGACTCGTCCGGCGCCACGGGCGCCACGGTGATGAGCGAGTCGCAGACCATGGCCGAAACGTGGGCGAGCGCGGCGCGCGCGATCAGCGACGTCGCGGGCCAGGAACTGCAGCATCACCGAATCGGCCGGATGGGCGACCAGTCGTTCTGGGGCATCGGCGTTCCGTCGATGTTCGGCGGCGTGTCCGTGCAGCCCCCGGCCGAGTCCGCCACGGCCGCGGGCCTCGCGCTGCTGACCGGCGCTCCGCGGACGTCGGGAGGTCTCGGCTGGTGGTGGCACACGACGGACGACACCCTCGACAAGATCGACCGCGACAACCTGCGCCGCGACGCGGAGGTGTACGCGCTCGTCTTGTGGCGCTGGTGCACGGCGCCGGTGCTGCCGCTTGACTACCGGGCCGCCGCCCGCGAGCTTGGCGACACGCTTCGACACATCCAGCACGCCGTGGGCGACGTCTTCGACCTGACGGCTCCGCTCGACGCGGTCGCGCGGTTATCCGCGGCGGCGGACCGGCTGCATGCCGCGGCGGAACGGCTCGGGGCCTCGCTCGGGACGGGACGCGGCACGCGCAAACAGCGCGACGCCGCGTCGCTCGTGAACGACACGCTGATGAGAGCCGGGCGCGCGCTCATCCCGATCAACTACACCGCGGCGGGGGCGTTCGACCACGATCTTGCGGTGCCGATCCCGCCGGTCCCGGTGCTGCAGTCCGCCGCCAAGCTGCGCGGATTGTCCCGCGGCTCCCACGAGTACCACGCGCTGGAGACACGCCTCATCCGCGAGCGCAACAAGGTCACACACGTCATCAGTGCCGCCGCGGAAGCCATCACGCACGCCCTCAAGCATATCGAGCGCGGGAAGTAGCGAATCGGCCCGAGCAGCGGACGGGAGCCGGACCCCACTACGGCGGATCGGCCGCCGCGGTTGCACCGCCGGTGCTGGGCATCCATGTCAGGGCTGCGCCTCGGAGCCGGCCCGGCGATCTGAGGGGTCGGGTACGGCGCCGCCGCGTTCGCGTCACCGGCGTCCCCAGACGTGACGATGGGCACTTGAGACAAGAGCGCGCCGCACCTTGTCCTCGTCCATCCACTCGGGATGCGGGATGTTCAGCGCGGGAGCGGGCACCGGGATCGTGATCGCGCCGCCAAGGTGCGCCTGAATCGCAGCCTCCGCCAGCAGGTATCCGTGGTTCTCCAAGATCGCGGCTTCCGCCGGCGAGAACGCGTCAAGATCCGTCCGGATCTCGGCGATGACGTCCTGCGCGAGGCGTTCTGCATACCCGTCGGTGCCTGTGCCGTAGTTCGCGGCTGCGCTGCCGATGCCCCAATACGTGCCGGTGACCTGACCGGCGAGAAAGCTCGAGATCAGCCACCGCTTCCTGACGGCGCGCGCCTGCTCGCTCGTCACCGCGAGGTATCGTTCCATACGCCACCGCAGACCCCGCGGGCGCGCAGCCTTGAAGATGCCTCCCCCATCGGACACGAGCACGACGCGGTGGTCTTTCCACACGGGTTCAAGGCCGAGGTTGTCGTAGACACCTCCATCGGTGAGGCCGATGCCGCCGATGAGTTGGCCGCGATCGTCCCCGCTGTACAGCCCGCCGCCAAGATTCCCGGAGTTGAGGCCGGTGCGCATTGGAACGAATAAGGGCGGGAAGCACGACGAGGCGGCCACCGCGCGGCCCACGGACCAGGACGGCGCCGGCTGCACGTAGCCGGCCTGATAGTCTCCGAAGCGGCCCGAGTCCGTTCCATACGCTCCCGAATCGAACACCCAGTTGACGCCGAACACCAAGTCCGTCGCGCAGATGACGAATCTCGGCCGATTGGGAAGCTCGGGAAAGCGGAGACGGGTCAGACGCTCCTCGTAACGCTGTGCGAGGACCTCTGTTGCGGCCCCCCGAGTCACGTCCCGGCGGAGGAATTGCTGCGCCAAGCCCAGGAGGGGAAGCCACGTCCGAAGGTTCTTGCCCGTAAACTCGCGGAACGGCGCGGCGACCTGGTCCTCCCAGTCGGGCACCACGTCCCCCGCGGCCGGCCACGCACGAATCCGATCGGCCAGGTGCGCCGACAAAATACTTCCGCCGGACACCGACGAGATGGTGTCGACCTGCGACAGTGCCCCATATTCGTTGAGCCGCCGGAGGGCCCCGAGATGGAACAGCGCGGCCCGAAAGCCTCCTCCGGACAAGCACAGCGCCACACCGCTGCGCGCGGGACTCGGCAGATACTCGGTCGCGCTGTGCGCGGTGACTATCATGAGTTCATCTCGGCCCCCACACCCATTACCCGCCGGGCCGGAGCCGCGTACATCATTACCGTACCCCGCGCCGGTCACCTGCTCCGGATCACCGGGTGCCCCTGCTCACGACTATGTGGATCGGCGGCGCGATGGGCGGGCCTGGCGCGACCGAGCCGCCGAATCAGCCTTGACGAGTCCTTGACGGCTGCGTCCCTCATTCTTGTTACATGTTTGATACGGTGTGCCCTACAATTGTATTGTTGGATGGGTTTCGCGACGACGCCGCTCCCCGCCCGCTGAAGACATCGTGACACCGCCTGGGCATGAATCCCGTCTCACGAGAGAGGAGCGCATCCATGCCGGGTATCCCCACCGCGTTCACGGCTCTCGACCTTACGATTGCTGAACTGGACGCAGAGGGCCTGACACAGTTCTCCGGGGTGATGAAGAATCAGCCGGGATACGCCTACCTCGGTGCCATCGGCGCGTCGATCGGCGACTTTATGCCGTCGGATCCGACACCGGGCGGCGCCAACTATCAGAATATCTGGAAGCAGATCTTGGGTCTCGTCGGCACGGATACCGGATTTCTTGCGTTGCTCAGCCAGCTGACTACCCTCATGAACCAGTTGCAGCCGGTCCTCGATAACGAGGACCGTGGAGCGCTCAAGAAGCTCGCCGACGCCGGATTTGCCGACCAATTGGACACCCTGAGCACCGAGTTGGCCACCCTGATCCAGGGCACCTTTGCCACCGCCAAGCAAATCGCGCAGACCATCGGGCAAGACCTCAAACCCAACGTCGACACATCGTCGCCCGCCGACACGGTGCCCCCGGCGACGCAGTGGGAAGCACGGGACTTCCTCCATTGGAAGAAGTCGGGCCTGTTCCTCAGAAACCTTCTGGACGGCGCGACGGCGTCGAAGGACGCGCGCATGCAGGCCTACGCGTACGGGTATCTCGTCGGCTACGCCTGCAAAGTGTGCGGCAGCCCCTTTCTGAACTCCGTCGTGGGGGGACCGCCTCGGACGCAGTGGTGGCGTCAGCGCTTCGTCAGCAATTACGTCGACGCCTGGGTCTATGGGTTCTATCAGTATGCGGCCGAGAACGGCACGCGCCCCACCCTGACAGCCGACACGCCCTCACCGTCCTACGACCAATGGCCTTCCCTGTGCGGCGCCAACCTCCACAAGAAACTCAACTTCGGGCCGGCCGACCCCGTCGATCCGGCAGACGATCCTGAACGACGTCCTCGCGCCGTTCCCACAGGTACGTGGTCCCGATTGATTTCGCACAATGGTGGATGGCCGTCGCCCAGAAGACGTTCGGCGCGCTCCCGCCGGGCATCAACGCCGGGGCGCTGAACGACGCGTACGTGATGGTATGGCTCATGCTGTGGTTCCAGACGAGCGGAGCGGTCTTCCCCTGCGGTCTGACCCAGCCCGTGGCGCCGCCGGACGGGTGCGGCATTGATCAGTCCGACCTCGATCCATTCCTCCTGGGCCCCGGGGGCGCGCCGAACGTGCCGCCCAAAGCGAATCCGGACGGGGACGTGAGCACGGATACCGGCGCGGAGATCTGCGGCTATGTGATGGCGATCATCGGCGGCAGAACAATGGAGCTGCCTGTTTCAGTTCACGTATTGCTGAACGAGAGGCGGCGATCGAGCATGGAATTGCCCGCGTGCAGACCTGAACCGTGTTTCCGGTCACAGGGGTCATCGGGCCAATGTGGTCAGCCACCGAAGGTCGATCCGCGGGCTCAACCAGTGATGGATCCGCTGCCGCGGCGCAGTCCGTCCAGTTCCTTGGTCTTCGCCGTCAAGGCACCGGCTCGCCCCCCAGGGTTCCGGGTCCCAGAAGGTAAGGCCGAGCCGCGAAGCCGCTGATAAACGGGCCGTGCATATGTCGGCCGGACAGGATTATCCGGCCAGCAGGTGTCCTGGTCCGGAGAACGCGACCTGACTCGAGCTTGGGGTTGCGCAGCGGGACGTCACAACACTCCACATTCACAGCCGCGGCTGACCTTTCGCGTCGTTGAGCATCGGCCACTACGATAACGATCGCGGTTGCAGAGAGCCCGGGTTCGTTGGGTCGGCGACGAGAAAGGGCTAGCTGCCCGCCGAACGGGCTAGTCCCCTCGCTTGAAGCGCCGGAGCGTGTCGTTTGTAGGCGGCCCATGAGTCGAGGATGTGAGCCTCCACGGCACGTGCTGCTCCGTCGGGATCGTGCCTGAGGAGTTGGTTGTAAATCTCGACGTGACCCTTGTGGGAGCGGAGGTTGTCGCTTCGGGTCCGGTGCGTCGCGCCGTAGTAGGAGTTGGCCAAGGCGACGGGCTGTACCGTGCGTAGGATCGAGCGGGCGAGCACGTGGCCCGACATTCGTGAGATCGTCTCGTGGTACGACAGGTCCTCTGCCGCGTAGCGGTCCGGGTCGTCGAGCAGTGTCGCGAGGCAGCGCACGTGTGAGTGCAGCTCTTCCAGCTGAGCGCTCGTCAGCCTCGTCGCCGCCACCATCATGTCTGCTC
>CAWBBU010000003.1:0-77009 GCA_963787105.1 uncultured Bacillota bacterium
TCCGGATTCCGCTCCCGTGGAGCTCGGGCTCGGCGCCGTCCGGGGCGCTCCGGCAATCCGCGATCAAGCTGCCCTACGACACCGCCATCAAGAGTGCATCCCATCTGTTGCCGTGCTGCGATGTCTCGGTCGCCCTCGCCGTGTTGGGCGTGACCGAGACCGCGCAGCAGGGGGAGTTGAAGGCGGCGTACCTGGCGCAACTGCCCCTGGTGAAAAAAGGAGTCGTCGTCTCGGTACGCGCGTTCTACGACGTGCACGGCGACACGGTGGGTCAAGAGATCTTGCTCTTTCCGACGCCCGAGCGGCTGACGAGCAGCACCGCGGCGCTCGTCGGGACGCCCGACGGGGCTGCGGGCTACGTGCCGGCGCTCCTGGTATTTCCTCCGTAACCGTCGGCCCCCCCGGGTCAGCTCGGCGCGAGATCTCCGCCCGTGGCCCCGCTCGGCACGGCCGTCGCCGAGAGCCGCGCCATCACCGCCTCGCCGACGTCGCGCGTCGTCGCGCGTCCCCCCAGGTCCGGGGTCACCTGCCCCGCGGCGGTCGTCGCGTCGACGGCCCGCAGCACGCGGTCGGCCTGCGCGGGGAGGCCGAGGTGCTCGAGCATCATCGCCGCACTCCAGATCGCGCCGATGGGGTTGGCGATGCCTCGTCCCGCGATGTCGGGCGCGGACCCGTGCACCGGCTCAAACATGCTGGGGTACCGGCGCTCGGGATTGAGGTTGGCGCTCGCGGCGATGCCGAGGCCTCCGACCAGCGCGCCGCCCAGGTCGGAGAGAATGTCGGCGAACAGGTTCGACGCGACGACGACCTCGAGGGTGTCGGGCCGCAGGACGAAGCGGGCGGCCATCGCGTCGACGAGCCCTTGGTCGGTCTCCACGTCCGGGTAGTCCCGCGCGACCCGGCGAAACACCTCGTCCCACAGCACCATGCCGTACTGCTGGGCGTTGGACTTGGTGACGCTGGTGACCTTCTTGCGCGGCCGCGTGCGCGCCAGGTCGAACGCGAAGCGCATGATGCGCTCGCATCCTTCCTCCGTGACGAGGCTGCTTTGGATCGCGATCTCCTTGCCCGGGCCGCGTCCGTGCAGGTTGCGACCGCCGAGTCCCGCGTACTCGCCCTCCGTGTTCTCGCGGATCACCACCCACGCCATCACCGCCGGCGGGTGGCGCAGGGCACTTTGGATCCCCGGGAGCAGCCGGACGGGGCGCACGTTGGCGTACTGGTCGAACCCCTGACAGATCGCGAGCCGGAGGCCCCACAGGCTGATGTGGTCGGGAACGGTCGGCCATCCCACGGCCCCGAAGTAGATCGCGTCGAACTCGCGGAGGCGGTCGAGTCCGTCGGGGTCCATCATCGTGCCGGTCTTGAGGTAGTACTGGCATCCCCAGGGAAACCGGACGTACTCGAACGCGAACTCGCCCGGCCGCGGTGCGGGCCAGGTGGTCGAGCACGCGCACTCCCTCCTCAATCACCTCCACGCCGATCCCGTCTCCCGGGATCACCGCGATCTTGAACACGCGAGCCGCGCACATCGCTCAACACCACCCAGGGATGACGTGATCGGTCGGACGCCCGCGGATCCGCGCCGCCGCCGATAGACGCGCCGAGCCGAGACCTACTTGGCACGCGGCTCGCCGCTCTCCTTCCGGAGACCGTCCGCCGGTGACGTGACCGCACGGCGGCCGGAGGAATCTCCCGTGCGCCGCCAGAACGCCCCGGGGGCAAGAGCGCTGCGAGGACGGTGGCCGACGATGTCCGAGCCATTTCACGGGATCTTCCCGTATCTCGTCTCCCCGGTGGATCGGTCGGGGCGCGTACGCGAAGAGGTGCTGCGCGGGCTGGTGGAGCGCCTGATCGCGGGCGGCGTACACGGCCTCAGCCCCCTCGGCAGCACCGGGGAGTTTCCGTATCTCACACCGGCCCAGCGCACCGAGATCGTCCGCATCACCGTCGACGCCGCGCGCGGCCGCGTGCCGATCGTGCCCGGGGTCGCAGCGTACGCGACACACGACGCGATCGACCAGGTCCAGCGGCTGCTCGATCTCGGGATCGATGGGGTCGTGCTCATCTTACAAACGTACTTCCCGCTCTCGCCGCCGCGCGTTCTGGAATACTTCTCGGGGGTCGCCGAGGCGGTGCGCTGTCCGATCGTCCTCTATTCCAACCCGAAACTGCTCGGCGCGGAACTGACCCCCGACCACGTGGTCGCGTTGAGCGAGATTCCAAACGTGCGCTACTTCAAGGAAGCCTCGGGCGAAACCGGCAAGATCCTGACCGTGTTGAACCGGACCGCCGGCCGGATGAAGGTGTTCAGCGCCAGCGCCCACATCCCGCTCCTGGTGTTCCGGCTCGGAGGGGTGGGATGGATGGCGGGCCCGGCCTGCCTCCTGCCGAGGGAGTGCGTCGCCCTGTACGAGCTCGCGCAGCGGGGACGGTGGGACGAGGCGGAGCGCCTGCAGCGGCGCCTCTGGGCGCTCAACGAGGTCTTCCAGCGCTACTCGCTCGCGGCATGCGTGAAAACCGGACTCGCGCTTCAGGGATGCGACGTCGGGGATCCGATTCCGCCGGTCGCCCCCCTCGGCCGCGAGGCGACCGACGACGTGCGGCGCGCGCTCGAGGCGGCGTCGACTCCGACGGACGAGGCGCGCTCCGCGGAGTCCGCGGGGACCCGCGGCGACGGCGGCGGGGGACCGCGGGGGAGACGACGGGGTAGCGTGGGGGACGGCGGCCGGATGGGCGCTCCCGCGGTGCATCAGCCCGGACGCGCGATTCTCGTCAAGGCGTGCTTGAACGGAGGCCGGCGTCGCGCGGAGCATGCCGCGGTCCCCGTGACGGCAGAGGAACTGGCGGCGGACGCGCGCGCCGTGGTCGCCGCGGGAGCCGCGGCCCTGCACGTCCATCCGCGCACCGCCGACGGACACGAGACGCTCGACGCCGCGGCGTGCGGCGCCGCCCTGGCCGCGATTCGCGACGCGTGTCCCGGCGTGCCGGTCGGGCTGAGCACCGGGGCGTGGATGGCGCCGGACCCACGCGCGCGGCTCGGGCTCATCGACGCGTGGACGGTACTCCCGGACTTCGTCTCGGTGAATCTGTCGGAATCGGGCGTCGCCGACCTGTGCGCCGCGCTGATCGCGCCGCCGGATCGGCATCGAAGCCGGACTGTGGACGGTCCGGGACGCCGAGGCGTTCGTCGTCCTCGGCCTGGCGCCCCAGTGTCTGCGGCTGCTCGTCGAGGCCCAGCCGTCCGACCCGGGGGAGGCCGTCGCCGCCGCGGCGGCGATCGACGCGGTCCTCGACGGCGCGGGGATCACGATGCCGCGCGTACATCACGGGGACGGGCCGGCGACGTGGGCGGTGCTCGATGCGGCGCTCGGCCGCGCCCGCGACATCCGGGTGGGACTCGAAGACACGCTCGACCTGGCCGACGGACGACGCGCGCGCGACAACGCCGAGCTGATCGCGGCGGCGGTCGGCGCTGGTGCGCCGGCGCGGTCAGCGCCCCGTGGCGCCCCCGGAGATGCGTCCGTCCCGCCGTCGTGAGGATCCCTCGGCCTCCACGTGAGCGGTTCGCGGTGCGGCGCGCGGGCGCGTGGAGGTGCGTTCGCGCGGCAGAATGGAATAGAACCGTCGGATGAGCGTCCTCGAATCGCACGTCGATGTGGACGCTGCGGAATTCGCAGCCAATCGCGCGTATCACGAGGGCTTGGCGGGAATCCTCGCCGAGCGGCTCGCGAAGGTCCGTGAGGGCGGCGGACCGCGCGCGCACGAGCGCCTTCGCGCGCAGGGCAAGCGGACGGCCCGCGAGCGCATCGATCTCCTGCTCGACCCCGGCGCACCGTTCTTGGAGCTCTCGCCGCTCGCGGCGTGGGGCATGTATGGGGACGAGGCGCCCGGTGCGGGGATCGTCACCGGGATCGGGCGCGTGCGCGGGCTCGAGTGCATGATCGTGGCGAACGACGCCACGGTGAAAGGCGGGACGTACTACCCGCCGACGGTCAAAAAGCACGTGCGCGCGCAGGAGATCGCCCTCGACAATCGTCTGCCGTGTCTGTACCTCGTGGATTCCGGCGGCGTGTTCCTGCCCGCTGCAGGCGGAGGTCTATCCCGATCGGGAGCATTTCGGGCGCATCATGTTTAACCAGGCGACGATGTCCTCCCGGGGAATCCCGCAGATCGCCGCGGTGCTCGGATCGTGTACCGCCGGCGGGGCGTATGTGCCGGCGATGTCGGATGAGGCCGTGATCGTCCGCGGGACTGGCACGATCTTTCTCGGAGGACCCCCGCTCGTGCGGGCCGCGACGGGGGAGGAGGTCAGCGCGGAAGACCTCGGCGGCGCCGACGTGCACTGCCGCCGCAGCGGCGTCACGGACTACCTCGCCACGGACGACGCGCACGCGATGGCGCTGGTGCGGGAGATCGTCGGGACCCTGAACCGCGTGAAGGCACCCGCGATCGATCTCGTCGAGCCGGAGGCGCCGCGCTACGATCCGCGCGAGATCTACGGCATCCTGCCGACCGACCTGCGGCGGCAGTTCGACGCGCGGAACGTGATCGCGAGACTGGTCGATGGGAGCCGGTTTCACGAGTTCAAGGAGCTGTACGGGACGACGCTCGTGACCGGGTTCGCCCACATCCACGGGATCCCGGTCGGGATCGTGGCGAACAACGGCGTCCTGTTCGTCGAGAGCGCCGAGAAGGGCGCGCATTTCATTGAGCTGTGCGGCCAGCGGCGCGTGCCACTCGTCTTTCTGCAGAACATCACCGGGTTCATCGTGGGCCGGGAATACGAGGCCGCCGGCATCGCCCGGGCCGGGGCCAAGATGGTGCACGCCGTCGCGACGTGCGGCGTGCCGCGGTTCACGGTGGTCATCGGCGGGTCCTACGGCGCCGGCAACTACGCGATGAGCGGGCGCGCGTACGCGCCCCGCTTTCTGTGGATGTGGCCGAACGCCCGCATCTCCGTGATGGGCGGCGAGCAGGCGGCGATGGTGCTGCTGACGGTCAAGCGCGATCAGCTGCGCCGCGCGGGCCGCGCGCTCACCCCCGCCGAGGAGGAGGCGATCGTCGCCCCCATTCTGGCCAAATACGAGGAAGAGAGCAGCGCGTACTACAGCACCGCCCGGCTGTGGGACGACGGCGTCATCGATCCCGCCGACACCCGCACCGTCCTCGGGCTCGCGCTGTCTGCCGCCCTCAACGCCCCGATCGACGGCATGCACCCCGGCGTGTTCCGCATGTAGGCATGCACACGGTCTTGATCGCGAACCGAGGGGAGATCGCCGTCCGCATCATCCGGGCGTGCCGCGAGCTGGGGCTTGCGACGGTGGCGGTGTGCGCGGAGCCGGACCGCGACGCGCTGTACGTGCGGCTCGCGGACGCGCACGTGGCGCTGCCGGGGACCGCGGCTCAGGAGACCTACCTCGACGTCGGACGGCATGCTCGACGCGGCCCGGCGCTCCGGCGCGGACGCGGTGCACCCCGGGTACGGGTTTCTCGCGGAGTCCCCGGCGTTCGCGGACGCCGTGCGCGGCGCCGGTCTCCTGTGGGTGGGCCCGCCGGCGGAGGTGATCGCACGGCTCGGCGACAAGGCCGAGGCGCGCCGCTTGGCGGACGCACACGGCGTGCCCGTCGTCCCCGGCTACGACGCGCCCGAGGCGTCCGATGACGCGCTGGCCCAGGCGGCCGCGCGTCTCGGCTTTCCGGTCATGATCAAAGCCGCCGCGGGGGGAGGCGGCCGCGGCATGCGGCGGGTGGGGTCGCCCGCGGAGCTTCCGGACGCGCTGCGGTCCGCGCGCCGTGAAGCACAGGCGGCGTTCGGACGCGACGCGCTGTTGCTCGAGCGTCACGTCGACGAGGCCCGGCACATCGAAGTGCAGGTGCTCGCCGACGGCGCCGGCGCGGTCTGGGCGCTCGGCGAGCGTGAGTGCAGCATCCAGCGGCGGCACCAGAAGATTATCGAGGAGTCGCCGTCTCCGTTTGTCACCCCCGCGCTGCGGACGCGTCTTGAGCACGCGGCGGTCGCGGTCGCCCGCGCCGCGGGCTACGTCAACGCCGGCACGGTGGAGTTCCTGGTCGACGCCGAAGGGCGATTGTACTTCCTCGAGGTCAACACGCGGCTGCAGGTCGAACACCCGGTCACCGAGGCGGTGACGGGCCTCGATCTTGTCGCGTGGCAGCTGCGGATCGCGGACGGGGCCGCCTTGCCGGGCCCCAGATCCCAGACCGCGGGCTACGCGGCTGCGCGATCGAGTGCCGGGTGAGCGCCGAGGATCCCGCGCACGACTTCCGCCCGACCCCGGGGCCGATCCTCACGCTCGTCGAGCCGCGCGGACCCGGCGTCCGGGTGGACTCGGGCCTGCGCGCCGGATGGCGTGTGCCGATCGAATACGATCCGATGCTGTCGAAAGTGATCGCGTACGGGGAGACGCGCGAAGCGGCGATCGCACGGATGGACGCGGCGCTCGCCGAGTACGTCATTCTCGGGTGCGGCACCAACCTGGAGTATCTGCGCGCGATCGTCCGTCACGACGCATTTCGCCGGGGCGAGACGACGACCCGGTTTCTCGAGCGGTATTTCACGGGATGGCGCGGGGACGTGCCCGAGTCCGCGCTCGCGGTGGGCGCGGTGCTCGCGATGCTCCACGGGAGCGACGCACGCCCCCACCGGCCTCCGGAGGGTCCCGCCGCCCGCGAGACCGGTGCGGATCCGTGGGACGCGCTCGGGTCGTGGCGATTGGGCGCCGCCCGTGAGTGAACTCGTGCTGCGTCTCGACGGGGCCGACGTCGCGTGCGACGTGTCGCGGAGCGGGGACGAGTGGGTGGTCGACATCGGAGGCCGGTCGCTTCGCTTGCGCCTCACGATGCTGGAGCCGGGCCTCGCGGCCGTCGAGTTCGGCGGCCGCACCCACCTCGCGCGATGGGCGGCCGCCGGGTCCCGCACGTATCTGCACGTGGACGGCGTGACCGCGGCCTACGAGGTCGACCGCGGCGCCCGGCGGGCCGGCGGGAGCGCGCCCGAGGGGGACGCGCTTCGCGCGCCGATGCCGGGGGCGGTCATGCAGGTGTTCGTCCAGCGCGGCGAGGCGGTCAGGCTCGGGCAGCCGCTCCTCGTGGTCGAGGCCATGAAGATGGAGCACGTCATCCGGGCGCCGCGCGCGGGCACGGTCCGCGCCCTGCACGTCGGTGTCGGACAGCGGGTCGAGAACGGAGCAATCGTCGCGGAGATCGGGGCGCCGGATCCTGACCCAGCACCGCCGTGACCGGCTCGCGTCCCGCCGGCCCCCTCGCGCGGTTCCTCGGCCACCCGCTGCCGTCGCGGTACCTCGCGGCGGGGCCGCCCCCGGCGTGACCCCGCGTCTGCACGTGCGCTACGCCGTGCCGCCCGACGGCGGGGGGCCCGAGCGGGCGGCGTCCTGTCCGGCGGCCCGCACCGCGTCGACCAAGAGATCCAGATCCGCACGCGTCGCGCGGGGGTTGATGAGGCACGCCCGAAGGGCAAACCGTCCGCCGAGGGTCGTGCTCGAGACGAACGCGCGCCCGCCGAGCTGCAGGGTCTCGAGCGCCGCGCGGTTCACGGCGTCGGTCCGCTCCGGCGTCGCCCGCAGTGCCGCCGGCGCGTAGCGGAAGCACACGATGCTCAGGCTCTGCGGGGCCGCGAGCTCCAGGTCATCCGCCGCCTCGATACGCGACGCCAGGTACCGCGCGAGCGCCATATCCCGCGTGATCGCCTCCGCGTAGCCCGGCGCGGCCGTGGTGCTTGAGCGCCATCCAGACCTTGAGGGCGCGGAAGCCGCGCGTCTGCTGGACGCCGAACTCGCTGAACCACGGCGGGCCGCCGACGCCCGCCGCGCGGCCGTCCGTGCGCAGGTAGGGCGGCACCAAGCTGAACGCGTCGCGCATCGCGGCGGCATCGCGCACGAGCACGAGCCCGGCTTCCACGGGCACGTACAGCCATTTGTGCGGATCCACCGCGACGCTGTCGGCGAGCCCGATCGCCTCGAGCGCCTCGCGGTACCGATCGGTGAGGATCGCGGGAGCGCCGTACGCGCCGTCGATGTGCAGCCACACCCCGTCCCGGCGGCACACCGCGGCGATCTCGGCGAGCGGATCGATCGCGCCGGTGTTCACCGTGCCCGCGTTTGCGACCACGGCCATCGGCCGGAGTCCCGCGGCGCGGTCGCCCGCGATCGCGCGCTCGAGATCCGGCACCCGCAGCCGGAACTCCGCGTCGGCGGGCACCAGGCGCAGGTGCTCGGCGCCGAGGCCGAGCAGCTCGACGGCCTTCTGGACGCACCCGTGCCCTTCGACGCTCGTATACACGACGAGCGGCGCGCCGTTCCGCTGGAGTCCCCGCGTCCGCACCGCACCCCCGGTCGCGGTGTGCCGCGCGACCGCAAGCGCCGTCACGGTCGCCATCGAGGCCCCGCTCACCAAGAGTCCGCCGCTGTCTTCCGGAAACCCCAGCATCGCCGCGAACCAGCGCAGGACCTGGTGCTCCACGTACACCGCGGCGTGATTGCCGCCGGCACAGCTCGGGTTCATCGCCGCGGCGAGGGCCTCGGCGAAGACGCCGATCACCGCGGGCGGCGAGTTGACCCAGCCGTAGAAGCGCGGGTGTCCGTTGCCGAACGGATACGGCTCGATCGCGGCGGCGAATTGCTCGAGAATCCGAGACGGGTCGATGCCCTCCGACGGCATCGGCGCCGCGAGCAGCGCGTCCGCCTCCGCCCGTGGATACGGGCGGAACACCGGACGGTCCGGCAGCGTCGTCAGGTGCTCGGCGATGAGGTCCACGACCCGGTGCCCCACGCGGCGGATCTCCTCGGCCGACCATTCCCACCGCGCGCGCGACTCGGGCGGGAACTCAAGCGGGTCGGCGGGGGCGCCGGCTGCGCGGCGCGGATCGTCCGGCGATTTCCGGTGAGGTACGTCCATCAGCACAACCTCCTTCGGTCCGAGACCGCGGCGTACAAACGCACAACGCCTCCCAATAGACTCTCGGGAGGCGTCCCGGCCCCGGCTGAAGACCTCGGCGTGCGACCTACAACGGTACAGGTTGGCGTTCCCGGGCCGCCGGTCCTCCCGGTCCCACAGCCCGAGGAGAAGGACTCCGTTCGCATGACAAGCAATCTTGTCATGAGGAAACTCTAGTTGACAGGGGGCGCATCCCGTGCGGCAGCGTCCGGCACTTACCAACCACGTGCGCGAATGGCGGGAACGGCGGGGATGGTCGCAGCAGACGCTCGCCCTCCGCGTCGGCGCCTCCCGGCAGACCGTGAACGCGATCGAAGCGGGGCGGACTGCCCCCGCGACGGTCCTCGCGCTCCGGCTGGCGGCCGCGCTCTCGTGCCGGGTGGAGGACCTGTTTCAGGTCCCGGACCCCGACCTCGAGGTCACGGCGGCGCTCGTCGGCGAGACCCGCGAGATCGCGGACGGTGCGCGCGTGCAGCTCTCAACGATCGGCGGCCGCTCGATCGCGATCCCGCTCGTGGGGGCGCTCGCCACGACGGCGGGACTGCCCGAAGCGGACGGCATCGTCGCCGGCCGCCGCGGCTCCACGGTGCGGGTCACCCTCACGGGGTCGCGCGCGCGCGCGGGTCAGACCCTGGTCGTCGCGGGATGCGACCCGACGACGCCCGTCGTGGCGGGCCACCTGCGGCGCGCGTATCCGGCCTTCGGGCTGCGGTGGCTGCCGGCGGGAAGCCTGCAGGCGCTCCGATGGCTGCGGAGCGGCGCCGCGCACGTGGCCGGGATGCACCTGCGCGGTGACCGGACGGGGGAGGGGAGCCTGCCCGAGATCCGGCGCGCGCTGCGGGGCTGTCCCGTGATCGCGGTGCGGTTCGTGACGTGGGACCAAGGCCTCATGGTCGCGCCGAGAAATCCGCGCGGCATCCACGAGGTCGCCGACCTCGCGCGGCCGGGCGTGCGCATCATCAATCGCGAGCGAGGCAGCGGGGCCCGCGTACTGCTGGACGCGGAGCTGGCGCGGTGCGGCGTGTCCCCGGCGGAGGTGGACGGGTACGACCGGGAGGCGCCCACCCATCTCGCGGTCGCGCAGGCGGTGGCGCTCGGGTTGGTCGACGCGGGCGTCGGGATTCACGCGGCCGCCCGGGCGCTCGGACTCGCGTTCGTGCCGCTGCAGCGTGAGCACTACGACCTGGTGATCCCGCGCGCCCTCATCGGGGCGCCGCCGGTCGAGGCGTTCTTAGAGACCGTCCAGCGCCACGCGGTGCGCCGTGATCTTGAGGCGGCGGGCGGGTACGACACCAGCGAGGTCGGCACGCCGCAGCCCGTGTTCTCCTAAACGGCGCTCGACATTTCGCAGACGGAGGGCACGGACATGCCAGGCTGGCGTGCAATTCGGGTGTGGCTGGTGCTGCTGGGACTCGTCGTCGGGGGGGCTGGGATCGCCGTGCCGCCGCCGAGCAGCGCGGCCGGCACAGTCTCGGTCCTGTACGCGGGATCGCTCGTGTACATCATGGAGCAGGTGATCGGGCCCGCGTTCGCGACCGCGAGCGGCGATCAGTACCAGGGCTACGGCGCGGGCTCGGGGGCCGTGGCGAATCAGATCAAGGGAAAGCTCCGGCAGGGCGACGTGTTCATCAGCGCGGTCCCGTCCGTCAACGACACCCTCAGGGGCGCGGCAAACGGCGACTGGGTCCGGTGGTACACGAGCTTTGCCACCGCGCCGCTGGTGATCGGCTACAGTCCTCGGAGCGCGTTCGCGGCCGACCTGAAATCCAGCGCGTGGTATGGGGTCATGACTCGGCCCGGCTTCCGGCTCGGCCGGACGGATCCGAAGCTCGATCCGAAGGGCGCGCTCACGATCCAGTTTATGCAGAAGGCAGCGGCCTACTATCACCAGGCGGACCTGGCGACGCAGGTCCTCGGGCCGGATGAGAACCCGGCGCAGGTCTTTCCCGAGGAGACGCTCGTGGGCCGCCTGGAAGCGGGGCAGCTCGACGCCGGGTTCTTCTATTCGATGGAGGCGGCTCAGGCGAAGATTCCGGTGATCGTGCCGCCCGCGGCAATCGATCTCAACGCCGAGTTCACGGTCACCGTGCTGCAGAACGCGCCGAACCCGGACGGCGCGACCGCGTTCGTCCAGTTTCTGCTCGGGCCGCAGGGGAAGCGGCTCTTGGCGCAGAGCGGGCTGACAATCCTGACGCCGAAACTTGGAGGCGATCCATCCGCCGTTCCCGCAGCGCTCCAGAAGATCGTCCAGTGAGGTGACCCGCAGCCCGCTGCCGTGGCTCGGCGGCCTGCTCGCGCTGTATCTGGTCGCACCGCTGTGCGCGCTGGTCGTGCAGTTGGGGACCTCGGGCGTGGGGGGGCTCCAGGCGCCCGGGCTGTTTGGCGCCCTCGAAGTGTCGGCGGGCGCGGCCACGATCTCGTGCGCGCTGATCGCCCTCGCGGGGATCCCGCTTGCGTACGTGCTCGCGCACGGAGAGGGACGGGCGGCCCAGGTCCTCGGCGCGGTCGTCCAGCTGCCGCTCGCGATGCCGCCGCTTGCGGCGGGCATTCTCCTCCTGTTTCTCGTCGGCCCGTACACGGTGCTCGGCCGCCTGGCGGGAGGGCATCTGACCGACTCGCTGATCGGGATCGTGCTCGCGCAGACGTTCGTCGCGTCGCCGTTCTTGGTCGTGGCAGGCCGGTCGTCATTCGCGAGCGTCGACCGCGCCCTCGAGGGCGTCGCGGCGACGCTGGGACACGGCCGCTGGGCGCGCTTCTGGCGGGTCAGCCTTCCGGTCGCGTGGCCCGGGATCCGCTCGGGACTTCTGCTCGCGTGGGTTCGCGCGTTCGGCGAGTTCGGCGCGACCGCCATGGTCGCCTACCATCCGTACTCGCTGCCCGTCTTTACCTACGTCCAGTTCGGCAGCGTGGGACTCTCGACCACGCTCGCACCGGTGCTGCTGGCCGTGCTCGTCGCGCTCGTGTTTCTGCTGCTGAACCAATGGCGGCCCGCGCCCCGGATCCGCGCGGGTACGCTGCCCGCGCCGCGGCGGCCGGCCGCGCACGCGGCGGCCGCGGCCGGCCCGCCGCTTCGGTTTGCACTGCGGAAGCGCCTCGGCAGTTTCTCGCTCGATGTCGCGCACACGGCGGCCGCGAGGCGGATCGCGATCGTGGGCCCCTCCGGTTCGGGGAAAACCGTCACCCTGCGCCTCTTGGCCGGACTCGACCGTCCGGACGGCGGCACGATCCAGTTTGACGGGACGGCCGTCGACGGCATTCCCGCGGAGGCGCGGCACCTCGGCTACGCGCCGCAAGAGCACGGGCTGTTTCCGCACCTCACGGTGTGGCACCACCTGACGTTCGGGGTCGGCACCGATCCCGGCGTGGCGCGTTACTGGCTGGATCGCCTCGGCCTCGCGGATCTCGCGCACCGCCTGCCGGCGCACCTGTCGACCGGCCAGCGGCAGCGCGTCGCGCTCGGGCGCGCGCTCGCCGCGAATCCCCGGTGGGTCCTGCTCGACGAGCCGTTCTCGTCGCTGGACGCGCCCACCCGCCACGCCGTGCAGCGCGATGTCCGCGCGCTGCAGCGTGACACCGGACTGGCGTCGCTCTTGGTCACCCACGACCCCTCGGATGCGGCGTTCCTCGCGGACGAGATCCTGGTCATCGCGAACGGGCGGTTCTTGCAGGCGGGCCCGGTCGCCGCGGTGTTCGGCCACCCGGCGTCGCCGGAGGTCGCGCGCCTGCTCGGCGTCCCAAACGTGCACGCGGGACGGGTGATCGCGCCCGGTCTCATCGAGACCGCGTCGGTCAGGCTCGCGGTCGCGAGCGGCGCGGTGCGCCCGGGAGCGCCGGTGACGTGGTGCGTCCGTCCCGAGGACGTCCAGATCACCGCGGATGGACCCGTGTCGGCGGTCGCGAGGGACGTCATCGAGCTCGGCGGGATGCGGGAGGTCCTCGTCTCGCTCGCCGGTGGCATCGAGCTTCGGCTGCGGACCGCGGCGCCCGTGGCGGCGGGCGCGTCGCTCCGGCTTACGATCCCGCCGGATGCGGTGGTCGTCTGGGTCGACGGCGCGGCGTCGGAGGCAGGTAGTGGATCCGACGCGCGCGACTCGCCGCTCGACGGCGGTTCCGCGGGGCGAGACCGGCCGAACGGTTACTGAGCCGCGCCCGTGGGCGCCGTCGCCGCGCCGGCGTCGGGGCGATCCTTCCGGTCACGCCGTCCCGTCAGGGCTTGCCTGCGGCGAGGATCACCCAGCGGTGCAGGAACCGGACCCGCCCATCGACGACGGTCGGGGTCATGCCCATGAGATCCCCGACGGCGGACGCAACGAGCGTCGCGCGGATGCGGGTGATCACGTCCGCGGGTGTTTTGGCCATGCGGCACCATTCGTCGAGATCCCGTAGTTCGTCCCCCTCGGTTCTCCCGCGCGCCGCGAGCCCGGCGCGATCCATGAGGCCGGCCAGGCCGCGCGCGCTGTCGAGCGCCACGTGGGCGGGGTCCCGAAGACGCTCGAGTTCGTTGTGGCGGGCCCGCACGCCGTCGTCCTCGGACCCCACCAAGTCGCCGACCACGACCCGGCCGCCCGCCGCGCAGACACGCGCCATTTCGGCGAGAACGCGCGGAGGCGCGGCGAAGTGATGAAAGGCCCAGGTGCACACCACCAGCGAGAAGGCGCCGTCGTCGAACGGCAGCCGCTCTGCGGCGCCGCATACGAGCGCGACGCCCGGCGCGGCGGCGCGCGCCAGCGCGAGCATCGCCGGGGTCAGGTCCAGCCCCACCGCCCGCCGGACACGCGGCGCGAGCGTGGCGAGCAGCGCCCCGGGACCGCACGCGACGTCCAGGACGCGATCGTCCGCCGACGGGGAGGCGAGGTCCGAGAGCGCCTGCACCTGCGCGGCGCGCGCGGCGACGCGGCTCGCCGCGTAGTCGGACGCGGTGTCGGTGAAGCGGGCCTGGTTGAGACGCCGGGTGTCGTCGCTCACGGGGTCCTTTCTCGATGCCGCCGGCGGGGCGCCCGGAGTACCTACAGACCCAAATACGCGGCGCGCACGCCCGGGTCATCGTACACCGCCTCGGCGGTCCCGGACAGCACGATCCGCCCGCCCGCCATCACGTACGCACGGTCCGCGACGGCGAGCGCGTTCTCGACGTCCTGCTCGACCAGGAGCACGCTCACGCCTTCGGCGCGAATCTGCACGAGGACGTCGAGCATCGCCGCGGTGACGAGTGGGGACAGTCCAAACGACAGTTCGTCGATGCAGAGCACTTTCGGGAGCGACATCAACGCCCGTCCGATGGCGCACATCTGCTGCTCGCCGCCCGACAGGGTCCCGGCGAGCTGGCGCCGCCGTTCCTGGAGCCGCGGCAGGATCTCGTAGATGTGCGCGAGCGTGGCCGGAATCCCGTTGTCGCGCCGGAGGTATGCGCCCATCAAGAGGTTCTCTTCCACGGTCATCGAGCCGAACAACCGGCGGCCCTGCGGGACGAGCGTCAGCCCGCTCCCCGTCACGTCGGGCGTGTCGAGGCCCGCGACCGGGTGTCCGGCGAGCGAGATCGTGCCGCCCCACGGCGGCACGAGACCCGTGAGCGCGAGCATCGTCGTCGTCTTGCCCGCGCCGTTGTTGCCGAGCAGCGTCACGATCTCGCCGCCGGCGACATCCATCGTGACGTCCCACAGGACCTGGATCGCCCCGTAGCCGGCCGTGAGATCCCGGATCTCAAGAAGCGCGATCGTCGTCGCTCCCGGGGCGCGGCGGCGCGGCCGGCGCCTCCCGCGGGGTCCCCGCCGCTCGGCGGCGGGAATAGTGCTCGCCAAAGTACGCGGCGACCACCTGCGGGTCGTTGACCACGTCCGCCGGGCTGCCCTGGGCGAGCAGGCGTCCGTGATGCATGACGACGATCCGGTGCGAGAGGCCCATGACGACCTTCATGAGGTGCTCGATGACGATGAGGGAGACCCCGCTGCGGTGCACGGCGCGCACGAGCTCGAGGGCCGCTTCGATTTCCCCGGGATTCAGGCCCGCCATCGCCTCGTCGAGCAGGAGGACGGACGGGCGCAGCGCCAGCGCGCGCGCGAGCTGAACGCGCTTCTGCTCGGCCAGGCCGATGTCGCCGGTCGTCCGGTCCGCCAGCGCGCTGAGGCCCACAAAATCCAGCACCTCGGCGGCACGCTCGCCGGCGGCGCGGCGGTCGGTGCGCCCGCTGAACAACGCGCCAACGAGCACGTTCTCGCGGACGGTCATCTCTTTGAAGACGCGCACGATCTGAAACGTTCGGGCGATCCCCATGTGCACGATCGCAAAGGGCGGCCGGCCGGTCACCTCGTGGCTCCCCAAGAAGATGCGGCCGGCCGTCGGCCGGTACGCCGCCCGCGATCAAGTTCATGAGCGTGGTCTTGCCCGCGCCGTTCGGGCCGATCAGCCCCAGAATCTCCTGCTCCTCGAGTTCGAGCGAGACGTCGCGGACGGCGCGCAGCCCGCCGAACGACTTGGACACACTCTCGAGCCGCAGCACGGCGCTCATAGGCGGTACTCCCGGGTGCCCTCGAACAGCGAGCGCCACGACAGACCCCGCTGTCCCGTGAGGTACGGCCAAATGCCCCGCGGCAGGAACAGGACGATCACGATGATGACCACGCCGAGAAACATCGTATGGACGGTCAAGAGGTTCGCCCACAGATACTGATCAACGATCTCCACGAGAAACGCGCCGATCACCGGGCCCCAGAGCGTCCCGGCGCCCCCGACCATGGTGAGCACCACCATCGTGAGGCTGAACAGCGGGTCGAACACCGACGGGGGATTGAGGAAGGTGATCCAGACCGCGTACACGCTGCCGACGACGGCGGCGACGACGGCCGACAGCCCCCAGCAGGCGGTCTTGTAGAACGTGGCGTTGACGCCGCAGGCTCCCGCCGCCTGCTCGTCCTGGCGGATCATCCGGCAGCGCATAGCCCCACGAGCCGCGGAGGATCACGTAGGTGATGAGGAGACCCAGCCCCACGGCGCCGGCCATCAGGTAGTAAATATGCACGTCCGTGAACGGCAGCTGGAGAATGATGCCGTTCGGGCCGCCGACAAACGGGACCATGATGACGATCTGGCCGAGCGCCTGCGCGGTCCCGAGCGTGGCAATCGCGAAGTAGTGCCCGTTCAGCCGCAGAATGATCGGCCCGATGATCGCGGCGAACGCCAGCGCGGCGAGCGCCGCGGCGCCGAGGGCCGCGAAGAACGTCCAGTGCAGGTGCACCACCAGCGCGGCCGTCACGTACGCGCCGATCCCGAAAAACGCCACCTGCCCGACGGACGGATAGCCGCACATCCCCCCGATGAGGTTCCAGGAGAGCGCGAGCGCCATGTACATCAGAATCGTCGTGGCTTCTCGCAGGGGATAGCCGGAGGCGGCGAGCGGGGTCGCGAGGACCGCCACCCCGAACGCGATCGGGAGCGCGACGCGCAGCGCCGCCGACCGCGGGGACGGGCGCACGGGCGCCCGCCGGGCCGACGGCCACGTCCGCGGGTGCCGGCGATCTCGCGGGCAGGCTCACGCGGTCGCGCGGCCCCCAATCCCGCGCGGCCGGAGCGCCAGGATGAGCACGAGCATCACGAACGCGGCGGCGTCGACGGCCCCCGAGCCGATGAGCACGGACGCGACGGCCTCGACCATGCCGAGGACGAGTCCGCCGAGCAGAGGACCGTAGACGTTGCCGAGGCCCCCGAGGCAGGTCACGATGAACGCCCGGAGGGTCAGGCTGCCGCCGATCTGGGGATCGAACGGAAAGTTCAGGCTGTACAAGGCGCCGGCGACGCCCGCGAGGCCGCACCCGAGCCCCATCGTCAGCGCGAACACGCTCGGCAGGCGGACGCCCATGAGGCTCGCGGCGTCCAGATCCATGCCCGTCGCGTTAATGGCCCGGCCCGTCCGGGTCCGGCGCATGAACCGCGCGAGCGCGACGGTCAGGATGACGGCCGCCGCGACCACCGCGATCCGCGTGTACGGGATCGTGAGCGCCCCGATCGCGAGGCTGGCCGAGTTGTACGACGTGCTCACGGTCTGCGGGTCCGCGGTCCAGAGGAGGATGCCGACGTTCACGAGCACGTAGTCGATGCCGAACGTGAGGAGCAGCGTGAGGAAGAACGGGCCGCGCATCACCCGGTTGAGCAGGTAGCGCTGCATCACGAATCCGAGGACGGCGAGGATCGCGAAGTCGATCGGGATGCTGAGGAACGGATCGAGGTGCAGCGGGGACGTCAGCAGCATCCACGTGATGTAGGCGCCGAGCATGATGAACGACCCGTGCGCCAGATTGACGATGTTGAGGATCCCCCACTCGAGCGAGAACGCGAGCGCGCTGAGGGCATACACGCCCCCCGAGCAGGAGCCCGTTGATCACGATCTGCGGCCAGATCCCCACGGGTTGGTGCGCTACCGGCGCCGGCGCGCGGTCAGGACCGGAGAGCGCCCGCCGCGTGCGTGCGGCGGGCGCTCCCGGACCGTGCGCGCGGCTGTCGGCGCCGATTCAGCGCTGGGCCCAGCTGGGCATGGGGAACTTGAGGTTGGTGAGGTACTTCGCGGGCCAGATCGGCACCGGCACGCCGTTTTGGATCTGAATCGCCGCGCCGAGCTGGTTGTCCTCGTGCCAGTTGTTGTCGAAGTGGACGAACCCGGCGATCGTCGCGTAGGTGGTGTTCAGGAACGCGGAGCCCACCTTGGCGGGGTCGGTGCTGCCGGCCTTCGCGATCCCTTCCACCAAGAGCTCCACACCTTCCGCGGCATCGCCCACGTGATAGTCCGGGTCGTACTTGTACTTCGCCTTGAAGCCGGCCACAAACTTCGCGGTGTTCCCAAAGTACGGGTCCGTGAAGTTTTCCTGCGGGATCCACGGTGCGGGGCCGATCACGTACTCGGCGTCCTTGCCGAGCGCCTTGACGTAGTCGGGCGTCGGCGGCGCGACCGTGAAGGCCAGCGCCTTGAAGTTGAGGCCGTTCTGCTTCGCCTGCCGCGTGATCAGGATCGCGTCGTCGATGTGCCCGGAGCTCATCAGCATGTCGGCATTCAGCGGTTTGACCTGGGCGATGATCGAGGAGACGTCGGTCGTCGCCGACGGGTACTGGAAGTCCCCGAGCACCTGGATGCCCTTCGACTTCATGTACGCGATGACGCCCTCGGCGACGCCGACGCTGAACGCGTCGTCGGCGTGGGTCACGACCGCCGTCTTGATGCCGGCCTGCTTCGCCTGCAGCGCGTCGATGATCGGATACATGTACTGGTAGTCGTACATGATCGGGCCGACGACATTCTTGTTGTTGGACGTCCAGATCACCTTCGCGACGCCCTCGTCGGCCATCATGACCGCCCCGAGCTTGCTGCTGACCGCCGCGGCCGCGATCGTGTTGTCGGACGAGTACGGTCCGAGGATCAGGTTGATGTGGTCCTGCGTCACGAGCTTGTCCACCAGCGCGGCGGACTCGGCGGGCTTGCTCTCGTCGTCGTAGTACTTGATCGGCGCGATCGTGTACACGACGCCGTTGATCTTCACCCCGCCGTGGGCGTTGATCGTGTCGACGGCGTAGTTATAGCCGTCGACCGTGAGCTTGCCGGCCCCCGCCAGCGGGCCGGTGTTCGAGATTGCCGCCCCCAAGTGGATCACGTGGCTCGCGTCCTGCGGCGCGGCCGTCCCCTGCATGCCTGCCGTGATCAACAAGGAGCGTCGTACAGACCACTGCGCATCGTCCGACTAATCGCTTCATCTATGATCCCTCCCTCACTTCATGGTGAGGCCTGCTCCCTGGGGCCAGGCTCGCGGTCGCCTGGCCCGGGTCGTTCGACCCTAATTGGACCAACGTGCGCGGTTTCCTGCATCGGCGGGCTCTGTTACAATAGGCGTCGTATCCCATGCCCGCCAACCTGACCCCCCAATATCTCGAGGCCGACCGCCGCTACCGGCAGGCCACCACGCCCGAGGAGCAGCTCGCCGCCCTCGAGGAGATGATGGCTACGATCCCCAAGCACAAGGGGACCGAGCACATGCGCGCCGACCTCCGCAAGCGCATCGCGAAGGTGCGCGCGGACGCGGTGCGCCAGAAGACGGCGGGCGCGAAGGGACCGACCTGGCATCACGTGCCCCGGGAGGGGGCGGGACAGGTCGTGCTCGTCGGGGCGCCCAACACAGGGAAATCGCGCCTGCTCGCGGCCCTGACCCACGCGACTCCCGTCGTCGCCGCGTATCCGTTCTCGACGCGCGCGCCGCTGCCCGGCATGGTGCCGTTCGAGGACGTCCAGGTCCAACTCCTCGACCTGCCCCCGATCGCGCCGGAGACCGAGGAACCCTGGCTGTTTGCCCTGATCCGACAGGCGAACGGCGCGCTCCTGGTCGCGGACCTTGGGGACGACGACGTCCTTTCGGCGCTCGAATCGACGCTGGAGATCGGCTCCCGGTCTCGGGTCCAACTCGGCCGGTTCGGGGCCGGTGAGGGGATCGTCCCCACGATTCTGGTCGCCACCAAGGCCGACGCGGACGACGCGGCCGGGCGGCTCGAGATCGTCCGCGAGGTCTACGGCGAGCGGTTCCCGATCGTGCCGGTGTCGGCCGAGACGGGCGACGGGGTGGACGCGCTGCCCCGTGCGCTGTTCGAGCTCCTCGACGTCATCCGCGTGTACACGAAGGCGCCGGGACGGCGGGCCGACCGCGCGGTGCCGTTCGTCCTGCCGCGCGGCGCGACGGTGCAGGACGCGTCGGCCGCCGTCCACAAGGACTTCGCGGAGCGGCTCAAGTACGCGCGCATCTGGGGCGCGCAGACATTTGAGGGCCAGATGGTACAGCGCGAGCACGTGCTCTCGGACGGCGACATTCTCGAGCTGCACACCTAACCGGTCGACGGGGGGGATCCACACGGATGGCACGCGTTGAGGCGTCCACGGTCATTCGCGCGCCGCTCGACGCGGTGTACGCGGTGGCGAAGCGGGTCGAGGATTTTCCGCGATTCATGCCGGATCTCGAGCGGGTGACCGTACTCGAGCGGGCGGGGGACGTGCCCACGGCCACCGAGTGGGTGGGCCTCGTCGAGGGGCGCCGGATCCACTGGATCGAGGAGGACGCGTGGGATGACGCCCGGCACGTCTGCCGGTTCCGGCAGCGTGACGGGGACTTTGAGCGGTACGAGGGCGAGTGGTCGTTTGTCCCGGAGGGCGACGGCACGCGCACCGCGATCGTGGTCGAGTTCGAGTTCGGCATCCCGCTGATCGGCGGTCTCCTGAGTCAGCTGCTGCGGATTAAGATGAAAGAGAATCTTGACGGCATGCTCAGCGCTCTCCGGGGAGAGCTCGAGGCGCCGCGCTGACGGTCGCCGTGCGGCCCTGCGGGACCGGATCCCGCGCGCCGGACCGACGGAACCGCGGGCGCGCCGCCGCCGATTAATACCAGGGGCCGGCACGGCCCGAGGCTCGGCGGCACAGGCCGCGAGAGGAAATCCCCGCGAGGCAGAGAATCATGCCGCGACTGGCCCGGGGAACGACGAACCTAAGGGTGCGCATGCCTACCACATCGCAGCAGATCGTGCCGATCGCTCAACCCCAGATCACCGATGAGGAGAAGCGTCGGGTGCTCGAGGTACTCGACTCGGGCCACCTGGTCGCCGGGCGTTGGGTGCGCGAGTTCGAGCGGGAGTTTGCGGCGTACGTGGGGGCCTCGCACGCGGTCGCGGCGTCGTCGGGCACCACGGCCCTCATGGTCGCGGTCGAGGCCGCCGGGATCGAGCCGGGCGCGGGGGTCATCACGACGACGTTCTCGTTCGGCGCAACCGCGAACGTGCTGCTGCACCGGGGCGCCCGCCCCGTGTTCGTCGACATCGATCCACGCACGTACAATCTTGATCCCGACGCGGTCGACGAGGCCGTGCGGCGCACGCCCGGCGTGCGGGGGATCTTGCCGGTCCATCTGTACGGCCTCCCGTGTCAAATGGACGCGCTGGGCCGCATCGCCCGGACCCACGGCCTGACCCTGATCGAGGACGCCGCCCAGGCGCACGGGGCGGCGTTTCAGGGACGGCGCGTCGGCACGTTTGGGGCGGCCGCGATGTTCAGCTTCTATCCGACCAAGAACCTCATGACCGGCGAGGGCGGCATGCTCACCACCAACGACGCGGACGTGGCGGACCGCGCCCGGCTGCTCGTCGACTGCGGCACACGCGAGCGCTACGTCTACGAGACGCTCGGATACAACTTCCGGATGAACGAGATCGAAGGAGCGCTCGGCGCGACGCAGCTCCCGCTGCTCGAGGGGCGCAACGCCCGCCGGCGCGAAAACGCCGCCCGGCTCTCGATGGGCCTCGGGGACCTGGACTGGCTCGTCCTGCCGTACGAACCCGCGGGATGCGTGCACGTCTACCATCAATATACGCTCCGCGTGCCGCGGGTGCGCGACCGCCTGGTGCGTCATCTCGACGCGCTCGGGATCGGCACGCGGGTGTACTATCCGACGCCGATTCACAAGAGCCCGCTGTACGAGCGCGAGGGGTACGGGACCGTCCGCTGCCCGGAGGCCGAGCGCGCCGCCGACGAGGTCGTGAGCATCCCGGTGCATCCGGCGCTCACCGACGAGGCGCTGGATCGGGTCATCCACGCGGTGCGCAGCTTCAATCCGCGCGGGTGAGGACACGTCGATGAGCACCCGGATTCGCGTCGGCGTGGTCGGCCTCGGCCAGTGGGGCCAGCACCACGTGCGGATCTACAAGCATATGCCGGACGTCGACCTCGTCGGGGTGGTCGACACGGCCGCGCGGGAGACCAGCGCGTTCGCCCGGCGCTATCAAACTACGGGATACCAGGACTACCGCGAGTTGTTCGGCAAGGTGGACGCGGTCAGTCTCGTCGTGCCGACGGCGCTCCATTACGAGGTCGCCCGCGAGTTCCTGCAGCACGGCGTGCACCTCCTCGTGGAAAAGCCGATCACGACCACGGTGGAGCAGGCCGCGGAGCTGATCGACATCGCCGCGAGGCAGGGCGTGACGCTGCTCGTGGGACACGTCGAGCGCTTCAAGCCGTCGGTGCAGGCGCTGCGCGAATACGTGACCGAGCCGCTGTTTGTGCAAGTCCGCCGCGTGCGCCCCTGGAATCCCCGGCGGGTGATGGACGTCGGCGTCGTGCTCGATCTGATGATTCACGACCTCGACATCATCCTGACGCTCATGCGCTCGCCGGTGTCGCGGGTCAGCGCGATCGGCGCGGCGATTCACGGCGACGACGAGGATCTGGCGGTCGCGCATCTGAGTCTCGAGAACGGGTGCCTCGCAAGTTTCGTGGCCAGCCGGGTCTCGCCGGTCAAGGCGGCCGAGCTCGAGATCACGCTGCGCGACGGCCTCGTCCACCTGAACTACTTGACCCAGCAGATGACCGTGGTGCGCGGGGGCGTTGAGCACAAGACGATGCTGAAGGGCGAGGAGCCGCTGCGCGCGGAGCTCGCGCATTTTTTGGACTGCGTGCGGGGCGAGGCGCGGCCGATTGTGCCCGGCGAGCACGGGCTCCGTGCGCTCGAAGTCGCCCAGCAGATCCTGGGGCGCATGACGATGATCACACCCCGGGTGGCCGTCTAGCCGGCCGCGGAGCGTCCGCGGCGAATGGGTCGGGCGCGCCTACACCGGTACGGTGATGCAGGTCACGACCCGCGAGACCCCCTGAATTGTGCGCACGTGCGCATCCACGAGCGCGGTGATTTCCCGCGTCGCGTTCGTCCGGACCACCGCGAGGACGTCGAACTCGCCCATGACGGCGTGCGCCTCATCGATCCCCGGCAGCGCGCGCAGCAATCGGGTGACCTCGGCGGGCGTGCTGTGATCGAGCTTGATGAGAAGAAACGCGGTTTCGGGCATCCCGCGCACGTGATTCTCCGCGGTCGTACGAACTCCTACTCTCCGCGCCGCGCCGAGACCCCGTCGTGACCCGCCTGCCGGTCGGGAAGGTGCCCCCGGACCTGCTGCGCACGCTCGCCTATGCGCACCTCGGTGTGCGCCGCCCGGACGTGCTGGTCCGCGCCGCAGTCGGGGAAGACTGCGCGGCGCTCGCGTTCGGCGACGAGGCGGCGGTGCTGACCACCGACCCCATCACGGGCGCCGGCCAGCACGCCGGATGGTACGCGGTCTTCGTGGCGACGAACGACCTCGCGGCCGCCGGCGCGGAGCCGGTCGCGCTGATGCTCACGCTCTTGCTCTGTGAGGACGATCCCGCCGGCGATATGGCCCGCGTGATGCGGGACGCCGGTGAGGCGGCCGCGGCGCTCGGCGTGGAAATTGTCGGCGGGCACAGCGAAGTCACCCGCGGGATCGACCGGACGATCGTCGTGGTGACCGCGGTGGGGCGCGCGCCGCGTGCGCGCCTCGTACGCAGCGGCGGCGCCCAGCCGGGAGACCGGCTGCTTCTCACGAAAGGCGCCGGCATCGAAGGGACCGCGATCCTCGCCTCCGATCTCGACGCACGGCTGCGGCCGGCACCTCGGGGACGCACTGATCGCGCGCGCTCAGGCGTTCCGCGACCGCCTCAGCGTGCTGCCGGAGGGGCGCGCCGCCGCGGGGGCAGGGGCGCGCGCGATGCACGACGTGACTGAGGGCGGGGTGCTGACGGCCGCCCACGAGATCGCGACCGCATCGGGCGTCGGGGTCCGCGTGGACGCGGACCGCATCCCGGTGCCGGAGGAGACACAGGCGATCTGCCGGTACCTCGGTGTGGATCCCCTCGCCCTGATCGGCAGCGGCGCGCTCCTGATCGCGACACCGGACTCCGCGCGCAGCATCGAGGCGGTCCGGGCGGCCGGGGTGCCGGTCGCGGAGATCGGCGAGTTCCTGGGCGTCGCGGAGTCGTCGGTCGTGCGGCGGGGCGGACACACCGTTCCGCTCGTGCCGGCAGTCCGCGACGAGCTGTGGCGCATCCTCGACGAGGCGCCGGGCCACCACACGTAGGATCCGATTCTCTCGCCGAGCGGCCTCGAACGTTCCCACGCCGCGACGTCTAGGTGCGGGCGCGGTCCCTCAGACCGGTGACGGTCCTTGGTTCCATACGCGCCGGCAGCCGAGAGCAGGCTCTCTGGGCACGAGGTCAGCCCTCAGCCCGGGCGAGGCGGCCGCTCTGCGCGACCGCGCCACCATCCATGAAAACAAGCCGATCGCGAGGCCACGTACGCGACATTCTCGGCCACCGCGATGGCGACGTACGACCAGTTCACCCCGGGCACGTCGAGCGCTCGACGCGCCGCCTCGAACACGTACGTCGGCGGGAGCGCGTACGCGACCGCCTGGACGGCCGGCGGCAGCGCCGAGACGGGAAAGAACGCGGCCGTCAGCGGCTGAAAGAGGAAGATCATGCCCCACGCCAGCGCCTGAATCCGGGTGCCGACTTGGAAGATCACGCCGAGGAGCACGAGCCCGACCGACCACGCGAACACGGTCAGGTTCACGAAGAACAGGGCCACGTTGAGGACGCCGAGACGCAGCATGTCGAAGTGAAACCCCCAGGCCGCGACGGCGGAAATTCCACAGAAGATCACGAGCGTCTTGACGAACGCGGACAAGAGGTGCGCCACGATGTACTCGGTGACGGACAGCGGCGCCACGAACATGTTGCTCAGATTGTGCGACCAGATGTTCCAGAGGCTGCCGACGGTCAGCGAGTACTGGTTGACGCGGATCACTTCCCATAAGAGCAGCCCCAGGATCAGATACGACCCGGCGCTCTGGTGCGTGACGCCGACGAGGAACTTCGAGACGAAGCCGAAGACCACCACCGTGACCGCGGACGTGTAGAAGAGGTCGACGATCACCTCGAGCGACCGGCGCGTGATGAAGATCTCCTGCAGCAGCACGCCGGAGATCCGCTCAATCGACACGGCGCGGCCCCCGCGCGATCGTGAGAAACACATCCTCGAGGGTGGGCTTCTTGACGTCGATGTCGGTGATCCACACGCCGGTCGTCGCGATGTCAAAGATGAGGCTCGGGAGCGCCTCCTCCGTCGTCTCGATCGAGACCGAGAAGGGGTGCGTGAACCGGAACCGCGCCCCGCGCTCGGTGAGAAAGCGCTCGACCACCGCACGGTCCCCGTCGAATGTGAGCGCGAGGGTCGCCGTGCGGATGCGCTTCGTCAGCCCAAGCGGCGTGTCCTGGGCGAAGATCCGTCCGCGGTCGAGGATGATGACATCGTCGCAGATCCGGGTGACCTCGTGCATGTCATGGCTCGTGTAGAGGATCGAGACCCCGGACGTGCGGCGGATCTCCTCGATCAGCGCGAGCGTCTTGTCGGCGATGTCCGGATCGAGCGCCGCCGTCGGCTCATCCATCAGGATCAGCTCGGGGTCGTTCAACAGCGCCTTGATGAGGTTGACCCGGGTGCGCTCGCCCGCCGACAGGTCCCAGTAGCGCGCGTGGAGCAGGGCGGTGACCCCGAAGTACGCGGCGAGCGACTCGATCTTCGCCCGAGGCGCGCGGACGCCGTACAGACGCGCGAACACCGCGAGATTTTCCGAGACCGAGATCCGGCCCTGCAGCGTGTTAAACGACGACGCGAAGTTGATCCGCTGGAGGCACGCCGTCCGGTGCCGCGGGAACTCTTGGCCGAAGTACACGATGCGCCCCGACGTCGGCGTAATCAGGCCGAGCAGCATGTGGATCGTGGTCGTCTTGCCGGCCCCGTTCGGGCCAAGCAGCCCCACGATGCGGCCTTTCGGAATCGTGAACGACACGCCGTCCACGGCCCGGGCACGGCCGAACACCTTGACGAGGTCGTGCACCTCGAGGAGCGTTTCCATCGGCATCCCATCGGACGTACGGCATCGTTGGCATCTCGGCGCGAAGAGCCGCGTGGACGGCCCGCATGGCGTCGCGCTGGCCTCCGCACGGGCGGTCCGTCTCCGCGGTCCGCCCAGATCCGGGCAGGGCCGGTTGTGTCACACAGCGTCGGGAGCGCGCCGTCCCGCCGGACGACGTCATTCGATCCGGACGTCCTCCCAGAAGCCGATCCACTGGTCGACCTGCTCCATCGACTGTCGCGGCGCTTCGTACGACCATGCGGCCCGCGGGCTGCGCGCCGCGCCGTCCACCAGATCGAAGAACTGCACGCCGTGCGGGCAGGCGAGATCACTCTGCGTCTTCTCTGTCGGCCGGAGCACGCCCATGCGAACGTCGTCGCGCGGAAAGTACCGGTAGCCGCCGATCTCGAGCGAGCGATCGCTCGTCGCGATCGCCTGACCGTGCCACATCGCTTTCATCAGACGCCTCCTCATGGTCGAACGGCGCCGGACGTCCGGCGCATGGTCTGACGCGCGGCGTTACCCCGAGGTCGATGCCTGCGATTCCCGGAGCCGGCGCGATAACGTGCGCATGATCTTGGGAACAAGCGGCGGGGCCGCGTCCAGCAGCTGCCAAAATTCGCGGTACCCCACCACGAGCAGCCGCATCGCCGTGTCCGCGTCGACGTCGGCGGAGCGGGGACCGCCGTCGATGAGGCTCATCTCGCCGAAAAACTCTCCCGGGCCGAGGCGCACCCGGCGCCCCTGTGGGGTCCGTACCGTCGCGGTCCCCTCCACGATCACCATGAGATCGTGACCGCCCGCACCGGCCGTCGCCAATCGCTGCCCCGCGGGGACGTCCACCTCGTCGACGATCTGGGCGATCTGCCCAAGTTGCTTTCGCGAGAGGCCGCTGAACAGCGGCACTTTTTCCAACATCGCGACTTTGCTCGATCGCCCGAATACCATGACGACGCCTCCACAATCCGGTTGGGGCCGACGCTTCGTATTATACACTCCCGGGTGCACGCGACGCCGGGCGACCGAGGGGACACGTGGGCGCGTGGACGGCATCGTCCACCGCGGTGCCGTTCAGGCACGCACGAGTGCTGCGACCCGCGCCACCTTCTCGGACTGCTGGAACGTCGCGCGCAACTGCGAATCGGCGACCGTCGCGGCAAGGCGGTCGATAATCTCGCGGGCCTGCGTCGCGCTCCGAACCGACGCCTGCGCCTGCCCCAGCGCGCGCTGCACATCCGCCAGCCCGGCGAGCGCCCGCCAGAGTGCCGGCGCAAGGCCCAGCCGCTCCGCCTCTGCGGCCGCCGATTCGTAGGTGGCCCGCGCGGCCGACGGATCACCGAGCGCGGCGGTCGCGTCGGCCACGAGCAGCATCGCCGGCACGCGCCAGTGGAGCGCGTGGGTGTCGTTGGCCAATTCCAGAAGGTGGTGCGCCATCGCCCGCGCGTCGAACGCGTGCCCGAGCGTCAGCAGCACCCGTCCGTGCGAGTACGTCACTTGGTGGCGATAGTCCGCGCGGTTTGGCCCTTCCGCGAGGGCGCGGCGCGCCCGCTCGATATACGATCGTGCCTCGGTCTCCTGGCCGAGCGCCGCGGTGTCGAGCGCCAGCGCGGCGAGGACCAGCGGCATCCAATACGCGGCGACTTCCCCGGCGTGTGCCAGGTCAATCGCCTCGCGATCCGCCCGCAACGCGCCCGGATAGTCCTCAAGCTCGCGATGCGTGGTGCCGCGTTCCAGGAGGCTCGACACCGCCTGCCGCCCGGCCTGGATCTCTCGCGCGAGTTCCAGCGACTGCGCGGTGAGCTTGAGCGCCTCGCCAAACTCGCCCAGCGTGGTCGCAATCTCCGCCAGACGTGTCAGCGCGAACGACGCGTTCCACACGTCCCCGATCTCCGTGAGCTCGGCGACGCTGCGCGCCGCCTCGGCCTGCGCGTCGGCATACGCGCCCTGCTTCTTCCGCAGCCATGCGATCATGTACCGGCTCTCACCGGCGAGCGAGCGGTCGCCCACCCGCTCGGCGGCGTCGACCGACTGCTGGTACCAATCGATGGCTTCGTCGAACTGGCCCAAGAAGCCGCAGGTGTCCCCGAGGCCGTGCAGGCTCTCGGAGAGCCCGGCCGTGTCGCCGCACTGTTCGAAGAGCCGTCGCGCTTCTTCGTGCATGTGGTACGCTTCGCGGTGTTTGGACTCATGGAAATACGCAAATCCGATATGGTTGAGAATGCGGCCGGTGAGGGACGGATCCCCGACCTGACGGCTGAGCGTCAAGGCCGGCTCGAGGTGCTCCAGCGCATGGGCGATTTGATCCTGCCGCGCGTAGGAGTAGCCCAGTTGATCGAGGGCGATCGCTTCCCACCGCGGCGCGTCCGTGTCCCGGGCGATGGCGCGCACATCGGCAAAGTCCTCGCGCGCCTGCTCGTGGTGCCCGAGCAGCATCCGGACCTCCCCGCGCCCGACCAGAATCCGCAGCCGCGTCGCGATCGGCGGCTCCAGTTCGAGGGCGCGGGTGAAGTCATCGAGCGCCGTCGCGTTCGCGTACAGCGCGGCCGCCCGGTCGCCCGCCAGCACGAGGTTCACGATCGCCTGCTCGCGGGGCCGCGCCTCAGGCGGGAGCCCCAAATCCTCGCGCAACGCCATCGCCTGCAGCCAGTGGTAGGCGATCACGTCGGCGAGTTCATCTTGGCGGTCGCCGCCGGTCTGCTGCAGCCATTCCGCGACGCGCTCGTGCTTGGGCCACCGAACGGACTTCGGCTGCATCGCGTAGGCGACGTCGCGGATGAGGATGTTCCGGAAGCTGAACTCTTCCTCGCCCTCGAGGGTGGACCGCTGATTCAGGACCAGCAGGTTTTTCACGACCAGCGCCCACAGCGCCTCATCCACCGGGCGTGTCGCCGGCGACGAAGCGCACTACCCCGAGCCAAAATACTTGTCCCATGACGGCCGCCGTCTGGAGGACGAGCTTCTCCGGTCCCGGCAGGGTATCAATGCGCGCCGCGATCACCGCGTGGACGGTATCGGGAATCGCCATCTCGGCGAGCGGCACCGTGAGGACCCATTGATCGGCGTCTCTCGTCAGGGCGCCGCGGTCGACCAGCGACTGCAGCATCTCCTCCATGAAGAGCACATTGCCCTCCGACCGCTCCAGCAGTTGCTCCACGAGCGGGCCTGGCGCGGGTTTGCCGTCGAGGATGCCCTGGACCAGCGCGCGGCTCTCGTCGCCGAGCAGGGGATCAATAAAGAGCGTCGTGGAGGTGGGCGTGCCGACCACCCACATCGGCCGGCGCTCGAGCAGCTCGGGGCGGGCGAGCACCAACAAGAGCACCGGCATCTCCCGGACCCAGTGCGTCATCTGCTCGAGAAAGTCGAGCGTGACATCCTCGGCGGAGTGCACGTCCTCGACGATCACCACGACCGGGCCCTGCCGCGCGACGGCCTGGAACAATGCCCGCACGCCGGCAAACAGCGCGTCTCGCGACAAACTGTGCCCGTCCGGGCCAAGTCCCAAGACCGTGAGCAGCGCGGGGACGGCCGTCGCGATCCCCAGGCGGGCGGCCGTGTCGCGCAGTTTGCCGCGGGCACTGTCCAATGGGTCGCCCATCAGAATGCCGGACTCCTCGCGGATGATCTCCGCGAACGCCCAGAAGGGCACCCCGGTGCCGTACGGAAGCGCGCGGCCTCGGAGGACGCGGACGGTGTCGATCTGAGCGCACAGCTCCCGCACGAGGCGCGTTTTGCCCACCCCGGCCGGTCCCAGGATGCTGATCATGAAGCCCCGGCGCCCGCGCCGGATCCGCCGCGCATGGCCCAGCAGCATGTCGAGTTCCTCTGCGTGCCCGACGAAGGGCGTGGCGCGCACCGTGCGTTCGCGCGGAGGGGCGACGCCGAGCAGGTCCCAGGCTAAGAGGGGAGCGGACGCGCCTTTCACCGTGAGCGGCGGCACCGGGCGCACGTAGGCGATGTCGCCGAGGGCCCGCACCGTCCGTTCACCCAGCAGCACCTGACCCGGCTGCGCGTGCTGCTGAAGTCGGGCCGCCAGGTTCACGACCTCGCCGGTCACGAGAAACTCGCCCCGGTCGGTGGCCCGGGGATCGGCCACGACCTCGCCGGTATTCACGCCGATCCGAATCTCGGGGAGCGCCGCGGCCTCGACCTCGGCGGAGACGCGCATTTTGAGCGCCGCGGCGCTGCGTACCGCCCGCTCAGGATCGTCCTCGTGGATCACGGGGAGGCCGAAGACGGCCATCACCGCATCCCCGATGAATTTCTCCACGGTCCCGCCGTACCGGCGGATTTCCTCGTTGGCGATTTCGAAGAAGCGCGACATCTGCCGCCGCAGCTGCTCTGGATCGACGGCGCCCGAGCGTGCCGTCGATCCGACGACGTCCGCGAATAAGACGGTCACGAGCTTGCGTTCTTCGGCGGACGGTGCGGACGCCGTGAGCATCGCTCCGCACTGCCCACAGAAGCGCATGCCCGGGGGACTGTCAAACCCACACGCGGGACACCGCATCCCGGACCTCTATCCTGCACGGGGCAGCCGGCCGTGCGCTGTTCGGACCCACCACGCGACAACGCGCTGCAACCGAGACTTCGGTGCCGAGTAGAGGCGCCCCGTCATGAGGAGCGGCGACGGGTGATCCCGGCGCGACGCTCCGCCGGAGCCGTCCACGAGGAGCGAGCCAGGCGAGCGGCGCCTCGCGCGGTCGGCCTACTCCGCGCTGGACTTGTCGGTCTCGCGGAGACGCTCGCAGAGCGTGTGCATGATCTTGCGGACGATCGCTTTCGACCCGTCCAGCACCCGCCAGAAGTCGCGCTGCCCCAACACCAACACCCGGATCGGAGTGCTCGCCTCCACGGTCGCGGCCCGTGGGGCGCCGTCGATCACGCTCATCTCGCCAAAGAAATCGCCCGACTTCAACCGGACCGTCCGTCCCGCCTTTGTCTTCACGACCGCGTCGCCGCTGACGATGATGAACATCTCCGTGCCGGGCTCTCCCGCCTTCACCAACTGGGTCCCGGCCGGAAACTCGGCCTCGTTGATCAGATTCGCGATCAGGCCGACTTCCCGCTTGGTCAGTCCCGCGAACATTGACACGCGTCCGACCAGTGAGAGCTTGAACCGGGTACGGATCGCTTGACTGTCTTTCTTCCCGCGCCACTCCGTGTACCGTGAGAGCATGTGCCCGTCCCTCCGCGTGCGCCAAGTCCAGCCGCGGCTGTGTACGGCCTGCACTACAGCGTGGTGACATCGCGCACAGAAATGTTGAGGCGAGTGTCTGTGTTCATGGGGACGAACGCGTTTCCCTTCGCGCATCGGCGCGGGCCGCGCGGCGTGCCGCGGAGAACGGCGCGGGCGCCGCCCGCGACCCGGCGCGGCGGTTGCGGACCCGCGCCGTGTGGTATACTATGGTCCAACAACTGAATAGCATGGGGAGCTTGGGAACACCAGGCTGAGAGGATGGCTACGTGCCATCGACCCGGAACCTGATCTGGGTAATGCCAGCGGAGGGAGTGTGATGCGCGCCGCCCCGGTTCCCGGAGCGGCGCTTGTCGTTACGCCGCCCCGAGTCGGCGGGGGCGGCGCACACCGGAGGTCCGATGAACGAGAAACTCCGTCTCGACCACATCGTCAAGCGTTTTTCCGCGGCGGCGTCGCCCCGCGGCGGCGCGCCGTCGGTGGACGCCCTCGCCGGGGTGTCGCTGCGCGTCGACGAGCACGAGTTCGTGACACTCGTCGGTCCCAGCGGATGCGGGAAGAGCACGGTGTGCAACATCGTCGCCGGCCTCGTGCGCGCCGACGAGGGGACCGTGACCATCGACGGCGCGCCGCCCGGAGCCACCGGCGGCCACGTCGCGTACATGCAGCAGAAGGACCTCCTGCTGCCCTGGCGCACCGTGCTCGACAACGCCGCGCTCGGGCTCGAGGTGCAGGGCGTGCCGCGCGCCGAGGCGCGCGCCGAGGCATTTCGATGGCTCGGGACCTTCGGGCTCGAAGGGTTCGAGCGCGCCTATCCCGCGACGCTCTCGGGCGGGATGCGCCAGCGCGTGGCGCTCGTCCGCACGCTCCTGTGCCGGCGGGACCTGCTCGTGCTCGACGAGCCGTTTGGGGCACTCGACGCGATGACGCGCGCGACGATGCAGGAGTATCTCCTGCGGCTGCGCGAGGAGTTCGGCCGCACGGTGCTGTTCATCACCCACGATGTCGAGGAAGCCGTCCTGCTGTCCGACCGCATCTATGTGATGACCGCGCGGCCCGGGCGGGTGCGCGCCGAGCTCGCCGTGTCGCTGGATCGCCCGCGCCGCACGACCGACGCGGGAGTCGTGGAGATCAAGGCGCAGATCCTCGCATGGCTGCAGCCGGAACTGGTCGGGGCGTCCCGATGAGCACGTTCGAGCCCCGCGTGCTTCCCGCCGGCGAGCACGCGGCCACCGGCGGCGCCGCCTGGACCGATCGATGGGCGCGGTGGGCCGGGCGCGCCGCGCCGCCCGCCGCGCTCCTGCTCGTGCTGCTCGCCGTGTGGGAGTGGGCCGTGCGGGCGTTCGGGATCCCGTTCTACATCTTGCCGGCCCCGAGCCGGATCGCCGGCGTCGTGGTGGCGGACCACGCGATGCTGCTCGCGGACTCCTGGGTCACGCTCGAGGAAGTGCTCGCCGGCTTTGCCGTGGCGTTCGTGGTCGGCATCGGCCTCGCGCTGGCAATCTTCTCGTCCCGGACGGTGGAGCGCGCCGTCTACCCGCTGATCATTGCGAGCCAGACGGTGCCGGTGTTCGCGATCGCGCCGCTCTTGATCGTGTGGTTCGGGTACGGGATGGCGTCCAAGGTGGTCATGGCGGCCCTGATCGTCTTCTTCCCGATCGTCGTCAACACGGTGGACGGGCTGCGGGCCGTGGATCCGGACATGGTCAATCTCCTGCGCATCCTCGGGGCCGGCCCCGGCCAGATCCTGACGAAGATCCGGATCCCCGCGGCCCTGCCGTTCGTCTTCTCCGGGACCCGAATCGCGGTCGCGGTGAGCGTCATCGGGGCCGTGATCGGCGAATGGGTCGGCGCCGCGCGCGGGCTCGGGTTCTCAATGATCCACGCGAACGCCCAGCTGCACATCGACCTGGTCTTCGCCGCGATCGTGTATTTGAGCGCGATGGCGCTCGGACTGTTCGTGTCCGTGTCAGTGGTGGAATGGTTCGCGCTGCCGTGGCGCCGCCGGACCGAGTCAGGCACCCGATAGACGAGAGCGCAAGGGGGGAACGGATGAGACAGGTGAGGCGGTGGGGCGGGGTGTTGGTCGGGCTCGTGGTGGCGGCGGCGCTGTTCGTGGCGCCCGGTGCGACCGGCGCGGCGGCGCCCGACACGGTGACGTTCATGCTGGACTGGTTCCCGAACCCGGATCACGTGCCGCTGTACGCGGCCATGGGGCTGGGCTACTTCACGGACGCGGGGCTGCACGTGAATCTCCAGGTCCCCGCGAACGCGGACGATCCGCTCAAGCTCGTCGCCGTCGGCCGCGCGGACGTCGGCGTGAACTATCAGCCGAGCGTGATCATGGCGCGCGCGCAGACCCTGCCGGTGAAGAGCATCGGGATCCTCGTCGGACAGCCGCTCACGACGATCATGTTTTTGAAAAGCTCGGGGATCCGGACCCCGAAGGATCTCGTCGGCCGCCGCGTGGGGTTCGCGGTGAGCGGGTACGAGGACGCGCTCCTGGATCAGATCATGCACAGCGACGGGGCCTCCGAATCGAATTTGACGTTGATCAACGTGGGATTCGACCTCGTGCCGGCGCTGCTCTCGCATAAGGTCGACGCCGTGGTCGGCGCGTACCGCAACGTCGAGCGGATCCAGATCGAACAGCAGGGACAGCCGGTCGGGATGTTCGAGCCCGAGCGCTACGGCGTGCCGACGTTCTACGAGCTCGTCCTCATCTCGAACGACCACCAGATCGCGACCCGGCCGGCCGTCCTCGCCAGGTTCGTGGGGGCGGTGGCGCGCGGGATCGCGTTCACGGAGGCGCACCCGCAGGCGGCGTTTCAGCAGTACGTCCGTCTGAACCCGTCCCTCAACGACGCGTTCAACCGCGCGTCGTTTCAGGCCACCCTGCCGACCTACGCCCGCAGCCAGATACAGAGCGCGGCGCGGTGGGACGCGTTCGACCGGTGGCTGGCCGCACACAAGGTGCTCCCGGCGCCCGTCCCGGTCAACGATCTCTACGTGAACCTCGAGCCGTGATCGACACCGACGCCGCGCGCGCGCTCGACGCGGACCTCGACCGCCGTCCGGCGGAGATCGTGGATCTCGCGGCGGCGCTCGTGGCGGTTCGAAACGCCGTGCCCGCCCGGCCGCAACGCCGAGGCGATTCAAGCGTTTGTCGCCGCGCGGCTCGAGGCACTCGGCGCCGAGGTCCGGACCGTCGCGCTGTACCCGGGCGATCCCCAGGTGATCGGCGTCCTCGCCGGCCGCGGCGGCGGACGGTCGCTGCTCCTGAACGGCCACGTCGATGTGGCCTCGACGGGCGGGACCGATCAGTGGACGACGCCGCCGTTTGTCCCGGTGGTTCGGGACGGCCGGCTCTCGGGCCGCGGCGCCGCCGACATGAAGGGGGGACTCGCGTGCGCGCTTGCGGCCCTGGAGGCCGTAGTCCGGACGCTCGGCCGTCCGCGGGGCGACGTCATCGTACAGACGGTCACGGGCGAGGAGATGGGCGAGGCGGGCACGCCGACGGCGCTCGAGCATACGCCCCGGGTGGACTTCGCGCTGGTGCCGGAGCCGACCGCCGGCCTCGTGTCGCTCGGGCAGGGCGGGGTGGTCACGGGATGGATCACGATCCAGAGCCCCCAGACGTTCCACGACTCCCAGCGACGGCGCATGATCCATGCGGGCGGCGGCGTGTTCGGGGCGAGCGCGATCGAGAAGATGGTGCCGGTACTGCAGGCGCTCGAACGGCTCGAGCGTCACTGGGCGGTGACGAAGTCGCATCCGGGATTCGAGCCGGGCACGACCACGATCAACCCCGCGGCGATCGAGGGCGGCCGCCATCCCGCGTTCGTCGCGGACCGGTGCGCGCTGTGGATCACCGTGCACTTCTATCCGGGCGAGACGGAGGCGGCGGTGACCGCGGAGATCGAGCGCACCGTGCGCGCGGCCGCCGACGCCGATCCGTGGCTGCGCGCGAACCCGCCGGCGTTCCGGTGGGGCGGGCGTTCGATGATCGAAGACCGCGGCGAGGTGTTTCCCGCGTTCGAAACAGCCGCGGACCATCCGGGGGTGGTCGCGCTCTCGGACGCGCACGCCGGGGTCTGGGGGACCGCACCCCGGACCCGGATGTCGGGCGGGGTGTCCGACGCCGGCTGGATCGCCGCGCGCGGGATCCCCACCGCCGTGTACGGTCCAGGGCCGCTGGGGCAGGCGCACACGGTCGACGAATACGTCGCGATCGACGACCTCAGGCGGTGCACGCGGGTCTACGCGCGGACGATCGCCGCGTGGTGCGGGACGGGCGCGGAGGACCGCGCGTGATGCTGTTCGAGCGGCTGCAGGACGCCGCCGCACCGCTCCGGGAGCGAATCCTGGGGCATCCGTTCGTGCGGGGCCTCGGCGACGGCACACTCCCGGGCGACCGGTATCAGTTCTACCTGCGCCAAGATTACTGCTTCCTGATCCAGTACTGCCGGGTGCTCGCGCTCGCGGTCGCGCGCGCGGACGACCTGGCGACCGCCTCCAGGTTCGCGGACGTGCTGAACGGGACCCTCAACATCGAGATGGACCTGCACCGCGAGGTCTGCTGGGCGGCCGGCATTTCGCCGGAGGCCCTCGAGAACACGGCCCCGGCGCCGGCCACCGCGGCCTACACGAACCACCTGCGCCTGGTCGCCGAGACCGGCGATCTCGCGTCGATCCTGGCCGCGATCCTGCCGTGCGCGCACGGCTACTACGAGATCGCGGCGCACCTGCGCGCGTCGGGTCTGCCAGACGGGGCGCCGCTCTACGCGAACTGGATCCGGTTGTACACGTCGGATGAGTACGCCGCGATGGCGCAGTGGATGGCGGCGCTGCTCGACCGGGTCGGCGCGGACGTCCCGCCGTCGCGGGTCGGGGCGCTCGAGGAGATCTTCCTCGCGAGCGCGCGCTACGAATATCTCTTCTGGGAGATGGCGTGGCGGATGGAGGACTGGACGCTGTGACGCCGCGCCCGCAGCTCCATCTGATCCTCGACCGGACGCGGTTCCCCGACGACCTCGTGGCGCACGACGGCCCGCGCGCTGGACGGCGGCGTGGACTGGGTCCAGATCCGCGGAGGCGCGCTCTCCGCCGCCGATCTGTACGCGCTGGCCCGTGAGGTGGCCCGGCTCTGCCGCGCGGCCGGCGCCGGCTTGCTCATCAATGACCGCGTCGACGTGGCGCTCGCCGTCGGCGCCGACGGGGTGCACCTCGCGGCCACGAGTCTGCCCCCCGGGGTGGTCCGGACACTCGTCGGGCCGCAGCGGGTGCTCGGCTGCTCCGTGCACGCGCGCGGGGAGGCCGCGAGCGCCGCGCGGAACGGCGCAGACTACGTCACGTTCGGGCACGTCTTCGCCACCGCCTCGCATCCCGGCGTTCCTCCACGGGGCATCGACGCGCTGCGGCGCGTCGTCGAGGAGGTCGCGGTCCCGGTGCTCGCGCTCGGCGGCATCACGCTCGACAACGTGGGCGCGCTGGCCGGCACGGGGTGCGCCGGCATCGCGGTGGTAGGCGCCGTCCTCGCAGCACCCAATCCCGCGGATGCCGCCCGGGAGTTCCGTCGGGCCCTTGCGCGCTGGCCGCAGCCCAGCCGGCCGGCTCCGGCGCGCCCCGCGCCGCCCACCACGCCGGCGGCCGCGGGATCAGCGGAGCTCAATGGAAGATTCTCGTGGCTGACGGGGACCGCGGCGCGCCTGAGGCTGTGCCCGCCGCGGCCGCGGTCGTGGTGGTGGGCGCCGGCATTATCGGCCTCAGCTGCGCCTTCGAGCTCGCCCGGCGGGGGGTCGGCGTGCTGGTCCTCGAGCGGTCGCATGTCGGCGCGGGGGCCGCGGGCGTGGCCGCGGGCATGCTCGCGGTCACCGGGGAAGCCGAGTACGAGACTCCCGCACTCGCCCACCTCGGCCTCGAAAGCCAGCGTCGGTATCCCGAGTTTGTGCGGAACGTCGAGACGGCGAGCGGCCTCCCCTGCGAACTGCTGGCGGACGGGACGCTGACGGTGGCGCTCGGCCGCGATGATGAGGAAGAACTCACGCGCGACCGGGGCTTCCAGGCGCGGCTCGGGCTCTCGTGCGTTCTGCTCGACGGCGATCAAGCCAGGGAGCGAGAACCGCAGCTCAGTCCGCGCGTGACGGCCGCGCTCTTCGCGCCCGACGATCACCAAGTGAACCCGCGCGCGATGCTGCGCGCGCTCGCGGGCGCCGTCCACGCACTCGGCGGCCGCGTGGTCACGGGCGCGCGCGTCACGGCAGTGGAGACGCAGGCCGGACGGGTCGTCGACGTGCGGGGATCCCTCGAATCACCCGGAACCGCGGACGGTCGTGAGTTCACCGTGCGGTGCGAGCGCGCCGTTCTGGCCGCGGGTGCCTGGAGCGCCAGCGGGATCGCGTGGCCGGCCTCCCCGATCGCGGTGCGTCCGGTCAAGGGCCAACTGATCCGCCTGCGCGGCCCGGTGCTGCTGCGCCACGTCGTGCGCGCCCCGAATGTCTATCTCGTCCCGCGCCGCGGCGGGGAGCTCGTGGTCGGGGCCACGATGGAAGAACTGGGATTCGACGCGACCGCGACCGCGGGCGCAGCCATGGATCTCTTGTGGCGGGCGCGCCTGGCCGTGCCGGGCACGTACGACCTGGCGCTCGTCGAGGTGAACGTCGGGTTCCGCCCGGCGACCCGCGACCACCTTCCGCTGATCGGGGAGACCGAGGTCCCCGGCCTGTACGTCGCGACCGGGCACTTCCGGCACGGGGTGCTGCTGGCACCGGCCACGGCGCTGCTCCTCGCGGATTTGATCCTCGAGGGGCGCGAGCATCCGCTCCTGGAAGGATTCCGTCCGCGTCCCGCGCACACGCACGCGGCGCACGGGGGGAGCGGCGCGCCGTGAATCGCGCGGCCGCGGGGTCCGATGACTGAGCCGATGCCGCGCGCCGAGGCGTGGATCGCCGTCAACGGCGAGGTGACACCACTGCGTCCCGGTGCCGCGCTGGCCGACGTGCTCGACGGGCTGCACGTGGATCGGGAGGCCGCGGTCGCGGTGGCCGTCAATGACCGGGTGATCCGGAAGGCCGAATGGGCGACCCTGCGACTCGCGTCCGGGGACCGCATCGAGATCGTGCGCCCGATGCAGGGCGGGTGACGTCTATGAAGGAGGCTCCGATGGAACCGGAACTTGAGCGGTGGGAGCTGGGAGGCGTACCGCTGCGATCCCGTCTGCTCGTCGGGACCGCGCGGTACCCGAGCGTGCAGGTGATGCTGGACGCGCTCGCCGCGTCCGGCACCGAGATGGTGACGGTCGCGCTGCGGCGGGTCAGCCCCGGGTCCGGCGAGGAAAACCTGTACCGGATTCTCGCGGAGCGCGGCTACCGCATCCTGCCCAATACCGCGGGCTGCTACACGGTCAAGGACGCGGTACTGACGGCGGAGCTCGCGCGGGAGGCCCTCGGGGTGTCCCTCATTAAGCTCGAGCTGATCGCCGACGACGAGACGCTCCTGCCCGACGTGGTCCAATTGCTCGAGGCCGCGAGGACGCTCGTGCGCGCCGGGTTTGTCGTCCTGCCATACACGAACGACGACCCGGTCACCGCGCAGAAGCTCGAAGACGCCGGCTGCGCGGCCATCATGCCGCTGGCCGCGCCGATCGGCTCCGGTCTCGGGATCCGCAACCCCCACAACATCCAGATGATCCGCAGCCGCGTGCGCGTGCCCGTCGTGGTGGACGCCGGCGTGGGGACGGCCTCGGATGTGGCGATCGTGTTCGAGTTGGGCTGCGACGCCGTGCTGCTGAACTCGGCGATCGCGCGCGCGCAGGATCCGGTGCGGATGGCCCGTGCCGTCCGCTACGCGGCGTACGCCGGCCGGGACGCGTTCCTCGCCGGGCGGATGCCGCGCCGGATGCTCGCCGACCCGACGAGCCCGATGGCCGGCCGGATCGAGAGCGCGGCGCCGCCTGCCGACCCGGCACGCCGTCCATGACGGGCGCGGGCGGGCGTGGCGATTGGCGCGTCTATGTGATTACCGACGCGCAGCGGTCCCGGGGCCGCTCGCATCTTGAGATCGTGGAGGCCGCCGTCCGCGGCGGCGCCACGGCGGTGCAGCTGCGGATGAAGGACGATACGGCGCGGGCGTTCGCGGAGACCGTGCGCGCGCGCGGCGGCGATCTGCCGCGCCGCGGGTGTGCGGCTCGTCGTAAACGACCGCGTGGATGTCGCCCTCGCCGGCGGGGCCGACGGGGTGCACCTCGGGCAGGACGATCTGCCCGCGGCGGCGGCGCGCGCGCTTCTCGGACCGGACCCCTTGCTCGGGGTCTCGGCGGCCACCGCCGAGGAGGCCGCCGCGGCGGAGCGCGACGGCGCCGACTACCTCGGCGTGGGCGCGATCTACGCGACATCGACGAAAGCGGACGCGGGCGCGCCGGTCGGGCTCGCCCGGATCGGCGCCGTCCGGCGCGCGTCGGCGCTCCCGATCGTGGCGATCGGCGGCATCACGCTCGACAATGCCGCGGCGACGATCCGCGCCGGGGCGGCCGGGGTGGCGGTGATCACCGCGGTGACGCTCGCCGACGACATGGTCGCGGCGACCCGACGCCTCAGGGACTCCGTGGATGCCGCGCTCGCGCGCTGACCGCCCGCACGGCGTGCCGCGGGTCGGCGATCTTGGGGAGTTTGGACTGATCGAGCGCCTCGCGAGACTGGTCCCGACGGCGGGCCCCGGAGTCGCGGTCGGGATCGGCGACGACGCCGCGGTGCTCGAGTTCCGCGGGCGCGCCGTCGCGACGTGCGACGTCCAGGTCGAGGGCGTGCATTTCCGGTTCGACCTCGCGCGGCCCGCGGACGTCGGCTGGCGCGCGCTCGCGGTGAACCTCAGCGATCTCGCGGCGATGGGTGCCGTGCCGCGCTACGCGCTCGTCTCGCTGCTGGTGCGGCCCGAGACGCCGCTGCGCGTCGTGGAGGGCATCTACCGCGGGCTCGCGGCGGCGGCGCGCGCACACCGGGTGGTCGTCGTCGGCGGCAACGTGTCGCGCAGTCCCGGCGGCGTGGTCGTCGATGTGACGCTCCTCGGAGAGGCCGGGCGCGTGCTCGCGCGGAGCGGCGCGAGACCGGGCGACGGCCTGTGGCTCACGGGCACCGCCGGGGGGGCCGCGGCCGGACTGTTCCTCGCCGCGCACCCGGCGGTGCGCGTGCGGGGCGCCGCCGCGTTGAAGACCGCGTACCGGCGGCCGACCCCGCGCCTTCGGGCCGGCCGCGCGCTCGCGGCGAACCGCGCCGTGACGGCGGCGCTCGACACGAGCGACGGGACCGCGAGCGACGCGCTGCACTTGGCCGACGCCTCGGCGGTCGGCGTGCGGCTCGACGCCGCGCGCCTGCCCCTCCCGGTGGGGCTCGAGGCGGCCGCGGCCGCGGCCGGCCGCGATCCGCTCGCGTGGGCGCTCGGCGGCGGCGAAGATTATGAACTCCTGTTCACGGCCCGGCCTGCCTTCGCGCGGGCCGCGGCACAGGTCGCGCGCGCCGCGGGCGTCCCCGTGACCCGGATCGGTGACATCGTACCGCGGGAAGACGGATGCTGGATCATCGGTCCCGGGGGACGGCGCAGGCCGCTCGTCGCGGCGGGGTGGGATCACCTCGCGCGCGCGCGATAGGGCGCGCCGCCGACCGCGGCTGGACCGCAGGGGAGGGCACATCGATGCCGATTCCACGCGCGCTGTCGATCGCGGGATCCGATTCCGGCGGCGGCGCGGGCATACAGGCCGATCTGAAAACGTTCTCTGCCTTGGGAGTATTCGGCATGACGGCGATCACCGCGGTGACGGCGCAGAACACCGCGCAGGTGACCGCGATCGCAGAGATTGCCGTCGACGTCGTCGCGGCCCAGATCGACGCGGTGGCGTCGGACATCGGCATCGACGCCGCCAAGACGGGCATGCTCAGTAGTGTGGCCATCATCGACGCTGTCGTGGCCGCGCTCATCCGGAACCGGATCGAGCCGCTCGTCGTAGATCCGGTCATGATCTCGAAGGCCGGCGCGCCGCTGCTCAGGCCGGACGCGATCGAGGCGCTGCGGCGGCAGCGTGCTGCCGCTCGCGCGCGTCGTGACCCCGAACCTCCATGAGGCCGCCGCCCTGACCGGCCGGACGATTCGCACCGCGGCCCAGATGGAAGACGCGGCGCGGGCGATCGCGGCGATGGGACCGGCGGCGGTGGTGGTCAAGGGCGGGCATCTCGAGGGCGCGCCGCTCGACGTGCTGTACGACGGCGGCGTGATCACGCGGCTCGAAGCTCCCCGGATCCGGACGGCGAACACGCACGGCACCGGCTGCGTCTTTTCGGCGGCCATCACGGCCTATCTCGCACGGGGCGTCGCGGTGCCCGACGCGGTGCGGGCAGCAAAGGTGTTTATCACGCAGGCCATCGAGGCGGCGCTGCCGCTCGGGCGCGGGCACGGGCCCGCGAATCCGATGCACGGCGCCGGGACGGTGGACACGTAGGAGGCACGCGATGGGTGACTATATGATTCGAGGGACGGCCGCCGGCGAGCAGATCCGCGCGCTCGCGACCGTGACCACACAGACCGTCGAGGACGCCCGGATTCGGCATGCGGCGTCGGCCACCGCGACCGCGGCGCTCGGGCGCAGCCTGACCGCGGCCGCGCTCTTGGGCGCGGGACTCAAAGACGGACACTCTGTGCTGCTGCGGGTGCTCGGCGACGGCCCGATCGGCGCCATTGTCGCGCAGGCCGACGCGCGGGGCCGCGTGCGCGGGTACGCGGTCAACCCCCAGGCCGATCTTCCGGAGACCCCGGCCCGCAAGCTGGACGTGGGCGGACTCGTGGGGCGGCAGGGCACGCTGCATGTGACCCGGGACGTCGGGCTCAAGAGCCCGTACCATGGGTCCGCGCCGCTCGTGTCGGGGGAGATCGCCGAAGATCTGGCGAGTTACTTCGTGAAGTCGGAGCAGCTGCCGTCGGTCGTCTCGCTCGGCGTCCTCGTGGCCCCCGATCTCCGGGTGCTGGCGGCGGGCGGGCTCTGCGTCCAGGTGCTCCCGGGCGCGTCAGACGACGTCGTTACCGACCTGGAAGCGCGCGCCAAGCGGATGCCGCCGATCACACAATTGATCGCCGACGGCCGCACCCCGGAAGAGATCCTGCGCGCGGCGCTCGGCGAGCTGACCCCGTCATTCGGCGAGGTCAGTCCGGTCGAGTTCCACTGCCGGTGCACGCGCCAGCGGGTGGAAGAGATGCTGCTCGGACTCGGACCGGATGAGCTGGACGCGCTGCTCGCGCAGGAGGGGCAGGCCGAGATCACATGCCGGTTCTGCGGGGATCGCTACGTGCTGGCCCGGCCCGAGGTCGAGGCGCTGATCGCCGAGCTGCGGACCGGCACGCCGCGGGTGATGTGACGCGCTAGGCGACGCGCTTGGTCGGGGCGCGCTTGACCTTGCCGGCCTTCAGACACGCGGTGCAGACAAGCGCGCGCTTGGGCGAGCCGTCCAGCAGGACGCGCACCCGCTGGAGGTTCGGCAGGAAGCGCCGCTTGGTCTTGTGGTGCGAGTGACTGACACGGTTGCCGGTGACGGGCTCTTTGCCGCACACGGCGCAACGACGGGCCATTAGGATGTCCTCCATTTGAATGTGACGCGTAAGTAGTGTACCACACGATCGCGAGCAGGGGCAACGACGGCGGTGTAGAACTCTCTTTCGGTAAGGCGCATCCGGCCAGGCACGCCCCGGAGAGACGGCGCATTTCGACGCAGGAGGCGGGCGGCATGGCGAACACACGCAGGGGCAGACCCCTGGCAGCATCCCGCCAGGCGGCCCCCGCGTCCCCGGCGGTGATCCGTCCCCGCGAACCCGCGTCCTCGGTACCGATCGGCCCCGGGTCTGCCGTGCAGTATGCCCGCGGGGTGGGGCCGGCGCGCGCCGAGCTGCTGAAGCGCCTCGGGATTCTGACCGTCACCGATCTCCTGTACCGCCTGCCGCGACGAGTCGAGGACCGCAGCCACCTCAAGCGGATCTACGACCTGCAGCACGGCCGTGATCGAAACGGTCGAGGCCACCGTCGTCCAGGTCCGCCAGTTCCGGCCGCGGGGACGCCGCCTCGTCATCATCAAGGCCGTCCTCCAGGACGGCTCCGGGATCCTTCACGCCGTCTGGTATAACCAGCCGTACATCGTGCGCCAGCTTCCCCAGGGCGCGCGCGTCGTGCTGCACGGCCGGGTGGCACGCCAGGGCGGCGAAGTGCAGATGGCCGCCCCGGAGTTCGAGGTGATCGAGCCCGGCGAGGAGACGCTGCACGTCGGGCGGATCGTGCCGGTCTATGCGAGCACCGAGGGCCTGACGCAGCGGACGCTCCGGACGATCATGGCGCGCGCGCTCGAGGATCACGCCGACGCCCTGCCGGAGTGGCTGCCGGCGCCGCTCCGCGCCCGCCACGCCCTTCCCGAGCTCGCGATGTCGATCCGCCAAGCGCACTTCCCGGACAGCAACGACGCCTACGAGGCGGCGCGCCGCCGCCTGGTGTACGAGGAGCTCCTGCTGTTCCAGATCCTGCTCCTGCGCCAGAAAGCGGCGCGGGAGGCCGAGCCGCGGGGCATCGTCTACGGTGACGCCCGCGAACTCGTCGAGCGGTTCCGGCGCAGCCTTCCGTACACGCTCACCGGCGCGCAGTATCGCGTCACCACGGAGATCCTGCGCGACCTCGACCGGCGGCATCCGATGAACCGCCTGCTGCAGGGCGACGTTGGGTCGGGCAAGACCGTGGTGGCCGCCTCGGCCCTCCTGCGGTGCGTGGGCGGCGGCGCGCAGGGAGCGCTCATGGCGCCGACCGAGATCCTGGCCGGCCAGCACTATCTCACGCTCCGCCAGATGCTGGCACCGCTCGGGGTCACCGTGGTGCTGCTGATCGGCGGACTCAGCCGGGCGGCACGGCAGGACGCGCTCGAGCAGGTGCGCGACGGCGCGGCCGACGTCGTGGTCGGCACGCACGCCCTCATCGAAGACGCGGTCGCGTTTCAGCGCCTCGGCCTCGTCGTCGTCGACGAGCAGCACCGGTTCGGCGTGAGCCAGCGGGCGGCCCTGCGCTACAAGGGCGAGCGGCCCGACGTGCTCGTGATGACCGCGACCCCGATCCCGCGCACGCTCGCGCTCACGCTGTACGGCGATCTCGACGCGTCCATCCTGGACGAGCTGCCTCCGGGGCGCACCCCGATCCGCACGTACGTCTATCCGACCGCGCAGCGCCCGAGGATTTACGAGCGCCTGCGCGCGAAGGTGGCCGAGGGCCACCAGGCATACGTCGTCTGTCCGTTAATCGAGGAGTCGGACAACCTGCAGGCCGAGGCGGCGACGGAGCTCGCGGCGCGCCTCGGGGCCACGATTCTCAACGGGGTGCGCGTCGACGTGCTGCACGGCCGCATGAAGGTGGATGAGCGCGCGCGCGCGATGGAAGCGCTCCGGGAGGGGCGCACGCAGGTGCTCATCGCGACCACCGTCATCGAGGTCGGGATCGACGTCCCGAACGCCACGGTGATGGTCATCGAGGACGCGGACCGCTTCGGGCTCTCGCAGCTCCACCAGCTGCGCGGGCGCGTCGGACGCGGCACAGCGCAGTCGTCCTGCATCCTCGTCAGCGATCCGAAGACGGACGACGGACAGGCGCGGCTCGACGCCATGATGGAGACCACCGACGGGTTCAAGATCGCGGAGCGGGATTTGGAACTCCGGGGCATCGGCGAGCTCCTCGGCGACCGGCGCCAGCACGGGATGTCAGATTTGAGAGTCGCCAATCTCGTGCGGGACCGGGTGTGGCTGGAGCGGGCGCGTCAGGACGGCCTGGACCTGCTGGCCGAGGATCCGGAGCTGCGGCACCCGGACCACCGCGGCATCGCATGGGCGCTCGGCGTCCGGTTCGGCGCGGCGCAGCCGGAAAACGCGAGGGTGGGATAGCCGATGCGTGTCACCGCCGGCCTCGCGAAAGGGACGCGCCTGAAGACCGCCTCGCGCGCGGCGACCCGCCCGACCTCCGACATGGTGAAGGAGGCGGTGTTCAACGCGCTCGCGCCGCGCCTCGAGGGGGCGCGCGTCCTCGACCTGTTCGCCGGGGCGGGTGGGCTGGGCATCGAGGCGCTGAGCCGGGGGGCGGACGCTGCGGTGTTCGTCGAGCGCGACGGGCGCAGTGCGGCGGCGATCCGCGACAACCTCCGCGCGGCGCGGCTCGACGGGCGCGGCCAGGTGCGCCGGGCGAACGCGGTGACCGAGGTCGCGTCGCTCGGAGCCGCGGGCGAGCGATTCGACGTGATCGTGCTCGATCCGCCGTACGGCCAGGAGTTGCTGGAGCGGACGCTGCGCGCGATCGCCGCGTCGGGAGCGCTCGCCCCGGACGGCATCGCGGTCGCGGAGGGGCACTGGCGCGACGACCCGGGTGAGATCGATGGGCTGCATCGGACCCGGACGGCCCGGTACGGCGAGACCGCCGTCTGGTATTACGAAATGGCGGGGCCGGCGGGATGATCCGATCGCGGGTGGTGCTGTACCCGGGGAGCTTTGACCCCGTGCACAACGGCCACCTCGATATCATCTTCCGCGCCCGCGAGATGTTTCGCGGGGTCGTGATCGGTGTCGCCACGAACGTCGAGAAGCAGGCGCTGTTTCCGGTAGAGGAGCGCATCGCGATGCTGCGGGCGGCGATCGGCCGGCGCGCACGCATCGACGTGCGGCGGTTCGACGGGCTGACCGTGGACTTCGCCCGCGAGATCGGCGCCCGCGTGATCGTCAAGGGGCTCCGCGCGATGATGGACTTCGAGTACGAACTCAAGATGGCCGCGATGAACAAGCGGCTGCGTCCCGAGATCGAGACGATCTTCATGATGACGAACCCGGAGTTCGGATACCTGAGCTCCACCCTGATCCGTGAGGTTTCGGCGTTCGGTGGTTCCGTCGCGGGGCTGGTCCCGGACGGCGTGGCCCGGCGTTTGCACCGCATGACACACCCACAGGCGAGGTGAGCGTGGATGCCTGTTACGTACTGATCGACCGGCGACCCCGTCCGTCGGCGAGTGCCTCGATCGGCTGGACGCGCTGCTCGACGCGCGCGGCTCGTGGTTCGGCTTCGGGCGCTCGGCCCAGCGCGACGAAGCCCGCCAGCTGCTGCAGACGGCGCGGGCGCTCGTGGCGAAGGACGAGGGGCGCGTCGCCCAGGCGCAGATGGAGGCCGAAGCGGTGCTGCGGCGCGCGCAGGACGAGGCGCGGCGCCTGACCACGGAGGCCCAGGAACGCGCCCGGGCCAGCTCGGACACGGACTCGGGCCGCGAGGCCGAGCGCGAGGCCCGAGAGATCCGCGCGGTGGCGAATCGAGAAGCGGACGAGGTGCGCCGCTCGGCGGACGTGTACGCGTTGGGCGTGTTCGAGCGCCTCGACGCCGAGGTCTCGCGCGTCGTCACAACCATCCGCCGCGGCAAGGCGATTCTCGGCGAGCGCACCGGCGGCGGCAGCACGACCACTCGCCTTGACAACGAGAAAATGGCCTCCGTATAATGAAACGGCGTGCCCGGGGCGTGTGCCCGGGCACGCGGCGTGAGGTGCGACGTGCGCGCGTATGTCGGGGATCTGCTCGGCGGTCGGGAGACCGCGCGGGCGGTGGCGTTCTCCGAGCGGCTCGGGACGCTCGCCGAAGACGCGACGGCCGCGGAGCCGGTGGTCGGCGAATTGGTGCTGAGCCGCGTCGGGCCGATGATCCGGGTCGACGGGCGGGTCGCGACGCGGCTGACGCTCGTGTGCGGGGCGTGCCTGAAACCGTTTGAACAGCCGCTCGAGGTCACGATCGACGAGGAGTTTGCCCGGGGCGGCGCCGGCGTGCACACGGCGTCGGGCGAGCCGCTCGGCCCGGACGCGTTCTTGATGCCGATCGAGCCGGGCGACGTGATCGATCTGACCGAGGTCGTACGGCAGCACCTCGTGCTCGCCTTACCGATCGCCCCGCGCTGTTCACCGGACTGCCGGGGTCTGTGCCCGGTCTGCGGCGCAGACCGAAACGCGGGGGCCTGCGGCTGCGACACCGAGGGGATCGACCCCCGGCTGCAGGCGCTCAAAGAATGGAGCGGCGGCAGCGCAGGGAATCGCGGGGCGCGCCGGCGTGGACCGACAAAAGGAGCGTGACCGATGGGACTCACGAAGCGGCGGTTCAGCAAGGCACGGACGGCCAAGCGCCGAGCGAACTTCAAAGTGCACCCGGTCACCCTCGTGAGCTGCCCGAAGTGCCACTCGCCGATGCGGCCGCATCACGTGTGTCCGACATGCGGCTCCTATGCGGGCCGCCAGGTGGTCGAGGTGCGGACCGAGGAACGGTCCGGCGCCTAACGGGCGGGATCCGGCAGGGATGGAGATCGAACGGCGCAGGACACGGGTCGCGGTCGACGCGATGGGCGGCGATCACGCCCCGCGGGAAGTCGTCCACGGCGCGGTGCAGGCGGCCCGGGAGCTCGATGTCGAGGTCATCCTCGTCGGGCCGACCCAGCGGCTTGAGACCGAGGTCCGCGCCCTCAACGCGGAACGGGACATCCGGATCGAGGAAGCCCCCGACGTGATTGAGATGGCGGAAGCGCCAGCCATGGCGCTGCGCCGCAAGCGGCGGGCATCGATTCCCGTCGCGGTCGACCTCGTCCGGCGGGGTGAGGCGGACGCGATGGTCAGCGCCGGGAACACCGGCGCGGCGATGGCGGCCGCCCTTCTTGGGCTCGGACGGATCGAAGGAATCGATCGTCCCGCGATCGCGGCGGTCCTGCCGACCACCGGCGGACCCGCCATCCTCGTCGATGTCGGCGCGAACATCGACTGCCGCCCGAAGCACCTGCTGCAGTTCGCCGTGATGGGCAGCGTGTACGCGTCGCGCGTGCTCGGCGTGCCGTCGCCCCGGGTGGGCGTCCTCAGCAACGGGTCCGAGGACACGAAGGGCAACGAGCTCGCGATTCGGTCGGCGGAGCTCCTGCGGGCCTCGGGCCTGCGGTTCATCGGCAATGTCGAGGGCCGCGAGTTCTTCGACCACAGCGCCGACGTGGTGGTCTGCGACGGGTTCGTCGGGAACGTCGTCCTCAAGTTCGGCGAAGGCCTGGCGCTCGCCATCTTCGCGCTGCTCCGCGAGGAACTGCGGCGCACGGTGCGCGCGAAGGTCGGCGCCGCGCTCGCGCTGCCGGCGCTGCGTGCGGTCCGGCGCCGGATGGACTACACCGAATACGGCGGGGCGCCGCTCCTCGGCGTCAACGGGGTGTGCATCATCGGCCACGGCAGCTCGAAGGCCAAGGCGATGCGCGCCGCGGTGGCCCTGGCCGCGGACACGTATCGTGCCGAAATGGTCGCGGCGATCCGCGAAGATGTCGGGCGCCTCGCGGTGCCGGCGACATCGTCCGAAGGCAGCTCCGCTGACTGACTCGGTGCGCACCGCGGCGGTCTTTCCCGGCCAGGGCGCCCAGTACGTCGGCATGGGACGGGAGCTCGCGGACCACTGCGCCGCCTCGCGCGACGTATTCACGCGGGCGAGCGCGGCGCTCGGGCTGGACCTCTTGGCCCTGTGCAGCGACGGCCCGAAGGAAGCGCTCCGCGCGACCGCGAATACCCAACCGGCGATCCTCGTCACGAGCCTCGCGTGTCTGGCTGCGCTTCCCATTGAGCCGGCGTGCGCCGCCGGGTTAAGCCTCGGAGAGTACTCCGCGTGCGTGTGCGCGGGCGCGCTCGACCTGGAAGACGCGGTGCGGCTGGTTCGGCTGCGGGGGATCTACATGCAGGAGGCGTGCGCGGGGCGCGAGACGATGATGGCCGTCGTGATGGGGCTGACGTTTGAGCAGGTGCACGAGCGTGTGCGCCGCGCACGCCCATCTGGGCGTGGTCGAGCCGTCAAACTTCAACAGCCCGGGACAGGTCGTGATCGGCGGCGAGGTCCCCGCGGTGCGCGCCGCGCTCGAGTCGGCGCGCGGACTGGGCGCGCGCCGGGCGCTGCCGCTCGACGTGAGCGCACCGTTTCATACGAGCCTGATGCGGCCCGCGGCCGAGCGTCTCGCCCCGGCGCTCGCGGCGATCCCGGTCCGCCGGGCGCGCGTGCCGGTGTATGTGAACGCGACCGCGGCCCCCGTGCAGGCGCCGGATGAGATCCGGGCGGCGCTGCTCGCCCAGGTCGCGTCCCCGGTGCAGTGGGAACAGTCCGTCCGCGCGATGTACGCCGACGGCGTGCGCCGGTTCGTGGAGTTCGGACCGGGCCGCACGCTCGGGGGCATGATCCGCCGCACCGTCGAGGCGGACGTGTATCACGTCGAGGACCTGGAGTCGCGCGACGCCACCGCGGCCGCGCTCGCAGCGGAGCCCGTCGGATGAGCGCCGAGGGGCGCGTGGCGCTCGTGACCGGGGCGTCGAGCGGCATCGGCCGCGCGATCGCCGTCCGGCTTGCACGGGACGGCGCGTCCGTGGTCGCGCACTATCACCGGAACGTCGCAGGGGTCGAGGAAACGCTGCGGCAGATCGACGCGGCGGGATCCGAGGGCCACATGGTGCAGGCCGAGATCGAGTCCTCGGAGTCCTGCCGGGCGATGTGCGCCGAAGCGCTGGAGTGGCGGGGCCGCCTCGATGTGCTGGTGAACAACGCCGGCCTCACGAAGGACGGGCTCGCGCTCAGGATGAAGGACGAGGACTGGCATGAGATCGTCGCCATCAACCTGCACGGGACCTTTTACTGCACGCGCGCGGTGCTGCGCGAGATGGTGCGGCAGCGCCGCGGCCGGATCATCAATATCACGTCGATCGTCGCGGAGGTAGGAAACCCCGGGCAGGCGAACTACATCGCGGCCAAGGCCGGGGTGATCGGGTTCACCAAGGCGGTGGCGTGGGAAGTCGCGGGACGCGGCATCACCGTCAACGCCGTCGCGCCCGGGTACATCGAGACCGGGCTCACCGCGAACATGACCGAGGAGCAGCGCACGCGGGTGCTCAAGAACTGCGCGATGGGCCGGACCGGCCGGCCGGAAGAGATCGCCGCGGCGGTGGCATTTCTGGCATCGGATGAGGCGTCGTATATTACGGGGCAGGTGTTGAACGTCGACGGCGGAACCGTGATGCGGTAGCGGCGCCGGCGCGGGGAACCGCCCGCGCGGCGCGGCGCGCACCGCGGGAACAACAGACTACGGAGGTGGTCGCGGATGGCACCGGTGTTCGATCGGGTGAAGGCGATCGTGGTGGAACAATTGGGCGTCGAGGCCAGCGCGGTGACGCCGCAGTCGAAGTTCGTCGAGGACCTCGGGGCGGACTCGCTCGACGTGGTCGAGCTGGTGATGGCGCTCGAGGAGGAGTTCGATCTCGAGATTCCGGACGAGGATGCCGAGAAGATCGCGACGGTCGGCGAAGCGGTCAGCTACATCGAGAGCCATGCCGAGGCGCCCGCCACGTAGGCTCCCCGCGGCGCGTCGCGCCGCGAGACGCCCAGTGATGGAGCAGTGATGCGGCGACGCGTAGCGATCACCGGTGTGGGCGTGGTCAGCCCTATCGGCATCGGGAAAGACCCATTTTGGAACGCGCTGATGGAGGGCCGGAGCGGCGTCGGACGGATCACGTCGTTCGACGTCACCGCCTTTGACTGCAAGATCGGCGCCGAGTGCACGGACTTCGATCCGACGGCGTACTTGGAGCGGAAGGAAGTCCGGCGGAACGACCGGTTCGTGCACCTCGCCGTGGCCGCGGCGCGGCTCGCGCTCGAGGACACGCAGCTCGCGATTACCCCGCAGAACCGGGACCGCGTCGGGGTCGTGATCGGATCCGGGATCGGCGGCGCGCATACCTGGGAAGAGCAGTACGACATCCTGCGCACGCGGGGGCCCAGCCGCGTCAGCCCGTTCTTCGCCCCGATGATGATCGTCAACATGGCGTCCGGCATCGTGAGCATCCAGGTCGGCGCCCGGGGCCCGAACTTTTCCGTCGTGTCCGCGTGCGCGACCGGCGGGCACGCGGTCGGGGAAGCGGCCAGGATCATTCAGCAGGGCGGCGCCGACGCGATGATCTGCGGCGGGTCGGAGGCCGCGATCACGCCGCTCAGCCTCGCCGGGTTCGTCAACATGAAAGCGCTCAGTCTCCGCAACGACGCGCCCGAGCGCGCGTCGCGGCCGTTCGACCTCGAGCGCGACGGCTTCGTGATGGGCGAGGGCGCCGGCGTCGTGGTGCTCGAGGAATGGGAGCACGCGGAGCGCCGGGGCGCCCGGATCTACGCCGAGCTGGCGGGCTACGGCATGAGCGCCGACGCCTTTCACATCACGATGCCCGATCCCGAGGGGGACGGCGCGGTCCTCGCGATCCAGATGGCGCTGAAGGACGCCGGCATCGAGCCGTCGCAGGTCGGGTACATCAACGCCCACGGGACGAGCACGCAGTACAACGACAAGTTCGAGACGCTGGCGATCAAGCGCGCCTTCGGATCGTGGGCGCGCGCGGATCCCCGTGAGCTCGACGAAGTCCATGACGGCGCACCTGCTGGGGGCGGCCGGGGGGGTCGAATTGATCGCGTGCGCGCTCGCGATCGAGCGCGGGATGATCCCGCCGACGATCAACCAGGAGGTCCCCGATCCCAACTGCGATCTCGACTACGTGCCCAACGCGCCGCGGGCCGCGACGATCGACGTCGCGATGTCCAACGCGTTCGGGTTCGGCGGCCACAACGCCATCCTCGTCGTGCGGAGGCCGTCCTGATCGTCCCGGAGGTGTCCGCGGAGCGCGAGGCCCAACTCATCGAGTTGGAGACCCGGCTCGAGATCCACTTTCGCGACCGCACGCTGCTGCACACGGCCCTCGTCCACGGCTCGATCGGCACGGAAGCGCGAAGCCGCCATGGCGACAACTACGAACGCCTCGAGTTTCTGGGGGATGCCGTCCTCAATCTCGCGGTCAGCGACCACCTGTACCGGGTGTTTCCGACCCGCCTCGAAGGTGATCTCGCCCGGCTGCGCGCGTCGGTCGTCAGCGAAGGCCCGCTCGCGCACGTCGCACGCGCGCTGGACCTCGGGCGGTATCTCGTCTTGGGCCGGGGCGAAGAGAAGGGCGGGGGACGGGCGCGGGCCTCGCTGCTGGCCGATGTCCTGGAGGCCGTCGTGGGGGCGGTGTATGTCGATTCGGGCTACGGTGTCGCGCACCACTGCGTGATGCGGTGGTTCGCCGAGGATCTGTCCAGGCTCGAGGAGCCCGGTGAGGGCGACCACAAGAGTCAGCTCCAAGAACTCGTGCAGCAGCGCGAGCGCCGGCTGCCGCGGTACCGCATCACGGGGCAAGAAGGCCCCGACCACAGCCGGATGTTCGTCGCGGTCGTGGAAGTGAGCGGCCGCGTGCTCGGGGAGGGCCGGGGCCGGAGCAAGAAGGAGGCCGAGCAGGCGGCCGCGCAGGAGGCGCTTGTGCAGCTCCGGCGCAGCCAGGCCGGGTGAAACAGCTCTGGGCGCCGTGGAGGTTACAGTACATTAAAGCGGCGCGGACCGAGGGATGCGTCTTCTGCACGCTGCCTCGCGACGGCCGTGACCGCGAGCACGGAATTCTGTATCAAGGCCGGCGCGCGTTTGTCATCCTGAACGCCTATCCCTACAACTCGGGCCACCTGATGATCGTGCCGTACCGCCACGTCGCGCGTCCCGAGCAGCTGACGAACGAGGAGCGCCTCGAACTCATGAATCTCATGACCGCCGCGACGGAGGCGGTCACCGAGATCTACCGGCCGGAGGGCTACAACGTCGGCATGAACCTCGGGCGGGCGGCCGGCGCAGGCATCGACGACCATCTCCATCTGCACGTGGTGCCCCGCTGGATCGGCGACACCAACTTCATGCCGGTCCTCGGCGAGACCAAGGTGCTGCCGGAGGAGCTCACCGTCACGTACGACCGCCTTGCCGGCCCGATCCGCGTCGCGGCGGAACGCACGGACGCACCGTCCTAAGCGTCCCGTCCGCGCCGCGGGGCGTCAGCGACCGACGGAGTTCCCGCCGATCACCACGGCTTGCCCTTTCCACAACATCCCGCCCTGGATGCCCTGCACCCGCACAAAGAACACATCCGCGCCAGACGGCATATTAATGCCGCCGTATGGGCCGTTGAAAAACCGGTTGTCGGTGACGGTAATCGACAAGAGATACAATCCGTTTTGCGGATCGAAGGCCCACGGACAATTGCCGCTGGGGTGTGTGTTGATCGCGGCCATCGTGCCCCAGTAGTTCTCGGGGTTGAGCAGCGTGACGTCCTTGATCGCGAGGCTCGGGACGCGTTCGATCCCAGCATGCAGCTGTAGACTCGATCGGGAGGTGCGTGATGGCCATGCGGAGGCCGCGGACGTCAGAGGTGCCGCACGCCGGGAACGTCGGCATCGTCAACACACAGGTGGCCCGGGTCGCGACGGAGGGGTTCGTGTTCGAGAACGGGATGCGCCTCCCGTCGCTGCGGGTCGCGTTCGAGACGTACGGGCGCCTCGCCCCCGACGGCGCGAACGCCATCCTGGTGCTGCACGGCTCCACCGGCAGCGCCCACGCCGCGGGACGGCACCGGGCCGATGATTCCGACCCCGGCTCGTTCGACCCGCTCATCGGCCCGGGGAAAGTCTTCGACACCGACCGGTACTTCGTCGTCGCGCCGAACCGCCTCTGCGGCAGCTTCGGATCCGACGGTCCGAACGAACTCGACCCGCGCACCGGCACGCGGCACGGCCTCGAGTTTCCGATCACGACCCTGCGCGACATGGTGCACGCCGACCACGCGCTCCTCCGGCACCTGGGCGTCCGCCGCGTCGCCATGGTCTACGGCGTCTCGATGGGCGGATTTCAGGCCGCGGAGTGGGCCGTGACGCTTCCCGAGATCGCCGACCGCATTGTCATCGACCGCGGCAACTTCCGGTCGCCGGACCTGCTGGTGGCGACGACGGAGGCCCGGACGCTCGCGATCCGTTCAGACCCGCACTGGCGGAACGGCCGGTACGCGGAGGAGGGGGTCTTCCCCACCGCGGGCATGACGATCGCGGGGATGATCCTCCGCCTCTACGCGACCAGCCAGGACGCGTTTACGGCGGCGTTCCATCGGGCCGCGGCCGACCCCGCGCGCAGCCCGTACGACGCGCTCAACGGCCGGTTCGCAAGCGCCGACGCGCTGCGGCAGAGGCGGCGAGGAGTTCGCCCGGAGCGGGATCGACCCGAACGCGTATCTCTACAACATCCGCGCGATCGCGCTGCACGACGTGTCGCACGGACACGGGTCGCTCGAGGCGGCGGCGCGGCGCGTCCGCGCGCGCGTGCGGTTCTTTCACTGCCGGTCTGATCTGCTGGTCCCGGTCCTCGGCGCGCGCGAGGCGCACGCGGCATTGCGCGATGCCGGGCGTCGACAGCGAGCTCCACGAGTACGACCATCCGCTGGGCCACCTGGCCCTCAGCACGCCGGAGCTGCGCGCGCAGTGGCTGCCCGTGCTGCGGAGCACGCTCGAGGACCATGACGGCTGACGGAGCCGCGCCGGTGCGGCGCGCTTACGCGCCCCAGGTCTCGCGCAGGACGCGCACCCAGTTGCCGTGCAGCAGCTTCTGGAGATCGGACCCCTCGTAGCCCCGGGCGCGAAGTGCCGAGGCGACCCGGGGAAGCCCGCCGGCATCGTGCAGCTCCGTGGGCACCATCGTGCCGTCGAAGTCCGACCCAAGGGCGACGTGATCGATCCCCATACGCCGCACCAGATAGTCGATGTGGTCCACGAGCGTCGTGAGCGGCGTATTCGTGTCCCGCTTCCCGTCGGCGCGGAGGAACCCGCAAGCGTACACCGCGCCGACGACGCCGTGCGAATCCCGGATCGCGTCGAGCTGCCGATCGGTCAGGTTCCTGGGATTCGGACACAGCGCGTGCGCGTTCGAGTGGGTCGCGACGAGCGGCGCGTCGCTGAGGGCGGCCACGTCCCAAAACCCGCGCTCGTTCAGATGCGACAGGTCGATCATCACCCGCCGCGCGTTGAGCTGGCGTACGAGCGTTTTCCCGAGGTCGGTGAGGCCCGGACCGAGGTCCGGAGAACTCGGAAACCTGATCGGGACGCCCTGGCAGTAGCGGTTGCGCCGGCTGTGGGTAAGGCCGACCGACCGCAGGCCCGCCGCGTAGAATACGTCGAGCGCCGCGCCCTCCGGGTCGAGCGGCTCGGCGCCTTCGAAATGCAGCAGCATGGCAAAGATCCCGCCGGTAAGGTGCTGCTGCAACTCGGCGGCGGTCCGGACGACCTGCACCTGACCGCCTGAGGCGTCGGCAATCCGCAATAGCCGTCCGAGCAGGTCGATCGCGTGCGACTGCGCGTAGTCGAGAGGCATCGGCTCGGGCCAGGTGCGTTCGTCGCCAAACACTCGGCGCCGCACCTCGTCCGACATCTCGCCGGACCCGGTCCGTGCGGCGACCGCGGGATCGCGGAGATAGACCGCGAAGAATCCGCCGCCGAGCCCTCCGGCGCGCGCGCGGGGCAGGTCAATGTGCCCGTCCGTGGAGCGCTCGAAGAACGACCGCCCGGTGCGATCCAAGCTCAGCACGGTATCGTTGTGGCCGTCGAAGATCAGGGGCACGTCGGTCGGCATCAGTCCCATGCGAGACAGTTTCCACGACCGGCCCGGCCGCTTCCTGCGCGCGCGCGCCGGGGCGGGGGAGACGCGCCGCCTGTTATCATAGCGCCATGGGATCTCGCACCGCCCGGCGGCGGTGGGTGTGGCCGGCCGGAGTCTGTCTCGTGCTTGATGGCGCTCGTGTGTGGTATCGGCACGCTCCGGGGCCGTGCCGCCGCGGCGGCGTCTCCAGCGGCCGTGGGCGCCGATCCGCCGGTTGCCCTCACCGACAGATCCGCGAAGATTCTCGGCGTCCACCCCGGCGATCGCATCGAACTCTCGGCCACCGCCGCGGGCCCGTGGCGGACGTTTCGGGTCGCCGCCGTCTATCAGCCGTCCGTCTATCCCACGGAGATCTCGCGCACCCGCGTGGACGTGCGCCTCCACCTCGCGGATCTCCAGGCGCTTGAGGGCGCGGGCGACGCGGTCGACAGCGTGGTCGTGCGGGTCCGGCAGCCGACCCGTCCGTCGGAGGTCGTCGACCGCCTCAACGCCCTGGCCCTTGGATTTCGCGCGTATACGTCGATGGATCTCGCCGCCCGTGGGTCGACCACGTTCGAGGTGATCGCGCGATTCCATCGGGCGATCAGCGTGGTCACGATCCTCGCGAGCAGCGTGTTCCTGCTCGCGATCATGACGCTTCGCGGCGAGGAGATGCGGCGGCAGGTCGGCGTGATGCGGCTCATGGGCATCTCTCAGCGCACCATCGGGACGGTCGTGGTGCTGATCGCCGCGGCGATCGCGCTCGCCGGCAGTCTCGTCGGCGTGGCCCTCGGGTACGGACTCTCGGCGCTGATCAACGCGTACTACCGCGCCCTGTTCGATACGCCGCTGGTGTTCTCCGAGATCACCGGCACGGTGCTCCTGGTCGCGGTCGGCCTCTCCGTGGTCCTCGGCGTCGCGGCCGGCGCGGCCACGGCCTGGCGCCTCCTGCGGCGCGCGCCGCTCGAGCAGGTCGGACGGTAGGGGACGCCGATGTCCAACCTCTGGTTTCTCGCCGTGCGGGGACTGCGGCGCGCGCCCGTGCGCACGGCACTCGTCGTGCTCGGCCTATGCGTGACCGGCGCGCTGCTCCTCGACATGACGATGCTGTCGGGCGGCTTGGTGACGAGCCTGGGGCAGGTGCTGGGCCGGCTCGGCTTCGCGGTGCGCGTCGTCCCGAAGGGCACGCTGCCGTTTTCCGGGGACGCGGAGATTCCCGACGGGGACCGGCTCGCGGCCGAGATCGCGGCCCAGCCCGGGGTGACCGACGTGGTCCCGGTGGTGGCCACAAACGTGTATGTGCGACGCGGACCGGAGACCTTCGCGTCATTCGCGCTCGGCGTGCCGCGCGGGGGCACCGGCGCATACGCGCTGCTGGCGGGCGCCGACCTGCCGCGCGGTGGCGCTGCGCCGGACGACGGCACCGTGCCGGCCGTGATCAACCCGGTCATGGCGCGTCTCGACGGCGCGCGCGTGGGAGATACGCTCGTCGTGTCGTCCGGCGCGCGGTCCGCCCTGAGCAGCTTCGCCGCACCGACCCGCGTGCGGGTCGTCGGCATCGCGGATTTCTACTTCGACCTCGCGACACAGCGGTCGATCGCGCTCCCGACCGCCGACCTCCGACGGATCGAAGGGCGCGGCGCGGGGCCCGTGTCCCTGATCTTGGTGCGGGTGTCCGACCCCGCGCGCACCGCCGCACTCGTCGCGTGGATCGACGCGCGGGATCCGCGCGTGGACGCGCTCAGCATCCAGCGCTTTCTCGGCCGCGCCGGGGCGCGGCTCACGTACTTCAACCAGTTCGCGCTGATTCTCAGCTCGCTCAGCCTCCTCGTGTCGTTTCTGCTGATCACGGCGATCGTGACCCTCTCGCTCGGGGAGCGCGTCGGCGAGATCGCGATGCTGCGGGCCCTCGGGATGACGCGGGCGCGGATCGGCGTGCTCGTCCTGCTCGAGGGCGTGCTGCTGGCCGCGGCGAGCCTGCCCGGCGCGATCGGCCTCGGGCTCGTCATCGGCGCGAATCTCGACGCGATCCTGCGCGCAGCACCGGGAGTCCCCGAGAACCTCCACTTCTTTACGCTTACGCCCGGGGCGCTCGCACGCACCGCGGTCCTGCTGCTCGCGACGGGCGCCCTCGGAGGGGTCTACCCCGCGGTGCTCGCGGCCCGCCTGGGAATCTCGGCGACGCTGCATGCCGAAGTGCTGTCGTGACGATCGACGCCCGCCGGCCGGCGGAGGACCGCGTGGTCGCGGCGGCGCGCGACCTTGCCAAGGACTACCGGATGCCGGGCGGCACCGTCCACGCGCTGCGGGGTGTCAGCCTCGACGTCGAGCGCGGCACCTACCTGTCGATCGTCGGGCCGAGCGGGTGTGGAAAGTCCACGCTCCTCCACCTGCTCGGCGGCGTGGACACGCCGAGCGCGGGGCGGGTGACCCTGCTCGGGCACGACACCACGGGACTCGCCGACGCGGCGCTCGCCCGGCTGCGCCTGCACGAGGTCGGATTCGTCTTCCAACGGTTCTTTCTCTTGCCGATGCTGACCGCTGAGGAAAACGTGGGGCTGCCGATGATGGAGGCCGGCGTCCGGACGCCCGAGCGGCGCGCCCGCGCGCGCGCGCTGCTCGAGCGCGTGGGCCTCGGCGCGCGGCTCGACCACCGGCCCGGACAGTTGAGCGGGGGAGAGATGCAGCGTGTCGCGATCGCGCGGGCGCTCGCGAACCGCCCCGCGCTGGTCCTGGCCGACGAGCCGACCGGAGAACTCGACGAGGCAACGGGCGGCGAGATCGGCCGCCTGCTGCGGAGCCTCACGCAGGACGACATCGCCGTCGTGGTCGTCACGCACAACCCCGACCTGGCGGCGCATGCGGACCGGCAGATTCGCATGAAGGACGGGGTCGTCCTATGACGCGCGCGGTCTGGCTGCTCGCGTGGCGCAGCCTCGCGGACCGGCCGGCGCGGGCCGCGCTCCTGCTCCTCGGCTACGGGATGGGTGTGGCCGTCATGATCGCGCTCCTGTCGGTCGGCGAGGCGCTCCTCAGCGAGGCCCGCGACCCGAACCTCGCGGCCGGGGGCGACCTCGTGCTGCTTCCCGAGGGCGTCGACCCCGGGGTGCTGGCCGTCAACGGGGTCACGGGCCTGTACCTGACGATCCCCCACGCCGCGTTCGTGGTCGGGGACGTCGCTGGAGGGGCCCCGCGTCGGGCCGCTGATCGCGGCCGCCGCGCCCGAACTGCGCGATCGGCAGGTGTACCTGCGGACCCCCGCCGGGGTCGTCCTGGCCATCGCGTCGGCCGGCATCCCGTCCCTTGATCGGGCGGTCGGCGTCCCCGGCGCCGTCACGGGCTCCGCCGATACCGCATCGGACCTCGCGTGGATGGATCCGACGTCAGATGCCCTCTACAACCAGATCGACCGATTCCACACGCCCGTTCCCGCGGCGCGTTCCAGTTGGGCGGAGTGGGACTATTTCAATTTCCTCGATCCCGCCTCTGGCACGTACGGATACCTGACCGTGCTGGCCGGCGGGGAGGGGAAGGGCGCCGTGCTGTTCCGGCTGCGGCGGCGTGGGCGGCCGGTCGAGGACATCGCGCTCCCCGCGGCACTCGATCACGTTTCGATCTCGACGACATCCGCCTCGCAACGGATCGGGCCGGCCCGCGTCTGGGTTGAGTCCGGCGCCTACCGGATCACGGTCCGCGATCCACGCCTTCAGGCGGACCTCACGATGACCCCGGACCCGGGGCGCTACCTTCCCCCGGTGGAAGGGGCCGACCGCGCGCTGATCTCTGGCTACGTGGTGCCGGTCGTCGGGGGAACTGATCTCCGGGACCCTTCGGACGCCTGAGGCGTCCCTCGAACTCCGGGACGCACCCGCCTATCACGACCACAACTGGGGCACCTGGCGCGGCGTGACGTGGGAGTGGGGCGAAGCGTCGGGACGAAACGGCGCCCTGCTGTACGGGGCGCTGCACGGCCCGGGCGCATCCGATGAGGCGGTTCGCCCCGCGGCGCTCTTTCTCTGGGCCCCGACGGGGGCGGGGCGTGACGGGTTCGTCGGCGTGCTCGAGATCCGCCACACCACGTACACGGGCTGGCATCCCGGCCCGGTGCTTCGCGGCCGCGCGGTCATGGTGCCGGGCGCGGTCACGCTCGACGCGGCGAACGGCAGCGACCACGTCCGGGTGGACGTCCGCGTGTGGGATGCGCTCGCGAGCGCCCCACTCGACGCGGCGCGCGATCGCGCGGCCGGATCGGATCAGGCATTTCTCCAGCTTCGGACGACGGCCGATGTCTCGGGGGTGATCGACGGCCGACCGGTGCGGTGGACGGGCGTGGGCGCGTCGGAAACGTTCGTGCCGCTCGGCCGCCCATAACGTCGGGCCCGGCACCGCGGTCCGCGGCGGTACGGCGGTTACGGGGCGGGGCCGAACAGAAGGCGCACGGGGTAGTTCGAGCCGCTCTCGGGCATCGTGATGATCTGCAGCGTCCGCGTCAGACCGGGCGCCAGGTGCACGGTCGTGACGAGCTGCGGCGCGTTCGCCTGGACGATGGGTCCGTCCACGAGCTGGCCGTCCACCACAAACGATCCCCGAGCCTGCCCCCCGTCGGCGTGCATCACGAGCGAGGCCGCGAACGGCGCACCGGTCGGGTTCGACACGTCCACATTGAACGTGTAGATCACGCCATAGTTCCCCTGGAGTCCCACGTTCGCGGCGCCCCGCAGCAGGTCGGCCTCCGCGGCGAGCGTCATCACGAGCGGCGGACCTCCGGCCACGTACTCGAGCGCCCGCACGACCGCCGGCTGTCCGAATGCGCCGCGCTGATGGGTCGCGTCGAAGTCCGGATCGTAACTGTCCGTCGGGGGATCCGTCTCCCCGCCGAACCGCGCGACGACTTGGAGATTGAGCCGGTCGCCGGTGACCAGCGCCACCTGCGCGAGACCGCTCACGAGCCCGAGCGGGGCCACATCCTGGACGAAGAGCGGCATCGTCGTATTGGGAGGAATCGTCATCACGAAGCCGGCGTGCAGCGTCTCCTGATCGAGAAATCGGAGCGCCGCGGCGTGCCCCACCGTGAGCTCGTTCGACGTCGGACCGGCGTCGGCACCGGTCACCCAGAGGGTCAGCGGCGCGGGCGTCGGGTTGCTGAGCGTGACCTCAAAGGTCATGTCGTCGGTCTTGGAGCCGTTCTGGTGATGGTAGAGAAGACGGGCGACCTGCCCGGAGACGAGCGTCCCGTTGTAGAGCACCTTCCCAAACGGTAGGCGCTCCGGGCTGTTGCTCACGAGGAGCACCTGGGCGTCGGTCCAGGGCTGAATCACGTTCGTGAGGACGACCGCGACGGTGCGGCGCAGCGTCGGCCCGGAGACGGACGAGATCACCACGGTGGCCTGCACGGTGGCGCTGGCGCCGGAGCTGAGGGGCGCGAGCGCCGGTGAGACGCCGACCAATTCGACCTGTGCCTCTCGCGCCTCGGGCAGGGCCGCGCGCACCGCGGTCTCGATCGCGAGGCGAAGGGTTTCGACCGGGGCCGGGCCGCCGGTGACGGTCACCCTGAACGGGCTAATGTCCTGCGCCACCCCGATGCGCGCGTACAGCAGCCCCGACACGGCGATCGCGGCCACGGCACAGAGGACGCGGCGCGCGCTGCTCGATGTCATCTACGGATGTGACGGCTGCGACTGGGACGGGTCTCGCGCATCGCTCAACAGCACCGCGCCTCTCGAGTCCTTCGCATCGCTCGTTCGAACCTCGCGCATCCAACTCCTCCTGCGGCGCCGCGCCGCGGACCGCGGCGAGACCGGTCGGAAGGTAACGTGGTCGCACCGGCGCGAACGTTCCGCAGGCGCGGATCGGCCGCGAGGCGGTACCCGCGTCTCGCGGCAGTTCGCGCGACAATCTCTAAGATACCCCGGGATGCGGTCCCGTGGTCACAGGAGGCAGACATGAAGATTGATTTGACGGGACGGGTCGCGGTGGTCTCCGGCGCGAGCGCTGGAATCGGACGCGCCATCGCGGAGGGGTTCGCGGGCGCCGGGGCAAGCGTCGTGATCGGCGGCCAGGCGCGAGGAAACGATTCGCCGCGCCGCGGGGGAGATCACCGCCGCGACGGGACAGAAGGCGGTCCCCGTGGTCGCGGACGTCGCGCACCCGGAGGGCGTGGAGCGGCTGCTCGGTGCGGCGAGCGCGGAGTTCGGCCGGTTGGACATCCTCGTATGTAACGCCGGCGGACCGCCTCCGGGTTCCGGGCTCACGCTGACCGACGCGCAGTGGGAGCAGGCATTCCAGCAAAACTTGATGAGCGCCGTCCGGCTCATTCGGGGCGCCGTCGGCCCGATGAAGGCACAGGGCGGCGGGAGAATTCTCACGGTGATCACGTCAGGCGTGAAGGTCCCGATCGCGAACCTGGTACTGAGCAATGTATTTCGCTCCGGCGTCGTGGCGCTGACGAAAACGCTGTCGTTCGAACTCGCGCCGCACAAGATTCTCGTCAATAACCTCGCACCCGGCCGGATTCGCACGGCGCGGGTGCGTGCGATCGACGAGGCGGCGGCGAAGGCCGCCGGCACGAGCGTCGAGCGGGCGGAGCAGGAAGCCATGGCACAGATTCCGGCGGGCCGCTACGGAGATCCGAAAGAGTTTGCAAACGTGGCGGTGTTTTTGGCGTCCGATCAGGCCAGTTTCGTGACCGGTACCACGATCGTCATCGACGGCGGGGCGACCCGAGCCATGCAGTAAACTCCGATAAACTGCACTCGTCGAACGTCTGCTCTCACATGCCGTGTTTAGCGCTGCGCGGACATCATCAGTGGCTAAACAAAAACGGGAAAACGTATCGGGCGAGGGTGTCCAAAAGTCCTATTGCCGAAAACATCAAAGATTCGTATGGTACTAAAGGACTTAGTGTTGTGCCCAATAGCACTAGGTTTTAGACATCCGGCTCGGTTGGGGGGACTCGCGGACATCGCGGGATCCATCCGCACACACAGCACGAGGGGAGGATTTACATGTTCAAGCGGTTGAATGGACGCGAGTCAGGATTCACGCTGATCGAGCTCGTCGTGGTGGCGGCAGTGTTGGCCCTGCTGGTGGCATTGGCCCTACCGTCGTACCTGGGCGCCCGTAACAAGGCGGCCATCGACGAGGCCAACGGCATGGCACAGGAGTGGCGCTCGCTGGCGTACGGCTGCTACCTGCAGACCCTCGACGTCACGCAGTGCCAGAACAACGCGGAGATCGGGTTCAACGAGCAGGCGGGCAAGTACTGGAACTGGGTTTCGGGCACCCCAGGCGCGACGTACAACGTAGGGACGGTTTCCGGCACGACGGCTCCTGATCTGACCGTATCGTGGCCCTCCAATAACGTGGGCCTCGAGAACGGCGAGACCTACACGGTCACGATGTTCGTCAGTGGAACGAGCCAGGGACAGTCAACGGCGACCTGTATTCCATCTGGTTGCTGAGCACACGGGGGCCGGAGGTCATCCGGGCACTTCCGGCCCCCGCGTAAGTCCTTCGCACGTGTAAGTCCGCGTTCGTGCACTTCCGACCTCGTTGCATGCACTGAGGTCGCGTTGTATGCGATGCCGCCGCCGGATGGCCCCATCGGATCGGTGCGAGGAGGGCGTTCAGCAGCGCGAGCTGCGCGTGAACCGCGCGTGCGAGTGTGTCCCCGCCGGCGTCGCATTGACGCGGTCGCCGCCGAGCCGCGTCTCCCGATCTCGACCGTGTCCCTCATGCCACCGCGACATGCCGAACTTCCGCGATCCCGCGTCGGCGCGGACCCATGAACGCCCCCACTAGCTGGCCCAGAACCTCGCCGCGATGCCGACGGCAGCCCCGCCCAATACCACCCACGCGGAGTTGATGCGGAAACGAAGCAGCACCGCGAACGCCAGGACCGCGGTCGCGGCGGTCGCGGCATCCACGATCCCCGCGCGCGCGAGTTGCCATGTGACGCCCGCCATCAGCCCGAGGGCACCCGCCGTCGCCCCGTCCAGAAACGCGGCGGCGGTCGGGGACCGCCGGATGCGGGGCACAAACGGATAGACGAGCGGCACGAGAATGAACGCGGGCAGAAAGATTCCGAGCGTCGCCAGCAGCGCGCCGCGGAACCCGCCGGTCAGGTATCCAATAAACGTCGCCGTGGTAAACACCGGCCCGGGGGTGAACTGTCCCACGGCCACCGCATCGATCAACTGTCGATCGGTGAGCCAGTGCAGGCGCAGCACGAAGTCGCTCCTCAGATAGGCAAGCAGCACGTACCCGCTCCCAAACGTCACCGCCCCGATCTTGAGAAACGTGAGAAAGAGCGTGGGGAGCGAGAACCGCACCGCGGAGACCGCGGCGGCCGCGGCCAGGGGCGGCAGTGCGGCGGCCGCGCCCCCCGACCGTTCGCGGGGCGCGGCCCGGATGAGGGCGACGGCCACGCCCGCGCCGACGAGCAGCACGACGACGTTCGCGCCGACGAGGTACAAGACGGCGACGGCCGCCCCGACCGCGGCGAGCCACCGCTGGCGGAACGCGCTGGCGGAGAGACCCCACAGGGCTTGGACGATGACGGCGATGATCACGGGCTTGACGCCGTAGAGCACCCACTGCACGTCGGGGAGGGAGCCGTATCGCGCGTACGCCCACGCAAACGCGAGCACCATGACCATCGCGGGAAGAATGAACAGACCGCCGGCCACGAGCAGCGCGATCGGGCCCGCGCGCAGGTAGCCGAGAAAGATGGCCATCTCGGTGGAGCTCGGCCCGGGGAGCAGGTTTGCGACGGCGAGCAGGTCGAGGAACGCCGCATCGGTGAGCCACTGGCGCCGCTCGACCATCTCGCGGCGCATCATCGCGATGTGCGCCGCCGGGCCGCCGAACGCTGTGAGCCCGAGGCGGAGAAACACCGCGGCGACTTCACCGATCGATCCCCGCGGAGGACGCGGCGGCGCCGAGTCGGCCAGCCGCGCGGGACGCCCGCCGGGCGGGGAACCGGCCATGCGCCGCCTCAGGTCACGACCGGGATGCGGCCGTCGGCGCGTTCAGCGGCCTCGGGGACGGCGAGGTGCATCGTTCGCACGCCGGACGTGCAGCGGCACGGTCACGCGCGCGCCGCCCGCCGGAGAATTTCCGCGAGCGGCTTGGCGAGCGGACGATTCAGGGCGTCGAGCACCGCCTTGGCGACCGCGTCCGAGGGATCCGCCGAGCGCGCCGCGCCGACAAACCCCGGCGTGTTATCTGACCCGTCATTGACCACCGCGACGGCGAGGACCCCGCTGCGTGTCGGCACCTCGGTGAGTTCGTCGACCGCGAACACGAACCGGTCGCCGACCGTCTGCATGATGGCCGAGACGGTCGCCTGCGCCACCAGGAGCGGCGGCTGTGCGTGGACGCCCGGCGCCCCGGCCGACCCGGCGCCCTCGAGCGGTCCGAGACGCAGCCGCACCGACGCCGTCGCCCACTGCGGATCCTTCGAGACGACGACTTCGACAAGACGCAGCCGGGCCTCGTCGGGCGGTCCCCCGGGCGGGCCCCACCGGCCGGTGTCGGCCCAGGAGGCGCGGCGCGCGCGCTCCGACGATTCCTTCGCGGCGGTCGAGGCGTGACTCGCGATCGAGAGCAGGTCGTCGACCGTGGCGGCCACATGGGCGTCGCCGCGCGGATGCACGCGGCGGCCGCCCGCAAAGCCCACGCTCACGGTGACGTACCGCGTCGCTCCCCGGATCACGACGGGCACCACGCTGTCCTGCTGGATGCGCGCGGCCAGTGCCCGGGCCGCGTCGTGCGCCCGCGTTGTGGCGATCGCGAATTCATCGCCCCCGTAGCGGCACAACAGATCGCTCCCAGGATCCAGCGATGCCCCGACCAGCGACGCGAGGGCGCGGAGCACCTTGTCCCCCTCGACGTGGCCGAGCGCCTTATTGACCACGCCGAAGTTGTCGACGTCGACGAACACCACCGCCACCTCATGTCCCCGCCGCAGCGCGGACGCGGCCCACGTCCTGAGCGCCGTGGCCCACGGAAGCCCGGTCAGCGGATCCGTCTGCTGGCCCTGAGCCTGCAGGATCGCGAGCAGCGTGATCTGGCCGACCAGGCGCCCCTCCAGGGTGACGGGCAGGACTTCGAGGCGCTGGTGCGTGGCGACGCCGTGCGCCTGCACGAGTGACAGTTCGGGGGTGGCGCACAAGAGCGGCGTCGTCATGATGTCGTACACCCGGCGCTGGTTCGGCCACCGCAGGAGCTGCGTGGGGGTCACCAAGCCGACGACCCGCCCGTCGGAGACGACCGGCAGCACCGGCAGGTCCTCCCGGAGCATCAGGTCGACTGCGGTGGTCACCGTCGCCTCCGCCGGCACCGCCGCCGTCGTTGGAGTCATGACGTCCGCCACCGACATCGGAGCCTCGTTCATACATCACCCAAGGCGAAACGAGTCATCGGTGCGGACACCGACGCGGATGAATCGGTCCGAGGCGGCGAGTGGGATGTTCGCGCCGACCGGGGTGCGTTCCCCTGCGAACGGGAGGGGGCCACCGCCGCGCGGTCGAAACACCGCGGCGGTAGGCTTCCAACCCACCCAGTCTTATTCCCAGGACGGTGATGGAATGGCGCTTTCTCAACTCGTCGGCGCGCGCATCAAGCGGATCGAGGACCCAAAGCTGATCCGAGGCGAAGGGTCGTACGTCGACGACCTCGCCCTCGCCGGCATGCTGCACGCCACCTTCATTCGAAGTCCGCACGCGCACGCGAAGATCGTGAAGATCGACCTCGGCGCCGCCCGACGCCAGCCCGGCGTCATCGCGGCGCTCGGGGCGGCCGATCTCCGGACCCTCAAGAAGCCGATTCCCGTGATCCCCGTCGAGGGGATGCGGGAGGCTCCTCACCCGCCGCTCGCGGAGTCCGTCACGCTCTACGCCGGGCAGCCGGTCGCCGTCGTCGTCGCCGAGAGCGCCACCGCGGCCCGAGACGCCGCCGACCTCGTCGACATTGAGTATGCCCCGGAGCCCGCCGTGGTGGACCTCGAGCGCGCCGCCGCCGGCGCCCCGTTCGTGTATCCCGCCCTGGGCACGAACGTCGCGTACCGGACCCTGCTGGAGCGGGGCGATGTGGATGCCGCGTTTCGGGACGCGCCGGTGGTCGTGAAGCAGCGGATGGTGAACCAGCGCGTGGCGGCGGTCCCGCTCGAGCCTCGCGGGACCGTGGCGATGTACGACGGCGGTCAGGGACAGGGCATCCTCACGGTCTGGACGTCCACGCAGGAGGCGCACTCGGTCCGCGATGCGCTGAGCGAGCTGCTGGGGCTGGAGGCGCGCCGGATCCGGGTCATCACGCCGGACGTGGGCGGCGGATTCGGGGCCAAGCTGAACACGTACCCCGAAGACATCGTGGTCGCCGAGCTCGCCCGCCGGCTCAACCGGCCGGTGAAGTGGATCGAAACGCGTTCCGAAAACCTGATGACCATGACGCATGGGCGCGCGCAGGTCGCCGTCCTCGAGGTGGCCGCCGAGCGGGACGGCCGGGTGCGGGGCCTGCGCGCGCCGGGTGCTCGCCGACCTCGGCGCCGCGTACATGTGGCTCACGCCGGTCGTGCCCACCCTCACCCCGCTCATGATCCAGGGCCCGTACGAAGTGCCGGCGCTCAGCTGCGAACTCCTTGGGATGTTGACCACCACGTGCCCCACGGGGGCGTACCGCGGCGCCGGCCGGCCGGAGGCCAGCTACTATCTCGAGCGCGCGATGGCGCTCGTCGCGGATGCGACGGGCGTCGATCCCGCGGAGGTGCGCCGCCGCAACTTCATCGATCCGTCAAAGTTCCCGTACAAAACGGCGAGCGGCGCGCAGTACGACAGCGGGGAATACGCGAAGGCGCTCGACGAGGCGCTGCGCCTCTCGGAGTATCCGCGCCTCCGCACGGAGCAAGAGACCGCGCGGGCCCAGGGCCGGCTCGTCGGGATCGGCATTGCGAGCTACGTTGAGATCTGCGCGTTCGGTCCGTGGGAGCTCGGGATCGTGCGCGTCAACAAGGATGGCAGCGCCACGGTCGTGACGGGCACGTCGCCGCACGGACAGGGGGACGCGACGGGGTTCGCGCAGATCGTCTCGGACGCGCTCAGCATCCCGGTCGACGATATTACGGTGGTGCACGGCGATACGCTGCTGGTCCAGCAGGGCGGGGGCACGAGCGGGAGCCGCAGCATGGCGCTCGGCGGGTCCGCGATCCACCTCGCCGCGTACGAGGTGCGCGAACAGATTCTCGGGGTCGCCTCGCTCATGCTTGAGGTGGCGAAGGCCGATCTCGTGCTGGCCGATGCCAAGGTCGCCGTCCGCGGTACCCCGGCGCGGGTGCTGACGATCGCGGACGTGGCCGTCGCCGCGTACAACGGCGAGCACGTGCCGGAGGACCAGGATCCGGGGCTCGAGGCAACGGCGCGGTTCAAGTCGCAGGGGACGACGTTTCCGTTCGGGACCCACGTGTGCGTCGTGGAGATCGACCCCGAGACGTACGCCCCCCGGGTCACGCGCTACGTCGCCGTCGACGACTGCGGCCGCGTCATCAATCCGCTGCTCGTCGACGGGCAGGTCCACGGCGGCATTATGCAGGGAGCGAGCCAGGCCCTGCTCGAGGCGGTTGTCTACGACGACGCGGGCCAGCTCGTCACCGGGACCCTCGCCGAATACGCAATTCCGAAGGCGGATCTGATGCCGCACTTCACGCGCGGCGTCTCCGTGACGCCGACTCCAAGAAATCCCCTGGGGGCGAAGGGCGTGGGAGAAGCGGCGACGATCGGCTCCACGCCCGCGGTGGTGAACGCCGCGGTAGACGCGCTCGCGCATCTCGGGGTGAAGCATCTCGACATGCCGCTGACACCCGAACGCATTGCGGCCGCGGTGCGGCGCGCGAAGGCGTAGCGTCCCTCGCATCGAGAGGAGGAGGCTCGGATGACCAGGATGGACCGGTGGAACGTCGGCATCCTCATTTTCGACGGCGTGGAGATCCTCGACTTCGCCGGCCCCTTTGAAGTCTTCTCCCGCACCCGGCTGGAGCCGGGCGCGGCGTCGCGCCGCTCCGAGGAGTCGGCGCCGTTCCACGTGTTCACCGTGGCGAAATCCCACGCGCCAATTGCCACCACCGGCGGACTCATCGTGACCCCGCACCACGGGTTCGCGGACGCGCCGAAGATCGATCTGCTCCTGGTGCCGGGCGGCGGGGGAACCCGCCCGCTGCTCGACGATCCAGAGACGCTCGACTGGATTCGCCGCACCGCCGCCGGCGCGCGTCAGGTCACCTCGGTGTGCACCGGATCGCTCCTCCTGGCCAAAGCTGGGCTGCTCGCGGGCCGGCGGGCGACGACCCACTGGAACGCGCTCGATCTCCTCGCGACGCTCGAGGTGGGTCAGGTCGAACGGGACGCCCGCGTGGTCGACGACGGCATCATCACATCGGCCGGTGTCGCCTCCGGCATCGACATGGCGTTTTACGTGGTCGAGCGCCTCCATGGCGCCGAGATCGCCGACGAGACGGCGCATTATATTGAATACCGGAGGACCGCGGGCCGCTGCTCAACACGTAAGCTCGGTCGCGGTCGTCGGCGGACTGCTGGCATCCACGGCCGCGGGGCTCTACCCGGACCTCCTGCCGTCGTCGCTCGACGCGTCCCGGAGCCTGACCGTGGCAAATGCGGCCGCACCGGCGCGGGGCGCTTCTGCCGGCGCTGTGGTGGATGATTCCGGCGGTCATCCTGCTCGGCATCTCACAGAGTTGGCTATCGGGTGTTCGCGGGCCGGATTGTTCCCAGGGCCGGAGACCGCGCGTCCCACGGCCACGGCGCGACCGAACCCTAACGCACGCCCGCCATCCCAGCGTGGAAGGAACCGATCGCCCCAGCGCCGAACGTGCGTTCGTCCCGAACAGGTAGTCCTCACTACCGAAGGGACGCGCAGGACGCCGTAGGGGGCAGGCATGACGCTGGAACAGATCCTCGACGCCTATCGAACCCGATCGCGATTCGCGCCACAATTTACCGCGTGGCGGACGCTGCCAGCCAAGCCGGCCCAGTTCGCGGAGTTTCCCGCTGCGGTGGACCCGCGGCTGCGCCACGCGCTCGCCGGCTGCGGCATCACGCGGCTCTACACACATCAGGCGCGCGCCTACGAGGAGGCGCGCGCGGGCCGCGATCTCGTCGTCGTCACCCCGACCGCGTCCGGCAAGACGCTCTGCTACAACCTGCCGGTGCTCGACACGATTCTGCGGGGCGGGGGACCGCGCGCGCTGTACCTGTTCCCGACGAAAGCGCTCGGCGCGGACCAGGTCGACGAGTTGCAGCAGGTGATCACGGGGCTCGGCGCCGGCATCGGCGCCTTCACCTACGACGGGGACACGCCGGGCGACGCGCGCCGGACGATTCGCGCGGCCGGCCACGTGGTGGTCACGAATCCCGATATGCTGCACACCGCGATCCTGCCGCACCACACGAAGTGGCTGCGCCTCTTCGAGAATCTGCAGTACATCGTGCTGGACGAGCTGCACCACTACCGGGGCGTGTTCGGCTCGCACTTGGCCAACGTGCTGCGCCGCCTGCTGCGCATCTGCCGGTTCTACGGCAGCACCCCGCAGTTCATCTGCTGCTCGGCGACGATCGGCAACCCGGGCGAGCATGCCGCGCGCCTCATCGGCCGCCCGGTCACCGTCCTCGACGAGAGCGGCGCGCCGACCGGCGAGCGGACGATCGCGGTGTACAACCCGCCGGTCGTCAATCAGGAGCTCGGCATCCGGCGCGATGCCGTCCGGGAGTCGGTCAGGCTCACCGAGGAACTGCTGAAGGGGCGCATCCAGACGATTTACTTCGCGCGGACGCGCCTGCGCGCGGAGCTGCTGACGACGTACCTGCGCGACCTCGGGCGGCGCCACCATCTCGACCCCGACGCGATCGTCGGGTACCGGGCGGGGTATCTGCCGACCGAGCGGCGGCGCATCGAGGCGGGGCTGCGCAGCGGGGCCGTGCGCGCGGTCGCGGCGACGAACGCCCTCGAGCTCGGCATCGACATCGGGCAACTCTCCGCGTCGGTGCTCGTCGGCTACCCGGGCACGATCGCAAGCACGTGGCAGCAGATGGGCCGGGCGGGCCGGCGCGCCGAGACGTCGTTCGCGGTGCTGGTCGCGACCAGCGGGGCCCTGGATCAGTTCATCGCGACCCATCCGGCGTACCTGTTCGAGCAGCCCGTCGAGGAGGCCCGCATCAACCCCGACAACCTGCTCGTCCTCGCGAGCCACGTGAAGTGCGCCGCGTTCGAACTGCCGGTCCGCGACGGCGAGGAGTTCGGCCCGAACACGCTCCCGGAGATCCTCGCGTATCTCGAGGAAGAGCGCGTGCTGCACCACGACGGCGACGCGTGGCACTACGTCGCCGAGGCGTACCCGGCCGAGGAGATCAGCCTGCGCAGCGCGAGCCAGGAAAACGTCGTGATCGTCGACACCACCGAACCGCGTCCCCGTGTGATCGGGGAGATCGATCTGCCGTCGGCGCCGGCGTTCGTGCACGAGCACGCGATCTACATCCACCTCGGCCAGCAGTATCACGTCGACCGGCTCGATTGGGACGAGCGGAAAGCATACGTGCGGAAGGTCGACGTCGAGTACTACACCGACGCCCAGATCGCGGTGAACGTCCGGGTGCTGGAGGAGTTCGTGGGGAGCGCCGGCGCCGCGCACGGCGAGGCGGTCGTGACGTTCCGGCCCACGATCTATAAGAAGCTCCGACTGACGACCCACGAGAACGTGGGGTTTGGGTCAATCCACCTGCCGGAGACGACGCTGCACACCACGGCGGCCTGGTGGGTGTTCCCCCGCGAGCGGATGCCGGAGCTCGACACGGATGCCCTGCAGGGGGCCTTGCTCGGCGTCGCCCACGCCCTCCAGAACATCGCGCCGCTCTTTCTGATGAGCGACCCGCGAGATCTCGGCTCCACCGTCGAGGTGCGCTCACCGCACACCGGTGCCCCGACGGTCACGCTCTTCGAGCACATTCCGGGCGGCGTCGGCCACGCGGAGCGGCTGTTCGCGCTGCGCCGCGAGCTGCTGGACGCCGCGGTGCGCCTCGTCGACGGCTGCGCGTGCGAGCAGGGCTGTCCGTCGTGCGTAGGCCCGGTCCTCGAGCTCGGCCCGGAGGCGAAGCGCCAGACATTGCGCCTCTTGCGGGACGTCTGTGTGCCCGCCTGATCCGGCGCCGGGCGCCGTGTCCGCGGGCCTCCGGGAGCGCCTTCGGCGCCTCGGCGCCGGGGGCGCGGGCCGTGCCCGGCGCCCGCCGTGCGCGTGCGGCCCGTCTCGTCGGGCGACGGCCTGGAGGTGGTGCGCGCCACCTTCCCGCTGAACCACCGGCACGGCCGGTGCGTGCTCGGCGATGCGCTCCGCTCCCTCGGCGGGGCGGAGGCGCCGGACCTCGCCGGGACCGTCTGGCTCGACACGGAGACGACGGGTCTCGCAGGGGGGACCGGAACGTACGCGTTCCTGATCGGGCTCGCGTACGTGGAAGGGGAGCGTCTCGTCACGGAGCAGCTGCTGCTCCGGCGCCTCAGCGGCGAGGCCGAGATGCTGACCGCACTCGCGCAGCGTCTCGAGCGGGCGCGCCGCCTCGTGACGTTCAACGGGCAGCGCTTCGACTGGCCGATCCTCGAGGCGCGCTTCATCCTCGCCCGACAGCGCCCCGCGGCCCTCGACGAGCACACCGATCTGATCCACCCCGCGCGGCGGCTGTGGCACCGCGTGCTTGGGACGCATCGGCTCAGTGCGCTCGAAGCGGAGGTGCTGGGCGCGCCCCGACTCGGCGATGTGCCGGGCTGGGAGATCCCGATGATCTACGTCGAGTACCTCCGCAGCACGGACCGGGCGTCGCTCGACCCCGTGATCGCGCACAACCGCGCCGATCTGCTGGCGCTCGTCCTGCTGCACGGCGAGGTGCGGCGTGTGCTGACGGCACCGCACGCCGCCGGGGTCCCGCTGGATTGGGAGGGGACGGGCGTCCTCGTGAGCCGTGAGGGACGGTGCGGGCTCGCGGTCGAGTGCTTCGAACGGGCCGCCCGCGACGCGGACGATCCCGGCGATCGGTGGCGGGTGCTGCGGCGCCTCGCGCGCGCGTACCGGGTCGCCGGCGACCCGGCCTCCGCCCGCACGCGCTGGGAGGCTGAGGCCGACACCTGGACACGGCGCGACCGGCTCCGGGCGCACGTGCTTGAGGAGGTCGCGAAGATTCGGGCGGGACGGGGCGATGTGTCGGGAGCGACGGCGGCGGTCGAGGAAGCGCTGTCGATCGCGTCCGCGCTCCACGGGGGCGGGGTCACGCCGCCCGGGGTGTCACGGCTCGCCGAGCGGCTCCGCGTGCGTCTCGTCCGCCTCGTCGAGCGCGACCGGCAGGCGGCCGCGGGGCGCTAGCGTCCCGGTCAGCACCCGTGCGGCGGCCGTGAGCGACGGGGGGTCCGCCCCGTACACGGCGAGACACGCCACATCGTGCGGGAGCCGGGCGAGCGCGTACGGCGCGCCCACCGACACCGCGGCAACCGGGACAGCGACGCGCGCGAGATCGAGCGCCAGACGCGCTCCGGCATCGGCCGAGTCCCCGCCGCGTCCGCCGAGGACGACGACCACCGAGCCGGCCTGCAGTCCATCCAGGCGTGCGGGATCCGCGGCCGCGGCGTCGCGGCCCTCCTCGCGGAGTGCCGCGGCCAGCCGGTCCGGGACGTCGCGCGCCTCATCGGTCAGCGCCACGACCGCGACCGGGCCCGGCGGCAGGGGGATCACCGCGCGACCCGGGCGCACCAGCGTGGCCGCGGCGGCGGCGACCTGGTCCGCCACCGAGCGGTGGGCCGCGGTGCCAACCTCGTCGGCGACGCGGTCCACCGGCACGGTCGCCCCGCCGAGCAATCCGAGCCGCTGCTTCGCGGCACGAATCCGCGCCACCGACACGTCGATTCTGGCGCGGGGAATGCGTCCGGTCGATACCGCGTACCGGACCGCGTCCAGCGCCTCGCGCTGCGCCCCGATCTCCCCGCACGCGAGGATCACGTCCGCGCCGGCGAGCACGGCCAGGACCGCGGCCTCGCCCGCGGCATACCGGTCCGTGATCGCGCGCATCGCCATCGAGTCCGTCACGATGAGCCCAGAAAATCCCCACTGCACGCGCAGCAGCCCGAGGATCACCGGTGAGAGCGTCGCGGGCCGCTCGGGGTCGAACGCGGGATAGATCGCGTGCGCGGTCATCACGGCCCCGACACCCGCGCGGACGGCGTCACGAAACGGCGGCAGCTCCACCGCCTCGAGCCGCGCGCGCGCATGCGCCACGACCGGCAGGTCGAGGTGCGAGTCGACCGCGGTATCGCCGTGGCCGGGGAAGTGCTTCGCGGTCGCGAGCACGCCGGCGGCCTGCGTGGCACCGATGACCGCGGCGCCGAGCCGCCCCACGAGCCCCGGGTCCTCGCCGAACGAGCGAATCCCGATGACCGGGTTCGCGGGGTTGTTGTTCACGTCGACGACGGGCGCAAAATTCATCCGGATACCGACCGCCGCCAGCTCCCGGGCGGCGACGTCCGCGGCCGACGCCGCGAGCGCCTCGCTCCGCGCGGCCCCAAACGCCATCGCGCTCGGGAAGTGCGTCGCCCCCGCCTCGAGCCGGACCACCGACCCGCCTTCCTGATCCGCGCTGATCAAGAGCGGCGGATGCCCCGCCCCCGATGCGATGTCCTGCAGGCTGTTCGTGAGCGAGGCGACCTGCCTCGGAGACCCGATGTTCTTCACGAAGAGAATGACGCCGCCGATCCCGTCCTGCTCAATCAACCGGACGATGTCCGGCGACGGCACGTGGCCCGTGAAGTCCATCATGAACAGCTGCGCCGCCTGGGCGGCGAGCGCGTCGCGGCTCATGGGGTGCGGCATGCCGCCGGTGCCCGCACGCGGCCCGCGCGCGAGTGTCCCGCCAACCATCAGCGGCCCCGCCCAGGCGGTGTGTGCGCCGCGACCCATGTGATCTGCGCCGTATGATGGCGGGCATGCCAATCGTAATAGGCCATCGCGCGCCACAGCGGCATCACCTCGTCGCTGCCCGGGTGATAAAACGACCGGTCGAACGCCTCGGGAGCCGCGGCCCGCAGCACGTAGATCCAGCGGCCGTGCAGCGCGTCAAGGAGCCGCAGCGAGAGTTCGACGTCCGCGCGCCGCGCGTCCGGCAGATTCGACCACGCGCTCTCGTCGTACGGTTTGATCGTCGGGCGCTCTTCGGTCAAGGCGAGCTTGAAGCGCACGTAGCTGTTGAGGTGGCTGTCCGCGAGATGGTGCACGATCTGGCGGACCGTCCAGTTCCGGTAGGTGGCGTCGAGCGCGCCGCCGGGCACGGCGGCGACCGCCGCCCGGAGGCGGGCCGGAGCCGCCGCGATCCCGTCAATCCACGTCGCGCGCAGGCGGTCGTCAGGCGCCGCCTCGACCGCGAACGGTCCGACGGGAAACAGCGGCGGGTCCGATGCGTGCGCGTCCGTCATCGCCACCGGGGTTCCACCCCGGACTTCCGCGGCCCTTCCCGCGCCGGGAGGATCGGTTCCCGCCCACCCGCGAAGAATACGCGGCCGTGCCGTCCGGTTAGGAGCGCGGCGGGCCGCACGCCGGAGGTCTCATGGCCACCACCGCCCCGTATCCGTCCCGAGAGGTGGCGTTCTTGCTCGGCGGCTGCGCCGGGTGTCTCGACGCGGTCGGATATCTCACGTTCGGCCTCTTTGTGGCGAACATGACCGGCAACACCGTGCTGTTGGGCGTGTTCAGCGGCCACGCCGAGTGGGGCGCGGCCGGCCGGACCCTGCTGGTCCTGATCACGTTCTTCGCCGGAGCGCTCCTCACCGCCGCGGTGATGCGCCGCCGCCGGCGGCTGGCCGAGGTGCTCACCGCGGAGACCGTGTGCCTGCTCGCCGCGCTGGCGGCATGGGTGATCGCGCGCCCGCCCGCGCCCGCCGCGCTGCCGCCGGCGGCGGCACTGCCCATTATTGCCCTCCTCGGGGCGGCGATGGGGATGCAGGGAGCGGCGGTGCGCCAGGTCGGGGAGCACCGGCTGTCCACGACGTACGTCACCGGCAACTTGATCAGCCTCGCGGTCGACGCGGTCGGCCTGTTCGCGGATAAAACCGAGGAGGCGCGCTCGCGCACACTCGAACGGACGGGGCAGGGCGCACCGATCTTGTTCGCCGTCTGGGCGTCGTATCTCGGCGGCGCATTGATCGGCGGCACGGCGCAATACGCCTTCGGGTTCGGGGCCGCGCTCCTGCCCACCGGGGTGATCGCAGTGCTCGCGGCGCGGGACCTGCGCCAGCAAGCCGCCGGGGACGAGGGCGACCGGTGAGGGGGAATCGAATGCCGGTCTCACGCGGGGAGTGGACACGGGACGGCGCGGCACGGTGCGCGCCGCGGTGGCGATCGCGTGCGCGCTGGTCGCGGCCGGCCTGATGGCGACACCCTCGCACTCCCAACAAGTGCCGCAGGCCGCGTGGGATCTGCTGGCCCGGATCGCCCAGGAGCAGAACACTCCCTCGACGCCCGCGGAGCGCGCCGCGAGTCCGCTGCCCGCCGATGCCTCACGCGTCGTCTACCTCGTCAGGCCGTCCGACACGGACCCGCGGATCGACCATTTCCTCAAAGATCACTACGTCATGTACGACCGCGCCGTCGCCTCGAATGGCAAACTGTTTGTGTTCCTGCCGGGGACGTGGGGCTGGCCGGCGGCGTATCAGTTCGTCGTGGCCGAGGCCGCACATGCGGGGTACAAGGCGATCGGACTCGAGTACCCAGACGACGAGTCCGATCCGAAAGCGAGCGCCGTCGAACAGATCTGCGCGCTGAACACCGACCTCGACTGCGCCGCTCAGGTCCGTTCCGCCAGAATTGGGGGCGGCGCGGCCGACGGCATCACGGTCACCCCCGCGAACGGTGTCGAGAACCGACTCGCGAAACTGCTCGCGTACCTCGCCGCAGCCCATCCGTCCGAAGGGTGGGGGACGTTTCTTGCCGCGGGCCAGGTGAACTGGAGCCTCGTGGCCGTCGGCGGCCATTCGCAGGGCGCCGGCATGGCGGCGTTCCTCGCTAAACGCTACGAGGTGGCCAGGGTCGCCCTGTGGTCGGGTCCGGCTGACTATATCCCGGCCGCGCACGGTTATGCCGCGTGGCTCCGTGCGCCGAGCGCCACCCCGCCGGACAGATGGTACGCCTTGGTCCACCGAGACGAGGCGGGATCGCGCGTCTTCCTCGGCGCCTACGGCCTGCTCGGCATTCCCGGGAGCCCGGCTGTCGCCGACGCGTCCGTGCCCGCGAATACCCACCAATTCTTGGTGACGCTGCCGCCTCGCCCGGGTGCTGAGGGTCCCGTGATGCCGGCCATCGCCTCCGCCGACCACGGGAGCGTCGCCGCGGATCTGCGCACGCCGCTCGATACAAGCGGCCGTCCGGTCTACGCGCCGGTGTGGCGCGCGATGATGGGTCC
>CAWBBU010000004.1:0-109319 GCA_963787105.1 uncultured Bacillota bacterium
TCGGGCGGCGGGGGTGTCGCGGTGCGTCGTGCCATGTCCGCCATTGTGCCGCCTGCCAGCGACGAAGATGTCCAACGCCACAACGTGGTGCGTGACGTCGGTTACCGGAGTCGGCTCAGCAGGTTCTCGTGCGGCCAGACCAGCACCGTGTAGCGGCCGACCTGGTTGACCGCCGCGGGCGGCCCGAACGCCGTCCGCAGGTCGGCCACCGGCGGCGACGGGGGAGTGCCGACCAGCACGGCGAACGTGGCGTCGTGCTGCCCCGGGTCGAACCAGGACTGCTGGGCTTCCCACTGGCCCGCGGCCAGCCGGCCGCCGTCCACCCGCAGCGGGCGCAGCGCCACCCGGCCGCCGCTGGACACGGTGACCACGCTGCCCAGCGCCGAGTTGCCCAGGCCGTAGCGCAGGTGGTGGGCTTCCAGCCAGCTGGTCAGCGGCTGGGCCTGCGGGGCCACCGGAGCGTGCGCCAGCAGGACGCCCAGGCTGGCCAGGTAGCCGCAGCCCACCGCACCCAGCACCGGCAGCAGCCGGGCCGCGGCCAGCCGGTCGGCCAGCAGCCGGGCCGCCAGCACGGCACCGAACGGGAGCACCGCGACGATCTCCCGGGTGGTGGACAGGCTGGTCACGTCGGTCCAGACCAGGAACGCGGCCAGGTTGACCAGGATGCCGGCCAGCAGCAACGCGGCGATCAGGCCGGCCTGCCGCAGCCGGCGCAGCCCGGCGCACACCGCCCAGGCGGCCAGGGCCAGGCCGGCCAGGTGCAGCAGCAGAAGCAGCGTGCTCACCCCGGCTGGCTGGCCGAAGAAGTCACCGCCGAACACCAGGGCCAGGCCGGCCACCGTCTGGTACACGTGGCCGGGCAGCGCGCCGATCGAAGTGAGCTGCGAGCTGACCGGGTTCAGCCGGAACCCGGCCGCCGCCCCGATCAGGTGCAGCACCGTGGCCGCGACCGCCGTGGCCAGCAGCCCGGCGGCCAGCAGTCCCGCGTCGAACCACTGTGCCCGCGGCGGCCGCCGCCGCTGCTGGACGGCATGGTGGTAGAGCCGGACGGCGCTCACCGTGAGCAGCGGCAGCACCCCGGTCAGCAGCACCACCGAGTCGGCCACCAGAGCCCAGCCGAGCAGCACGCCGACCGCGGCCGGGACATACCAGCGCCGCCGGGCGCGGTCCAGGACCAGCCAGGCCAGCAGCACCGGCACCGTGCTGCCGTAGTGATCCGGTGCGAGCAGGAACAGGAACACACCCGCGCCCGGCTGCGGGGAACACATGATCCCGGCCGCGATGACCATCCGGATCGCGGCCGCGCGGCCGGTAGCCTGGCCCCGGGCCAGCGCCACGGCCAGCAGCAGGACCAGCGTGAAGGTGATCGCCGCAGCCACGTGCACCACGTCCGGGCTGCGCCCCAGGACCAGCTCGACCAGCAGGTACTCGGGCAGTTCGGTGGTGTAGAAGGAGACGTCGGACAGCCACCAGCCGTGCAGCAGCAGGTTGCCGTGCAGCAAGTCCCAGGCCTGCAGGGTGAACACCGCACCGTATGAGTCGCCCGGCTCGGTCTGCGACACGCGCCAGTAGCAGGCGAACACCAGCAGCGCACCGGCCATCCAGGCGGCCCCGGCCAGCCAGCGCCGCCCCGGTCGCCACCGGGCCGCGGCGGCGGGCCCGGGGACCGCCGGGCCGGCCAGCACCGGGGCCGGGACAGCCGGGGCCGGGACATCCGTCACGAAACGCCATGCTGGCCGCCGCGTGTCTCCGATCAGTAACCCGAGGACGTGTCCAGCCCAGCTCTTTGCCGAACGCTTACCTGTCCGGTGCCTGGCGCGGCCACCCAGTGATAACAGCAAGAAAAGGCCGACGTGCCGCGATCAGCCCGGCACGGCGTTCAGCTGACCGAGAAGCCGCCGTCCACGCAGATGAGCTGGCCGGTCACGTAGTCGCTGGCCCGGCTGGCCAGGTAGACCGCGATGCCGGCGAAGTCGGCCGGCGCGCCGTTCCGGCCGATCATGGTCCGGGCGGCCAGCGCCGCGGACCGGGCCGGGTCGCTGGCCACGGCCGCGGTGAGCGGGGTGGCCACGAAGCCCGGGGTGACCGCGTTGCAGCACACCCCGCGGGCCGCCCACGCCTCGGACTGCGACCGGGTCAGCCCGGCCAGCCCGGCCTTGGACGCGCCGTAGCCGCCGCTGTTGCCGAACGCGCGGAACGACTGCTGCGAGGCCACGTTGATCAGCCGGCCCCAGCCGCGCTGCGCCATGGCTGGCCCGAACCGCTGGCCGAGCAGGAACGGGGCGGTCAGGTTCACCGCCATGGTCTCGTCCCACTGCCTGGTGGTCAGTTCGCCGAGCGGCGGCCGCAGGTTGACCCCGGCCGCGTTGACCACGATGTCCGGCTCGCCGAACGGCGCCGCCGCCTGCTCGGCGGCGGCCAGTGTGGCCGCCCGGTCGGCCAGATCGGCGCGCACCCAGGCGGCCTGGCCGCCGGCCGCCCCGATCGCCGCGGCGGTGGCTTCCAGGGCCGGCTCGACCGCGGGCCAGCAGCACGACCCGGGCGCCGGCCCGGGCCAGCGCGGTGGCCATGGCCTGGCCGATGCCGGAACTGCCGCCGGTGACCAGCGCTACCCGCCCGGCCAGGGAGAACAGCTCGTCCAGATAGCTGGCGCGGCTGCCTGGCTCCCCGTGCTGGGAACTAGAGGGCGGGCCGGGCACCGACCATGCCGAGTGCTTGCGCGGCCAGCCGGCAGCCGGCCGCCAGCGCCTCCAGCGGTGGCTTCTTGTCCAGCCAGGCGGGCAGGAACCCGGCGCAGAACGCGTCGCCCGCGCCGGTGCCGTCCACGAACTTCTCCACCGGCAGCGCGTGCTCCCGGATCGGGTCCGGGCGGCCGTTCGCGAACAGCGCCCCGTCCGGGCCGAGCTTCACCACGACCTGCGGGTACCAGGCGGTGAGCACCCGGGCCGCCGACTCCGGATCCTCGCGCCCGGTGAGCACGGTGGCCTGGTCGATGTTGACGATCAGCAGGGTCACCCCGTTGGTCATCTCCAGGAACGGCTCGGCGCCGACCCGCTCCAGCGGCGCGGCCGAGGCGCCGTCCACCGAGATCGTCATGCCGGCCCGGCCAGCGTGCTGGACCGCGGCCAGCGCGGCGCCGCGGGAGCCCTCGTTCAGCAGGGTGTAGCCCGACACGTGCAGGTGCGCGCCGGGGGCGAACAGGTCCTTGGGCAGGTCATCTTGGTGCAGCGCGGCGTTCGCGCCCGGGTCGGACATCATCGTGTGGTCGCCCTTGTGGGTGACCATGACCACGCAGGTTCCGGTCGGCCGGTCCGGGTCCATCACCAGCCGGGCGTCCACGCCGTAGCCCATCAGTTCCATGTCCCGGTTACGGCCGGCGATATCCGCGCCGCGCCGCCCGATGAAGGCCACGTCACCGCCGTCAGCGGCCAGCCAGGCGGCCACGTTCGCGCCGGAACCCCCGCCGTGCATGCTGACCGTGGCTGGCGTGTCACTTCCCTTGGCCAGCGGCAGGGCCGCATGCGCGACCGTATCGGTCATCAGATCACCAACGACGACGACGCGCGCCATGTCGTCACCACCTTGCTCCCGGGGCTGAGCCAGGGGACGGCAGCACCCAACGGCTCAGGCTAGCCCATAGAACTTAACAGTTCCCTGGCTGCTCCGGCGGGCGTTCTGGCGGGTGGGTACAGATGGGGACGGATACGGCATGCCGGGAATCTCAGCCGGCCTCGGGACCCCCCGCATGTGAATTTGGCCACATGCGGTCCGCCGGCCGCCCGGCTGGCTGCCCAGCCGGGGCGGTGAGCTACTGTCGCTACGCGCGGATCTTGACGGAGGCGGTGACGAGCATGGCCTGGAGCTGGCAGTTCGAGCAGGCCGACGGCAGCCTGGTGCCATCCCGGGGAATGCCGCGGGAGACGTTCAGCAGCCAGGGCGACGCGGAGAGCTGGCTGGGTGAGAACTGGCGCGACCTGCTGGCCAGCGGCGTGGACCAGGTCACCCTGCTCGAAGAGGGCCGGATCGAATACGGCCCGATGAGCCTGCACCCCGAGGCCGGCTGACGACGCTGGGCCGCGGCTAGGAGCGGGATCGCGGGCTCTGGGTCAGGTCCGGGTCGCGCTGGATGACCGGGCCGAGCGCTTCGTCGATGCGCTTGAGCAGGTCTGGGTCGAGCACCACCCCGGACGCCTTGACGTTCTCCCGGACCTGTTCCGGCCGGGTCGCGCCGATGATGGCCGCGGACACGTTCCGGTTCTGCAGCACCCAGGCCACCGCCAGCTGGGCCATGCTCAGCCCGGCGTCCGCGGCGATCGGGGCCAGGTCGGCCACCCGGCGCAGCACGGCATCGTCCAGCAGCCGCTGGATGAACCCGGCGCCGCTCGGGTCGGTGGCCCGTGACCCGGCGGGCACCGGCTGCCCGGGCTGGTACTTGCCGGTCAGCACGCCCTGCGCGATGGGCGACCAGACGATCTGCCCGACGCCTTCCCGCTCGGACAGCGGGATCACCTCGGACTCGATCACCCGCCAGATCATGTTGTACTGCGGCTGGTTCGAGACCAGCCGGTCGAAGCCCATCTCGTCGGCGATACGCAGCGCCGCGGCGATCTCCTCGGCGCGCCACTCGGACACCCCGATGTACAGCACCTTGCCCTGGCGGACCAGGTCGTCGAAGGCCCGCATGGTCTCCGCCAGCGGGGTTTCGTGGTCGTACCGGTGCGCCTGGTACAGGTCGATGTAGTCGGTCTGCAGCCGGCGCAGCGAGGCGTGCGCGGACTCCATGATGTGCTTGCGGGACAGGCCACGGTCGTTCGCACCCGGGCCGGTCGGCCAGAAGACCTTGGTGCACACCTCGATGGATTCCCGGCGCACGCCGTGCAGCGCCCGGCCGAGCACGTCCTCGGCCCGGGTGCCCGCGTACACGTCGGCGGTGTCGAACGTGGTGATGCCCTCGTCCAGGGCCGCGGCCACGCACGTCCGGGCCGCCTCCTCCTCCACCTGCGACCCGTGGGTGATCCAGTTCCCGTAGGCGATCTCGCTGACCTTCAGGCCGCTCCGGCCGAGATGACGATGTTCCATAGCTGGCAGGTTAGCCAGGTCGGCTCAGATACTCTCGCCCGGCTTGACCCGTGGCTTGGGGAAGCGGAGCTTGCGGATCTGCAGCGCGCGCATGCCGGAGTACATCTTGATGCCGCGGGTGCTCTGGCCCGGGTAGCGCTCGGCGGCCAGATTGGCCACTTTGCGGCCGATCCAGAAGCCCTCGCCCGCCATGATCAGCACCATCACGATCAGCACCACCGGCAGGATCGTCTGGATCACCGGGCTGTGCAGGAACAGCAGGACCAGCAGCACCACGAGGCCATACATATAGAACTCGCTGAACCGGCGCTTGGAGTCCACGTAGTCCCGGGCCAGCGCGCGGACCGGGCCCTTGTCCTTGGCCGGCAGCGCCCACTCCTCGCCGCGGCGCATGGCCTCGGTCTTGCGCGCCCGGTCGGCGCGGTCCCGGCCGCGGGACTGCTTCGCGGCCGCTTTCCGGTCTTCCGGGGCCAGCTGGTACCGGCGGCGGCGCTCCGCCTCGTTGCGTTTGGGGGTGGGCCGGCCCTTGCCCGCCGTCACCGCACCGCGTGCCGCCGCAGCCTCGGCCTTGACCTCGTCCGCCGTAGCCTCGGCCGGGGCGTCCTCGGTGGCCGCATTACGTCGTCTGAACACGAGGTCAGCCTACCGGGACGAAGCGGAAGGAACATCACGTCGCGCGCTAACACAGGGGGGTTTCCGGGGGGTCGTCCCCCCGGGTAAATACCGCGTAGGCTGTGTTCACCAGCCTGCGCAGCGCCGCTGCCACGCCGCGGGGAGTAGGCTCGCGCGCCGCAGGTGGCTGGCGGCAGCGTTACACGATGAGGGGATGGTCGCGCCAATGAGCGTGGTGAAGCGGGTATCGATGATCTTCAAGGCCAAGGCCAACAAGGCCCTGGACCGGATGGAAGATCCGCGCGAGACCCTGGACTACTCCTACCAGCGCCAGCTGGAGATGCTGACGCAGGTCCGCCGTGGCGTCGCCGACGTCGCCACCTCACGCAAGCGGGTCGAGCTGCAGATGAACACGCTGCAGCAGCAGCAGGACAAGCTGGACCGGCAGGCCCGGCAGGCGCTGGGCGGCGGCCGGGAAGATCTGGCCCGTGAGGCGCTGACCCGCAAGTCGGCGCTGCAGGGCCAGCTCAGTGACCTGCAGACCCAGTACCAGTCGCTGCAGGCCGACGAGGAGAAGCTGACCGCTGCCTCACAGCGGCTGCAGTCCAAGGTGGAGGCCTTCCGCACCCAGAAGGAGACCATCAAGGCCACCTACACCGCGGCCGAGGCGCAGACCCGCATCGGCGAGGCCGTCTCCGGCATCTCCGAGGAGATGGGCGATGTGGGCATGGCCGTGCAGCGGGCCCAGGACAAGACCGCGCAGATGCAGGCCCGGGCGGGTGCCATCGACGAGCTGATGGCCTCCGGCGCGCTGGACGACGTCACCGCGCAGCCCAATGACGACATCCAGCGCGAGCTGGACCAGATGGGCGGCGGCCACGACGTGGACCGGGAGCTTGCGCAGATGAAGATGGAGATCGGCGGTGAGGCACCGCGCGAGATCGAGGGCTCCACGCCGGACGCGGCCGGCAACACCAGCACCAGCACCAGCACCAGCAACGGCCAGGCCGGGAAGCCGGCCGACCAGCCGCAGACCGGTGACGGGTCATGATCGTCCGGATCCTCGGCGAGGGCCAGCTCCAGGTCGGCGACGCGCTGTCCGCCGAGCTCAACGAGCTGGACGCCAAGCTGCAGGCGGCGCTGAACGCGGGTGACGAGAAGGCGTTCCGGCTCGTGCTCGAAGGTCTGCTGGCCCGGGTCCGGGCGGCGGGAACACCGATCCCCGCGGATTCGTTGGAAGCGTCGGATGTGATCCTGCCGTACTCCGAGGCGAGCATGGACGACGTGCGTGCCCTGCTTACTGACGACGGGCTCATCCCGGGTTGAGCCAACGCTCAGCTGGCTTTCAGGCTGACTGCGCACACTGGATGCTGCCCGATAATTGAGTCATGGATGGCTTCATCAGTGAAGCCGGTTAGCGCTCAGCTGGGTGCGCCCAGCTGACGGAACGGAGGCGGCGCGATGGCGAAGACCCGCTATGCGCCCGACAGAGGACTCACCGCCCGGATGACCCTCACGATGTTCCTGCTCGGGCTAGTATTCGTCGCTTTCATCACCGTCCTCGTGCTGGTGCTCAGCGCGACCGGCCGGGTATCCGGCGGCGCGATCATTTTCTTCGCCGTGCTGCTGGGCCTCGGGCTCGGGGTCGGCTCCCTGTTCTACTCCGACAAGATCGCGCTCAGCACGTCCGGCGCCCAGCAACTGAAGTCGGTGACCCGGCAGCGGCAAGGCCGTGGCCGCGCTGGTCGAGTACATTCGGGCCTGGCGGGCCGCGACCGGGCCGGTCGCGCCCATTCCGCACAGCTGAGCCGCACCGAGCGCCTTAGGCGAGCGGGGCGGTGCGCAGGTATTCGGCGGCCTCGACAAGTGCCGAAATGAGTGCCGCGGCGATCTGCTCGCCCTTCTCCCGCGTGGCGAGCGTCGCGTCCCCGTAGACGCCGGTGTCGGAATGTCCAGGTCCCGCGGCGCGACGGAACGCCGTCGGCGCGATCAGCCCTCGGACCCGGGACCGGTCCCCGATCTCGCGGACGAGCCGGTCGGAGCGGACCGCGTCAGGCGCGACCACGAGCATCAGCGACGTCTCGTACTCGTCGGCGTGGCTACCCGCCGGTTGCGCGAGCAGCCCCTTGACGCCGCGGCCGCCGATATCCTCGATGCGTGTCACGCCGACGAGCAGGCCGTGCAGCCGGTTGAGGTCGCGCGCGACGATCTCCAAGACGGGTGTTGTCGAGATCCCCGTGTTGAGGACGAGAAACCTGCGGGGCCCGTGCCGGTGCATCGACAGAAGAATCTCTCGGACCACCCCGCCGAACGTGCCGGCCTCGAGGTGCGTGCTGCCCGGGAACTCCGTGAACGCCGGGTAGTAGCCGTAGGGAAGGGTGGGGAGGATGACTGTGGGAACCCGCTCGGCGAGCCGCGACGCTAGATAGTCGGCGAGCAGGCGGTCGGTGCCGAGCGGCAGGTGCGGTCCATGTTCTTTCGCCCCGGCGCCAATCGGCAGCACGACGAGCGGGTCGCCGGCGAGGCGCGGGGCCGCCTCGTCCCACGTCAGGGATTCCAGGAATACGCCGGGATGGTTCATTGGGGCCTCCCTCGTGGGCGCGGCCGTGTGCTCGGCCTCCACCGTCAGGTTCGGCGGCCGACGGAGACGCCTCCTGTCTCGCGCACGGTGCCTAAGGCGTTGGCGGTGCCAGGTGCGAGCCGCATGTGACGGTCTGTGTCGGCCGTTGCGCCGTGGTGCCGCGCGGTGCTATCGTAAAGATCGGGCCAGATAGGTGGTTCGCGGCGGGTTTAGGAGGTGTCTCTTGAGGGTTCGGCTTCTCTCGCTGGCCTGTGGTGTGTCGGTTGCGCTCGCGCTAGTGGCCGGTGGCGGGGTGTCAGCAGCACCCAGCCCGGCGCTTCCCGCGTTGAGTATCGACCAACCTCAGGACCACGGCACCTCCAACAATCCGATACTCTTGATCTTCGAAACGACCGCCGACCTCACGAAAATGACGGCAGGCTCAGCCGATTCGACCGCGGACCCGACACAACCCGCGGTCTACCTGCACCTTGGGGTGGACAGTGCCTACTACATGCCGACATACGACCAACTCGAGCAGGTCGGACAACATCAATATCAATATGAGCTGCCCCGACAGGGGCCCGGATTTCACACGTTCAAGGTGTACTGGGCCGACAGCAAGACACACAAGCCCGTCGGACCGGTGGTCAGCGTCTTTTGCAAAGTCTCGAATAACTGACCCGCTTCCCATCGACGGTGCGCACACGAGCCCATCCATGACCGGATCTGTGATCGCGGTGAGCCGAAGCGGCGGGCACACGCTCACCAAACCGACGCACGATCGAATCCGGCTGATCGCGGGACTCGGCGTGGAAGGGGATGCCCATTCGGGTGAGACGGTCAAGCACCGCTCGCGCGTGCGGCGTGATCCGAGTCAACCCAACCTTCGTCAGGTGCATCTCATCCATGCGGAGCTGCACGACGAGCTGCGGGTCACCGGCATTTCCGTCTCGGTGGGGGAGATGGGCGAAAACATCACGACGCGCGGCATCGATCTCCTTGGACTCCCGACCGGTACGCGACTGCACCTGGGCGCGACCGCGGTGGTCGAAGTCACCGGACTCCGCAACCCGTGCACCCAACTCAACCAGATCCAACCGGGGCTCATGGCCGCGACGCTGGGGCGAGGCGAGGACGGCGCCCTCGTTCGTAAGGCCGGCATCATGGGCATCGTGTTGGCCGGAGGAGAGGTCCAGCCCGGCGATCCGGTCCGGGTCGAACTTCCGCCGGTTCCGCACCGGCCGCTCGAGCCGGTCTAGGTCTCGACGATTCTTCGGCAGGCGCACGAGAGGATGGACGGGAGGCGGGCCGACATGGGTACGCGTATCGATCTACTACCCGAGGAATCCGTCAGTGAACGCCTTGCGTGTTATCGGGGCCGGACAGCCGACGGCGTCATCCGCGGCCTCGCGCACGTTCCGGAATTGGCGGAGCGATGGTTGGCGTATTATGTGCCGCTGACGAAAGAGGACGGCCGCCTTCCCATCGAGTTGAAGGAGTTGGTCCGGCTTCAAATCGCGGGCGTCTACGGCTGCGATTACTGCACGAGTTTTATCACGCCCCTCGCGCAATCCCGTGGGGTAACCCTCGACAAAGTGCGTTGGGTGATGACGCCAGACGCTCCTGACGCGCCCTATTCCGAGGGTGAACGCGCGATGCTGCGCTACACGCTCGCGATGGCCACGGGGAGTGGTGCGATCACCGACGCTCAGATTGCCGAGATCCGCGAGTATTTCCGAGACGACCAACTGGTTGAATTGTCAATGTTGGCGGGGACGCTCATCGGCTTCGGTCGGGTCAGCATTACGGGACTGCGGCTGGTGCAGTAGTGATTTACATGCCCATTTCCTTTCGGCAGCGTTTCGTTAGCCGACTTTCTCGACAGCGTCGACGATGATTCGCTCGGAATATCTGTTCGGTTCCACAGCGAGCCTCGCCATGGCCGAAATGTCATCGAATGAAACTAGAGAGGGAAGACACCGAGGATATGCTTGACCGCGGTTCGTCTGTGGAAGCTGGTCATGCCAATTGGGGTAATCGTTTTGACCGTTTTGGGATAGCGTGCGCACGGGTATCCCCAGTAACTGAGGTCACCATCGACGCTCCAGGCGCGGTGAGCACTTTCGCTTCAGCAATCAACAACGCCGGGGAGGTTGTGGGCGACTTCATAGATGCGAACGGCTACACCCACGAGTTTATCCGGGCTCCCGGAGCCATCGTTACGCGGGTTGACACCCAAACGGCGGTAACACGCGCGTCACCGACATGAATGATGCGGGACAGGTCGTGGGCACTTTCCGGCAGCCCCCCGGTCGTCACGGTTGCCCCCCGAAATGAGCGCCTCGAGATCGCTGGCGTCCTCGCTGTGTCACGCTGCCTGGTCGTGTCCGGCCGCGACGCGCCGCAGTATTCACTCGACTGGGAGGGTCCTTCCGCGAGCATTTGGGGCAAGCTTTTATTGGAAGATCCTGGGCGCCGCGCCACAGCCGCGACATCGCTTAGACGCCGACCACACGAAGGCCGTGGGCTCGAGCGCCGAGCGCCAGCGCGGTATCATGGGTCGCCATGATCAGATCTGCGTGCACCTGATCCTTCCAGAGGAGGGCAGTGGCGAGATGGACTGCATCGAGCGTGCCAAGGACAGTCGGCATCGGCTGCGCCGCTCGATCGAGGACGACCGAATCGATCTCCACCAGCTCAAGAGACGCGATCAGCGCGAGGATCGTCTCGCGGCGCGTAGCTACTTCCGCGTCGGGGAGTTGGACACGGAGGCGAAGTCGATCGAGCGTACGGAGACACTCGGTCATCACGAGGGTGCTCGAGACGCCCCGGTCGATTTGCCGCCACTCCGGCAGCGCGTCAGGCTGGCCAAGCGCGAGCCTCAGCAGGATCGAAGCGTCGACGTACGCGATCACCGCTGTGCCTGACGCTCTTCAAGCAGCAGCTGAACGACGTCGATGGAGAGCTTCGCGGGTTTCGGCAGCGGTATGCGATTTGGTGGGGGGGTGCCGGGCGCCGGCTTTCTGATCCGCAGCGCGGACACCGCGCGAACCGGCACAATCTGCGCGATAGGTGTCTCGCGGTCCAGCACCGCGATGATTTCACCGCGGCGCACGGCTCGGAGATACTCGCTGAGTTTGGCTTTCAGCTCTGCGATGCGGACTTGCTTCATGACTATATGATAACCAGACTTAGTCATTCTGACAAGCCATGTCGTCAACTCTCTTGTCACGCGATCACTGTACCTGCGTCGAACCGCCAAGATCCCGTGGCCGGCGCGCCCTCGTGGTCATGTCGACGTGGACTCCGTATACCGTCGTCCTGATGAGGTCTCGTTGTTAGATCGAATGACCGGTCCTCGGCCAGCGGGATGACGTCGGCCCAAGGCAGCCGATGCGCGCGGGGCGCCCGTCGCGAGCGTGCACACTGAGAAGGGCAGGGGAAGCCGGCGACTGGCGCGAACCGCATCGGTCATGCGGAGCGGTGCCCGCGAGCGGGTGTACCCACAGCAGTTGGTGGCGGGGTGCGCTGCAAAGCACGTCGCGTGGTTTTCGGGTACCTCGGAGCGGTCAAATGCCAATTAGCCCCGTTCGAACGCCGCGCATCTTCCATCTGGTCGCGGATCAGCTGAAACGACTGATTCAAGATGGCGAGTACCGCCCCGGCGATGTCCTGCCCCCGGCGCGCGCGCTCGCACGGCAGTTCCGGGTGAGCAGCGGCCCGGTTCGGGAAGCGCTCGTGGCGCTCGAACTCCTCGGGATTCTCGAGCGGCGGGCCAGCGAGGGCTGGTTCGTCAAGCGCGCGCCGGATCCGGATTCGGTCCTCGAGGTCGCGCTCGCGCAGGGGCGGTCTCCGTCGGATGTCCTCCAAGCGCGGGTGCTGATCGAGTGCGCCGTGATCGAGCAGGTGGCGCTGCGCCGCAGCGCGGACGATATCGCCTTAATCCGACGCGCGGTCGAGGCGTTCCAACAAGAGGTTGACCGTGGCGACTACCACGGCGAGGCGGACCGCCTCTTCCATTTCGAGCTCGCGCGCGCCACGGGGAACCTCGTGTTCACCGATCTGATCGCGTATTTGTGGGATCTGCAAGCTCGCAAGTTCTACCGTGCGGTCGAAGACATGATCGGCGATCTCCCCGCCCGGATGCAGCGCTACGTCGCCGACCACCAGAACATGTTGGTGGCCATCAGCGAGCGCAACCCGGCCTCGGCGCGCGAGCGCATGCGCCATCACCTTGAGGGTGTTTCACGGGACCTGGACCGGTAACCCAATCGAGCCTGCCCCGGAGCGATTCCACGGCGAGCGAGTCGGCCGAGACGCCAACGTGCTGAGTGGGAGTTCGCTGCGGCCCGACCCGCTCGCGCCCCTCCGTGCGACGAGAAGCCGGAGGGCCTGGGCCTTTGTTGCGCCGGCGGTGATGTGGCTCGGCGTGGTGATGGTGTATCCGCTTGGCTATGCGATCTACCTCAGCATGACGAGCGGCGATCTCGGCGCGCCCCCACGCTTTGTGGGGCTCGGCAACTTTCTCGCCCTGGCACACACACAGCTCTTCTCGCTGGCCCTGTGGAACACGGTCTGGTATACGGTCGTCGCCGTGGCGATCAAGCTCGCCCTCGGTCTCATGCTCGCCTTGGTGCTGGCGCAGCGCGCGCCCGGCATGCCGTGGATTCGTGGCGCGGTGCTCATGCCCTGGATCGTCCCGGCCCCGCTGAGCGCGCTCGCCTGGACGTGGATGTTCAATTCCTCGTACAGCGTAGTGAACTGGGTGCTCCTGGCGCTGCACTTGATCGCGACCCCCGTCGCCTGGCTTGGAAGTCCGATGCTCGCCCGCACGGCCGTCGTGGTCGTCAACGTCTGGACCGGCCTGCCGTTCTTTGGAATTACGCTGCTGGCCGGTCTCGTGATGATTCCTCATGAACTGCACGAGGCGGCGACGGTGGACGGGATCGGCCCGCTGGCGCGGTTGTGGCGCGTGACGCTGCCGCTGTTGCGCCCGGTGATCGCGACCGTCGTGCTGTTTTCGGTCGTGATGACAAGCAGCGACTTTACGACCATCTTTGTGCTGACACACGGCGGGCCGATGAACGCGACGGACGTGCTGACGACGCTGGCGTTCAAGCTCGGCCTGGCGACCGGCGACCTCGGGACCGGCGCCGCGATCTCCCTGTACCTGTTTCCCGTCCTTGGAATTGCGGTGTGGATCCAGGCACGACTGATCCGCCGGGCATGGCAATGGTGACGTCCTCCGTCAAGCGGTCGTGCGTCGCCTACGCGACGGCGGCCCCGTTTGTGGTCTTTGCGCTGTTCCCGTTCGCGTGGATGCTGGCGACATCGCTGAAGAGGAACGCCGAGCTATATGATGTCGCGCAGAATCCGTTTTGGACCCGGCAGGGCATCACGTGGGATCATTACGGGGCGCTGTGGACGCAGACGGCATTTCCGCTCTGGCTGCGCAATTCCACCGTGGTGTCGCTCGCCTCCACCGCGGAATCGATTATCCTTGGCAGTCTCGCGGCGTATGCCCTTGCGCGGCTGCGGTTCCGGTACGCCGAGGGGATTTCGGTCCTGATGTTTCTCGTGTACTTGATTCCGACGACGCTGCTCTTTCTTCCGCTCGCGCGCATCGTCGCGTATTTGCACCTGTCGAACTCGCTCTGGTCGTTGATTCTGACCTATCCCGGATTCATGGTCCCGATCGTCGTCTGGATGGTCGCCGCCTACCTGAACACCATCCCCCGCGATGTGGAGGAAAGCGCGCTCGTCGACGGGTGTACGCCGTTGGGCGCGTTCTGGCGCGTGCTCCTCCCCATCGCGCGGCCGGGGATCATCACCGCGGCGCTGATCGCGTTCACGCTCGCATGGGGTGAATTCATTTATGCACTCACGTTCATTTCGGTGACGGACACAAAAACGGTCACGGCGGGCGTGGTCGTCGACCTGATTCGGGGCGACGTGTTCTACTGGGGCCCGCTCATGGCCGGCGCGGTGCTGGCCTCGCTGCCGGTGGTATTATTAGTCTCGGTATTCCTGGGTAACTATGTCTCGGGGTTGACGGCGGGTGCCGTGAAGGGCTGAGCCCACCGTCGCGGGGGGGACTGTGAGCATTAGCCGAAGGCGGCTCCTCGGGATCGCCGGCGGAGCGGCCATGACCGCGGCCGGGGGTTTGTGGCGGCCGCTTGCGTCGCTCGCCGCCACGCCCGCGACGATTCGCCTGTTGGCGCACAGTTCGTACAACCCGAACAGCGATCGGGCGATCGGAACACTCGGGGACGTCTTCGCCGCGAAGAACGGCGTGACGTTTGCCGCGGATTTCGTCGATCAGCCCGAAGAGGCGCCAAAGCTGACCGCCGAAGAGCTGGCGGGCGCGGGCCACGACATCGTCGATCTCCAAGATACCCTCCCCACCATTCACAAGAATTTCCTCGTGCCGCTCGACGACATCGTCGCGGAGATCCAACGGGAATTCGGCCCGTTCTATCCGGTTGCGAAGAACTCGGGATACGTCGAGGGGCATTGGCTGTCGGTCCCGTGGCTCGGCAATTCCTATCTCGCGGTCTATCGTGCGGACTATTTCGCCGAGGTTGGGGAAAGGGTGCCCGGGACCTGGACTGACGTCCTGCGGTGTGCCACCAAGCTCAAGCGCATCGGACATCCCGTGGGCATCGCCATGAGCCAGACGGAGGATGCCAACGCGTTCTCGTACCCGCTGTTGCTCGCCTTTGGCGCGTCTGTCGCCGATCCGCGCGGGCGGCTCACGATCGACTCCGCCGCCACGCGACGGACGCTGGCCTACGTACGCCTCCTCTCGGCGCAGATGGAGCCCGTGGTGTACGGATGGGACGATACCGGGAACAATGACTATATGCTGTCCGGCCGCGGCTCCTACACGCTGAATCCCCCAAGCATTTACCTCCAGGCGCGGGACGGCAAGTTGCCGATCGCTCGAGACCTGCGGCAGGTCCAGCCGCCGGCCGGGCCGGTCGGACGATTTTTCTACGTGGATGTCCACGGATGGGGGATTTTCAAGTTCAGCCGGAACGTCGCGGTCGCAAAGCGGTTGATTCGCTCGATGTACACGGCCCAGGCGCAGCAGACGTTCCTGACGCTCGGCGCGGGCTACGATATGCCGGTGCTGCCGCACTTCGACGTCGCGCCGCCGTACGACGCGGATCCGCAGCTCCGGCCCGAGCTGCACTTCATGCCGCAAGCACATCTTGCGTCCTATCCGGCACCCCCGGACGCGAGAGCGGAGAAGGCCTACCAGACCTTCGTCATCCCCAATATGTTTGCGCGCGCGGCGCACGGAGCCTCGGACGCGGATGCGATCGACTTCGCGGTCCGCGCCTTGACCGACATCGGGTACTCGAAATGACCGGACGGCGGCCGCGGCCCGAGGGCCCCGTATGCTGATCACGCAGATCCGGACCCGCCAGGTGGATATCCCGCTGCCGGAGCCGTTTTATCCCGCGTGGGCGCCGGGCCGTGTGGAGACCAGCATCCGCGTCGCCTACGTGCGCATCGATACGGATGCCGGGGTCTACGGGATCGCGGGCCACGAGTTCTACGGGGCGGAAGAGCAGTGTGTCGCGCGGGTCGCGCGCGACCTGGTCGGGGAGGACCCGCTGCGCATCGAGCGCCACGCGGCGACGCTGAGACAGTTGTGGCCGTACTTTGGCACCGCGGTCTGGTTTGTGGAGGTGGCGCTGTGGGACATCCTCGGCAAAGTCGCGCATCTGCCGATCTATCGCCTGTTGGGCAACGCCCGGGACCAGGTGCGCGCGTACGCCTCGACCGGCCAGAGCCGCACGCCCGCCCAGCGCGCGGAGGATGCCAGGCGCTTTCTCGATGCCGGGTTCCAGGCGATCAAGCTGCGCATTCATAACGACACGCTCGCCGAGGACGTCGCCCAAGTCGCCGCCGTCCGGGACGCCATCGGCGGCCGGATGGCGATCATGGTCGATGCGAATCAGACCGATGTGGAAGCGCCGCCGGCCGACGGCCCGCGCTGGTCCTACCATCGGGCGCTCGAGACGGCCAAGGCTCTCGCGGAGTACGACGTCGAATGGCTCGAGGAACCCCTCCCTCGATACGATCACGACGGATTATGCCGCCTCCGCGACGCGTCTCCTGTGCCGCTCGCGGGAGGAGAGGTGAATCAAGGGTTCGGAGAGCTTGAGCAGCTGCTGCGCAATCGCTGTTACGACATTCTGCAGCCCGATGTCACGCTGTGCGAAGGGTTGTCGCGCCTTCGAACCGTGGCCACGATGGCGCAGGCGTCCTCGGTGCTCGTGAACCCACATACCTGGGGAGATCCACTCGGCACGGTCGCGAACCTGCACCTCGCGGGGGCGATCCTGAACACCTCATACTTTGAGTTTCCGCATGATCCGCCGGCCTTCCCGAACGCCGTCTACCAGCAGACGTTGAAAACACCGCTCGTCGTGGAGGACGGCATGATCCGTCTTCCGCAGGAGCCGGGACTCGGGGTGGAACTGCGGGATTGGATCTTCGGCTAAGAGCCGCTCCCAAAACCGGTCTAAGGGCAGATTTGCGAATGAACGTCCGCCGATGAAATTTGCGTCTACGCCCGAAAGGCGGTGGCGCGTCGTGATTAGATTTCCCCGGGGCAGAAACTAACTCGCCTGTTCTTATCTCCGTTTCCGCATCACGAAGAAAACGTACCCGTACACCTCCGAAAATTCTCGGTACAGGTTCGTTTCCTCCCGATGGACATCGAGCATCGCGAGCGTCTTCCGCGAAGACGAAGAGGCGGCCGCCTCGCTCGGCAAAAACGTGTACGCGTTCAAACTACAGGCGCTCACGCTCGGGGGCATCCTGGCGGGGATGGCCGGGATTCTCTGGGCCCTGGAGATCGGGGTGTTCGCGCCCGATGACTTTCAACCCACCCTCACGTTTTACGCGTACCTGATCCTGATTCTCGGCGGCATGAACCGCGTGTGGGCGATCCCGGCGGGCGCGGTGCTGTTCGGCGCGCTGTACTCGGGCACCCGGTTCCTCAACTTCTACCCGCTCTCGCTCGTGGATTCGGGCGACCGCGCGTACCTCCGTCTCCTGATCGTCGGCGTCGTGCTGGTCCTGCTCATGGCCGTGCGGCCGGAGGGGCTGTTCGGGAAGCGCCAGGAGCTCCTCCTCGAAAAATGACGGACCCGCTGTTGATCGTCCGCGAGATCTCGCGCCGCTTCGGCGGAGTGCGCGCCGTCGACGGCGCCAGCTTCACGGTGCAGCCGGGATCGATCACCGCCTTGATCGGTCCGAACGGCGCCGGGAAGACGACGCTGTTCAACATCATCTCCGGGTTCCTCCGCGCGGACAGCGGCGTCGTGATCTTTGGGGGCCGGCGGCTCGAGACACTGCCGGCCCACCGGGTCGCCCGGGCGGGCCTCGTACGCACGTTCCAGGCGCCCCGGATTCTGACCCGGATGTCCGTCCTCGAGAACCTCATGCTCGGCAGCCTGCATCAGCCGGGCGAGCATCTAGGGCGGGCCTGGCTGCTCGGGCCCCGGTCGGCGCGCGAGCGCGAAGTGCGCGCCGAGGCGATGGCGACGCTCGAACTGCTCCGCCTGACCCACCTCGTGCACGCGTACGCGGGGACCCTGTCCGGGGGGCAGCGAAAGCTGCTCGAACTCGGGCGCGCCCTCATGGCGACGCCCCGGCTGCTCCTGTTGGACGAGCCGCTCGCCGGGGTCGCGCCGGCGCTCGCGGCCCAACTGCTCGATCACATCACCAGCCTCCGCCGCGATCGCGCCATGACGGTCCTGATCATCGAGCATGATATGGAGTCGGTGATGTCGATCTCCGACTGGGTCGTCGCGATGGACCAAGGTCAGGTACTCGCGGCCGGGACGCCCGCCGAGATCCAGGCGAACGAGCGCGTGATCGAGTCGTATCTCGGCAGCGTCCAGCGCGACGACGGCGGGCACCCCGCGCCCTCGCGAGAGGGGGGCTCGAGGGTGACGGATCATATTCTCAGCGTCTCCGACCTCACGGCCCGCTACGGGGACGAGGACATCCTGAAAGGCGTGTCGATTGACGTGCCGCGCGGGGCCATTGTCGCGCTGCTCGGACCCAACGGATCAGGCAAATCCACCCTGCTCAAGGCCATCTACGGGCTCGTGGCCAAGCGGACGGGCACCGTGCAGTTCCATGCAAAAGATGGCCGGACGGTCGACCTCATGCGCCTGAAGCCGAACGAGGTCACCGCGCACGGCGTCAACATGGTCCCCCAGCTCGCGAACGTCTTTCCCGAGCTGTCGGTGTACGAGAATCTGGAAATTGGGATCATCCGGGACCGCGCGCACACGGCCGTCCGGATGGAGCGCGTCCTCGGCGCCCTCCCCCTGCTCCGCAGCCTCTTGCGGCGCCGCGCGGCGACGCTCTCCGGAGGCCAGCGGCAGGCCCTCGGCATCGCCCGCGCGCTGATGTCCAACCCGGAGCTCCTGATTCTTGACGAACCCTCCGCCGGACTGGCACCGCAAGTCGTCGACGAGGTCTTCCATCAGGTCCGCGCCATCAATCGGGAGGGCGTCAGCATCCTCGTGGTCGAACAGAAGGCCCGCCAGTGCCTCGCGGTCGCCGACTACGGCTACGTGCTGGACCAAGGTCGCAATCAGATCCACGGCCCGAGCGCGCAGCTGCTCGCCGATCCCGAGATGGTGCGCCTGTACTTGGGGGCGAGGCGCCGCCCGATCGAATCCACATGACCCGCCGTTCGCCCCAGCGCGGGACGCCCCGCGGCACCGATCGGCGCGGCGACCACGGAGCACGCCGGTGACACGCCCCGACGACGCGCCCCTCCGCCTCGACGGGGACGTGCGGCGCGGTCAGAAGGTCACGATCCTCTTCGACGAGCGCCCGCTGACCGCGTATCTCGGCGAATCCGTCGCGGCCGCGCTCATGGCGGCGGGAGTGCGCGCGTTTCGGCGGACGGCCCGCGGAGGTGAGCCTCGAGGCCTCTTCTGCGGGATGGGAGTCTGCTACGACTGCCTGGTCGTGATCGACGGAGAACCCGGGCGCAGGGCGTGCATGACCGAGGTTCGCGACGGCATGCGCGTGGCGCTGCAGGACGGATGGGACGGGCCGGACCCCCATCGGAGTCCGGCCCCGTAACCCGTGCACGGCCGCCCGTCGGCGATGTGGTCCGCGCTCCCCGCCTAGGCGTCTCCAACCGATTGCAGCTGCGGCTGCGGCACGCCGGCGGCCCGCAGCAGGCGGAACACCTCGTCGTGCTCGGCCTGACTCAATCCCTTGAACGGCGGCCGGACGGGGCCGCCGGTCAGGCCGACGTATTCGAGGGCGGCTTTCATCACAGTGATCGCCGAAAAGGCTTCGTTCGCGCCGGGCTCTGATCCGTGGTGAAACCGTTCGACGAACGGGAACAGACGCCCATGATGCCGCTCGGCCTCGAGGTACTTCCCCGCCTGAAGCAGATCCCAATACTCCAGCTCATACTCCGGCCACCACGGGGCGATGCCGCTGATGAACCCCGTCGCGCCGTGCATATGCGCGGCGGTCGCGGCGTACCCGGCGGAGCTGTCGATGTAGGCGATGCGATCGTGATACCGGTCGAGAATCGTGAACTCGTCGATGAGCCGCACCAGACCGCTGTGCTTCATCGCGACCACATTCCGAATCTCGGCCAACCGGCTCATGCAGTGCGTCGTGATGCATGAGTTGACAAACGGGCCGCGCCACGCCTGATCGTACACCATGATGCCGATATCAACCGTGCGTCCGAGGCGCGCGTACCAATCGACGATCGCGTCCTCGTTGAGCGGATAGTAAAACGGCGGCGGGCACATGATCGCGATCGCCCCGGCGGCCCGGGCATTTGCCGCCAGCGACGCGGCGAGCCGGTAGTCATTCGTGGCCACGCCCGCCACCACCGGAATCGCGCCGTCGGACCCGCGCACGACCGCCTTCACCACGTCCAGGTGCTCCTCGGGCGACAAGGCCACGTACTCGCCGTCACCGCACGGCGCGATCAGAAACCCGGACCGCTTGCCGAGTCCACGCTCCGCCATGAACCGCACGTTGCGCTCGATCGTGGCCGGGTTCAGCGAGAAGTCATCCCTGAAGGTCGAGGCGACCAGCGCAGCCGGTCCGTGCAGTTTGGACTTGACCTCATCCATATCCAGCATGTCGTCCATCCCTTCCACAGACGAAATGTGCCGCTGTACGCGTCGGTCGCGTCTCGATCCCAGGTCGAGCACGCATTCCGGTGTCGAAATTTATACTTCGGGGTCTCGAACCCCTGCCGCCCGCAGGGCGTCCCGCGGCTGTTGGATCCCGCCTCGGCCGAACCCACACCGCGGCGCCGTCAGGATCCGCGGCGGAGGAGCGAACGGCGCCCCCGCGGAATAGCAGGCGTCGCGGCACAGGGCGGCGACCCGCCTCGATGCGCCGCTCTTGACCGCGGATCATCGGCGCGGGCGATGCCCGCCGGGTCCGGCCGGATACCCCCGTCGCCACCGCTCGGGTTCACTACCGCGTCCTTGGAGGAGTCGATGTATGCCCCGTCGTGACGACAAATCAGTGCCGGGTCGCAACGACCCGACCCCTACGCCGGCGGCCGCGCCCGTGCCAGTCAGCGTGGCCGTCTGCGCGCGCGCATCTCGTGCGGGTGCGGATCGGCGCGGCACATGCACCAACGTCATCGTACGTGCTGCCGCGGATCCGGACGGACGCGGATGCCGCGGCGGAGGTGGCCTCGGCGACCTCGGTCGAGACCGGCGAACTGCGCGTGACGAGGGATCCCGGAAGTATCACGTTCGCCGATCGCGAGGGCCACCCGCGGGTGAGATTGCCGCTCCCCGACCTGCGAGACACTCCGGGTGTGCGGGTGCGTCTCGAGCTGGCCGGCGTGCAGCATCTCTACGGCCTGGGTGAGGGCGGCCAGCAGTTCGACCGGCTCGGGACCACGAGACGATTCTGGAACAATCACGCGAACCACGGGCACGGTGCGGACATCCCGATGCCGATCCTCCTGTCCCCGCTTGGATACGCGCTCTTCTTCGATCATACGGGCCCCGCGGACATCACCGTCGGGGGGGCCGAGGCGGGACGATGGGTCGAGTATCGCGCCGACCACGGCCCGGTCGACCTGTACTATCTCGGTGGGCGCGACCTGCGGGACGTCCTCGGCGGCGTCGCGACTCTGCTGGGAGCGGCCGAGATGCCACCGCGCTGGGCGCTTGGATTTCTGCAGTCGACGCGCCACTTCGAAAATCCGGACGAATGGCGCCAGTTGCCGGCCACGATCCGCGACAAACGGCTCCCGTGCGACGGCTTGATCTTTCTCTCCACGTACGGCGACTTCTTCGGCTGGAACCGGGGCGTCGGCCACCTGGAGTGTGAGCCGAGATCGCTGCCCGATCCCGCGGGGTTTTTCGCGCACCTGCGCGCGCAGCACTTTCACGTGATCACGCACGAGTACCCGGTACTGCACCCGGCGTCCCCGCTCTACCCCGAGGCCTCGACGCGCGGGTACCTGCTCGACGCCGGGTATCCCGAGGCGCCGCCGGCCGAACGCCCGACCGACAACTATCGCGAGGGGCAGCGCTATCTCGATTTCTCCGACCCGGAGACCCGCGGGTGGTGGTGGCGGCAGCACCGCCCGCTCGTCGACCTCGGCGTCGATGGGTGGTGGCTCGACGGCGGAGAAGGACCTCCGGCCGACGCCCAGCTGCGCGCCGGCACAGGCGCGGCCGTCCACAACCGCTACGATCTGATGCGCCAGGAGGCGTTCGCCGACGGCGAGGCGGCGGACCGCCCGGGCCAGCGCGTCTTTCTGCTGTGCCGGTCCGGCGGAGCCGGCATGCAGCGGCTCGGCGCCACCTGCTGGTCGGGCGACATCGACGCAACGTTTTCGACGCTCGAAGAACAAGCCGCCATCGGACTGAACGTGGGGCTCTCCGGCGTGCCGTTTTGGGGCACCGACGTCGGCGGATTCTACCAAGTCGCGCCGAACAACGCGGAACTGTACGTACGATGGTTTCAGTTCGGGGCCTTTACCCCGATCTTCCGCGCGCACGGGCGCGTGTGGCGCGACCACGTGCCCTGGGCGCACGGCGCCGACGTGGAAGCCATCTGTCGCCGGTACCTCGAGCTGCGCTACCGGCTGCTGCCGTACACGTACACCCTGGCCTGGCAGGCGCATCGCTCCGGCCTTCCGCTCATGCGGCCGTTGGTCCTGAACTACCCCGATGACGCGCGCACGTGGAACCGGACGGCTGAATATCTGTGGGGCGACGATCTCCTGGTGGCGCCCGTGACGCGCGAGGGCGCGACACACTGGCCCGTGTACCTGCCCGCGGGCACCTGGTATGACTTCTGGACGCACGAACGCCACGAAGGTCCGGGCGGCGTCACCGTCGAGGCGCCGCTCGACCGGCTGCCGCTCTTTGTGCGCGCCGGTGCGATCCTGCCGCTCGGACCGCCGGTGCAGTATCACGACCAGCAGCCGCTCACGGACATCACCCTGCGTGTCTATGCCGGGCCGAATTCGTCGTTCACGCTGTACGAAGACGACGGCGCCACGACCGCGTACCGCGAGCACCGGTACGCACTCACCGGCATCGAGAGCCACTCCACCGAAGGCACGTTGACCGTTCGCATCGCCGAGCCGGCAGGCGACGCCTCGGTCATCCCGACCGGACGCGCGTACATCGTGCAAGCCCACGGGCCCGGCAAGCCGCGCCGCGTGCGGCTCGCGGCGGTGGACCTGCCGGAACGGACCCGCGCGGGCGGACCGGGATGGTGGTACGGGCGGGAAGGCTTCGTCTCCGTGCGCGTGGCGTCGCACCCGGCGGTGATTGACATCGAGTGGTAGCGTCGCCCAACCCGATCCGGCACGCCGCGGTGCGTGCGACGTGCCGGACTCCCACGGGTGTCGCGGCTCCGACCACGATGCGTGACGCGGCGCACGAACGACACCGAACCACGAGACCGTCGGAGGACGGCCAGGCGCACCGCCGCACGCGCAGGTCGGATGGTATACTGGCGGCGGACGGCGGGCTCGATGGGCGTGTGACATGCGACACGGCCGGTACGGTCGGGCGCACGCGTCGTTCGCCGCGGAACGCATCGGCACCACACGCAGCAACCTGGCCGTTCGTCATCAAGGAGCGCGGGGGCGACGATGGCACTCAGAAATCCTCTCCTCGATAAGTACAAAAGCGGAAAGACGGCACTGGGGGTGATCGTCAACAGCCCCGACATGATTGAAGTCTGCGCAAAGGTCGGCTTCGACTGGGTCGAGATCGACCAAATGTTCACCGCGTTCGACTGGAGCGACGTGCAATATATGATCCGCACGGCCGAGGCGGCCGGGGTCACGCCGGTCATCCGCATCCAGTCCTATCCGTGGCTCGGCTACGATCACCGGATCCCCGTCGACGTGAGCCGCGCGCTGGCCATCGGCGCGCAGTTCGTCATGGTCTCCCACTCCGGGAAGCGTGAGATCGAGGAATGCCTCTCGCTCGCGGATGACTGGCACCGGAAAGCCCTGTGGCTGCACCCCTTCAAGAATTTCGACGAGTGGGGCACGGTGACCGAGGAGATGAAGGAAGGCACGTTCATCATTCCGCAGCCGGAGAGCGCCGGCGCACTCGCCGACCTCGACGAGACGCTCGCCCTCCCCGGTGTCAAAATGCTCTTCTTCGCCATGGGGGATCTCAGCAAGCTGCTGTCGGGATCGAAGAAACCGGAATGGTATCATCCCAAGCTCTGGGAGTACGTCCGGCACGCCGTCGCCCTCGGGAAGGAACACGGGGTCATGATCGGCGGCGTGACGAGTTACGCGTACGACGTTCAGGAGCTCGCGAACCGGATCAAGAAGCTGCACGATGAGGGCGTCCGCTTGATCATGCTGCCGGGCGTGAACTTTGTGACCCAGCTGGTGCTCGGGAACTTGATCGACGGCGTGAAGCGAGATCTGCATCTCGACTAAGTGAACCGAAGGAGGACACACGGGTGTCGTTGAGACGGCCATCCTCGATGCTGGCGCTCGCCGCGGCAGTCGTCACCGCGCTGTCGCTCATCACGGCCGCCCGGGGCGCCCCGGACACTGCCCAAGGACCAGACGCTGTACGTGAGCCTCGGCACGGAGGTGAACTCGCTCGACCCGTACGCGTTCACCGACACGCGCACACACACGCTGATTCTTCAACTGTTCGATCCCGTGCTGGACCACAGCCCGATGAACGGCGACGTCATTCCGCGCCTCGCGGCGTCGGTGCGGCCGCTCAACCCCACGCTCTGGGAACTGACGCTGCAGTCCAACATGAAGTTCACGGACGGCGAGCCGGTCGACGCAAACGCGGTGAAGTTCAGCCTGGCGCGCATGCTCGACCCGCAGCACAAATATCCCCTGACGTCGCAGTTCGCCTGGATCAAGACCGTGACCGTGGTCGACCCGCACACGGTCCGCATCGCGACGGCCACCCCGTATCCGCTGGTGCGGCAGATGCTGTCCGTCGCGTCGATCGTGCCCCCGAAATACGTCCAGTCGGTCGGGGATAGTGCGTTCGCGCGGAATCCCGTGGGCAATGGGCCCTACAAGCTGGTCTCCTGGCAGCCCGGGCAGCAGCTCGTCTTGACCCGCAATGACAACGCGCTGCCCCCGGCGCCGCAGGTGCAGAATCTGGTGTTCCTCCCGATCGCCGATACCGCCACGCGCATCGCCGGACTGCTGTCGGGCAGTCTCGACGTCGTGCAGGACGTGCCGCCGGACCAGATCGACGCCATCAACAACTCGGGCGCGGCGCGCGTGTCCGCCACGCCGGGGCTCCGCGCAGATTTTCTCGCCCTCGACGCGTTCGGCCTCGCCTCCAGCACGCCGCTGAAGCAGATGCAGGTCAGGCTCGCCATCGCGCACGCGATCAACGTGGACGATATCATCACGCACCTCCTGGGCGGACACGTCTCCCGCACCTGCACCGTCGGCAGTCCCCTGGCGTTCGGGTACGACAAGGGCGTGCCGTGCTACAGCTATGATCCCGCGATGTCTCGCCGCCTGCTCGCCGATGCCGGCTTCCCGCGCGGCTTCGAGATCACGCTGAACACCTTCCCCGGGCTCTCGGTCTCCTCCGATGAGGTGGGCCAGGCGATCCAAGGTGACCTCCAGGCGGTCGGCATCACGGTCCGGCTCAAACAATATCCAAATGCGGGCCAGTTCTTCGGCGACATCACCGCCCGCAAAGTCGAAGGCATGCAACTCGAAAGCGAGGGCGGCTTTGGGCTCTTCGACCTGCAGCCGGCCTACACGGCATTCCTCTCGGCGGACGGACAATATTCGTACGTCGGCGATCCCGACATCCACACCTGGTTCAGAGAGTTGACCGAGACGGTGGATATGAAGACGCGGCAGCAACTGTATGCGAACATCCAACAGCGGATTCACGACAACGTCTACTGGATTCCCCTCTGGGTCCAGCAGGTCAACTTGGCGGTCAGCACGCGCGCGCGGCTCGAGGTCAGTCCCGACGACGCGCTCCGCTTCCGCCTGGCGGGATGGAACAAATAACGGGACGCCCGTCGGGTCGCCGGTAACCCACCGAGGCCGCGTCGCGAACCCGCGATGGGACGCTATCTGATCGTACGCGTCATCCAGTCCGGGGTCGTGGCCCTCTTGATCTCGATGGCGACGTTTTTCCTCCTGTTCGTGGCCGGCAACCCCGTGCAGTTGATGGTCGGCGAAACGGCGACGACGCAGCAGATCGCGCAGCTGAAGCAGCAATTGGGCCTGAACCAGCCGATCCTCGTGCGCTACGCGCGGTTCGCGAACGGCATGCTGCACGGAGATTTTGGCGAGTCGCTGTTCATGCGGGGCGAACCCGCCCTCCAGGCCGTCCTGGACCGACTTCCCGCGACGCTCGAACTCGCCGCGGTATGCCTCACGTCGACGCTGGCGATCGCGCTCGCCGCCGGTGCCGCGGCCGCCATCCGACGGAACGGCCCGCTCGACTACGCGGTCTCCCTCGGTGCGGCGATCGGGCAGGGCGTCCCGAGCTTCTGGTTGGGCATCGCGCTGATCATGATCTTCAGCGTGCGGCTGCACTGGCTGCCGTTCGCCGGGATGGGCACCTGGAAGCATCTCGTGATGCCCGCCGTCACGCTCGATCTCTATCTGCTGCCGACGTTTGTCCGATTGACCCGGTCCCGCTTCGTGGACGTCCTCCGCGAGGACTACATCCGAACCGCCCGCGCCAAGGGATTGGCGGAGAGCCGCGTCTACCTCCACCACGCGTTTCGCAACGCCGCGGCGCCGATCATCGCGGCCCTCGGGCTGCAGATGGGCCACTTCTTCGGCGGCGTGGTGGTGGTCGAGACCATCTTCGGGTGGCCCGGCGCCGCGAGCCTCATCGTCAGCTCGGTGTCGCGGTTTGACTACCCGGTGGTCCAGGCGGGCGTGGTGGTCGTCGCCTTGATGATCGCGGCGGGCAATCTCCTCGCCGACACCGTGCTGGTGCTCTCGGATCCGCGCGTCCGCTATGCGTCCCTGGACTGACGGCGGGGCGCGCGCGTGGTAACGTCCGCGGCATCGCTGCCGCGACGCCGGGCGGGGGCCCGCCGGGTCAGGATCGGGCACACGGCCAAGCTCTATACCAGCCTCGCGATCTGCGCGGTGCTCGCCTTTGCGACGCTGTTCCCGGGCGTCCTCGCACATCAGGACCCGCTGCAGCAGGCGCTCGTCGATCGCCTCCGCCCGCCCGTGTGGAGCCTGGGCGGCACCCCCGCGCACGTCCTCGGCACGGACTCGCTGGGGCGCGACGTCCTGGCGCGGATCGTGTACGGCACCAGATTCTCGGTCCCGATCGCGGTCTCCGCGGTGGCCGCCGCGGGGATCTTCGGCACGCTGCTCGGGATCGTCGCCGGGTATTTCGGCGGCCCCGCGGACCTCGTGGTGATCGCGCTCGCGGACTTCATGCTCTCGTTTCCGTTCATCTTGACGGCCCTGCTGGTCGCGGCCGTCCTCGGCGCCGGCGTCCTCAACCTCGTGCTCGTGCTCGCGGTCGGCACCTGGCCGACCTACGCGCGCATCGGACGGGCCGAAGCCACCTCGCTCCGGCACCAGGAATTCATGACGGCCGCGCGGGCCGTGGGTCTGCGAACCTCCACGATCCTGCGGCGCCATCTCTTGCCGAACATCAGCGGATCGCTGATCGTGATCGCGAGTCTCGAGGTGGCGCGGCTCCTGATCGCGGAATCCTTCCTCAGCTTCCTGGGACTGGGGATTCCCGCTCCCCTGCCGTCCTGGGGCGGGATGATCGCGGACGGCCGCAATTACCTGTTCCAACAGCCGTGGCTCGCGACCATCCCCGGCCTGGCGATCCTGGTCAGCGCGACGGCCTTCAATCTCCTGGGGGATGCCGTTCGCGATCTCCTGGACCCGCGTGCTCGGGGCCGCGACTAGATCCGGGCCGACGACGCTACCGGGATCCGCCGCCGGGGTACCCGTCTTCAAGCTCAACGCCGAGCGGCACGAGGATCGCGGCGACGAAATGATACCAGGCGACGGTCACGGCAAGATCGATCACGCCCTGCGGGGCAAAATGCCGGCGCAGCGTGGTGATCGTCGCGTCGTCGACCTCTCGCGACTGCGCGACCTGTTCGGCGTACGCCATCACGGCACGGTCGACCGGCGTGAACGCATCGCTCGTGCGCCACGACGCGATCGCCGCGAGCTTCGCTTCGGGCACGCCGGCTTTGCGCGCCGCGACGAGATGATGCACGCGCTCGTACTCCACGTGCAACGTCTCGGCCGTCACGAGAATGGCGAGCTCGCGCAGCTGCGGCGGCAGCGAGCTGTTCTCGCGCACGTACCGGGACATCCCCATGAACGCGCGGAGTGCCGGCGGCTGGTTCGCTAAGATCCGATAGAGGTTCACCACGCCGCCGCGCAGCGCGATGATCTCGTCGTACACTCTTTGGGCGTCCGACGACGATCCCGGCGCCTCCATCACATACTCGAGCCGAGCCATCGCCATCCTCCCTCGGCGCACGTGCGCCCCGCCGCGGCTCAGGCTGCGTGCGCGCGGCGGCGATTCCCGTGACGTCGCTGCGGTGTTCGGCGCACGACATCGCGGTGAGCGTAGCATGTGACATTAAGCGGCACAAGTACCGGCGGACCGCTCGGGGCCACGGTGTTCAGTTCCCACGTTGTAGATTGCCGCCCTGGTCCTCGATGACACGACGCGCCTGATCACGGACGGCAGCCTCGAGGACGATTGGGGCACGGTGGAGATCCAGTAGCAGTACACAGCCCTCAACGCCGTGTGGGTCCTCGCCCTGCAAACCGTGCGGTCGAGCACGTACGCGGCCACGCGTCAGGTCGTGTACAGCAACTTCTGCGTCGCGCCCGAACCGGCACCGCCCCGCGAACCCCGGATCACGCGAGGACGCTGTCGGCCAGTTCGATCCCGGTCGGGTCGTCGATCGCGCTCGCGCATGCCCGCAACCGCCCGGCGAGTTCGCGCAGCTCGGGCCCGGCACCGCCGTCGTGCGGCGCCCGCCCCACCGGGAGCCCGCGCGACGCCGCGTATAGGTCCAGATCCTCTTCCGGATCCGTCGTCAAATGGTACAGTGCGTGCGGCCCACCGCGGCTCAGGATCAACTTCCACTCGTCGGTTCGAATGCACCGCTGGACGTACTCGCTGCGATCCGTCACGGTCTCCACGTAGTACGCGTCCCGCCACGGCGGAGCCTGCCCCTCAAGCCACGGACGGACACTGCGCCCGTGCGCGTAGGCGGGCACGGCCACCCCCGCCCAATCCAGCACGGTCGGCATCACGTCCTGCAGGCCGACGACCGCGTCGACCGTCAGCCCGCCGGGGATGCGTCCGGGACACCGCGCGATCATCGGGATGTGGATCGCGTCGTCGAAACAGACCGAGTTGTGCGCACCCTCCTCCCGATACCCAAACGTGTCCCCGTGGTCGGTGAAGTACATCACCACCGTGTCCTCGGCCAGCCCGAGGTCGTCGAGCGCCCGCAGAATGCGCCCGGTGTCGAAGTCGATCGCGCTCACGGCCGCGTAGTAGCCGGGAAACGGCACGCCCCGCCCGCGGTACGGTCCGTAAAACTCTTCGGGCGCCGTGTACGGATCGTGGGGCGGATAGTACGACTGCACCATCACGAACGGCCGCGCCGCGCGCGCGGCGCCCTCGAGAAACTCGAGGCAGTGATCCGTCTGGACGTCCGGCTTGTACCGGCGCTCCGTCCCCGACGTCGGCCCAGTGCCCGCCGCGCGAGTTGAAGGCGTCCCACACATCGAAGCAGCCGGGGTTCGTGTGCCCGAGGCCCCACTTCCCGAAGTACGCCGTGCGATAGCCGTCTGCCCGGAGCAGGTCGAACACCGTCGTCGACACTCGCGCGACCGTGTGCAGCGCATCGTCGACACGCGGCACGTTCTTGGTGATGCCGTGCGCGTGCGGGTACACGCCGGTCCACATCGTCGCGCGCGACGGCGAGCACACCGGCCAGGGGGTGAAGCCGGACGTAAACCGCGCACCCTCGGCCGCGAGGCGATCGAGACACGGGGTCTCGACGAACCGATTGCCGTTACATCCGAGGGAATCGTAGCGCTGCTGGTCGGTGACGATCATCACGATGTTCGGTCGAAACGCCACCGGCCACCTCCGAGCGTCGACGCGCATTTGGCGTGCCCGCCGACGTTTGCTACCATTATAGGGTTACCCCAACGGGATGAGGGAGATTCGCATTGGCCACGGCGATCCGTAATATCGCAATCATCGCGCACGTCGACCACGGCAAGACGACGCTGGTCGACGGCATGCTGCGACAAAGCGGCACGTTTCGTGCGAACGAAGCGGTCGTCGAACGCGTCATGGACTCGAACGAGCTGGAGCGCGAGCGCGGCATCACGATCCTCGCGAAGAACACCGCGATCTTCTACCACGAGACCAAGATCAACATCGTGGACACGCCCGGCCACAGCGATTTCGGCGGCGAGGTGGAGCGCGCCCTGACGATGGTGGACGGGGTGATGCTGCTCGTGGACGCCAGCGAGGGCCCCCTGCCGCAAACGCGGTACGTGCTCAGTAAGGCGCTGGAGCGCGGCCTGCCGCCGATTGTGGTGATCAACAAGATCGACCGTGCCGACGCGCGGCCGCAGCAGGTGCTGAACGAAGTCTACGACCTGTTCATCGACCTGGACGCCAAGGAGGATCAGCTCGAATTCCCGGTCCTGTACACGAACGCCAAGGCCGGCACCGCCTCTCCCGACGCCGACGTGCCGGGGACCGACCTCCGCCCGCTGTTCGACGCGATCGTCGCCACGGTCCCGCCGCCGACCGGGGGGGCCGACGCGACCGCTGCAAGTGCTCGTGGCCAACCTTGACTACAGCGATTTTCTCGGCCGCATCGCCATCGCGCGGGTCTTCAATGGGACGCTCATCGCCGGCAAGGACGTCGGCATCGCGAAGCTCGACGGGACGCTCGTGAAGACGCGCATCACGAAACTCTTTACGTTCAGCGGGCTCCGGCGCACCGAGGTGGCCGCGGGCGAGGTGGGCGACATCATCGCGGTCGCCGGGGTGGAGGGCATCACGATCGGCGAGACGATCACCGACGCGGAGACGCCGGCGCCGCTGCAGCGCATCGCGGTCGACGAACCGACGATCGCGATGCAGTTCAACGTCAATACCTCCCCGCTCGCGGGCCGTGAGGGAACGTACGTGACCTCCCGCAATCTGCGCGAGCGCCTCGAGAAAGAACTGCTGACCAACGTCTCGCTGCGCGTCGAACCCACCGGCACCGCGGACGCCTTCAAAGTCATGGGACGGGGCGCCCTGCAGCTCGCGATCCTCATCGAGACGATGCGCCGGGAAGGGTACGAGCTGATGGTGGGCAAGCCCGAGATCGTGACCAAGAAGGTCGACGGCGCGGTGATGGAGCCGATGGAACACCTGACGATCGACGTGCCCGAGAATTTCGTCGGGGTCGTCGTCGAAAAGCTGGGTCCCCGCCGCGGCCAGATGACCAACATGCACAATCACGGATTTGGGCGGGTGCGCCTCGAGTTCCGGATTCCGAGCCGGGGCCTCATCGGGCTGCGCAGCGAGCTCCTCACCGATACCCGCGGGACGGTCGTCATGAACGCGCTGTTCGACGGGTACACCGAATGGGCGGGCGAGATCCCGCGGCGTCCGACCGGCGCGCTCGTGGCCGACCGGGCGGGGATGACGACCTCGTACGCGCTCTATAACCTGCAGGAACGCGGGGAGCTGTTCGTCGGACCCGGCACCGAGGTCTACGAGGGCATGCTCATCGGCGAGAACGCCCGCGACAACGACCTCGACGTGAACGCGATCCGCGAGAAGAAATTGACGAACATGCGCGCGTCGACCGCGGACCTGGCGATCCGGCTGGTCCCCCACCGCGTCTTGAACCTAGAACAGGCGATCGAGTTCATCGCGGACGATGAGTTTGTCGAGATCACCCCGGGGGCGCTGCGGCTCCGCAAGCGAACCCTGCCCGCCGTTCGCCGCCACAACCGATAGCCGCCCCCATCCGGATCACCCCGCCGACACACGCCCCACCGGGAGAGGGCCGCGTCCGTGCTGCGCGGAACCACACCTGCGCCCGACCGCCAGCATCCCCGGACCGACGTGTCCGCGACACAAGGAGGCCCCAATGCCCAGCCCCGCCCGTGAGGCCGTCGCCCGTGAGTATCGCTATGAGCTCTTGACCTGGCCCGAGATCAACGAGGCCGTCGCCATGAACAAGGTGGTCATCCTGCCCGTCGGGTCGACCGAGCAGCACGGTCCACATCTCCCGCTCGACGTCGACGCGAAGCTCAGTTCGGCGGTGGTCTACGAGGCCGCGCGCCGTGCCCCGGCCGAGATGCTGGTGTTGCCCCCGGTCGCCTACGGCTACTGCCACCACGTGATGGACTATCCCGGGACGATCAACATCGAGCCGACGACGTTCGTCAAGTTTTTGCTCGACATCACGCGCTCGGTCGCCTACCACGGGTTCAAGCGCCTCGTCATCGTGAACGGACATGGCTCGAATCATCCTCTCGTCGAGGAGGTCGGCCGTCAGACCAACCTCCAGACCGACGCGCTCTGCGTCACGCTCAGCTGGTGGCAGCTGGTCGGGCAGTACTGGAATTCGGAGCTACGCACGTCGGTCATTCCGGGCGGGTGCGCGCACGCGTGCGAACTCGAAACGTCGATGTATCTGACCGTGGACAAGCCGCACGTCCGCGAGGCCCTGATCGAAAGCCATCTGGCCGAGTTCCAGAAGATTCCCGGCGAGATGGAGTGGCATTTCACGGACCTGACGGGGCCGAGCGGCCCCGCAACACTCGTCGAGTGGACCTCGTCCTTCTCGCCGACCGGGGTGATCGGCGAGGCGGCCAAGGCGACGGAGGACAAGGGCCGCCGGGTGTTCGACCACGCGGCCACCCGGCTGCTCGAGATGGTCCGCTGGCTGCGCACGCGCCCTGCGCCGCCCCGCCGGGACCATCACGAGGTGCCGCCGACGTTCGCGCTGCCGTTCGGCTGGTAGGCGGCGGCATCCGCCGTCCGGGTCTGCGACGCGCCCGCTACGTCTTGGCGATCCAGAGGGGCTGCGACGGCGCCGCCTGGTGCGGGACGCGCGGCTTGACCGGACGTGCCCGCAGCTCGCGGCAGATCTCGACGAGCTCGCGGCCGCCGGCCTCGATGATGTGCTGGCCCTTGGCCTTGGTCGCCTTCGTCGGGTCGCCCTTGACGCCGTGCTGCGTATCCATGCTCCAGTACTCGGTCATCGCGACCGAGTTCTTGAACGACGGGTCGGGCTTGCGGCCGGCGAGATCGCCCCAGAAGTGCGGCGACGTCTGATAGGTGGCGTCCGCGGCCGCACGATCCATCTTCACCCGCGTCTCGTCGACCGCGAGGTACACGGACGTCTCGATCTCGCACGCGTGCCCGGTGACGGGTGATTCCCGCTCGGCGTTGAACACCTGGCGCACGTCGTGCAGATCCCACCACGATGTGAACGCGCAGTGCACGTCGGGGCGTTCCACGACGGTCAGGCGCGCCGCCATCTCCAGCAGCGGGCGGTTGCTGCCGTGCCCGTTCACGATCAGGATCTTGCGAAAGCCGTGGTGCGCGAGGCTGCGGGTGATGTCCAGCACGTACTCGACGAAGGTGGACCAGCGGATCGTGAGCGTCCCGGGAAAATCGACGTGGTGCGGGCTGTAGCCGATCCGCACGCACGGCAGCATGGTGATCTCGTCCGGCGCGAGCTGTGCGGCGCGCTCGCAGATCGCCGAGACGATCACAATATCCGCGTCCACCGGCAGGTGCGGCCCGTGGTCCTCGATCGTGGCGGCCGGCACGAGCGCCACGCGCCCGGCGCGCACCGCGTCATTGATGTCTTCCCACGTCATGTGCTCGTACAGGTACGGCAGCTTCGCCATGATCGCCCCCTCGATGCACGTCGGTCGTGCGGTTACAGAATGCGGATGCGCGGATCCAGAAGGTCGCGGAGACCGTCGCCGAGCAGGTTGAACCCCAGCACCGTCACGGCGATCGCGCAGCCCGGCAGCACGGCGATCCACGGATCGATCAGCATGTACTGCCGGGCGTCGCTGAGCATGAGCCCCCACGACGGCGTCGGGGGCTGCGTCCCCAGCCCGAGAAAGCTCAGCGCCGCCTCGGTCAGGATCGCGGTGGACAGCGACACCGTGGTCTGCACGACGAGCGGCGCGGACACGTTCGGGACGACGTGGCGCAGCATGATCGCCGGCGTCGACGCGCCGATCGCGCGCGCCGCCTCGATGTACGGCAGGCGCACGACCGCGAGCGTCGGTCCGCGGGCGATCCGGGCGAACGTCGGCGCATACACGATCCCGATCGCGAGCATCACGTTCGTCAGGCTGGGACCGAGAATCGCGGTGATGGCGATCGCGAGCACGAGCGCCGGCAGGGAGAACAGCACGTCCATCACGCGCATCGCGACGTTGTCGAGCCACCCGCCGAAGAATCCCGCCGCGATGCCGGTGGTGCCGCCGATCGCCAGCGCGAGCGCCACCGCCAGCACGCCGACGTAGAGGGACACCCGTGCGCCGTAAATCAGCCGGTTCATCTCGTCCCGACCCAGTTGGTCGGTGCCCGCGATGAATACCTTGCCGGGCTCGAGCAGCGGCTTCGCGATCTGCGCGCTCGGCCCCACGGGCGCGAGGACGGGCGCGAGGAGCGCGATCAGCACGATGCACGCGATCGTCACCGCGCCGATCAGGGCGACGGGGGTGCGGCGGAGCGCCCGCATCCACCGGGTCGCGGTCCGGCGTCGGCCCGCCCCGCCGGGCGTCACCGCGGAGATGGGGAGCGGCGCGCTCATCTCACTCGTACCGGATCCGTGGGTCGAGGTAGGTGTACGCGAGATCCACCCCGAGGTTCACGACCACAAAGGTGACGGCAAATAGCATGACCGTCCCCTGGACCACCGGGTAGTCGCGCTGGTAGACGCCGTTGAGCAGCATCCAGCCGAGCCCCGGCAGCCCGAAGATCTGCTCCGTGATCACGACCCCGCCCAGGAGATAGCCGACCTGCAGGCCGAGCACCGTCACGATAGGGATCAGGGCGTTTCGGAGCGCGTGGCGCAGCAGCACGCCGAACGGGGGGACGCCTTTGGCCTGGGCGACCTTCACGAACTCCTGGCTGAGCACCTCGAGCATCGACGACCGCGTCATGCGCACGACGACGGCGACGAGGCCCAAACTGAGCGACAGCACCGGCAGGAACATCTGCTGCAGGTTCACCCACAGCTGCGACCACGGCGGGACGTAGATCAGCGCCGGCAGCCAATGGAACTGGTACGAGGCGAAGATGATCAGCAGCACGGCGATCCAGAAGTTCGGCACGGACAAGCCGAGCAGCCCGACGATCTGGACCACCGTCTTCACGCGCACGCTGCGCGACACGCTCGCCAGGATGCCGAGCGGGATGCCGACGATCGCGACGCCCACGACGCACAAGAGCGCCAATTCGATCGTGATCGGCAGCCGCGACACGAGCAGATCGCCGACGGGTTGGCCCGACCTGAACGACACGCCGAAGTTGCCGTGGAGCATGCTCGCGAGCCAGAGCCCGTACTGCACGACCACCGGCCGATCGAGGCCGAACTCGTGCATCACCGCCGCCCGTTGCGCCGCGCTCAACTGGCCCTCGCTCCCCGCGAGGATGTCCAGAATCGTCCCCGGAAGCAGGCGGACGAGCACGAAGATCAGGACGGAGACGCCAAGCAACGCGGCGAGCGTCCAGAGCGAGCGTCGGAGGAGATAGCGCATACCGTGGAGAGCCGCCGGTGGTCAGGCGCCGCGCAGGGTCCGGTTCGCGACCGCGATAGATGACGTGATGCGCCTGCCCTCCTCGGCCCGTACCGGATTGCTCCCGCGGGCACGCGTGCCTGATCCCGCCGCACCCGCGCGCCGCCCACCAGGCCGATCCCGCCGCAGCGCCCCCCGCGGACGGCGCCTCGTGTGCGACGTTCATTCCATGCGACGCCGCGAACCCCTTGTCGGGGCCGCCGTCCGGCACACCGACGGCACTCACGAGTAGCGCAGCCGGGGATCCAGAAAGTCGCGCAGCCCGTCCCCAAGCAGATTGAGGCTGAGCACGCTCAGAATGATCGCGGCGCCGGGGAAGATGCTGATCCAGGGCGCCTGCCGCAGGTATTCTTGGCCCTCGCTGATGATGCCGCCCCAGGTCGGGATCTGCGGGGGGATCCCGACGCCAAGAAAGCTGAGCGCGGCCTCCCCGAGCATGGCGTACGCCGTGATGAACGTGGCCTGCACGATCACGGGAGAGGCGCAGTTGATCAAGATGTGCCGGATGAGGATGCGGGCCCGGCGGGCGCCGATCGCGTGCGCCGCGTCGATGTACTCGAGCGACGCGACGACCAGCACCGAGCCGCGCACGACCCGGGCGACCCGCGGCGTGTAGACAAAGCTCAACGCGAGCACGACGTTGCGGGCGCTCGGTCCGAGCGACGCCATCAGCGCGATCGCGAGCAGGATGTCGGGAAACGCCATCACGCCGTCCATGATGCGCATCAGGATCCGGTCGGCGCGCCGATTCGTGCCGGCGACGAGGCCCACGACGATTCCCGCGGCCGTCGACACGAGCGTGACGAGCAGCCCCACCGTCAGCGAGAGACGCGCGCCGTACAGCGTCCGGCTGAGGATATCGCGGCCGTAGTCGTCGGTGCCGAACGGGTGCGCGCGCTCCGGTCCCTGCAGCCGCGCGGGCACGTCGAGGGTGTTCGGGTTGGTGGGCGCGAGCAGCGGCGCCGCCACCGCGGCGCCGGCGACGACCAAAATGATCAGGAAGCCGATGCCGATGATGCGGCGCCGGCGCACCATGCGCCACAGCGTCGACAGCATGCCGGGCCGGCCGGACAGCCGGACGGGGGTGCGCACGGCCGCCGTCTGCTGGGCCACCTCAGTACCTCACGCGCGGGTCGACCGCGAAGTAGAGCAAGTCCACGCCGAGGTTAATGATGACGTACGCGGTCGCGACCACCAGCGTCACTCCCTGGATCACCGGATAGTCCCGGCGCAGCACCGACCGGACCACGAGCTGGCCGATGCCCGGCAGGCTGAACACGGTCTCCGTGACCACGGCCCCGCCCATCAGCGCGGCAAAGGTCAAGCCGATGACGGTCAGGATCGGCACAAGCGCATTGCGCAGGCCGTGCCGGAAGATGACGGCGCGGCCGCGCAGCCCTTTGGCCCGGGCCGTCCGGATGTAGTCGTTGCCGAGGACGTCGAGGAGGCTGCTGCGCGTAAACCGGATGATCAGCGACGAGTTCGGCACGCCGAGCGCGAGCGCCGGCAGCACGAGGTACTCGAGGCTCTGGCGCAGGCCGGCCCCCGGTGACTGATACCCCGACGACGGCAGCCAGCCCAAATCGACCGCGAACAAGACGATCAGGGACAGCCCGAGCCAGAAGCTCGGCACGGCGGCGCCCAACAGCGCCAGCCCGAGGCTCGCCTGATCCAGCCACGAGTTTCGAAACACCGCGGACACGATGCCGACGGGGATGCCGATCACGAGCGCCACGGTGATGCCGAGCGCGGAGAGCGTCGCCGTGGGGCCGAGATGCTGCAGGATGTCGGAGGTCACCGGAATGCGTTCGAAGAGGGAGTCGCCGAGGTCGCCGCGCAGGGCGTGGCCCACCCACAGGACGAACTGCACCGGCAGCGGCCGGTCCAGCCCCAAGGCGTGCCGCAGGGTCGCGACCTGTTGCTCGGTCGCGTCCTGCCCGAGCAGCACGCGCGCCGGGTCACCGGGCGTGACATGCACGAGCATGAACACCACGACCGCCACGACCGCGAGTACCGGCAGCAGCGCGAACAGTCGTCCGGTCAGGTAGGACAGCACGCGATCGCCAGTCTCCCGGGGTCGGTGATGTGACGGCTTGTACGGTCCGCGGCGCGACTGGGCGGGATCGCACGCATCGTCGACCCTCCAATGCGCGTCTGCCCGCGTGCGCCCATCGCGCTCCGCCGCAACTCGGCTGTGCGCGGTGATTCCGCGCGGCGCCACCGGGTCCCTCTCCTGATCGGTACGCGCCCGGTCCGGCGCGGGCCGCGGGTCGGCGCCCTGTCTCCCCGCTCCGCTACGATGTGACCCTCTTCACTCCGTCTCCGGCCCAACGCGCGCCGCGACCCCGCACACGACCTCGCCAGCGCGGACGGTTCTCAGATGGCGCATCACCCACACCGTCCCCGCGTGCGGCGCCGCGACGACCGCGGCGGTGTCCCCGAACTGCGTGAGCACGCGCACAAGCCGCTCGCCGGATTCGACCTCGTCGCCGAGCTCATGCAGCGGCTCGGCGAAGCCGTCCGCGGGCGCCGTCAGCTCGGTGATAGACCGGAACGGTCCGCCGACCTTGGGCGCCGGCCGGTCCCGCAACACGGTGAGCCAGCGCAGCAGGTTGAGGACGCCCGCGTGATCGGCGGCGATGTCGGCCTCCAGCGCACCGCCGGCCCCGGTCATCTCCACGCCGACGGTCGGGATCCCGAGGCGCGCGGTCTCGGCGTTGAAGGTCCCGGGATGATCTTTGAGCTCCCACAGCGTCGGGAGGCCGAACGCGCGGGCCGCCGCCCGCGACCGCGCCTCGTCCCCTAACCCCCGCCGGATGCCCACGACCGGGTGATACCGCGCGCGGACGCTGCCGCTGTGCAGGTCCAGAAACAGCGCCGGGCTGAGGCGAAGGATGCACGCGAGGAGCGCCGCCGCGAGGCGCTGCGTCGGCGTCCCGTGCGCATCGCCCGGAAACGTTCGGGCGAGGTTGACGCCGTCGATCGATGCGGGGGTCTCACGGATCCCTGCCGCCGCCGCCCACGGATTGCAGATCGGCATCGCGACAAGCGTCCCGTGCATCTCCTCCGGCCGCAGGTCCGCGATCGCCCGCCACAGCCCCTGCGGGCCCTCGTATTCATCCCCGTGCACCCCCGCCGCCGCGATGAACATCGGGCCCGGGTGCCGGCCCACGACCGCGACGAGCGGAAGGTCCGCGACCGGGTCGTCCACCGCCCGCGCGAGCACGCGCGTGATCCCGGGACCCCAGGCGAGCGGGTCGAACTCCTCGAGCGTCATCCGCCGTTCCAGCATACCGCCTCCCCCGTCGCAAGATCGCGGCATGTGCGTTCCTCCGGCTCCGGGCGCATTCCTGCGCCCCCGGGCGGCGGCGGACGGCGCGGCGCGTCGGGGAGCGCGGAAATCGGCCCCGATTGTCATCAAATCCCTATACTATTGCCATACGCTAGAGGCCAAACGACCGCACGAGACGGGGGTGGCAGGTCCGCGATGCGCACCGGGACGGCGTCAGAACCGACGACGGTACTCCTCGTCGACGATGACCACAAGATCATCTCGCTGGTTCGGATGTATCTCGAGCGCGAGGGATTCCGCGTGATCGCCGCCTACGACGGCGCGCAGGCGCTCGAGCTGTTCGAGCGCCACCAGCCGGGGTTCGTCATCCTCGACGTCATGCTGCCGCGCGTCGACGGCGTCGCGGTCTGCCGGCGGCTGCGCGAGGGATCGGCGGTGCCGATTCTGATGCTGACCGCGAGGGTCGAGGAGTCGGACACGCTGGCGGGACTCTCGGTCGGCGCGGACGATTACGTCACCAAACCGTTCAGCCCGCGCGAGCTCGTCGCCCGCGTGCAGGCGATCCTGCGCCGCACGGTCGCGCACGATCGCGCCACCTCGCGGCTCGTCCGCGGCGATCTCGTCATGGACGTGGACCGGCACGAAGTCACGGTCGCCGGCCGGAGCGTACACCTGACCCCGAACGAGTACAAGCTCCTGCACGCGCTGATGGAATTTCCCGGACGCGTCTTCACGCGCGAGCAGCTGCTGACCCACGTGTACGCGTTCGACGAGGCCGTGGTGGTCGACCGGACGATCGACGTCCGGATCGGCAAGCTGCGCGAGAAACTCGGGGACAACCCCGCCCAACCCCGCTACGTCGAGACGGTCCGCGGCGTCGGCTACAAGCTCGTGGAAGCCAAGCGTGCGCGATAGGCTCATCTGGCGCCTCCTCGGCGCCCAGCTCCTCGTCATCGCGATCGCGGTCGCGATCTCCGACACCATGATCACCAGTTTCGCGGCCCAATCATTCATGCAGATCATGGTGCGGTACCACGTCGATCCGACGTCGGTCGAACACGATTTTCTCGCCACGCGTGCATCACGTGCTGCTGGTCAGCAGCATCGTGGCCGCGGTCGCCGCGATGCTGCTCGGGTGGGTGCTGGTGCGCCGGCTGGTCCAGCCGATCGGCGAGATGATGCTCCTCTCCGAACGCATCGCCGAGGGTGATTACGCGCGACGCATTTCTCCCCGCGGCCCGGACGAACTGGTCCGGCTCGCCGAATCCCTGAACGGCATGGCGGCCGCGCTGCAGCGGGTCGAGGCGCTTCGCCGCGACCTCGTCGCGAACATCGCGCATGAGCTGCGCACGCCGCTCGCCACCCTGCAGGGGTATCTCGAGGCGCTGCGCGACGGCGTGACGCCGGCCACGCCCGCGACGCTGGCCTCCCTGCACGAGGAGGTGATGCGCCTCGTGCGCCTCGTCAACGCGCTGCATCAGCTGAGCCAGTTCGACGCGCGCATGTCTCGGCTGCGGCGCACCGAGGTCGATGTCACCATCCTCGCGCGTGAGGTGCTCACCGCGTACGCGCCGGAGTTCGAGCGCCGCGGGTTCGTCGTCCACGACACCCATCAGCCGGCCGGACAGCACGCGTACGCCGACGCCGATCTGTTGGGCCAAGCGCTCCGGACGCTGGTCGACAACGTGCTCCAGTACGCGCCGGACGGCGCGACCGTGACCGTGCGGACCGAACGGACCGGCGGCGCAGTCCGGATCGCGGTGGAGAACACGGGCGAGGAAATCGCGGCGGAGGACCTGCCCCACATCTTCGAGCGCTTTTATCGCGGAGAAAAATCTCGATCGCGGGCCACCGGCGGCGCGGGGATCGGACTCTCGCTCGTCCAGGAGATCGCCCGCGCCCACGGAGGAGAGACCGGCGCCACGAGCGTGGACGGCCTCACCGTCGTGTGGTTTACCGTCGCCGCGCGCTAGCCGCGGTAGCCCGGCCGAACCACCGTCCGAAAGTTTTTCACTTCCCCGATCGGCACCTCGATCAGGGCGGGGCGGTCGCGCGCGAGCGCCGCGGCGAGTGCCGCGCGAAGCGCCTCGGGGGTGTCGACGCGCGTGCCGTCCATGCCGAATGCCTCCGCGAGACGCACGAAATCCGGGTTGAGCAGATCGGACGCGATGGTGCGCCCCCCAAACGCCTCGCGCTGAATGCGCAGGACGTTGCCGAACGCGCCGTCGTTGAACACCACCGCCACCACGTTCAGGCGGTGCCGCGCCATCGTCGACAGTTCCTGCACGTTGTACATGAATCCGCCGTCGCCGCTGATGGACACGACCTTCCGGCCCGGCGCGCCGGCCTGGGCACCGATCGCGTTCGCGAGCCCATGCCCGAGCGTCCCCTGATACCCCGACGTCAGGAACGTGCGCGGCGCGTACACGGGGAATCCCGCGTTGGCCCAGTAGCCGACCTGGGTCATCTCCGAGACGAGAATGCCGTCGTCGGGCAGGACGTCGCGAATCGCGGCGCCGTAGGCGGCCTGCGGCTGCAGCGTCTCGAGCAGCGCCTGCGCCGCGCGTTTGGCATCCGCGAGCGCGTCGCGCCGCGACGCTCGCGTCCGGTTGTGACGGCCCACCGCGGCGACGAGCGCCGCAAGGCCCAGACGCGCATCGCTGTGGATCCCGATCGTCACCGGGCAGTTGCGGCCGATTTCCTCGGCGTCGACGTCAAGCTGGATGAGCGTCTGCCCCGACCGCGGTCCCCAATCGGACCGCGCCGGCTGGTAAAATCTCGTGCCGACCGCGAGGATCACGTCCGCGGCGGGGACCAGCCCGGACGCGGCGACCATGGGCAGCGCGAGCGGGTGTCGCGCGGAGAGTGCACCCTTGCCGTTCTCGGTCATGCACACGGGCGCCTCGAGGAGTTCCGCCAGCTGCCTGAGCGGCTCCCACGCCGCGGCGCGGAGCACGCCGCCGCCGGCAAAGATTATCGGCCGCTCCGCGGCCCCCAGCGCCCTGGCGGCGCGCTCGATCGCCTCCGGATCTCCGGCGAGCGGCTCCCCCTCGACCCGTGCGGGCGGCGCGAACTCGGCGGTCTCCTGCAAGACGTCCGGCGGAATCTCGATGGCCACCGGACGCGGGCGTCCGGTCAAGAGCTGCCGGAACGCGTCACGCACGACCTCCGGCACCTCCGCCGGGCGCGCCGCGCGCGCCGTCCATTTGGTGATGGAACGCACCGCGCCCAACTGATCGCCGATTTCGTGCAGCAGCCCGCGCCCGGCGCCGATGTCCGGGGTCGGAATCTGCCCCGTGATGCAGAGCACCGGGGAGGAGCACGCGTACGCGGTGGCGAGCCCCGCCGACGCGTTCAGGAGGCCCGGCCCGGGCACCACCACGCAGACGCCGACCCGGCCCGTCGTCCGGGCGTACCCGTCCGCCATGTACGACACGGCCTGCTCGTGCCGTGTGTGGATGACGCGGAGGGTGTGGCGCTCCGCGTACAGCGCATCGAACGCCCAGTCGAGCTGGATTCCCGGCAGCCCAAAGACGACATCGACGCCCTGAACTCGGAGCCCGCGCACGAGGGCCTGGCCGCCGGTCAGCCGCGTCACCGTCCCTGAGATCCCACCCGAACCGATCGACATACGCCCTCCCCCGCGCGCCAGACGGCGAATCTCCGGCCGGTGCTGCTCAGGCCGGCGGACGCGACTGCGCCGCGGCGCGATCCGCGACGACGATCGCGGCGTCCTGGCGCACCCGCCCCGCCGGGATCGACACGTCCGCCGCCATCAAGCGCGCGAGCATCTCAGCCTTCTCGTCCCCGGTCACCACCCACAGGATGCGCCGGGCACGGTTGAGCACCGGGTAAGTCAGCGTCATCCGGCGCCGGCCCTGGTAGACCCCCGTCAGGGCGACGTCCGCGTCGACGACGTCGAGGACCGGATCTCCCGGCACGAGCGACGCCGTATGACCGTCCGGCCCCAGCCCGAGGTGCACGAGGTCGAGCACGGGCGGGGTGCCGGCGATCTCGCGCAGGGTGGCGGCGTAGCGCGCCGCGGCGGCCTCGAGGTCCGGGGCCTCCACCGGCATGGCGTGGATCTGCTCGGGCCGCAGCGACGCGTGCGCGAGCAGGGTGTCGCGCAGGTGCGTCAGGTTGCGATCCGGATCGTCGGCCGGCGCCACGCGCTCGTCCACCTGCGCGATCTGCACCCGGTCCCAGGGCATCGCGAGGTCGGCCAGCGCGCGCAGCATCAGCCACGGGGTGCGGCCGCCGCTCAGCGCCGCGACGAAACGGCCCCGCTCGGCCGCGCACGCGTTCGCGTCCTCGGCGATGATCGCCGCCGCCCGCTGCGCGACCGCATCGACGTCCGCACACACTTCAAGCTTCACGGCCGCGGTCCCGCCGTCCGTACGTCCCGGCCGCCCTTCCCGCGCGTCATTTCACGCGCTTCTCCACGTGCCCGCCGAACTCGAAGCGCATCGCCGACAAGAGCTTGTCCTGGAAATCCGACTCGCGGCGTGAGCTGAAGCGCTGGTAGAGCGCGGCCGACAGCACGGGGACCGGGACCGCCTCGTCGATCGCCGCCTTGATCGTCCACCGGCCTTCCCCGGAATCCGAGACATGCCCGGTGAAATCGGACAGGGCGGCATCGCGCGTCAGCGCCGTGGCGGTCAAGTCGAGCAGCCACGACGCGATCACGCTCCCGCGCCGCCACAACTCCGTGATGTCTGGAAGGTTGAACTCGTACTGGTAGTACTCTGGGCGGCGCAGCGGTGTCGTCTCGGCATCCTCCGCGTGGCGGGCGAGGCCGACGTTGGCGTCGCGCAGCACGCCCAGCCCCTCGGCGTAGGCGGCCATCAGCCCGTATTCAATCCCGTTGTGGACCATCTTGACGAAATGGCCGGCCCCGTTCGCACCGCAGTACAGGTAGCCGAGCTCGGCGGTGCCGCCGAGCATGCTCGCGCCCCGGCGTCCTCGGGATATCGCCGCGCCCCGGGGCCAGCTGTCTGAAGATCGGGTCGAGATGCTCCACCACGTCCCGCTCGCCGCCGATCATCATGCAGTACCCGCGTTCCAACCCCCAGACGCCGCCGCTCGTCCCCACGTCGACGTAGTGGATCTGTTTGGCCGTGAGCTCCTTGGCGCGCCGGATGTCGTCGACGTAGTAGGAGTTTCCCCCGTCGATGACAATGTCACCCGCGGCGAGGTGCGCCACGATGTCGGCGAGCGTGTGATCGACGACCGCCGCCGGGACCATCACCCAGACCACCCGCGGCGGCGCGAGCCGCGCGACCAGATCCGCGAGCGAGGTCGCGCCGACCGCGAGCTCCTGCGTGAGCTCGCTCACGGCCTTCGGTGACACGTCGTACACCACACACTCGTGGCCTCCCGCCAGGAGACGCCGCACCATATTCGAGCCCATTCGACCGAGCCCAACCATGCCGAGTTGCATCGCCCGCTCCTCTCCGCCCTACGCGTTGGATAATCTCGTCCCACCCCGGCGGCGCGCGTGCCCCGACGCTGCGGCGGCCCGGGCATCGGCCCCTCGACCGTGCGCGCCCATTGCCCCCAGCGCGGCGGTCGCCCTGCCCGGTTACGCGTGCCGCGGTCGCGTCACGGCGAGGCCGCCTTGCGCGCGCGGTACCGCCGGATCAGGTGGTTGGTCGAACTGTCGTGGCGAAGCGGGGGTTCGGCGGCGTCCTCCAGTTCCGGAACGATCCGCTGGGCCAGCACCTTGCCGAGCTCCACGCCCCACTGGTCAAACGAGTCGATCCCCCACACAACCCCCTGGGTGAAGACGGCGTGCTCATACAGCGCCACGAGCGTCCCGAGCGTCTCCGGCGTGAGCCGCTCGGCGAGGATCGTGTTCGAGGGCCGATTGCCCTCGAATACCCGGTGCGGCACGAGCCACTCGGGTACGCCTTCGGCGCGAACCTCCGAGGGGGTCTTGCCGAACGCGAGCGCCTCGGTTTGGGCGAAGACGTTGGCGAGCAGAAGATCGTGGTGCCGGCCGAGCGGGTTGAGGGTCCGCTCAAACGCGATGAAGTCGCACGGAATCAGGCGGGTCCCCTGATGAATCAACTGGTAGAACGAATGCTGGCCGTTGGTCCCCGGCTCGCCCCAGTAGATCGGCCCGGTGTCGTACGTCACCCGTGTCCCGTCGAGCGTCACGTGCTTGCCGTTGCTCTCCATCGTCAGTTGCTGCAGGTACGCCGGGAACCGCTTCAGGTACTGTTCGTACGGCAGTACCGCCACGGTCTGCGCCCCGAAGAAATCGCTGTACCAGACCCCGAGCAGCCCCATCAGCACCGGCAGGTTGCGCGCGAACGGGGTGGTGCGAAAGTGCTCGTCCATCCGATGGAAGCCGGCCAGCATCGCGTGGAACGCCTCCGGACCAATCGCCAGCATCGTGGACAGGCCGATCGCCGAGTCCATCGAGTAGCGGCCGCCGACCCAGTCCCAGAACTCGAACATGTTCGCCGGGTCGATGCCGAACGCCGCCACTTCCTTCGCGTTCGTCGAGACCGCCACGAAGTGCCGCGCGACCGCGCTGACGTCGCCGCCCAGCCCGGCGAGCGACCAGGCGCGCGCCGTGTGCGCGTTCGTCATCGTCTCGAGCGTCGTGAACGTCTTCGAGGAGATGATGAATAGGGTCTCGGCCGGGTCGAGGTCTCGCACCGCCTCGGCGAAGTCCGTGCCGTCGACGTTGGAGACGAACCGAAACGTCATGGTGCGGTCGCTGTAGTACCGGAGCGCCTCGTACGCCATCACCGGTCCGAGGTCGGAGCCCCCGATTCCGATGTTGATCACGTTCCGGATGCGCTTGCCCGTATGTCCCACCCACGCCCCACCCCGGACGCGGTCTGAGAACGCGGACATCTTGTCGAGCACCGCGTGCACGACGGGGACCACGTTCTCGCCGTCGACCACGATCGAGGCCCCTCGCGGCGCGCGCAATGCAACGTGCAGCACGGCGCGGTCCTCGGTGACGTTGATCTTCTCCCCGCGAAACATCGCGGCGATGCGGCCGCGGAGCCCCGATTCGTCGGCCAGCCGGAGGAGGAGCCGCAGCGTATCCTTCGTCGCGCGGTGCTTCGAATAATCGAGAAACAGGCCGGCGGCTTCCGCCGTCATGCGCTCGCCGCGCTTCGGGTCGAGGGCAAACAGGTCCCGCAGGTGCATCCGCCGGATCGTCTTGTAGTGCGCCTCGAGCGCCTTCCAGGCGGGTCGCGTGCGCAGCGGCGTGCGCGTGGAACGCCCTGCGGGGCGCGCGGTCATCGGCGGGCTCCTCTCGCGTCGTCGGTCCCCATCGGCGCGGACCCGATCGTCGGGTTACCTGAGGGCGGCGGCCTTGGACGTCATGACGTCCATGAGCCCGTTCCAGGACTTGACGAACGCCTTGGCGCCCTCGTCCTGCAGCCGCGCCGCGAGGGCGTCGACGTCGATGCCCGCCTTCGCGAACTTCGCCAGCATCTCTTCGCTGTCGCCGCCGTCCGCCGGCAGCATCCCGCCGATCTCGCCGTGGTCGGCGAGGGCTTTCAGCGTCGCCTCCGGCATCGTGTTGACCGTAAACGGGGCCGCGAGTGCTTTGATGTAGAGGATGTCCGACGCGGCGGGGTCCTTGGTGCCCGTGCTCGCCCAGAGAAGTCGCTGCGGGCGCGCGCCGGCGTTGTACGCGCGCAGCCACCGGGGCGCGCTGAGCCGCTCGCGCGCCGCCTTGTACGTGCGCTTCGCGATCGCGATGCCGAGCTGGTTACGCAGCGCGTCGGGCACGCCGGCGGCGACCGCGGCGTCCCACCGGCTGACAAACAGCGACGCCACCGATGTCACGTTCGGATTCAGCCCGGCCTGAATGCGGCGCTCGACCCCGCGCAGGTACGCGTCAGCCGCCGCCAGATACTGCTCGCGGGAGAACAGGAGCGTGACGTTGATCGGCACGCCCGCGAAGATCGCCTCCTCGATCGCCGGCACCCCCTCGGGGGTGCCCGGGATCTTGATAAACAGGTTCGGGCGCGCCGCGCGCGCGTGCAGCGGCTTGGCCGCGGCCAAGGTGCTGGCGGTGTCGTGGGCCAGCAGCGGCGACACTTCCAGCGAGACCCACCCGTCGACGCCGTCGGTCCGGTCGTGGACCGGCCGGAACAGGTCCGCGGCCTTGGCGAGGTCTTCGATGGCCAGCTCGAAGAACAGATCCTCCCCCGACGTCCCCGCCGCGAGCCGCTCGCGAATCCCCGCGTCGTAGGCGGTGCTCTTCGTAATCGCCTGGTCAAAAATCGTCGGGTTCGACGTAAGTCCGGTGACCGCGAACTCGTCGATGTAGCGCCGGAGCGTCCCGCTCGTCAGGAGGTCGCGCGTGATGTTGTCGAGCCAGATGCTCTGTCCCAGATCGTGCAGCCGTTGCGTCGCGTTCATGGCCTCACCTCGGCAATAGGTAACATCGCATCATCTATGCCCTGTATTTGGCGACCCGTCACGGACCGCCTCCTTTTCTTCGACCCCGGCGCGCGGTCGGATGCCGGAGGCGGACGACCGGGGTGCCCGGAAGGCCGACGGCCCCGCCCTCAGCTTACTGCGGTCCTGAGCGCGTACCCCGCAACGCACGGTTAACGATGTCCGCGGCCTCGCGCACAATTGCGCTCAGGTGCGCGCGGTCCCGGAAGCTCTCCGCATAGATCTTATACACATCCTCGGTCCCCGACGGCCGGGCCGCAAACCATCCGTGGGCGGCCACGACCTTGAGACCGCCGATCGGAGCCTGGTTGCCGGGGGCGCGGGTGAGCTTGGCCGTGATCGGCTCGCCGCCCAACGTCGCGTCGGTCACGGCCTCGGGCGTCAGCGCCGCGAGGGCGGCCTTCTGCGCACGGGTCGCCGGCGCGTCGATGCGCGTGTAGTACGCGGTGCCGAACTCGGCCGTCAGCGCGCGGTACTGTTCACCGGGATCCTTGCCCGTCCGCGCGGTCATCTCCGCCGCGAGAAGATCCATGATCAGCCCGTCTTTGTCGGTGGTCCAGACCGTCCCGTCACGCCGCAGAAAGCTCGCACCGGCGCTTTCCTCCCCGCCAAAACAGCAGGTCCCGTCGAACAGGCCGGGCGCGAACCACTTGAAGCCGACCGGCACCTCGGTCAGCGGGCGGCCGAGCCCGCGCACCACCCGGTCGATCATGCCGCTGCTGACGACCGTCTTGCCGACCGCGGCGTCCGCGGACCAGTCGGGACGATGCGTCGCCAGGTAGTGAATCGCGACCGCGAGGTAGTCGTTGGGATTCAAGAGGCCGGCGGACGGCGTGACGATCCCGTGGCGGTCCGCATCGGGGTCGTTCGCGAACGCCACCCGATACCGGTCTTTGAGGGCCACGAGGCGCGCCATCGCGTACGGGCTCGAGCAGTCCATCCGGATCACGCCGTCGTGGTCGACGGTCATGAACGAAAAGGTCGGGTCGATGACGGGGTTCACGACGGAGACGTTCACCCCATAGAGGGCGTTGATCGGGTCCCAATAGAACCGCGACGCGCCGCCGAGCGGATCGACACCGAGGGTGAGCCCGCCGTCGCGGATCGCGTGCATGTCGATGACGCCCGCGAGGTCGCGGACGTACGGCAGGACCAGGTCCTCCTGATGGGTCGTCGCCGCCTCGAGCGCCGGTGCCGATGCGCCTGACGGCCGGCGTTCCCGGCCCGCAGCAGCTCATTCGCGCGGCGCTCCACCCAGGTCGTGACATCGGTGTCGGCGGGGCCGCCGTTCGTCGGGTTGTACTTGAACCCGCCGTCCTCGGGCGGGTTGTGCGACGGGGTGATCACGATCCCGTCCGCGAGACCCCGCGCGCGGCCGCGGTTGTACACGAGGATCGCGCGGGAGATCACCGGCGTCGGCGTGAACCCGTCGTCCCGCTGGATGATCGTGTCCACCGCGTTGGCGGCCAGGACCTCGAGCGCCGTGCGCTGCGCCGGTCCCGACAGCGCGTGCGTGTCCTTTCCCATATACAGCGGGCCGTCGATGGCCTGGGCACGCCGGTAGTCGCAGATCGCCTGGGTGATCGCCAGAATGTGCGCCTCGGTGAACGTGCCGCGGAACGGCGAGCCCCGGTGCCCGCTGGTCCCGAAGCTCACCAGCTCGGCGGGGTTGTGCACGTCGGGCCGGCGGTCGTAATACTCGCGTTCAAGCCGCACGAGATCGACGCGCATCTCCGGCGGGGCCGGACGTCCGGCCAGCGGCGACACGGCGGAATCGCTTCCTACGGCAGCGTGCTCGAGCGGTTCGGACATAGCTCCCCCTCACTCCACCGGACGGACGGCGGGCTACAGCGCGAGCTGGCCCCCGTCGACGATCACGTTGGCGCCGACCATGAAACTGCCCTCCTCGGACGCGAGCAGCACCGCCGCGCCGGCGACCTCTTCAGGGCGCCCGACCCGGGCGAGCGGGACCGGATCCGTCCGCGACGCGCGAAACACGGGATCCTGGAGACGCTCTCGATTGATGTCGGTCTCGAACGCGCCCGGTGAGATCGCGTTGACGCGAATCCCGAGCGGCGCCAGCTCGACCGCCATGCACCGCGTGAGGGCGATCACGCCGCCTTTGAGCGCGCAGTAGTGCGCTTGATTCGGCGTCGCGACGACCCCGCTGATCGAGGCAATGTTGATGATGCTGCCGCCGGCGCCGCGCCGCACCATCTCCTTCGCCACCCAACGGCTCGTGACGAAATACCCGCGCAGGTTCACCTGGTAGAGGCGGTCCCAATCGTCCAGCAACAGCTCGAGCACCGGGCCGCGCGCGAGCACCGCGGCCGCGTTCACCAGCACGTCGATCGGCCCGAGCGCCGCCGCGATGCGGGCGAGCGCCGCGGCCGTCGCGTCGGGATCGGCGACGTCGGCCTGCACCCCGAACGCCCGCTGGCCCAGTCCGCCCACCGCCGCGACCGTCTCGTCGGACGACCGAATGTCGAGGACGCCCACGGCCGCGCCCTCGCGCGCGAACGCGAGCGCGATCGCACGGCCAAGGCCATTTCGGGCCGCCCCCGTGATCGCGGCCACCTTCCCGGCCAGTCTCATCGTCTCCAGCTGAGTGTCCCTCCGGACGGTCCAGATACCGAGCCTGTGGGTCTCAGTGCTGGCTTGCCGACCACGGCGCCACGAGATCGGGCGGTCCCCAGGGCCCCACGGGCGGTTCGTGCGCGACCTTCGCCGGAGGCGGCGGATCAGGCACGCCGCCAGCCAGGGTGGCGGCCCGGCCGGACGTGAACGCCGCGATTCTGGGCAGGGCCGCCCGCACCAGCGCGTAGTGTTCCAGCGGGCCGAGATCCACCTGCTCCGTGAATCGCCCGCTGAGACTCGGCACCCCGGGGCCGCCGTTGATCGATTGACCGAGCACGCTCGCCGTCAACGTGATCCCGTCGCCCATCCCGTACGAATACGCGGGCTCGGGAAAGGTCCCGGTCACGCCGGCCTGGGTGCCCGGACTTTCCTGGGTCGGGCGCCGGCTGCCGTAGAACGCGTAGACGCGGATGTCCGCCGGGAGCGGCTGCGTGTTCAGACGCGCGAGCTCGACATTGTCGGCACCGCGGGGAATCTCCCACGGCGCCCCGGGCGCCGCGCGCCAGAACGGGAACGTGGGAAGGAAGCTGCGGGCCGCGGGCGTCCGGGCCAGCTTCGCGACCGGATACCAGGCGTAGATGTACGACATCACGGATCCCTCGTTCGGCACCGCGATCAGAAATAGGTTATTCGCGAGGTGCTTCCAACTCGGCTCGAACTCGGCGTTCCAGCGCGCGGGCAGCCCGCCCGCGCTGTACCCCACCATGTCGAAGCGGGACGCGTAGGCCGTGGGGAGCACGACATCGCGCACGTAGGCGGCGAGCAGGTGCGCGATCTCCTCGAGACCGAGGCGCCGCGATGGGTACGTGAACCAGAACAAATCCGGCGACGGTCCGGTATCCCGATAGCCGGCCCGTCTGAAGATGTTCAACACGTCCTGTTGCTTCCCCCAGATCTCGTTCAGATAGCCGGGCACGAGGACGGTCGGCAGCAGCAGCACCCCGGTCTGTCGGGCCGCCGCGGTCTCGGGACCCTGCCGGACCACGATCTCCAGGGTCACCGGGGTCGTGTCCGCGGGCGGCGGGAATCGGCGCAAAGTCCGCGGTGACGACGCCGCCGATCCGGCTCTGTCCGTCCCGGAGGTCGAGCACGACCGAGAAGTGGTCCAGGGGACTGGACAGTGTCGCGGTCGGCTGCTCGATCGTCTCGCCGTCCACCGCGGCACGTCCGCCGATCGTCTCCGGGATTCCCGGCTGGAGACCCGTAATCGACACCGCGAACGACACCCGCCCGGGGCCGGTGTGCTCGAGCGCGCCGATGTGCACCGCGAGTGGAATCGTCGCCTGCCCGGACGGCGCGAAGAGCAGGGTGAACAGCACGGTACAGACCACCGCGGCCACGGCGGTCTTCGCCGTGATCCACCGGGACGACGCATGGCCGTCCGCCCATGCCCGCGCATGCCTCGCCGAGGAGCCGGCGCGGCGCCGATTCCAAGTCATGTGCCCCTCATCTCCGCTCGTGTGCTCCGTGGTCGCCACTCACCCGCCCACCGGTATTCTTGCCCATCTTACGCGCGGCTTCACCGCATACCTGGGGTCACCGGTCCCCCCGGTGAATTGGCGCGCGCGCGACGTCACCACCGAACTCCCGGGCCGGCCGCGCGAACGTCCGCCCGCCAGCAGGACGCCTCTACCTGGTACGTCGAACCAACGGAGCCACATGCGCGCGTATTTCCTCCGCCGGACGCTCCTGATCGTCCCGCTGATCTGGGGCGTGGTCACCCTCGTGTTCATCGTGGTCCACACGCTGCCGGGCGATCCCGCGGCCGTGCTGCTCGGTCCCTTCGCGACCAGCGATCGCGAAGCGGGGCTGCGGCACATGTGGGGACTCGATCAGCCCCTGATCACGCAGTACCTGTTGTATATGGAGAATGTCGTCCGGGGCCAGTTCGGGACGTCGTTCCTCACGGGGGTGCCGGCGGCGGCGCAGATCGCCGGCCTTCTGCCGTACACGATCGTCCTCGGCCTGAGCGCCCTCGCGATCGCGATCGGCGCGGGGATTCCGCTCGGCGTCATCGCCGCGGTCCGGAACAATACCCCCGGGGACCACCTGTCGCTGATGCTGTCGCTGGTGCTCGTGTCCGCGCCCAACTTCCTGGTGGGCATCATCCTGCTGCTCGTCTTCTCAGGCAGGCTCGGCTGGCTGCCCCCGATCGGGGGCGGCACATTCGCGCAGCCCCTCACCCTTCTCACCCACACGATCCTCCCCGCGGTCGCGCTCGCGGCCGGCCTGCTCGCGTATCTCACCCGCATCACGCGCACCAGCCTCCTGTCGGCGCTGCGCGACGATTTCGTGCGGACCGCGCGCGCCAAGGGACTCGGCCGGAGCGCCGTGGTGTTCCGCCACGCGTTTCGCAATGCGCTGCTGCCGATCCTGAGCATCCTCGGCCTCGCCGCCGGAGAATTGGTCGGGGGCGCCGTGGTCATCGAGACGGTCTTCGCGCGTCCCGGCATCGGCAGCCTGCTCGTCAATTCGGTGACCGGCCGCGACTACGTCCAGGTCCAAGCGTGCGTCATCGTACTGGCCGTCTCGTTCGTGACGATGAACCTGATCACCGACCTCTGCTATGCGGCGGTCGATCCCCGGATCCAGTACCGGTAGGGGCGATCGAAATGGCGCACGCGCACGCGCCCATCGCTCCCGCCCGAGCCGCGGGGATCGCTCGGCCTCGGTGGCGCGGCTTCGGCCGGGTCCTCCGACGCAACGTCCCGGCGCTGCTGTCGTTCGGGTTCATTGTCGTCTTGGTCATCGTCGCGGTGTTCGCGCCGCTGCTCGCCCCGTACAACCCGTCGGCGGTCGCCGCCGCCGCCTCGTTCACCCCGCCGAACTGGCCGCATCCGTTCGGCACGGATCTGTTCGGCCGGGACATCCTATCCCGCGTCATCTACGGCACCCGGCTCTCCCTCTTGGTCGGCGTCGTCGCGGTGGCGATCGGCGCCACGGGCGGCTCGCTGTTGGGCATGCTGGCCGGGGTAAGCGCGCGCGGAATCGAACAGACGATCATGCGGGCGATCGACGTGGCGCTGGCGTTCCCGCTCATCCTGCTGGCGATCTTGATCCTGGCATTTTTTGGATCGGGCGTGCAGAACGTGATGATCGCGGTCGGCATCGCGTACCTGCCCCGCTTCGCGCGGATCACGCACGCGTCGACCCTGTCGCTGCGGGAGATGGAGTACGTGGACGCGGCGCGGGCAAGCGGAGCCGGCACCGGACGCGTGATCGTCAAACACATCCTGCCGAACCTGCTGCAAGTACTTGCGGTCTACGTCACGTTTTCGATTCCGGTCGCGATCCTCATCGAGGCGGGACTCGACTATTTGGGGGTCGGCGTCCTGCCGCCGACCCCCACGTGGGGCGCGATCATCAACGAAGGGCGCCAATCACTCCTGCTCGCGCCCTGGGAGTCCGTCTTCCCCGGGCTCGTGATCATGTGCGCCGTCCTGGCGTTCAACCTCTTCGGCGAAGCGGTCGCCAACTTCCTCGACCCGAAGGCGACGATCGGCTTCAACGGCTGACCGACGCGCGAGGCGCCTACTTGGAGAACGTCACCTGCGCGAACGGATCGCCGCCGAACAGCACGAACGGCTCGTAGTTCTGGACCCGCGGGCTGACGAGCCACGTCTCCTTCAGAATGTAGTATTCGATCGCCGGCACATCGGCGGTGAGTCGCTGCTGGATCTGCCGCAGGACCTGATCCCGCGCCGCCGGGGTCGCCGCGGAGCGCTGCGCGTCGTAGAGCTTGTCGATGCCGGTGTAGCGGGCGATGTTGAGCCCGGCCGGCGGATTGTTCGCGCCGATGAACGTGAGCGAGAAGAGTCCGTCCGGATCGGGAGACACCGCGGTGCCGATGACGGACGCCGGCGTCGTCGCCTTGATCCGCTCCTGGACCAGCGTGCCCCGCTCGAGCGGCCTCGGCTCCATGTTGATGCCGAACTGGGCGAGGTTCGCCGCGATAAACTGCGCGGCGTTGACGTCGAGCGTGTCGTTGTACGTGGTGAAGAAGCCGTTGATCGGCAGCTTCACGCCGGACTCCCTGAGGAGCTGCCGCGCCTTCGCCGGGTCGTAGGTGTTCTGCTGGTTGACCGACGGGTCGAAGCCCGTCATGCCCGGCATCACGATGCCGGAGTACCCGGCGCTCCCGTACCCGCGAAGGACCGCGGACACGAGCCCCGGATAGTCGATCGCGTACACCATGGCCTGACGGACCTTCACGTTGTCGAACGGCTTCACGGTCGTATTGATCTCGAGATAGTCCGTCCTGAGCGCGGTCTTCGCGATCACCACGACACCCGGCGTGTTCTGGTACTCGATGGCGATGATCGGGTCATTCGTGTTGGCGATGTCCACCGCGCCCGCCTTCACGGCCAGCGCGGCCGTCTGGCTGTCGGCGATGACCTTGAAGTCGATCTGATCGATCGCCGGCTTCGATCCCCAGTAGTCGGGGTTCCGGGCCAGGAGGACGTCCTGGGTCGGCGTCAGCGACTTCAGCATGTACGGGCCCGTGCCGATCGGCGTCTTCTCGTACCCCGCGCGCCCGAGCTTATCCCACGCCGCCTTCGACATCACCCAGCCCGTCGACGGCTCGACGTTCGCCACGTTCCAAATGAAGCCCAAGAACGGGCTCGCCAGGTGAAACACCGCGGTATACGGATCCGGGCAGGTCACGCTGTCGACGATGGCGGCCTGCGTCTTCCAAAACGACCCATTGGCCGGCGCCTTGTTGAAATCCCAGGTGAAGGCGACGTCGGCGCACGTAAACTCGCCGTAGCCCTGCTGCCACTTGATCCCTTTCCGCAGCGTGAACGTCCAGGTCTTGCCGTCGGCGCTCACCGTGTAGGCGCTGGCAAGGTCGGGCCCGATCTTCCACGTCTTGGCATCCGCCTGCACCAAGGAATCGTAGATCGACGCCATGATGTTGGTGTCTTCCCCGGCCGTCGTGAACGCCGGGATCTTGCTGGTCCCGGTCGAGATCTGCTGCACGACCAGGGTCCCGGGGTCGGCCGCTCTGGCTGGCACACCCGCCGGGCCGATCGCCGTGATGATCGTCAGCGCGAGTACCAGCAGGATCGAGCGGACGGCGAGCGCTGGCTGACGTCGCATCTTCTCCTACCCCCTTGTCCTCATTGGCGCGTCGATCTGATGAACCGTCGAGCGTGCTGGACGTGGCCGCGGGCGGCACGACTCTCGCCCGGCCGCAACTGTGCCCTCCAGTATACCTTCGGCGGCGCGTCTTTCAAAGGAAAATACGTGAAACGCAACCAGCCGGAGCGATGGTGCGCGCCGGCTGGTCGCGATCTCCGGGGCGGAGCGGCACTGCTGCGCTAGGACACGTCCGACTTCCCGCCCAGATCGAGGCGCGAGCGAGCCGCTCCCCGGGGAAGCTGCGCGGCCACGACGTCGGGGCTCTGAATCGCTCGGGGGATCTCGTCGACCGCGTCCAATTCGACGATCGCCTCCGTATCGAACGCGCCCAACTCCGAGAACCGCCGGGCGGTCACGAGCACCCGGTTCTCGAGTGCGCCGATCACGCCGTTGTACGTGTGGACGGTGCTGCGAAGTTCGTGGCCGAGCCGATTGATGTGGCCCGCGAGCTTCGCGATCCGGTCGTGGAGTTCACGGCCCAACGCGCTGATGCGGCGGGCGTTGTCCGCGACCTGCTCCTGCTGCCACCCGTGCGCGACCGCCTTCAAGAGCACGATCAGGGTCGCCGGGCTGGCGAGAAACACCCCCGACTGGGCCGCATCCTCGACGAGCGACGGGTCCAGCCGCAGCGCCGTGAGGTACAGCGGTTCTGGGAGGAACATGACGACCAACTCCGGCGTCTGCGCGAACTGCTCCCAGTAGCTCTTTGCGCTGAGCATGCGCATGTGCTCCCGGACCTCGCGCGCGCTCTCCTGGAGCTGGAGCTCCCGCGTGGCATCGTCCTCGATCACCATCGCCTGCAGGTACGACGTCAGCGGCGCCTTGCCGTCGACCGCCACGTACCGCTCGCCGGGAAGCCGCACGACGACGTCCGGCCGAAAGCGCTCGCGCGGCGTACCGCCGAGCGTCGGCTGTACTTGGAAGTCGGCATATTCCAGCATGCCGGCGAGTTCGATCACGCGCCGCAGCTGGAGTTCGCCCCACTGGCCCTGCACGGGCGTGCCGCGAAACGCGCCGGCGAGCTTCGCCGTCTCGCGGCGCAGGCCGTCCTGGCTTTCCATCAGCCCGCGCACCTGGTCGCTCAGGCCCTGGTAGGCGCCCGTGCGCGCCTGTTCGATGCCGCGCACCGCCTCGTCGAACGACTGCAGGGCCTGCTGGATCGGCTGGACGAGCTCCTCGACGGCGGCCTGCTTCGCATCCAGGTCGGACGCGCCCTGCGCCTGCACTTCGCCGAGCTTCGCCGTGGCCATCTCGAGGAACGACGCTTGACTCTGCCGGAGCGCGTCCGCCGACAGCGCCTTGAACGCCTCGCCCAACTGGGTCTGTGCCTGCTCGAGAAGCGCGGTTTTGCCCTGCGTCAAGAGCGCCAACTTCTCTTCGACGCTCCTATGTTCGTGCTCCAGCGCCGTCCTGAGGGACGCGAGCTCGACGTCGCGCTGGGTGAGCGCGATCGACTTGGCGCGCATCTCCGTCTGCTCCTGCTCCAGCATCGACTGCGTGCGTGCCACCTGCTCCTTGAGGGCCATCAACTGGGTCCGCTGCAGGTACCACACGCCCGCAGCACCCAGACCAAATCCGATCAGCGCGGTCAACAACGTAATCACGCGTCACCCCCTGTATGAACCCCACCGAACGGCCCGTCCGGACCGACCGATCGCCCCGACCCAAACCCCCGATCGGGGGGAACCAGGACTTCCCCATCACCGCCGCCGCCCCCTGTCTCCGTTCGAACAGAAAGGCGGGGCCGGCCCGACGCCGGGCCGGCCCATCAGGGACAGAGGCAAACGGGTGTTCCGCCCCGCGCCGTGGCACTCGCACGCCACGGCACCGCGTGCCGCGGCGCCTTATCCGCGCGGGATCGCGCTCACGTCAACCCGCCGACCGGATCGGCGAATAGGGCGTCCGCCCATTCAAGCATCTCCGCGGTCCGCGACTCAAGCAGCGCGGAGGCCTGCTCCGGGTGCGTCCGGGTGTGCTCCAGCAGGTGTGCCTCCCACGCGGCCCAGGACAGACGCACCGCGCCGCTGCGCGTCTCCGGCTGGACCTCGACCCACTCCTCCACCCGCTTCAGCCGCCACCACGCCGATGCGGCCGCGTACTGGCCGCCGCCCGTGGTCAGCGCTGCCGGCAGCGGCGCGCCGACGGGAATCGGAAGAAACGCGGCGGTGCACGGGGTCGTCAGGCTGCACCACGCGATCACGGGCTCGCCGGCGCGCGCGTCCAGTTCCACGACCATGCTCGCCGCCGTCGCCGTCGGGCTCTGGCCCGGATGAATGCACACGGACGGACGGCCGGCTCCGTTCGGGTGCGGCACGAACCCGGTCGCGATGTGGTCACGCAGGTGGCGCATCGCCCGGGGCACGTCGATGCAGACGGCCCGGTCGAGGTACCGGCAGCTCTGGGCGTAGCGGCCTTCGGCGCCTGCCCGGCGCGTGGGATCCTCGAACGCGGCGCGGAAATCGAGCCGCGTCCCGGCCGGCGCGGTCCACCATCCCCGGTCCCTCGCATACGCGTCGATGCCGTCGGAGCACTCATCCCACTCGTCGCCGATCGTGGCGAGATTGGAGATCGCCGCCGCCCGCGAAATACGCTTCGCCACCCAGTGCCGCGCCGACGTCTCGAGCACCCACCCGCCCGCGCGGTCGACGATCATGAAGCTGTTGTGGTACCGGCGGTCCTGATCCACGGCCGCGCTCCCGCCCTGGCCGTGCTCGTCGAGCAGCGACGTGATCACGTCCTTGGCGTTCGACGCGTCGTGCGCCCGCTCCAGCGCGAGCCGGACGAGGTCCATGCCCAGGAGCCCGGTCGCGGCGACCTCGTCGCGCGTGAAGAGCGCCGTGTTGCCGACGGCAACGCCGGCCTCGTTCACCCCGTGCTCGAAGCCCCACAGCCACCACGGGCGGCTGCCGAGCACGGTGAGGGTGTGCGGCGCTTGGTCAATCTCGAGGTACTGACACCGTACGGTCGACCCTGGAGCGTGGACGCCTCGCGGCGCGAGAGCTGAGCGGCTGGCATTCGTTGCCGGGGCGGTCGCTGTTCTTCGCGAACAGCATGCCACGGTCGTTCCGCACGGCGATCACGTCGCATCCCATCGACGCCCCCCTCATCCCCGCCGCCAGTCCCCCCGGACCTGGGCGGCACTGCGTCTCCTACGCGCGCTCTTCCCCGGGACGCGCCCCCGCACCTGCCCGCGCCGCCGTGGCCGGACTCGCGGTCGGCGCGCGGAGGTCAGACGTACGGGACGAGACCGGGACCTTCCGCCGTGGAGAACCGGGTCGGCGCGAACAGCTCGAGGTCGTGCCGTGTCTCGCCCGAGATCGCGAGGTCCGCCAAGATCTCCCCGACGACGCTCGCGAACTTGAATCCGTGCCCGGAGAACCCGGCGGCCACGATACAGGACGGGGCCGCCGGATGCGGTCCAATGACAAAATTGAGATCGGGGGTATTGGTGTACAGGCACGTTTTCGCGGCGAGGCAGGGCCCGGCCAGCGCGGGCAGGCACTGCGCGAGGTGCGCGCGCATCTGGTCGATCTCGGCCTCGCGGACCTGCCGGTCGATCGTGTCGGGCGTGCAGGCGTCCATGACGAGGGAGAACGCCACCTTGGCGCCGCCCCGCGGGCCCGCGTGGGCGGGAAATCCGTAGAAACGCTCGCCGCCAGGCGGGATACAGACGTGGATCGGGAAGCGATCCGGGAGAAACGGCGCGGTGCCGCCGATCGGATCGAACCAGAACATCACCACGCGCGCGATCGCCACGGGGAGATCGAGACGGGCCATCGCGCCGGCGGCCCAGGGCCCGGGGGTCAGCACGAGGCGCGCCGCCTCGTACACGCCGCCCGGGGTCACGACGCGGACGCCGTCCCCCGACGGCAGCGCGTCCCACCGCAGCACGGGCTCGTTGAATCGAAGATCTGCCCCGCGCCGCGCAGCCAGGCGGAGGAACGCGCGGATCGCGCCTTCGGGATGGAGGAACCCCGCGCCCGGCTCGTACACGCCGACCATATCGTCGCTCGGCGTGAAGGGCGGAAACCGGCGGCGGATCTCGCCGGGATCCAGCCGCTCGTGCGCGATGCCGAACTCCCGGGCGCTGCGCAGGCCGCCGTCGATGACGCTGTGGTCCGGGCGTCCCATGGCCAGCCCGCCGGTGATCGTGAGCAGCGCGTCCCCGCTCTCACGCTCGAGCTCCCGCCACAGATCAAACGCACGGTGCAGCAGACGCACGTACACGGGCTCCCGGTACAGCGTCAGGCGGATGATGCGCGATCCGCCGTGGCTCGACCCGCGGTCGTGGGCCTCGGTGTACTGTTCCAACCCCAGGACCCGCTGGCCCCGCGACGCCAGCTGGTGGGCGGCCGCGCTGCCCATCGCGCCGAGGCCGACGACGATCACATCGAAGGTGTCCACGCGCGTCCTCCTGTCAGCCGGCGCCGGCACGGCGGCGATCACGGCCAGGGCGTTGTCGCGGTAGATTTTTCGCAGATCGCCCTCGGACAGCCCGCGCCGCCGCAGCTCCGCGGTGAGGCCGGGCAGATCCTCTGAATTCTGCATGCCCGCAAACGTCGATCGCGCCTGCCCCGGTGCCGGCCCGCCGTCGAGATCGGCGATGCCCTGCGCGGCCGCGATGACACGCTGGTAATGGTAAAAATCGGCGCCGATGCTGACGTGGTCGATCCCGGCCACCTCGATCAGATGCTCGATGTGGTCGACCCACCGCGGGATCGTCGGAGGCTCCTCCGCGATGAAGCTGGCCACCGCCACGGCCCCGACGACGCCGCCGGATGCCGCGATCGCGCGGATCACGTCGTCGGTCAGATTGCGTGGATGCTCGCGGAGCGCGCGCGCGTTCGCGTGGCTCGCGATCACGGGCCGCGTCGAGACGTCGAGGATGTCGCGCGTCGTCGCGTCAGATCCGTGGGAGACGTCCACGACGATGCCGAGGCGGTTCATCTCCGCGACGGCGCGCCGCCCGATCGCGGTCAGACCCCCGCGGTCCGCATGCTCCCAGTCCCCCACGCCGAACGCCGTCCGGCGCGCCCATGTCACCGAGAGCATGCGCAGCCCGAGGCGGTAGAGCAGGCGCAGCGCCGACAGATCCTGTCCGAGCGGCTCCGCACCCTCGAGCGCCAGCAGGACGGCGACCTTCCCCTCCCGGTTGATGCGCTCGATGTCGGCGGTCGAGCGCGCGACCTCGATGTCCTGCCGGTTGTCGTCGATCTCCGTGAGCAGGCCGTCAAGCGACCACAGCGCGTGGCGGAGCGCGGCTTCCGGGACATAGACGGACGGCGTGAAGATCGCCGCCACGACGGCGCCGACGCCGCCCGCGCGAAATCGGGGCAGCCAGTAGGTCCGAAGCGAGTCGTAGACGCCGTCGAATCGCTGCTTGAGGATGGCGACGGGAAAGTCGTCGTGCAAATTCACGATGCCGATCTTGCGCGTGAGCGCCGCGTCCGCATCCGTGAAGTAGCCGCTGCTCGCTGGGATATCCTCGAGATGACTCATCGTCCCTCCCCCATCATCGAACCGCGCCCGCGGCGGTGCCGGCAGGCTCACTCCGTCGCGACGGTCACCATGGCGCCGCCGCTCGCGATGCTCGCATACGCCGCGTCCAGCACCGCGACGCTGTGGAACGCGTCGGCGACCGTGACCGGCGGCGGGCCGCCGCCGAGGCACGCGTCGATGAACGCGCGGTCTTCGTCCACATAGCCCCACCGCTCCAGTTCGTCCGCGGACGGCAGGTGCTGCCACGGGCGCGTCCGGCTGCTCGCGCGTCGTCATCCGCACGCGATCCAGATCCTCGGACACCGCAAGCGCGTGGTCCCCGTAGAGTTCGACGCGCTCCTGGGGCGCGGCCCACGACGCGTGCCCGCACGTGGTGAAGGCCACCGGGCGCTCGCCGCGGCACTGCAGGAGCATCGCAATGTCGTCGTAATCCGGGTAGCAGCTTCGCCGGCCGAGCGCGGCGACGCGCTCCACCGGACCCATCAGCCATGCCACCATGTCGACGAGGTGGATCGCGGTGTCGTACATGAAGCCGCCGCAGATCTCCACGTTCGTATACCAGGTCGGGGTGAGCATGTCGCCGTCGTTCATCTTCACGTTCGCGGACGTGGGAACAAACCCCGCGTCGATCTCCCGCTTGAGAAACCGGTACGCGGGCGCCCAGCGTCGATTGAACCCCATCTGATAGACGCGCGCGCTGTCCTTCGCGCGCGCGGCGACCGTCCGGGCATCCGCGAGCGTGATCGCCATCGGCTTCTCGGAAAAGACGTGCAGTCCCCGGTCGAACGCCTCACACACGAGCGCCGCATGGTACACGTTCGGCAGCGCGATGAAGACGGCCTCGATGCCCATGCCGGCGAGTTCGGCGAGCGTGGCGCACGGACGCGCGCCGACGGATTCGGCCGCCACCCGGGCCGCCGCGGCGGCCGCGTCGGCAACGCCCGCGATCTCGACGCGCGGATCTGCCGCAAGCGCGCCCAGGTGCCGGCGGCCCATCGTGCCCGCGCCGACGAGCCCCACCCGCATCACCACGGTCCGATCACTCCCGTCGCGGATTCCGGCACGGTGCTCATGCCTCCGCCGGGCGCGCCGGCCGGGTGTCCGGGTCGGACGTGACGGACACCCGCGCTCCCGTCTCGGCCGCGCGCAGCAGCGCGTCGCAAACGCGCGCGGTCGCGACGCCATCGTCGAACGTGGCGCCGACGTGCTCCCCGCCGGCGCCCGCGATCCGCCGGACGAACTCGTCGAACTGATGCACAAACGTGTGCTCCCACCCGATGATATGGCCCGGCGGCCACCACCGCCCGCCGAACGGGTGGTCCCGCTCGGTCACGAGCACGTCGGCGAGGCCGCGCGCGGGACCGTCGCCGTGGTACACGCGCAGCTCGTTGAGACGCTCCAGATCAAAGACGAGCGTGCCGCGTTCCCCGTTGATCTCAAACCACAGGTGGTTCTTGCGGCCCGGGCACATCCCGCTCGCCTCCAGCGTGCCGACGGCGCCGCCGTGGAACTCCAGCGTCGCGACGACCGCGTCCTCCACGGTGACCGGCCGCCCGGCGCCCCCGTGCGGCCGCTGCGCGGTGTACGTGCGCGTGGACGCGGTGACGGCGGAGATCCCACCGGCGAGGAAATGCGCGAGATCGATCGCGTGGGACGCGAGATCTCCGATCACCCCGCTGCCGGCCGCGTCGCGGTCATGGCGCCAGTTGAACGGCGCGGCCGGATCGAGCAGGGAGTCGTCGCTGTAGCGGCACCGAAAATGGTAGAGGCGTCCGAGGGATCCGTCGCGCACCAGCCGGCGCGCCAGCAGGACCGCGGGAACAAACCGGTAGTTGAAGCCGGTCATCGCCGCAGCGGCCCGACTCGCGGGCGGCCCGTGCCATCGGGGCCGCCTCGTCGCCCGTGCGCGCGAGCGGCTTCTCGCACAGGACGGCCTTCCCCGCCCGGAGCGCGGCGATGCTCGGGTCAGCGTGCAGGTTGGTCGGGCCGACGTTGATCAGGGCGTCGACCGCCGGGTCGTCAAGGGTCGCGCGCCAGTCCGTCATGCCGCGCGCGGCGCCGAGGCGCGCCGCCGCGGCCGCGGCACTCGCCGCGTTCCGCCCCACGACGGCGACGATCGTCCCGGTCACCGGCGTCTCCGGAAACGCCTCAGCGTGTCGCCGGACCGCGGAGACGTGGGCGCGGGCGATGCCGCCGTGGCCGATCAGGGCGATCCCGAGTACGCGCGTCATCGCGGATCGGGTCCGTCGGCGCGCACGGTGAACCGGCTCGCGCGAACACACGCACCGCACCACGCGGCCATCGCGGCGTGGAACAGGACCGCCGGCCAGAGCGCCCACCCGCGCAGCCCCACGACACCGGCATAGATGAGCAGCACGGCGACGGCGCTGTTGTACAGCCACATGGCCGCGACCAACCCGGTCGCCGCGTGACTCTCCGCGTCGTTGCGCACGAGCCAGCAGGCCGTGCCCAACGCACACAGCGCAATACCGGCAAGACGCGCCACGAGCAGGGCGACCGGCGTGTCGAGCGGCACCCCGAGCAGGACACACTCGTGATGGACGGGACCAACAGGAGCGCCAGGCCGGTCGCGATCTCGACGATCGCCGTGATGATGAGCAGTGTCTTCGTCAGGGTACCCCTCCGCGTGCGGGACGACGTGCCCGCGATGCCGCCGCCGAGTCGCGAATTCCAGGGCTCGCCCTGGGGGCCCGCCGCGACCACATCGGCTGCCTGGCGGTACACAGGATTCCGCCCGGTCGGCGTGATTCCATTCCCGGGTCGCGAAGAAAATTGCACGCGGGCGGCGTCGAACCCCCGAGCGTCTTCCTCACAAGGATCTCGTCCCCCACGCTCGAGCGGTGCGGCGGGACCGAGGAGGGACCGCGGCGCTCGCCCGGACCCACGGACTCGCCGGGGAGGACCACCGGCGACACGCCAGGAAGCGTGATCACGGCCGGGCGGTTGCGTTCATGCCGATCACTCAGTTAGGGACCTCCGTCACGACTCGCCGCGCTGAAGTCCGCCTCGTCTATGTGGCCGGTCTCGTCCAGGGCTTGGCCCTGGTGACGTTTCCGGCCGCGAGCGCTATCCTCACCAGCCCGCGGGCCTACGGGCTGAACGAGACCCAATACGGGGCGATGTTCCTGCCGCAGGTCGCCCTCGCCATCGCCGCCTCGGCTCTCGCGCCTGCGCTGGCGCGGCGGTGGGGCCTCAAACACGTGTTCATGGCGGGACTCGCCGCGGACCTCGCGTCGATGGTGCTGCTCGCCGGAAGTCGACTGCTGGTGCCGGCACCGGCCGCGGCCTACGGCGTGCTCCTGCTGGCCACGGGGCTACTCGGAGGAGGGTTCGGCGTGACGGTCATGACGCTGAACACCTTCGCGCAGGAGTACTTCCCCGCCGCGGTCAACCGCGCCGTGCTCGGGATGAACATTCTCCTCGGCATCGGCACGACGCTGGGCCCCGCCCTCGTCGCCGTATTCCTGGGGCTCGGCGCCTGGTGGCTGCTGCCGATCCTCGTCGCGGCCGCGCTGCTTGCCCTGTTGGCAGTCAGCGTGCGCGCAGCGCTCGCGCCCGCCCGCGCCGCCGACGCCGGGAGCCCCACGCCGCCCCCGGGAGGAGGATCCCCCGGGCTCTCGCCACGCTTCTGGCTCTACGCGGCGGCGGTCTTGCTCTACGGCATTGTCGAGACGCTCTGCGGCAATTGGTCCACCCTGTACCTCATCCGAGAGCGGCACGTGCCCGTTGAGTGGGCCTCGCTGGCACTCACCGCGTATTGGGCGATGATGACCATCGGTCGCGTCGTCGCCGCGGGCCTGTCGACCCGAATCCACGTGCGCAGATTCTATCTCGGTCTTCCCGTCGCAATGCTCGTGGCGTTGCTGGGCGTGTCCGGTGTCAGGACGGCGGCCGGCGGTGTCGCGGCGTTCGGGCTCGCGGGACTCGCATGTTCGGCGTTTCTCCCGCTCAGCATCAGCCTCGGAGGGCAAGAATTCTCCGGGCTCACGACGGTCGTATCGGGACGGCTGATCGCGTTCTTTCAGGTCGGCTACGGCATCGCCGCGTTCGGCGTCGGGCCGGTTCGGATGGCGACGGGCGCCCCGCTGTCGACAATCTTCGCCGGCGCCGCCGTGGCGGCCGCCGCAATGGCTGCGCTCGCGCGGGGCATTGCGGCCCCGCCCAGAAATCGCGAGTAGCATCGGAGGGCCGGTCAGATCCCGGACTCTCCATATGATCGTCGCACGGCGCCGTTGACGCATATCCGGTTTCACGGCGAGCGCCCGTCCGTCCATCCGGCGCCAGGAGGGGAATCCTCGTATCATCGTGAAGCGTACAGGCCCTGTTCGCGGCGGGGCTGGATTGCGAGGAGGCATCGCGTGGCCGCACGCACGCGTCACCCGATCGGCGCGATCGAGCGCGAACGAAAGTTTCTGGTGACGCACGCGCCGGCCGGCCTCGCTCGATTTCCCCATCGGTTGATCGAACAGGGATACTTGGCGGTCGCCAGCGGCGGCGGCCACTCCGCGGAGGTTCGCATTCGTCGGATGGGTACGCGCAGCGTGCTCACGGTGAAACGCGGGCGGGCCCCGGTGCGGATGGAAGCGGAAGTGCGCCTCCCCCGCACGGTCGCGCGGGCCCTGTGGCCCATCACCCGCGGACGGCGGGTAACAAAGATGCGGTACCGGATCCCGTATCGTGGGGCGACGATTGAGCTTGACGTGTATCGGGGCAAGGCTCGGGGACTGATCGTGGCCGAGGTGGAATTTGACTCAACCGCGGCGCTTGAGCGCTTTGTTCCGCCGGACTGGTTCGACCGGGACGTCACCGGACGCCGAGAGTTCTCCAACAGCCACCTGGCGGCCGCCGGCTGGAAGCGCCGGACACGGTGAGGAGAGAACGGACGATGTCCTTAGCACTCAAGAGGGACGAAGACATTCCACACGGCGTGCGCCGGATCGTGTCCGCGCGAATCGAGAGCGCGCTCGAGTCGCTCACGGGAGACGGGATCGCCGTCAGCGACTCGGCGGTGCATGAGGCGCGAAAGCGATTCCGGGAGATTCGTGGAATCCTGCGTCTCGTGCGCGGGGAGTTAGGGCCGAAACTGTACCGGCGGGAGAATCGGACATTTCGGGACCTCGCCCGTCCGCTGGCAGCGGTGCGCGACGCGGCGGTGCTGGTCGACGCCCTGGACCACTTGGTCGAACATTTCGAGGGGCGCGTGCAGCCGGACAGTCTCGCGCGGGTGAGACGCGCGCTGTTGGACCGGGGCCGCGCCGTACGCGCGCAGGTGATCGAGCAGGATCGGGCCGTGTCCGATATCACGCGGCGCCTCGAAGCGGCGCACGTGCGGGTCAAGGACTGGCCGATCCACCGGCGCGGCTGGAAGGCGATCGGAGGCGGACTCCGCCGCGTGTATGCGCGGGGCCGGCGCGCGATGGAAGACGTGCGCGCGGAACTCTCAAACGAATCGCTGCACGAGTGGCGGAAACGCACCAAGGACCTGCGGTATGAACTGGAACTGCTCCAATCCATATGGCCGGGGACGATTACGCCGCTGGTCAAACAGGCGCACCGGCTCGCGGACCTCCTGGGCGATGATCACGACCTGGTCGTGTTGCAGGCGGTCGCGGACGATCCCGCCGCCGGCGCATCGCCGGTCGACCGCGCACTGCTCGAGACCTTGGTCGCGGAACGGCGCGGGGCGCTGCAGCGGGAAGCGATCGCGCTCGGGGCCAGAGGTCTACGACGAACGCCCGCGCGAATTTGCGCGCCGGTTGAAGGGCTATTGGAAGGTCGCGCGACAGCACACGCGTGCGCAGCGGACGCGGACGGGTCACGGATCCGTTGATGGCCCCGCGGTGACCGCGCCTCCGGTCCCAACACAGACAGGGGAAGCGGACGCGCGCGCGAAATGAGATAATACTGGTACGCGTGCCAAGATGGCTCGCAGACGATCGGAGGCACGCCTATGAATCGAGTTCGAAGAATCAAGAGGCGGAAACTTACCGGAAAGGCGCGACGCAGGAAGCAGGTCACGATGCGCCGGCGCGAGGCCACGCTGTCCGCAATTCTCAAGGCCGGGCCCGCCCGCTAGACGGCCCGGCCCGTACCAGTGCGCGCGCGGGGTCGGACGCGGGCGCCTGACTGTGATCCCACAGACGGAAAAGACCGGCGGTGGATGCCGCCGGTCTCTTCCGTCTGATCCGTGCGACCGCACACCCCGCATCGGGCATCTCCGTCGGGCCGTGAACCCGATGTCGTCCTCCGGGACGGCAGCACGGTGCACGTCCGCCCGATCACCGCACACGACCAGGCGCGCCTCTTGGAACTCGTCCGCGGCCTCCCTAGCATGTGTCGGTGATCTTCGATAATATCTACGGTAGCGTCTTGCGGGCGCCGAGGGCCCAACCGCGGGGCCGCCATGCCGCCGGTGTGACACCCGCCCGGTCCGAGCCCTCCGTGCGGACCATCCTGAGATGTGTCGGCGCCGCACATATCTCGCGCCCGGGACAAAGGAGTTGACCACATGACCGCGAGGCCCAGCTTCGGTCGGGATTCGCTCAAGACACGCCGCACGCTGTCGGTCGGCGGCGAGTCGTATGAGTACTTCAGCCTGCCGGCCCTGGTCGAGGCGGGCTTCGGCACCGTCGCCAGGCTGCCGTACTCGCTCAAGGTCCTCCTCGAAAATCTGCTGCGCTACGAGGACGGCCGGACGGTGAGCGCCGACGATGTGAAGGCGCTGGCATCGTGGACGCCCGGCGTCCACCGGGAGATCGTGTTTCGGCCCGCGCGGGTGCTGATGCAGGACCTCACCGGGGTGCCCGCGATCGTCGACCTCGCGGCGATGCGCGACGCGATGGCGGTCCTGGGCGGAGACCCCGGCAAGATCAACCCCCTCTCGCCGGTCGATCTTGTGATCGACCATTCGGTCATGGTCGATGTGTTCGGGCAGGAGGGCGCGTTCGCCGCGAACGTCAAGCGCGAGTTCGAGCGCAACCAGGAGCGCTACGCGTTCCTGCGCTGGGGGCAGACCGCGTTCCAAAACTTCCGCGTCGTCCCGCCCGGCACCGGCATCTGCCATCAGGTCAACCTCGAATATCTGGCGCAGGTGGTATGGACCGCCGCCGGGGACGGCAAGATGCTCGCCTATCCGGACACCCTCGTCGGGACGGACAGCCACACCACCATGGTCAACGGATTGGGTGTGCTGGGCTGGGGCGTCGGCGGGATCGAGGCGGAGGCGGCGATGCTCGGCCAGCCGATCTCGATGATGATGCCCGACGTGGTTGGGGTCAGGCTGTTCGGGAGGCTCCGGGAAGGCGCGACCGCGACCGATCTCGTGCTGACCGTCACGCAGATGCTGCGGAAGCACGGGGTAGTGAGCAAGTTCGTCGAGTTCTTCGGCGCCGGCGTGGGCGCGCTCAGCGTCGAGGATCGGGCCACGATCGGCAACATGTCGCCGGAATATGGCGCCACGTGCGGACTCTTTCCGATCGACGCCGAGACGCTCCGGTATCTTGCCTTTACGGGCCGGGACCCGGCGCGCGTGGCGCTGGTTGAGGCCTACGCCAAGGCGCAAGGACTCTGGCACGATGAGACGTCGCCCGCGCCGGTGTTCACGGAGACGCTCGAACTCGACCTCGGCACCGTTCAGCCGAGCCTGGCCGGCCCGAAGCGGCCGCAGGACCGGGTCGCCCTCGAAGGGGTCACCGTGTCGTTCGAGCGGACGCTCGCCGACACCGCCAAGGTCACAGCACCGCGCTCCGTCCCGGTCGACGGCCGGTCCCACCGTCTGACCGATGGTGACGTCGTGATCGCGGCGATCACCAGCTGCACCAACACCTCCAATCCGTCGGTCATGCTCGCCGCCGGGCTGGTCGCGCGCAACGCGCGGGCGCGCGGACTCACGGTCAAGCCGTGGGTCAAGACGTCGCTCGCCCCGGGCAGCCAGGTCGTCACCGACTACCTCGAGCGCGCCGGGCTCCAGGACGACCTCGATCATCTCGGCTTCAACCTCGTGGGATACGGCTGCACCACGTGCATCGGCAACTCGGGTCCGATCGACGACCCGATCAACGCCGCGGTCGACGCCGGCGACCTGATCGTCGCCGCCGTGCTGTCGGGCAACCGCAACTTCGAGGGGCGCATCCACCCGGCCGTGAAGGCCAACTATCTCGCCTCCCCTCCGCTCGTCGTGGCGTACGCGCTCGCCGGGAGCATGCGGGTGAACCTCGCGACCGAGGCGCTCGGCCACAGCACAGACGGCACCCCGGTGTATCTGCGCGACCTCTGGCCGTCGAACAAGGAGATCGCGGACACGCTCGCACGGGCGCTGACCTCCGAGATGTTCAAGAAGCGCTACGGCAACGTGATGGAAGGTCCCGTGGAATGGCGCAGCGTGGAGGCCGCGCCCGACGGCCACACGTACCACTGGGACCCCGCCTCCACGTACGTCCGGCATCCCCCGTACTTCGAGGGCATGCCGAAGCAGCCGGCGGCGCTGCGCGACGTCGCGGGCGCCCGGATCCTGGCGATCCTCGGCGACAGCATCACGACCGATCACATCTCACCGGCGGGGTCGATCAAGCGCGACAGCCCCGCCGGCCTGTACCTCACGGAGCACCACGTCGCCCCACAGGAGTTCAACTCGTACGGCGCGCGCCGCGGCAATCACGAGGTGCTGGTCCGCGGTACGTTCGCGAACATCCGCCTGCAGAATGAGATGGTCCCCGGGCAGATCGGCGGATTGACCCGCCACTTCCCGTCCGGCGACGTCATGGCCATCTACGACGCGGCGATGCAGTACAAGGCCGCCGGCGTGCCGCTGGTCGTGGTCGCGGGCAAGGAGTACGGCGCCGGCTCGAGCCGGGACTGGGCGGCGAAGGGCCCGCTCCTGCTCGGCGTCAAGGCGGTGCTGGTCGAAACGCTTTGAGCGCATCCACCGGTCGAATCTCATCGGGATGGGCGTGCTGCCGCTCGAGTTCGAAGACGGCACGACACGCAAGACGCTCCGGCTCGACGGCACCGAACTGATCGACGTGATGGGCGTCGCCGGGGGAATCACGCCGCGCATGACCCTGCGCTGCCGGATCACACGCGCCGCTGGCGCGGTCGAGGAGCTTCCGGTGCGGTGCCGCATCGACACCGACGATGAGGTGGAGTACTTCCGACACGGCGGCATCTTGCAGTACGTGCTGCGGCATCTCGCCGGGTCCTAGGCGCCACGCTCCCGCGCCGCACACATCCTTGCTGACCGGCCCCGTCCAACCTCACGAGCTGCCCGACGGCCTCGGTGCGCTCGCCGCCCTCGCCGCGGACATGCGGTGGACCTGGAGTCATGAGGCCGACGCGCTCTGGCGCACCGTGGATCCCGAGACCTGGCAGCGAACCGAGAACCCCTGGGAAATCCTCCAGGAAGTGCCGCGCTCGCGCCTTGAGGAGTTGGCGAACGACCCGGCGTTTCGAGCCGAGCTCGCGCGCGTCGCCGACGCGCGCCGGGCGTATCTCGAGTCACCGGGATGGTACGGGCGCGCGTATCCGAATCCGCCGATCCGCAGCGCCGCGTATTTCAGCATGGAGTTCGGGCTCGGGACGGCGCTGCCGCTGTACGCAGGCGGGCTCGGCGTGCTTGCGGGGGACTACCTCAAGACGGCGAGCGATCTCGGCCTCCCCGCGGTTGGGGTGGGCCTCTTGTACCAGCAGGGGTATTTTCGCCAGCTCGTCGACCCGAGCGGCGCGCAGCAGGAGGCGTACCCGTATAACGACCCCGCCGGCCTGCCGATCCGCCCCGTCGTGGCGCCCTCCGGGGCGCGGCTGCACATTCCGCTCGAGCTGCCGGGGCGCACGCTCAAGATCAGGGTGTGGCAGGCGCAGGTCGGCCGCGTGCCGCTGTACCTGCTCGACACGAACGATCCGCTGAACCGGCCGACCGACCGCGGCATCACGGGAGCCCTGTACGGCGGCGGGCCCGAGACGCGCCTCGCGCAGGAGATTGTGCTCGGCATCGGCGGCTGGCGCGCGCTGACCGCGCTCGGCGTGCCGGTGGACGTCTGTCACCTGAACGAGGGACACGCGGCGTTCGCCGTCGTGGAGCGGGCGCGGCAGCGCATGGTCCAAAGCGGCATGACGTTTTGGGAAGCCTTGTGGGCGACGCGCGCGGGCAACGTCTTCACGACGCATACCGCGGTCGCCGCCGGGTTCGATCTGTTCGCCCCCGCCGTGATCGAACAGTACTTCGAAGCGTATCTCGCCGAGTGCGGCATCGCCGTCTCCGATTTGCTCGGGCTCGGGCGCACGCGTCCGGACCGGGACGACGAGCCGTTCAACATGGCCTATCTCGCGCTGCGCGGCTGCGCGGCCGCGAATGGGGTCAGCCGGCTCCACGAGGTCGTCAGCCGCCGGCTGTTTCAACCGCTGTATCCGCGCTGGGTCGAACGCGAAGTCCCGGTCACCCACGTCACCAACGGCGTCCACATGCCGACGTGGGACTCCGCCGAAGCCGACCGGCTGTGGACACGCGCGTGCGGGAAGGACCGCTGGCTCGGCCGCACCGACGAACTCGCGGGCGCGGTGCGCACCCTCGACGATGAGGCGCTCTGGGGACTCCGGGTCACGCGGAGCCGCCAGCTGATCACGTACGCGCGCGCCCGTGCGGCCACGCAGCTCCGCCAGCGCGGCGTCCACGCCGAGGGGCTCGACACCGTCGACCGCGTGCTCAACCCCGACGCGCTCACCCTCGGGTTTGCGCGCAGGTTTACCGACTACAAACGCCCGACCCTGCTGCTGCACGACCCGGAGCGGTTCCGGGCGCTGCTCACGAATGAGGCGCGTCCCGTCCAGATCATCGTCGCCGGCAAGGCGCATCCGGCGGACGAGGAGGGCAAGCGACAGGTGCAGGCGTGGATGCGCTTCATCCAGGAGCCGGAGATCCGGACGCACGCCGTCTTTCTGGAGGACTACGATCTCGCGCTGGCCCAGCAGCTGGTGCAGGGCGTGGACGTGTGGGTCAACAACCCCCGCCGCCCCTGGGAAGCGTGCGGAACCAGCGGCATGAAGATCCTCGTGAACGGCGGCCTGAACGTCTCGGAGATCGATGGGTGGTGGGACGAAGCGTACACGCCCGAGGTCGGCTGGGCGCTCGGCGACGGCGAGATCCACGCGGGACCGGAGTGGGACCGGATCGAGGCCGAGCAGCTCTACCACCTTCTGGAGCACGAGATCGTGCCGGCGTTTTACACGCGCGACGCGCGCGGCATTCCGGACGCGTGGGTGGCGCGGATGCGGGCGAGCATGGCCACGCTGGCCCCCGTCTTCAACAGCAACCGCATGGTGCTTGAGTACCTCGAGCGGCTCTATGTGCCGGCCGCGCGGCGGTTTCAGGAGCGCAGCGCGGACGACGGCGCGCTGGCGCGCGCGCTGCGCGCGTGGGAGCTCAGGGTCACGGAGCACTGGGATGACGTGCGGTTCGGTCACCTGGACGTCCACCAGGACGGCGACACGTGGGCGTTCCAAGTGCCCGTGTTTCTCGGCGCGCTCGACGCCGACGACGTCCGCGTGGAGCTCTACGCGGAGGCGATCGGAGGGGAGCCGGTCCGCGTCGAGATGCGCCGCTCGGAACCCCTCGCCGATGCCGCGAACGGCTTCGTCTACCGCGTGTCCGCGCCAGTGGTGTCCGCGCGTCAGCCGGCCGCGCTGCTTTACGGCCCGCGCGATTCCGTCAGCACCCCAACGTCGAGCCGCCGTCCCGCCAAGCTGACGCTCGGATATCGTTCGCGCAACGACCTGATCCGCGCCGCCTCGCGGCGAGCGCTCTACCGTGTTCGTGCGTCGACCAGTGGCGTGGGCGCGACGAGGGAGATCCGATGCCGGACACGTACACGCACGCGTTCCGAGTCCGATTCGACGAGTGCGGGCACGACAGCGCTGCGCGAAGCGCCACGCTCCTCCGATATGTCGCCGAGACCGCTTTTGCGCATTCGGCCGCGGTAGGCTATCCGCTGTCGTGGTACCTCTCGGCGGGACTCTTCTGGCTCGTGCGGGCGGCGCACATGCAGCTCGCGATCCCCGCGGTCCACGCCGAGACCCTCGAAGTCACCACGCGGGTGATCGGCGTCCGCCGGGTCTGGGCACGGCGCCTCAACACGATCCGGCGTGCCGACGGCGAGGCGGTCGGCACGGTCACGATGGATTGGATACTGACCGACCACGACGGCCGCCCGGCACGCATTCCGCCGTCGATGGTCGCCGCGTTTCCCGGGCTGCCGGGCGATCTCCAGCGCCTCCAAGATGGCTCCCATGAGCCCTCCGGATGACGCGCTCGTCGGCCGGCACACGGTCAGCGCCCATGAGTCCGATCCCCGGGGCCACATGAACAACGCGGCCTATCTCGACGTGTTCGACGACGCGGTGGGCGCGCTCGGAATCGATCCGCAAGCTCGACCCGCGCGCTACGACCTCCAGTATCTGCGAGCGGTGCGGTCAGGCGAGCGGCTGCAGTTCGCGGCCTGGACGAGCGACGCGGGGACGCACCTCGCGGCGCACGTAGCGGATGGGCCGACCGCGTGGCAGGGAACTCGGGCACGGCCCGATGCGCCCGTTCGAAGCGGGACCGAGCGGCGCGGAACCGAATGGCGCGGCTGCTACGGACCTGACCCTGACGGCCCGGCGGGATCCACCGTCCCCGTATAGGATCCGAATGCGATCGGGCTGAGGCCCCACGCCGCACGCTGGCTCCCGAGCATCGCGGACAGCGCCGCTCGCAGGCGGGGGCCGTCCATCGCCAGCGCGCGCAGATACAGATCGCCCGTGGTGGGCGGCCGCTGACAAGCATCAGGTCGGGCTCCGCGATGTCCGCGTGAGGCAGCGCCTCGTGCCCGCGCCAATAACCCGCGGCGAGGTATCGATGGCCCTCGAGCACGCCCCACCCGGACGCCCCGCACTCCGGCGACAGTTCGATCGCGTCGCAGTAGCACGGTCCCCCGTCGAGGACCACCGTCGTCCGGCTGCTCAGCTGCCGAAACGCGAGATACTCGCCGCGCTCCACGCGTCCCATTGCCCAGGTTTCGAGCATCCCGAATTTCGCGGCGGAACCGACGGTCACCGCCACGGTCTGAGTGAACGCCGCCTGCGGAAACGGGATCGTCAAATCCGGGATAGTATTCGAGGGTGCCCCCGTCCATGACGGTGCAGCGCACCTGTTGGCGCGCGGAGACGCCGGGCGCCATGCGGTGGAGTCGGGTCGCCGACGTGGCCATGAGGATCGCGTGCGCGCCCGGCTCCACGGTCACGTCGAGCGCGTAGGCGTCGCCGCCCATCAGGCCGGGCCCCACGTGCCCGTATTGGAGCAGGGCGCTGCCGTCGTCCTGGACGAATGGGCGCACGATCCGAAACGGCGCGCGCACGTGCTGCTCCGCGAGGTAGGTCGTCCGGCCCCGCCGGCGGAACACGAGGCGCAGGACGCCGGTCACTTCCGGCGCCGGACGGACGGCCGCGGGGACCTCACCCGTCATGCCTCTCGATCTCCATTCATGTTCGTCAGTCCGGATCAGCCAATACCACCGCGTCGGCACTCCAGCATGACGACAAAATCCGGGGGTCTTCCTATCTGTGCGGCGGAGGGCTAAGATCCACCATGGAATGACGAGGACACACCGAGACGAGAGTTCCGGGTCACGCTTCATTCGGCTCGTGTCAATTTGGGGGAGGGCAAGATGAAGTCTCTTCGTTTAGTGTCAGTGCTGGCAGCCTGCATATTCTTTGCCACTTCTGCGTTTGCGACAACCCCGCCGCCCGCTAAGCTGGTTTCGCCTGTCACAGTTCTGTCGGTCGAAACTACCCCGGTACGTCACGCGAAGCACAGCAACGGACCGCTTGTCATAAACTGGCAGTTCACGAAAGCACGCGGCGCCACGAATCTCGTCGTCAATTCAGACGGCACATACCTCTTCTCAGGCAACTATAAAGGGCTACCACCGTGGGAGCCACAGGCAAATATCACCTATGATTTCAGCATTCTACTTGCGCTGAAGAGCAGCCTCGGCGCCATGATTCTGTTCCGCTACAAGGGGCTCGCGAACGGTCACGTTTTATGGAGCGAGCACGGACGAAGCACTACCCTCAAAGACGACTTCAAAACCTTCGCGACCAAACTTGACTACGCCGGGCGATATCACGTCGCACTCACGTCTTCAGGGAAAAGCAATCTCAATTCATATTGCACTTGGCTCGAATCGATTTTCGGCAAGGAGTGGGCGAACCAACAGGGCCAGGTATTTTACGGCTGGTCGCCTGCGGAGATCTCCGAATGGAACGCGGACCATTGCCCGTACTAAGCATGTGGAAACCAACGCGTGCGCGCCGGGAAGGACTGAAAGAATCGGATACAATGGTCATTTGAACTAACCAACTTTCCATGTCGTCGGCTGCTCGGCGTTGTCGCACAGAGCGTTGTCGGAGATTCCTACGACGGGCAAGGTTCGTTCAGACATTATCGCGTGAGGCCCCGAGGCCTTTGCCGGCAAACAAGCGAGGATTGCCGGCTAGATAATCGGCGCGGAGTAGACAGCTTCCGCTGGCCGCTCCTGAGCCGTCGTCCGCGCCGCCCGATACGACATTACGGACAAACCCGAAGACGCCGGTTCATGGTCTGAAACGACCTCCAGCAATGGATGCAGACTGGCATTGCCTTCTCACCTCCGACGGTTCGATTGTGCGACTATCGAACCACACACGGGACAAGGGCCGCAAGGGGCCGTCGCTATCGTTGATTCGCACTAGAGGGCCTTCAACTCCTGAATCAGATGATTGACCACGTCCTGCGCGTCCCCGTACAGCATGCGCGTGTTATCTCCGTAGAAGAGCGCGTTCTCGATGCCCGAAAACCCGGCGCCCCTGCCCCGCTTGATGACGATCACGTTTTTCGCCTGATCGGCGTTGAGAATCGGCATGCCGTAGATCGGGCTCGCGGCATCGGTCCGGGCGCTCGGATTGACCACGTCGTTGGCGCCGATCACCAATGCCACGTCCGCGTGCGCGAACGCCGCGTTGATCTCCTCGAGATCATGCAGCTTGTCGTACGAGACGCCCGCCTCCGCCAGCAGCACGTTCATGTGCCCGGGCATGCGGCCGGCCACAGGGTGGATCGCAAACATCACATCGACCCCGTGCGCCTCCAGGAGCTTCGCCAGCTCCGCGATCTTATGCTGGGCCTGCGCGACCGCCATGCCGTACCCCGGGACGATGATCACCGTCTGCGAGTACGCCAGCATGATGGCGGCGTCGGTCGCATCGATCGGCTTGAGGCTCTGTCCCGTCGGGCCGGCAATCGGCACCCCGAGTTCCTCTCCGAACCCGCTGAACAGGACGTGCGCAAGGGAGCGGTTCATCGCTTTGGCCATCAACTGCGTCAGCAGGGTCCCGGCGGCGCCGACGACGGTGCCGGCGATGATCATCGCCGGATTGCTCAGCACGTAGCCCTCAAGCCCGACGGCGAGACCCGTGCACGCGTTGAACAGCGAGATCACGACGGGCATGTCGGCCCCGCCGATCGGCAGGGTCATCAGGACGCCGTAGGCCAACGCCAGGACGAAGAAGAGGATGACGGTCGGACCGGAGCCCGCGCGAACCGCGGAGGCTCCGGCGATGACAGCCGCGCCGAGCACGAGCAGGTTCAGCGTCTGCTGCCCGCGGAACCGCCATGAGTGCGTGACCAAGCCCTGGAGTTTGGCGAAGGCGATCATGCTGCCGCTGAACGAGACCGCCCCGATCAGCGCGCCGAGGCTCGCGATTTCGACCGTCGTCTCGGACGACCCCGCCCCGCGCAGCAGTTCGATCGCGGCGATCGCCGCGGCCGCGCCGCCGCCCATGCCGTTATAGATCGCGACCATCTGCGGCATGTCGGTCATCCCGACGCGCTGGCCGGAGACCCAGGCCGCCGCGCCGCCCACGGCAATCGCCACCAGGATCAGCGCGATGTTTTGCAGCCCGGGGGTCAGGAACGTGCTCACGATCGCGACCAGCATGCCGGCACCGGCCCAGACGATCCCGCCGCGGGCGGTGACCGGCGAGCTCATGCGCTTGAGACCGAAGATGAAGAGGATCGACGCGACGAAATAGCTGAATTGGACGACGCGCTCAGCCACGGACGCGATCCGGCTTCCCCTTCTTAAACATCGCCAGCATGCGTTCGGTGACGACGTACCCGCCGACGACGTTCATGGTCGCCAGCAGCACCCCGACGAACCCGATCACCCGCTCGAGATCGGTCCGCGCGTCCCCGAGCGCGACCATCGCCCCGACCAGGACGATGCCGTGCACGAAGTTCGACCCCGACATCAGCGGCGTGTGGAGGATGACCGGCACGCGGCTGATCACCTCGTACCCGGTGAACGCCGCGAGCATGAAGAGGTAGAGCGCGGTAAACCCGTCGATCATGCGGCGCTCTCCTCAACGGTGAGGCGCGTCGGCTCGTGGACGATGCGGCCGTCACGTGTCAGGATGCTGCGCGCGAGGATCTCGTCCGTCCAGTCCGGCACGAGCTCGCCGTTCTTGAGCATGAGCGACAGGAAGTTGAACAGGTTGCGCGCGTACATCTCGCTCGCGTCGACCGGGAGCAGACTCGGCACGTTCAGCGGCCCGTAAATCACGACACCCCGATACTCGACGCGCTCGCCCGGGCGCGTCAGCGCGCAGTTCCCCCCGCTCTCCGCGGCGAGATCGACGATCACCGCCCCCGGCTTCATGCCGGCCACCGCCGCCTCGCTGATGATGCGGGGCGCCGGACGCCCGGGTACCGCGGCCGTGGTGATAACGACATCGACGGTGGCGAGGTGGCGCGCCAGCATGTCCTGTTGCGCCAGCGCTTCCGCCGGGGTGAGTTCCCGCGCGTATCCGCCGGCGCCGTCCGCCGCGACCTCGAATTCGAGGAACTTCGCGCCGAGCGAGTGCACCTGATCCCGTGTCGCCGGCCGCACGTCGTACGCCTCCACCATCGCGCCGAGCCGCTTCGCCGTCGCGATCGCCTCCAGGCCCGCCACGCCGGCCCCGACCACGAGCACTGTCGAGGGACGGATCGTGCCCGCCGCGGTCGTCAGCATCGGGAAGAAGCGCCCGGTCAGCTCGGCGGCCATCAGCGCCGCCCGATATCCGGCGACTGCCGCCTGCGAGGACAGCGCGTCCATCGATTGCGCGCGCGCGATGCGAGGAATCAGTTCCACGGCGAACGACGTGATCTTGCGGTCGCGCAGCCGCGCGATCCGCTCGGGCCGCTGTCCTGGGGCGAGGAAGCCGATCAGAACGGTGCCTGACGGCATCAGATCGATCTCCTGCGCGGTGGGCGGCTGCACCTTGAGAATCACGCCCGCGGTCCGATACAACTCCTCCACGGTCGCCACCACTCGGGCGCCGCCGTAGGCCTCGTCCGGGAAGTAGCTCCCGGCACCCGCGCCGGCCTGCACGCACACGGCCACGCCGAGTTTCCCCAAGCGGTCCGCGACGCTCGGGACCACGGCGACCCGGCGTTCACCCGACGCCGTTTCCTTCGGTACTCCCACCGACACCGGCATTCTTACCCCCACTCCTCAGGGATGAAAGCATTTCGTCCCGTTTGTCTAACGGTCCGGTCACCGAGTTTGATCCCTCGCCGATCAGCACCCGAGGACCATGTCATGGTACCCGGAGATCCCGGCCGGCTTCCATCGGGTCGGCGACGGCGTGTCGTTCGGCCGTCTCACCGGGTACCGCGAGCGACGCGGCCTCCGCGGCGTACGCCCGCACCTGCTCGGCTTGATCCGCCGGGGTCCACCCGAGCTCGTCCGCCATGAGGGCGGCCACACGCGGCGCGATTTCAGTTCCGTGGTGCGGCAGGAGGTGAGCGAGGCGCGTGCGGCGGAACAGCGCGTCGGCCACCGTCGCCGCCATCTCCTCCCGAGCCGCGACCACAACCTCCGCGGCGATGTGCGGGTAGCCGGACGCCAGCACGGCACCGAGCGGAGCGCGCTCTTCGATCAGGGCCAGCACCATCTCGGCGCCGGTGCCGTAGGCACGCAGCAGATGGACGAGCGAGCGACGGGAGACTCCGAGCGACCGCGCGCGGGCGCGGAGGCGGGCGTACGCCCCGGCCAACCCCTCGGCGCCGTCCAGCCGGAGATCGCGGGTGGGCGATGGCGTCCCGCGCCGTTGCCCCAGCACCTGGTTCATGGTATCCTCGGCCATCTCCCGGTAGCTCGTCAGCTTCCCGCCGACGATGGTCATGAAGCCGTCCGCGCCGACGACGACCTCGTGCCGGCGGGACAAATGGGCGCTCGAGGCGCCGTGGGCTCCGACCGTGCTCACGAGCGGCCGAAGGCCGGCATAGACGCCGCGCACGTCCTCGCGTCGCAGCGGGGTCCGCAGGAACCGCGAGGCGTGATCGAGCAGGTAGGCAATGTCCCCGGCGTCAACTCGTGGCGCATCCGCCGGTCCGTCCCATTCCGTGTCGGTCGTGCCCACCAGCACGACCCCCTGCCACGGCACGACGAACGCGAGCCGGCCGTCATCGGTCTCCGGGAGCACGAGCGCGGTGCGGCCGATCGGCAACCGGTCGGCGGGCACGACGAGGTGGACCCCCTTCGCCCGGCGCACGCGGAACCGCGGCGGCGCAATCATGAGCGGCCACCGCCTCCGCCCACACGCCGGTCGCGTTGACGGTGGTGCGCGCGGCGACCGTGAGGCGATCACCGGTCAGCCGGTCGTGCACGCGCGCCCCGGTCACCCGCCCCGCTTCCGTGACGAACCCTTCGACTTCGGCGTAGTTGGTCGCCACGGCGCCTCGCCGGACCGCGCTGCGCAGCACGGAGATCGTCAGCCGGGCGTCGTCCGTGGCCGCGTCGTAATAGACGTAGGCGTGCTGCAGCCCATCGACCCGCATCGACGGCACCAGCGCGGCGGCGCGGGCGGGGGTCACCCGTCGATGTCCGGGCAGCGCGCGCGCGGGGCCGGTCCCGGCGAGGAGATCATACGCCCACAGACCGGACTCGATCCCCACAGGCAGCGCGAATCGTAGCGCGGCTGGGAGGTGAAGCCCGAGCGGCTGCGTGGCGCCCGCGTACAGGGGCAGCATGAACGGAAGCGGGCGTACGAGATGCGGGGCGTTCCTCAAGAGGCGCCCGCGCTCCGCAAGATCCTCGCGCACGAGCCCGATATCAAGCATCGGAAGGTACCGGAGACCGCCGTGCACGAGCTTGGTGGATCGGCTGCTCGTGCCCCCGGCGAAATCGCCGCGTTCGACGAGCGCCACCGACAGGCCGCGGGCGGCCGCGTCCAGCGCCACGCCCGCGCCGGTGATCCCGCCGCCGACCACGAGCACGTCAAACGTCCCCGTCCTCAACCGGACGAACCGTTCGCGCCGACCCGCCCCGACCTGTACGAGACTCAACTCGCGTCCCCCGCCGTGGTGTCCGGGCACCGCCTCCGCCGCTCTCGGGAGACGCCGTCGCCGGCCGCCGCCGCGCGCCGGCCACCACGTGCCTGCCCTAGCGTAGCAGGCATCGCGCGAAAAAACATCGGCCGGGCCAGGAATCCCGCGCACCCATCCCACGGTGGTACGATCAGAGTGGTCGATCCATCCGCATGTGCGAATCGCGCGAAGGAGGACTGGCCCGCATGCTGCCGCCCCATGACCTGGACGCCTTGATCCAACGAACGCCCCGCGATGTGCTGTCGGTCTTGCTCGACGTCGATCCCAGGGAGGCCGAACAGCAGAACGGCAAATCCGGCATACCGCATCTGGGCGCACTCGGCATTGGCGCGATGGCGCGAGGCGCTCCCCGGCGAGGCGCGGGGCCAGGCCGACGACGCGTGCCGCCGCGTGCTCGCGTATCTCTCGTCCGAACGGCCCCACAGCGAGGGACTCGCCGTCTATGCCGCCCCAGATCTGTGGCAGGTGTTTGCGCTGGCCGCGTCCGTCCCGAACCGGATCGCCTACGGACGTCCAGACCTGCTGCCGGTCCTGTGGGCCGCCCGCAAGTACTCCCCCTACCTGGTGGTCATCGTCGATCGCAAACACGCCCAGATCGCGGTGATCGACGGGGACGCGGTCCGTCCGGTCGCCGAGGCGACGCTGACCTTGAACACCGCAGAGTGGCGGTTTGAGACGGGACAGCCGGCCGCGGCCACGCGAGAGACCGGCGTGCGCGGCGGTCGAAGCGCGGGAGCCGGAGACTCGTTCGACGCGAAGATGGACGCGCGCGTGCATGAGTTCTGGCAGGAGACCGCGCGGCGCCTTGGTCCGATCGCGGAGGCGGAGCACGCGGATCTTGTGGTCATCAGCGCGCTCGCGCAGGCGGGCGGTGTCGTCCGCGAGCATCTTCCCGCGCCGTTGCGCGCCGGCGTGGTCGGGATCGAACCGCTCCTCGACCATGTGCCGCTCCACGACGTACGCGCCCGCACGCTGCCGCTCGTGCTCGCGAAGCGGCGTGACATGCAGGCCGAGGACGTGGCGGCCGCGGTGAGCGGCGCGGCGGCAGCGGCGCGCGGCGTGGTCGGCCGCGAGCGGACGCTGACCGCGCTGCTCGAGGGCGAGGTGCACATCCTGCTCGCCGGGCGCGACCTCGACGGTGACGTGCGGGAGTGCGAAGGCTGCGGCTATGCCACCACGGTACCCACAGACCGCTGCCCGGCCTGCGGGAACGCCATGAGCGTGGAACCGATCCGGCAGGTCCTGCCAGGATTGGCACGGGCGCGCGGCGCCGAGCTTCGCGTGCTCGACCCCGACGTCGGCGCACGGCTCCCCGAGGACGTGGGAGCGCTCATGCGGTACGCCGCGGCCGTACCGGGAAGCGCGCCGGGCGAGTAATCGGCGCGATCAGCGCACGACGAGAACGGGCACCGGCGCCGTGTGCAGGACCCGTTCGCTGACACTCCCGAGGAGCAGCCCGCGGATCTCCCCGAGCCCCCGCGACCCGATCACGATCGCGTCCGCCTTGGCGCTCGCCGCCGCGTTGACGATCTCGGTCGCCGGATCGCCCAACCGGTACCACTCGGTCACGCGCATCTTACCGGGAAACTGCTTGCGCGTCTCGGCCAGAATCGACTTACCGGTGCGCTCGAGCGATGTCTCGAGGGCTTCCAAATCGATCATCGCGCCGGCCGCGGGACCCGCGAGGGCCGCGGATGGGATATGTCCCACGCTCACCAAGGTTACCTCCGCAGCCTTCAACTCTCCCGCCAGTCGTGCCGCAAACGCTGCGGCGCGGATCGCATGCTCGGACCCGTCAGTCGCCACAAGAACGTGCACGTCCCACCTCCCCGATTGCTGCGCCGCTTCGAGCGGGCTACATTCCCTGCCCTAAGGATACCACCGAGCGGCGCAGGGGGAAGATCGGTCGGGAAGTCGCGCGCCCCGGCGAGACGCCCGGTTTCTGAACCGAACCAATGCCGCGCCGTCACGTTAGAGACGACAAATCGTTGGGCGTGCACGGCAGGCATGCGCGATCGCGTACCGGCCGCCGGTGAGAACGTGACCCTCTGGTCACCGCCCTACCCCGCGGACGACTCCACGCCCGCCGCCCGAGGGCCGGCCGCGAGTCCGGGCCCCAGAAAGCGAGCGTGCGCCGCGAGGAGCTCCTCGAGCAGCGGCTCCACGCTCGCGGGATCTCGGACAAGGGGATCCAGCGCCAGCGCGGCCCGTGCCGGCTCGAGGCGGCCCGTCAGGGCCGCCTCAACGATCAGCTCCTGGCGGGCGACGTGCGGCGCGATCGCCGCGTACACGGCATCGGGCAGCGGGCCGACGGCGCGCGGATGCACGCCAATCGCGTCGAGATCGGCCAGGCACTCCACGACCGCGGCGCGAGGCAGGTTGTCGATCTGCCCCCCGTTCGGCACATTCACGACGAATCGACCGGGCGGCCCTCCGGCCAGCGCCGCCATCGCCGGGGCGAGCGTCTCGTCGGAGTGTTCGAGCGCCGCCGGCTCGCCCGCGACGTAGCGCTCCACCCACGCGCGCCGCTGCCGCCAGGTCACGAGGCGGTGCTCGTCCACGGTGGTCAGCCGCACGCCGTACCGGGCTCCCCAGCCGGTCGCCTCGGTCAGAAACCCGGGGAAGAACTCGACGAGGTGGCGGTCGCCCGCGCCGAACAGCGCGCCCAGTTGCTGGAACAGCACGAGTTTGACCGCGAGACGGTCCTTGAACACGTCGCGCGCCGGGTCGGGCGCGTGCTCGGTGAGGAACTCGAACGGACTGTGCGCGATCAGCCACGCCCGAAGCTTGGCGGTCCCATCCTCCCCCGCGACGTCCATACGGAGGATCGCGGGCAGGTGGTTGATTCCGGCGACCTCGAGCGTGATCGCGTCGGTGGGAACCCCGAACAGCGGCGCGAACCGGTGGCGGCGGAACAGGTCGACCTCGTGGCACAGCCCGATCGTGCGGATCCCGGTCGCGCGCGTGACGCTGCGGCAGATCGTCGTCATCGGATTGGTCAGGTTGAGGAGCCACGCGTCGGGGCACAGCCCCTCCATCTCCCGCGCGACGCGGACCGCGAACGGAATGTGCCGCAGCGCGCGCGCCCACCCCCCCGGGCCGACCGTGTCTCCGACCGACTGGTAGATCCCGTAGCGCTCGGGAATCGCGAGATCCTGGCGCACCGCATCCAAGCCGCCGATCGCGACGCACAGGATCACGAACGAGGCGCCGCGCAGCGCCTCGGCGCGGTCCGTGGTTCCCGTGATCCGGATACGACCGTCGAGCTGCTCGACCACGCGCCGGCTCGCAGCGACCATCAGGTCGAGCGCCTCCCCGTCGAGATCGTGCAGCACCAGGTCGACGCCGGCCAGCGCGGCGTTGAGCGCCATGTCGGTCACCAGTTTGGTCGTCCACTGCACGCTGCCTCCACCGACAAACGCGACCTTCATCCGCCGTCGCCTCCTTGCCCGCACGCGGCCGGGAACGGCCGCGTGACGCGGCGCGTCCTACCTCCGCAAGCCGGTCGTGCTGATGCCCTCCACCAGGTAGCGCTGACAGACCACGAAGATGAGAAACACCGGGACGAGCGACAGCGCCGACATCGCGTAGATCGCTCCCCAGTCGGTCGCGCTCGTCGGATCGGCGTAGGCCCGCAGGGCGACCGAGACCGTGTAGAGCTTGGGGTTGGTGAGGTAGATCAGCGGGTTCAGAAAGTCACCCCACGTGAAGTAGAAGGAGAAGATCGTCGCCGCCACCAGGACGGGCGTGAGCAGCGGCAGGATAATGCGAAGGAAGACTCCGGGCTTCCCGCAGCCGTCGATCGCCGCCGCGTCGTCCAGCTCCCGCGGAATGCCGCGGATGAACTGCATGATCATGAAGATGAAGAACGCCTGGCCGCCGAGCCGCGGGACCAACAGCGGCAGAAAGGTGTTCAGCCACCCGAGCTTCGCGAACAGGATATACTGCGGAATAATCTGGACCTGGACCGGCAGCAAGAGGGTCAGCATCATCACCGCGAACCAGACCCCCCGCCCCGCGAACCGGATGCGGGCAAACCCAAACGCCACCACCGCGGACGCGCTCACCGTCAGGATGGTGCCGACCGCCGGACCAGTGCCTCCCTTCGTCGGGCGCGCACTCGGCCGTCCTCGTCCGCGCCGGATGCCTTCGTACGGCCGAGCGTTCGCGAGACGGGATTCCCAACCCTTTCCTCGCCCCGCCGATTCGGACGGCGTGGGGTTCGCACGGATTCGCGTGATCGGTCATGTGATGGAGATGCGATCGCGCGCCTTCTCAACGTCGACGTGCGTAGAGCGCACCTCGGGCGGCCACGTTGCAATGCGGACCGCGTCGTGCTATGCAAACCTGAGACCGGGTCGTGGACCAGGGATCGCGCCCGACGGGGCGGCGTGGGGGTGGCGTACGGATGAAACTCGGCTGTTGCATCTCAGGGTTTGACCAGGTGGCCGCGGTCGAGGCCGCAAAGGCCGACTACTATGAGCTCCCGGTCGCGACCACGGTCATGGCGGACGGCGAGGCCGGCCGTGCGGCGTTTCTGGCGGGCATCGCCGGCTCTCATCTCCGGCCGATCGCGTACAACATCCTGTTTCCGCGGACGATCAGCCTCGTCGGCCCGTCGGTCGACCGGGCCGCCGTCGGCCGCTACGTCATCGAGGCGCTCGACCGGCTCGCGGCGGCCGGCGGACGCGTCGTCGTCTTCGGGAGCGGCCGGTCCCGGGCCGTCCCGGACGGGGTGGACCGCGCCGGCGCGCTGGATGAGCTCGAACGGCTCCTGCGCTGGACGGCCGCCGAGGCGGGCAGGCGCGGCGTGGTCGTTGCGCTCGAACCGCTGCGCCGCGCCGAAAGCAACGTCTTCAACAGTGTCGGCGAATGCGCCGCGTTTATCCGCGAGCGTCGCCTGGAGGAGCTCCGGCTGGTGGCCGATTCCTACCACATGGTGGAAGAGGACGAGCCGCTCGCGGCGATCGACGCGGCGGCCGATCTGATCGCGCATGCGCACATCGCGGACTCCGCGCGGCGCCCCCCGGGCCAGGGCCACTACGACCTGGCCGCGTTCTTGTCCCGGCTGCGCGCCGCCGGCTATGGCGGCGACTGCTCGATCGAATGCACCTGGACCGATTTCGCGAGCGAAGTTGCGCCGAGCGTCGCCGCCGTGCGGCGGGCCGCCGACGCCGCCGGCTGGACGGACGGCTCCGATGCGTGAGCGCGCACACGGCCGCCACCGCGTCGGCGCGCCCTGGATCGCGCCGGCGTCCGGGACTACCCCGAACGACACCCTGGTCACGCGCCGTCCGTCGCGCGGCCGGCCGGCCGCGCTCGTCGCATAGGACCGGATCGAGCGCCGATGCGTCCTGCCGAGAGCGTCGTGCTCGTCACCGGAGCCGCCCGCGGGCTCGGCTGGGGCATCGCGCGGGCGTTTGCCTCCGCGGGGGCCAGGGTCTGTGCGCTCGACCTCAACGGCGAAGAACTGGAGCGCTGCGCGCGCGACCTCGCGGCGGACCACGCGGAGTTTGAGACATTCCGGTCGGATGTGGCCGACCTCGCCGAGTGCCGGCGCGTCGTAGGGCGCATCGTCGACCGGTGGGGGCGCCTGGACGTCGTCGTGCACAACGCGATTTACATGCCGCTCGTGACGTTCGACGCGACGACGCCGGCGGAATGGTCGCGCCAACTCGACGTTGGGATCGGCGGCCTGTTCAACTACACGTCCGCCGCGTGGGGCCAGATGAAGGCGCAGGGCGGCGGCCACATCATCGGCATCGCGAGCGGCTCGAGCGTCCGGGGCTACAAGGAGGAAATCGCGTACTGCACCGTCAAACACGGCATCGAAGGCTTTGTCAAAGCGCTCTCCCTCGAAGCCGCCGGGCACAATATCGCAATCAACACGATGGGCCCGGGCGCCCGCATCAAACCGACGCGCATGACGTGGGCGGACTACGATCGTGCGCCGGACGCGGTGAAAGCGCAGTGGGCGGACCCGGTCGCCCTCGGGAGGGGCTTCGTGTGGCTCGCCGCGCAGCCGCCGAGTCGCTTCTCCGGGTACCGCTTCGATGCCGGCACGATCGTCGAGACGATCGCACGAGAGGGCGACGACTTCGAGTTCGCGCCGGAAAAGGTCACGCTCTATCCGGACGAGTTCCGCACACGTCAGGCGTGGTACCGCACGTACACGGACTAGCGCCGGACGGATGACCGGCGATCGACCGGCCCCGCCGGCCCCCAACAGGAGGTCTTCTCGTGCCCAGCATCTACGACTCGCTGCGATGGAGCGAACTCCGCGTGACGGCCCACGCGGCGGCGCAGCACATTCCACTGAAATACGGCGAAGCCGGCGCGGCCGGTCCCCGCGCCACCCTGATCGCCGGCACGCACGGTGATGAGGGGCCCTGGTCCGCGCTCGCGATCAAGATGTTCTGCGAGCGGCCGGCATCCCAGCTCGCGGGGCGGCTGCGCGTCATCTTCACCGCGAACGCCCTCGCCGCGGAAGTCGAGCGGCGCAACTCGTGGATCGACTCCCCGAACTCGATCGACCTGGACGGCGTCTTCCCCGGCAACCGCGACGGGTCGCACACGGACCGGCTCGCGGCGGCCCTCGCGCCGCTCATCGCCGACAGCGATGTCGTCATCGATCTGCACGGCGGCGGCACGTGGTGCATCAACGCGTTCGTCAAGCGGTTCGAGGGCTCCGAGCAGCTGGCGGCCGATCTCGGCGCGCCCTTCATCAGCAACGCGCCGAACAAGCACGGCGGGCTGACCACCTACGCGCGCTCGCTCGGCATCAAGGTCGCCAACGTGGAGGTCGGCGGGCGTTCGAGCCGGGAGATGTATTGGACCGAGCGGAACGTGCGGGGCCTCGAGCGCGCCCTGTTCACCCTCGGCGTGCTCGCGCTGGACCGCGCCCCCGCGCCCGCGGAGGCGGCCGTCAACGTCGGCAAGACCCAAGGACTGCGTGCGCTGGTGGGCGGCATTTTCGTCCCGACCCTGCGGGAGGATGCGGTGGGCACCATCGTCCCGGCCGGCACGGAACTGGGGAAGATGCTCGACCTGCACACGCTGGCGGAGCTCCAGGTGTTCACCGCCCCGTACGAGCGGACCGCGATGATGCTGATGCGACCCCAGATCTGCACCGTCGAGGGATCTGCCCTCGTGTATGTCCTCGCACAACCGGCCTAGGCGCCGGGTCCGGCGCCTCGACACACGGAGGCAACCCGGTCCGTGCTGCGGCTGCTGACCCCGCAGCATATCGCCGGACTCTTCGCCAACGCGGGGCAGGCCGCGGTCGAGCGCGCCCTCATCGAGACGCTGCCGGATTCCGGACGCGTGCACGTGTGCATCCTGGCGCTCGGCAACGCGGACGATCAGGCGCAGCTGGCGGACTACTGCGGGCCGCGCCTCCGCGACTCCCGGGTCAGCATCGTCCCGTTCGATCCGGCGATGCCCGCGGCATTCCTGACGGGATTCGACGGACTGATGCTCCACGGGCTGTCGCCGTTTCCGGAACTCCGGCGCTGGCTTCGACGATCGCGCGCCACCCGGCGTCTTCCCGTCGTCCAGCACATTCACAGCCTGTTCCTGGTCGAGTTTGAGTTGCGCCTCTACGCCGAGCTGTGGCAGGGCTGGCGGGGATGGCCGCCGGCCGCGTGGGTGCTCCCCAGCGAGAATACGGCGCGCCGGGCGCGGTTGATGCCCGGGATGCCGTCGGCCTACCCGCCCATGACCGTGATCCCGCACGGGATCCTCGGCGACGAGATCACGCGCGGCGACCGGGCGCGCGGACGGCGCCTCCTCGAGGCGGCCGGCGACGACCTGGTCGTGCTCAGCCTGGCGCGTCTCTCCTCGGAAAAGTGTGACTACATCCAGCTCGTCTACGCGCTGCACGCGCTGCGGCAGACCGCCCCGATCGGCGGGCGCCTTCGCTTGGCACTCGTCGGAGGCTTGGGCCCGGATGATGTGGCCTACATGCAGCGGGTTCGCGCACTGATTGACGCGCTCGATCTGCGGGCGAGTGTCCGGATCATCGACAACTTGGACGAGGACAAGAAGCCGGACGTCTTGGCCGCCGCCGACCTGTTTGTGTCGCTTGGCGCGGAATCCGCAGGAATCGTTCGGCATCGCGCTCCTCGAAGCCCAGGCCGCCGGCCTCCCGATCGTCGCCAGCGAATGGAATGGGTATCCGGAGGTCCTGCCGCCCTTCTACGGAGGGCGGATGGTGCCCACGGTGGCGAGCCGCGCCTACGCGCGAACGCTGAACTGGCGGCATCTCTCCGACGCCGGCGCGATCGACTTCACGGCACTCGTGGCGCTGCTCCGACGGTTTCTCGAGGAACCCGCACTGCGGGAGGAGGCGGCCCGGGACGGCCGTCAGCACGCCGGCCAGTTCACGTGGCGCAGCACCGCCGAGCGGCTGGTCGTCTTGTGGGAGGCGCTGGTCGCGCGTCACCGAGATGGTCCCGGGGAGCAGGTTGCCGCTGCGCGCGCCGAGGGGCTCACGTGGCGGGGAGCGGCCGGGCGGCTCCTCGCCCGGTGGGGCGCCGGGCCGCGACCGTCACCCGTTGAGGGACTGGCCACGCACTACACGGAGCCCGCCCTCCGCTTTCGCGTCGAGCCGGACACCTCCGCCGCCCTTCGACGGCGTGAACATTCCGCGCGCGCGCGCGCGAACTGCTCGCCGCTCACGCGGGACAGGTCCTCACGGTCGCCGAGTGGCGGCGCCACTCCGCGCCTCTCCACCACAGCGTCGGATCGCCTCTTCCTGCATCTGATTCGCACCGGTGCCGTCTCGGCCGCACAGACGCCGCGCATGACGTTGGCCGACTCGGATCCCTAGGACTGACGGAGCACCCCGGCCAGCCGGCCGACGGCGCACGCCACTCCCCGCTCGCCGCGAATCGCGGCGCCCAAGCGCTGCGCCTGCGTTCGCATCTCCGGGTTCCGGGTCATCTCCACAATGGCGGCCTCCAGTCGGGCGGCCGTGAGCCGGCGGCGGGGAATCGGGGACGGGCCCACCCCGAGCGACGCGATGCGCTGGCTCCAGAACGGCTGGTCGTAAAATCCGGGGATCCCCACCGACGGCACGCCGGCCCGAAGCGCGTTCGCGGTCGTCCCGGCCCCACCGTGGTGAATGACCGCCGCCACCTGAGGAAACAGCCAGTCATAGTACACGCTCGACACGCGCAGCATGGTCCCCGGAAGCTCACGGGCCCGACGTCGCCACCCGGCTCTAGGAGAATCCCGCGGCAGCCCGCGCGCGTGAGCGCGGCCACGGTCATGCCGAGCAGGTCGTCTCGCGCGGAGACTCCGATGCGGTCGAGCACGACAAACACCGGGGGCGGCCCGCCACGCAGAAAGGCGGCCAGGTCGTCCGGAGGCTGCCACCCGGTCGGGACGTCCACGAACCAGTACCCGCACAGCGCGATCTGCTCGCCCCAGTCGGGCGGCCGCGGGACGATGCGGGGGCTGAACCCGTACAAGATCACGCCGGATCCCGCGCCGGGCACGCCGTCGAGGTCCCGGCGTGACAGCCGCCGCCCGATCCGCCGCGCCGCCCAGCGGGCGACCGCCGGCCTGAACAGGAGCCAGTACGCGCGCGCGGCGACGCGGTATGTCCACGCGTCAAACCCGGGCCCCAATCGAATCGCCGAGGGCGTCAAGAAGTGGGGAAACGCGCGGGTGCGGCTCATCGGCTGGCACAGCGCCCAGCAGTGCGGGACGTCGAGCGCCTCGGCGAGCAGCGGGCCGGCAATCGCCGACGAGGAGCAGACGATGAAATCCGTGCCCTGACAGGCGGCCCAGTAGTCGTCGATGAGCGACTCGATGACCGCGCCGGTCGCACGCGCGACGCCGAGGGCGCCCCACACAAACGCGGCGGGATTGTCGCCGGATTCCTGCCACCGCTGCCACGACGCGTCCGACGTCAGCGCCCCGAGGGCCTGCGCCGTCGGCGCAAACTCCAGGCCGTGCTCCCGCACCAATGGCTCGAACGGCAGAGGCGCGGCCATCCGCACTGTGTGCCCAGCCTCGCGGAGGCCGATCGCCAACGCCACGTAAGGCTGCACGTCGCCCCGCGACCCCGCGGTGAGGAGCGTTACGTGCAATCCGCGTTCCCCGCGCCGGCCGCCAGGCCGTCCAGCGCCTCCTCGAGCCGCGCGATCACCTCGGGCAGCGGCGTGGCCGGACTGATGCGCACCACCGGCCCCACGCGCACCCGCACGCGGGTCCGCGGTCCGAACGGCGACAGCCGGAGATCATCGTTGCCCTCCATCCACACGGGCACGATCGGCAGGCCCGCCTCGCGCGCCATGACGGCGATCCATCCCCCGCCCCGGTCCCATCCGCGCCGCGACGAGATCCGCAGGTCGGGGATTGCGATCGGGCTATCCCCGGCGTCCACCAGCTCGCTGAGGTCGTGCAGGCCGGCCCGCGTGTCACCGAACCCTGGGAGCACGACGAAACTGAACGCCAGCGGCCAGCACAAGTAGTAGACCAGGCCGACGAGCAGCCGCGTGGGTCCGGAGACTCCGGGCCGCGGGGAGAAGAACTCCGAGAAGTCGAGGTTCGCGACCGTGACGAGGCGCCGCCGCGCACGGCGCGGGAGCGCGGCATAGACGACGAAGCTGTCGAGCCAGTGGAAATGCGGCGCGGCCGCCACGATGCACGGACCGTCGGGCACGGACGCGCCGGGAGTCCACTCCACCGTGAGTCTCGTGGTCGTACGCGCCCACGCGCCGATCAGCAGCGGCTGTGAGACCCGGCGGACGCAGCGCCCAAGCAGTCCACGGGACCACGCGGGCTGCCGGCTCGGCAGGCGCCTCGACGCCCGCGCGGGGGGCGCCGCCCGCGCCATGGCCCTGAGCTGCGCGACCGTCGTCGTCGGCGTAATCGCGAGCCAGTCGAGCGGCCGGGACAGATCGCGCTCGAGGAGCGTCAGCGAGTTCCGCGGTGTCGAGCGAGCTCAGCCCGAGCTCGTCGATCACGGAGACCGCGTCGTCGCCCGCCGCCGTCTCGTGCGGCTCACTCAGATACCGGGCCAGGAGGAGCACGCGCTGGTGCGGATCCCCGGTCGCGCGGATCTCGGCGAGCGAGGGCCGCTCGGGATCCGGCGCCACGCCCGCCGGGTCGGCCGCCTGCAGCGCCTGCATCCGGCGCGCGACCTCGTCGCGGCGGACCTTGAGCAGAGCGGCCCGGGGGAAATCCCGATCCGGCCACAGTGTCCAGCCGCGGACGTGCTGGTGTGATTCCAGCGTCCGGTTGGCGTCCGCGATCACCCGCTCCGCCGCCGCCTCGGGGGCGAGCAGCAGCGCGGCGTGCACCTCGGTGATCCCACCGCGTGCGAGCCCGACGACGACGGCCTCGCGCACCCCCGGCACGCGCTCGAGCGCGGCCTCGACGTCGCCGGGATGCACGTTGAGGCCCTCGCCCGTCACGATCACGTCCTTCTTGCGCCCGATAAGATACAGCTGCCCCCGCGCGTCTCGCGTCGCGAGATCTCCCGTGCGCAAAAATCCGTCGGCCGGCGCACTCCCGGCGGCGTCCCCGTCCCCGAAGATCCGGTGCGACACGCTCGGACCCCGCACCAGCACTTCCCCATCCTCGCCGATGCGCACCTCGTGGTGCGGCAGCGGACTGCCGATCGAGCCGGGGCGCGCGCCGAACGGATGGTTGATCTTGAGCGTGACGAGCGCCGTCGTCTCGGTCAGCCCGTAGCCTTGGACGAGGACGTACCCGCACTCGTACCAGAACCGCTCGTCCTCCGGCGGCAGGGGCGCGCCGCCGACCAGCAGCACCCAAAACGAGTAGCCGAGCTGCGCGTGCGTCGCGAGAAACAGGAGATGCCGCCGCCACGGGAAGAAGCGGATCGCCCGCGCGTGCTCGCCGAGCGGACGCCCCTCCCGTCCGTACGGCGCCGCCTGCAGCGCCCGCGCGAGCAGCCGCTGCACGCGCGGCACCGCGAGCAAGAGGGTGATCCGGTTCTGCCGGATGGTGCGGATCACGTGGGCGGGATCGACCGACTCACTGTACAGCGCGCTGACGCCCAACGCCAGCGGGACGCACAGCCCCATCAGCAGGCCCTGTACGTGGCTGAGCGGCGAGAGCACCAGCATGCGGCACGGCAGCCACCGCGTCACCCACCGCCAGCGGTCGAACGCGTGCAGCTGCGAGACCAAGTTTCGATGGGTGAGAATCACGCCCGTTGGCTCGCGCGTGGTCCCGGAACTGTACAGGATCACGGCCGCGTCATCCGGGGACGCGGCCGCACGTACGCGGGGGCGCCGGGGGCGGACCGTCTCCGCCGCACAGCGCCTCCACGGGGCAGCGCAGGCACACGCGATCCCGTCGACGTCCTGGTCCGGGCCGTGCACGACCAGCGCCGGCCGGATCGTCTCGACCAGGTGCCGCACCCAGGCGGGCGAGGAGGTCTCGTCGACCGGCACCACCACCACGCCGGCGATCACCGCGCCGAACAGGACGGCGGCCCATTCCGGGCTGTTGCCCGCCCACAGGAGCAGGCGCGCCCCCGGTGCGAGCCCGTGGGTCCCGAGCCGGGCGGCGGCCCTGCGCGCTTCTTCGTGCAGGCGCCGGTAGCTCCACCAGCGCGTGCCGTATCCCCGGCGAAGCCCGACCGCGGGCCGGTCGCCGTACCGCGGCAGCCGATCGACCAGTGCGCGGAGCGTCTCCGCCGTCACCGAAAGCACAGCTCCACGAGCGCGCTAAGCGTGAAGTGCGGCTGGCAGTACGAGACGTACACGCGCCGTCCGCCATCCGCGGCAAACTGCGGATGCTCAAATCCGAGATAGACGAGCTCGCTCGTCGCCCGATGGGGCACGCGGCCGAGCGGCTGCGGGGGAGAATAGGGACCCGTCGCCCGCGGCGCCAGCCGGACGATCAATTCCTTCGTATAGCTGTCGATATAGACCATGAGGTACCCGCCGACGTACGGGTTGTACGAAACGGAGTAGTTGCTGCCCGAGAGGCCGACGCTGCCGGCCTGCGTCAGATCGTCGGTCCAGCCGCCCGTCTCGTCCTGCCAGAACACGTACGCCGACGGATCGGCGAGGCGCGCCGCCGGGGCGCGGCCCACGAGGCCGCGCACGACGTGACCGCGGCGCACGCTGCCAAACACGTAGACGTCGTCGCCCTCGCGGAGCGTCTGGACGCCGAGATGGAAATCGTCCGCGGCCACGCGCCACAGGCGCCAGTCTCCGTTGCGAAACACCCGCCGGCACGCGCCCGAGGCGGGATCGAACGCGGCGATCCCCACGCCCAGGTTGCGAAACCCCCACGGCGTCGTCGGATCGATCGTCTGGATCCCGAGGTAGTACAGGTACACCGTGCCGTCGACCAGGATCCCGTGCTCCGGCCAGAACCGGATCCGCGCGGCCCGCTCGTCCGGTGTCGGGGTCAGAATCTCAACCGGACACCCATCGGCATCATGATAGAAGCGCATGTCCGCGAACGCGTCGCGCACCTCGTGTCCCGTGGACGTGGCGGCGCAGTTTGCGAGAAAGACGCACGGCTCGTCGATCGCGAGCTGAAACGGCGGGCGGGCCGCCCCGCGCGCGCCGGTGTCGCTCGGGACGGCGAGCAGCGTGTCGGAGAACACGAAGAGCGTCCGGTCGCCGAGGTCGATCGACTGCCCGCCGTCCTGTCCGATCATCGTCCACGACGCCGCCCGCGCGCGGTGGCAGTACCCGAGCGGGCGCGCGAAGCGCACAGGCACGCCCCGGTCAGCGGTGTCGATCACCGCCGCCTCAAGATCGCGAGCGTGTCCACCGTGCCGAGATAGTCCCACCCGCCGGCGCCGCGTGCGTGCTGCAGCACGTGATACGGCGCCTGCCCGCCGTCCGCGGGGTTCGGGTGGATGTCGTGAATGCACAGGTACCCGCCGGACTTGATCGACGGCGCCCACGTCTCGTAATCGCCGAACGCGTCCGCCTCCGAATGGCCGCCGTCGATGAACACGAGGCTGAGGGTCGCCGGCGGCCAGTAGCGTCCAAGCCGGACCGACGCGGCCACGATCGGGATCACCCAATCCTGCAGGCCCGCCTCCCGGATGTTGCGCAGCAGGGCCTGGAGCGTGGTCGTGGCCCCGGCCGCGGCGTCGTAGAGGTCGGGGTCGAAATAGGGCTGCCCCGGCTGCTGCTCGACCGATCCCTCATGGTGATCCACGGTAAACAGCGGATACCGGCCCCGCGCGCGGCATCCCTCCCCGAGGAACAGCGCCGACCTGCCGCAGTACGAGCCGACCTCGAGACACGGACCGGACCCGGACGTCTCCACCGCCAACCGATACAGCGACATGCCCTCCGCCTCGGCGAGGAATCCCTTCGCGCGCAGCGCGATGCTGCGGATCTCTTCCCGCACCGGCCTAGTCCCCCCCGGCTGTTCCCACGTCTCGGTCCGCCGGTTCACGAGCTCCGTCCACGCCTGCCGGATGCGCGGGTCGTACTGCCAGTGGGCGCCGTGGTGGGGCCCGCGATACACAACCAACCGGCGCGGCCCGCGGACCCGCGCGTACAGCGCCCGGGCCGCCTCGACCGGGATGGCCTCGTCATCCTCCGAATGCAGGATCAGGACCGGGCCGCCGTACCCGGCGATCCGCTCGAGCGAATTCATCCGCGTGCGAAGGAACGGGCGGACCGGGAGGTACGGAAACGCCCGCGCGGCCAGGTCCGGCACGGAGGTGAACCCGCTGTGCACGACGAGCCCGCCGGGCGCGTTGTGCGACGCGAGGTAGACGGCCACGGCGCTGCCGAGCGACTGCCCGAACACGATGATCTGGTCCGGCCGCAGGCCGCGCGCACCCGTCGCGAACGCCCACGCGGCGTCGGCTGCCCGATACGTCCCCAGCTCGCTCGTGCGCCCGCCGTCGCCGTACCCCGGGTATTCCACCAGGAGGGCGCCGACCGACAACACGGACAGGAAGCACGCCACCGGCAGCTCGTGGGTGATGTTTCCATCACTGCCGTGGAAGAAGATCACGACGGGCCGTCCTTCGGGGTTCGGGATCCACCATGCCCGCACGTCGCCGCCGTCGACGCACGGCAAGCGTATGTCCTCGTAGGCGATGCCGTAGTCGGCGGGGGACCGGTTCAGCACCGGGCCTGGGCGAAAGATCAACGCGTTCTGCCGAAGGTACAGCCGCACCAAGACCGCCATGCCGACGGCCGCTCCGAGCAGCAGCGGGATCGCGAGGTACATCCCGCGGCTACGACGGAGCCGCCCCGACAACCAGCGCCGCGTTTTTTACCCCGCGGTCGCTGGTCCAGACCACGCTGCGCCGATACGAGCGGCGCTCCGGCCGCCCGAGGAAGTGCAGGGCGCAGGCGGGATCCGGGTCCGCACAGTTCGCGAGCGCCGGGACCACCTGTTGCTCCATGCCCATGGCCGCGTGGACCAGCGAGAAGACGCCGCTCGCGGCGCCGGTGAAGCCGGTGCCGCTCGTGGCCGCCGTGAACGGCGGGGTCGGTCCCGGCCACACCCCCCGCACGCCATCCGCTTCCCGCAGGTCGTCGAGGTCGGTCCCGAGGCCGTCCCCGAAGATCACCCCCACCTCGGCCGGCGGGCACTCGGCGATCGCGAGCGCGCTCGCCGTCGCGTGGCGCAGCGCGGTCGAGTCCCTCCCGCGGTCGCGCCGGAGCAGGGCCACGTCGGTCGCCGCGGCATACGACAAGAGCTCGGCGTAGGCGCGGGCGCCGCGGGCGCGGGCATGCGCGTCCGATTCCAGCAGCACGAACGCGGCGCCCTCTCCGAGCACATAGCCGCCGCGCGTCCGGTCGAACGGCCGGCACGCGCGCGCCGGATCCTCGTAGAGCGTCGAGAGCCGCCCGGCGATCATATGCTCGGCGAGGCTGTCCATGCCCAGGAGCGTATCATAGCCGCCCGCCACGGCGCACTCGGCCTCCCCGCGCTGAATCGCGGCCATCGCCAACCCCACCGCCATCAGACCGGACGTGTACCCGTTCGTCAGGTTCGTGTTGGGTCCCAGCACCTGGTGCTCGACGGAGATGCCGCACGTGCCGGCGTTCGGCAGCGCCCGCACGAGAAACAGGGGATCGAGCAGCTTCATGCCCCGCTTCGCGAACAGCGAGATGTCGAACGCGTTCGCGGGCGTCAGCGACGCGCGCAGCGGCGGCACGAACACCTCGGGGTCGATTTCGAGCGACAGCGATCCCACGTACAGGCCGCAGGCCTCGAGCGCGGGCGCCCCCTTGAGTCCGGCGTCGGCGATCGCCTCCCCCGCCGCCCCGACGGCGTACCCCGCGCTCGGCGACAGGAGCTTGCGCAGCATGCGGTTCGTGATCAGCGCAGACCGCTCGAACCCATCGACCCGCGCCTCCATCTGCGGGGTCGGGCTTTCGAAGTCCGGGGCGGCGGCCAGCCGCACGGCCGAGCGGCCGTCCATCCACGCTTCGAAGTGCGTCCGGCTTCGCGTCCCGAGCGGCGAGACCGCGCCCACGCCGGTGATCAGCACCCGGGGCGCACTCATCCCGCCGCATCCTCGGGCAGCGTCCAGCCGCCGCTTTGGTAGTTGAACCGGTCCCGATTGTTCTGGATCTTCTTTGGGTCGGTCGTGACTTCGTGCGCGTACACCATCCGCTCGACCGTCGCGATCCGCACGTCGTGCACCCACGCCTCGGCCCGCATCGTCGCCCCGTACGGATGGTCGTACAACATCTGCACCTCGAGCGTGACCGGCTCGCCCTGCCGCACCTGACGGTGCAGGCGGACACCGTCCACCAGCATCAACACCATCTCCACCTCAAAGTTGTGGTTCAGCAAATTCAGCATGCCGCCCACCTGCGCCAGCGCCTCGAGCAGGAGCGAGGCGGGCATGACGGCCTGGCGCGGATAGTGCGCGACGAAGTACCCGTCCATCAGATTGACGAGTTTCGTCGCGCGCATGCGCTTGCCGCGCTCCGCTTCGATGATCCGGTCGAACAACAGAAAGCGCACGGACGCTCCTCGCCGCCGCGTCAGTCCGGCCAGCGGGTGACGATCAGGGTGCCGTTCTGCCCGCCGAACCCGAAGGAGTTGGACAGCGCCGTGCGCGGCTCCGCACGCCGCGGCTCGTTCGGCACGTAGTCCAGGTCGCACTCGGGGTCCGGATGCTCGAGGTTGATCGTCGGCGGCACGATCCCGGTCATGAGCGCCCGCACCGTGACCACCAACTCGATCCCGCCCGAGGCGCACAGGAGGTGCCCGATCTGCGACTTGGTCGAGCTCATCGGCACGCGGTACGCGCGGTCGCCGAGCGTCTGCTTCACCGCGAGCGTCTCCACCCGGTCGTTCTGGAGCGTCGCCGTGCCGTGGGCGTTGATGTAATCGATCGCGCCGGGTTCGATCCCGGCGTCCGCGAGCGCCGCGCGCATGCACTGGATCGCGCCCCGCCCGTCCGGGTGGCTGTCGGTGAACCGATACCCGTCGCACGAGGATCCGTACCCGATGAGCTCCGCGTGGATCCGCGCGCCGCGCCGCTCGGCGTGCGAGAGCTCCTCCAAAATGACCAACCCGGCGCCTTCGCCGAGCACGAGCCCGTCGCGCTTCCGATCGAACGGACGGCACGCCTTCGTCGGATCGCCCTGGTGGGGCGACGCGACGCTCAAGAGCGTGAAGCCGGTCACACACACCGCCGAGAGCATGCTGTCGGCGCCGCCGGCCACCATCACGTCGGTGTCGCCCCGGCGGATCATGTGCAGCGCCTCGCCGATCGCCTGCGTCGCCGACGCGCAGGCCGACTGCACGGTCATGCACGGGCCTTGGAGGAGATGCCGGCCCGCCAAGAGCGTCGACACCATGCCGATGTCGCGCTGCGCCAGGAGCTCCGGCATCTTGCGGCAGATCGCGAGATACTGTTCCTTGTACGACTCCTCATTGAGCGCCTCGGTCGGCCACGAGTACGCGCCCTCGTCGATCACCGGAAAGTTCGAGGCGCCGACGATCAGGCCCGCGCGCCACGGGTCGTAGTCCGCGTCGCCGAGCCCGGCGTCCTCCCACGCCTCCTCGAGCGCCCAGAGACCGAGCTTCACCGAACGGGTCGCGAACGGCCGCAGCACGTCCCCGACGTCCGGAATCGTCAGCTGTTCCAGATCGACCTCGCTCCCAATGTGGACGGGAAAGTCGTCGCTCTTGAACTGCTGGATCTGGCGCACCCCCGACCGGCCGGCCAGAATGGCCTCCCAGTTCTCCTGGACCCCGGCGCCGAGCGAGGTCACGGCCCCCATGCCGGTAATCACCACGCGGCGTGCCGCCGCCTCCGTCATGTCGCCTCCTCCGTGCGGTCGGGATACAGCAGGAGAAACATCCGGCGCGCCTCGGCGGAATCGAGATACCGCTCGATCGGCTCGAGCGTCAGGCTGAATGTGGCCGACGCCACCAGCGTGTCCACGTTATAGGCTTTCCCCTGCACCTTGACCTCCGTCGCGCCCTGTTCCACGATCTTGACCTCGATCCGAAGCTGGCTCCCGGGGCCGACCACGCGCCGGAACTTCAGGTTGTCGAATGAGGTGGCCAGCCCGAGCTGGCGAAAGTCGCTGGCCTCCCGCACGACCCAGTCGGCGAGCTGCACCATCGACTCGACGATCATCGACCCGGGCATGATCGGCCGGTGGGGGAAATGATCGGAGAAAAAATCCTCGCTCATCGTAATGCTTTTGATGCCCGTCGCGCGCACACCCGATTCCAGCTCGAGAATCGCGTCGACGAGCAGAAACCTCATGACTCCGCCCGCGACTGCCTGAACAACTCGGTCAAGTCGCGGAGCAGGATATCATCCCCGCTCTCGAGCGGCACGATCTCGCCGCAGCTCGGGCACTCGAGCTCGGGCATGACGGTCGACTCGACGAGCTTGGCGCCGCACTTCGGGCAGTCGCGCGGGGCTTCGGCCTTCGCCTCCAACAGGCGCACGGTGATCCGCGCGAAGCTGCCCACGCTGATCATCTTGACGACGTCGATCGCCTTGAGCCCCGGCCGGAACTTGGTGGGATCCAGCTCGGGCATGCCCCGGCGCAGCATCTCCAGCCCGAGCGGCGTGACCACCCCCGAGACCACGAGGTCCTCCTCGCGGAAATGCTGGGCGGCGCGCTCGAGAATGTCGGCGCGCGGGAACTGAATCCGGTACTCCTTCTCCAGCATAAACGCCATGTCCAAGAGATCCAGCGACTCGGCGCCGAGGTCGAACAGCGACGACTCGAGCGTCACGTCGTCGAGGTCGAGCTCAAGCGACTTCGCCACGACCTCGCGGACCTTCTGGTGCACCTCCGCCACCGGCACTGCCGGGTTCGTGCGCTGCTCGTCCGGACCCATCGTTCCTCCTCGCCTGCTGGACTCATCGACCGAGGGTCACAACCCAAAGCCGCCGGTCACGTGCAGAATCTGTCCCGTGATGTAGCTCGCGTCGTCCGAGGCGAGAAAACACACCGCCCGGGCGACATCCGCCGGCTCGCCGAATCGCTTGAGCGGAATCTCCTCGAGGATCTCCTCCCCGGCGAGCGTGCGGACCCGCTGCGACATCTCCGTGAGAATCACCCCCGGCGAGACGGCGTTGACGCGGATCGCCTTCGGCGCGAGCTCCAGGGCAAGGGAGCGCACCATCGCGTTCAGGCCGCCCTTCGCGGCCACGTAGTTCCCGTGGCCGCGCCCCGCCCGGTCGGCCGCCACCGACGACAGGCACACGATGCTGCCGGCCTGCTGGCGCATCATGAACGGCAGCACCTCCCGGATGCACAGAAACGGGCCGCGCAGGTTGGTCTGGATCACCGTCTCCCACTGGTCGAGCGTCATCGCGCCGATCAGCTGGTCGCGGACGACCCCGGCGTTGGCCACGAGCACGTCGATGCGGCCGAACCGCTTGGCGGAGGCGCGGACGAGCTGCCGCACGCCCGCCTCGTCGGACACGTCGGCCTGCACCGCGCACGCCTCGCCCCCACCCTCGTGGATCGCGGCGACGACCGCGTCGGCGTCGGGCGCCGCCTGCCGGTAGTTGACCACCACGCGCGCACCCTCGGCCGCCAGCTGACAGGCGATGGCGCGGCCGATGCCGCGGGAGGCGCCCGTGACAACCGCGACCCGCTCCCGGAACCGCGGCTCAGCCACGGTGGGCGAGGGCCAGCGAATAGCCCCCATCGGCGATCAGCGTTTGTCCCCGGATCCAGTCGGACTCGGGCGAACACAGGAACGCGACCACGCCGGCCACATCCTCCGGCGTCGCCAGGCGTCCCGCGGGCGTGGCCGCGACCACGTGGCGGACGAGCTCGTCGTAGTCCGGCGAGAGCCGCATGCTTTCGGTGTCGACAAACCCGGCGGACACGACGTTGACGTTGATCTTCCGCGGCGCGAGCTCGACCGCGAGATACCGGGCCAGGGTCTCCATGACGGCCTTCGCGGCGCCCAACCCCGCGTAGTCGGGGACGTAGAACCGGGACCCGAGGCTGCTCATCCCGATGATCCGGCCGCCGTCGCGCGCCATCAACTCGGCGGCCATCTGCGATCCGAGCAGGAAGGCGCGCGCGTTCATGTCCATCACCTTCTGCCAGTTGCGGCTGTTCAGCTCCATCACCGGCCGGAAGGTGGTCCGCGCCGCGTTGCTGATAAAGACGTCGAGGCGCTCGAAGCGCGCCTTGACGTGGTCGAACAGCCCGCGCAGCATCTCCTCCTTCCCGACGTCGAGCGACTCCATCGAGGCCGCGACCCCCATCGCTTCGATGTCGGCGACGGTCTGCCGCGCCGACGTGTAATCCATGCAGTAGCCCACGATGATGTGCGCCGGCCGCTCCCGCGCGAGGCGCAGGGAGATCGCACGGCCGATCCCGCGCGATCCGCCGGTGATGAGCACGACCTGGCCTTCGAGCGTCATCTCATGCCACCTCGCAGAGCGGCCGGTAGACGTCGTCCACGAGACGCCGGGCGAGCCGCACGGGATCGTGACGGAGGGCGACATACGCCGGACCCCGCCGGCGCAGCTCCCGACGCAGCGCCGGCGTGCCGAGGATCTCGTCGATCGCCGCGCACCACACCCGCGGATCGCGCGAGTACACGAGACGGCCGCCGGACTCCGGCCCCACCGCGTCCACGAGGCCGCCGACGCCCGCGGCCAGCACCGGGGCGCCGGCCCGCATCGCCTCGAGGGCGACGAGACCGAACGGCTCGTACTCGCTCGGGATCAGCACGAGCCCCGCGCCCGCGAACAGTCGATCCAGTGCCTCCCGGTCGAGCCACCCGACCACGCGGCACGCCTCCCCGCAGTCGGCGGCGAGCGCGGCCGTGATGCGGTGTCCGTGCGCGTCGCCGTGTCCGCCCGCGAGCACAAACCGGTACCGTCCCGCGAGGCGCCGCACGATCATCGCCAAGAGGTCGATCCCCTTCGTGCGCGCGAAGCGGCCGGCGAACACCACCGGGCCGTCGTCGCGCGCCCGAGGGACGCCCGGGCGGGAGTGCCGCGACGCCGTTCGGCAGCACGCTGCTGCGCTCCGCGAGCGCCGGGAGGCGGTCGAGGGCGGCCGCCCGCTCGTCCGCGCTCAGGAAGACGACGTGGTCGCTCCGCAGCATCAGCGCGCGCTGCAGCCGCCGCCACGCGTCCGCCCCGGGCACGCCCGGCAGCTCCCGATCGAGCAGGGAATGCGCGGTGTAGACGAGCGGCACGCGAAAGCGGCGCCGCATCTCCCACGCGAGGTCGCTCAGGCTGAGCGAATGCAGATGCAGCACGTCGAACTCCGCCGGACGCACCGGACAGCGGTCCGCGGACAGCCGGTGGACCACCGGACCCCGGCGCGCCGACACCGCGGGATTGGCCGCCCGCGCGGGGGCCAGCACGTGCACGTCCACGCCCGCCTCGACCAGCGCGGCCGCCTGAGACGCCACCGCGGCGCCGATGCCGGACCAGACGGGCCCGGGATAGTCGGCGGTCAGCATCAGCGCGCGCACGCGGTCACCTCCCGCCCCCATCCGGCGTCCGGGCCAGCACCGTCAGCTGGTCGGAGTCCGCCCCGCCGAGCTGGCGCATGAGCCGCATCCAGCGCGGCGACATCTCCTCCGGAAGCGCCGGGACCTGAAGCCGCTCGGGCGCGTCGAATCCCGCGCCCACCAGGAGCGTCGAGAGGGACGTCTCGGTGAAATACTGCAGGTGCACCAATGGGTTGATCGCCTCCCAGTGCTTGCCGAGGACCTTGAAGTGCATGGACCCCAGATCCGGCACCGCGACGTACAGCAGGCCGCCCGGGTTCAGGACGTCGGCGACCTGCGCGAGCGCCGCGCGCGGATCCGGCAGATGCTCCAAGACGTGGCTCATGACGACCACGTCGAACGCCTGCCACGGCAGCGGATCCCGTCCCACGACGCAGCGGGCGACGCGATCGCCGAACTCGAGCGTGAGGCGGTCGACCTGGGCCTGCGAGCTGTCCACGCCGTAGACCTCGAACCCATACGCCGGCGCGACGCGCATCAGGTAGCCGCGGCCGAAGCCGAGATCCAGGAGGCGCGCGCCGGACGTCCGCAGCGACAGCCAGTGGCAGATGAACTCGGCGTACATGCGCTGCGCTTCCAGGTACCGGTCGTCGGCCGCGCTGGAATCGTCCTCGAGCAGCCGGGCCTGCACCTCCCCGCTGATCCGCGGGCTGACGTAGACGTGACTGCACGCGGCGCACCGGTGGTAGGCGAATCCTTGCTTCTGGAACAGCGGCCGCCGTTCCCGCGACCCGCAGGCGCCGCACGCCACGTGCACGAGCGCCGCGGGTCCCGCCTCTTCGACCACGTGCGCGAGGTCCGAGAACCAAAAGAGACGCGCCGGCGGCGGGGTGGGCGGCGCCGCGTCCGCCGCGGGCTCCGCGAAGAGGCCGAGGCGGTACGCGATCTCGCACGATTCCGAGAGCTTGGACAGCGCGACCCCGCGCTCGAGCGGGGGCAGCGCCGCGGCCTCCGCCTCGAGCTCCAGGAACGTCTCGGCGATGCGCCGCTCCACCCCGACGGGCACGCGCCGCGGCGGCGCGAGCTCGGTCAGCGCGCGGTCGTCGCCCGGCGCGCGGTCGCCGTTCTGCCGGCCGAGCAGCACCAGATTCGGCTGTCCCTCGCGCAGGTCTTCCTCCTGATCCTGCACGTCGTTCAGGTATTGCGCCAGCTGGAAGTAGCGCTCCAAAAACGGCAGGAGCGCCGACGTCCGGCCGGGATCGAGGGCCGAATACAGCGCGCGCCAGGACTCGACGTTCTTGAGCCGCACCAGGCGGTCGTACGCCTCGAGCGACCACTCGTGAAGCTCGGTGTACTCCATGATCGCGCCCATCACGGTCCGGCGCAGCGACCCGACGAGGGCGCGCAGGGTCGCCGCCCCTTCCGGGTGGGCCGGATCGGCGAGCCGGTCGAGGCCCTCGAAACACAAGAGCAGCCCGGCCAGGATGCTCAGGCCCACGGCCTGCTGGGTCGTGGGCCGCGCCTCGCTCACCGACGCCAGCAGGGTGTCGTGCCGTCCCTTGTATGACACATGCTGGTCGATGATGTCGTCGAACACCCGCGTGATCGCGATGTGGACGAGCCCGCACGCCGCGACCGCGCGGCGAAACACCTCCGGCGCGGGGCGCACCGCGACCGCGAACACCGGCAGATCCCACAAGGACCACTGCATCCAGCTCACGTAGTCCGACGACTGCGCGGCCAGCCGCACCGCCACCGCGTTGTCCTCGGAGATGCGCGCCACATCATCCCGCATGTGTGCGAGCGCGTCGTCGATCCCGAGGCTGATCTCGGCCCGGTAGGCCTCGATCGCCGCACGGTGCTCGGCCAGGAACGCCTCCCCCGCCGCCCGGCTCCCCGCGCGGAGCGCCGAGATGCGCGAAAGCAGTGCGTCGTGTGTCGCGGTCATTCGCCGCGCCCCTTCGCTCGGCACTCGTCCTGGGCCAGAAACGCCACAGACAGCGCGGCGGCCCAGGCGGGTGATCCGACGCCCTTCACCGCGAAATCCTCGTACGGACGCTCGGCCCCCGGCTCCAGCCCGCGCAGCAGCGCGAGGCGCGCACGGTCCAGCGCCGGGCCGGTCTCACCGAAATACGCGAGGGCGGTCGCGCCGAGCGCGGTGCTGAGCGGTCCGCCAAACTCGCCGGTCGGGCGCTGCAGCCCGAGCAGCAGCGGGAGCAGGCGCAGGGCGACCTCCCGCCCGCGTGCGAGGCCGCCCTGCGCCCACGTGCGGCCCACGGCGTAGAAGAAATACAGCGGGTCCGGAAACAGCGAGGTCCCGTGCTCGAGCGTCCCGTCGGCCATATGCGCCCACAGCCACTCGGCGAGCCACGCGGTCTCCGGCTGGTCCCCCAGTCCCACGCGGCACAAATAGCGAAGGACCTCCACATTGACGACCCGGTCGAACCCGACGATCGGCCGTCCGGCGTCGTCCGTCCATCCGTACACGCCGCGGCCGCGCCGCGCGAACGTATAGTACGCGCCGGAGGCGGATCGGAAGCTCTGGACGACCGCGAGCTGCCGCTCCCAGCGCTCGAGCCGCTGCGCGCCGTAGCTTTCGAGCAGCGCCACGGCCGCGGACGCCGTGGTGGCGACATCGGGATCGATCCCGGCCCCGCGCCCAAAAAAGCGCCAGTCGCCGGCCGCCTCCTGCTGCCAGGCGAGGAACTGCCGGATGCGGCGGCGGGCATCGACCACGGCGCGCATCGCGCGGGCGCGCCCGCGCGCCGGCAGCACGTCGAGGCTGCCGTCGACCCATCCCGGGGAGAACGGATCGAACAGCGAGAGCGCATCGTGCACGAACGCGGACACAAACGGACTGCGGCACTGGACGTAGCGCCCATCCGCATCGCGGCGGTACGACAGGATCTCGCCCGACGGATGCTGGCTCCACAGGATCATTCGAAGGGCGCGCAGCACGCGCTCCCCGAGCACCTGCCGCGCGGGGGACCCGTCCACCGCCGCGCCGCCGGAGTCCGACGCGAGCGCGCGGGAGGACAGCGCCGTCACGCGTCCGCCCCCTCGACCAGCAGTGCCAGGACCTTGCTCAAGTTCGTGGTGCGCCACTCGCGCCACGCATCTTCGACGTGCCGCGCCACGTCGCCGCGCAGCTCGGTGGGGACCGGTCGCCCTCCATTGATCTCCCGATGGGCGGCCTCGTACACGGTATCGGCCAGCATGCCGCGGGTGCTCGGCGGCCACGCCGCCAGCCGTTCGACCACCGCGCGGTACGCGCCGACGAAGCGGTCGTACGTGTCGCACAGCGCCGGAAACTCTTCCTCGGACGGGTTCGCCACGGCACGCTCGAGCTCGCGCCCGGCCGCCACCAGGCCGACCTCCACGTCCGAGATCGGCGGCACGGCCGGATCCGCGAGACGGACGATCCCGCGCCCGGCCAGCACCTGCCGCATGCCCGCGGCGACGCCGTCGAGCGGCGCTTCGTCGCTAAAGTAATAGCTCGTCGCGCTGGGCACGCGCCAGTCCTCGAGCCCCGGCGCCGCCAGCACCAGCGTCGTACAGCCGAGCGTCGGCGCCGCGTGCGCGGTGAACGAGTCGGCGCAGATGACCGCGTGGGCCTGCTCCAATTCGCCGAAGACTGCGTCCAGCGGGAGTCCGCGCGCCTCGCCGGCGGCGGCGACCTCGAAGCGCGCGTCGAGCCCGGGATGCCGGCCGGCGGCGGCGCGCGCCACGTCCGACGCAAACCGCCGGGTCGTCAGGTTCGGACCCGGGGTCCACCACGACCCGCACCGGCCGCCCCGCATCCACCGGCACCACGGAGGCGATGAGCTGGCTCCAGTAGCGGGGCGACGGATCGTACTTGGACGTAAACGGCGACACGTAGATGCGCACGGTCTCGCCGTCCGGGCACCGCCCGCCGGGCGACCGCCGTGAAATGATCCGCGGTCGCGGGCGACACCCCGAGCCCGCGGGCGAGCCGGGCGAAGCCATCGTAGTAATTGCCGAACGCCGGGACCGCCGCCGCGACCCGGTGGATCCACTTGCGGCGGTTGTCCACGGCCGCCATCGCATGGCCGCCGATCGACAGCTCGATGTAGCGCGGGATGCGCTCTTCGTGCGCGATCGCCTGATGCAATTCGGGGTTCTCAAAGTCGATCAGCACCACCACGTCGAACGCGCCGAGCGCGCTCTCGCCGCGCATCGCGCGCAAGAGCGTGAGGTACTCGTGATAGCGTTCGATGCGGTCGACGCCCGCGACGCGGTTCCAGAGCCCCTCGTACGCCGAAAGCACGGTGATCTCCGCGCCCGGCACGGCCGCCTTGATCCAGCGCGGCAGCGGGAAGGTGATGATCTCGTCGCCGATCCCAATCGCCGGCCCCAGCACCACGAGCATCCGGCGGGCGTCCCGGAGAAAATCGCGCGGCGGCGGGGCGTCCCCCGCGATGTAGCCGCGCGGGAACGTCGTCTGCACGAGCGGCGCCAGCGTGAGCTGTAGCCGCTCGGCGGTCTCCTGCAGGTTGCCGGGGGTCATGCTCCGCAGGAGGCGCGCGCTCATCGCCGCACGCGGATGGGCCGCGGCCTCGAACATGGGCGCGAGCGACTGGAGGCCGCCGATCCGCCGCAGGACGTAGTGCGTGTTGCTGCGGCTGATCGGACGCCGCGTCAGGAAAAAGAGGTAGCGCGACACCACGAGCGCCGGCAGCGACAGGGCCGGATCCCATGGAGCCTCAGCGCCCGCGCGGAATGCGCTGCCGGGGGGCACGGACCTCACAGGGGGCTCAGCGACGTCACAAGCCAGCGCTTGTCCCGCTGCTGCTTGAAGACGGCGATGCGGCGCTCCAGGATGGTTCGCCGCGCCTGGTCGGCGGGATGTTCGGCGTCGATCATCAGCTCCGTGTAGACCAAGACCGCGTCGGGATAGAGGATCGGCTGCGGGATCTCGACGAGCGACGTCTCGAACCGCCACCCCCGCAGCGACTCCAGCAGGCGCTTGAACTGCCAGGCGAGCCCGTCGCGATCGATCTCTCGGTCGTCTTCCAGGGCGTGATAGTCCGGCGCCACGCACGCCATCGCCGCCTCCACGTCGCCCCGGCCGAGCGCGTGCACCAGGTCATACAAACACCCGACCACCGACTCCGCGTCGGTGTCCAGCATCTCCGCTTCGGGCTCCGCGAGGAGCAGGCGCAGGCTGATGCGGCGGCCGGGCGCCTCCGCCGCAGGAGCCGGCGGCGCGTACCCGAGGGAGGGCGGCGAGAGATACCCGGGCGCGCCGGCCGGCGCCGGCAGGCGCTCGACCCCGGCCCCAAGATCGGCCGGCTCCTCAAAGAAACTATCCCACGGGTTCGCTCCACGCGGCGCCGGGCGGAACCACATGCTGAGACGGTCGGTGGCGCTGAGCCGGCCGCCCTGGGGCGGCGAGAGATACGACTCCTGCCACGGCGACACCGTGTCGCTCCGGCTGCCCAACTCCGCGAGCACGCGGTGCAGCAAGACGATCGCTTCGTCCAACCGGTCGTCCATGGACCGTCTCACCGCCATCACGCGCCTCCCCTCGGATTCTCCTACCGCCGCGCACCTCGGGCCTAGCGGCTCCGCTGCATCAGGTATTTGGACAGCCGAACAAACCGGTATTTCGCCGCCGTCTCCGGGAGTTCCGCGAGCTGCTGCACGGCCTCGTCGATCAGCGTGTTCGCCGTCTGCTCAGCCCGTTCCCGGGCGCGCGTCCGCCGGAACAGGTCGTGCACCCAGGCCACAGCGTCGGGAGTCGTCTCCGGCCGCGCCCGGTTGAGGATCTCAAACAGGCGCCGGCGCTCCGCCGCGGCGGCGTGCACCGACGCATAGGCCACCATGAGCGTGCGCTTTCCCTCCAGCACATCCGAGCCGAGCGGCCGACCCTTCCCGCCGACGACATCCAGGGCGTCGTCTTTGATCTGAAACGCGACCCCGGCCTGCAGCGCGAAAGCGCGCAGGCGTTCGAGGTCCTGCGCCCCGGCGCCGCCGATGATACCGCCGCCCACGGCCGCCATCGCGAAGAACGCCCCCGTCTTCTTGCGCGCGCACTCGACGTAATCCTCCGGCGTCGGCGCATCGTTGCGGCGCAGATTGATGTCCAACCCCTGCCCCTCGGTCACCAGGAGCCCCAGCTCCGACAGCACCTGAAACAGCGCGACCTTCGTCTGCGCGGAGTACGTGCCCTCGAGGATCGCGAGCGAGCTGAGCGGAATGAACACATCGCCGATGTTGATGGCGTGAGCCACGCCGAACCGCTGCCACGCCGACTGGCGGCCCCGCCGCTCGCCGTCGCCGTCCGCGATGTCGTCGTGAATCAGGCTGAAGTTCTGGAGATGCTCGATCGCGGCGGCAAAGTTCAGCGCCGGACGGTACGACCCGCAGAAGATCTCGCACGCGGTGGCACACAACGCCGCCCGCACGCGCTTCCCGCCGCCCAGGACCTGGTACGAGACACCCTCTCTGAGACAGTCCACCCGGGGGGTGCGTTCGACCGCCCGCTCGAGGTACGGCTGGAGCTCACGGTCCACCTCAAGGAGGTACCGGTCGACGTCGGCGTCCAGCCCGGCTGCCGAATACGCGCGCACCGGCCCGCCGGTCTCGGCGGGATCACTCGGCGGGACCGGCCCCACCCTTATGGCTCCTGATCGGTAACGTCTGCGTCGGCCGGCTCTGCGCCCTCGTGCCACCCGTGTTCGGTCGTCCGATACATCTCGACCGCCATCCGCACTCCGAAGTATGTCCCCGCCGCGACCCGGCCGGCGAGCCGCGGCATCGGTGCCGCGAGCCGGCGCAGGGTGGTCATCGCGCGGCGCAGCTCAGAGACCCCGGCGCTCCGGGGCGCCGCCTCCGCGACCCGTTCCATGACGAGGAGGGAGAGATCCTCGATGCAGTCGACGACCCGGGCCGCGAGATGCTCCACCTCATCTCCCACGGTCGCGGCGGTCCGCCGCGCGAGATCTTCGGGGCGCTCGGTCACGAGAGATCCCCTCCTTCGATTACCACCAAAACGAGGTCACGCCCCCGGCCGGCGGCACGGGGACCTTCACGCCCAAAATATTGAGCACCTGCGCTTGAATCGTCGGGTGCCACAGCGCTTCCGCATGGTTGATCGGATTGGTCTGGTGCATCGCGAACGGCAGCCGGTCCCGGAGATCGGCCGTCAGCAGGTCGCCGCGCCCCTCGGTAAGCTCATCGATCGTCGGCGGCAGCGTGTTCGCGACGGGCGAGACCCCCGGCACCTCGGCCATCATCCGCCGGTGCAGGAACGGCGGCCAGTGCCACTGCGGCAGGGCGCTGTCGAGCGTATACACCCAACTGAGAATCCGCGTGAGGCGCA
>CAWBBU010000005.1:0-317576 GCA_963787105.1 uncultured Bacillota bacterium
CGCCCAGGCCAAGAGGCGGGTGCGCGCGAGGACAAGCTAGTCGAAGAAGGTCGCGACGCCGTCCGAACGCGAAGTCATAGGCGCATCAGTCATCTCGACACGCTCCCCAACCCGCGGGCCCGCTCGCGGGGCGCGTCGCTCCCAGGATCCGCCGGATCCTTCCCGACCGGGAGCCGCGTGGTGGGCGCGACGGCACGACCCGTGGAGGCAGCTTCGTGCGCCTGGTCGTCCTGCCCGGAGACGGCATCGGCCCCGAGATCACCGCGGCGGCCGTCGCGATCCTTACGATTGTCAACGACGCCCTGGCGCTCGGCCTTCGGTTCGAGACGCACGAGGTGGGGCTCGCCCGCCTGCGGCGCGACGGAACCACGCTGCCCGACGAGGTGCTGGACGCGGCCCGCGCGGCGGACGGGCTCGTCGTCGGGCCGGCCTCCAGCGCCGAGTACCCACCCCGCGCCGACGGCGGCATCAACTACTCGGGCGAGCTGCGCGAGACGCTTGATCTGTTCGCCAACATTCGCCCGGCCCGCTCCCGTGAGGGCGTCGCATCATGGGGTCGCACGCCGATGGATCTCGTCATCGTCCGCGAGAACACGGAGGGGTTCTACGCGGACCGCAACATGTACCTCGGCCCCGGCGAGTTCATGCCGACACCCGACCTGGCGCTGTCGATGCGCAAGGTGACGGCGAACGGATCCCGCCGAATCGCGCGCGCCGCGTTCGAGCTCGCGCCGACGCGCCGGCGGAAGGTCACCGCGGTGCACAAAGCCAACGTGCTGCGGGTATCGGAAGGCCTGTTCCTCCGGGAGGTGCGCGCCGTCGCGGCGGCGCACCCCGACGTGGCCTACGACGAGCAGCTCGTCGACTCGATGGCGGCGTGGCTCGTGCGCGACGCCGCGCGGTTCGACGTCGTGGTGACGACGAATATGTTCGGGGACATCCTCTCCGACGAGGCGTCCGAGCTCTCGGGCGGGCTCGGCCTCGCGGCCTCAATCAACGCCGGTGACATCCACTGCATGGCGCAAGCGCAGCACGGGTCCGCCCCGGACATCGCCGGCCGGGATCTCGCGAACCCGACCTCGCTCGTGCTGTCCGCGGCGATGCTGCTCGGCTGGCTGGCGCGCACGCGCGCCGCCGACCGGTGCGCCGTGGCGGCCGGCGTGATTGAAGACGCGGTCGACGCGGTGCTGCGCGATCCGGCCCGGCGCACGCGCGATCTCGGCGGGCCGCTCGGCACCACCGCGTTCACCCGGGGGCTCGCGGAGGAAGTCAGGGCACGGCTCGCCGCGCGGGCGTAGGACCGCGCGGCAGGGGACACGTAGCACGATGCACGGAGAGGGCACGGCGGGACCGACACGGCGCGGCGCGGACCACGCGCGCGCAGCCAACCGGAGGTGCAGAGATGCCAGCGGTAAAAGTCGCGCAGGTCAGCGAGATCGCACCAGGCACGGGGAAGGTCGCCTCCGCGGGCGGCAAGACGCTCGCCGTCTTCAACCTCAACGGCGTCTTCCATGCGATCGACAACGCCTGCACGCACATGGGGGGCCCGCTCGGCGAGGGCAAGGTCCAGGGCACCGTCGTCACGTGCCCCTGGCACGGGAGCGAGTTCGACGTGATCACCGGCCAGGTCGTCAAGGGGCCGGCGCGCAAGCCGGTGATCGCCTACCCGACCCGGGTCGAGGGAATCGACGTCCTCGTCGACATAGGCTGACCCGACGGCGCCGCTACGCGCGGCGCTCGCCGTGCCGGTACTCGCGGCACGGCACGAAGCCGAGCGCGCCGTAGAAATCGAGCAGGATCGTCCAGTCGATCACCATCTCGCTGAGGCCGAGCCGGGCGAGGTGCAGCACGGCCCGGTCGAGCAGCGCGAGCCCGAGACCGCGGCCTCGGATCTCCTCCGAGAGGCCCATGGGACCGAGGCCGCCCGTGGCGGCCGCTCGGCCGCCGGCCCACGCGATGCTCGGCCCGATCCACGCGGACCCGGGCTGAAACAGCTGCGCGAAGCCGAGCACCGCTCCCCGCCGCACCACGCCCATGATGTCGCCGACGGTTCCCCCGAGCTCGAGATACCGCGCGACCGTGTAGCGCCAGCGGCCGGGAAAGGTGTCGTCGAGAAAGACGAGCAGGCCCGCGGCCTCCTCGGGCGCAAGCGGCCGGATCTCGAGATCCGGGTGCGCGGCGAGCGCCGCGGTGACCGCCGCGGGCGTGTGGTAGTCGACGAGTGAGCGGTGCAGATCGTACGCCTCACCGCGCAGCCGGTAGCCGGCGCGCGCAAAGAATCCCTCCGCTCCGCTGCCGGCGGGGACCCCGGGGAAAAAGTGCCCGGGGTCCATGCCGAGCAGGATCTGTCGGCGGCGCCGCCCGCGCACGAACGCTTCACCGGCCTCGAGAAGGGCGGAAGCGACACCCCGCCGCTGGATCGACGGGTGCACGGCGAGCATGCTGATCCAGCCGACCTCCGGCATCAGCTCGTCGTCGCCGAGCGGAACGCGCGCCACCTTGGCGACGCAAAATCCCACGATCCGGCCGTCGGATCCGGCGCGCGCGATCGCGCACCCCGCGGGATCGAAATTGGGATCGTCCACGGTGTTTTGCTGAAACAACTCGGTCCGGAGCGGGAACGCCTCGCCCGCCGCGGCGTTCCAGATGTCGACGAGCTCACCCAGCGGCTCGGAGGTGAGCGCCGTGACGCGGACGTCGGGCCCGGTCACCGGGGCGGCCGGGCGGCCCGTCCGCGCGTCACTCGACCCGCACCGCGAGATCGACATTGAACAGGCGCCGCCACGGAAACTCGACGCGCTCGATGGTGATCTTCCGGTGGAAGCATCGCTCCATCGGCGGGACAAAGACGCGGGTCAGCCAGTCCATCGTCGCCGCCTGGCACGCGCCGTACGCCTCCTCTCCGAGGTCGTCGCCGGCCGTTCCCGGAAACTTCGCCAGCACCTCGGCCGCGAGCCGCTGGCGGATCTCGGTCTGATACGCCCAATCCTCGAGGAGGCGCAGAATCGTGAACGCGCGGCTCTGGGGATTCACGGGCAGGAGCGTCTGCGTCAGCACCATCCCGAGGGTATTGCTCGCGGTGTTCCAGCCGCCGTATGCGCGCGGCTCGTCGACCCACGCGGCCGCGAGCAGTCGCGCGATCAGCGTCCGGTCGGCGCCGTTCGCGTAGCGGACGTCGGCGAGCCCGCACGGACCGCGCATCGACGCCTCGGCAATGCTCTGGACGAATCCGTCCAGTTCGCGCGCGTCCTGAATGCGCTGGCGGGGGGCCTCGTCCTGCGCCCCCGGGAAGTTATGGACGAACAGGGTCAGATCGGCCTCCTCCTCGGTGCGCCGGCAGCCGGCCGTCTCGATGTGGGACGTCACCGTCTGATCCAATCCCTGGCCCTCGTAGCGCGGAATGCCCGCGCGGTTGTCGGGATACGAGTACACGACGCGGACCCGCGGGGCGCCGCCGCGGGCGGCGACCACGAGACGCCCGAGCAGCCGGGCCGCGAGCTCATCGGTCCCGAACGTGACCCACGCGCGCCGGCTCGCGCCGCGCTCGCGGATCGCCGTATGCACGGCCTGCAGGTCGCGGCGCGTCCACCCGTACTCCGCGGCGTCGTCCTGCCCGATCAACAGCGCGTCGAGCACGCCCTCCGCCGCGAGATCGACGAGGCTCAGCAGCACCGTGAGGTTGCGGGCGCGGCGCGCCCGGACGTCGCCGAGTACCGTCGGCGGCACCTTCGCCTTCGCCTCGTCGGCCTCGCTGTGGGACGCCAGGTTCTGGGTCTGCGCGTACCGGTCCGAGTGAAAACTGTAGGTGAAGATCTGCGCCCCGTAGCTCGCCCAGTACGTCGGCTCCTCCGTGGCGTCCGACGTGGAGGGCAGCCGCAGGTTGCTCGCCGCGAGCAGCACGCGCCGGTGCGGGGCCCGCCGCCGGAGCTCCCGAAACCGGGCCGCGACCGTGAGCAGACGGTCGAGCGGTTCGTGGCCGATGCGCGACGGCACCAGGCCGCCGTAGAGCAGCAGCTCCGCCGACGCGATCAGCGCGTCCGCCTCCCGCCCGGGACCGTCGACCCACTGCCACAACCGGTCCACGTTCGCGGGCGTTTTGAGGTGACCGAGCCACTCGCGGGGCGGGGTGAGCACGTCGATCCCGCCGATCGCGGCAAGCGCGAGAAATGCATCGCGCGTAATCGGCCGGCCGTCGGCGGGAAGAAACGCGATCTTCATTTGACCGCTCCGAGCATGATGCCGCGCAGGAAGTACCGCTGCAGGGCGAGGAACACCGCGATGACCGGGACGGTCATCAGCACCGCGCCCGCCGCGATGTAGCGCGTGTTGGTCGCGAACTGCCCCGACAAATAGAGTAGCCCGACGCCGAGCGGGTAGCGGTCGGGCGACTTCAGAACGATCAGCGGCCAGAGAAACGCGTTCCAGTACCCGGTGAATTCGACGATCGCGAGCGTCGCGAGCGCCGGTGCCACGAGCGGTAGCATGACCTGGAAAAAGAGGCGCCCCTCATTCGCCCCGTCGATCCGCGCCGCGTCTTCGAGCTCCTGGGGGATCACGAGGTACGCCTGGCGCAAGAGGAAGATCCCGAAGATGCTCGCCGCGCTCGGCAGGTAGACGGCGGCGTACGTGTCGATGAGGCGCAGCCGCATTAAGGTGACGAAGTTCAGGATCAGGCCGACGTGCTGCGGCAGCATCAGGCTCGCGATGATCGCGTAGAAGATCGCGTCTCTCCCCGGAAACCGCATCCGTGCGAGCGGGTAACCCGCGAGCGCGCTCACGGCGAGCGTGAGCGCAATGCCGACCACCGTGATGTACACGGTATTGGCGAAGAAGCGGCCGAGCGGCATCGTGTTCCAAACGCCGACGAAGTTCGCGAGGGTCGCGGGCCGGGGAATGAGGACCGGCGGAAAGGCGAAGATGGTACCGCTCGCGCGCAGCGACGTCGCGAGCAGCCAGATAAATGGGAACACGGTCACGACCGCCAGCACGGACAGGCCGAGGTAGTGGCCGGCGGTCCCGAGCGCCCGCTTCCGCGCTCCCCCTCGGACGGCCTCGCGCGCCGGGTCAATAATAGGAGAGCCCTCCCTGCCGAAGCAGCCGGAAGTTCGCGATCGACAAGAGGATGGTGATGACCGCCAGCGCGACGCCGATCGCCGCGGCGTACCCGAGGTGCAGCGCGCCGAATGCCTGATCAAACATATAGTAGAACAGCGTGTAGGTCGAGTACACCGGGCCGCCGCCCGTCATCACGTACACTTCCTCGAATACCCGCAGGGCCGCGATCGCCGAGAGAGTGCTCGCGAGCAGCACGCTCGGGCGCAGGAGCGGAATCGTGATGTACCAGAGCCGCCGGAACGGCCCGGCCCCGTCGAGGGACGCCGCCTCCTCGTACTCCACCGGGATCGCGCCGAGGCCCGCGAGATAGATGACCATGTAGTACCCGAGCCCCTTCCACAACGTCACGAACATCACCGCGTACAGCGCGAGGGACGGGTTCGTCAGCCAATGGATCGGGGCGCTCGATCAGCGCCGGCGCGGAGCAGGACGTAGTTCACGAGCCCCGACTCATCCAAGAGCCACCGCCACAAGAGGCCCACGACGACGATCGAGGTGACCACCGGCAGATAGTACGCGGCGCGAAACCAGGCGATACCCGCGAGTGGCCGGCGCACCCACAGCGCGAGCACGATCGAACAGAACTGCATCACCGGGACCACCGCCAGATACTTCAGGCTGTTCTCGAGGGCGATCCAGAAATACCGGTCGGTCCACAACTGCGAGAAGTTCGCCATGCCGACGTAGCGGGGCGGGGAGATCACATCGTACTCGAAGAGGCTGAGCGCGGTGCCGAAGATGACCGGGTAGAACGTGAACACACCGAGCAGCAGCAGCGCGGGCGCCAGGAACAGATACGCGGTATACGTCCGGCGCGCGTTCATCGAGGCGGCTACAGCCGCGCATCCCACTCCCGAGCCGCCTCGGCGAGCGCCTGGGCGGGCGTCATCCGGCCGTAAAACGCGTTCTCCACCGCATCCTGGAACGCGCGAAACAGCTCGTCGCTGTGGGGCACAACCACCGTCAGGTCCCGCGCGATGCCGAGCTCCCTGGCGGCAATCACCCGCGCGCGATCCTCCGGCGATGCGCCGCCGCGGGCGAAGTACGGATCGGCCGCCGCCCGGCGCGTCGAGGGGAAGATCACGACCTGGTGATCGAACGCGAGCTGGTTCTCGTCGTCGGTCATGTAGAGCGCGAACGCGACGGCCTGATCGCGGTGGCGGCTCGCGACGGGAACGGTCAGCGCCATCGTCGGGAGATCCAGCACGTGCCCCTTTCCGAGCGGCGCCGGCGCGACGAGCGTGTCCCGATACACGTCGGGGCTGTCGGTTTTGACGCGCAGCAGAAACTGCGGACCGGTCGTCAGCATGCCGAGCTGCGCGCCGGAGTAGCGCTCCGTGGCCCCAAGATAGCCGTGCTGCAGGGTGTCGTCGGGAAACATGCCGCGCTTGTAGAGATCGACGTACGCGGCCAGTACGGCCACGTACGCGGGCCCGCTGAACAGGGCGTGCTTGCGGTCGGCGCTGAGGATCGGCAGGCCTTCCTCCTGGAACACCGCCAGCATCCGGGTCCCGTCGACGTTCGGCATGAAGCCGTACACGCCGGTGCGCTGCTTGATCGTCACCGCGTCCGACGCAAACGCCGCCGTCGTTGCCGGAGGGTGCGCCGGATCGAGGCCCGCGCGCTCGAAGATCCCGCGGTTGTACGCGAGGACGTCGGGCACCACGTACCAGGGGACGCCGTAGCTCCGCCCCTGATAGCGCAGGGAGGCCCAGATATTGGGGAAGTAGCGCGCCTGCACGTCCGTCGGCACGGCCGCGTCCATATCCACGAGGGCCCCGGCCTGCGCCATGCGGAGCGTGCTTTCGGTGTTGAGGTTGACGACGTCGGGCGCGACGCCGCCCGCGATCGACGCCAGCAGCTTCTGGTCGACCGCCTCGGGCTGGACATCGATCCACCGAACGGTCACATCGGGGTGCAGCCGGCCGTAGCGGGCGAGGGTCGACTGCATGTACGCGGTGAACAGCGGTTGGAGAGAGATCGTCCAGAACTCGAGCGGCGCGGGCGCGCCCGCGCTGGCGGGCCCGGCGGCGAGGAGGAACGCCAATGCTACGGCGGCGAGGCTGCGTCTCATGCTCCGGCTCCTCGGCGCCTTCCCGGTCCCGGCGCCAGAGGTGCGAGTTCGCCGGAAACCCAAGCCGCTCCTTGTCGCGGCGCCAATCCAGCGGCAGGGGGGAGGATCGCGGCGCGCGTGCGAAGAGTGTTCCACCGGGCGGATGCGCGGCGGCGGGGAGGCGGGATGGCGGCGGACGGCACCCCATTCGATCTCACGGGAAAGGTCGCGGTCATCACCGGCGCGCGCCGGGGCATCGGGCAGGGGCTGGCCCTCGCGCTGGCCCGGGCCGGCGCGGACGTCGCGGCGGTCGGCCGCACCCCGGCGAGCGCACTCGCCGAGGAAATCGGGCGGCTGGGGCAGCGGTGCGTGCCGATCCGGGCAGACCTGAGCGATCCGGCGCAGGTCGACCTGGTGATCGCCGACGTCGTCCGCGCGTTCGGGCGCATCGACATTCTCGTCAACAATGCGGGCGAGATCGGCGTCCGGAAGCCGGCGATCGAGGTGACGCCGGAGGAGTGGCACGGCGTCCTGCAGGTAAACCTGCACGCGGTGTTTCGCCTCTGCCAGGATGCCGGGCGGGCCATGATGGGGCAGGGCCGCGGCAAGATCATTAACATTGCGTCGCTGATGAGCATGCAGGGCGGGATTCTGATCGCCGCCTACACGGCCAGCAAGGGGGCCGTCGGACAACTGACCAAGTTGCTCGCCAACGAATGGGCGCCGCACGGCATCAACGTGAACGCGATCGTGCCGGGGTACGTGGCGACGGATCTTACGCGCGAGCTGCAGGACGATCCGGTGCGGGGACCCGCGATCTTGGCGCGCATTCCGGCGGGGCGCTGGGGCAGGCCCGACGATCTCGGCGGGGCCGCGGTATTTCTCGCCTCGGCGGCGTCGGACTACATACAGGGCCAGCTGCTGGCCGTCGACGGGGGATGGCTCGGCCGGTAGCACGGGGGGCGGCACGGAGCACGTCAACCGATGGGGAGGGACCGTATGCGTAGCGCGAAGGGGAAGATCGGAGGACGCACCACACGGCGGCGGCTGCTCTCCGCCGGGCTCGGCGCCGCGGGGGCCTGGACCGTCGCCGAGGCGCTCGGCGGCCGCGCGGACGCGCAGGCGATTCGCCGGGGCGGCACGCTCCGCGTCGGCGTCGATGGGGATCCGCCGTCGATGGATCCGCACCGCTCCGCGGCGTTCGTCGACCGCCAGGTGTACCAGAGCCTCTACGACAAACTCGTCGACACCGACGAGAATCTCCGGATCGTGCCGATGCTCGCGACCTCGTGGACGATCAGCGCCGACGGGAAGACCGCCACGTTCAAGCTGCGGCAGGGCGTGCGCTTTCACGACGGCACCCCGTTCAACGCCGAGGCCGCGTCCTACAACTTCACCCGCATGCTGTTCGACCCGAAGTTTCCCTCGTTCCGCAAGAGCGAGCTGCGGCCGGTCACCAAAGTCGTCGTCGTGGACGCGTACACGATTCAGCTCGTCATGAGCCAGCCGTACAGCCCGCTCTTGTACGCGCTGACCGACCGCGCGGGGATGATGGTGTCGCCCGCGGCGGCCGAGCAGGCCGGGCTCGACTACGGCCTCAACCCGGTCGGCACGGGACCGTTCCTGTACGCCCAACGCGTCGTCGGGGACAGCATCCTGCTCCGCCGCAACCCCGCGTACTGGCAGCAGGGCAAGCCGTACCTCGACGGCGTGCTGTTCAAGGTGTTCGTCGACGACAACGCGCGGGTCACGAACATCAAGTCCGGGGACGTCGATATCATCAGCCTCGTCCCGCTGCCGCAGGTCAAGACCCTGGCCCAAGAGGCGGTGAGGCCGGGCGCCAACTTCCGCCTGATCGAGCGCAGCCCGATCGCCTGGGCCACGCTCGCGCTCAACGTCACCGCGGCCCCGTTCAATAACCTGGCGCTCCGGCAGGCGTTCGTGGCGACGATCGACCAGCGGGTCCTCGCCGGCCAGGTGCTGCAGGGCGCCGCCTACCCGGCGTACAGTTTCTTCCCGAACGGCACGCCGGCATACGACCGGGCGTGGACGCTCCCGCCCCGCAACATCGCCACCGCGAAGTCCAAGATGGCGGAGGGGGGCCAGGCGAACGGCTTTTCCTTTACGGTGACCACGCCGCCCGGGCAGGCGCACCTCTCGAGCCTCCAGGCGATCCAATCGATGGCGTCTGACGCGGGGATCCAGTTCAAGATCGAGGTGGTCGAGGGCGCAGCGCTCGTGCAGCGGCTCGTCAATCTTCAGATCCAGGCGTCCTGGGTCGACTGGAGCGGCCGGCCGGACCCGGACTTCGACGTCTACCCGTTCGTCACGCAGTCGGGGATCGGTGCCTTGAACTACTCCGGGTACGCGAACGCCAAGGTGCAGTCGCTCCTCGACGACGCGCGGGCCGAGTACGACATCGCGAAGCGCCGGGTCCTGTACGGCCAGGTCACGACGCTCCTCGCCGCCGACGCGCCGTACGTGCCGCTCTACTTCCCGAAAGAGTACAAACTGGTCTCCCCGAAGCTCGAGGGGTTCGTCGACCAGCCCGACGGGATGATGCGGTTCCATTCGGCGTGGCTGGACGCCTGACGGACGCACCCGGTCACGACCGTGCGGATCTCGCTGCGCACGCTTCCGGAAGAGCTCCTTGACTGGCTGATCCTGCTGGGCGTGCTCGCGCTCGTGGGCTGGGCCGCGGCGAACGGGCTCACGCTTCTGCCGTCGGGCGGCTTTGTGGAGCACGAGTCATCGCTCGCGCTGTTCGATCGGGCGGCCGTCACGCTCGGCGCGGCCGCCGCCCTGCGGCAACTGCTCGGCGGGCGCCTCCTACCGGCCGCGCCGTTGTGGGGCGTCGCGGCCGCCGCCGCGGTGGGCCTCTTGTCGCTCGCGCACACGACGTATCTGTACGATTCCCGCGAAGGGGCGAGCCTGATCATCGCCCTCTCGGCGCTCGTCCTCGCCACGGTCATCGCACTCACCAGCACGACGAAGATCCACGTGTTCGTCGGCGGCCTGGCGGTGATCGCCGCCGGGGAGGCCCTCGTCGCGCTCGGCCAGTATGCCAGCGGCACGCCGACCCCCGCGTATTGGTTGAGCCGCGCATTCGCGGCCACGATCCGCACCCGGGCGTACGGCACGCTCGGCAGCCCGAACGTGCTGGCGGGATTTCTGCTGCTGGGCATCGTCGCGTCCGCCGTGCTGGCGATGGCCCTCCCGCTCGGCTGGCGCTGGCTGCCGGCGTCCGCGCTCATTGTCGACGTGCTCGCGCTGATCGTGACGTATTCCCGCGGGGGTTACGTCGGGCTCGCGGTGTTCGCCGGCGTCGTGGCGGCGCTCTCGTGGCCGATCCGCCGGCGCGCCTGGCCGGTGCTACTCCTGCTCGTCGTCGTGGCGGTGGTCGCCGCCGCACGGCTGCCGAGCGTCGAGGCGCGGGCGCAGAGCATCACGCCGGAGCAGCAGCAGGAAGACACGGTCACGAGCCGCCTGTACATCTGGCACACCGGCGTGGCCGTGTGGCGGGCGCACCGAACCTGGGGGACCGGGATCGATACGTTCAACGACGCGTACTCGGCGTACCGCGCACCGGACGTGCTCGAGACGTACGCGATGATCGCCGTTCCGGGCTCGGCGCACGACGACTACCTGCAGCTCCTGGCGACGACGGGCGAGGTCGGGGTCGGTCTCCTCGCGGTCGCGGTGCTGGCGGGCCTCTGGCTCGGCGCCCGGCGCTATTGGCGCGGCAGCGCGGTGGATCGGGTGTGGATCGCCGGATGGGCGGCCGGGGCGGCCGGCATCGGCGTCGTCAGCGTGGTCGACGAGAATTTCTTCGTCGTCACGAATATCTCGCTGCTGCTGCTGATCAGCGCGGCCGCCGCGGCGCAGGTGTCCCTACGCGACCGCCGGTGGACGCGGTGGTGGGAGCGCTGGTGGGCGCTGCCGCTCATCGCCTTGGCGGTATGGCTGCCGCCGACCCTGCCGGCGCCCGCCCAGGCCGCCGCCCTGCACGCGCAGGCGTCGCAGGAGGTGATCGACGGGCAGCTCGTGGAGGCGGTGGGCACGTTTGAGGCCGCGCTCGCGGCCGATCCGCTCGACAGCGTGACGCCCTCGTACTTCGGGGATCTGCTCGCGGACCTCTACGATCGGCGGCTCAACAATCCCATGGGTCCGTGGCCGTCGATGCGCGCCCGCGCGGCCGAACTCTACCTCCTCGCGATGCGCCTCAACCGGTGGGATCCGTACCCGCGCGCGGAACTCGGCCGCCTCGAACAGCGGGAGGGGCTGTACTCGGAATCCGCGGCGTGGCTCGGCGACGCGGTGCGTCTCGATCCCTACACCCCGCGCTACCGGCAGTGGCTCGGCGAGGTGCTGCTGCTGACCGGCGACCGGCACGGCGCGGCCGAACAGCTGCGCGAGGCCATTCGCCTGTATCCCGTGGAACTCTTGACGATCGAGCATCACGAGGGACGCGGAGACCGCTATGCCGCGTCGGCCGCGCGGCTCGCCGCCGCGGAGCGCACGCTCAAAGCGACCGGGGAGACACCGTAACGCACCCGATGCGTCGTGCCGTGCGGCCCGCGCGGACGCTCGGGCCATCGGTCTCACCGTCCTCATCGCAAGGGCCTGCCGAGGCATCACGTCCGGCACACTCTCGTTGCCACGCCGCGACGGCCGCCTCGACGACGATCGTCACGCTGGAGGAAACAGCCGGGGAGTTCCCCAATATAGAGACGCGCGTGCGCCTGCTCCCAGAGCGGCGCTCGCGCCGATCTCCTCGGTGACACGGCACGCCGCCGGCCTGGACGCCCGTGGTGGGTCTCGGTACCCGGATTCTCGCGCGCGACCCGGGACGGCGCGGCGCTACGTTCAGTGCAACTCAGCAGGGTCCCGCGGCCAGGACGGTCACGCATCCTCGCGTATGCGGCGTCATCGGGCGCACAGCGGCCGCGGCTGTCGGCGTGTCCCGGGACGCCGCGGTGGCCGCCGGGACACGGTCGTTCGGACGGAGGAGCGGGGCGCACGAGATGGCGCAGGGCCGCTCGGGACGGAACACACGGCGGGGAGGGGAGTTCTATGTTGGACGTCAGCAAGGCTCGGCGGGGCAAATACACCAACATCGCACGCGTGTACGACCTCATTGCGAACGGGCCGTACGACGCCCTGATTCTCCTGTCGCCGGACTCGGTCCCGTACTTCTCCGGCTTCTATAATCCCGACATGCGATTCCTCGTCGAGCGGTTCCACTTCGTCGTCTGGCCGAAAGACGGCGATCCGGCCTTCGTCGTGCTGGACCGCCGCAAGGCGGCGCTCGATCCGGGCGACACGTTCATCACAGACGTGCGCACGTACGAAGGGGAAGGGTTGGACTGCGTGCGCGCCGTCGGCGAGGTGCTGCGGTCGAAACACATTACGCGCGGCCGGGTGGGCATTGAAGCGCGGCACTTTCCGGGGAGCCATCTCCACGCGCTCACGGCGATGTTTCCCGAGATCGAGTTCGTCGACGCGCTGCCGTTCGTCGAGCGCCTGCGGGCGGTCCGCACGCCGGCGGAAGTGGAGCTCTTGACGCGATTCGCGCGGCTCACCGCCGACGCGATCGATGCCGCGTTCGCCGCCGCGCGCCCGGGGGACACCGAGCGCAAGATCGCCTCGCAGATGTGCTACGAGACGCTGACCCGCGGCGCCGATGCCGTCGCCTTCTGTTTCCTCGGATCCGCCGAGCGGACCGGACGCTTCCATGGGATCGCGACCGACGCGCCGGTCCCGGCCGGCCGCCTTCTGAAAGTCGATTTCGGCGGACTGCTGGACGGCTACTTCTCCGATCTGGCCCGCGAGGTCGTCGTCGGCAAAGCCACGCAGCATCACAAAGATGTCCACGGGAAGCTCTTGGAAGTGAACCGCCGCATCGTCGCCGCGATTCGCCCGGGCGTGACCGCCTCCGAGGTCAGCCGGGTCGGCCGCGACGCCTATCGCGATCTCGGCCTCGCGTACAAGTGGTCGATCCTCGGCCACGGCATCGGCACGGGGGCCCACGAAACGCCGCAGCTGTATCCGTGGGTCGAAGATCCGGTGCTCGAGGGCATGACGATGATGATCGAAACCGGCTACAACGACGCGCCGCACGACAGCTTCCACGTCGAAGACCTGATCCTCGTCACCGCCCGGGGCGCGCACTATCTCACCGACACGAGCCGGCACGAGACCTTGTGGGAAGTGGGGGACGCCTCATGAGACGCGGGACCGCGCACGCTCGACCGCACGCCGCGGGGCGCCGGGGGGCGTGGGCGCTGATCGCCAGCCTCGCGGTCCTCCTCACGCTCACCGCCGATCTTGGGCCTGCGCGCCCCGCGCAGCCCGTACGGGTCGTCGTCTCGAACGACCGGGACATCATCAATGTCGACCCGATCGCGATCTCGGCGCCGGCCGATTACTCGGTCGCCTCGCTCGTCTACAGCGGACTCGTGCGGATCGCCCCCGGGGGCACCACGATCGAGCCGGACCTGGCCACGCAGTGGGAAGTCTCGAGCGACGGGCTCGTGTACACGTTCCACCTCCGCCACGGCGTGAAGTGGCAGCACGGCCTCGGCGAGGTCACCGCGGCCGACGTGGTCGCGCACTTTGAGCGCGCCGCGAACCGCGCGAGCGGGTCGATCTTTTTCGCGGACCTCGCCGAGGTGAAGCGCATCGACGCGCCGGACGCGTACACCGTCCGGTTTACCCTCGACCGCCCGTCGCTCTCCTTCCTGACGGCGATCGTCGCGTACCGGCCCGGGCTGATCGTGCCGAAGAAGATCATCGACACGAATCCCGACTCGCTCAAGACGACCCCGGTCGGCTCCGGCCCGTATGTGTTTGCGGCGTGGCAGCAGGGGGCCGAGGTGGTCCTGCGGGCGAATCCCGACTACTACGGCGGCGCACCCGCAGTCTCGGAGATCGACGTGCGCGTCGTCAAGGACGATCAGACGGCACTGCTGGCGCTGCGGCGCGGCGAGCTTGACGCGCGGTATCTGCAGATTCCCGAGGTACAGCGTCAGGCGATGGCGTCCCAGGACGTGCGGGTCCTGCGCGCGCCGATGCCCCGGACCTATTTCATCTCGTTCAACACCACGCGCGCGCCGTTCAACGACGTGCGCGTGCGCCAAGCCCTGTGGTACGGGCTGAACCGCCTCGGCATTTTGGACTCGCTGTTCAAGGGCCTCGGCACGTTCAGCGACACGATGGTGCCGCCCACCGTGACGGGAGCGCTCCCCGGCGTCACCTACAACTATAATCCGGACCAGGCGAAGCAGCTCCTGAAGAGCGCCGGGGCGGAGGCGGGGTTTCCGGGGAAGACCTTCTCGCTCATGGCCCTCGGGCTCCAGGACCAAACGGACGTCGCGTCCGTCGCGCAGGAGAACTGGAAGGCGCTCGGCGTGAATTTCAACGTCGACATCGTCGACACGCCGGTGTTCCTGCAGCGGGCCCGGGCGGGCAACTTCGATGCACTGGTCTTCGCCTTGCTGCGCACGGAACCCGAGCAGTTTCTCGTCGACTCGTTCTACTCGAAGAGCATCGGCGCAAACAACTTCAGCCGCTACGACCGGGCCGACGCGCCGCTCGACAGCATGCGGTACGCGACGAACGCCGCCGACCGCATCCGGTACGCGCAGATCGCGCAGCGCCAGCTCGAGCAGGACGCGCCGACCATCCCGGTGCTGAACTCGACGCTGATGCTGGCCTACGCGCCGCGCCTGTCGGGCGTGAAGCTCCAACTGCTCATCTTCAACGCCTGGCAGTGGTCCGTGTCGCGGTAAGCGCAGGGGCGGCCGCCGGTGCTGCGCTACTGCACTTACCGGTTCGCCGCGTCGCTCGCGACGGTGCTCGCGGGCGCGAGCCTGATCTTTCTCATGGTCCACCTGATCCCCGGTGATCCGGTCGCGGCACTGCTCCAAGACCAATTCACCCCGGAGACGGCCGCGGCGATGCGGGTCCGGCTCGGACTCAACCGGCCGCTCGTCGCGCAGTACGTCACGTTCATGGGCAACCTCGCGACCGGGCGGCTCGGCACGTCGTTTCGATCCGAACAGCCCGTGGCGCACATCATCGCCGAGCAGTTCCCGGCCACGGCGCAGCTCGCGGTGGCCGCCACCGTCGTCGCGGTCGGGCTCGGGATCCCGCTCGGCATGGTCGCCGCGATCCACCGCGGCCGCACCCTCGACGTGGTGACGATGGGGGGTGCCTTGCTGGCCATCTGCGTGCCGAGTTTCGTGCTGGGCCTCGCCCTGCTGCTGGTGTTTGCGTTCGACCTCGGCTGGTTTCCGATGATCGGCGGGGGAGCGGGAGGGCCGTTAGAGACGCTGCGCGGCCTGGTGCTGCCGGCACTCGTGTTGGGCCTGCGGACCGGGGCGCTCCTCTCGCGCATCTCGCGATCGTCGCTGCTCAACGTCCTCGGGCTGGACTTCATCCGGACGGCCAGGGCGAAGGGCGCCCCGCGGCGCGCGGTGCTGTACCGGCACGCCCTCCGGAACTGCCTCCTGCCGGTGATCACGATCCTCGGCGTGACGATCGGGCATCTCTTGGCGGGCACCGCGATTGTCGAGGTCGTGTTCAGCCGCCCCGGCCTCGGCAAGCTCCTGGTCGACGCCGTGCTGTCGCGCGACCTGCCGCAGATCCAAGGCACGCTCGTCGTGTTTCTCGTGATCGTCATCCTCGTGAACGCGCTCGTCGACGTCGCGTACAGTTTCCTCGATCCCCGCATCGCGTATGCGTAGCGGGGCGTCGTCGCCACTTCGCCTGGCCGCGCGTCTCCTGCTGCGCTCGCGCGGGGCCGCGTTCGGGCTCGTGGTGACGTTCGGGATCGTGCTCGTGGCCCTGCTCGCCCCGTCGCTGGCCCCGTATGATCCCCTCGCACAGCACCTGCTGGATCAGAATCAGCCGCCGACGGTCGCGCACTGGCTCGGCACCGACCGTCTCGGACGGGACCTGCTGAGCCGCACGGTGTGGGGCGCCCGCTTGTCGCTCATGACCGGGCTCGGCGCGGTGCTCGTCGGGGCCGTCCAGGGCGCGCTGCTGGGGCTGGCCGCGGGATACTACCGCGGCTGGGTCGACGGGGTGATCGGACGCGTCGTCGACACCATGCTCGCGTTTCCCCTGTATCTCTCGGCCATCTTCGTCATCGCCACGCTCGGGCCGTCTCAACTGGGGGTCGTGCTCGCGGTCGGCCTGGCGGTGACGCCGGTGTTCGCGCGTCTGACGCGCGGGCAGGTGCTCGAGGAGCGGGAGAAAGAATACGTGCTCGCGGCACAAGTCGTGGGAAACTCGAGCCGGCGGATCATCGCGGTCCATATCCTCCCGAACGTGCTGGCGCCGCTCGTGGTGCTGGCGAGCCTAACGGTCGGCGATGCGATCCTCGTCGAGGCGGGCCTGAGTTTCCTCGGCCTCGGCCCGCCGCCGCCGACGCCGTCCTGGGGCCTGATGGTCAACGACGGGATGGTCGTACTCACCACGGCGCCGTGGGTCAGTCTCGGCCCGGGCCTCGCGATCGCGCTCTTGGTGCTTGGCTCCAACCTGCTGGGTGACGGCCTGCGCGACGCCTTTGATCCGAGGCTGCGCGGCGGCTGAGGAACGACGGCGATGAGGACACGAGACGGGAGGGACCGCGGTGAGCAGCTCCACCACGAACGATGACCATGCCGCCTACGCGATTCACAACATGGTGGCACGGCCGCCCGACGGCAATCACACCTACCGGCCGGTAGTCCGCGGCGCCGAAGGCGCGATCGCGGCCGGCCACTACTTAGCCTCCCAGGCGGGCTACGAAATCCTCCGGGCCGGGGGCAACGCGGTCGACGCGGGGGTCGCCGCCGGGCTGGTCCTCAACGTCGTCAAGCCGCACATGGCCAACCTCGGGGGCGAGGCGCCGATCATCCTCTACGATCCTGTCCGCGGCGTCATCGACAACATCGACGGCTTGGGCTGGTGGCCGGCCCGCGCCACCGTCGAGTATTTTCATGAACATCACGGCGGCAAGCTGCCCCCGCGCGGCACGGCGGGGTCGGTGGTGCCGGCGGCCCTCGACGCGTGGCTGACCGCGCTGGCGCGCGCGGGGACGATGGACCTCGCCGACGTGATCGCGCCCGCCCGGCGGGCGGCGGCGGACGGGTTCCCCGCCTACGAGGCGTTCACGGACTACCACGCGGGGTTCGGACCCGAGTTTGCCGACGATCAGCCGACCACGGCGGCCGTGCTGACCCCGAACGGCCGCGTGCCGCAGCCCGGCGACCTGGTGCGGCAGCCCGCGCTCGCGGCGCTGCTGGACACGCTCGTCGCGGAAGCGGCCCGCCATCGATCCCGCGGCCGCGAAGCAAGTATTCAGGCGGCGCGCGATTACTTCTACACGGGCGCGCCCGCGCACGACATCGCCCGGTACTGCGCGGAGACCGGCGGCCTCATGACGTATGAAGACATCGCCGCGTATCACGTCCGATTGGATCCGCCGGTGACCGCGCACGTCTTTGGCTACGACGTCCACGTCTGCGGTCCGTGGTCGCAGGGGCCCGTGATCGCGCAGGCGCTGCGGTTGATTGAGGGGTTCGACCTCGCCGCGATGCCCCACAACGGCCCCGACCACCTGCACCTCGTGCTCGAGACGCTGAAGCTCGCGTTCGCCGACCGTGAGGCGTTCTACGGGGATCCCGTGTTTGTCGACGTGCCGATGGACGCCCTGCTCGCGGAACCGTATGTGCGGGCGCGCCGGGCGATGGTGACGCTGGACCGGGCGTGGCCGCACCTTCCGCCGCCCGGACGCCCGGGCGGCCGGACGGGGTGGGAACGGGACTACGCGCCGGACGCGGAGGTGCCTCGCGCCAACGAGGTCGCCGGCGACACGACGTATCTCACGGTCATGGACCGCCGAGGGACGATCTTCTCGTCGACGCCGAGCGGGTCCGGGGACTTCGTGCCGTCGCTCGGACTCTCGGTCTCCCATCGCGGCCGCCAGTCGCGGCTGGAAGCGGGGCATCCCAGCGCCGTGGCCCCGCACAAACGGCCGCGCCTGACCCCGAATCCGGCCTTGGTGATGCGGGACGGGCATCCCATCATGGGGCTCGGCACGCCGGGCGGGGATGTCCAGGTGCAGGCGATCTTTCAGACACTCCTGAACCTGCTGGTGTACGGGCTCGACGCGCAGGCGGCCGTGGAGGCGCCGCGCGTCACGACGTACAGCATGCCGATCTCGTTCTATCCCCACCGCGCGAACCCGGGCTGGGTCACCGTCGAGGAATCGCTGTCGCCGGACGTCATCGCGGCGCTGGAGCGCCGCGGGCACAAGGTCCGGCTGTGGCCGAAACTCCCACGCAAGTCGTCGATGTGCGTCGTCCGCATGCTGCCCAATGGCGTGCTCGAGGCGGGCGCGGATATTCGCGGCGAATCGTACGCCCAGGCGGTCTAGACAACTGAGGGAGGACAGCATGGTGAGGGACAGCGGGGCGCGCCCGCGCGCGTCCGAGATGGGACCGTGCTTCAACACGTTCAGTGTAATTGCGCGCTGCGCACGCACCGGCCGCCTCGGGGTCGGGATCGCAACCCACGCGATCGCCGTAGCATCGCGCTGCCCGTACGTCACGGCCCGCGTCGGCGCCGTGGCGACCCAGGCGCACACCGATCCGCGCCTCGGACAACTGGCCCTCCGGCTGCTCGCGCAGGGCTTCTCCGCGGTGAAGGTCGTGGCAGAGCTGGTTGAGAGCGATCCCTACATCCCGCACCGACAACTCGGCGTGGTCGACCGCGACGGCGGATCCGCCGCGTACACCGGGTCGGCCAACAGCGCGTGGGCGGGGCACCTGACGGCGCCGGGCGTCGTCGCGATGGGCAACGCGCTCGTCGGTGAGGCGGTGGCCCGGAACATGATGGACGCGTTTCAGCGCGCGGAGGACGACGACCTTGAAGAGCGCTTGCTGCGCGCGATCGAGGCCGGCCGGGATGCCGGCGGGCAGCCGAACGGGCAGCGATCCTCCGGGCTCCTGGTGTACGCCGGGGATCCGTACGCGTGGGTGGACCTCCGCGTCGACGAGCACGCGGAGCCGATCGGTGAACTCCGGCGCCTGTACGAGATCTACAAGCCGCTGCGCGAGTTCTTCCAGGTCAGGGCCGCACGCCCGGACATCGGCGGGGAGGACGAGTGGCTGGCGCGGCGCTAGCGGGAGCGTGCGCCCCGCGGCCGCCGGGCGTCGGGCTAATGCGCGGGGTCGTCGACCGTCGAGCTCGCGATGCTGATGAAGGTCGTCAGGATGTCGATGCATGCGCGGTGGGCCAGGAGCGGCACGCCGTCGTCGGATAGGATCGGCAGGTTCGAGAGGCCGTCGACCGCACCGGCCTCCACACAGTTGGTGAGCATCCGCTCGACCGTATCCGCGTCGATCAGGAGCTCGGGCTTCTCTAGCTGGTACGCGAGGTTCGCCGCCACGCCGTAGCCACCCCAGTTCGAGATCGCCGCCACCACGAGCACGTCGGTCGCCACCTGGCATGCGGTGCCGCCCTGACACGGACACTGGCACTGGTCGGCGTCCCCGAGCACCCTGCGCACGTCGTCCGCGATCAGTCCGAAGCCGATTTCGTTGCCGCCGTCCCCGATGCCGATGGTCGCGATGTTGCGCGCCGCGGCGTGTTCGAACAGATACTGCGTCTTGCTCTGCTCAGGGTCGCGGCTGATGCCGGTCGCGCCGTGCGTCACGCCCTTGCGGTTCGGACCCGAGCCGCTCGATCGCGAGCACCACCTTCGGCCGGTACTGGTCGATGAGGGCGGCGGCGCGCGCCCGCGAGGCGTCGTGCTCGAGCGGCATCGCCTCGAACGTCGCCGTGATCGCGCGATCCTCGTCGCCCGGCCGCCTGAGAATCGCGCCGGCCCCGCGGTAGGTGGCCACGAGCGGGGCCCACGCCCATTCGTCGGTCGCCACGACGACCTTGACGTGCCGTCCGCGCATCAGCGCCCGCGAGATCGCCGCGGCGCCGAGGTAGCCGTCCACTTCGCCCACCTTGCGCAGCGGCGGCCCGCCGGCGCCGCACGTGATAAACAGGGTGTCGCCAGGGCCGAGCCGGTCGAGCAGGAGCTTCGCCGCCAGATAGGTGAGGGGCTCGCGCTGCTTCGCGCGCGCGGCCTCGTACAAGCGGTGCGTGTTGTCTCGCGGGTTCAGCGTCGTGCCGCTGCCCGTAATGCGCCGCTTCGGCTTCATGTTCACGGTCACGAGTCGATCCACGTATTCGCCCACCACGACCGGCACGATCTCGCCCCCTTCGTCGCTGTGTCTGCGTGCCGTCCGCCGGCGCGGCGGCCGGGGGCCGGCCGTGCCCGTGCGCCGGATCAGGCCCGGAACACGTCCGTCGTGAGATAGCGAAGCCCCGAGTCGACGATGATCGTCGCGACGGTGGCCCCGGGCCCGAGCCGTTCTGCGACGCGCAGGGCGGCGACCACATTCGCCCCGCTCGAGGGGCCGGCGAAGATCGCCTCCTCGCGGGCCAGCCGCCGCGCCATGGCTTTCGCCTGATCGGTAGACACCAGCACGATCTCGTCGACCTCGTCAGGCTTCCAGAGCGGCGGGATAAAGCCGATCCCGATCCCCTCGATCTTGTGCGATCCCGAGGGTTTCCCGGACAGCACCGCCGACTCGAGCGGCTCGACCGCGGCCACCGTGAGGGCGCGCGCGTGGCGCCGCAGCGCGCGCGCGGTGCCGTGGATGGAATGCGCCGTGCTGACCGCGTGCACGAAGGCGTCCACGCGGCCGCCGGTCTGCTCCCAGATCTCCTCGCCGAGCGCATGGTAGCCCGCTTCGCCATCCTGGTTGTGAAGCTGGTCGGCCCACCAGTGCCCGGGGCGGCGGCTGATCTCGCCCGCGGTCGCGATCATGGTCTTGATCAATGCTTCGGTGATCGTGCCCCCGTCGCTGCGCACGTCGGTAATCTCCGCGCCGTAGGCGCGCATCGTGTAGCGCTTCTCCTCGCTGAACGCATCCGAAAACACCATGTGGGTCTTGTACCCGAGCGCGGCGCACACGAACGCGAGCGAGATGCCGGTCGTTCCCGCCGTGTACTCGACCAAGGTCCCGCCGGCGGGGAGGCGCCCATCCGCCGCGGCCCGCTCCACCACGGTCCGCGCCATGCGATCTTTCATGCTGCCGGTCGGGTTCGCGGATTCGAGCTTGACCACGACCCGCGCGCTGCCGGGCGGCACCACGCGCCGCAGCTCCACGAGCGGCGTGTGGCCGATCGCGTCCAGCACGCCGTGCGATGTCGTGTCGTTCACGGAAGTGTCCACCTATCAAGCCCGGGGTCGATCGTCTCTCCCGGCCGTGGCCTGCGCGGCCGGCGCTAGATCCGTCCGAGCGCCTTCAGCACCTTGGCCGGCGTGATCGGCAGCGAATTCACGCGGACACCGATCGCGTTCGCCACGGCGTTCGCGATCGCGGCGGGGGTCGGGATGATCGGCGGCTCCCCGACGCCTTTCGCGCCCAGATTGTTCGCGATCGGATCCGGCTTGTTCACCGCGAGCGAGACGATCTCGGGGATCCAGGAGGTCCGCGGCACCGCGTAGCTGTCGAACCCGAGGTCCAACACGGTGCCGCTGTCGGGATCGGTCACATGATCCTCCCACAGCGCCATGCCCAGGCCCTGAATCACGCCGCCTTCGATCTGGCTCGCATACTGCATCGGGTTGATGACCCGCCCGACGTCGTGGCACGCCACGATCTTCCGCACCGTCACCTCACCGGTATCGATGTCCACCTCGACGTCCGCGATCTGCACCCCGAACGTCCGAATCGTGACCCCGTCGGGGTTGGGGCCACGAAAGCCCCGTCCCATCACGGTGAAGTTGTTCATCCGTCCCGTCAGTTCGGCCACGGTCAACCCGCGCTCGGGCGTTCCCGCGACAAACAGGCGGCCGTCCTCGAGCCGCATGTCGTTCGGCGCGGCCTCGAGCACCGACGCCGCGGCGTCGAGGAGGTGCCTGCGGGCGTCCTCCGCGGCCATCCGGACGGCCGGGCCGCACGACGTGATCGTCTGGCTGCCGGCGGAGAGGGGGCTGTACGGAAACGCGGTGTCGCCGAGGTACAAGACGACGCGCTCGACCGGAAGGCCGAGGACCTCCGCGGCGATCTGCGTGAGGGCGGTCTTCGCCCCGGTGCCGATGTCCTGCGTCCCGATGCGGATCTCCGCGCTGCCGTCAGGGTTCAACCGCAGCTCCGCGTACGCGGGCGGGGAGCCGGCGCCGCCCCACAGCTGGGTCGCCATGCCGAGGCCGCGCCGCTTGCCGTGTCCCGTGACGGGGCCCGGCGGAGTCGGGGCGCGCTGGTCCCAGCCCGCGGCCTTCGCCGCGAGCTCGTAGGCCTCGCGCAGAAACTTGCTCGAGTAGCTGCGGCCCTGCACCTGATCGGTCTCCACGTAGTTCTTGAGGCGCAGCGCGAGCGGGTCCATCTTGAGCGCGTCCGCGAGCATCTCCATGGCGCCGTCGAGCGCGACCGTGCCTTCGACGTAGCCCGGCGCCCGGAACGCCGCGGCCGGCCCCGTGTGGGTGAACACGTTGTGGATCTCCGTCCGCATGTTCGGGCAGAGATACAGCTCCTTCGTCGGGCCGCTGATCGACGACCCCATGGCCCGGTACGCCCCCACATTGGACACGGCCCAGTGCTCGATCGCGGTCAAGGTCCCATCGCGCTTCGCGCCGATCCGGATCCGCTGCGCGCTGCGGGGCCGCTTGCCGGCCGCCTGGCTCTCCTCGGCGCGCGTGAACATGATCTTCACCGGCCTGCGGAGCCGCTTCGCGGCGAACGCGGCCATGACCGTGTACTTCCCGGCGCCGTTCTTGCTGCCGAACCCGCCGCCCATGAACGGGCTCACGACCCGGACGCGGTCGAGCGGCACCTTGAGGGCGCTCGAGACCTGCCGGCGCACGCCGAAGATGTGCTGCGTGGAATCCCAGATCGTGAGCTGATCGCCGTCCCAGTGCGCGACCGACCCATGCGTCTCCATGCTGTGGTGCAGCACGTCTTGCGTGTCGACGCTGAGCTCGACCGTGACGTCCGCCTCGGCAAACCCGCGCGCGAGATCGCCGCGCTCGTACGCATCCGGGGCGCCGCCCAGTTCAGGGCCGTCCGCGATGGACCTGGACGGCGCCCGGCCGCAGCGCGGCCTCGGCATCGATCACGTGGGGCAGCGCCTCATACTCCACCTCGATCAGGTCCAGCGCGTCGCGGGCCTGATCCGGGGACTCGGCGACCGCGAGCGCGACCTCGTCCCCGACGTACCGCAGCTCCGGGTCGAACAGCCAGCTCTTCCCGTTGAACCACGGCAGTTTCGGCGCGTTGGCCGCGGACAGGACGAGGCGCACGCCCGGCGCGGCCTCGGCCTTCGACGCGTCGAAGCGCGTGATGCGGGCGTGGGCGTGCGGGCTCCGCAGCATCGCGCCGTAGAGCAGTCCCGGAGGATAGAGATCGGCGGTGTAGCGCGCGGTCCCGCTGACCCGGTCCGCCCCGTCAACCCGCGGTACCGGGGTCCCGACCACCTTGAACACCTCGGCGGCCGACCAGACCGGCAGGTCATCGCCTTCGATGACGACCTCGCGCTCTTCGATGCGGCCTTCGAACTCGATCTTCTGCTTGATGATCCGCGGCATCGGGGCCTCCTTAAAATTCGCTCAACAGAACCCGTTCGGTGTCGGCGCGCGCACCGGGTGCGCCGGCCCGCGGCGCGGTCAGCGCTTGCGCGCGGTCTCCACCGCTTTGGCAACTTCAAGCGCCGCGCTCTGAATTCTGAGGTAGGCGCCGCACCGGCAGACGTTGCCGTCGGTCGCGTGGCGCACCTCGTCGTGCGTGGGGTGGGCGTTCCGGCGCAGGAGCCCGCGCATCGCCATGATCTGGCCCGGCGTGCAGAACCCGCACTGGAACGCGTCCTGCGCGATGAACGCGCGCTGCAGCGGGTCGAGCGCCCCGTCCTGCGCGACGCCCTCGATCGTCTCGACCTGCCGCCCGTCGGCTTGCACCGCGAGCATCAGGCACGACAGCACCGCCTTGCCGTCGACGAGGACCGTACACGCGCCGCAGGTGCCGACCCCGCAGCCTTCTTTGGTCCCGGTCAGATGCAGGTCTTCGCGAAGTGACGCCAGCAGCGTGTGACGGGACGACACGTGCAGCGTCTCGGACTGGCCGTTCACCGTCATGGTGACGACCGTGGTGGAGTCGACGGGGGTCGACGGTTTCATGCGCGCCTCCGGGTGCCGGGCATAGTGGAGCGTTCCAACGCGAGCGGCTATCTTCTAATGTTCGGGCTGCACGCGCGGCGGTCCTTGTGGGATCGCGCTGAATCCGAGGGTGTGGGAGCCCATCGCGGGAGGCCCGCGCGGGACGGCGCCGCGCCCATCGACTTTGACACTCGCCCGGCCGCGTCCTAGAGTATGAGTCGCGATGCCACGCGTACGCATGCCCACACCCATCTCGATCGATCAGGACGACGCGGCGCGGGCGTTGGTCGTCACCTGGACGGACGGCCACGTCAGCCGGTTCGCGTATCGGCTCCTGCGGCAGCACTGCCCCTGTGCGATGTGCGTCCACGAGTGGACAGGGGAGCGGTTGCTCGACCCGGCGCGCGTCGCGGAAAACGTGCGCCCGAAAGAGGTGACGCAGGTCGGAGCGTACGCCCTACGGTTCACGTGGTCCGACGGCCACAGCACCGGCATCTACCCGTTCCCGCTGCTGCGGGGGCTGTGCGAGTGCGAGACCTGCGTCCGCGAGCGATCCGGCCAGACGTAGGTGTTCGGACGTTGCCGGGCGCGCGCCCGGTGACCATCATGTTCGACGGGTTCACAAGCACGACCATCGACACGGGAGACGCGGCCATCCGGGTCCGCCACGGAGGCCGCGGGATGCCGCTGCTGCTGCTGCACGGCAACCCGCAGACACACGTCATGTGGCATCTCGTGGCCCCGCGCCTCGCCCGTGAGTTTACGGTCATCGCGGCCGATTTGCGCGGCTACGGGGACAGCGGCAAGCCCCCTCGACCGAGGACCACGCGCCCTACTCGAAGCGCGCCATGGCCAACGACATGGTCGCGGTGATGCGGCGGCTCGGGTTCGATCGCTTCTTCGTGGCCGGGCACGACCGCGGGGGGCGGTGCGCGTACCGCATGGCGCTCGATCATCCGGAGCGGGTGGCCAAGCTGGCCGTGCTCGACATCATCCCGACCGCGGACGCGTTCGGACGCGCGAACATGGCGTTCGGGCTCGGCTACTGGCACTGGTTCTTTCTGGCGCAGCCGTTCGATCTGCCGGAACGGCTCATCGGGGCGGACCCCGATTACTACTTCTTACGCCGGGAAGCGCAGCGGACGATCTTTACGACGGACGCGCGCGAGGAGTATCTTCGCTGCTTCCGCAATCCGGAGACGATTCACGCGATCTGCGAGGACTATCGCGCGGGGGCGACCATCGATGTCGCACTGGACGAGGCAGACCGCGGCACGAGGCGCATCACGTGTCCGGTGCTCGCCCTATGGGGACGCCGCGGCTATCTGGAAGCCTGGTATGACGTCCTCGCCGTGTGGCGCGCCTGGGCCGATGACGTGCGCGGCCGCGCCCTCGACTGCGGGCACTTCCTCCCCGAGGAAGACCCAGACGCCACCTACGCGGAACTGAGCCGGTTCTTCGCCGGCTGACGCCGCGCGTGCCCGGGCCCGGGTCCCGCGTCTGCTCACACGCGGCGGGAGCGCGGGATCCTCGGCGTCTGTGCCCCTCACCGAGCGTCGTAGCGCTGAATCGCCGCGGGATCGACATCCATCCCAAGCCCGGGGCCGGTCGGCACACGCAGCCAGCCGTCCTCGGGCACCGGAAACGGCGTCGTGAAGATCTCCCGCAGCGGATTCTGAATGTACTGCGTGCCCATGTACTCGTACGTCGAAAAATTTGGGGCCGCCGCGGCGAGATGAAGCGACGCGAGATGCGCGATCCCGCCGCTGAACCCTGTGTGCGGCGCGTACTGGAGATTGTGCGCGTGCGCGAGCGCCCACAGGCGCCGCGCCGCCGTGAGCCCGCCGATCCGCGCGACCTCCGGCTGCAGGACGTCGATGCAGCCGCGGGCGATCAGGTCCCGGAACCCGAAGATCCCGAACTCGGTCTCCCCCGCGGCGAGGGGCACCCGCACCGATCGGCGGAGATGCGCGTAGCCCTCGAGATCGTCGGGGGGCAGGGGCTCTTCGAGAAACGCGACGTCGCACTCCTCGATCTGCCGGCCCACGCGTATGGCGGTCCCGATGTCGTAGGCGCCGTTCGCATCGAACATCAAATCGACGTCCGGGCCGACGGCGTCGCGCATCGCCCGCACCGTCCGGACGTCCGCGCGGTCCCCGCCGCGCGCCGCGGGCCAGCCGAGCTGCACCTTGATCGCGCGAAACCCGCGCGCGGCCTGCGCGCGGGCCTCGTCGGCCATCTTGGGGATATCGTCGAAGTACACCTTGGAGACGTAGCAATTGACGCGCTCGCGGCCGGCGCCCCCGAGAAACTTGTAGAGCGGCTGGTCCACGGAACGCGCCAGCAGATCCCACAGCGCAATGTCGATCCCGCTCATCGCCTCGACGACGAACCCGCGCGAGTGCCCCCACCGGCGGAGGAGCGCGAGCATCTCGTCCCAAAGACCCTCGACGTCCCACGGATCGCGCCCGATGAGGAGCGGCGCGAGCAGCCGCTCCACGATCATCGCCGCGACTTCCGGCGTGCGCCGCGCGATGCATTCACCGACGCCGACAAGGCCGGTATCGGTCGTGACGCGGACGAGGACCGCGTAGAACGTCGGGAACGTCCCGATCGAGAATTCGACCGGACGAGGCGCACGGGCGGCCAACGGAACACAGGTGATCGAGGCGATTTTCATGGGACCGTTCTTCGGACCGGTCCCCTGCGAATCCTCGGACGCGGTCGTGTCGGCTTCCGTCGTTCGGGCAGGTACGCGGCGGTCACGCACGAGAGGCGATGCCCGCGTGGGCACCGAGGTGAGCCGACTAGTGCTACGTCCGGAAAGTATTGATACTAACGCTCGCCGCTCGCGCGTCCGTGGACTGGCGATTTGCTTTCATGTTGCGTAACCGTACCTTCCGGACGCTACACTAGTCCGACGCTCCCACGATCCGACGGATCCCGATCAGTCGTTCGAGCACGAGGAGCAACACCAGCGTGATCGAGACTAACAGCACGCTCAGAGCGGCCACCAGGGGATCATAGCCGTACACAATCCGCTCGTAGATCCAAATCGGAATCGGTTTCGCCGATCCGATTGACAGAAAGAACGACACCGTGAAATTCGTGAAGGACGCGATGAATGCGAAGATCGCGCCGGCGAGAATGCCCGGCCGAATCAGGGGGAGCGTAATGTACCAGAAGGTCTGGAACGCATTCGCCCCAAGGGACTCTGCGGCTTCTTCCACATCCTCTTCATACAATTTCAGGCTGGCCGTGACGGTCACGAGCACATACGGGAGCGCAACGATGACGTGTCCGATCAGGAGCCGGATGAAGGGGGCGACCCCGTGAAGTTCGCTAAAGGTCAGTAGCAAGCCGACTCCGGTGACCAGCGACGGAAAGATCAGCGGGAGCAAGAACAAACTTTGCAGAATCTCTCGGCCCCGGAAGACAAATTTATGGAACGCAAACGCCGCCAGAATCCCGCTTAACGTCGCGAAGAACGTGGTCAACATTCCGAGATAGAGGCTGAACCAGATCGCCGGGGCGAGGCCGGGATGCGTACCCGGAGCACCTCGTAGCGTATCGAGGAACACTCGATACCAATGCAGGGAAAATCCCGGCGGGGGGAATTCAACCGTCGTGGCCGATGTTAGGGACGTGAGGAGGATGATCGCAATGGGGGCGAACAGAAACGTGAACACCAGCCCTGCGAAGCACCAGAGTCCGACCCCCGCCACATCGACGCGCCGACGCCGTCGCCGTGCCGCCGGCCGAGGAATCGTGAGATTACTCGTGATGCTCATGGACGGGAGTCACCCGGCGGAGGAACTCATTGCCGTATTCCGGATCTCGCCTGATGCCCGGCAGTTCCTGCGCGCAACGATCGACCATAAAAGAACAACAAGATCAGCGTGATCGCGACGAGGATGATCGACATCGCACTCCCGAGGGGCCAATCAATGGTGACCCCCATCTGATCGCTAATCACTAGCGCCATCATCGTGATATTTCCGCCGCCAAGAATGAGCGGGCCGACGAACGCGCCCATGCCCAACGCAAAGACCAGCAGCGTCCCAGCGAGCACCCCCGGAAGGCTGAGGGGCAGTGTGATCAACCAAAACTTCTGCCATTTGTTCGCCCCGAGCGTCCCACTGGCTTCGCCAAGCCTCGGATCAATCTTCTGCAACACCGCGGCAATCGGCAACACCATGAAGGCCAATGTTTCGTGCAAGAGTTCGATCACGACGCCGGACTGGGTAAAGAGCAGCCGCAGCGGCGTCTTGCTGAGGTGCAGTCCGAGGATGACCGTGTTCACAAGCCCGCTGTTACTGAGCAAGATGATCCAGCCGAAGGCCCGGATGACCGCATCCATGACGAGAGGCACGAGCACAAGCATCATGAGCAGATTACGATGTCTCGGAGATCTCGTCATCAAGTACGCGATCGGATACCCCATCAACAGCGCAATGACCGTGATGGTGAGCGCGATGCGCATGGTGCTGAGCAACGCGCCGAAGAAGTAGGGTTGAGAGAAAAACTGCCGATAACTTTGCAGTGTCCATGCGGACACCATGCTCGTGCTTGGGTCCCATGCATTGAAACTGTATCGGACGAGGAACCCTGTGGCGATCAGTAAGAACACGAGAAAACAGGTCGCAGGCACGAGGAGACCGTACGGGACCGCCGAGACGCTGTATCGTCGTGCGGTGTCTCGAATCCTAGCGACGGCGAGCCGTCCCGTCATGCGTCAGTCCTCGGAGTGACAAGTGAACAGCGGAGAACGCCGAACCCGGGGCGCTACAGCACCGTCCGGACGGTACTGTAGCACCCCTCACGTCGCAATGGGGCAATGACACATCGTCGTCGATACCGCCAGCGCCGCGAGGCCGGATGACGCCCGCTCAAGGAAGGAGGGGAGGCATCCGACCCGAGGCATCAACGCCGGTCGGTCAGTCGTCGTCCGCCTACGCTGGCCATCTACCGCGTTCCCCTACCCGGGCGGGGAAACGTGCGCGGTGACGCGGTGGGTCTCCCGCCTCGCGCGTCCGGCTGCTAACCCTTCAGGGCCTCCTCGTAGCGGGTGATCCATCCTTGCCGAACTTTCACCAACGCCGGCACGTCGACGTGCGCGATCTGACTGAATTCGTCAGGCATCAGCACATTCTCCCGGATATTGGGGTCACTAATCGTGACGGTTCGATTCGTCGGACCCCACCACAGCCCAGCCGCAAGCCCGCGCTGTGCCTGCACGGTGAGCACCTGGTTAATAAACAACTCGGCCAGCGCCTGCGGTCCCGGGTGGCCCTTGGGAATGGCAGCCACGCCTGGCGTCGTGTAGATGCCTTCCTTGATCCGGAAGGTTCGCTTAATCGGATAGCCTTGAAGTTGTTGTTGCTTCCACGAATCATTCCCGTCGAATGCCAACACGATGTCGCCCTTCTTGATGAGCTCGCCCGCTGCCGCGTAGTCTGTGGTAAACGAGTTCACGTTTGGCTTCAATTCCGCGAGCTTCTTGAACCCAGCGTCGACGTTATACTGATTGCCGCCGGCAAGCTTGGCCGCGATCATCACGAGATCCAGAGCATCTCCGGTATCGGAGGCGGGAAGCGCCACCTTCCCCTTCAGCTTGGGATCCCACAACGCCTCATAACTGGTTGGTGCCGTCTTGTAATAATCGGTGTTGTAGACAAGTGCCTCGGTGAACGTAAAGAATGCAATTCCCGTGCCGCCTTCGATGACGAACTGTGGGTCGACGTACTTGGCGTTCGGGATATTGGCAAGGTTCAGCTTCGTGAGCAAATTTTGCGGCGCGAGTGCGTACACGCCGGTGTTGTCCGACAAGAAGACATCGATCTGTGGGTCGTTCTTTTCCGCAATGATCTTGGCGATCGTTTGCGAGGTATTGCCGGAGTCGATCACAACATTTGCGCCGGTCGCGGCCTTGAAGGGATCGACAATGCTCTTGAGAATGGCGTCGCCTTCATCGCCAGGCCAAAACTGGACCCGCAGCGTCTGCCCGGCCCATTTCTTCGTCTGGGCTCCAACGATGTGAGGCGCCGCGACCATGGCCGTTGCGGTCGCACCCATCATCGTCAGGAACCGTTTGCGTGTAAGCTTTGACCCCCCCGGCTGCCACGACTGATCCTTGCTCATCCCAGGCACCTCCCGATGCGTTCTATGGATCCCGTTCGGCTCTGATAGAACGACAACTACAGGCGCGCGTTCGAATCTCCTGACCGCACAATCTGGGGCCGATGACACCCGTGTCACGGGGTCGCGGTTTGGGCTTCGCCATAGGATGCCGCAGTCCTCTAAGGTGCTCGTCAATTCGCGGCGCGCCCGTGTTGTTGCCCGGCACGCCCTGTACCTCGCGCACCCCCCGGAAGAGATTCGGCTCACGAAAAAGAGAAACGGGATCGGTGAAGAAGGAACTGCCCCGTACAAACCGAAGTCGCTGGCGTGAGACTCGACGGAGGAGGTCCCGGGAGTGGAGTTCTCCGAGTTCGAGTCCCGGTGTGCCTAGCGTTCCCGGCCAGAGTCCACCTGGACCGCAGCTCAAGAGAGCGGGGCACCCCGTCGGCGGCATCGGCCACGTGAGTCTGTCGGCTCGACAGGGCAACCCTGCCACGCAGTGGTGTGACGCAACGGGCGGCGTCGATTGGAATCGCGGGGTGTGGATCCAAGTGTCGCTGGCGCGGACGCCCGTCCGACGCGGCGTTGTGATGTAAGATCTCGCGGCCTGGCCACCTGTCGCAGGGCGTGTACGGCGGCAGTGTCATCGTCAACGCACACGCGACCCCGGGCGATGCACCCAGTGCCGCACGGAGCGAGCTCATCGCTCCCGACCCGGGCATGTCGCGTGACACGGAAGGTAGTGAGTTCCGCTCGACCGAACCGACTGAAATCATCGCACGAACCGCGGAGAGGTGATGTCCATGATCATAGACTCGCACGTCTACTGCTTTCCGCCGTTGGATGCACTCGCAGGCCACAAGAGCGTACCCGAACACCTGAGAGTCACGCAGGCAGGTCATGCGAGACACCAGCAGCCGGCATTTCGCGTCCGCGATCGAGCGCCGGCGTCATCGAAGGCGCTCCTCGATCCGAACGGGGACCCGCCGTGGTTCCTGTCGCGCGTGAACTTTCGCGTCGACCACGTGCATCACCGAGTTGTCTGGACCGTCGACGGTGAGGACTACACGAAGCACTACCTCCCGCCCAACCTTCATGACACGGCATTCGACGCCGCCAGTTGCATCGCCGAAATGGACTACGCTGGCGTCGATGCGGCGCTGATGCACGTCGAGCTCATGCTCGGACGCGATGTGGCGTACCTCGCCGACTGCATCCGCCGTTACCCCGGACGCTTGCGCTCGATGGCGCCGGTCGACGAGTGGCGAATCGCGACTGATCCGGATGGAGTCATCAGAGAGGTCACCGCGGCGATCAAGGACTACGGGCTCCACGCGATCAAGTTCTCGCTCTTCTACGCGTACCTCGTGAATCACGACCCCTGGGACGACGGCGTGTACCGCCCGTTCTGGGAGGCAGTGACGCGGCTCGGCGTTCCGATCTTCTTCACCCTGCGACCAAACCCAGACATGTCGGACGAACGGGCTGGGTACCTGCACGAACTCGGGATCCTCAAACGGTGGATGGCCCGATACCCCAACAACCCAGTGAGTTTGACCCATGGATTCCCGTGGCGGGTATTCCGCGAGGGCGACGGCATCGTACTCCCGGACGCGATCTGGGAGCCGTTCCAGAATCCAAAACTGCACCTGGAGATCAGTTTCCCGATCCGAATCGGTGACTGGTGGCATTACCCGTACCGAGAAGTGTGGCCGACGATCGAACAGATGGTTCGTCGAGTGGGCAGCAACCGTCTGCTCTGGGGAACGGATATGCCCTTTCAGAATCGCTTCTGTACGTACCGTCAAAGCCGAGAATATATTGAGAAGTATCTGACGTTCCTCGGTCCTCAGGATCGCGCCGCGATCATGGGAGGCACGACCGCGAAGTTAGTGGGGTTTTCGTCGTAGCAGGCGACTCGATCGGTTGAAATGTCCGCACGTCGTGGGGAGGGGAGAGACGATGACCGGCGCTGATGCCCTAGCGCGCGTGCTTCAGATCGAAGGCGTGCGCCAAGTCTTCTATTTCCCGGCGCAACCCATTGCGGAAGCGCTGGCGAGGGCCGGGATTCGTCTGATTCTCACCCGGCAGGAACGTGTCGCTGGCAACATGGCCGATGGTGTCTCGCGCTCTACGGGAGGCCACCAGATCGGCGTCTGGTCGGTGCAGTCGGCCGCAGGCTCGGAGAACGCCTTCTCGGGCGTCGCCCACTCCTACGCGGACTCGACGCCGACCTTGTTCATCCCAGGAAGCCCGGCGGTGCGGCGCTTCGACGAACATCCGACGTTTGAGAATGACAAGCACTACGGAACGATGACGAAGTTTTCAACCACGGTGACGCGACCAGAGCTGATTCCATACCGCCTCCGCCAAGCGTTCGCGGCGCTTCGGTCGGGCAGGCCGCAACCGGTGATGGTGAGCCTGACCGACGAAGTGTGCGGAGCGAGTGTCACAGGCGACATCGACTATACACCTCCGCCTCGGGTCCGATCTGCCGCGGACGACGGGGCAGTTCGCGAAGCGGCCGATCGGTTGCTGCGGGCGAACGAGCTGCTGATCTGGGCGGGCAACGGTGTGCTCTACGCCGAGGCCACCCCGGAACTGATCGAGGTGGCCGAGCTCCTCGGCGCACCCGTGATGTCGACGCTCCAGGGAAAGAGCGCATTCCCGGAAACCCATCCCCTGTCAGCGGGCGTTGCCGGACATGCAAAAACCCCGATGGCCGTGCACTATCTACGCGTCTCGGATACCCTTCTCGCCGTCGGTTCGAGCTTGAGCCAGAGCAATTTTACTCCAGTCATCCCATCCGGCAAGACGATCATTCATGCCACAAACGACCCCTCGGATCTCAATAAGGCGTATGCGTGTGCGGTACCGATTGCGGCGGACGCCAAGCTATTTCTCCGTCAACTCGCCGACGAGCTGCGGAATCGAGTAGGGGAGGCAGAGCGTCGTACGGCGTGCGCAGACGATCGCGAACCTCGAACAACTACGAACCGCGTGGCTCGCCGAGTATGAACCGCTCTTCGCCGACGATACCTCTCCGATCAATGGCTATCGGATGTTCCGTGACCTGTGGGCAAGCGTCGATCCGGACACGACGATGATCACGCACGAATCCGGTGCATCTCGAGACATCCAGAGCATCTTCTACCGTTCAACGGTGCCACACAGCTACCTTGGGTGGGGCCACTCGTCTCAGCTCGGGTTCTCGCTGGGGCTCGCGATGGGGGCAAAGATCGCCAACCCGGACCGGCTCGTGGTCAACGTCATGGGCGATGGCGCGATCGGCATGACCGGCATGGATCTCGAAACCGCGGTCCGCGGGAACATCCCGATCCTCACCGTCATCAAGCATGATTCGATGTTCAGCGGGTACGCGAAGGACTACCCCGAAGCGACCAGTCGCTTCCGCGCGACGATCCAAACCGGCGACTACGCTTCGGTCGCGACGGCCCTGGGAGTTCATGCCGAACGGGTCGTCAACGTTGGCGAGTTGCGGCCCGCGTTTCAACGCGCCATTCAGGCGACACGGGACGGTCAGCCTGCGCTCGTCGATGTCGTGACCGCTGAGACGCGAAAGCTGTCCACCTGAGGGCGACCGTGACGCGCGGAGCCGGTGTTCATCTCCGGGGGAGACGTAGGCGATTGCGAAGGGACAGCAGCGCTGCGCGACCAGTGTGGAGGACGAGGGTCGCGTGCGGCGCCGGGTGACAAGCGGCACGAGGGCGCTGATGTGCCCTGCCCGGGGTGAGCCCGCGTCGTGAGTCGGGGTCGATGCCTAGCATCGACACGCCGGATTCGCGGTGGTCACCCGCGTCGAGCCGATGATGGAGACCTCACGGAATGTCGTCGGCGCGACCTGACGGCACCCGTGCTCAGAGCGGTCGCGATCAGGAGGTGTTCGGAATGGCGTTCTCAATTGTCGGCAAGTCACTGCGCCGTGTGGACGGCGAGCAGAAGATCAGCGGACGCGAACGGTACACCGCGGACATGTGGGTCCGAGGTGTGCTCCACGGCCGCCTCCTGCTGAGCCCCTATGCGCACGCCAAAATCCTCCGGATACCCAAGGACGCCGCGCTGAGGGCCCCAGGGGTCGTCGCGGTGATCACGGTGGACGATCTCCCGTCGCACGATCTCGCGCCGTCCTCGCGGGCGACGTTCCTCTTGGCGCGTGGGGAGGTCCGATATGAAGGCGAGCCGGTCGCGGTCGTCCTCGCCGAGACGGAGGCGGCCGCCCAAGACGGCCTCGAGCGGCTGACCGCCGCGGCGGAGTATGAACGGCTGCCGGCACTGATCGACCCGGTGGCCGCCGGCGCGCCGGACGCCCTCCTGGTGCAGCCGGCTCTGGCCGGCAAGAGCTCGGAAGCACAACTGCACGCCGGAATTAAGGTGGAACAAGACGCCGCGGCAGGGGCGCCGAGTAACATCACGAGTCGGGTGCGGTTCGCGCGGGGCGACGTGGAGCGCGGCTTCCGTGAGTCGGTGGTTGTGGTCGCCCGAAAGATTCACACGTCGGTCGTGCACCAGGCGTACCTCGAACCACACGCCACGGTCGCAGAGTTCGATCCGTTCGCGCGCCGCGTCACCATCTGGACGGCGACGCAGGGACTCTTCTACACCCGGGACAACGTCGCGGCCGTCCTCGGGCTGCCCGAGTCGTCGGTACGCGTGGTGCCGATGGCCGTCGGCGGTGGGTTTGGAGCGAAGATCACGCTTCTGGAGCCGCTGGCTGGCGCGATCGCGATGACCCTCGGCCGTCCGGTCCGGCTCACGCTGACGCGCGCCGACGAATTTCGGACCGGCACACCGGCCCCCCAGTCGGTCCTGGATGTGAAACTCGGTGTACGGCAGGATGGGACGATCGCCGCGCTGCAGGCGCGCCTGCTGTTCGACGCGGGGGCCTACCCCGGAGCGCCGGTTGATATCGCCGGACTCCTGATCGGGGGGTATTACCGGGTTCCGCACTTGGACATTACCGGGCACGAAGTGCTGACGCACAAGGCGCCGGTCGGGGCGTACCGCGCGCCCGGGGCGCCGCAGGCGACCTTTGCGATCGAGGGCCTCGTCGACGAGGCGGCGCGCGAGCTCGGCCAGGATCCGCTGGAATTCCGCCTGCGCAACGCATCGCAGATGGGCGATCCGATGCCGACCGGAGAGGGGTGGCCGCGGATCGGGTTGCTCGAGTCGCTGGAGGCGCTCGCGAAAGATCCGATGGTGCGGGGCCGCACCAACCACGACGGCGTCGGGATCGCGATCGGCGGGTGGCTCGGCGGGCTCGAGCCGGCGGGCGCGTGCGTGCGGATGAACGCCGACGGCGGGGTGCAGGTGCTCGTCGGCTCGGTCGACATCAGCGGCACCACCACGACCATCGGGCAGATCACCGCGCAGGCGCTGGGCATCCCCGTGGAATCAGTGCGCGTCGTCGCCGGGGACACCGACGATGCGCCGTGGTCCGGCATGTCCGGCGGCAGCAAGATCACCTATACCGTCGGTGCGGCGGTGCAAGCGGCCGCGCAGGACGCGCGCCGCCAGTTGATCCGGCTCGCCGCATCCCACCTCGAGGCAGCGGAAGCGGATATCGAAATCGCCGAGGGGAGGGCGCACGTCCGCGGCACACCGTCGCGGGCGGTCGCCGTCGCAGATCTTGCCAAACCAACCACGGGGTCGGGAGCGGCCCGCCCGCCGGTGTTCGGCGTGGGATCGCAGTCGATCACGCACCGGGCGCCCGGTTTTGCCGCGCACGCGGTCCGCGTGCATGTCGATCCGGAGGACGGCCGTGTCCGCGTGCTCGAGTACGCCGCCGCCCAGGACGTCGGGCGCGCAATCAACCCGGCGGCGGTGCAGGGACAGCTCCACGGCGGGATCGCGCAAGGTATCGGGTGGGCGCTGCTCGAGGGTATGAACTATGACGAGGCCGGCACGCTGTTGACCGGCAGTTTCGCCGACTACGGCATTCCGCGCGCCGGCGACGTCCCAATCATGCGAACGTATCTCGTGGAGGTGCCGTCTGAGGACGGGCCGTTTGGTGCGAAAGGCGTCGGCGAGCCCCCGGTGATACCCGTCGCCGCGGCGATCGGTAACGCGATCGCGAGCGCGACGGGGGCACGTATCGCGCATCTACCAATGACCCCCGAGATCGTGGCCGCGGCCGTACGAGGGTCGACGCGACGGTGACGTTGGTCCAGCTCGCGGTGGTGGGCGCGCGCCCGGTCGGCCTCGCCGCCGCTGGCGACGCCCGTGGTCTCGCGCGCGTTCGGTGGTTCCGCGTGATCGAATCACCGAACCGCAACAAACACTCAGCAATACACTTGACTCTGTTTTCCGTCCGAAGGTATGCTTGTTCGCAAACAGACTGCTGAGGCATGTCATTATGGTCGATCTGGCGATTCAACTCACGAATCTCACGAAAACATATGGCCGTGTCGCCGCCGTCGATGACATATCCTTGGAAGTTCACCGCGGTGAATTCTTCTCGCTCTTGGGACCGAGCGGGTGCGGAAAGACCACCACACTGCGCCTCGTCGCGGGCTTGGTCGAGTCAGATGCGGGCACCGTGAGCGTCCTCGGCCAAGATGTCACCGACGTGCCAACGAATAAACGCGGCATCGGCATGGTCTTCCAGAACTACGCGCTCTTTCCGCATATGACGGTGGCCGAGAATATCGCCTTCGGTCTACGGATGCGCAAGTTGAAACGAACGGAGATTGCGGAACGGGTGAGCAAAGTTCTCGACCTCGTGCGGCTCAGTGGAGTCGAAGGACGGTTGCCGCGGCAGTTAAGCGGAGGTCAGCAGCAGCGTGTCGCCCTCGCGCGCGCCATCGTGATCGAACCCAAGGTGCTTCTCCTTGACGAACCGTTGTCGAATCTCGACGCGAAACTCCGCAAGGAGATGCAGCTTGAGCTCCACGCACTGCAGCGGCGTTTGGGCATCACGGCACTCTACGTGACTCACGACCAAGAGGAAGCCTTGACGCTTTCGGACCGCATCGCCATCATGGAAAGCGGGCGTGTCTCGCAGTGTTCAGGTCCGAATGATATCTATCGCAGTCCCGCGAATCGTTTCGTCGCCGAGTTTATTGGCCGGATTAATCTCGTCAAGGGCCGCATCGAGCGACGGGATCATGTCCTGATATGCACCGCGGAAGGCGGTGTCACGTTCGTGGTGCCGCAACACGTGCTTCCCGCTGTCGACTCGCAACGAGAGTTCAGCTTTGTGTTGCGTCCCGAGAGCGTTCAGCTTGATCCTCGAGGCGAGATGCGCGACGACGGGATTCGAGCCGACGGAACCATTTTGCAGGTGATTTATAGCGGTGCGGTGACGAGCTACGTCGTAGAAATTGGTGCGGGATTACGGTTACGTGCGGAGGAGCAGAACACGCTCGGCAAACCCCGGTATGGGGAACACGATCACGTCGTGGTGTATGTCGATCCTGCGGCAATCTCCAGTGTGTTAGCGGAGTAAATCGCGCGCGCGTGGTTGCGGTCGTTCCCACCAGGACGGATGCGCAGTAAAGTGCTCCGGAACACCGCCACCGCGCCATTCGACGTCGGCGGATCACCCTCTCGCAGTGGCGCTCGTCCAGTGTCAGGGTCCTGAACCACCGCGAACATTGCGGGGCCCGAGCGGCGACACGTGTGCCGCCGTCGCCCACGCTGTTCGCGCGCGAAGACGTCCGTGAGCGTGGCCACGTCGGGTTGAAGTGACGGGCCCAACGCCCAGGGCGGTGCCGTCGCGAGGCGGGAATGGAGGCACGGCTGCACACGTTAGGCTAGGCGTTCCCGATATGGTGTCTCATCGGGCACATCCTGGGAGGACACGCATGGACTGGGCACAGACGTTCAGCGGGGCCTTTGACTACGCGGAGTTCTTACAGCGCCACGCCACACCTGAGCAGCAGGCACGATGGAAGGCGGTCTACGATCGCGTGACGCTCACGCCGGATCAGCGAGAACTCCTCGGCGGGTTCGTCCGGGAGATGCACGTGCTCTGCGTCACAGGGGCATGGTGCGGCGACTGCGTGAACCAGTGTCCGATCATGGCCCGGATCGCGGAGCAGAACACACGCATCGTGATGCGCTTCGTCGACCGTGACGCGCAGCCCGAGGCGCAGCAGGAGGTCGCGATGAACGCCGGCCACCGCGTGCCCGGGGTCGTCTTCCTGAGCGAGGACGATCAGGAGTGCGGCCGCTACGGCGACCGGACCCTCGCGGGCTACCGGCAGATGGCCGCCGACCGGCTGGGTCCGGCGTGCCCCACCGGCATCGTACCGCCCGGTGCGGAGATTCTGTCCGCGGTGACGGCCGAGTGGATCGGCCAGTACGAGCGCAATCAGCTCATGCTTCGCCTGTCGAAGCGTCTGCGGGAGAAGTACGGAGACTGACACCCGACGGCTACCGACCTATCCGTCCATGGGGAGACCGAGAATGGGTCTCCCCATGGCGTTCAGAACCATCCGCGCGTCATTTGACATCGTCCCGCGCAAGTCCCTATACTCAATATGACAGGTTAGTGCAGTGTGGCAAAAAAACGTCATACGTCTGGAGTCGCCCCGTGTCCGAGGCTCCGCAGGCTGCCCCAGAAGATCCCGAGCAGCTCGCACGCTTCACCGAACGCATCCAAGCCGGAGAACAGCTGGAAGCGGGCGAGTGGATGCCGGAGGAATACCGGTTCGAGGCGCTGCGCCTCATCAACATGCACGCGAACTCCGAGATCATGGGGGCCCTGCCCGAGCGTGAATGGATTCCCAGGGCGCCGAGCCTGGCCCGCAAGATGGCGTTGACCGCGAAGGTCCAGGACGAAGTGGGTCACGGAATGCTCCTGTATCGGGTGGCCGAGACCCTCGGCCGGTCTCGCGCGGAGATGATCGACGAGCTCGTCGCCGGGAAGGCGCGCTTCCATAACGTCTTCCATTACCCGGCGGAGACGTGGGCCGACGTGGCGATCATCCAGGTGTTTGTCGATGGGGCCGCGATGCAGACCCAGGGCGCGCTGCGATCGTGCTCGTACGCGCCGTACTCGCGGGTGCTGAAGCGCATCTGCTACGAAGAAGACTTCCACATCCAGCTCGGGCTGGACGTGTGGCGGTCGCTGGCGGAGGGCACGCCGACGCAGCGGGCAATGTTGCAGGACGCGCTCCGGCGCTGGTGGACGCCGATCATGCATTTCTTCGGCATGCCCGATCGTATTTCGCCGCACACCGAGAAGATGCTGGCGTGGCGCATCAAGGTGAAGTCGAACGAAGAACTGCGTCAGCAGTTTCTCCGGCGGTTCATTCCGGTGATCCTCGAGTACGGGCTGGACGTCCCGGACCCGGCATTGCGCTGGGTCGAAGACGAGCAGCGCTACGTCTACACCGAACCCGACTGGGACGAATTGAAGCGGGTCGGCCGAAACGGGGGCCCGATGAGCATGGAGCGCCTCGCGCTGCGGCAGCGCTTCCACGCCCAGCATGCGTGGATACGCGAAGCCGTCGGCCGCTGGGCCGCGGCGGCATGACATGGCGGCGCAGCGGCCGGAGCGGGACCCGCGGTGACGGCCGGAGGCTGGGAGGGTCCGCTCGGCGCCGCCCCCGACGTGTGGGCGGTATTCGTGCAGGGGCGGCGGCGTGACGTCCACGTCTACGCCGGCGACGTCCACGCGCCGGACGCCGAGATGGCGCTCGTGCTCGCCAAAGAGAACTACACGCGCCGCGATCCGTGCGTCAGCCTGTGGGTCGTGCGCGCGGATCAGATTCACGCCACGACGCAGTCGGCCGCGGAGATGTTTGTCCCCGCCACGGACAAGAGCTACCGGTTCGGGGGCTCGTACCGCCGCCAGCGAAAGGTTCTCCAGGGATCCTACGGCACCGACTACCGCGAGGACGAGGCCTAGATGCCCGGCGCGCTGACGGCGATCGGCGACCCCGCGGTGCGGGCCGCGTTTCGCGAGTGGCTGCTGCGCCTCGCGGACGACGAGTTGATCATCGGCCACCGGCACTCCGAGTGGACCGGCGTGGGTCCGGACATCGAGAGTGACGTCGCCATGAGCAGCATCGCCCAAGAGGAGATCGGACACGGCCGCGCGTTCTACGAGCAGATCGCGCAGGACGAGGGGCTCGACGTCGACCGCCTCGCGTTCGGCCGCGCGCCCGACGCGTACCGGTGTGCGGCCCTCGTGGAACGGCCGAACGGCGGCTGGGAAGACACGATCGTCCGCCTGACCCTCTATGAAGCGTTTGAGACGGCACGACTCGAGCTGCTCGCCGCGAGCGGGCAGCAGCCCGTGGCCGACCTCGCCCATCTCCTGATCCGGGAGGAACGCTACCACGCGCTGTTCGCCGAGACGTGGCTGACGCGGCTCGCACGAGGGGCCGCCGACGGCCCCGGCCGCGTCCAGGCCGCGCTCGACGCGGCGTGGCCCGACGCCCTCGGGCTGTTCGAACAGACCGAGGCGGACGAGACCCTGGGGCGCGCGGGCGTGATCCGCGTGGCGTCCGAGGCGCAGCGGGCATCCTGGCAAGACGCGGTGCGCCCAATCCTGGACGCCGCCGGGCTGCGCATCCCGTCGTTGGCCCCGCGCGAGGGCGGGCGGCGTGGGGTTCGCACGCCGGCGTTCGGACCACTCCACGCCGAAATGACCGAGGTCTGGCGGTCGGATCCGGAGGCACGCTGGTGACGCCCCTGTACCAACACGATGGACGCCGAGATCTGGGACGCGCTCGCGACCGTCGAGGATCCCGAGCTGCCGATCGCGATCACGGACATGGGACTCGTGCGCGATGTCCGCGTGGATGAGGGGCGCGTGCGCGTGCGCCTCGTGCCGACGTGGATCGCATGCCCCGCGCTCGACGTGATCCGGACCCGGGTGCGCCAGGCCCTCGTGTCCCTACCCGGGGTCTCCGAGGCCGAGGTCGAGTACACCTACGACGTACCGTGGACGCTCGAGCGCATGACGCCGAAGGGCCGGGCGCAGCTGACGGCCCACGGCCTGTCGGTGCCGCGCTGCCGCTTTGCGGAGCCGCCGGTCTGCCCGTACTGCGGGTCCCACGACGTGGTCGCCGAGAGCATGTTCGGCCCGACCCTGTGCCGGGCGACGTACCTGTGCCGGCAGTGTCACAATCCGTTCGAACGATTCAAGCCGCCCGCGGAAGCCTGATCCGCGCGGGACGGCACGTCCGCACGCGTCCCACCGCTGGTCCGTAGCGTCTCCGCGCCGCGGAGCGCGGCATAGCGCCCGGGTGTCACGCCGAAGGCCGATCGGAACACGCGCGTGAAGTGCGCCTGGTCGACGAAGCCGGCCGCCAGCGCAACCTCCGCCAACGACATCCCGCCCTCCAGCCGGTCCCGCGCGAAGTCGAGCCGGCGCATCAGCGAATAGCGGTAGGGACTGGTCCCGTACGACGTCCGGAACTGACGAGCGAGCTCGTAGCGGCTCAGCCCCGTGACACCCTCGAGTTCAACCGACCGCACGACGGCGCGCCGGCTGTCGAGGAAGGCGCGGGCCCGCTCGAGGGCCGCGTGGTCGAGACCGCGCGGCGGGCGAGCGGGGGCGCACGGTGGGATCCCCTTCGAGCAGCCCTTCCGCTAAGCGCATGACCAGGGCGTCGAGCGCCAAGGGTTCCAGGGCAGTCCGAAATGCGGCCGCTACCGTGCGCGCGAGGGTCGGATTGCGGGAGACGGGGTCGCGCACAAATGGGAGCGGGGCCGGGCGTGCCGTGATGGTGCGAACGGCGGCGGCGATGCGTGCGGGATCGACGTAGACGATGCGATAGCCGAACCCGGAGTCGGTCCCGGCGCGACCGTCGTGCAGTTCGTCGGGGTGGAGCACCGTGACCTGCCCGGGCATGCTGCGTTCGACCTTGCCGCGGTAGTCAAACGTCTGCACCCCGACGTCGGTGACGCCGATGGCGTACGTATCGTGACGGTGCTTCGTATACGCGCGCCCACCGAACCAGGCACACAGCAGCTCCACGCCGTCCCCCGGCTCGCACGTCCAGACCCAGTCTCGGCCGTCGCACGGACGTACAAGACCGTCTCCGGTCGCGCCCGCTAACATAGACCTCATGCCGCTAGTATACCGGGGGAAGGGGACGTTGGTGAGATGACCCGCGCACAGGCCATCAGCTTTTTTGTGTTCGCGGTCGCGGCCGCGGGCACGCCGGGGCCGAGCAACGTGCTGCTCACCGCGACGGGGGCGTCGGTGGGCGTGCTGCGCGGCCTGCCGGCACTCCTCGGGGTGGCCCTCGGCATGGCGTGGATGATGTGTCTCGTGACCTTCGGGCTTGGGAGCGTGATCCTCACCACGCCCCTCATCCTGGACGGGGTCAAATGGTGCGGTGCGGTGGTGCTGTGCTGGCTCGCATGGAAGATCGCGACGGCGCGGCGCGGCAGCGCGGGTCTCGGGGGCAGGCCGGTCGGCTTGGTCGGCGCGGCGGCGTTTCAATGGGTCAACCCAAAATCATGGCTGATCTGCGCCAGCGCCGCCGCGACCTTTCTCGACCGCAGTGCGGGCAGCGCGCTGGGGCAGTCGATCGCCCTGGGCGTCGTATTCTTCATCGCGGCCCTGCCCAGCTGTTTCCCGTGGCTCGCCTTCGGCGCGGTCTTGCAGCGCGGCCTGCGTTCGGAGCGGGCGTTCCGCATCTTCAATGTCACGATGGGCGCACTGCTCGCCGCCTCGGTGCTCCTGTTCATTTGGTAGCGCCGCCGCGGCACATGCGGGACCGCGCGCGCGGCGCACGACCGCGGTCGGATCCACGGCGAGACCACACGACGAGCGACGGAGGGGAGCGGGATGACGAGATCAGGCGGGAGTCGCGTGCGGGACTTTGACTACCTGTGCGCGGCGCGAGAGACACTGTTCGGCTGGGTGCGGGCGCAGCCCGCCGAGACGTATCGACGGTCGTTTCCGGTCGGCCTGGGCTCGATCAGCGCCACCCTCGTGCACGTCGCGGGCATCCAGTGGGGACACACGCAGCGGCTGCTCGGGAGGGAACCGGCCGGGCAGCAGGGCCAGTACCCGGACAATCCGTTCAGCCCGGACCGGCCGCCGGCGTTCGAACAGTTGGTCACGCTCTGGGGCGGCATGAACCCCGAGACGCGCCGCGCGCTCTCCGATCCCGCCGATCCCGGGCGCCGCTTCGAGTTCTTCCCGAAGCTCGTGACACCGCGGGTCCGGATTCGGGTGACCACCGACGACCTGATCGCGCATCTCTTGTTCCACGAAGTGCACCACCGCGCCCAGGTGATGGCGATGCTGAGGCAGGCGGGCGTCGCCGCGGAGAACTTGGACTACGCGATTGTGATGGGGGAAGTGACGCCGCTCGAGTAACCGTGACCCCGTTCGCGCGCCGCGTCGGGGGGATTCCTCGCATCCACGCTCGGTCGCCGTCACCCAGCGAGGGAGAGGGCGGCCGCCCGCGAACCCATAGACCGCGCGCCGGATCGCATGCGGGTCCGCCCGCGGGACGTGCGGCCGGCTGCCCCATCGGGGTGGGTCGGATCTCCAGGGGGACGGTGATCGCGATGGCGGAGGTCAAGGCGCTCCTGTTCGACGTGTTCGGCACCTGCGTCGATTGGCGCGCATCGGTCGCCCGCGAGGGCGAGGCGTTCGGGCGTGCGCACCATGTGACGGGCGTGGATTGGGTCAAGTTCGCGGACGCGTGGCGCGCGCGGTATCAGCCGCAGATGGAGACCGTGCGCAGCGGCCGCCGCCCCTGGACGAACCTGGACGCGCTGCACCGGGAGAGCCTCGAGGCCGTGAGCCGCGAGTTCGGGATCGACGTCTCCGGCGCGGATCTGGAGGACTTCAACCGCGCCTGGCACCGGCTCGATCCGTGGCCCGATACCGTTGAGGGCCTCGGGCGGCTCCGGACCAAGTACATCGTCGCGCCCAACTCAAACGGCAACATCGCGCTGATGGTGAACATGGCCAAACGGGCGGACATCCCGTGGGATGTGATTCTGGGCGCCGAGACGGCGCGGGCGTACAAACCGATGCCGGACGCCTACCTGAAGAACGTCGCACTCCTCGGGCTCACGCCGCCCGAGGCCATGATGGTCGCCGCCCACGAGCGCGATCTGGTCGCCGCGCGGGCGTGCGGGCTGCGGACCGGGTTCGTGGCCAGGCCGCTCGAGTTCGGACCCGCGGGTCCCGCGGACGACGCGCCCCAGGGCGCGTGGGATGTGGTCGCGGCGGACTTCGTGGATTTGGCCCGACGCCTCGGATGCTAGCCGTGGCTAAGACCGTGCTCCGCTCGGAGAGCGCCGCCCGGACGGAGCCGCGACACCAGGAAAACCGGCGCGGGGACTCGAACTCCCGTGGACCACGACCTGACGCCGCGACGCGACAGGACCATCGCCTGCGCGGTTCCCGATGCGGCGTTCACCCGGGAGGAGACTGCGCATGCGGATGAAAGCGCTTCTGCGTATCGCCGTCCTGCTCGCCCTCGTTGGGATGCTCACCATGAACGTCGTCGACCTTCGCCGCCACCGCGAACGGGACCGTGACCGTGTGGGTCGGGAGCTGGTGGGAGCCCCAGATCCCGGTCGCGATGCAGATGTGGGCGAAGGATAACCCCGACATCACACTCAAGATCGAGCCGCTCCCGATCAACGGATACCTCGACAAGTTCACCGCGTCCGCGCTCGGAGGAACCCCGCCGGACGTGATCGACCTCGACACGACGTGGGTCTCCACGGCCGCCGCGAAGGGTCTCCTACAGCCGCTCGACGACGTCGTGAAGAGCTTGGACGTGAAGGACTACTCCCCGTCGGTCTGGGCCACCAGTCAGTTCAATGGCCATCAGTACGCGATCCCGAACAGGGCGTCGGCCAACGTGTTCTACTACAACAAGACCGTCTTCGACAAGGCAAAGGTCCCGTATCCCACCGACAACTGGAACTACACCGACATGCTGCGGATCGCGCAGAAACTGACCATCCCGGGGCAGTACGGGGTCGGGGTCGCCGCGGACCTGAGCGATCCGTCCAATGCCATGGACCTCTTGTCTGCCACGATCTGGGCGTTTGGCGGCGATTTCCTGACCAAGGACGGTACGAAGGCGACGATCAACTCCCCCAAGGCCGTAGCCGGCCTCACGTATTGGGCTGAGCTGTACACCAAATACCACGTCGCCCCCGACGGCACCCCAAACTTCACGACGACCCGCGATCTCATCCCTCTGTTTGAGGCGAACAAAGTCGGGTTGATCACGGGGGGCTCGAACGATTACGACGAGTTCGCGTCGCACAAGGATCTCCAGTGGGCCATGGTGCTCTCACCGAGCAAAGTGAACCGGTCCGGCGGCTGGACGATGGGCGTGCCGGTCGGCGCGCAGAACTCTGCGGGCGCCCGAACGTTCCTGCTGTGGTTCGCCAAGCCGGAAAATCTGGCCAAGATTATGAACCGCACCCCGGCCCGCATCTCGGCGTATAAGATCGCACCGTGGAACAACCCGCAGTGGACCATCTTCGGACAGGCGCTGCGGGACGCCCGGGCACTGCCGACCGTCGGCGACTGGGCCGGCATCCAGACCGTCATCATCACGAACGCGCAGAAGATCCTCGTCGGGCAGTCGACCCCGCAGCAGGCGGCGGATGCGATGGCCCAGCAGATCGACACGATCTTGTCGAAAAAATAGCGGGACCTCAACGAAAAGGGGACATGCACCGATGTTCAAACTCGGATTCAGCACGCTCGGCTGCCCCACGTACACCGTGGACCAGGTCATCGCTCTGGCCAAAGACAACGCGTTCTCCGGCGTCGAGATTCGATTTCTTCGCGGCGAGGTCGATCTGCCGAAACTCGACGAGCTCTCCCCCGCGAAGATCGGCGAGACGCGGCGGCGCTTCCAGGACAGCGGCATCGACGTCGTCTCCATCGACACCAGCGTGCGGATGAATAGTCTCGACGACGCCGAACGCCGGAAACAGCGCGAGTCGTCGCGGGCGAACAGCACGATCGCCGCGGGACTCGGCGCGCCGCTACCTGCGCGTGTACGGGGGGCCCACGCCGGAGCATCAGGACCCGCACGCCACCCTGGACGGCATCGTCAAGGGACTCAGCCAGGTGGCCGATGATGCGCACGCGCACGGCGTGATGGCACTGCTTGAAACGCACGATGCGTTCTCCACGTCTGCGAGCATCCTCGATCTGTTCGCGCGCGGCGTGAGCCCGCATCTTGGGGTCCTCTGGGACACGCTGCACACGCACCGGCACGGGGAAACGGCCGCGCACACGTGGGCGCAGCTCGGGCCCCGCATCAAGCTCGTCCATCTGAAAGACTCGGCCAAATCGTCCGCGGAAGGCTTCGACCTCGTCCTGACCGGCACGGGAACGGCGCCGATCCCCTCGTTTCTCGAGGTGCTGAAGACGGCGGGCTACAACGGCTATGTGGATTTTGAGTGGGAGAAGGGGTGGCACCCCGAGATCGAGGAGCCGGAGGTGGCCATCCCGCACTTCGCCCGATACATGGCGGAGCGCATGTGACCGCGACACCGTCCGGGCGGGGGGACCCGGATGCCGGTCACGGGGGCGCCCCGCTGAACGTTCGCCAGCGCATGGCACTGTCAGGCGAGCGCCGGCGCCGCGTGGCGCTGCGGAAGTGGGGGCCCGGCTACGTCCTGGTGCTGCCCGCGACCGTGCTGATCGCCATCATGATGGTCTATCCCACGCTGCAAACGCTCTGGTTCAGCGTCTCGTCGGTCCGTCTCCCGACCTTCCAGACCACGTTCGTGGGCCTCGGAAACTTCGCGAGCATCCTGACCGACCCCGCCATCGGGGCGGGGCCGCTGCTGCTGCGCACGATCGAATGGGTCGGGGGCACGGTCGCGCTGCGCTTCGCGCTCGGGTTCGTGGGCGCGCTCGTGTTCAACGCCAAGGTCCGCGGGACGACGTGGATGCGCGTGCTGGTGGTGCTGCCCTGGACAATGCCGTCGGTGGTCTCCGCCAACCTCTGGCGCTGGATCCTCCAAAGCGACGTCGGCATCCTCGACCAGACCTTGAAGGGCTGGGGCCTCGCGCGGTTCGCCCACAACTGGCTCGGCGATCCCCACACCGCGCTGCCGGCCGTGATGGTCGCGTATTCGTGGGCGGGATTCCCGTTCATCATGCTCTTGATCCTCGCGGGGCTCCAGGGCGTGCCGGGGGAACAGTACGAAGCGGCGGCCGTGGACGGCGCCAATTGGTGGCAGCTCTTCCGGTTCATCACGGTGCCGGCGGTGCGGGGGGTCCTCGCCATCGCCCTCATTCTGGAGACGGTGAGCGCGGTCAACTCCTTCGACACGCTGACGGTCATGACCGGCGGCGGTCCCGCAAACGCGACGCAGACCTGGAGTCTCGCGATCTACCGGGTGGGATTCACCGACTACAACTTCGGCGGGGCGTCCGCGCTGAGCGTGCTCCTCTTCGCCGGTGCCGTGGCGCTGCTGGCGATCTACAGCGTCGCGAACCGCGCGAGCCAGGCCCAGCAGGCGTCCGGATGACGCTGCTCGAGACCCAGGGGGGCGCTCCACGGGCGGTCGCGCCGTCGGTGCCGAGGACGCGGAAACTTCGCGTCGGCCCGTACATCCTCGTCTACGCGTTGGGGCTCCTGTTCGTGGCCTTCAGCGTCGCCCCGCTCCTCTGGGGCCTCAGCACGGCGCTCAAACCGGAGGTCGACCAGTATTCGTTCCCGCCGCAGTGGATCCCGTCACCGCTGATCTTCGACCACTTCACGGCGATCGCCCACAACAAGTCGGTCATCCGCGGGTTCCTCAACACGCTGGTCATCGCGAGCTCCACCACCGCGATCGCGCTGGTTGTCGGGGTGCTCGGGGGCTACGGGTTTTCCCGCTTCCAGTTTCCTGGCCGCACCCCGCTGCTGTGGTCGGTGCTCTTTACCCAGCTGTTTCCGCGCGTGGTCGTGATCGTGCCGTTCTTCATTACGCTGCGCCATCTCTATCTGATGAACACGCTGCCGGGGCTGATTCTGGTGTACCTGATGGTCGTCTTCCCGGTCTCCATCTGGTTGATCAAGGGCTTCTTTGACAAGATCCCCGTGGAGATCGAGGAGGCCGCGGTGGTGGATGGCTGCTCGATCCCGCGCCTCTTGTGGCAGATCGTGCTGCCGGTGGCGAAGCCGGCCTTGATCGCGGCCGCCATGTACGCGTTCATCCTCGCCTGGAACGAGTTCTTGTTCGCGCTCGTGTTCACGCAGGGGTTGGATAAGCGGCCGCTCTCCGTCGCGCTGGCGTTCTTCATCGATGAGAACGGGATCCGGTGGGGCGATCTGATGGCTGCGTCGCTCCTGATGAGCATCCCGGCCATCATCGTCTTCACATTCGCGCAGCGGCTGCTCGTCCGAGGACTCAGTGAGGGAGCGTTGAAAGGATGACGCCCCGGGGGAGGATCGTTCCATGAGCGCGTCAGAGCGGGTCGCCATCGTCACGGGCGGGAGCCAGGGGATCGGGTTCGCGGCCGTCGGCGAGCTGGCCGCCCGAGGGATGCGCGTGGCCGCCATCGCCCGGGACCGGGCGCGGCTCGATGCCGCGATTCAGACCCTCGGCGCACCGGGACGCGATCGGGTCGTCGGCATCGCGGCCGATGTCGCGCAGGAGCAGGAGGTTCAGGCGGCGGTGGCCGAGGTCGTGACGCGGTTCGGGCGCATCGACGTGCTGGTCAACTGCGCCGGCGTCAGCATGACCGCGCGCCGGCGCCTCGTCGACACGACCACCGAAGAATGGGAGCGCATCCTCACCACGAATCTGACCGGGACCTATCTGATGTGCCGCTCCGTGCTGCCGCACCTCCAGGCGGGCGGGGGCGGCTACGTGCTCAATGTGCTGTCGACCGCCTCGTTCAAGGCCAACCTCGGGACGAGTCTGTACGCCGCGTCCAAGTTTGGCGCGAGGGCGCTGACCGAATCGCTCATCGAGGAGTACCGCGACACCAACATTCGCATCACGTCCGTCAGCCCGGGCCCGGTCGATACCAGCACCTGGGACCGCAAGGTCGAGCCGCCGTCGAAGGAAGAGCGGGCGCGGATGCTGCGGCCGTCCGACATCGCCGAGATCTTCGCGTGGCTCTTGGATCGTCCGAGCCGGGTCCATATCACCAACATCACCGTCACGCCGTGGCCCGGCGCCAAATGAGGGAGGGGCGGAGCCGGACTGACGGGAATCCTCATGTAGCCCGGGCCGCGACGACGTGCGGGGCGGCCGATGTCATCGACCGCGGGGACCCCGCCCAGCGGACCGGCACGCGCCCTCGCCGGCGCGTGCGTCACCGCATCTCACCACGAACAGCGTAGAGAGGAGCCGCAATGATCTATGAACTGAATCATGTCGGCATCGTGATTAGGAACTTGGACAAGTCGCTGGCCTTCTATGAGAACGTGATCGGAGCCAAGGTGGTGAACCGCAACATCATCCCGTCCACCCAGACCGACGTGGTCTACCTGCAGATCACCGGGGGCATGATCGAGCTCCTGCACCGGCGCCAGCCGGCTGGCGATGAGGTCTACGGGATCACGCACATCGGCTTCATGACCAACGACCTCGACGGCGATTACCAGCGACTGGTCGACTCGGGCGTCGAGGGGCAGGTGAAGCCCAAGGTCGCCGGCGTCGGGGGTGGGCCGGGTCGCGTTTGTGCTCGACCCGAACGGCGCGCGCGTGGAACTACTGCAGCGCAGCCCGGATTATCGGACGGCGCCGGTCCCGAACACGCTGATCAAGTCGTTCGACCACTATTCGCTGAACGCGAACAATTTGACGGCGGCCATGGAGTTCTACGGCCGCAAGCTGGGCATGAAGTCGCTCAAGAGCCAGCGCGTCGAGCAGCGGCAGCTCGACATGGAATACCTCAACTACGACTACGACACGCTGGAGCTGCTGCACCGGCCGGAACCCGTCGCCGGGCCGTTCTTCGGCCACTTTGCCCTGCGCGTCGACAACGTCGAGAGCGCGCTCAAGAGTCTGGCCGCCCTCGGAGCGACGCCGGAGGCCGGCAGCCCCAAGCGCGCCGGCACCGGCCTCGGGAACGTCGGCATCATCCCGGATCCCGACGGCGTGCGGGTGGAGCTGGTCGACCGCCCGGACCTGCGCACACTGTAGGACACTGACAGCGATCCTGAAGGGTCGAGCGTGCGCTCGACCCTTCACGGCACTCGCGTGGAATGTGCCGCGTCCGGCCTCACCCTGACGAACACGCAGCGGTGACCCGCCACACCGACTGGAGTACGTGACGGCGATGAGGATCGCACTCGCGCAGTTTCGGCCGATCCTGCTCGACAAGCCCGCGAATCTCGCGACCGCGGCGCGCGTGATCGCCGACGCGGCCGCGGCGCGGGCGGACCTGGTAGTGTTTCCCGAGCTCTTCTTGACCGGCTACTGTACGCGCGCGCAGACCAGAGCACTCGCTGAACACGCCGATGGGCCCGCGCTGAAGCTCGTGGCCGCCCAGGCACGCGCCCACCGCATCGCGGTCGTGATGGGATTCGCGGAGGCCGAGCGTGGGGGGGACGCACTCTACAACGCGGTCTGCGTGTTCTCGGCCACCGGCGACCTCGCGGGCTGCTACCGAAAAGTCCATCTCTACGGTGAGGAGCCTCGGTATTTTTCCCCCGGCGACGACTGCGTGGTCGCCGACGTGGCGGGATGCCGAATCGGGTTCATGATTTGCTTCGACCTCGAGTTTCCCGAGTCGGCCCGCCTCGCTGCGCTCAAGGGCGCCCAAATCCTGGTGGTGTCATCGGCGAACATGTCGCCGTTCGAGACCTACCAAGAGACGTATCTCAAGGCGCGCGCGCTCGAGAATCATGCGTTCGCCGTGGTCGCCAATCGCGTGGGAACCGAGGACGAGATTCGATTCTTCGGGGGCAGTGGGGCCTGTGACCCATTCGGCCGTGAGCTGTGCCGAGCCGGAGCGGAGGAGACACTGCTGGTCACCGACTTGGACCTGTCTCTGCTCGCGCAGAGCCGGACGCTGTTCGACTATTTCACCGTGCGCCGGCCGGGACTGTATGGACCGCTGGCGCAGCCGGGTCCCGCGCCTCGTCTGTTCGGCGGTCCTACGCCCCCTCTAGCCCGCTGAATCCCAGGGCCGCGGAGACCTCACGCTGCCGGAGATCTAAGGTCAGAAAATCCAAGTTCTTCCCATCCGGGGCAAGGAAGAGGGCATGCGCGAGGTGCCACATATCGGCGCCTCTCAAATAACCCACCGTGGAAACAAGCCGGAGTTCCTGGCTCAGCGGCCGATTTGCGTACACCCACGTGATCCAAGATAGCAGCTCCGTCGCTCGGTCATCCACCTTTTCGCGGAGGAGCGCCGATCTCAGCTCGGCCTCCAGAAGGTTAGACGCAAACAAGCGATCGTACCGCTCCAACCGGCGGGCGAGTCGTCTCCCGCCGGGTTCGTCAAACCCGATCGCGACGAGACATGATGTATCCACATACGCGAGATTCACTCGCGGGACTCCATGAACCGGATCAGTGCGCCAGGCCTGCGCGCGAGTGGTCGAAGCCGACCGACAGGCGTGCTTCGCCGGTCGATTGTACCTTCTTCTTCCAGGTGTTCAAGCCGATTTGCGAGGTCGAGTTCCTGGGTCGCGAGCGGCCGGATTTCAGCAACCGCTCGTCCCCGATGTGAGATGATAATATGTTGCCCCGCCCGCACCCGCCGGATGATCTCGCTGAACCGGGTCTTGGCTTCGTAGGTGGAATACGTTGAAGGCACCGGGCGTCTCCCTTTGTTGTTTGAAATATAGACTAGTCTGACTAGTCTATATTGTCAAGCTGGGTGAACCTCTCAGTGATCGCGCGCGTCTGGCCGAGCGAGATAACCCGTCCGGGCCGGCCGTCGTCGCCCTAGCCCCACGGAATCACCGGCACGACGCGCGTGCCGTGCGCGTCCGTGATCGTCACGTGTGCGGGAAGCGGGGTCAACAGCTCGAGGCTCGTGCAGTGGCTCGCGATATAGCAGGTGCGCATGTATCTGAAAAATCCCGTCGGCGGCTGTTCCATGAGCCGGAGATGGTCGTGTTGCTGCGCCTCAAAGAGAATCGTCATGTCACTGATCTCGTAATAACAGGTCGCCACCACAAACAGCCCCGCGGCCCCGGGATTTGCGGGCGGGAGAGAGCGCGCGTACGCTTTATAGTCAATGGCGATGCCTCGGCTCAAGACGGGCGTGGGCGACGCACTCGCCGTGGTCTCAGGCATGGCCTCTCCTCATGACACGCAGCATGCATATCTTCGCGGCGGGCAACACGCGTCACATCGCCTCAATGACTGCTTTGAGCGCAGCCGCGGCCGCGACCATGCCTGCCACCGTGGCGGACTCTCCGGCGTTGTGCGCCTGTCCGATCGTCCCGGGACCGAGATTGCAGAAGTCGTGGGTCCGCTCCGCGAAAATCGATAGATCCTGGCGGCCCTGGGAGAACTGCAGCGCGGCGGCGCCCTGGATGCCGGCGACCGTCTCGCGCACGACCCGGAGCGTGTGCCCCTCGCGGTCGGCGAGCGTCGGCAGGCACAGCTTGGCCATCTCCAACTCGTGCGGGACCCCGTCCGTCGCGGCCCGGAGTTCGCCCTCGAATGTCCCGTAGTCCTCGCCGACGGCGAGACGCCGGTCGACGGTCAGTTTGAACCGGTCGGGAATGACGTTTTCGGCCAGGCCCGCATGCGCGGCCACGACCGACAGCGACGGGACGCTCTGCACACCGGGCGCCACCTCGACGCCCTTCAGGCGCTCGGCGGTCGACGCGATGCGGCGGATGACCTCGACACCGCGGTAGATCGCGTTGTCGGCGCGGCGCCAGTCCGAGGAGTGCCCGCTGCGTCCGAGCACCGTGAGGTAGCCGACCGCGCGGCCCTGACAGCCAATGCCGACGTGCAGGCGCTTGCTGCCCGGATCGTACGACGGCTCTGTCGTGATCGCATAGTCGGGCTTCGCGCGTCCGATCAGCCGACGCACCCCGTTGCGGGGCGTGATCGAACCGCCTTCCTCGTGGTTCGTGAACGCGAACCAGGTCCGCAGCCGCGGCCGCGTGTGCTGCGCGAGCCACATCATGCACGCCAGCCCGGCCTTCATGTCCGAGGCGCCGAGCCCGATCACGCGGCCGCCCTCGACGCGGGGCGAGAATGGATCGGTAGTCCAGCCGTCCACCGGAGGGACCGTGTCCATATGCCCGTTGACGACGAGCAGTTGGTCGCCCGTGCCGACCTCCGCCGTCACGTTCCCCTCGGGATCCCGCTCGACCGTCACGCCCGCGCGCGACAGCGCGTCATAGATGTACTGCGACACCGCCGCCTCTTCGCCGGTCACGCTGCGGATGCTGACGAGGTCGCACAACGTACGTTCAAGATACGCGGCGCTGTCGGGCATGAGCGGCACCTCTCTCAGTCAGGTTCGGTCGGAGCGGCGTGGAAACTCGACTCCGGCTTACGCATTCGCCTCGGCCGGCGGCGGGGCCTCCGGATAGACGACGCGGAACCGGTCAAGCCCCTCCACGAGCGGCGCGCCGGTTCCCGGATCGCGAAACGCGTGTTCGATGCGGCTGATGCGGCTCGTCAGGACGAACCGGTCCAACGCCCCGGCGATCGGCCGCGGCGCGTCCGCACCGCCGAGCGCGAACGGACTGGTGGTGAGGAAGTATTCGCGCACCAGGTGGTCGCGCAGCAGGCTCGTCAGGAGTCTCGGCCCGCCTTCGGTGACGACACTCCGCGCGCCGCGCTGTCCGAGCGCGCGCAGAGCGGCGGCGAGATCGGGACGGCCATCCGACGATACCGGCACCCGGATCACCTCGATCCCTCGGGCCTCGACGCGGCGCACGGCATCGGCGGACGCGTGGTCGCTGGTCACCATCAGGCGGTCGAAGCGCGGGTCGGTGAACAGGCGGCGGGAGAGCGTCTCGGGCGGGAACTCGAGCGCCGTGCTCACGACGGCCACCAGCACGCGAGGCGGGCGTCCCGCGGCCGCGCGCCGGGCCGCCTCGGGTGGAGCGAGTACCGCGGTGACGTCCTCCTTAAGCACGGTCCCAATGCCGGTCAGCACCACGTCGGTCGCGACGCGCAGGCGCGTCAGCGCCACGCCGTCCACCGGCGTGCCGATGGGATACGCCTTGCCGTCGACCGTCGCCTCACCGTTTTGGGTCATGACCATGTTCGCGACGAGATAGGGGAGGCCGTCTGACGGCGCGGGAAACGTGAGATCGGTGTAGAGGGCGTCGATCGGGACGTCCCGCGGGAACGTATCCGACTCGTGCCACACCAAGCGCACCGCCGCCGGCATCGGCACGGTGCTCTTCCAGCCGGGTCCGCTCACGTAGATCTCACGGCACGGCGACGGGGCAGCAATCGCGGCGGCACTGGTCGATCATAGCATATTCCCGGTCGGGTCCCCGCGTCGCGCCCGGGCAGGCGGCGACGCCGCCCGCGCGGTATCATAACGGGAGCGCACGCGGTACGAGTGCGATCGCGAGGGGACGTGAGGGGGGCGGCATGACCGACGCAGGGGACCAGCAGGTGTGGCTGTCGTTGTGGCGGCAGGTCGAGGGACTCGGTGCCTATGCCGAGGCGCTTCGCCGACTCTCCCAGCAGGAGCCACTCCTCCAGGCGAGACCCGACTACCCGCAGGCCCCCGGGATCCGGGTCTCGCACGCGGACGAGCTGCGCCGGACGCTCGAGGGAATTCGGGGCGCCCTCGGCGAGCTTCGCACGGCGCTCGCCGCCGCGCTGCCGAACGGCGCGCCGTCTCCGAGCGGCATCCCCGAAGAAGCGCCTGAGGCCGTCGAGAAACGGGCCGCCGCGCTCACGAAGCTGACCGACACCCTCTTGGTTGAGGCGTTTCAGCCGCTGCCGGCGCTGCCGAAGCACGCACCGCCGTACGTGCTCGAGTCACCGCGGTACGACTTGGCCGGGTCGAAGGCGGTGTTTCTCAGTTACGCGCTCGAAGAGATCGTCGCCTCGGTCCACAACACGCTGCTGAACCGCGCGAACACCGCCGCCGGCGGCTGACGCCGCCCGTCGCCTCGACGAGCGGCGCGAGATCTACGCGCGGCGCGCCCGCGCGCCGCCCGGCATCAGCCCGGAGACGGGTACGACTCCCACGTGCGGCTTCACGATATCCAGCGTCTGGAACCGGCCGTTCAGGATCGTGTCGCTCTTGACGCCGAGCCACTGCTCGAGGACCGTCGCGTACACGCTCCGGAAGTCCGTGCCGAACTTGAGGTCCCCCATGTCGAGGTCCGTCAGGCTCGGGTGGGCGCCGTGCACCCCCGGGGTGACCGGGCCGCCCATCAGAAACATCGGCGCGGCGGTGCCGTGGTCGGTGCCCGCCGCGTCGTTCTCGGCGACCCGGCGGCCGAACTCGGAGAACGTCATCGTGAGCACCCGCTGTTGGAGGGCCTTGTCCTTCAAGTCGCCCTGGAACGCCCCAAGGCCGGCGCCGAGCGTGGCCAGCAGCCGGTCCTGACGCCCGGCCTGGGCGGCGTGGGTGTCGAACCCGCCGAGGCCGACGTAGTAGACGCGCGTCGGAGAACCCGCCGCGATCAGCTCGGCGACGATCCGCAGCTTCTGGCTGAACGGGTCTTTCGGATACCCTGCGCCGGCATCGCTCGCGATCTTGTTGGCGATCTTACTGACGTCGGAGGCCGCCACCAGCGCGTTCATTTCCGTATGCGTGAGAAAGTCGACCATCGGCTCTTCGCCAGCGACGGGGCGGAGCAGCGCGTGGAGGGCCTCGATCTCCTGAGCGCCCGCGCCCGGGACCGGGTGAAAGCCGAATCGGGCGGGGTTGTCCATGGCCACGACGCGGCCGCCGGTGCCCTGCATCGCGAGCGGCATCTCGGGAGACAGAGTGATCCCGGCCGTCTCCCCGCAGTCGGGGCACTCGCTGTCGAACATCCGGCCGAGCCAGCCGGTCTTCGGCCCGGTCCCGGTCGGGTCGGCGGTATGCCAGATCTCCATGGAGCGGAAGTGGCTGCGGTTGGGATTCGGGTAGCCGACGCCCTGGATGATGCCGAGCTGCCCGTCATCGAAAAGCGCTTTGAGCGGCTTCAACTCAGGATTCAGGCCGACCTCGTCGTTCAGCCGCAGCAGCTGGTTCTGCGGCACCGCGAGGTGCGGGCGCGCCCGATAGTACTCGTCGTGCACGAACGGGACGATCGTGTTGAGCCCGTCGTTGCCGCCGCCCATTTGGACGACCACGAGGATGGGCCAGTCCGGCCGACCCACGGCCTGCGCGGTCAGGGACTGGTCCCACGGGTTATTGAGGGCGAGCGCCGTCCTCGTCAGGAACATCGGGGCGGTGACGCCGGCGGACACGATCGTCAGCCCCTTGGCCAGAAACTCCCGCCGGGTCATGAAGGGTCGCATGCGCTGTCCTCCTCAGGCTACGTGATACTCGGGGAGCGTCATCACGAGATGGATCGCGCTGGTGATCGATGGCACCGCGGTTTGCGCCAGCACCGCCTGGCGCGCGGGCGGCAGCGGGCGGGCGAGCAGCTGCGCGCTGATCGCCTCCGGCGTCTCGAACGGCCCGAGGTTCGGCACGCCGAGGCGCCCGGTGATGAGCGCCGCCGCGACGTCGCTGCGGGTAAAGACCGTGCCCGAATTCATCCACGTCGCGCCGCCGTCCCAGCCCGCCACGGTCGGTGGGAAGAAGAGTCGCTGGCCCATGAGCGTCATCGCCTCCCCGAGGCGGATCCAATCCGGATCCTCCACGTTGAGATGCCGCACGGCGCCCACGACGTACTCGGTGGGGCTCTTGACCTGCGCGTGCACCACCTCGGGTCGGTAGAACGCGCGCGAACGGAACAGCGTCCGCAGGACGGGCGCGAGCTCGTAGTTGTTCTGCCGCACCAGACCGGCGAGCCCCTCCACCAGATCCGCGGGCGGCTGCGGCGACACGAAGAACCTCGCGAGCCGGGCCGCCACCCATCGGGGCGCCGCGGGATTCGCGAGGATGATCCGCATCACGTCGGTCCCGTCCCAATTGCCGGTCTGTCCGAGAAACGTCTTCTGCCCGCCGTCGTGCTGCGCGGGCTTGAACGCAAATGTCCGGCGGTCCGAGTACGACCGGTAGTCCAGGAGCGTCCAGCCGGTCCACGCCCGCGCGGCCTCGCGCACGTCGTCCTCGCTGTAGTGACCGATCCCCATCGCGAACAGTTCCATTGACTCGCGCGCCCAGTTCTCGTTGGGCCGGCCGCGCTGGTTCTGGTCATTGTTCAGGTAGCGCAGCATCGCGGGGTCGCGCGCGACGCCGTCGAAGAGCCGTGCGAAGTTCCCCGCGGCGTTCTGCCGGAACAGCTGGTTCTGATTGTACATGGCGATCGCGTCCTGCACGTCCCCGAACGAGCTCGTGAAGTGCCCGTGCCAGAACAGCACCAGCTTCTCCTGGAGGGGCGCGGGACCGGTGGCCATCCGATCCAGCCACCATCCCGTGAGCTCGACGATCGCGCGGCCGTGCGCCTGATTCACCTGGTCGTAAAACTCACGCACTTCGGGATGATCCTGCGGGCGCTCGCGGGTCGAGCGCAGCAGCTCCAGCTCGCTGTCGAGCCGCATCTCCGCCGACTGCGCATCCCCGAGCGCGATCGGCGGGGCGGGGAGCGGCTGCGGAAAGACGAACAGCGCGTCGACCGCGCGGTCGGGTCCGACGGCGGTGGCCGCGGCAACTTCGCGCGGCAGCGGGCCAAAGCCCGCCCGCCGCAGCAGATGCGCGGCCTTCTGGCTATCCCACGGATCGCCGGATGACGGGACGAACGGCTCAAGGGCCACGGGCATCGTGAACCTCCTGCGTCAGTTCGATCTCGGCATTAAGCGCCGGACTCCCGGGAAAGGTTCCCCCCGCCTCGAAAGTCCGCCCACGCCCGCTCAATCAGCTCGGGCGACGTGAGCAGGTCGATCGCGGTGAGGACCATGACCCGCGCGTCGTTCATCATGCCGGCGAGCCCGATCTCCGCCTTGCCGGCGTCGAGGGCCGCACGGGTGTGCATCCCGACGCCCGGGGGACAGGTCGGCAGCGTGTAGCTGACGGTGGGGAGGGCCTGGCTCAGGTTTCCGAGATCGGTGGACGCGCCCACGAAACGCTCCGCCATCTCAAACCCGATCGCCTCCGAGTTGCGCCGGACGACGCCGGCCAAGGTCGGGTTGTACTTGAGCGCCTCCATCAGCACGCCCTTCGTGACCTCGAGCGTCGTGCCGGTCGCCTCCGCCGCGCCGCGCGCGCACGCCTCGACGCGGGCGACGACGTCGCGATGGTATGCCGTGTCGGGGGAGCGCACGCCAAGTGATGCGGCGGCGCGCTCCGGAATGATGTTCACGGCCTGCCCGCCGTCCGTGATGATTCCGTGGACACGGGTCTCGGGGCGGAGCTGCTGGCGCAGCGCGTTCACCGAGTTGAACAGCTGAATCACAGCGTCGAGCGCGTTGAGGCCGTTCCATGGCCCGGCCGCCGAGTGCGCCGGGCGCCCCCGGAACTCAAACGTCAGGATCTGCACCGCGAGGCACCCGGTCGCGACCGATGTGTGGTCCCCCGCGTGATACTGGAGGGCCGCGTCGCAGCCCTGAAACGCACCGCCCTTGAGCATCAGCACCTTGCCGCCGCCGCCTTCCTCTGCCGGCGTCCCGAAGTACACGATGGACCCGCGCAGATCCGGCGCGACCGTCCCCAGCGCCGCCGCGGCCGCCGCCATCCCCGCGGCCATCAAGTTGTGGCCGCACGCGTGGCCCAACCCGGCGAGCGCGTCGTACTCGGCGATCAGCCCGACGGTGGGTCCGCCGTGACTGCCGGGGACGCGGGCGACAATGGCGGTCGGAATCCCGGCCACGCCGCGGTCGACCCGCAGGCCGTGCTGCTCGAGCAGCTCGCTGACCCAGGCGACCGCGTGCTCTTCTTCAAAGCCGAGCTCAGGAGTCCCGTGGATCCGAAGCGCGAGCGCGCGCGCCTCGGCCTCAAGCCCGTCGAGGGCCTTGAGAGCCCGCGCCTTCAACGCGGCGGTGTCGGATGTCGGTGTGGGTGCCATTCGCGCCACCTCCGGTGGACAGTCCACTCGGAGAACGGCTTCGGCGCGAAGCCGCACCGTGCCTCCGAGCGTACGCGCGCCGGGCGGGACGGGCCGCGCACGGGTACGCGCCGTCCGTTCATGCCATACACCAGTCGTGTGCGGTCGAGACGTGGGACGGCGCCGACGAGGGGACCGGGGCGGGCCGCGGTTACGCGCCGTCGGTCGCGGCGCGCGGCCGGGCGAGGGGACCGGAGACCGCGGGAACCTCCCCCGGCGTGCCCATCACGACGCGGACCTCGTGGCGCGCCCCGTCGTCCCGCAGCGGAATGGACGACGCCCGGACGGCCTGGCCGTCCAGGGTCGCCTCCGCGATCCCGCGGCAGACCCGCTCCGGGTTGGTGACGGTGATATCGTAGGATGTGCGTCCGACGCGCCACGTGATCGTATAGCCGGGCCAGGACGCCGGGATACACGGATCAACCGCGAACGACGCGCCGTGGCGCGTCAAGCCGAGGATGCTCTCCAGTCCGAGGCGATACAGCCATCCGGCCGATCCCGTGTACCACGTCCATCCTCCGCGTCCGGCGTGGCGCGGGTTCGAGTACACGTCGGCGGCGACCACGTACGGCTCCACCTGATAGCGCTCGACGTCCTGCCGGGATCGCGCATGGTTGATCGGGTTCAACAGGTGAAACAGCTCCACGACCTCGTCGCCGTTCCCGAGCGCCGCGATCGCCATCGCGGTCCAGACGGCGGCGTGCGTGTACTGCCCGCCGTTCTCGCGAATCCCCGGAAGGTAGCGCTTGATGTACCCGGGATCCTGCGCCGATCGGTCAAAGGGCGGGGTGAGGAGCAGAATGACGCCCGCCCGTCGGTCGGTCAGGAGGGTGCGCACCGCGTCCATCGCCCGCTCGGCGTGTCTCGCCGGAGCCGCGCCGGACAGCACCGCCCACGACTGCGCGATGGCATCGATCTTACACTCCTCGTTCTGCTCGGACCCGAGCGGGGTCCCGTCGTCGAAGTACGCCCGCCGGTACCAGTTGCCGTCCCACGCCAACTCGAGGACCTGCGCGAGCTGCGCGGCCGCGTGACGATACCCGACGGCCCGGGCGGTATCCGCGCGCAGCTCGCACACGCGTGCAAACCGCTCGAGGACCGTGTAGAGGAACCACCCGAGCCACGTACTTTCGCCCCGGCCGAGATAGCCCACGCGGTTCATGCCGTCGTTCCAGTCGCCGGCGCCGATCAGCGGCAGCCCGTGGGCGCCCGACGTCATCGCGCGATCGATCGCACGCACACAGTGCTCGTACATCGTCCCGGCCTCAGAGGAGGTCGGGGGACTCCCGAACAGGGTCTCCTGGTCCGCGGCGATGGGCGGCGCCTCGAGAAACGGCAGCACGGCGTCGAGGACCGTCTGATCACCGCTGGCCTCGACGTAGTGGGCGACCGCGTAGGGGAGCCAGAGCAGGTCATCCGAACATCGGGTCCGCACGCCCACGCCGGACTCCTGGTGCCACCAATGCTGCACGTCACCTTCTCGGAACTGTCTGCGGGCCGCCCGGAGGAGATGCTCGCGATACAAGTCGGGACGCACCGACGCGAGCGCCATCACGTCTTGCAGTTGGTCGCGGAATCCGTAGGCACCACCGGGCTGGTAATAGCCCGAGCGCGCCCACAACCGGCAGCTCACGTCCTGGTACACGAGCCAGCCGTTCATGATCACGTCGAACGAGTCGTCGGGAGTCCGGACCTGGACCGCCCCAAGCGTCTCGTCCCACCGCGCGCGCACAGCCTCGGCGGTCTCCTCGGCGGCGGCGACGGTGCCGTGCCGCTGCATCAGCGCCTCAGCCTCAGCCGCGTCGGCGCCGTGCCCCAAGAGCCAGACCACGCGCCGGGTCTCCCCGGGCGCCAGCTCGATCCGCGTGTGGAGCGCGGCACACGGGTCGAGCCCCGCGCCGCAGCGCCCCGAGAGTTCCACGCGCCCGAGTGCTGCGGGATGCGCCAGCGACCCGTTGCGCCCGAGGAATTCAAGGCGGTCTCCGCACACGGACGCCAGCGGGTCGCTCGTCATCACGAAGGCGACGCGGCCCGAAAACGCCTGGTTGTACGGGTTGCGGGCCAAGACCGCGTGGTGGGCGTGATCCGCCTCGGTCACGACGTGGAGGTGCTCGCCGGCCCGAGGAGGCCCGAGCGCCCACTCGTTGTACGCGAAGAGACTGAGACTCAGCGGGCGGCTGGTTCGATTCGTCAGGGTGAGCAGCGAAAACTTCACCGCGTCGTCGGGATGGACAAACACGCGCAGCTCGTGGCTCACGCTGTGCGTCGCGTGCGCGAACCGGGTCATGCCGGCCGAGTGCGTCACGGTCCAAGGACCGTCCCGGCCGGTGCGGCGCATGGGTCCGGGGGTCGCGGTCCAGCGCTCACCGGTGTCGTCGTCCCGTAAAAAGATCGCCTCCGCGGTGGGGTCGGTGACCGGATCATTCGCAAACGGGGTCAGACGGTATTCGCGGCTGTTCTCGGCCCAGCTGAACGCGGCGCCCGACGTCGTCACGATGGTGCCGAACGCCGGGTTCGCCATCACGTTGGTCCACGGCATCGGCGTCTCCCGGTCGCCGTTGAGCGAGACCGCGTACGCGCGGCCCCCGTCGGTAAAGCCGCCGAGGCCGTTCGCGAACGTGAGGGCGGCCGGCTCGAGCGCGGGGAGTGTCCCCGTCTCCGAGTCCGCACGGCGGCGGGGGGCGAGGACCGGGGGCCATGCAAGGTCCGGGGCCGGCACCTCAAGCTGGTCCGCCAGATCGCCGCGATCCCCGCTCAGCACCGCGCGCGCGGCGGCCTCGAGCAGGACGCGCGACGGCTCGCCCAGACCGTCGCCGCGCAGCAGGAACACGCCGCCGGGTCTGCCTCGCCACGTCGCCCACGAACCGCTGTCGAGCAGCGCCTCCAGCTGCTTCTGGGTCTCGTCGCGGTAGCCGAGCGGGTGGTCGTTCAGGATCACGACGTCGGCGCTCAATCCCTTGAGCCGCCAAAACTCCTGCGCCCGCAGCGCCTGCCGCACCAGCGGCACCGCGTCGTCGTCCAGCACCCGGACGAGCAGGATCGGGAGATCCCCGGAGATGCCAAAGCGCCACAGCTCGGGCTGTCCAAGCGTGTTGCGCGCAAGAATGTCGGGCGCCGCGCGCAGGGACGCGTCGGTATAGAAGACGCGCGAGGCCAGGCCGAGAAACAGCTGCGCGTCCTCCGACGTGAGCGCCAGGTGACGCAGCTCGATCCGCGCGTGCGTGAATGCGAGCGCAAAGGCCCGGGCGGCCGTGGCCGGATCGTGGTAGCGCTCCGCGAGCGCCGCGGCGGTCTCGCGGGTCGGCGCCATCCCGGTCGAGAACGCGAGGCGGACGACCGCGCCCGGCGCCAGGCGGACGCGCTGGCGCAGGCTGGCGATGGGGTCAAGCACGGGGCCGGTCGCGCCCGAGAGCGGGCGGCCGTCGAGCGCGAGCGGCGCGTCGGGCGCGCGTCCCCGGCCGAGGAACGCCGTCCGATCCGTTTCCCACTCGACCGGACCCTGCATCGATCCCTCGATCGCGAGCACGTGGACCGCGAACGGGCCGGCCTCGCCTCCGGTACCCGACCGCTTGCCGCAGAGCAGGGCCGCGCTCTCGGGCACGTACGAGGTCTCGAGGAACAGCTTGCCCACCGCGGGGTGGGCCAGATCCTCCGCCGGCGTCGCGAGCGCGAGCTCGACGTAGCTCGTCACCTCAATCTCCCGCGCCCGATCGCTCACGTTGGTCACCGAGAGGCGGCGCACCTCGACGTCGTCCTCAGGGGAGACGGTGATCTCGAGCTGCGTATCGATCCCGTCGTCCCGACGGCGCAGGACGGCCTTGTCGGGGAGATACGTCACGAGATAGTGCTCCGAGTCCTTGTCCACGGGGTGGAACGCCGCAGACCACACCGACCCGCTGCGCACGTCACGCAGGTAGATGAACTGGCTGCCGAGGTCGCGCGTGCGGTCTTCCCGCAGCCGCGTGACGGCGAGCCCCCGACACACCGACGCGCCGCCCCCGGCGTTTGTAATCGTGACGGTATAATTGCCGTTCGAGAGAAAGTGCGCCTCGGGGAACGCGGTATGGGGCGTCCGGAACCGGCGCGCCGCGCTGCTGCCCGCAAACGGCGCGGCCGGCGTGGCGTCGGCAGGCCGGGCCTCGGCGATCGTGTAGTGGCTCGCAAGGCGTTCCTGCAGCAGCAGCTCTGTCGCCTGCACGATGGGATCCTGGTGGAACCGCTGCTGCATGAGCGAGTGGCGGACGCACATTGTCGAGCGCCACCAGCGACATGCCCTGGTGGTGGGCCAGGAACGCGGTCACGACCGTTCCCTCCGCGCGGTGGCGCTTCCCCTTGGCGTGCTCGCTTCCCTCAACCGGCTCGTGCGGCGTGTAGTCGATGGCCTCGTAGTAGCCGTACCGGCCTTCGAGGCCGAGGCGCGCGAGCCGCCTCAAGTTGCGCACGGCCTGATCCGGCTCGACCATCGCGGCCAGCATCGTCGCGTACGGGGCGATCACCAATTCGTCCGCCAGCCCCCGCTTCAGACCCAATCCAGGCACGCCGAACGCCTTGTACTGGTAGTGGCCCCAGCGGTCGACGTAGTTGAAGGCCGACTCCGAGATCCCCCAGGGGACGCCCCGCGCGTTCGCGTAGTCGATCTGCACGCGCACCACGTTCCGGTACGTCTGATCCAAGAGCGTCCCGGGATACGTCCGGGTGAGCAAGAGCGGCATGAGGTATTCGAACATCGACGCGCTCCACGACACGAGCGTGGGCCGGCCGCCGATGCCGACGAGGGCGCGCCCCAGATGGAACCAGTGCTCCTGCGGCACGTCGCCCTTCGCAATCGCGATGAAGCTGGCGAGCCGCGATTCCGACGCGAGCAGGTCGTAGAACGACGGGTCAAATCGACCGGGCCCCTCGGCGTCCGGCAGCCGGTAGCCGATGGCAAAGAGCTTGCGGTCCCCGTTGAACAGCGCCGTAAAGTTCGTGGCGTGCACCATCGCCTCGGCCCGATCGGCGAGATCCTCGAGGCGCCGGGTGGTCTCGCCGGCGTCGCCCGCGGCGGCGCGCGGGAGCAGGCCCTCGACGAGCCGCCGCCCCCAAAACAGCACATCCTCCCGCGCAGGCGACGTCTCCGATCCTTCCTCGAGGCGCGCAAGCGCCTCGCGCAGGGGGGCCGCGTGCGGCGCGAGGTTCGCGAGTGTCGTCGCCGGGCACGACTGGCCGCCCCATCCCCGCTCGAATCTCGGCGGCGATGCGTCCCACGGATTCCGGGTCCTCGGGGGAGCCCGGCCATGTCGCGGCGAACGGGCGGAGACTCTCGAGCAAGAGGTCCGCGACCACGGCGCACCCGGCGCACTGCGCCGCCGCATCGTGAGGCGCGTGCGCGACCTGGCGCAGGCCGTGCGCGAGGGCGATCAGCGCCCCCGTGAAGTTGCCGCTGTCGACCGTCGAGACGTACCGCGGCAGCAGCGGGGCGAGGGTGGCCGTGTCGTACCAATTCAGCAGGTGCCCCTCGAAGTGCTCGAGCGACTCGGTGGTCGACAGCGTCTGCTCAAGCCGCTCGGCGAGCTCCGCGGTCGAGATGAACCCCAAGTCGTGCGCCGCGAGCGTCGAGAGCAGGGCGAGGCCGATGTTGGTCGGCGACGTACGGTGGGCCACCGCTTCCACCGGGCCCTCCTGGTAGTTATCCGGCGGCAATCCATGGTCGTCGGGGCCCATGAACGCTTCGAAGTACCGCCACGTCTTGCGGGCCGCGCGCCGGAAGAACGCACGGTCGGCCTCGCTGAGTTCGAGGCGCCGGACGATGGGGGGGCGGCTCAGTTCGTACGCGATCAGCGGGGCCGCGAGCCAGAGCAGCAGAAACGGGGCGCTGACGAGCAGGGCGTCGGGACGAACGAGGACGATGCGTCCACAGCACAACCAGAGCGACGAGGGGACTGACGGCCATCTCGACCAGAAACTGCGCCACCCCGTACCGCCCGACGAGCCGGGCCGCGCGTGCGGACGTCTCCCACTCCAGGAACCGTCCGCGGCGCGTGCCGAGCCGCACGAGCGTGACGGCGATCGCGTGCACGCTCTTCCAGGCGTGGTACACGAGGAGCGTGATCATCACGAGCAGCTGGGCGGTGGCGACGCTGAAGTCCTGACCCACGTCGCGTAGAAACACCGCCCACGGCACTCCTAATTGAGGGCCGCGCAGCAGCCGCACGACGGCCCGGTAGAACGGCGATCCCATGACCCCGAGCGCCGCGAGCGTCCAGGCCCACGGGGTGCCCGGCAGCACGGTCCAGCCGGCGGCCAGGAACAGCACCAGCGACGCCGGCACCAGGCTGCGCCGCAGATTGTCCAGGATCTTCCAACGGCTGATGAGCGGCAGGCTGTTCCGCTCGATGCCGTGGCGGCCGGGCACCCACGGGAGCAGCCACGGCAGCACCTGCCAATCCCCACGCACCCATCGATGCAGCCGGCGCGTGTGCGTGAGCACGCTCGAGGGATAATCGTCGACGACTTCCACGTCCGACACGAGCGCCACGCGGGCGTACAGCCCCTCGAAGAGATCGTGCGACAGGAGGGCGTTCTCGGGAACCCGGCCCTCGAGCACCGCGGTGAACGCCGCGACGTCGTAGAGACCTTTGCCCGTGTAGACGCCCTCGCCGAACAGATCCTGATACGTATCCGACACCGCCGTGGTATACGGATCAACGCCGGTGTGCCCCGAGTAGACCCGAGAGAAGAGCGACCCCGCGGCGCTCCACATCGTCGCGCTGACCCGCGGCTGCAGGATGGCGTACCCTCTCGTGACGCGCTTGGTCTCCGGATCGACCCAGGGGCGGTGGAGCGGGTGGAGGGCGATCCCGATCAGCTCCCGGGCGGCGTCCCGCGGCAGCCTCGTATCGGTGTCCAGCGTGATGCAGTACCGGATCGCCGGCAGGACGGAACGGTCGCCGATCTGCACGCGATAACTCGTATCCGCGGCACCGCGGAGCAGGCGGTTGAACTCCTCAATCTTGCCCCGCTTGCGCTCCCAGCCCATCCAGCAGTTCTCTCGCGCATTCCACCGCCGGGCGCGGTGGAACAGGTAAAATCGATCGTGCCGGTCGGGGGCGTACCGCGCGTTCAGCGCCTCCACGCCGGCCCGGGCGGCGGCCAAGATCTCAGCGTCGTCCGGCATCTCCGCCGACGCCGCGTCGGTAAAGTCGCTCAGGATCGCAAAGTGAATCCGGGGATCCTGGTTGGCGATCGCCTGGACCTCCAGATGCTCGAGGAGCGCGTCCACCTGGCGGACGCTCGCCAGGAGCGTCGGCACGATCACCATCGTCCGACCGTCTTCGGGCACGCCGGCACGAAGATCCAATCTGGGAAGACGCAGGGGCGGCACCACGGCGGCGGCGAGCCATTGGACAAGCGTCACCGCGAGCTCGCTCGCGGGAAGGGCGATCAGGGCCGCGATCCACACCGCGGCGCGCCACCCCGGAGCGTGGGCCGCGCCGGCGGCCACGCCGGCCGCGGTCAGCGCCGCGATGCTCCCGAGATACAGGCGCGTCGGGTGCGCGACCACGAACCGCCGGATGCGCTGGCGTACGCCCGGCCGATAGCTCATGTCCGCTTCCAGGCGCCCGCGACCGTCTCCGATCAAGTACTCGCCGACGTGCGCCGCCCGATCCCCTCGGGGATGCTGGTCGGCGGCTTCGCGCGCGCGCTCGATGGCCCGGAGCGCCACGCCCATTTGGGCCTCGCCCGTCGGCCCGGCAAGGTCTTCCACGGCCTGGCGATATCGATCTCGGCTGAGGAAATCCATGTTCGCGTACGCGCCGGCCGGGTCGCGCTGCAGAATCTGTTCCACCAAGCTGACGCGCTCGAAGAACCGGCTCCAGTCCAGCGACGCGCAAAAGAGCAGGCTGGTCATCACATTCCCGACGGACGCCTGGCAGGCGGCCTGCTCTTGGTGTTCGGCGTGGATCGCGTCGTCGGGGGTCAGATCGTGCTCGCCAAGCCGCTCGTCGAGCCGGGCGCGCAGCTGCGACACTCGGGGGCCGAACTCGCGCACCCGTTCCAGCAGGCGCACGACGTACGCGGTGGGCAGCACGTCGGGCAGCGCCGGCGGCGCGTCTCCGGCCGGCACGGTTTCGAAGTGCGCGAGGTATCGGTCGGCCTCGAGACGCCCGCCGCGGCTCGCGAGGATCTCCTCCGTGAGCCGCCGGAGATTCTCGATGAGCGCGACCTTGAGCATCGTCGGCAGCGCCCAGAGCTCGCCGATCGTGAGCGGCGCCACCGTCTGAAACGACGAGACAAACCTGGTCAGCCGTTGGAGGTCGAGACGGCCGTCGCTGTGGCGAATCAGCTCCACCGCCATCGCGTACACGCGGGTCGTCTCAGGCAGTTCCCGGGAAGCGGTCAGTTGCAGGTAGTACGAGGGCGGCAGGCTGACGCGGATCTCGAGCAGTTCGGCCTCGACCAAGTGAAAATTGTCCAGCAGCCACTCCGCGGCGGGCGTCGGGCTTGGAGTGCCCCGGACGTCTCCGGCCAGCATCCCATAGGCGCGGCGCAGATCTTTGGCATTGGCATCGAGCCGCGCAAAGAAGTGCCGCATCGCGGACCGCGAGTTCGCGCGCGGCGTCAGGCCGGCCGCGAGCACCTTGGCCAGGGCGTCGAGCCCTTCAATGCTCGACAATTCCCCGGAGAACAGCGCGCGTTCTCCGGTGGAATCCAAGCGCCTTCTGATGAGCTTGCGAGCGGGGGACCCCCGCGGCGGGGCTAACGTTGTGCGACTCCCGAGATCATGACCGCGGCGCTGCGGTTGAGACCCGCGTCGAGCCGCGGCGGCACGCGCGCCGGGCCGGGGCGCAGATCGTCACGCGTCCGGCCGTTTTTCCGCGACCTCTTCCTCGCGGGAGGCGCGCATCGCAGCGTCACGAGCGTCTTGGGCGTCGCGTTCCGCGCGATCCACAGACTCCGCCATGCCCTTGGCCACCGGGACAGCCGTCTCCGGCTGCGGCGAGTGCACCTTGGTGACTTCCCAGGAATGTTGGGCCCCGCCTGATTCCGCTTCCGACACATCGATCCAATACGTCCAATGACCCTGCGGTTTTGCGCTCACACTCATACGCACACTCCCTTGGCTATCTTGCCCCTGGCGCGCCGCCCGTGAAACGGCGGCCGACCTCTGGACGTCGGCACGGTGTGCCAGGTCATTCGTGCGGCGGTGGGATGATTGACCGACGGGTGGGGGGACACGGCTCGCGGCCGTGGCGGCCGCCGTCCCACAACGGCCGCGGCATTGTACGATCGTCCGACGCGGAGGTCCGGTCTTACAGCCCTTGCCGCGTGAGGTAGTCGCGGCCACGATCCGTGATCATCGCAAGCCCGAGCCCGTTGCGCTCGCGCTTCCACTTGGCGAGATCACGGTCGGTGCAATACAGCAGGTGACGCTCCACATCTTCCTTCGCGAGGCTGAGACGCTGACTCAAGTTGGTGCTGTCGGCCCCGGTTGATTCCTCCCGCAAACACGCCAACACGCGGTTCCGCTCGCCGTCGAGTGCCATACACGCCCCCTTCGGAAATTGCATCGACCGGACACGATCCGATCTCGTACCTTCTCCTCCGGGGAACCGGCCGAGCGCTGACAGATACGGCCGCGGGCGTGAGGAAGGGGAAGCAATTTCATTGTACGCGTGTTCGAGGAGACAAGCAAGGCTGGCGTGGCCGCGCGGTGCGCGTGTGACGGCCTTCGCGAACCGGCGGCATGCGCGATCTTAAGGGTGCCGTGGAATCTGTACTCGACGGAAGGAGCGCGGAGGTCGACTCAGAACACGCGCTCGACGGGGCGCGCGTCAACCTGGGCCGGCGCCGCGTTCGAATGCCGCGTCCGTCAGTCCGCGCGGCGCGCGAGACCCGTCGGGGACGCCGCCCGCTTCGCCCGGGGCGCGGTCCCGCTCGATCCCGCGTACCGCAGCCGCTGCGCCGCCCGACGCAGGCGCGCGTCTGTCACCTCGTAATAGACCTGGGTCGTGACCGGACTCTCGTGTCCGAGCAGGCGCTGTGCCTCCTCGATCCCGAGCCCGATATTCGCCATCTGCTGACCGGCCGTGTGGCGCAGGTGGTGAAACGCGATGCCGTCTGGAATCGGGAACGCGGGCGCGCGCGGCGTACCGTTTGAAGATCTTCTCCACGCTGGCGTAGTGCAGTCGCGCGCGCCGCGGCTGAAACGGGATCCGAAAGAACAGCGCGGTCGTCGGCGCGACAGGCCGCACCGCGAGCCACAGCAAGAGAGCCGCGCGGGCGTCGCCGGTCAGCGGCAGCACCTGTTCCTTGCCGCCCTTGCGTGAGACGACGATCGAGGCGTCATCGGGGCGGCCGAGGCGCACCACCCGCTCGATATCGAGTCGCGTCACCTCGCTGACCCGCAGTCCCATCAGGCCGAGTTCCGCCATCGCGCGATCGCGCAGCACCCGAGCGTCATCCCCGGCAAACGCCGCCCGGAACTGGGCGACCTGCTCCTCGGTCCACCACCGGTGCACGCGCCGCAGCCGGCGCGGCGGCTTCAAGTCCTGCGCGACCGAGAACGGCTCATGCTGCCGCCGCCGGAACCATTCATAGAACCGGCGCAGCGCGGTGATCCGCCGCGCCCGGGTCCCAACGGAGAGCCCCGCCTCGGTCATGCGCCGGCCGAAGCGGATCAGATCCTCGGGCGTGGCCTGCTCGAGGCGGTTCTCGACGTACTCGGCGAACTGCTGCACGTCGCGCACATAGGCGAGGCGGGTATTCACGGACCGGTTGTCCCCCTCGAGATCGGTCCACCATTCGAGGAGCAGGGGATGCCGGGACGGCACCGGTGACCGGAGCGGGCGGCGCGCGACCATGACGGGTCCTCCAACTCTGCGACAGACGCTGCTGCGATGAAGCGCCGTAGCGCTTGGGTTCGGGCGTGCTTGTTCGAACCGCGGTACCATTTCTCCTGCGCGCGCGGGTCCGGGTGTATCATAGGGCCACGGCCGCGGGAACGCGACGGCCAGTGTGATGGAGGTGCGGGGTGACGACCTGTGGGGAGTGCGGCACGGAGTACACACCGGGCTTAAAAGGATGGTACGCGCGCGTCACGGGTCTTGGGCCCGGAGGGCGGGGCGACGGTCCGCTGACCACGGTGCTGGCCTGCCCGGCGGACTACGCGAAGATCCCGATGGCGCAGCGGATGGCGTGGCATGAGTACACCGGCCAGACCGAAGGCCCCACCCGCGAGAAGCGCATCGGCCACCTCGGCTAGGCCCAGCCGCGCGCGCCCGCGCCCCGCAGGGGTCGCGGGGGAAGGGGCGAACAGATCGCTGACGCATCACGGCTCCCGAAGGGGGAATGGGCGATGAACCGGAGGCTGACGCGACGGGCATTGGTCCGGACCACCACCGCGGCCGCGGGTGCCGCCTTGGCGGCGCGCTATCTCGGCGCCGCGCCGGAGGCGCGGGCCGCGACCCCGGTGCCGAATCCGGACACGCTGTTTTACGGGGTGTACTGGGAACCGGTGAACCTTGACCCGCACGCGATCTCCGACTGGGGCTCGCGGTGGATGCTCGACAACATCTACGAGCCGCTCGTCCGCTACAAGACGAAGCAAGTCGGCGGCCAGACGGTCGGCACCACCGAGGTCGGCCCGCACCTTGCCGAGAGCATCCAAGTGTCCAAGGACGGCAAAACGTTCACGTTCACGCTGCGGCAGGGGGTGCGGTTTCACTCCGGCGACCCGCTGACCGCGGACGCGGTGAAGTACTCGATCAACCGCATGCTGACCATCAACCTCGCGCCGGCGAGCCTCGTCTCGAAATACATGGACCAGAACAGCACCGACCGTCGTGGACCCGCGCACGGTGCGCGTGACGCTCCGCGCCACCTGCCCGTTCTTTCTCGAGCTGATGGCCGCGACCGACACCGGCGCGATCGTCAACCCCAAGACCGTGGAGGCGCACGGCGGGATCCAGGCGGGGAAGGCCAACGAGTGGATGACGCGCAACACGGACGGCACCGGCCCGTTCAAGTGGGGGCAGTGGACCGCGGGGCAGCAGTTCGAGCTCCTCGGGAACGATCAGTACTGGGCGGGCCCGCCGAAGCTCAAGCGCGTCGCGTTCCGGGTGCTGCCCGATTTCGCCACGCAGCTGCTGCTGCTCAAGCGCGGGGAGCTCGACATCGTGTACCATCTCCCGCCGGACATGACCACCCAGCTGATGGGCAATCCCGACATCTCCTTGGGCCGCGACGGCGGGATCGGGATTCATCAGGTCTACATCCAGAACAAGCTCAAGCCGTTCGACGATGTGCGCGTGCGGCGCGCCATGATCTACGCGGTGGACCCGTACTCGATCAACCGCGCGGCCGCCTTCGGGCTGGCGACCGTGACCCGCGGCATGCTCCCGACCTCCCTCGAGAACGTCACGCAGAGCCTCTGGCCCTACTCCTACAACCCCGTCAAAGCGAAGGCCCTGTTGGCCGAGGCCGGGTACCCGAATGGGTTCAGCGTGCCGATCGCGTACAACGCGGGAAACACGGAGCGGGAGCAGACGGCGGTGCTCGTCCAGGCGCAGCTCAAGCAGATCGGGGTCGACGCGACGATCCAGGAGATTCCGTGGGGAACGTTCGTGAACAACTACAGCGACGGCAAGATGCCGCTGTTCGTCCTGAGCGGTCTCGAGCTGCCGATCGTGGATAACTACGTCAACTCTTACTTCGACTCGAAGAACGCGGGCGCCAAGGGCAACCGCAACTTCTACGACAATCCGCAGGTCGACCGGATGATCGACCAGCTCCTCGGGACGACCAACCCGGCCGCGCGGAAGCAGATCATGATGCGCATGCAGCAGACGCTGAACGCGGACGCGGTGACGGTCCCGATCTACGACAGCCTCCTGATGTACGCACACCGGTCGTGGGTGAAGGGATGGACGCTGTTCCCGTCCGGGAACTGGTACTTCTACCCGGTTGAAAAGCAGGCGTAAGATCCGGCGGCGCGGCCGCCGGATCCCGTCTGATGCCTAACGGACACACGCCGTGAGTAGCTTCGTGTGGCGGCGGCTGCTCGCCGTGCCCCCGATCCTGATCGGGATCACGCTCGTCACCTTCGTGCTCCTGCACACGGTCCCGGGAGATCCGGCCCGGATGTACCTCGGCGAAAGCGCGCAGGACCCGCGGGTCCTGGCTGCGCTGCACCGCCAGTGGGGCCTCGACCGGCCGCTACCGGTGCAGTACGTGACCTATCTCGGTAACTTGGTCCGGGGCAACATGGGATTTTCCATCCACTCCGGGCAGGCCGTCGCGCAGGACCTCGCCCACTACCTGCCCGCGACGGTCGAACTCAGTCTGGTGAGCTTTGTCATCGCGGTGGTCGTCGGGGTCCCGCTCGGCGTCCTCTCCGGCGCCCGCGCCAACTCGGCCACCGACCACGTCAGCCGGATCGGCTCCTTGCTGTTTCTCTCCATGCCGAGCTTCTGGTTTGGACTGATCGTGATTTACGTCGGCTACTACCTCTTGGGCTGGCTGCCGTCGCCGACCGGACGGCTCGGCATGATGGACCTCGCGCCGCGGACGGTCACGGGTCTGTACACGGTCGACACACTGCTCGCGGGCGATCCCGGCGCGTTCTGGCGCGCGGTGGCGCATCTCTTGCCGCCGGCCGTCACCCTGGCGCTGCCGTCGCTGGGCCTCACCGTCCGCTTGGTCCGCACGAGCATCGTCGAGGTGCTCAGCCAAGACTTCGTGCGCACCGCGCGGAGCAAGGGGGTCGCGGCGCGCGGCGTGCTGTACCGGCACGCGCTCAGGAACGCGCTGATTCCAACCGTGACCGTGCTCGGCGTGCAGTTCGGCCTCTTGTTCAGCGGCAACATCCTCGTCGAAACGGTCTTCGCGTGGCCGGGGCTCGGCTCGTACCTCGTGCAGGCGATCGAGTGGCTCGACTACTCCGCCGTCATCGGGTGCACGGTGCTGATCGCGGCGCTGTTCGTCGGCGTCAACGTGCTGATCGACTTTACCTACGCGGCGCTCGATCCTCGGATCCACTATGGGTAGGCTCGGCGATGCGTAACGCGGCGGTCCTCCCGGCGCCTCGCGTCGTCCGCGAGTGGGGCGTACTCGGCCGGCGGCTCGGCCGCAACAGCCTCTCCGTGGTCGGGCTCGGGATCCTCGTCCTCTGGGCGCTCGTCGCCGCAGCGGCGCCCGCGCTGGCTCCGCACGATCCGCTCGCGCTGAACATCGCCGGGCGGCTCCAGCCCCTGAGCGCGGGGCACCCACTCGGCACCGACTTCTATGGGCGGGATGTGCTGAGCCGGATCCTCTACGGAGCGCGATACGATCTCGCGATCGCGCTCGTCGCGGTGGGTGTCGCCGCGGGCGTCGGCGTGCCGTTCGGGGTCGCGGCCGGCTACTACGGCGGCCTCGTCGACGACGCGATTATGCGGGTATGCGACGTGCTGCTCGCGTTCCCGAGCCTCGTGCTCGCACTCGCGCTCGGGGCGGCGCTCGGTCCAGGCCTCTGGAAGGCGATCTTTGCCGTCGCGATCACATCGATCGCCGGCTACGCGCGCCTCGCGCGCGCGTCGACCTTGGTCAATCGGGAAGAGACGTACGTGGAAGCCGCCCGAGCCCAGGGGTCGTCCGACACCCGCATTCTCGCGCGCTACGTGCTGCCGAACATTATGTCTCCGATCATCGTGCGGGCGACCGTCGGCATGGGGTTCAGCGTGCTCTTGGCCGCGAGCCTGAGCTTCGTGGGCCTGGGGGCGCAGCCTCCGACCCCCGAGTGGGGCGCGATGATCAACGAGGGGAGAAACCAGCTGGTGACCGGCGTCTGGTGGGTGTCGACATTTCCGGGCCTCGCCATCATGTCCGTCGTCCTGGGCTTCAACCTGGTGGGCGACGGCATCCGGGACGTGCTCGACCCCCGAGGGGTCACCCGGATCTGACGGACGTCGGGGACCGCGCCGTCAGCGCGCGCGCGCCAGCACGCGCCGCGCGGATCGATAGATCGGCACGTCGATCATCTTCCCATCGACCTCGCAGGCGTTGCCGCGCGCCCGCTCATATGCGTCCACGATGCGGCGCGCCTGCTCCGCTTCCGCGAGGGTGGGCGTGAAGACCTGAATGATCGGAGCGACGTGCTTCGGGTGAATCGCAAGCTTGCCCGTGTAGCCGAGCGCGCGCGCCCGCCGCGTCTCCTCGACGAGGCCGCTGTCGTCCGCGTCGCTGAGCCCGAAGTAGGGGACGTCCCACGCGGGGATCCGCCCGCCCGCGGCCGCCCGCGCCACGTGCGCGCGGTGCGGAAGCATCGGTTCCCAGGTGATCTCAGCGCCAAGATCCGCGGCGAGGTCCGCGGCACCAAAGACGAGCGCGCCGACCCCGGGATGCCGGGCGATCGCCTCCGCGGCTCGGAGGCCGCGCGCGGTCTCGATCAGCGCGATCGTGGGGACCGGCTCTGGTCCGAGCACGCTCGCGAGCAGACTGAAATAGGCCGGGGACTCGGCCTTCGGCAGCACGAGCGCGTCGGGCCGCACGCCGCTGTCGGCGAGCGCGGCCACGTCTTTGAATCCCGCGGCGGTCTGAAGCGCGTTGATGCGGAGACATCGGAGGAACCGCGAGCCGCGCGGCGCGTTCCGGAAGAACGCGATGGCGGTCTCCCTGGCGCCGTCTTTGTCGGCGAGCGACACGGCGTCCTCCAGGTCGATGATCAGGCCGTCGGCGCCGGTCGCCTCGGCCTTCGCGAACCGGTCCGGGCGGTTGCCCGGCGTGAAGAGGAGCGTTCGAACCGCGCCGAGCCTATCCTCGGACATCGCCGCAACCTTTCCGCGCACGGGACGGTGCGCGCCGGAGCCGCCGCGCGGCTCGGTCAGCGGCCGATGCCTCACCGTGTCGTCGCGATGATCGCGTCGCGGAGGATGCTGGCGATTTTGTCGATCGTCTCTACCGGCGTCATGAGCGGCGGTGCCAGTGTGATCGTGTCCCCGAACGCGGGGTCGACGGATCCGGCGCGCAGCCGCGGCAGGAGGCCGCGGGAGATGGATTCGCGCACGACCCGCCCGCCGAGACCAATCGCCGGCTTCTTGGTGATCCGGTCCTCGACCAGCTCGACCCCGCACATCAGCCCAAAACCGCGGACGTCGCCGACGACCGGAAGATCGCGCAGCGTCTCGAGCCGCGCCAGCAGCCGCTGGCCCATCTCGCCCGGCCCGTGCGACCAGGCCCTCCCGTTCGATGATGTCGATGTTGGCCAGGCCCACGGCGCAGCACACGGGATGGCCGGAGTACGTCGCCGCATGCATGAACTTGCGATCGGCCGGCGTTTCCTGGAGCGCCGCGTGGACGCGCTCCGACACCAGCACTCCGCCGAGCGGCAGATAGGCGCTCGTGACACCCTTCGCGAACGACACGAGGTCCGGTTCCACCCCCCAGTGGCCCATCGCAAACCAACGCCCCGTCCGCCCGAAGCCCGTGATGACCTCGTCGGCGATCAGCAGCACGTCGTGTTTGGTGCAGATCTCCCGCACCCGCGGCCAATAGGACGGAGGCGGCACGATCACGCCGCCCGCCCCCATGATCGGCTCACCGATCACGGCAGCGACGGTATCGGCGCCCTCGCGCAGAATGACCTGCTCGAGCGCATTCGCCGCCTCCAACCCGGTCTCGCCGCCGCCGGCCCAGCGGTAAGGGTAGGGGGCCGGCGCCTGGATGAAGTTGGGCACCAGCGGTCCAAACATTTTGTGGTACACGGGAAGGCCCGTGGCGCTCATCGCCGCCATCGTGACGCCGTGGTACCCGTGCACGCGCGAGATGATCTTGACCTTGTCGGGCTTCGCGAGCACTTTCCAAAAGAACCGCGCGAGCTTGAATGCCGACTCGTTTGACTCCGCGCCGGCCGTCGTGAAGTACACCGCGGACGTATTCCGGTACGCGAGCTTGACCAGGCGTTCGGCGAGTTGGATCGCGGGGATGTTCGACGCGCCCGCGTATGCGGAGGCGAACGCGAGCTTGGTCATCTGCGCGGCGGCGACGTCGCCCAGTTCCTTTCGGCCGTGCCCGACGTTGACGTTCCACAGACCACCGAGGCCGTCGATATACTCGCGCCCCTCGGTGTCCTTCAGCATCGCGCCGTGCCCCTCGACGAGCAGGAGCGGCTTCTCGTTGTCCTTCGGATGATGCAGTGGGTGAATGACGTACCGCTGGTCTTGCTGGATCAACGTCTGCGTGCTCTCATCCATCGCCGGTCCCTCCGTCCACTACGGGGTCGCGGTATTCCGCGACCGCATTCAATGCGGCCGCGCGTCCGTGTGGCTCGCCGTCACGTACACTTCTCTGCGGGTATCCAACTCCCTGTGTCGGACCTCGGCTGGCACCACACCGTCGCGCGCCGCCGCTCCCTCGGTCAAACGTCCCCCGTCGCCCAACGCGAGCTGCAGCTGGGCCGGCGCTCGCACGGAAGGCACGTACCGCGCCGCTTCGATCCCCGCGGCGGCCTTCTCGACCTCGACGGTTCGCGCGATCGACGTCTGATAGGCGGCGGGAGCATACTGCCGGCGTACATCTGGGTATACCGCGGGATGAGGTCGCGGAACTCCTGCTCGAGGAACCGAAAATATGATTCGCGGGTGACCGGGCCGAGGTGAAGCGCCCGATGACCCAGGAACTCCGCGCCGTGGTCGCGGGCTGCGCGGACGACCGCGCGCAGAGAGTCCCGCGCGTCCGTGAGACCGGGCAAGATCGGCGCGAGCAGGACGCCGCAGCGGATCCCGGAATCGACGAGGCGCCGGAGGGTCCGAAGACGCTGACAGGGCGGGGCCACGCCCGGCTCGATCTTCCGGGCAAGCGCGGCATCCGTCGTCGCAACACTGACGCAGACGGTCACACCCGCCGCGCGAGAGAGCTGCTGCAGGACCTCGATGTCGCGTTGAATGAGCGGCGACCGGGTGATGATGCCGACCGGCGTGCGTGCATCGCGGAGCGCCTCGAGGATGCGCCGTGTGATGCGATAGCGGCCCTCGATCGCCTGGTAGGGGTCGGTCGCCGTGCCAAGCGCGACTTCCTCGCGCCGCCACGAGGCGCGGCCGAGCTCGCGCCGCAGTATCTCGGGTGCATTGACCTTCGCGAAGATCTTCGTGGACCAACGGTCAAGGCCGTCCTCATCGAGAAACCAATGCGTGCGCCGGGCGTAGCAGAAGACGCACCCATGCGAACATCCCCGGTACGGATTGATGGACCAATGGAAGGGCATCCCCGAAACCCGATTCATGACGGACTTTACTTCGATCTCCACGTACTCTCGTCGCGGCGGCATAGGTGCATCATATATACGAACACATGTTCGTGTCAACGGGGGCTCCCGCCTAACCCGGGACTCACGACAGGCCGCACACCCACGCTCATCTCGCGCACGGCGACCATCTTAAGGAAGCCCATCACGCTCACGAGGCAGCCAATAGTACGTAGAGCATCACGGCGCGACGTAGTCCTTCGCGTCGCCAAGTATGGCCCATGAGAAACGCCCGGCGCACTGGCCGGGCGTTTTCCTGCGCGTTGTGAGGTCGTGCGTAGCCCGCGCGACGACGCGTGCGACGCTGTTTACTGCCTCGCGGCGACGAACTGCACGGTCATCGTCACGTCATCGCTCACGACGCGCTGGCCCAGAATCGTCGGCGAGGCGATACTAAAGTCGGTCCACGGTACCTTGCTGCTGAGGGTCCCGGTCAGCATGTTTCCCGTGAGGCGAACGGTGCCGGTGAACCTCTCCGGCTTCGTCGCGCCGTGCATCGTCAGGGTGCCCAGCACCTCGACCTGGACGTCCCGACCGTCGACGTACACGTCGGGAACCCCGTAAATGGCCGTCGACGTGAACACCGCGGTGGGGTACTTGGCCGACTCGAGGTATTGCCGCTGGAGCGCGGCGTCACGGTTGGGTGCGTCGGTCTTGAGCGTTCTGAGATCCACCGTGATTGGGCCGATCGTGCTCGCGTCGGGATGGGCCGGATCGATCACGATCTGGCCTTGAATCGCGTGGGTCGTGCCCACCACTATGTGATCGAGGTAATGAACGATAAAGGTCTCGGCGACCTGGTACGTCGCCGTCGAGGACGCGGGCACGATCGCGAACCGCTCGGGACCAGCCGTCGCGGCGAGCGCGAAGCCCGACCCGCCGAATCCGGACGAGCAGAGCGCCGCCCCCAGTGCCACACTTGTCGCCAACACAGGCAAGGTTCCGCCACCGCAACAACATCACCTCACATCCATTTTTCCAACCGACCGCGTTCGAGCACCTAAGCGTCGGAACGCGGCAAATCGTGCCGCCGCGACGTTCGTGTGGCCTACCGTCTCGCTCTCACAATGGTCGCAGTCACACGCACGGACATCGACGAGACGCGCTCACCGCCGTCAGCGGCGCCGGCCGCCCTGAGGTGCGTGTGAAACGGCCCTTTTCAGTTCCGAGAATCGTACCACACACCTGCTGACACCGGCGTAACTGTCTCGTCACAGAACCCTGCGTCGCGGCCCCACATTCATCCGTCAGTCGGCATATGAAGGTACATCGACTGAATCGCGACGCGGCCCGGGCCCGTGAAGCGGTTCCAGAAGAGGTTACCCGCGCTGGCGAACAGCCCGGTGGACATCTTCTGGAAAATCGTCTCCATTTGGACGCTGGGATCCCGATAGATCCAGCCGCCGGGTTCGATGTCGATTTGCTCGCCCTGCCCGAGCGTCATGGTAAACACGTTCCCGTATCCATGGAGCCAGAGAATGCCCTCCGGGCGCGCGCACGTGAACGTATCGATGAAAAATCCGGTCCCGCCGAACAGCATATTCGCCGCGCCCTTGACCCGCGAATATGTGTAATCAATGCTGTCCGTGGCGGCGAGAAACTGATGCTCGCGCACATTGACGGCTTCGCCCTGCTTCATGTGGAGCGCAAACACGTGACCGGCGCCGTCCCGGCTGAAGGCGATGCGTCCCGGTCCCTTTGCTTGTGTGATGAACACGGGCATCCCCGAGAGCACCCGCTTCATCGCGCCCTTGAGAGGCTTGATGCTGATCTCGACCGCGGGGTCCTTCCAGAGTAAGATGTGGTGTTCAAAGTACACGGGAAGAGCGCTGAGCTCAACGTGCAGGACCGGTACCAACTCGCCCTGGATGTGATAGGTGACACCACCGAATGTTTCGTCCTGCGCTTCTGTCTTGAGTAGTGTCGGAACCGCCACCGGACTCCCCCCGTGCCAGGGCATCTGCCTCTGCGCTCTGCGCGCGGTCGCCCCGCCGCTGCTTTCTTTCGATTCGACGCCCCAATCGGCCTCCCACCCGGATGGCGGAGACAGATGCTCACCACCACCGAGGTCCTCGAGCAAGACCCTCCGGCACGCGCGGGCCGCCAGGGTACAACACCGTGCGTCGCCAATCACTCTCCATGACCCACGGCTACCCGTTTCGAACCCTGCCGGATTACTTACGCGCCGGCTTGCGCCTCGTGTTCGTCGGGATCAATCCGAGCGTCTACTGCGTGGAGCACGGGCACTACTTCGCGCGGGCCGCGAATCGGTTCTGGCCGGCGTTCTCTCGGTCGGTGCTGTCCGCGCCGATGCGCAAGTCACTTGGACGCTCGGTACTCGGACCCGAGGACGACCGTGCACTGCTGCGATTTGGGATCGGATTCACGGACGTGGTCAAGACGCCGAGTCGCAATGCAGCGGCGCTCCGACCCCAGGATTTTCAAACGTGGGCCCCGCGACTGCGGCGACGCCTCGCCCGGGTCGGCGCCGCGCGTCGTCTGCTTCCACGGCATCACGGGATATCGTGCCTTCGCCCGCTACGCGCTCGACAGTGATCGCAGCGATTGGACGTTGGGCGCACAACCACTCGGGATGGGAATCGTGCGTCTGTACGTCATCCCCAACCCGAGCCCAGCCAACGCGCACTTCCGCCTCGACGATCTCATTCGATGGTACGATCGGCTGGCATCGTTTCTCGATGCCCCGCGTTCGACGGCCGCCCGCAGGTGAACGATTCCACCTGTCATCGCCGCTTGCAGCACGCGGCTTCTTGGCTCCTACACTCGGTTTTTCAACAACCTGTTAGGAGCGACGCAGCTCGACGAAACGATCGCTCCGACGTCAACGATGAACTCGGTCGCGTCGACCCTCCTGGCGGATACGGGTAGATGTTCCGGCATTGGTCCCCCCGATTATGTTATATATCTGTACTCTCCCTCCGACTACCGGCATGGGACCATAGCTAAACCCAGATTTCCTATTTGACTACGCACGGAGAACCTCGAGGATGCGTCGAATGTCTTTATTGATGCGGGTTTGCGCGCGATGATGACGTTGGGGAGGTGCGTACCTAATGGGTGAAGCCCAAAACCAGCCCTTCCAGCTCTCGTTCAACCCCATGTTGAAGGTCGAGTTCCAGGGATCCCGGGTTACCTCCGATGGCGGCCTGATCCTCGTGCGCGAGCTGGACGAGCGGTTGGGCTTCAGCGCCCTCATCGCACAGCACTTGACCGATCCGCGGGGCACGAACACGCAGTTCCCGCTCGCCGACCTGGTCCGGCAATCGGTCTACCGCCGATTGGCGGGGTACGAGGACGTGAATGATGCTGAACGGCTCTCCCAGGATCCGACCTTCCGGCTGATCGGGTCGGAGCAGCTCTGGGAGCGCGGGGCCGCTCTGACCTCCCGGGTGCACTCCTTCGAGACGGAACTGCTGACCCAAGACGAGAACCTCGCCGGGCTGGCCGCGATCAACCGGGAGCTGATCGCACAGGTGGATCCCGTGGACACCCCGCAGCGGGTGGTGCTCGATCTCGATAGTACCGAGATCCCCGTCTACGGCCAGCAGGAGCAGAGCGCCTACAACGGGCACTTTGAGTCGACCTGCTACCATCCGCTGCTGCTGTTCAATCGGGAGGGCGACTGTCTGGCGGCGAAGTTGCGGCCGGGCAACGTCCACAGCGCCGAGGAGTGGGACCAGGTGCTGCTGCCCGAGATCGAGCGGCAGCAGCGGCAGGGCAAGGACGTGGTCGTCCGGGCCGATGCTGGCTTTGCCAAGCCGGAGCTCTACGAAGCCCTGGAGACGCGGAACGCAACGTACGCCATTCGCATCCCCTCGAACGACACCTTGGAGCGGGCCATCGCGGAGCTGCTCACGCGGCCGGTCGGGCGACCCAGTCACAAGCCGGTGGTCCGGTACACGAGCTTCCGGTACCAAGCCGCGCAGTTGGAAGATCGCGCGGCGGGTGGTGGCGAAGATCGAGTTCCACTGCGGGGAACTGTTTCCTCGGGTGGGCTTCATCGTCACGACCCTGGCGACGGACAGCCGGGCGGTGGTGCGATTCTACAATAAGCGCGGGACGGCGGAGCAGTGGATCAAAGCCGGAAAGGAAGCGGTGAAGATGACGCGGCTGAGCTGCCACCGGTTCCGGGCGAACGAAGTGCGGCTGTGGCTGAGCGTGATCGCCTACAACTTGGGGAACCTGTGGCGGCGGCTCGGGCTGCCGAAGCGGATCGACACGTGGTCGTTGACGAGCCTGCAGCAGCGGCTAATGAAGACGGGTGGTCGGCTCGTGAAACACGCGCGGTACTATTGGCTGATGCTGGCCGAAGGGCAGCTGACACGGACGTCTGTTCCGAGCGATCCTGCGGCGGCTTACCGACGCTATCGATGCCAGCAGGGTAACGGAGGCTCTCTGCGCGGCGAAGTCGAGCGGCCACAGGGCGGGAGGTGGGAGCGGTGTCCGAGAAATCGGCGTGCCAATGCGGCGTGCCAAGTTTGGGGGCTCAGGAGCACACGGACGCGTCTTCGCGAGGGTTGCCGGGGAGTATCCGGACGAAGAACCGGGCTTGGCTCCGTCGGTGGAAGGGGCTGCAGGGATCAAAATGGAAATCTCGGCTGATCACCTCCTCGTCCGGGTTTTACCCCGTAAGGCGGCTGCTGCGGTGATGCACGGAAGGCGGGGCGGCCGCGTTCCCTTGCCCCAGGGAGCGGTGATTGGGTATACTCGGACGTGTTCGCTGCGTGCCGGGATAGCTCAGGTGGTAGAGCAGGGGACTGAAAATCCCCGTGTCGGCGGTTCAACTCCGTCTCCCGGCACCACCCTCTGAATCGCGCGGCGTCCTGTAACGGGCCGCCGAGATCAGAGCCGCTTCCGGAAGTGCACGCAGCGGTCGACGATCTCGTAACCCAGTGCCGTGTGGGCGCGCTGTGCCTCCTCACTGTCGATCCACGTGTCCGACGCCATCTCACGACAGCCCTGTTGACGGGCCCAGTCCTCGGCCGCTCGCATCAAGCATCCGCCAACCCCTCGATGTCGAACGCGCTCGTGCACAAACCATCCTTCCACGAACCCGACTGGTCGCTGCGGATCGCACCCGTCCGCATGAGAACGCATGCCCGCCTCAAGAAATCCAGTCAGGGCTCCATCCTCATCGTGCGACACCAGGATGATCATCGGCAGCGTGCCGTTGACCCCGCTGCTGAGGATGGCGTCGAGTTCTCGGAGGTGCGCCTCGAGCGATGTGTCAGGCCAGAGCGCCACCCGCAGCGCGCCCAGCGCTGTGCGATCTGATACGCGCGCCCGTCGGACGGCGGAGATGCCCATGGAGTCTATTTTAGTATGGAGCGCCGCGCGCGGCGGCTCTGCAGCAGGTGCGCGGCGACTTGCCGGCCGCCCGCTTTAGGTGGGACCCCGCGAGTGCGAAGGGACCTCGCTCAACCGGGTAGGAATCTTCAGCACCCGGGCCAACCAGCGCCGGAGCCACAGCGTCGCGACGGTCAGCACGATGAGCGCCGCGATCGTCCAATAGAGGACGGTCCGTGCTTGTGCCACGCCGTGTCCCATTCCGACCAAGACGATGTCCGTCGGCAGAATGCTGACGGCCGTGGCCCACAGGAATGTCGTCCAGGGCACGGTGGTCAAGCCCAGCGCGAAGTTCAGCAGGCTGTACGGCAGCAGCGGGATGAATTGGATGAGCAGGACGGCGCGCCATCCGCCGTGTGTGACGGTCTCATCGACCCACGCCAGCATGTGCTCGGGGACCAGGCGCCGCGCCGTCTTCTGTCCCACGCGGCGCGCGAGCCCAAAGGCAAGACAGGCGCTCGCCATCGCACCGACCATCGAGACGAGGAGGCCGTTCCAGAACCCGAAGACCGCGCCGTTGGCCACGATCATCAGGTCGGTCGGAAAGGGGAGAAACGTATTGATGATCGTGATGAGGATGGACGCCGCGGGCGCCCCAGGCCCGGCCCGCGCCACGGCCGTTTGGACGTGGTCCCACGTGACGGTCGACCACGCACCGAGTGCTTGCAGCCACGGAGGGTCAAAGAATGCCGGGACGGGCGTCACCGCACCTGCCAGCATCTCGCGCTCACGCGGTCACCGCGGTCCGGCCGTCGCCAGGGTTGCCGGTCGGAACCCACGCGCCATGCGTCAGTGTCCCAAGGCCTTGAGCGTGCTGAGATAGCTGATCACGTCCGCGCGCGCGAGCATTCCTAGAATCCGGCCGCCCTCCGTCACCGGCAGCTGATTCACCCCGTCGTGATCCATGTCCGTCATCGCCTGCCACAAACCGGTGGCGGGTGTGATTTGCTTCACGCGCGCGATCGGCGTCATCACGTCCGCGACGGTGGTCGTGAGCCAGCGGTCCCGCGGAACGGCCCCGATCTGATGCACCGTCGCGAGACCGACGAGGTCGTCGTTGCGGGTGACGACGACCGTGCGGGTGCCGCTTCCCAAAATATGGTGGTCGACCAGGTCCTGGAGCGTGGTGTCCGCGGGCACGCTCACGTACCGGCGGTTCATCGCTTCCGCCGCCGTATGCCCGGCCAGCAGGCCGCCGACGACCTGCTGCTGGACCTGGGCGGTCGCCGCGCTCTCCAGGAACCACCCGATGAACAGGATCCACAACCCGTTGCCGAGATTGCCCCCGAGGATCTGCGCGACCCCCAGGACGATAAAGACAAACCCGATGAAGCGCCCGACGGTGGCGGCCGCGATCGTCGCTTTGCGGAGACTATGGGTGGAGCCCCACAGAATGGCCCGCAGCACGCGGCCGCCGTCCAGTGGAAAGCCCGGAATGAGGTTGAAGACCGCCAGGGCGCCGTTGATGTAGGCCAGATATCCCGTCAGGCCCGCGAGCGGGCTGACGCCCGCGACCACCGGCCGCAGCAGCGCGAAGATCACGGCGAGCGCCCCGCTGACCGCGGGCCCCGCGATCGCGATCCAAAACTCCGCCTGGGCGCTCGGCGGCTCTCCCTCGATTTGCGACACGCCGCCGAAGAGAAAGAGGGTGATGTTGTGGACCGGGATCCGATAGCGCATCGCCACGACCGAGTGCCCCAACTCGTGCAGCAGCACGCACACGAACAACATCAGCGCGGAGACGGCGCCGAGGATCCAGTACTCCGTCCGCGACCACGTGGGATACGCAGCCGGATAGTAGTTGGTGGCGAGCCCCCACGTGAACAGGACGAAGATCAGGAACCACGAGTAATCGAGGCCGATGGAGATCCCGAAGATCCGCGCGACCGGTATCGAATGTCGAGTCACGGCTCACTCCCCCCGTGACGCCGGGCTCTCGTCGATGGCGTGCCGTCGCCCCGGGCGTTCCGGCCCGGTCAGCGCGGCATCGACTGACCTGGTGTCAAGCAGAGCATAAGACATGGCGTGGCGTGTACCCAAGAACTTTCCTGTGGCACTCCTCGGCGACGGATCGCCCTGGTGCGTTCGACCGGAGGAGTTCCGGAGCCCAAGCGGAACAGTCGCGCAGACGCACGTCCGGTTCACGTGCGCCCTCGGGTGGACCGGCGCCGTGCGCTCCCGTTTCCCCATCCCCTACGCCGACATGTCCTGGATGCGCGGAACCCGAAGGGCGGGGAGGGGCGCGCTGGCCATGCCCGCCGGCGCGCGCCTTCAATAGAGGGAGCCGCGGGAACCGGAGAGAGGCAGTCTCTAAGGAGGGAGTACGCCGTGCCGACCACGGTTCGTCTCGTCTTCGTGACCGATCACGATCGCTTCGAGGGACACGTCGCTCCTGGCAGCGTGTTTCACGCGGCGCTCGAGGATCTGCTGCCGGAAGCGCTGCGCGTCGGCCGGCGCGTCACAATCCGGACCCCGTCGGGAGATCCCGTCTATCCCGATATGTTTGTCGAGGAAACCGTGGCGCACTTCCGGACGGAAGAGTTCGTGGTACGCTCCGAGCCGCTGCGGGGCGGGGCGCGCCCGTGGCGGAGCCTCGGTGTCGACCATCTGGCGCTCGCCGTCCGGGACCGGCCGGACGCCCGGCGGCTGCTCGAGACGGGTCTCGGCTTTACCGTCGTGCGGGAGGACGCCCACCAGACGGTCGTCACCACCGGGTTGACGGCGATCTTCCTGTTTGACACGGAGCCGGGTCCATTGAATCCCGGCATCCCCTCGCGCGTGCACCACCTCGGCGTCGTGGTCGACGATCTGGACGCGGCATGGCAGCATGTGCGCGCGCAGGGGTACGCGTCGGACTACATGGTGCTCGAGCGCGATGAGCGCTGGTCGTTGTACTTCTTCTATGAAAATGGGGATGCGAGGTTCATGATTCAACTTTCGGAGATCAAGCCTGAGCACCGCGGGTTCACGAATCCGGCGCGGTTCACGGATCACATGTTCGACTACGCGAGACATCGCTACGGCGTGCGGTTCGACGACACGGCGCCCGAGCGTGAGGGTGGCGCGCGAGACCCGAGTGAGTAGCCGGGACGCGGCGCGCGCAGATTCGGCCCAGTGTGATCACCGGGCCCCGATGGGATGCGAGGGGAAGATCGCAATCGCGCGGGGGAGCGGGCATGCGACCCGTCCCCCCGCGCGCGTGTACGACCCGGTATGCTATTTGACCGCCTGCACGTTCCACGGCACGATCCAGGCCGACGGTTGGAATCCCGGCAGTCCTCGGCGGCTCAACAGCAGGGTGCTGAACCCGCCGGGACGCACGATCGGCTCTTCTTGGTACATCAACGCCTGCAGCTTCGCCCAGAGCTGAATGCGCTTCCCCGGATCAGGTTCCGCGTTGAACTGCGCGAACAGCGCGTTCTTCGTTTGGGTATCCCACCAGCCGGGGTACGCGGAGCTGAAGACGGTGATCAGCGATGGGTCCGGCACGAACGAGTGCGACGTCACAAACATATCCCACTCGTCGCCCTTGGCGCGGCGGTCGAGCAGCGTCGCCCACTCGACGACCTGCAGGTCGACGTTGAAGCCGGCCTCCTTGAGCTGGGTCGAGGCGACGACCGTGCTTTTGAACATGTAATCGTACTCCTGCGTTGACAGCCAGCGGATGGTTTGCCCCGAATAGCCGGCCTCTTTCGCCAGCTGTTTTGCCTGATCGGTGTTGTGCACGTTGTACCAGGTGCCGCCCGCGGTCGTATACCACGGCGTGCCCTTCGGATAGACGCTCGAATCGATCGTGTAGAGGTCCGCATTGCCGAACGTCGCCTGCATGATCGGCTGCATGTCGAGCGCCACGGCGACGGCCTGGCGCAGCTTCACGTTCGCCATCACGCCCTGCCGCTTATTGAAAAAGAACGTGAGAAAGGTGCCGGGCACGACGCCCGGCTGGACGCGCGGGTCCTGCTTCAGCTGCGTGTACGCGTCCGTATTGATCTGATCGGCGATGTCGTAGTCGCCGCTTTGGACGCCCGCGACGCGCGTCGCGACCTGCGACACCGGATAGTAGTAGAGATCGTCCGCGAGGGCTTCTTTGTGGCCCGCCATCCCGTTGCCGGGTTCCGAGCGCGCCGCGTACTGGTCGAACCGCGTGTGGTGGACGTATCGGTCCGGCGCCCACTCCACGAACTTATACGGTCCCGTGCCGATGAACTGCTTGAGCGGTCCGGTGCCGGCCGCGTCGATCACTTCCTTCGGCATGATCGCGGCGGCCCCGACGGGAAACGCCAGGAACGCGAGCAGCGGCGCGGACGGGGCGGTGAGCTTCATGATGACCGTGTTGCCAGACGCGGTCACCGACTCCACGGACTTGTATGGGACCGCCCCGTAGGGGCTGACCTTGCCCCAGCGATTCAGAGACGCGACCACGTCGTCCGCGGTCATCATCTTGCCGTTGTGGAACGGGACGTTGCTGCGCAGCGTGAACGTGTACGTGAGCCCGTCCTTGCTGACGGTATACCCCGACGCCAGGGACGGCTGGATCCGCCAGCTGGCGTCGAACGCGAACAGCTCCTCGAATACTGGCATCGTGAGGTTGGTCGTGAGCCCGGCGGTGGTGGACGGGATGTCGAGCGTGAGCGGTTCTCCGATCTCGGCGATCTTGAGCGTGCCGCCCCGCCGCATCGGGGCCGCCGCGCGCGCGTGCTGCATCCCGCGGGGTCCCCGACGTGGCGACCCATGCGGATGAGGCCGCGCCGATGCCCGCCGCGGTGATCGTGCTGAGAAAGCCCCGCCGCGTCGTCCGTCCTGCGTGCGTGCGGATGTGCTTCGCCATCAGTCATCCCTCCCTTGAGGATCCGCGTGCCCAACCGCCTGCGGGTACCGTGTCAGCCGCGTCGCGGCCGTCTGTTGTGGCGCGGAGAGGCCGCCCGTCTATGCGCGGCCCCGCCGCCTAGCTGTGGAGCACCGAAAAGCAGTCGACGAACTCGTTGAACGAGCCGTACGAGCAGTTGTCGTGCACGTCCTGTACGAGCCAGAGGACGGCACCCAGCGAGAGGGCGAGCAGCAGCAGGGCTCTGAACCCGAGCCGCTGGCGTTCGACGGGCGTGTAGCCGTCATGCTCGGCGACGAGATTCCACACGGTCACCACCAGCCCCGTGACGGTCGCGAGGGGGATCAGCAACACAAGCAAATAGGGGTGCACGGCCGCTCCCCTCTCCGTCCCAGGCACGTGACTTGACGCCACCCCTTCGCGCGTTCCGGCAGGAATCCTGCGCGTCCGGTCATCGCCCGGCAGGGCGGGGACGGGCGCGGTGAGAAGCAAAGGACGCGCCGGCGCGCCGCGCCGGCATCTCGCGTGGGAGGATGTGCGTGACGGACACGGTACTGCTCGAGGAACTGTCGTGGCCCCAGGTCGAGGACGCCGTCCGGGGCGGCGTGCGCACGATCGTCATCGTGGCCGCCTCCATCGAGCAGCATGGGCCGCACCTTCCGACCATGACGGATACCGCGATCGGGTACGCGGTCGGGGAGCTGGTCGCGAGGAAGCTCGGACGCGCGCTGCTGGCGCCCGTGGTGCGGCCGGGCTGCTCCGATCATCACCTCGCCTTTCCGGGGAGCATCTCGATCCCGCCCGAGATCCTGATCGCGACGATCCGCGCCTACGTCCGCTCCCTTTCGCCGCACGGGTTCGAGACCTTTGTCCTGCTGTCGTCGCACGGCGGGAACTTCGACGCGCTCGAGGCGGCGGCGCGAGGATTGCGCGAGGAGTTCGGATCCGCCGGCGTGCGAATCGTCGGCACCGTGGGCCGCCAGGCGCTGCTCGACATGATGCGGGTGATGGTGGAGCACGGCGGCGGCCCTCGGGGCGCCGCAGGATGTGGACGCTATTCACGCCGAGGCGACGGAGACGTCGATCATGATGGCGCGCCACCCATCGCTCGTGGCGACGGACCGGCTCGCGCGCGGACTGCTCGGCCGGGTCGACGCCGACCGGTTGTTTCGTGAGGGCTTTCGGGCGGTGACGCCCAACGGCATTGTCGGCGACGCGACGCTCGCGAGCCCGGCGATCGGGGCCGCCGTGCTTGAGCGGTTGTCCGATCATCTTGTCGGGGAGATCCGCCGTCAGTTGAACGGCGGGTAGACCCAACGCCGCCGCGCCTCACGGTCCCCCGCGCGGGCGGAAGGAAGGGGGCCGCCGCGCCGCCAACACCTTGTAGCGCCGCGATGTGGCCGCGTCCGTGTGGACCGGGGCGGGCGCGGCGGGGAGGAACTCGCGTGGCGGTGTCGGCGGACGACGGCAAGCAGCGGATCGGGCGGCTCATGGCGCAGCTCGCCGGGCAGGTGGACGCGCTCCTCTGCATGAGCCCGGAGAACATCTACTTCCTGACGGGATTTCGAACGATGCTGTACACGCGGTTCGCGGCCGCGGTGGTCCGGTTTGACGAGCCGGACTCACCCGCGCTGGTCGCATCGAGTGTCGACCGCGCCCTCGTCGCGAGCCGGGTCTGGTCGCCCCCCTGGACCGAGCGCGTCGTGTATCACGGAACCCACCCCGACGTCGCCCCGACCCCGCAGGCCGCGGTGGCACCGCTGCTCAAAGGCGTGCGGAGGCTCGGCGTGGACTCCATCAGGCTGGTCGATGCCGCGGTCATCGAGCAGGCGTGCCCCGGCGTGCAGCTCGTGAACGTCGCCGCGCAGATCGATGCCGTCAAGGTCATCAAGACCGCGGTCGAAGTCTCCTACCTTCGGGCGGCGAACCGGATCGCCATGGACGGCATCGGCCGGGCGCAGGCGCTGGTCTCGTCCGGGCCGACAACCGAGCTCGGAGGTCGCGGTTGAGCTCGACGGGTTCGCGCGCCGCCAGGGAGCCGATGGATTTGGCTACCCGACGCTCGTCTCCTCCGGGGTGAAGATGCTCGCGGCGCACTCGCCGGCGCTTGCGCGCCCGGTGGAGCGGGGGCTCCCGCTGCGCATCGCGTACGGGCCGACCGTCGAATGGTATACCGCGGACGTCGTGCGGACGGTGTGCGCGGGCGAGCCGCCGGCCGAGCTGCGGCGGCTCCAGGACGGCTACCTTGCCGCCCGCGACGCGATCTTCGCGCGCCTGCGGCCCGGCGCAACCGCCGCGGATCTGCTCGACGCCGCGCGGGGCGAGTATGCGCGCCGCGACCTGCTCGGGTTCTGGCGGAACAGCATCGGGCACGGAGTCGGCCTGTCGATTCACGAGTCGCCCCGGCTCGGAGCGGGCAGCACGGACCATGTGCTGCCCGGCATGGTGCTGGCGATCGAACCGGCGCTGTCGGTGGCCGGGTTTGGCGGGTACGCGCAGTGCGACGTCGTGCATATCACCGACGGCGGGTTCGAGCTGCTGACGCCGGGCCTCCAGGGGCTCGTGCTGGCCGCATAGCCGCGCACCTGCGCATCGGTCCGGCACCGATTCGACCGCTCTGATGGTTCGCGCCACCGAGACGATCGTGCTCGCGTCCGCGTCGCCCCGTCGGGCAGAGCTGCTGCGGTCCGCGGGAATCGACGCGCGGGTCGTGCCGAGCCGCATCATTGAGTCGGTGCGCCCCGGCGAGCACCCACAGGCCTACGTCCGGCGGCTCGCCGGCGCGAAGGCGCGGGAGGTGGCGGCGAGGACCGTCGAGCGGTTCTATCTCGGCGCAGACACGGTCGTGGTGCTTGACGGGGTGATTCTGGAGAAGCCCGCGGATCTCGCCGAGGCCGCCGCGATGCTCCACCGGCTCTCCGGACGCGCCCACGAGGTCATCACCGGGTTCGAAGTCTACGATCGAACCGTCGGGCAAGGGGTGGGCGGGACGGTGTCCACGGACGTGTGGTTCAGGCGTCTGCGTGATCCGGAGATCACCGCCTACGCCGCGACCGGCGAACCGCTCGACAAGGCGGGCGCGTACGGGATCCAAGAGGGCGCGGCCTCAATGGTCGAGCGGATCGCCGGATCGTACACGAACATCGTTGGGCTGCCGCTCGCGGAGGTCGTGGAGACGCTCCTGCGGTGCGGCGCGGTTGCGTGGTAATCTGACCTGCGGTCCTGGGATCGTACACGGGATGCCGCGTGTCTGTGAGGTGGACAGGTGACGAAGTCGACGGTCGTCTTGATCGCGTCCTACTTGGAGCCCGAGCACGTCGCGCGCATCGCCGCCGTGCCCGGGATCGAGGTCCTGTACGACGCCGCGCTGGTGCCAACGCCGTTGTACCAGGCCGACCACCATTTTAGCGCCGCATCATTTCAGCGGACGCCCGACGCGGACCGGCGCTGGCGCGGGTATCTCGAGCGGGCCGAGGTGATGTTCGATTTCGATCACACCAACCCGGGACGGCTGCTCGAACTGGCGCCGAACCTCAAGTGGGTGCAGGCCACCAGCGCCGGCATCGGGGAGGCGCTCGACCGATGGAAGTACCTCGACAGTTCGGTCGTCTTCACGACCGCGGGCGGCGTGCACGTGACGCCCCTCGCGGAGTTCTGCGTGTGGGCGATGCTCGCGTTCGCGAAGGACGCGTTCCGCATGGCCCGGGACCAGACCGCCCATCACTGGGAGCGTTACTGCGGGCGGCAGCTTCGAGGCACGACGGTCGGGATCGTGGGCCTGGGGCGGATCGGCCGTGAGGTCGCGCGCACGTGCCGCGCGCTCGGGATGCGGGTCATCGCGACCAAGCGCACGGTCTCGTCAGCGCAGGATCCCGATGTGGATCAGCTGGTCCCCGTCTCCGAGCTCCCGACGCTGCTCCGCGCGGTTGACACGCTGATCCTCGCCACTCCCCGCACGCCGCAGACCGTCGGTCTGATCGGGGAGCGTGAGATCCGGACCCTCAAGCGTGGCGCGCTGCTCATCAACATCGCCCGCGGCGCGGTGGTGGACGAGGCGGCGATGATCGCGGCGCTGCGCGACGGCCATTTGTCCGGCGCCGCGTTGGACGTATTCGCGAAAGAACCGCTGCCCCCGACGAGCCCGCTGTGGGACATGCCGAACGTGATCGTCAGCCCGCACTCCGCAAGCACGGCCGACACGGAGAACGCGAAGCTGACCGATCTATTTTGCGACAACCTCGGGCGGTATCTTCGTGGGGAGCCGCTGCTGAACGTGTTTGACCGCGAGCGCCTATATTGATCGGTACGCGCTGATCTTCCGAACGACCGCCGCGCACCCGGAATGCCGCAGCGGGCGGGGGATAGCCCCGCCCGCTGCATCGATGTGGATGTCGCTAGGGGACGTAGACTTGGAGCTGTTCGGCGACGTCCGTCGTGCCGACCGCGCCAATGGGCACCGTCACCTGGCCGCCGTGCCAGAGCGCTCCGGCCGCGATCCCGATCGGCCCGAGGAGGATGGCGCCCGCCACAGCGGTGCCGGCCGCGGCGCCAACGTCTTTCACCTGCGTGACCGTCTGGGGCGTCACGTCGAGCGGTGACAGCCCGGCCGGCCGGCCGTCAGTGGCCGGGGCCTGAATGTAGGCGATGTGGACCTTGGCGTTCTTCCCGAAGATACCGGGCGGGGAGACGTCGGTGACAACGCCCTGCGCGGGCGTCCCCATCCGGAAGACCACGTCCCGGTTGATCAGGACGTCGGCGGCCACCTCGAACTTCACGGCGGTGCCCTGTTTGACGGTGGCCGAATCGACTTCGGTGAGGAATCGGAGCGGCACTTTGGTGCCGATCGGCACGACCACTGCGGTGTTCCCGAGCGTAACCGGCTGGAGCATGGTCGGGGTGGATGGCACTGGCGGGGGCGGTGGCACTGCGGCGAGTGCGACGGCGGGCACGAGCGCGATGCAGGCTGCGAGCGCGATGATGCGGCGCATGGGTGCGTCCCTCCTTGTGGCGTCCGCTGCTGCGATGTCTGGTGCGACGGGTAGCCGCTCGGTACGTTCGATATGGGCGGCCAGTTTCCTGCCGGCGGACCCGCGCCGTGGCCGGCGCGCGCCCGCCGCGTCGATCATGCGGCACCCGCGACCGATCGCACGCGGAGGCAGAATTATCAGGCTGATCCGCGGCGGATGGAAGGAAACGGCGCGCGTTCCCCGAACCCACTATTCCCGAGTAGACTCGACACGACTTGCGCAGGAGGGACGTATGACGAAGGCACAGTTCGCGGCCAAGCTCGCCGACAAACTGTCCACCAAGGACCGGGTGGTCAGCAAGGCGGAAGCTGGGCGCATCGTTGACGAAATTACCACTCTCGTGACCGCGATCATCAAGAAGGGGGACAAGGTTCGGTTCCCCGGGTTCGGAAGCTTCAAGGTCTCGAAGCGGAAGGCGCGCATCGCGCGGAATCCGCAGACGGGCGAGCCCGTGCGCGTTCCGGCGCGGACGGTGCCACGGTTCACGGCGGCGAAAGAGTTGAAGTTGGCCGTCAAGTAAGCTTCGCTCGGACGCAGCGGGTCCGCAGGGGGGAGGCGCCCTGCGGACCCGCTCTGTGTTCTACCGGCGCCGCGCCTCCGGTCTCGAATCCGGAATAGACGCTGCAGGACGAAACATGTTACTATTCAATCCCAGAAGCTCGAGCCGCGACGCTCGGGCGGTACGGGTACGTTCGCGCCCTGCGGCTCCCCAGGAGGAAGCGTCGGCAATGAAGGTTAATCGAATGAAGCTGCTGGTCGGCGGCGTGCAGCTCCGGGACGGTGTGTCCACGGTCGCCGATCTTATAGGTCGGATTCTCAGTCGCGCGGGACTGTACGTGCTCGGAGTCGAACGGGGTTTCGCGTCCACGATTTACGGGGCCCACCAGTACGACCCTCTGATGATCACCGATGCACCGCCGCTGTCGTGGGGCGACCAAGCGCTCGACATCCTCGTGGGGCTCGAGTACGACAGCAATCCCGACGCCGCGCCGCAACCCAACCGCGACACGATCCTGCAGCACGGGCACCACCTCGTGGACGGCGGGGTGCTCTTGTACGACAGTTCGGGCGCGCCGGTGGCCACCGATGAGCTCGAGGCGCGCGGCGTCCACGTGTTCCCGATCCCCGCTCGAGACATCGCGGTGCGCGACCTCAAGAAGGAAGTCGTGAAGAACCTGATCGTCACCGGCGCCCTCTTTCGGCTCTTGGAGTTCGACCAGGACGAGCGGTGGCTCCGGGAACTCCTCGAGGAGCGGTTCGGTCGCAAAGGGCCGGAGGTCGTGGATCTGAACATCGAGGCGGCGCGCCGTGGGCGGGATCTTGTCGAGGCGCATTTGAAGGCGCGCGAGTGGACGTCCGTCGGGTACCGGCTTGAGCCGGTGGCCGGGGCCGCGCCCGCGGTGTACGTCAGCGGGAACGAGGCGCTGTCGATCGCGGCCATTCGCGCCGGGGTGCGCTTCTACGCCGGCTACCCGATCACGCCGGCGTCCGGGATCCTCGAATATATGGAGGAGCACCTGCCGAGCTACGGCGGCCGCGTGCTGCAGGGCTCCAACGAGCGCGAGTCGATCCGGGCGGCGCTCGGAGCCAGTGCCACCGGGATCGTGAGCATGGTCGGCACGAGCGGTCCGGGTCTGTCGTTGAAGGTCGAAGAGATCGGGGTATCGGGAACGACCGAGACCCCGCTCGTGATCGTGGACGCGATGCGCGCCGGGCCGTCCACCGGCATGCCAACGAAGATGGAGCAGGGGGACCTGTTCCTGGTGACCGGGGGCGGGCACGGAGAGATTCCCCGGATCGTGCTCGCGCCGTCGACGATCGAGGAGTGCTATACCCTGATGGGCGAGGCGGTCATGCTCGCCGACCGGTACCAGTGTCCGGTGTTTTTCCTGACCGACCTCGATCTGAGCGAGGGGCTCTGCACGCTCCCGCGGTCGGTCTTCGGGCACGCGGCACGCCCGGTGGAGCGGTACGTGGCGGTCGAAGCTGATGTGCGGGGCGAACGGTACTTGCGCTACCGTCTGACCGACTCCGGGATTTCGGCCCGCCTGGTTCCCGGGCAACGGGGCGGGATTTCCAAGATCAGCAGCACCGAGCACGATGAGTTCGGGTTCGTGACGACCGATCCCGCGATGCGCGTCGCGCAGATGGACAAGCGGATGCGGAAGATGCACACGTATCTCCATCAGGACGTGAAGCCGCCGCAAGTGTACGGCGAGCTGGGCCGCGGGCCCACCCTCGTCGGGTGGGGCGGGACGAAGCTCGCGCTGCTCGACGCGCGCGAGCGCTTGGTGCGGGACGGGGTGCAGGCCGCGGTGGTGCACTTCACGCACCTGTGGCCGTTCCCGACCCATCTCGCCAAGCCGCTGCTGGATACCGGCCAGCCGGTGGTCGTCTGCGAGCACAACTACTTGGGCCAGTTCGCCGATCTGATCCAGGCGCACTGTGTGGTGCACACGCGGCGGGTCCTCAAGTACAATGGGCGCCCGCTGTATCCGTCGGAGGTCGTCCGCGCGGTCCGAGAAGTGACCCACAACGGGGCGGTGGCGGTGCGGCTCGGCGGCAAGGAGCCGGTGATGGTCGAGGTGAGCATTGATGTCTGAGGCGACGACCAAGTCGGTGTGGGAGCAGAACGCGGCGCCGCGGCACCGGATCCAGTGGTGCCCGGGATGCGGCGACTTCGGCCTCCTGAACGCCGCGAAAGCGGCCCTGACGACGCTCGAGCTGACGCCGTCGGAGGTGCTGCTCGTCGGCGGGATTGGGTGTTCGGGGCAGATCCGCAATTATCTGAACGGCAACTCGTTTTACGGGACGCACGGCGGCGCCCTCGCGTACGCGCTCGGCGCCAAGATGGCGAACCCAGAACTGACGGTCTTGGTGATGGCCGGCGACGGCGACACGCTCGCGATCGGGATCGAGAACTTCGTGCATATCTCCCGGCGCGATCCGGACGTGACGCTCGTCATCATGAACAACGGCGTGTACGGCCTGACGAAGGGGCAGGATTCTCCCTCCGCGGGTCTCGGGCAGCCGAACTGGAGGCCGTCCGAGGAGCACCCGCCGTTTATCGATCCGATCGAGATCGCGCTGACCTGCGGGGCGACGTTCATTGCGCAGTCGTTTTCGGGAGACCCCAAGCACGCCTCGCAGATGATCGTGGAAGGCGTGCGGCACCACGGGTTCGCGCTCGTCAACGATTTCTCTCCGTGCGTGACCTACAACAAGATCAATACCTACGATTGGTTCCGGGCACACGTCGAGGGGGTGCCGGCGGACCACGACCCTTCGAGTAAGGACGCGGCCCGGGACCTGATCCAGGACTTCCGGCGCCGGGAAAAGCTGCCGCTGGGGATCGTCTACCGCAATCCACGACCGAAGCCGGAGGCCAAACGGCTCCCGATGTGGCCGCGTGAACTTGAAGACGCCGACATCGAGCCGCTCCTCAAGCGTCTGCGATAGCGTCCCCCGCTCGCGGGCGTCCCGGTTGAAGGACCACGCCGGGCGCCGTCGAACGAAGAGAGTCCTCAGCACCGGACGAGCACACCGAGGACTCATCGACGATGCCTATCGGGAACTTGGCACGTCGCCCAGCGCAAGGGGTCGCGTACGGCGTGCCCCGCCGGCCCTCCGGGAGCGGGATGGCATGCGCGCCGGACCGGGTGGTGGGCGCGTGATGTCCCCGCGAGGCGATTCAGCGCCGCGTTCCGCCCCGCCGCCAGGCAGACAGGTGACCGTGCGGTTCGACCGCATGGGCGCCGGCGGCGAAGCGCTGGCCGCAGTCGGCGGCCGGACGCTCGCCGTACCCTACGCGGCGCCGGGCGACCGGGCCATCGTCCGCATTGTTCCGTCGGGCGGCGGCACCCTTCGCGGCCGGCTCGTGAAGCTGCTCCGGTCGTCCACCCAGATCGTGCGCCCCCGGTGCGCGCACTTCGGGGTGTGTGGGGGCTGCCAGTGGCAGCATCTCGAGTACACCGCCCAGCTTGAGCAGAAACAGGAACTCGTCCGGGACGCGCTGCGGGACGCGGGGTATCGCCGAGCTGTCCGTGCCGCCGACCGTTGGATGGGATCCTCCGTGGGAGTACCGGACACAGATGAACGTGTTCGTCGGCGCGCGGGGCGACGAGCTGATCCTCGGGCTGCACGCCTGGGGCGACGAGCGCCTCGTGAACATCCGGCAGTGCAGCACCAGCCACCCGGCCCTCGTCGCGGCGCTCGATGCCTTGCGGAGGATCTGGCCGCTCCGCCTTGCGTCCCGCCAGGGGAGTCTCTCCGCGGTTCGCAGGCGTGCGGCTCCGCGTGGCAGAGACGACCGGCGACCTCATGGTCGGGTTCGTCGTGACGCGGCCGATGTCGTCCGAGGATCGCGAGCGGGTGGTGGGCGCCGTCATGGACCAGATTCCCGGATTGACCGGGCTCATGGAATTCATCCCACGCTCCGGCGCGCATGCGAGCGAGGAGTATGACACGAGTCTTCTCTGGGGCAGGGCGCACCTTCGAGACGAGGTGCTGGGGGTGCGGCTGCAGATCCCCCCGCTCGGAGACTTCCCGATCAACGTACGGGCGTTCCCTGGGCTCCTCGAGATGATCCTCGCGGAACTCGACGGCGCGCGCACCGACGCGCTCGTCGAATTGAACGCCGGGATCGGTGCATTTACGCTTCACCTGGCGCTCGACGTCGGCAAGGTCATCGCCGTGACGTCCGAGCGAGACCTCGACGACGCCTGGACGAATGCGGGGCTCGATGACTTCCCCAACGTGACCTTTGTCGCCGAGGGGTTCGGCAGCGAGTGGCAGGAGGCGATACGCGACGAACCGACCCGCCTCGCGTTCCTCCATCCGCCCGGCACCGGGCTGCCCGTCGCGGCAGGCCGTGTCCTGAAACACGCAGGCGTGCGCCACATCGTGTACCTTGGGGGTGCCCTCGGCGCGTTGACGCGTGACGTTGTCGCGCTTGGGAACGAGGGCTTCAGGGTCGAGTCCGTGCGGCCCGTCGATCTGACCCCTCACACCAGTCGGGCGCATGCCCTCGTGACCCTGACGCTCCCCTGACCGGGTCGCCGCGATCGCGACCGGACCGCCCATCGGTGCACCGCCCCGCCCGGGCCCGCGCAGACGCACAAGGGTTCGGGACCGGGGATCGAGTATCTCATACCAGCCGTACCGAGCGCGCTGCGGCCGCGGATGGCCCGCACCGACGCGAGACCGGGGGATCGACGTTGTCTTCCTTGGGGGAACGCATTCGGACCCGACGGAAGGAGTTGGGCCTGACGCAGACCCAACTCGGCGGTGCTGACGTCAGCAAAGCGTTCATCAGCCTGATCGAAAAGGGACGAGCGAAGCCCTCCCTGGACACGCTGGGTCTCCTCGCCGGCCGCCTGCAGCGGCCGGTCGGGTATTTTTTGGAGCGCGGCACGACGCTCGGCGCGAAAGCGATGCGCGTGACCGTGGCCGCGGGTTGGGTCAAGGTCAAGCAGGGGGATTTTACCGGGGCCGCGGAGGCGTTCAACGAGGCGCTCTCGCTGGCCGCGGGCGACCAGGACCCAGGTCTCGAGGCCGAATGCTACATCGGGCTCGCGACCGCGCTCGCGGGTCTCCGGCAGCACGACCTAGCCCGCCGCAATGTTGAGCGCGGGCGGGAGCTCGCCGAGGCGGCCGGGATCGCGCATCACCTGGTGCGCATCCACCACGTGTTCGGCGTGATCTCCTACCAGGAGCGCCGTCTGCTCGAGGCGCGCGGGCATTTTGCCGAGGCCTACCGCCGCTTCGAAGAGTTCGATCATCCCGACCGCGGGTTCGGCGGCATCCTCTTGTACAACATCGGCAACACGCACATGGAGATGGGCGACCACGTGGAGGCCGCGCGCTGGTATGGACGGGCGATGACGCTGCTGGCGTCGACCGGGGACATGCACCGGCTCGGCCTCGTCCACGTCCAGCTCGGAGTCGCCGAGCGAGAACGCGGAAACTATGACGCGGCGCTCGAGCATTTGACACGGGCGGAGCACGTATTTGAGGTGCTCGAAGACCGCCGGCTCCTGGGATGGGCCCACAATAGTATCGGGATCACGCTCCTCGCCGAGGGCAAGGTCGACGACGCGATTGCGCATATCGAAGCGAGCCTCCGGATCAAGGAGGAGACCGGCGACGACCCGGGACGGGCGCGGTCGCTGACGGAACTGGGGCGGGCCATGATCGCGAAGGAGCAGTTCGCCTCGGCCGACACGCTGCTCGATGAGGCGGAGCGCCTGACCGACCGGTTCGGAGACGTGACCGAGGGCGCCCGCATTCATGCCGTCCGCGGGCAGCTGCGGGCCTCGACCGGCCGGCTGCCGGAGGCGATTCGCTGCTACAAGCGCGCGATCGACGCGTTCGACGCGCTCGGCATGCAGACCGATGTCGCACGCACGTGCAACGCCCTCGGTGATCTGCTCCTGAAGCACGGGCGCGCGTCGCAGGCCGCACCGTATCTCTCACGGGCGCTCGAGGTATTGCGCGCCGATTCGGCCCGGTAGGCGGCGTGCGCGCTCTCGCGGGCCCGGGTCAGCGCCCCGACAGGCGTGATCGGGGACCGCGCGGCCTCCGACGGTCTACGCGTTTCTGTGGGACGAGACGGTGGCGGTTCGGCGGCGCGTCCTGAGACGTGGTCGGGGACAGCCGGCGACCGACGGTAAACCACACCACCAGGACGCCCCAGGCCGAGACGGCCCCGAGGGTCACCAAGGAGGTTGCGGGGCCCGCGATGTCGGCCAACCGGCCGAAGACTAACATGCCGACCAGCGTCGTGGCGGCGATGAAGACCTGGCGGCTTGACATCAGGCGGCCGACGATGCCGGAAGCGGTGTTGGACAGGGAAATCGACGCGTTCGCGATGTTCGAGGCGATATTTCCGGCGCCGAACAAGAACGCGCCAATCAGGAGCACGGGGTACGCGGTGGTCGCGCCGAAGAGCAGGACCCCAAAGGCCGTCAAGAGGAACGATCCGACGACGAACGACACGTTGCTCCAGCCCCGCGGAATTGCGGCAAGTGACAGTGCGGACACCAGCTTCCCGACGCCGATCACGCTGTTCACGACGCCGTACGCGACCGCCGGCAGCGCGGCCGCTTTGATGATCATCGGCGCCCTGAGCCCCGTGAATGCGAGCGTGAGGTACCCCGGAATAATCAAGAGGGCAAGCACCCAGTGCAGCGGCGTGTTTCGGATGTACTCGAGCCCTTCCTTGATGTCGGTGACAATGTGCTTGCGTGGGATCGTGCCCAGGCCCGCCCGCCATGCCACCGGCATCAGACCGATGCACAGCGCGCTCACGAGGAAGCTCAACGCGTCAAGATAGAACACGGCGACGTATCCGAGCGTGAGCACGATCACGCCCCCCAATACCCCGCCGACGATCTCGGCCACGCGCTCGGTCGTCTGTAACAGCGCGTTGCCGGACGGAAGGAGCTCTCGCGCGACGATGGACGGAATCAGTCCGTAGACCGCCGCTCGAAAGAACACCGTTCCGACGCTCAGCACGACGAGCACGAGGAATCCCAGCGGCAGCGACCGGAGGATGACAAAGGGCAGCAGGCCGACCAGGACCGCGCGCGCGAGGTCCGCGGTGATCATCACCCCGCGGCGGTCCATCCGGTCGGCCAGCGCGCCGGCCAGCAATCCCAATAGTCCTTGGCCCACGGTGGCGGCGATCAGTGCCACGGCGAGCAGCGTCGCGGACCCGGTCAGCCGGTAGATCCAGAGCGTCAAGGCGATAAAGAAGATTTCATCGCCGAGGAAGCTCACCAGCTGCCCGACCCACAGAAGTGCAAACGCGGGCTGCCGGAACAGCGTCAGCGCGTTGGGTGTCTCTCCTCGAGTCTCGGGGGGGTGCTCGAGTCCGAGCGCGGTTCGCAGCGTCGCGACGACGCGCGGATCCGGGGCGCCGCGCTGCGATTCGGCCGCGCGGCCCAATCCCAGCGCGATACGGACGGCGGCGACCACGCGGGGATCAAACTGCGTGCCCGCATGCGCCTCGAGCTCGCGGAGCGCGGCTTCCGGGGGACGCGCCGGGCGGTACGGGCGGTTCGTCGTCAGCGCGTTGAATGCGTCCACCACGAGATTGATCCGCGAGCTCAAGGGGATCGCGTCACCCGCCAGACCCGCCGGATAGCCGGCGCCGTCGAGGCGCTCGTGGCTCGCCCCGACGAACGGGGCGATCTCCGCCAGGCCGCCGATCGACTGCACGATCCGCACGCCGGCCTCGACGTGCGAGCGCATCACCTGCCATTCGTCGTCGGTCAGCTTCCCAGTTTTCAGGAGAATCTCGGGAGGCACGACGGTCTTGCCGACGTCGTGAAGCAGTCCCGTCAGATAGACGCGGTGCACGTCGGGTTCGTCGAGATCGAGCACCCTCGCGACGCGCCGAGAGAGTTCGGCGACCGCGGCGGAGTGGTTCGCGGTGTAGGGGTCTTTGGCGTCGACCGCGGCCGCGAGGACCGACACCGACGACAGTGCGCGGCGCTGCTGTTGGCCGCGCAGGATGCGAGGCAGGTAGAGTTGGAGCACCAATGCCGCGGCGAGCGGTGGGACGAGCAAGAGATCGACCCGCGACGGGTCGTTGCTGATCACCCACACGGCGACGGCCGCGGCGATGGTGAACACGGCCAGGTGGAACGACGTGGCCGCCGCCTGGAACCGGATGGCACGCTGCCACGTCACCGCGTCCTCGGTGCGGAGGCGCGCTGCGGAGAGGATCACCGACGCGGCCCAGTAACCGACGCCGGCAAAGCCCACCGCGCTCACTGCGCTCAACTCGCGGTTCGCCCCGAGCGTGGGCGCGATGCTGGCGAGGCCCGCCGCGGCGATGAGCGCACCGAGCCGGATGCTGCCGCTGACGATGACATCCCGGGCGGAGTGTCTGAACAGCCCGGAGAACGTGCCCACCGCGGCGCCGACGATCGTCGGCGCCCACCCAAACAGCACCACCGCCCCCACGGTGATGACGGGCGTCAGCGGAATTTCGCCGGCGGGGTCGAGGTAGATCGGATACAAGTCCAGGATCGCGATGGTGATCGCGATCACGAGGGTCTCCGGGAGCTGTCCGATCACCATCGCGCGCAATCCGGCGACGAGGGAGCCGAGGGCGGCGGCGACGAGAAACCAGACGAACAGTGGGACCACGGAGGCCGACGTGCGCAGCGAGATCCCGTTCGTGCTCATCCCGCCGCCGGCGCGTCCGGTGTGCGGTCCTCGACGACGCTGATGAGCGCCGCGACGACCTGCGGATCGAGTGCGGTGCCGGCGAGGGCTTGAATGCGCGCGAGCCCGTCGGTGGAGCGGGGTGGGGCCCTCGCCGGAGCCAAAGCAGACCTCATCGTAGACTTCCACGGCCGCGATGACCCGTGCGCCGAGTGGGATCGCCGGTCCGGCGACTCGGTCGGGGAGTCCGGTGCCGTCCCACCGCTCGTGATGCGCACGCACGATCCTCGCGATGAGTGGATCCGGAGATTGGGCGAGGATCCGCCCGCCGGCGACGGCGTGGTGGTCGTGGGGCGCCGGACCATCGGGACCCGCGAGAAAGCCCACGTCATGGAGGCGCGCCGCCAAGCGCAGGGCCCGGAGGTCCTCTTCCGGCATCCGGAGGCGCTGTCCGACGGCTTCCGCGAGCTGACTCACCCGGTCCCCGTGCGCCCGCGTGTTGTGATCGATTCCCTCGAGCGCCCGAACGACCGCTTCGACGACCTCGGATACGGCTTCCTGCGCACGATGGTAATAGGCCAGTTCCTGGCGCGGGATCGGCAGCGCGAGCGCGGCGACACCCGTCAGCGCCATGGACGACCAGGCCGTGCCGAGGCGTCCCGCGGCGGCCGCCAGCACGATTCCCATCGGCGCCGCGAGGACCTGGCTCATCCACTGGTCGAGCACGTTTTGGCGCCAGGTCGGCAGAAAAGGAAACCCGAACAGCAGGGATCGGTAGATCGAAAAAATCCCTTCGTTGATCACCCGATTTGTCACGACCGCCACGACGGCCGCCGCGGTCAACTGCACGAGGCTCGGGCCGATCGCGTGCTGCACGAAATGCGCGGTGAGCGCCGCCGACGCGGAGGCGAGTCCCCATCCCGCGCCGTTGTTCGCGGCCCGCCAGACCTCGCTTCGCTGGAAGAGCAGTAACCCAAGGAACGATCCCACGGCCACGCCGACCAGCACGTCCTGCGGCAGCCACAGGAGTGCGGCGACGATTTTCACACTGTTGGTAGGGAAGATGCTCCCACCGGAAGGGTTTGGAATCGGCCGGACCAGGCACGTGGCCGCGAAGATCGCGGCGAGCCCGATGACGGGCAGCGGGTGAGTACGAGGCAGGGCAACGATCACGGCGCCCAGCGCGAAGGCGCTAAGGACGACGGAGAAGGCCTGGAGCGAACGTGAGAGCTCGCGGAAACGTACTCGCATCTAGTCGATGGGCGAGCGGGGATCCGAGCGGTGGTCGTTCCTGTTCACACTAGCAGCCGCCGTCGCCTGCCATGATACTATACGCAACCCGGCAGTCCGCACTTGCTTGGCATACGCGCACTTGCCGCTCACCAGTGTATGCGCCGCTGACCGTGTCCCCGGCTACGTTGGCTTATGCGTGGTCAATCGGTGTCGGGTGGTGGTTCGGTCATGGACGTCAGCCATCGTTTTTGGCCTTTCGCGTCGACTCCACGTCGGTGTCCGCGAAAGGCGCTGCGGCTTGGAATGCCGCCGAGCCCGGTGCCGCTCGGATCCCGCCCGATATGAAGTTTTTGAGTGCCCTTCGTGTCCCCCTTGCCGTGGAGGATATAGGACAACTTGCGGACTCACACCGCCAAGTTTAGCGTTGTAATAGTTCTACCGATCTACTAAACTTCCTGCCAAGGGGTTGCTGGCCAAGTGAGTTTGTGATCTGCATGTCGGTCTCTTCGAGCAGTGCGCTAGACGGAACCAATTCTTGATGTTTGTCAACTAATATCGGCCCTGCGGCCAGTGTGTTCTGCGTAGGACGCCGACCCGGTGGGAGCTTGGCGCGCCGCACGCGCGGCGATGGGTGGTCAGATCGGTCTCGTCGCGGCGAAGTTTTATGAGCTTGCCACTGGGCTGCACGGATGGCGACGGAGGCTCCGACTTCGATCAGTGGACGCGCGAAGGCGCCGCGAGGTAGACAGGACTTAAGCCACACTGCCGTCTTCCCTCGGACGTCGGCTGGACTTTGGCGCGGTGGTCAATTAGCTAGGTGGGGGACGTCTAATCTCGACGCAGGAAGTACATTAAGGGTATATGGCGCATGGTTTTTCGACACCTCACACCACGTGTTAACTGCAACCTTGGCACGTAGCCCGCCATTTCTCGTCTGGGCCGCGAAAAGACTTGTGTCCGTGAAAGCTTTGAGTCGGCGAAGCCACATCTCACATCAAGTCTCTTTGGTTGGTAATCGGGTACTCGAGAAATCAAAACAGGGGGTGTAGCATTATGCGTCGCGTATTCATGCTTGTCGCGATTGGGGTCCTTGTTCTCAGCATGTCTGGTGTTGATGTATTTGCAGCAAGTCTTCCGGCGGGCATCGCACAGTTGGTTCCGGCAGGTGACGACAACGGCGGGAGTACCGTCTACGGCGTACCGCCGCTGGTTCCGGCAGGTGACGACAACGGCGGGAGCACCGTCTTTGGCGTGCCGCCGCTGGTTCCGGCAGGCGACGACAACGGCGGGAGCACCGTCTTTGGCGTGCCGCCGCTGGTTCCGGCAGGCGACGACAACGGGGGGAGCACGGTCTTTGGCGTGCCGCCGCTGGTTCCGGCAGGCGACGACAACGGGGGGAGCACGGTCTTTGGCGTGCCGCCGCTGGTTCCGGCAGGCGACGACAACGGCGGGAGCACGCGTCTTTGGCGTGCCGCCGCTGGTTCCGGCAGGCGACGACAACGGCGGGAGCACGCGTCTATGGCGTGCCGCCGCTGGTTCCGGCAGGCGACGACAACGGCGGGAGCACGGTCTTTGGCGTGCCGCCGCTGGTTCCGGCAGGCGACGACAACGGCGGGAGCAGCGTCTATGGCGTGCCGCCGCTGGTTCCGGCAGGCGACGACAACGGCGGGAGCAGCGTCTATGGCGTGCCGCCGCTGGTTCCGGCAGGCGACGACAACGGCGGGAGCACCGTCTACGGCGTACCGCCGTTGGTTCCGGCGGGCGACGACAACGGCGGGAGCACCGTCTACGGCGTACCGCCGTTGGTTCCTGCGGGCGACGACAACGGCGGGGCTTAGCGTGCCTCAGGGGTTCTGAACGAATCCTGGTCTCATCGGAGGCAAGGGCGTCGACCTGGACCCTTGCACGCCAGCGACAATGGAATCGATCCACGCATCCGACGTGGGGTGTATTCCTTTGCGCCGGCGGCTTCGGGCGGCTTGAGCTACTCTTCTCGTAGCAGGAATCTGAGCTAGATAGAGGGTAAATGCACACTAGGTAGCGGAAAGAATTGCCGCATGACGCATCGGCTTGTCGCGGCTTTTGCATCGGAGGACCTGTGGTGTCTTCGCTGGGTGAACGCATTCGGGCAAGACGGAAAGAGCTCGGTCTCACGCAGACCGAGCTCGGCGGTGCCGATCTGACAAAAGGATTCGTCAGTCTCCTTGAGGCTGGGCGCGCAAGACCGTCGGCGGAGTCCTTGGTCCTCATCGCGCGGCGCCTGGAGGTGTCGCCCGCGTCCATTTTGGACGACGACGCGACGTTGAGTGCGAAGGTGTTGCAGGTCACCGTTGCGGCGGGCTGGGCCAAGGCGAAGCCTGGTGATTACACCGGAGCCGCCGAGGCGTTCAATGAAGCGCTCACGTTGGCGATCGGGCAGCGGGATCAGGCTGGTCAGGCGGAGTGTTATATCGGTTTGGCTTATGCACTGGCCGGTTTGCGACAGTACGATCTTGCCCACCACAACGTCCAACTCGGCAGGGAGATCGCGGAAGCCCTTGGGATGGAACACCACCTCGTGCGTGCGAATCACGTTCTCGGGCTCATCGAATATTACCGACGTAATCTCTCGGCGGCACGCGAACACTTCTCCGAAGGCTATCGCCGCTTCCAGTTGTGCGATCATCCCGACCGCAGCCTCGGCGGGACGCTGCTGTACAATCTTGGGAACACGTATTTGGAGCTCGGCGATTACGCGGACGCGATCCATTGGTATCAGCAAGCGTTGCCCCTGCTCGAGTCCGCGGAGGATCTCCATCGTGTGGGACTCGTCCACCTCCAACTGGGCGTTGCTCGGCGTGAGCACGGTGACTTCGAGACGGCGCTTGAGCACCTGACGCGGGCCGAACTCCTCTTCGAGGCCCTGAACGATACGCGGTTCCTCGGATGGGCTCATAACAGCATCGGAATCACGCTCCTCGCGGCGGGGAAGGTGGACGGCGCGATTGCGCATATTGAGGCCAGCCTGCGGATCAAAGAACAGATCGGCGACGATCCCGGACGCGCGCGTACGTTGACCGAGTTGGGGCGTGCGCTGACTGCGAAAGGCATATTCAACCAGGCCGACGAGGCGCTGGACGAGGCGGAGCGGCTTGCGAAACGGTTCGGCGACGTGACCGAGCTCGCGAGGATAGAACTGGCTCGCGCGGGCCTTCGGGACGCCGACGGGCAGACGTCAGAAGCGATTCGTTGGTACAAGGCGGCTATCGGCTCGTTTGAAGCCCTTCACATGCACGCGGACCTCGCCCGCGCATGCAATGCGCTCGGCGACCTCCTGCTCAAGTGCAAGCGTTCGTCTCAAGCGGCGCCCTACCTATCACGGGCGCTCGAGGTGCTGCGCACGCAGGTACGGCGGTAACGCGGCCACTCTGACAGTTGTCGACCTATCCCGCGATGTGGGGCCCACGTCATACACGGATCACGGTTAATGGTTCCTCGGTGGCATCATCGACATTGCGGTGGGCTGCGTCGAGAGAATCCGGACCGGAATCCGGGCACGACACCGCGTCAGGTCACTGGAAGACCGTGTTGACGCCGGGGCCGGCGTTCGGACGCGACCGTCGATTGGCGAATGTCGCTGTGGGAAGACGGGCGAAACTGCTTCGGTAGCCGGAGACGAGTCTACGTTGACGATCGTTGATACCGCGCGCGACCTTCTTCGTAGACGTCGCGTCCGTGTATATCGTTGACCACGATTACCGGGAAGCGGGTGACCACCAGCCGGTAGATCGCCTCGGGACCGAGATCTGGAAAGGCGACCACCGAGGCTTCTGCGACGCGTTCGCCCAACAGCGCGGCCGTACCCTCCACGGCGCCGAAATACACCGCCTGGCACGCGACGATAGCCGCACGTACTTCTTCGGAGCGTTTGCCCTTGCCGATCATGCCGCGGACCCCCGCCGCGCGGAGCAGGAGCGGAGCATACGCGTCCATCCGCGAGGCGGTCGTGGGCCCCGCCGAACCGATCGGGCGGCCTGGTCGGGCTGGCGTCGGACCGCAGTAATAGATGACCTGATTCCGAAGATCCACCGGCAGCATCCGACCGGCCGCGAGCATCTCCACGAGCCGTTCATGCGCCGCGTCGCGCGCGGTGTAGACAATGCCCGACAACAGCACCTCGTCCCCCGCACGGAGCGTTTCAGCCTGCGCGGCGTCAAATGGGGTGGCCAGTGCGAGCGAACGAGTCACAATTCTCCGCCCCGTCGACGAGCGCGGCCTTCGCGGCAAACCCGCCGATGCTTTGGGTCCCGCTCTCGCGCAGCCGTCTGCATTAAAGAACGACCTGCCCTGCGCGGTGGGAGTGACAGTCGAGGTTGACCGCGACCGGCAGGCTCGCGATGTGCGTGGCATGGCTCTCCACGTGCACCGCGAGCGCTGTCACCCGACCACCAAAGCCGGCAGGGCCGATCCCGAGGTCGTTGATCCGCCGCAGCAGCTCCGCTTCGAGCGCGGCGAGCTCGGCGTGCGGACTCGGATCGCCTACCCGCCGCAGCAGCGCCCGCTTGCTGAGCAGCGCCGCCCGCTCGAAGGTGCCGCCGAGGCCGACGCCGACGACAAGCGGCGGGCTCGGATTCGGACCGGCCTCGGAGACGGCGCGCACGATGAACTCGACCGCCCCCTCGTATCCGTCCGACGGTTTCAGCATCGCGAGGCGGCTCATGTTGTCGCAGCCCGCGCCCTTGGCCAGGAGCCCGAGCGTGATCCGGTCGCCTGGCACGATGCGCGTGTAGACGATCGACGGGGTGTTGTCGCCGGTGTTGACGCGGTGGAGCGGACTCTCGACGACGGAGGCCCGCAGGTAGCCCTCGCGGTATCCTTGGCGGACTCCTTCGTCGATCGCCGCGTCCAGGTCGCCGCCCTCGAGGTGGACATCTTGGCCGAGGTCGATAAAGACCACCGCCTGGCCGGTGTCCTGACAGATCGGATACCCGTCGGTCCGAGCGACCCGCGCGTTCTCGAGGAGGCGTGTCAGCACCGTGCGTCCGAGTTCGCTCTCCTCCACCTCTTTCGCGCGCGCGAGCGCCTGCAGCATGTCCTCACCCATCCGGTAATTCACCGTGATGCACAGGTCCCGGACCGCGGCCGTGAGGCTGCTAGCGCTGACCGTCCGCATCGGCCCCCCATGCCACCGCGGCGACGTCCCTCGTGTCGGCGAGCACCGCGACGGCCCGGGCGAGCGCGTCGCGGCGATCCGGGGAGACGCGTCCCTCGCACAGTCCATCGAACTTTGCCCGCAGCTCCTCATCGGATGCCGGATTCCCCGGGCTGCCCCGAGGCGCGTCCACCCGAACCGTCTCGCGCCGGCCGCCTGTCAGCGCGACGGTGACGACGGCCTGCCACCGTCCGGGGAAGGCCCGGTTGGACGGCGCGTCTTCCGTGAGCGCGACGCGGCCGGCCACCGCACGCAGCTCGGGATCGGCGAGCGCGGCGGGCGTGAACTCCCCGAGCCCGACGCGGCCCCGGACGAGCGCGAGCGCGACACAGAACGGCAGGCCGAACTTCGCCTGGTACGGGCTCTGGGGGTCGCGGATTGACGTGACATCGAGCGCGGTGCGGAATGTGCCCACGCGGATCGAGACGATCTCGGACGCGCGCACGCCCCGCCGGCGGAGCTCGAGCGCCGCGTCGACGGCGGGGTGGGTGTGCCCGCACGCGGCGTGCAGCTTGAACGAGTTGCCGTCGATCCGAAGCGCCGTCCCGAGCCCGTCGACCAGGCGGGCGGGTTGACCGCCGCCCGCCATCGCCCGCAGCACGCCCTTGTCCCCCTCGAGGATGGCCGACGCGCCGGTAAACCCATCGCGCGCGAGCAGCGCGGCGAGCACGCCGGTCTCGGCCGCACGTCCCGCGTGGAGCGTCTTGCTCATCGCGCCGTCGGCAAGGAACTCCCACAGGCCCGCGCACAAGGTGCCGGCCGTGCCGAGCGCGTGCAGCGTCTGGTCGGCCGAGAGTCCGAGGATCTTGGCGCACGCGGCCGCGGCGCCGAACGTGCCCGCGGTCCCGGTGGTATGCCAGAAATCGTAGTGCGGCTGCCCCAGCGCCTCGCCGACCCGCGCGCCGACCTCGTACCCGCAGATGATCGCCTCGAGCAGACGCCCGCCGGAGGCGTGCTCGCGTTCGGCGAGGGCGAGGGCGGCGGGCATGGTGACCACGGCCAGGTGCATGACCGACGGCCGGTGCAGATCGTCCATCTCGACCGTGTGCGATGCGACGCCGTTTGCCAACGCCGCTCCCGTGACGGCGACCCGGCCGCCCGCGAGGATCGTCGATTCCGGCGGCCCGCCGAGCTGCCGCGCCAGGCGGGCCGCGATCTGCCCGGGGGGCAGGGCCGTCCCGGCGAGTCCCGCGCCGAGCCAATCCAGCATGGACCGGCGGGCCATCGCGACCGTCGCGTCCGGGAACGCGTGCGGGGCGGCGACCCACTCCGCGAGCATCCGGGTCGCGTGCGCGCCCGCGGGGACCGCGGCGGAGGCGGTCGATCTCGGGACGCGCCGCGCCGCCGGTTTCGGCGCGGCCGGGCGCGAACTTCGCCGGGGCTTCGTGGGGGCGGGACGCCGTCGTGTGGCCATGCTAGATGACCTCCTCATGGTGAAGCCGCGCGATCTCATCGTCGCTGAATCCCAGCCATCCGCCGTAAATCTCTTGGTTGTGCTCGCCGAGTGCCGGACCGGCGGTGCGCACCGCGCCCGGGGTCTCGGAGAACTTCGGCACGACGCCGACCATGCGCAGCTCGCCGGCATCCGCGTCCGGCACGGTGATGATGTCGTCCCGGGCCGCGTAGTGCGGGATCCTCGAGAATGCGCGGGACGTCGTAGACGGGGCCCGCGACGGCGCCGCTCTCCTCGAGGCGGGCGAGCGCCTCGGCCCCGGTCCGTGCCGCCATCCATTCCGCGATGATCGCGTCGAGCGCCTCGCGGTGCCGCACCCGCCCCGCGTTGTCGGCGAACCTCGCGTCGGAGAGGAGATCCGGCCGCTCGATCGCCGCCGCGAGGCGCTCGAACACCCGCTGGCTCGTCGCGGAGAGGGCGATCCACGTCTCGTCGCGCGCGCGGTACAGGTTGCGGGGCGCGGCATCCGGGAAGGCGTTCCCGATCCGCTCTGCCCGGATCCCGAGCGCGTGGTACTGGGTGACGTACGGCACGAGCAGGCGGAACAGCGGTTCATACAGGCTGACGTCCACCACCTGGCCGCGGCCGGTGGCGGCGCGATGGTGTACCGCCATCATCGCCGCCATCGCCGCCGTCAGACCGGCGATTTCGTCGGCGAGCGGCATCGCAGGCACGAGCGGCGGCGACTCCGGGAAGCCGCTGATCGCGACCAGCCCGCTCATCGCTTCGGCGATCGTCCCGAACCCCGGCCGGTGCCGGTACGGGCCCGTCTGCCCGAAGCCCGAGATGCGGACCACGATGAGCCGCGGAGCGCGCTCGCGCAGGCGGTCCGGGCCGAGATCCCACCGCTCCAACGTGCCCGGGCGAAAATTTTCCACGAGGAGATCCGCCCGCTCGGCCATGGCCGCGAGAATCTCCTGCCCGCGCGGCTGACTCAGGTTCAGCGTGATCGACTGCTTGTTCCGGGATACGATCTTCCACCAGAGGGACTGGCCGCCGGCGAATGGTCCCCACGACCGCAGCGGATCGCCGCCCTTCGGATGTTCGACCTTGATCACGCGCGCGCCGAAGTCCGCGAGCATGGACGTCGCGGTCCCCCCGGAGACAATCGTCGAGAGGTCGAGGACGGTGAGGCCGGCCAGCGGGCCGGATGCGGTCGTCATGGTTGATCCGGAGGATACGAGATCCCCGGGAGAGATTCCGCCGCGGGGGGGAGCGTCCCTCTCACGGCCGGCATCACGTCCACGCGCCCCGCGGCCGTCAGACGACCGGCGCGCGCAGGAGTGCCGCGCGCGCATCACGGGCCGGGGCCACGAGCAGGTGTCCGGGCAGATCTTCCATCTGCGTCAGGATCTCGGCGGCCTGCCAGATGAGGCGCTGCAGGTCGCCGTCGGGCACGTGATGGCGTGTCGTGATGTTTCCCCACGCCCGACCCGATGCCCACGCGCCGACGGCGGAGGCCCGCCACATGGCCTGGGCCGGCTGGCTGCCGGTCGGGGTCAGCTCCTCTTCGAGCGCGTCGAGCGGCAGCCCGGCGCCGCGCCGCGCCGCGTTGAGGCGCACGACGATCCGGCGGAGGCCCACGACCGCGCGGGACACATCCTCGAGTCCGGGCTCCACGCTCCACGCCTGTCCCGCCGCCTGGGACGCGCGGCCGCCGCCGTGACGGATGAGCGGGCGCATGCGCGGGACGAGGAGCCGCTCCGTGCCGAGCGCACCGGCGACCGATGCCAGCGCGGCGGGCTTCGTCGGGAAGACGCGCGCACGGATCGCTTCCGCGATCACCAGCATTCTTGGATGCCGGATGCGCGCCGCGGTGTGGCCGGCGTCGGTCAGACGGAGAGCTTGATCGAGATAGCCGAGGTCGCGCAGCATGCCGGCCCGCGCGCGGAACTCAGCCACCTCGCGGTCCTCCAGCGCGGCGAGGTCGCGCCGCAAGCGCTCGGCGCTCCCGCTCGGTGACGGCGAGTTCCTTGAGACTCGCGAGGCACCGGTCGACGACGGTGCAGCCGGTGCACGGCATCGCCACGACCCCCTGCCCGAGGCGCGCGATCTCATCCGCGGCGTCGTCCGTGCGGCGGCGCGCGCGCCGCAGCTGATGCAGCAGGTCGTCGAACTTTGACCGGGTGGCGAGGCGGTCGCCGCACGGCCGCTCGCGGAGCGGATCCGCCGGCAGCGTCGCGAGCCGCGCGCGCACGGCGGCGATCTCCGGGGCCCGCTGGAACGCGGCAAACGACCGGCGGAGCATCGCCTCGGCGTCCGCGGCCGGGGCGCGGGCCAGGAGGTTGAGCACCTGCGAGTCGGACGGCGTGAATCTCGAGACGACCGGATCGGGGGAGGCGTCCGCGAGCGCCAGACCTTCCCGGGCGTCCTCCGAGGTCTCACAGGCGATGACGGCGATGCCGAGGGTGTCCCGGCCCCGCCGGCCGGCGCGGCCGGTCATCTGGTGGAACTCCGTCGGCGTGAGCGGCTCTGAGCCGGTGGGCCCGTGACGGTACAGCGTCGAGAGCACGACCGTGCGCGCGGGCACGTCGAGGCCCGCGGCGAGCGTCGTGGTCGCGCACACGAGGCGCAGGAGACCGGCCTCGAGCAGTTCCTCGACGCAGAGCCGCCAGCTCGTCAGATGTCCCGCATGATGCGATGCCACCCCGGCCCGGCGGAGCGCGATCAAGAGGGGGTGTCCGGCGAGCTGGGGCGTGCGCTCGATCCACTGCTCGATCCGCGCGGCACGCTCCCCGGCGCGCGGGGCGGGCTTCGAGCCGAGCGCGCGCGCCGCGTCGTCGCACTCGCGCCGGCTCGGGAAGAACATGATCGCCGGGGTCAGCCGGTGCGCGTCGAGGGCGTCGTTCACCGCGTGCAGCCACCGCGGCTGGCGCAGCCGCGTCCGCACGCGTCCGGGATCGGGCGCCAGCAGCTGCCCCGCGCCGTCCGTCAGGATGATCGCGAGCGGGACGGCCCGCTCGGCCAGGGTGATCACCTCCGGCGCCCGCCCGCGCACGCTGCCCATCCACGCGGCCAGCGCGTCCGCGTTCGGGATGGTCGCCGACAGGAGGAGCAGGCGCGTCTCCCTGGGGGCGAGCAGCAGGATCTCCTCCCAGGCAGTGCCCCGCTCGGGGTCGGAGATATAGTGGGCCTCGTCGAGGACGATCGTGCCCGGCGGCGCGTCCTGCGCGCGCGTGTCGTAGAGGACGTTGCGGAGAATCTCGGTCGTCGCGACGAGCACCGGCGCCCGCACGTTGACCCGGCGCTCACCCGTGAGCAGGCCGACCGACGTCTCGCCGTACAGCCGCTGGAACCGGCGAAACTTCTGATTCGACAGCGCTTTGAGCGGTGTCGTGTACCAGACGCGGCGCGGCGGCGCCTTCGACTGCGCCGCGGCCGCGAGCGTCCGCGTGATGTGCTCCTCCGCGATCCAGGTCTTTCCGCTGCCTGTCGGCGCGGAGACGACGACATCGCCCCGATCGATCGCGTCGAGCGCGTCGCGCTGGAACGGGGCCGGGACAAACGGCGCGGCGGGGGCCTCACCGACCCCCGCGAGGATGGCCGCTAAGTCCGCCACGGCGTCACCGGATCGAAGTCACAGGAGGCCCCTCGCACCGCGTCGAAACTCACCCGGCCGCGGGAACCACCCGCGCCGAGGCGCTGCGTGCCGAAACAGGTCAAGGGATTTACGACATACGAGAAGCGGTTTCTGGCCGGGCTCATCCGCCAGGTGTGGCGTGCCTGCCAGGGCTTTGTCGCCGTCGTCGTTGAGCGCGGTCCAGGGGAAGCCATCTATGCCCTCGAGGATCTGTCCGAGTGGTCGGCGGCGCAGAGCGCCCGGCTGCGGGCCGCGCCCAACCGGCCGCGGACCGTCGGCGTGCCGGCGCGGCGCGTCGCCACCGAGCTGCTTCTCGACGTGCGGACGTTCTGCGGCGGCATCGGCGATCTCCTGGGCAACGCGCAGCAGTCGGCCCTCGACCCGGACGAGGTTGAGGACGAGGCGCTCGCGATGATCGAAGGGTTCCTTTCGTGGACCGCGTTGATGGCGAGCCAGCTCGGGATCTCCCGGAACCTACGTCCGCAGACCCTCTGGTACGATCGCTAACGCTCCCGGTCCCGCGGGCGCCACTCGGCGCCACGCCCCCCATTGTACAGTAGAGGGAGCGGGTCTCCGCTTTCCCATTAGTAAACTATGAACTATGATTTCTTTGCCAACCCCTTTTGCCTTTGCTACAATATTTCACAGGTCGTGAGGCACTGCGAGGGGCCGGACGATGACCTCGACCACACGCGGCGAAATTCTGTCTCTCATCAAACGGCACGGTCCGATGACTGTGCAGGAGCTGAGCCAGCGGCTTGCCATCACGCCGATGGGCGTGCGGCAGCATCTGGCGATTCTCGAACGCGACGCCCAGGTCCGGTCCGACGGCGTCCGGCGCGGCCAAGGACGGCCGAGCCGGGTCTACAGCATCACCGCCGAGGGCGACAAGGTCTTCCCGCGCACGTACGAACAGGTCGCCACCCAACTGCTCGACGATGTCCGCGCGCTCGATGGCGATGCGAAAGTGACCGCGCTGTTCGAGCACCGGCGGAAGCGCCTGTTAGACCAGTACCGGCTCCGGCTTGCCGGGAAGGATCTGGCGGAGCGGGTGACGGCGCTCGCCGAGATTCGCAACGAGGAAGGATTTCTTGCCGAGGCGGAGCGCCACGATAAGGACACCTACGTGCTGATCGAGCACAACTGCCCCATCCGCAGCGTCGCCAGCGCGTACAACCAAGTCTGCGCCTGCGAGGCTGCCCTGTTTGCCGATGCGCTCGGTGCAGAGGTGACCCGGACCGACCACATCCTCGCCGGGTCGCCCCGGTGCCGGTACCTGATCACGCAGACCCGCGAACCCCGCAAGAAGTAAACCGCACCACGATACGGAGGGATGGCATGGCCACGCTCACGTACTACGGGCACTCGGCATGGGCGCTAGACACGCAAGGCACGACGATTCTCATCGATCCATTTCTGACCGGCAACCCGCTCGCGACCGTCGCCGCGGCCGACCTGACGCCGTCGTTCATCATCCTCACGCACGCCCACGGGGACCACTACGGGGATACGGTCGAGATCGCCAAGCGCACCGGGGCGACGCTCATCGCGAATTTCGAGATCGTCAACTACGCGCAGAAGCAGGGCGTCGCGAACGTCCACCCGCTGCACATCGGCGGCGGCGCCGCGTTTCCGTTCGGGCGCGTGAAGCTGACTATCGCGTTTCACGGGTCGTCGTTCCCGGATGGAACGTATGGGGGTATGCCGGCCGGGGTGCTGATCGAGACCGACGGGAAGCGCATCTACAACGCGGGCGACACGGCGCTGTTCTCGGATATGCGCTTGATCGCCGAGGGCGGGCTCGACGTCGCGCTGCTGCCGATCGGCGATAATTTTACGATGGGGCCGGATGACGCGGCGACCGCGGCGAAGTTCCTGGGCGCGGCGACCGTGATCCCCCAGCACTACAACACCTGGCCGATCATTAAGCAGGACCCCGCGGCGTTCAAGCGCCGCGTCGAATCATCCACCACCTCGAAGGTCGCGGTCCTCAAACCCGGCGAGCGATTCGAAATTCGCTGACCGCCCGCCCGGGGCTGACCGGGCTGGCTCATCCCGCGCGCGCGTCGCTTTGTGCCGTGGTGGCTGCGGCTCCATGTGGCCCCCGCCCGCGCGTCCTTGCTCGTTCCAACGCGTGTGCGTCAGGAGCCGTCTCGCGGGCGCAGAAACGAGGGCGGCGCGGGGACCCCACCGCCGGGGTGAACGGCGGCTCGGCCGCTCGGCGATCCCGGTGGCACTCCGGGGAGGTATCTGTGACAACCCTGATCGATCTCGGCAGCGACACCGCGACGCGGCCGTCCGCGGCGATGCGCGCGTTCATGGCGCAGGCCCCGGTCGGCGACGAGCAGCGGCAAGAGGACCCGTCGGTGAACGCGCTCCAGGAGCGCGTCGCCGCGTTGCTCCACAAGCAGGCGGCGCTCTATCTGCCGTCGGCGACCATGGCGAACGCGATCGCCGTCAAAGTGCACACGCGCCCCACGGACGAGGTCATTCTCGAGCGCACCGCGCACATCGCGACGTCGGAGACCGGCGGGACGGCGATCTTGTCCGGGGCGACATTCTGGTCCATCGACGGCGTGCGCGGCGTGTTCACGGAGCAGCAGGTGGTCGACGCGATCCGTGCCGACGATCCCCACTGTCCCCGGACGCGCCTCGTCTGCGTCGAGCAGACCGCGAACCGCGCCGGCGGGACGGTATGGCCGATCGAGCGGCTGCGTGCCGTGGCCGACACGGCGCACCGGCATCATCTCGTCACGCACATGGACGGCGCGCGGATCATGAACGCGGCCGCCGCGTCCGGCATCCCTCCGCACGAGCAGGCGCTCGGCTACGACTCCGTGACGTTCTGCTCTGACGAAGGGTCTCGGTTGCCCGGTCGGCGCGCTTGTGGCCGGCGACCGTGAGTTCATCAAGGAGGCGCGTCGGTACAAGCATCTGTTGGGCGGCGCCATGCGGCAGGCCGGGGTCATCGCCGCGGCGGGCCTGTATGCGCTCGACCATAACGTGGCGCGGCTTCCCGAAGACCACACCAACGCCAAGATCCTCGCCGGCGGTCTCGCGGAGATCCCCGGCGTCGCGCTCAATGTCGCCCACGTGGAATCGAATCTCGTCTTCTTCGATGTCGCCGGGACCGGGTTGACGGCGAAGGAGGTCGTCGACCGGCTTGCGGCGCGGGGCGTCCGGATGGGCGCGAGCGGTCCGACGCGTATCCGTGCGGTGACCCACCTCGACGTGTCGCAGGCCGACGTGGAGCGCGCGGTCGCGGTTGCACAGGAAGTGCTCGGGAAGGCGCGTGCCGGCGCAGTGGGAGAGTAACGTCGGGTCGGGTCGTAGATCGCGAGGGGTACGGACAGCGGAACGGGGCCCGGTCGGGCCCCGTTCCGCTGTCGAGAGTCGCGTGTCGCCGGTTAGACGTGCCCGTACTTCGCCTCAAACTCTTCCTTGGTGAGCTTATAGTGGTCCGCGCCTTCCTCGACGAACTTCTTGTACTGGTCGGGAACGTCGCCCTCGGCGAAAATCGCCGTGACCGGACACACCGATTCGCACGCGCCGCAGTCGATGCACTCTTCGGGGTTAATATAGAGGTGCACCTCACCCTGGTCTTCGTCCGCCTTCGGGTGAATGCAGTCCACCGGGCACACTTCCACGCACGAGCGGTCCTTCGTCCCGACGCAGGGCTCCGTGATCACGTACGTCATCCGCGCGGCCTCCTTCGGATCATCATCTCACCGCGATCATTATACCCCACAGCAACGACGAACTCCTCTCCCCCGATGGGGCGCGCATTTGGTCTTGTGCTATGATGGCATCGTTTCGGGAGGTGTTCGTGACGAGCGTGGATGCGTCGGCCGCACAGGTCCGCGAGGTCTTACAGGATCCAGACGCACTACGGGCGCGCCTCCGGGCGGCCCTCGCGGACCGCGAGCCGCGGCAGGTCCCGGTCCCGTCCGGAGCCCGCCGCGCGGCGGTGATCGTGCCGGTCATTGTCGCCCCCCAGGGCCCGGCGCTCTTGCTGACCCAGCGCACCGACACCGTCGAACACCACAAGGGCCAGATTTCGTTTCCGGGCGGCCGGGTTGAGGGCGACGAGGCTCCGCTCGCGGCCGCGCTGCGCGAGACGTCCGAGGAGATCGGCGTGCCCCCCGCCGACGTGCAGGTGCTCGGCCGTCTCGACGACGAGGACGTTCGGGTGTCGGGTTTCGTCGTCAGCCCGTTCGTGTGCGAGATCCCGTATCCCACGCGGCTGCGCATCAGCGCCCACGAGGTGCGCGCGGTGATCGTGGCACCGCTCGCGGTGCTGCTTGATCCGCGCAACGTCCGGGCGGAACTGCGGGAGTGGAAAGGTGCCTCCGTGGTGTCCTACTCGTATCAGATCGGCCCGGACGTCGTGTGGGGCGCCACGGCGCGCATCATCGCCGATTTCCTGCACGTCGTGTTCGGCGTTCCCCCGGCGCAGCCGGGGCAGGTCGGATAGGCAGAGGAGCGGCCGATGCGCATCGCGATCATCTCCGACGTCCACGGCAATGTACGCGCGCTTGAGGCCGTGCTCGCCGATGTGCGGGCCCGCGGCCCATTTGACCAGATCCTGAACGGTGGAGACCTCGCGTTCGGCGGCCCCAGGCCGCGCGAGGCGATGGCGCTGCTGCGTGCGGAGGGCTTCCCGGCGATCATCGGCAACACCGACCAGTGGGTCGCCGGCCTCGTCGCGCCGCCCGGTCCCGTGCTTGCGATGCGGGAATGGACGCGGGGCCAGGCTGACGGAGGACGACGTCGCGTTCCTTCGGGCGCTGCCGATGTCCAGGCGCGTCGAGCCTCCCGACGGTCCGCCGCTCGTCCTGGTGCACGCGACGCCGACCAGCACCACGGACTCCGTCAATCCCGATGCGCCGTCCGAGGCCCTGACCGGGATGCTGCGGGACGCACGGACCGAGACGCTCGCCTACGGGCACATTCACCGGCCGTACGTCCGGGAGGTGCCGGGCGGCACGGTCGTCAATGTCGGCAGCGTCGGGTTCCCGTTCGACGGCGTGCCGCGCCCGGCGTGGGCGATCTTCACGCTCGCGGAGGGACGGTGGCGCCCGGAGATCGTCCGCGTGCCCTACGATACCGAGGCCGTCGCGCAGGAGCTCGCGGCGAGCGATCATCCCGCCGGCGCGGTGTTCGCGGAGCGGGTCCGCACCGGCCGGATGGAGTAGGCGGCGTGCGCACCGACTACCACATGCATCTCGAGCGCGGTCCGTGGACGCTCGAGTGGCTCGGGACGGTTTGTCGAGCGCGCGCGGGCGCAGGGTCTTGACGAGATCGGGTTCAGCGAGCACCCGCACCGGTTCCGGGAGTGCCGCGCGATGTACCCGTCGCGCGAGGCGACCGGCGGCTGGGTGGACGGGGAGTGCACCGAGAGTCTTGAGGATTACCTTCGGCTGATCGACGACGCGCGCCGCGCGGGGCTCCCGGTGAAGCTCGGCATGGAGTGGGATTTTCTGCCGGGCTACGAGGCCGAACTCGAGCGCGTGCTCCGCGCGTACCCGTGGGATTACGCGATCGGGTCGGTGCACTGGCTTCCGCCGCGATCCCCCGGCGACCCGTGGTGGGGCTTCGACAATCCGGACTGGGACGCGGAGTGGGGGCGCCGGGACGCGCTCGACGTCTACCGCGAGTACTTCCGGCTGATCGAGGCGGCCGCGGGCACCGGCTTCTTCGACTGGATCGGTCACGCCGATGTGATCAAGGTGTTCGGGCATCGGCCCGGCGGGGACATCGCGGATCTCTATGCATCGGCCGCCCGGACGTTTGCCGCGGCCGGCGTGTGCGTCGAGATTAACACCGCGGGGTGGCGCAAGCCCGTCGGGGAGATCTACCCGGCGCCGGCGTTCCTCGCGGCGTGCTTCCGCGCCGGGGTACCGACCCTCATCAACTCCGACGCGCATCTGCCCGAGGATGTCGGCCGGGAGTTCGATCGTGCCGGCGGAGTCGCGCGCGCGGCGGGGTACGGGCAGACGGCAACATTTGCGAGGCGCGTCCGCACGATGACCCCGCTCGCGTAGCGTCCCCGCGGACACGCGCAGACGCGGATCAGGACGGCGGTTGGTCCGCCGGCTTCGCGAGCAGGCGCTGCAGCTCGCCGACCTCCTCGTTGAACGAGGTGATGCTCGCCGCATCGAACGCGGCCGGGAGGCTCACGTGCCTCGCCGTCCGTAGGAGCGTCGTAATGAGCCGGAGAAACGAGCCGGGCCGGGCCTCAACGACCACCGTCTCGCCGTTCTGCTTCTCGATCGACACGCGGATGAGATGGCGCTTGTCGATCTCGTCGTACATCACGTCGCGATTCATGCGGACCCAGTCGTTCGGCAGCTCGCGCCACCGTTCGTACGCGAGCGCCAGCTCCCGGCCGTAGAGCCCGAGGATCGTGCGGAGCAGTGCTGTGGCCGCGGGCGAAATTCGCGCTTCCGCCTCCCGCAGCCGCGCGGCTTGGTCCGCCCGGGTGACCCACGAGACGAGCTGCGCGGCTGCGCCGAGGTAGTTCGCCAACCCCGTTTCCACCGCGGTCCACGTGTCCGTGGTGATCGCGTCGCCGAGCCGCTTCTGGAGAATAGCCAGCAGGTGGTCCGTCGCCTGCGGCGTGCTCGCGAGGAGCGCGTCGATGTCTGCGCCGGCCTGCGCGAAGAGCGGGCCCGCGTCTTCCACGGAGATTTTCCGCGCGTGCAGATCGGTCCAGCTGACCATACGGCTCACCCTCTCCTGTCCGAATCGTCCGGCCGCCTAGAGGGGCGCGCCGGCCGCGTCCCGCGCGGCGGCTCCTCTACGGCACCGGCTCGTTGTTGATCCCGCTGGGCGTCCGCGCCGTCTTCGGCATCTCCCGTTCGGCGCGGTCATCGCGCGCGGGGAGGGCCTTGTACGAGGGGTCGGTGAAATGCTGCAGGTACTGCTGCGCGCGAATCATCCGATCCATCGTCTCCACGACGAGCGCCTGCAGGGCGGTCACGAGCGTCCCATCGACGCTCCGGCGCGCGGCCCCCGGCGGCGCCGCGTCCGGCGTGGGATTGCGATCCGCGCTCCCCTGGAGGGGATCGCCGGACTCGTCGGCGACGTTCGCGTCTGCCGTCCGCGCGCGAGGGGTGTCCTGCGCGCGGTTGGGCTCGGCCCGCGTCGGGGACTCTTTGCGCGGCGGGTTGAGGCGGCGGGTGATGGCCTGGATCTGATCGGCAATCGTTTTCGCATCCGTCGTATCCGGCAGCGCGTCCACGATGCCGGTGAGGCGTCTGACCAGCTCGGTGGAGCAGTAGGCCTCGACGATGCTCTGCTGCCGGAAGTACTCGAGACGCACGAGTTCGAGATCCTTTCCAAAGGGGTCCCGTCTCTTGACGTCCTTCAGCCCGACCATGGCCACATTGTAGTGTTCCAACTGTTCCTGTATGTCCCGCGCGAGCACCTCGGCGGCGGGCACATTGAGCCGGTCGATGGCGGGACCGGCGAGAATCTCATGCAATTCCGTGATGATGCCGCGCACGTCCATCTCGGTCTGATTCGCGTAGTCGTCCATCTGGGGGCGTGTCCTCCCGCGGTCACTCGGACGCGGCGTCCTGCGGGTGCGCTCGGCGCGGGGCGCGCGGGTCAGCGTCGCCGGCGGTCCGCGTCCCTCCGCGCGACGTCACTCGTCCCCCCGTAGAATTTCCTGGATCTTCCTCGCGAGGGCCTCGGCGTCGGGCATCGGCAGCAGATCATTCTGCAGGGAGTCGGTCTTTGCCTTCAGTTCGGTTTCGCAATAGCGCTCCACTTGACTGATCATCATCGTATATCGGTATCGCTGGGCGATCGCGGCGGGATCGGTATCGAGCGGGTCGCGGCGCTCGAGGTCCCTCAGCGAGGTCACGAGCGCCTGCAGCTCCGACAACTTCGTCTGGATCTCCGTCGCGAGCTCGTCCACCTGCGTCGACTGCAGGCGCTGGGAGGCGGGATCCCGGAGCGCCGAGTAGAGATCGGTGAGGATCCGCTGCAGGTCCTCGAGCGAGAGCGAATCGTCCGCCATCGTCGGGGGCGTCTCGACCGCTACCCGGGGAGGGGGAGCGGTGGGAGGTGGATTCCCGCGAACAGCGCCAGCGCCCTCACGAGCGGGTAGCCCTTCGCCGCGAGCCCGACCGCCGTCGAGGCGGACGCGATCAACCCTTGCGCGGAGTCGACGACCCTCGCGAACGTCCAGTGCTCGTGGGTCGTCTCGTTCAACGCCGCGACGATCTGGTCATCGGGACCGGTTTCCTTCGCCTGCTCGAGCACGTCCGTCGTGAGTCGCGCAAGCTGTTGGCAAGATCTCGAACTGGTAGTCGATCTTTGCGGCCTCGATCTCGCGGGTCAGCCTCGCGCGCTGAAGGGCGAGGCTCGGGTCAGTCCCGAAGGTATCCGCGGCGTTGATGCCCGCAATCAGGTTCTGATTGGTGTTCAGGACGGTCAGCACCTCGGCCACCCGTCTCTGGAGCGTGGTCACGTCGCCGGTTTTGGCGCCCAGCGCAGAGTTGCCGAGCACGTCGCTGAGCGCCTGGAGCGTGGCGGCGATCCGGCCGGCGTCCGTCTGAGGCGCATCCGTATTGACGTCGGACATACACCCTCCTCGCAGAGTCCGCACCGGCAGAGACGCCGATGACCGAACATCCGGCCCCGGCGTCGACCCATGCCGCCGCGGCTTGCCGAGGGCCTTTCGGAGCTTTGTTCGGGTCCTCCTGCACGGGCGCCAGGACCCGCGCTCCCGGGCGGAAGTGCGGGCCCCATCGGGCGCGGCAGATGCGCCGAATTCTCGCCAAAAATCTTGTACACACCCCCTGTCCGGCCCCCGCGGTCGGCTGGTATACTAACAGTCCATCCCGAACGCGACCGAGTTGGGAGGCCCTCTAATGCAGGATCTGGAATCCCGCGTGCTCGAGACGGCTGTCGTGACGGGCTTGACCGGGGTGTCCCGCAGGACCCTGGCACGCTGGGAGGCGCTCGGGATTCCACCGGGCCGCCGGCCGGGCGCCGGGTACTCCTGGGCCGACGTGGACGCTCTCCAGCGCGCGGCGCATCTCATCCGCACGCGGCGCATGCCGCTCGACGAGGTGAAGCGGGTCCTGTCGCGGGAACGGCTGGATGCCGGCGCCCGCGTCAAGTGGGTCGTCGCGCGGCCGAAGCCGCTCCCGCGGTACCGCCGGGTCGCAACGGTCTCACTCCCGCGCAGCGCTAAGCACAAGGGGCGAGGGTAGGCCGCGGGGATGCGGGTGTACCTCGACCACGCGGCCACGACCCCGGTTGACCCCCGGGTGCTCGAGGCGATGCTGCCGTACTTCACGGCCGTGCCCGGGAACGCGAGCAGCCTGCACGCGTTCGGGCAGGATGCGCGGGCCGGGGTCGACCAGGCGCGCGTAAAGGTGGCGGGGCTCATCGGGGCGCGCCCCGGCGAGATCGTGTTCACCAGCGGGGCGACGGAGGCCGACAACCTCGCGGTGTTCGGCGTCGCGCTCGCGCAGGAGGCACGGGGCCGGCACGTGGTGACCTCAGGCATCGAGCACCACGCGGTGCTGGAGGCGTGCCGGTTTCTCGAAGGCCGGGGATGGGCGGTCACATACGTGCCGGTGGACGGCGGCGGCGTGGTCGATCCGGACGATCTGCGGCAGGCGCTGCGGCCGGATACGGTGCTCGTCTCCATCATGGCCGCGAACAACGAAGTGGGGTCGCTGCAGCCGCTCGCGGAGATCGGCCGCCTCACGCGGGAGCGTGGGATTCCGTTTCACACGGATGCGACCCAGATGGCGGGGGCGCTCCCGATGTCGGTCGGAGAGTCGGACGTGGATCTCCTGTCGCTCTCGGGCCACAAGCGCTACGGGCCGAAGGGTGTCGGCGCCCTCTACGTGCGCGCCGGCACGCCGCTCGCGCGCGTCCAGCACGGCGGGGACCACGAGCGGGGCCGCCGCGGCGGCACCGAGAACGTCGCCGGGATCGTGGGTCTGGGGGCGGCATGTGGGCTCGCTGCGGACGAGATGGCGGACGAAGTGATCCGCGTGACGGCGCTGCGCGACCGGCTGATCGCGGGGGCGCTCGCGATCCCCGGCGCGCATCTCAACGGCGCCCGGACGCCGCGGCTGCCGAACAACGTCAACGTCTCCTTCGACGGCACGGACGGGCAGTCGCTGGTGATCGGGCTGGATCTCCACGGCGTCGCCGCCAGTTCGGGATCCGCGTGCAGCGCGGGCAGCCTCGACCCGTCGCACGTGCTGCTTGCCCTCGGGCTGCCTCCCGAGCTCGCCGCCGGCGCCGTCCGGCTGACGGTCGGGCGGCACACGACCGAGGCGGATGTGGACTACGCGATCGGCGCACTGCGGCGCGTCGTGGCGTCGGTGCGCCAGGGCGCGCCGTCGTTGACACCGTGAGGCCCTTCTGGTTTCATTGTTTTTGAAGCGCTGAGTGCTGCCCGGCGCCCGCGGGATCGGCGCCATCAGAAGAGGTTGCGATGTCGGCATACGTCCCCGTGCTCGTGCACCTGGTCGTCGCCGTTCTGATTGCTGGCGCGGTGCTGGGCCTGCATTTTCTCGTTGGGCGTGCGGCGGCCGACGCTCAGAAAATGCTGCCGTACGAGTCGGGCGTCTGGCCGAGAGGCAGCGCGCAGGATCGGGTGCCGGTCCGCTACTACCTGATCGCGATGCTGTTCATCCTGTTCGACGTGGAGATCGTCTTCGTGTACCCGTGGGCGGTGTTGCTCCGAGAGCTCGGGCGGCTCGGCCTCGGCGAGATGTTCGCGTTCCTTGCGATCCTGGTGCTCGGATATGTCTACGTCCTCAAGCGGGGGGCCCTCCAATGGGAGTGAGCACCACCGAACGCGATCTCGAGCGCAACGTGCTCACGACGACGATCGACAAGCTCGTCGCGTGGGGGCGCAGCAACTCGCTGTGGCCGGCGCAGTTCGGGCTCGCGTGCTGCGCGATCGAGATGATGTGCACGGCCGCGCCCCGGTTCGACATCTCGCGGTTCGGCTCGGAGCTGTTTCGCGCCTCGCCGCGGCAGTCCGATCTCTTGATCGTCTCGGGGCGCGTGAGCCAGAAGATGGCGCCGGTGCTCCGGCACATCTACGACCAGATGCTGGAGCCGAAATGGGTCATCGCGATGGGCGACTGCGCCAGCACCGGCGGGCTCTACAACAACTACGCGGTGGTGCAGGGCGTGGACAAGATCGTCCCGGTCGACGTCTACGTCGCCGGCTGCCCGCCGCGCCCCGAAGCGCTGCTCCACGGCCTGCGCATGCTGCAGCAGAAGATCCGCGAGGGGACTCCCGCCGCGCGCGCGACCTAACCCGGCCGATCCGATGAGCGAGACGTCGATCCTCGAGCGGCTGCGTCCCCATGTGCCCTGGGACCGTCTGATCTCACACGAGGAGCGCGGCCGCGCGGCCGTGCTGGTGCCGCCGGAGCTGCTGCTCGACGTGCTGCGCGCCGCGCGCGAGGCGCTCGGACTCGATATGTGCGTGGATGTCACGGCGTGGGACCGGTTGCCCGCGCAGCCTCGCGATTCGAGGTGCTCTATCTGCTCGGCCGCGCGGGCACGCGCCGAGCGGCTGACCGTGAAGACGCGCGCGAATGGCGATCCGCCGACGCTCCCCACCGCGACCGGGATCTATCCCGGGGCGGGGTTTCGCGCGAGCGCGAAGTCTACGACATGTACGGGGTGCGCTTCGACGGCCATCCGGATCTCCGGCGCATCCTGATGCCGGACGACTGGGAAGGTCACCCCCTGCGGCGCGATTTCTCGCTGTTCGAGGAGCCCGTCGAGTTCAAGGGCCACACGCCGAAGGTGCCGAGCGAGATCATCCCGTACTTTCCGCCGCACAGCCCGTCCGGATCCGGCGGGGAGACGCCTCCGGTGCGCGGGTGAGCCAGGTGCCGACGACCGAGACGATGACGATCAACATGGGGCCGCAGCACCCGAGCACCCACGGGGTGCTGCGGCTCATCCTCGAGCTCGAGGGAGAGATCGTCCGCAACTGTACGCCGGTGATGGGCTATCTCCACACCGGGATCGAGAAGGAGATGGAGACCCGCACCTATCATCAGAACGTCACCCTGGTCGACCGGATCGAGTACCTCGCAAACTACAACGAAGAGATGGCGTATTTCCAATCGCTCGAGCGCCTGCTCGGGATCGAGCCGCCGCCCCGCGCCAAGTACATCCGCGTCCTGATGTGCGAGATGGCCCGGATCGCGAGCCACCTGATCTATCTCGGCGCGGGCGGCATTGGACCTGAACGTCAGCAGCCTGTTTCTGTACTGCATCCAGGACCGGGAGCGGTTTCTGGACCTCTCCGAGATGGTGAGCGGCCAGCGCATGATGCCGGGATACTTCCGGGCCGGCGGGCTCGCCGAGGATGTGCCGGAGGAGTTCGTCCCGGCCGCGCGCGAGTACCTCGAGTATCTCGCGGGCCGGTTCGACGAGTACGAGCGCCTCCTCCGGAATAACCTGATCTGGCGGGAGCGGCTCGAGGGCGTGGCCCCGCTCTCGCGCGCGGACGCGATCGCGCTCGGCGCGACCGGGCCGGTGCTGCGGGGGTCCGGGGTCGCGCACGACTTTCGGAAGCTCGCGCCGTACGGCGGGTACGAAGACTTTGAGTTCGACGTCGTGGTGGAGACCGGCGGCGACGCGTACGCGCGCTACCGCGTGCGGATCGAGGAGATGCGCCAGGCCCGGCGCATCGCCCTGCAGGCGCTCGACCGCCTCCCGGACGGGCCGGTGATTACGGACGACCGGAAAATCGCGCTCCCGCCGCGAGCCGAGCTGGCGCGCAGCATGGAGGCGGTGATCCACCAGTTCAAGCTCGTGAGCGAGGGGATGCACCCGCCGGCCGGGGAGAGCTACGTGGCGACGGAGTCGCCCCGCGGCGAGAAGGGGTACTTCATCGTGAGTGACGGCAGCAACAGGCCGGTGCGCGTGCACGTCCGGGCGCCGTCGTTCTACAATCTCCAGACGCTGCCGGCGATGGTGAAGGACCGTCCCCTCGCCGACGTGGTCGTCGCGATCGGCAGCATCGATATCGTGCTCGGGGACGTGGACCGCTAGTGGCGCGCCTCCTCACGCCGTCGACGCTGGAGCGGATCGCCGCAGGCCCGCGCGCTGTATCCGCGCGCGCAGTCGGCGCTCCTGCCGGCGCTGCACCTTGCGCAGGATCAGGTCGGCTATCTCCCGCCGGACGCGATGGAGGACGTCGCCGACGCCCTCGGCCTGACGCTGCCCGAGGTCGCGTCGGTCGCGAGCTACTACACGATGTTTTTCACGGATCCCGTGGGACGCCACAAGATCCGGGTGTGCACGAACCTGTCCTGCTACCTGAACGGGGCGGAGGAGGTCCTGCATCACCTGTGCACGCGTCTCGGCGTGCGCCCGGGTGAGACGACGCCGGACGGTCGCGTGCTCCTCGAGGCCGTCGAGTGTCTCGGGGCGTGCGAGGAGGCCCCGGTGCTGCTCGTGGATATGGACCGGCATCCCACGGTGACGACCGCCGCGGTCGACGACCTGCTGCGGAGGCTGTCCTGATGCCCGAACTGCTCCTCCTTAAATACGTCGGGGAACCGGATCGCGACAATGTGGACGTCTACGTGGCCACCGGCGGGTACCGGGCCGCCGAGCGGGCGCTCAAGGAGCTGACGCCGGACGACCTGACCGCGATGGTCGAGGCGTCGGGCCTGCGGGGGCGGGGCGGCGCCGGATTCCCAACCGGCCGGAAGTGGAAGCTCACCCCGAAGCGCGAGGGCGACACGCGGTACCTGGTCGTGAACGCCGACGAGGGCGAGCCCGGGACGTTCAAGGACCGCACGCTGATCGAAGGGGACCCGCACCAGATTCTCGAGGGCGTCTTGATCTCGTCGTTCGCGAATGGGGTCCACAAGGCGTTCATCTACGTGCGCGGGGAGATGTTTCTCGGGTACGCGCGCCTGCGCCGGGCGCTCGACGGGGCCTACGCGCGCGGGTTCTTCGGCACGAACATCTTTGGGACCGGGTTCGACCTGGACGTCGTGCTGCACCGCGGCGCCGGGTCGTACGAGTGCGGGGAGGAGACGGCGCTCCTCGAGAGCCTCGAGGGCCGCCGCGGCGAGCCGCGGGTCAAGCCGCCGTACTATCCCGCCGTGCGCGGCCTGTACGACCGGCCGACCGTGCTCAACAACGCGGAGACGATGGCCCATATCCCGCACATCGTGGCCCTCGGCCCGGACGGCTACAAGGCGTACGGCCCGCCCGTGCTGTACTCCGTGTCGGGACACGTCATGCGGCCGGGCGTCAAGGAGCTGCCGATCGGGACGCCGCTGCGCGAGATCATCTTCGAGCACGCGGGCGGCCTGCGGCCGGGGCGGACGTTCAAGGCGGTGTTCCCGGGCGGATCGTCCGCGGCGATCCTGACCGCGGAGCACCTCGACACCCCGGCGGACTTCGACTCGCTCGCAAAGATCGGATCGATGCTCGGCTCGAGCGCGATCATCGTGATGGACGATACGACGTGCATTCCCGCGGTGATCCGGCGCACGATCGAGTTCTACCGGGACGAGTCGTGCGGCAAGTGCACGCCGTGCCGCGAGGGCTCGGTCTGGCTGACCCAGGTCCTCGACCGCATCCTGGACGGCCACGGCCGGATGGAGGATCTCGAGTTGATGGACAGCGTTGCCCAGAACATCACCGGGCTGTGCCTGTGCGCCCTCGGCGAGAGCATCCCTCCGGCGCTCCGCGCGTCGCTGCGGTACTTCCGCGAGGAGTACGTGCACCATATCAAGGCGGGGGCCTGCGACGTGGCGCCCGCCCCGGTGGCCGCCGGGGGATCGGCATGACCGGCGCGAAGGAGTCAGCGCGATGAGCAGCGCCCCGCCGATCCCGATGATCCGCCTCACGATCGACGGCCGAGAGATCGTCGTGCCGAAGGGGACGACGATCTACACCGCGGCCCAGCAGGCGGGCATCGAGATCCCGACGTTCTGCTACCACGACCGCATGGCGCCGCTCGGGGCGTGCCGGGTGTGCCTGGTCGAGATCGAGAAGGCCCCGAAGCTCGCCGCCTCGTGCAGCTTCGACGCCGCGGACGGCATGGTGGTCCATACGATCTCGGAGAAGGCCCGGGCCGGCCAGCGGTCGATTCTCGAACTACTGCTGGCGAACCACCCGCTCGACTGCCCGATCTGCGACAAGGGCGGCGAGTGTCCGCTGCAGGACAACACGATGAAGTTCGGGCCGGGCCACAGCCGGTTCGTCGAGGTCAAGCGGACGTTCCGGAAGCACATCCGCATGAGCTCGGTGCTGGTGCTGGACCGCGAGCGGTGTATCCTCTGCTGGCGCTGCGTCCGCTTCGGCGAGCTGATCGCCGGCGACGACGCGCTCCAAGGGTTCGAGCGCGGCTTCCACGATCAGATCGCCACCCCGGGGATGGCGCCGGTCCAGAGCAAGTTCATCGGCAACACCATGGAGATCTGCCCGGTCGGCGCGCTCACGAGCGCGACGTACCGGTTCCGGTCGCGGCCGTGGGACAACACGGCCGTCAAGAGCATCTGCCCGCACTGCGGGTGCGGCTGCGCGACCACGCTCAACGTGCGCGGCACCGATCTCACGCGGACGCGGTCGCGGGAGCACCCCGAGACGAACGACGTGTGGCTGTGCGACAAGGGCTTCTTCGGCTACGACTTCGTCGTGAGCCCCGAGCGCCTCCGCACCCCGCTGGTGCGCCGCGACGGCGCCCTGGTGGAGGCGACGTGGGAGGACGCGCTCGACCGGATCGCCGGAACGCTCCGCGATACGCCGGGTGACGCGGTCGGCGTGCTCGGCGGCACGCGCTCGACCAACGAGGACAACTACCTGCTGCTTCGGCTGTTCCGCGGCACGGTCGGGACGAACTCCATCGACTTCCGGACGGACACGGCGCATCCGCTGCCGACCTCGGACGCGCCGTGGGGGCTGCCGGGATCGATCGCGGACGTGGAGCGGGCGGATGCGATCGTCGTCGTCGGCTGCGACCTGACCGAGGAGTATCCGATTATCTGGCTGCGCGTGAAGAAGGCGGTCGACCGAGGCGCGCGCCTCGTGATCGCCAACCCATGGCAGCTCGAGATCGCGCGGTGGGCGACGCACTCGATGACCCATCGCGCGGGGACCGAAGGCGCGCTGCTTGCGGCACTCGGCGGGCAGGCGCCCGTGGACGAGGCGAGCGCGGTCACCGGCGTCCCGGCGGATGCCCTGCGCGCGGCGCAGCAGGCGCTCGCGGGTGCCGCGCGGCCGCTCGTTCTGATCGGCCGGGGGACGTTCGACCGGCCCGGGGCCGCGGACGTGCTTCGGGCGCTCGACGCGATGCGCTCGGCGCTGCCCGCGCTCGAATCGGGCCTCCTCGCCGGGCGCGGGAACAGCGGCGGTGCGCAGGTCCTTGGGCTCGTACCGGACATGCTGCCGGGGTATCGCCCGATCGGGGACGCCCAGGCGCGCGCCGCGATTGAGGCGGCGTGGGGCCGGCCGATCCCGCCCTCGCCCGGCCGGACCGCACGGGGCATGCTGGAGGCCGCGCGCGCGGGCGAGCTGCGCGTGCTCTATGTCGTGGGCGCGGACCCGGCGCTCGATTATCCGGACGCGCAGGCATGGGCGGAGGCCCGGGCCCGCCTCGGGCTCCTCGTCGTGCACGATCTGTTCCTGACACGCACCGCCCGGGAGGCCGACGTGGTGCTGCCGGTGTTGACCTACGCTGAGCACGGCGGCACCGTGGGCAACATCGAGGGCCGCATCCAGCGGCAGGACGCGGCGGTGCCCGGTCCGGGCACCGCCCGGTCGGACGGGCAGATCTTCTCCGCCCTCGCGGCGCGGCTCGGGGACGTGCTCGCGTTCGCGTCCGTCGAAGATATCGCGTCGGAGATCGCGGGTCTGGTCCCTGGGTGGGCGGAGGACGCGCGCCTCACGGCCCCGCGCCGGGCCGCGGCCGCACCCGCGTCCGCGGGCGATGGGGCGTCGGCGCCGCGCGACGGCGGCCTCGCGCTGGTCGTCGGGACGCGGCTCTTCGACCGCGGCACGATGGCGCTGCGCTGTCCGGGGATCCGCGGCCAGGCGGGAGAGCCGTTTGTCGGGCTCCATCCCGAGGACGCGCGCCGGCTCGGCGTGGCGGAGGCGACGGTCTGCGAAGTGCGCTCGGCGCGCGGGACGCTGCGGCTGCCGGCGCGCGTCCTCCCGACGCTCCACCCCGGGCACGCGTACGTGCCGCGGGGCTACGAGAGCGCGCCGGTGTCCGCGCTGCTGGATGAGCGCGGGCCGGTCGCGGTGACGATCCGCCCGGTCGGAGGTGCCGCGTGAGCGGACGGGGGCGGCATCGGTGGTGAGCCTCGTGATCGACGTCGTGCGGAGCGCCGTGTTCGTCGTCGGCGTCTTGACCGCGTTTGCGTACGTGACGCTGCTCGAGCGGCGCCTGTTGGCGAAGTTTCAGCTCCGGATCGGCCCCGATCGCGTCGGTCCGTTTGGTCTCCTGCAGCCGCTCGCGGACGGTGTGAAGCTCATCTTCAAAGAGAACTTCATCCCGGGGAGCGCGGACCCGCTGGTCTACCAGGTCGCGCCGCTGATTTCCGCGGTGGCGGCGCTGTTCGTGTACGCGGTGATCCCGATCGCCCCTCCGATCCACCTGTTCGGCCGCGAGATCACGCTCTACGTCGCCGACGTGAACGTCGCGATCCTGCTCGTACTCGGCGCGAGCAGCGTCGGGGTGTACGGCATCATCCTCGGCGGCTGGGCGTCGGACAACAAGTATGCGATCCTCGGCGGGCTCCGCAGCAGCGCGCAGGTCATTTCCTACGAGCTGGTCATGGGTCTCGCGGTGATCGGTGTCGTGCTGGTCGCGAATTCGCTGAGCCTGGTCGAGATCGTCCACGCACAGGCGCACGGGTGGTTCATCCTCAAGCAGCCGCTCGCGTTCGTGTTGTTCATGATCGCGTCGTTCGCGGAGACGAACCGCGCGCCGTTCGACCTGCCGGAATCGGAGCAGGAGCTGATCGCGGGGTTCCAGACCGAGTACGGCGGGTTCAAGTTCGCGATGTTCTACCTCGCGGAGTACATCGGGATCATCACCGTCGGCGCGCTCGTCACCACGCTGTTTCTCGGCGGGTGGCAGGGGCCGTGGCTGTGGCCGTTCCTGTGGTTTGCGATCAAGGTGTTCGCGGTCGTCTGCTTCTTCATCCTCGTCCGCGCGACGCTGCCGCGCCTCCGCTACGATCAGCTGATGGGGTTCGGGTGGAAGGTGCTGATCCCGCTCGGCGTGCTGAACCTCGCCGTGACCGGGGCGCTGATCGTGTGGCGGGGAGGGGTGTAGCGGTGGGCGAGGCGATGCGCCGCATCGGCCAGGCGTGGAAGATGCTGACCGGCCTCGCCATCGTCGGGCGGTACTTTTTCCGTCCGCCGGTGACGATCCGGTACCCGGAGGAGCACACGGTCGTGAAGCCGCGCTTCAAGGGGCGGCACTACCTCACGCTGTTCGCGGACGGGATGGAGCGGTGCGTCGGGTGCGAGCTGTGCGTGATCGTGTGTCCGAGCCAGTCGATCTTCGTCAAGGCCGCCGAGAACGATGAGCTCGCGCCGCGCTCCAAGGGGGAGCGCTACGCGGAGGATTTCCAGATCAACATGCTGCGCTGCATCTTCTGCGGGATGTGCGAGGAGGCGTGCCCCACCGGGGCCATCGTGCTGGGGCACGAGTACGAGCTGAGCGGGTATACGCGGGAGTCGCTGATTTACACGAAAGACAAGCTCCAAGAACGCTACCCCGGGGAATCCGGGCGAGATCCGCACCGCGCGGTCTAGCGCCGGCGGGGTGGGGGAGGCATAACCGGGTGGAAGGGGTCCTGTTTGCCGTCACGGCGGTGCTCGCGATCGCCGGTGGTGTCGGCGTGATCGCATCGCGGGTGCCGGTCCACAGCGTCTTGGGCCTGCTCCTGGTGCTGATCAGCCTCGCCGCGGATTATCTGCTCCTCGGGGCCCAGTTCATCGCGGTGCTGCAGGTGATCATCTACGCCGGCGCGATCGTCGTGCTCTTCGTGTTCATCGTGATGCTCCTGAACGTGCGCAGCGGCGAGGGATCCCGCGACCGCGTGCTCGCACCGTGGTTCGCCGTCGTGCTGGCCGCGGCATTCGCCGCGCTCCTGGTCGCCGCGGGCGCGACGGCGCGGGGCCCGGCGGCCGCCGTTGGCGGAGACTTCGGCACCGTGCAGCAGGTCGGCCGGGCGCTGTTCACCGCGTACGCGCTGCCGTTCGAGGCGGCGTCGATCGTGCTGATCGTCGGGATGATCGGCGCCGTGGCGCTCAGCAAGCGCCCGTCGCCGTTGGGCACGCCGCCCGGCCGCCGCGGGACGGGCGCGCGGTGAGCGTTCCCGCCGCGGACTACCTCGCCCTGAGCGCGGTGCTGTTTGCGCTCGGCACGCTCGGCGTGCTGGTGCGCCGCTCGGCCCTCGTCGTGTTTATGTCGGTTGAGTTGATGCTGAACGCGGTCAACCTCACGCTCGTGACGTTCGCGCGGCTCCGGGGGGCCGTTGACGGCCAGATCGTCGTGTTCTTCGTGCTGGTGGTCGCGGCCGCGGAGGTCGTGATCGGGCTCGCCATCATCGTGAACATCTTTCGCGCCCGCGAGACCGTGGACGTCGACAATGTCGACCTGCTGCGGGGCTAGCGCATGACCGCCGCGATCTGGCTGCCGCTGCTTCCGCTCCTCGGCTGGGCCGCGAACGGCCTGTGGGGACGGCGGTGGGGACGCGGGGTCGCCGCGGTGGTCGGCTGCGGCACGGTCGCCGCGGCGTTTGTCCTGTCGCTCGTCCTGCTGCGCGCGCTCGAGGCCCTCCCGCCCGACGCGCGGTCGTTCCAGGTGAATCTCTACGACTGGTTTACGGCCGGGCCGATCGACGTGCCGATGCGCCTCCTGATCGATCCGCTGTCGGTGACGATGGCGCTGATCGTCACAGGCGTCGGCGGGCTGATTCACCTCTACTCCGTCGGCTACATGGCCGACGACGAGGGGTTTGCCCGCTACTTCTCCTACCTGAACCTGTTCACGGCCGCGATGCTCACGTTGGTGCTGGCCGCGAACCTCGTCGTGATGTTCATCGGATGGGAAGGCGTCGGGCTGTGCAGCTACCTGCTCATCGCGTTCTGGTTCACGCGGCCGGCGGCCGCCGCGGCCGGGGTCAAGGCGTTTCTCGTGACGCGCCTCGGCGATGTCGGCTTTCTGCTCGGCATCTTTCTCGCCTTCGGCATCTTCGGGACCTCGGACTTTGGGCTGCTCACCCGCGACGCGGTCGCGCGGCTGCCGCTCGGGGGCACCGCGGCGACGGTCCTGTGCCTCTTGCTGTTTCTCGGCGCGACCGGGAAGTCCGCGCAGCTACCGCTCTATATCTGGCTCCCCGACGCGATGGAGGGCCCGACCCCGGTCAGCGCCCTCATCCACGCGGCGACGATGGTGACCGCCGGCGTGTTCATGATCGTCCGGCTGCACGCGGTCTACCTCCGCGCGCCGCTGGCGATGGAGGTGGTGGCCGTCGTCGGCGGCGCGACCGCGATTTTCGCCGCCTGCTGGGCGCTCGTCGAGAACGATCTCAAGCGCGTCCTCGCGTACTCGACGATCAGCCAGCTCGGCTACATGTTCCTCGCGGTGGGCGTCGGCGCGTGGGGCGCCGGCATGTTCCACCTGACCTCCCACGCGTTCTTCAAGGCGCTCCTGTTCCTCGCGGCCGGCAGCGTGATGCACGCGCTCGGCGGCACCACCGATATGCGGGACATGGGCGGGCTCGCGCGGCCGCTGCCGCGGACGACGCTCCTGTTCGCGGTCGGCGCGCTGGCGCTCGCCGGGATCCCGCCGTTCACCGGCTTTTTCAGCAAGGATGAGATTCTCTCTGCCGACTTCCAGCACGGCCAGATCGCCCTCTGGGCGGTCGGACTCGCGGCGGCCGGCTTGACCGCGATCTACATCGTCCGCGCGTTCGTGATGACGTTCCTCGGGGCGCCGCGGCGGCCGGCCGCGGCCGGGCATGCCCCACACGAGTCGCCCCGGATCATGACGGTCCCGATGGCGGTGCTCGCGGTGCTGACCCTGTTCGGCGGCGTGCTCGGCTTGTCGTTCACGAGCCCCGGCGAGCTCGCGCGGTTTCTCGCGCCGGTCCTCGCCGCCGGCGCCGGCCCGGTGCCGGCCGAGTCGACGCGCGGGGAGTGGGTGCTCGTGTCCGCGAGCGTCGTCGTCGCGCTCGCGGGCCTCGTCATCGCGTGGCTGATTTACGACCGGCGGATGGTGCGCGGGGGGTCCAGGGCGATCTACGCGCTGCTGGCGCACCAGTTCTACATCGAGGATCTGTACAACGTGCTGATCGTCCGCCCGGTGCAGGCGATGGCGCGCCTCCTGGCCGTCTTCGACCGGGACGAGCTCGACGGTGCCGTGACCGGCCTCGGCCGGGGGATCGGCCGCGCCGGCCGGAATCTCAGCCATCTCGAGACCGGCTATCTCCGGCAGTACGCGGCATACGCGCTGATCGGGGTGCTCGCGATTCTCGTCTACTGGGTGTCGCGGTGACGCCGGGCCTCCTGACGCTCCTCATCGCGCTGCCGCTCCTCGGCGCCATCGTGGCGGCGAGCGCGCTCAGCGAGCGCGGGGCGCGCGCCGCCGCCTTCACCGCGATGCTCGCGACGTTCGCCGCGGCCGCGTGGGTGTGGGCGCACTTCGCGCCGGGGACCGCGGCGCTCCAGTTCGAGGAGCGCGCGGCGTGGGTCCCCTCGCTCGGCCTTGGCTATCACCTGGGCGTCGACGGCCTGTCGGTCAGCCTCATCGCGCTCGTCGCGTTCTTGTTCCCGATCGCGGCCGTGGCCGCGCGGACGCAGGTGCGGGAGCGGCCGAAGGCGTTCGTCGTCCTGCTGCTGCTGCTCGAGGCGGGTCTCCTGGGCACGTTCATGGCGCAGGACCTCGTCCTGTTCTACGTGTTCTGGGAAGCGATGCTCGTGCCGATGTACTTCCTGATCGCGCTGTGGGGCGGCCCGCGCCGCTCGCCCGCGGCGATCAAGTTCTTCCTCTATACGATGGCGGGCAGCATGCTCATGCTGCTGGCGATCATCGCGGTGTACCTCCAGTCCGCCGGCGCCCCCGGCGGGTCGACGTTCGATCTGCCGACGCTCCTCTCGCACCCGCTCGGGCTGACGGGCGGAGCGGAAACGGTCCTGTTCCTCGCGTTCGCGGTGGCGTTTGCGATCAAGATGCCCGTCTGGCCGCTGCACAGCTGGCTGCCCGATGCGTATGCCGAGGCGCCGGCGGTCGTCACGGTCCTGTTGGCGGGCCTCATGGCGAAGGCGGGCGCGTACGGACTGTTGCGGTTCTGCCTGCCGCTCTTCCCGGACGCGTCGCGCGAGTTCGGCCCGCTGCTCTCCGGGCTCGCGATCGTCGGCATCCTCTACGGCGGCAGCGTCGCGTGGGCGCAGGGCGACATGCGCCGGCTGCTCGCCTACGGCAGCATGAGTCACATGGGGTTCATCCTGCTCGGCATCTTCGCGCTCGACGCGACCGCGGTGCAGGGCAGCCTGATCCAGATGATCAACCACGGCGTGAGCACCGGCGCCCTCTTCATCGTGGCCGGCATGCTGATCGAGCGGACCGGCCGCGCGCGCACGCAGGAGTACGGCGGCATTGCGGCACTCGTGCCGACGTTTGCCGCGGTGACGCTGATTGTCGTTCTCTCCTCGCTCGCGCTGCCGGGTACGAACGGGTTCATCGGGGAGTTTCTGATTCTGCTCGGCACGTTCCAGGCGCGGCCCGAGGCGGCGGTGCTCGCGACGCTCGGGGTCGTCGTCGCGGTCGCGTACCTGCTGGGGTTCGTCGGCCGGGTGTTCCACGGCCCGGTGCGGGAAGATCTGCGCGGGATGCCCGACCTGCGCCGCGGTGAGCTGCTGCTGTTCGTCCCGATCATCGCGGTCATTCTGTGGGTCGGTTTCTTCCCGCAGCCGTTCCTCGACCGCAGCGCGGCCACGGTCAACGCGCTCTTGACCCGGGTCACGGCGTCCGAGCAGCCGGCACCTGCGGCGGCGCGGGCGGACCTGCCCGCGGGACAGGCGGCGCGCTAAATGCCCTGGGGAGACCTCGCCCACATCGGTCCGGAGCTGGCCCTCGTCGTGACGGCGTTCGTGGTCCTGCTCGCCGACGCGTGGGCGACCGGCCCGAGGCTCGAGGCGCCCCGCGGCCCCGCGACGACGTGGCTGGCCCTGATCGGCGTGTGCGTGGCGCTGGCCCTCAACGCGGGGCTGCCGGCGGATCCGGTCGCGTTCGGCGGCATGTACGTGCGCGACCATCTGACGCAGGCGATTACACTGGCCGCGGCGGCCGCGGCGGGACTCGCAGTACTGCTCGCGCCGGGCTACCTCCGGCGGTTCCATCTGCCGCAGGGCGAATATTACGCGCTCGTCCTGTTCTCCGCCGCGGGCGCCATTTTGATGGGGGCGAGCCGCAACCTCGTCGTCCTGTTCCTCGGCCTCGAGATCTTGAGCTTCCCCTTGTACACGCTCGCGGGTCTGGCCGCGCAGAGCGCGCGCTCGCAGGAAGCGGGGCTGAAGTACCTTCTGCTGGGCGCGTTTGCGACCGCGTTCTTCGTCTACGGGATCGCGCTGATCTATGGGGCGACCGGGACGCTCGACCTCGCGCAGATCGGGCAGGCGCCGCTGTCTCCGCTGCTCGGCGTCGGCATCGCGCTCCTGACGATCGGGCTCGGCTTCGAGGCGGCGCTCGTGCCGTTCCACGCGTGGGCGCCCGACGTCTACGAGGGCGCGCCGCTCCCGGCCACGGCGTTCATGTCGGTCATTGCGAAGGTCGGCGCGTTCGGCGGCTTGCTCCGCGTGTTTCCGCTGGGGCTGCCGCAGCTCGCCGCCACGTGGATGCCGGTGCTCGCGGTGATCGCGATCGCCACGCTGATCCTCGGCAATCTCGCGGCGCTGTTCCAGACGAACCTCAAGCGCCTCTTGGCGTACTCCGGGATCGCGCACGCGGGCTATCTGCTCATCGGCATCGCCGCGCCCGCCGCCGTCGGGGTCCCGGCCGTGCTGTACTACCTCCTCGTGTACACCGTGATGAACCTCGGTGCGTTCGGGGTGCTGGTGCTGCTCGAGCGCCGCGGTGAAGAGGCGGACCGGCTCGAGGACCTCGCCGGGCTGTTCTGGCGGGCGCCCTGGGCGGGTGGGGTCCTCGTGCTGTGCATGATCTCGCTCGCAGGCCTCCCGCCGACCGGCGGCTTCCTCGGGAAGGTGTATCTCTTCCGGGCGGCGCTCGCGGGCGGGCAGACGCCGCTCGCGATCGTCGCGGTGCTGACGAGCGTGGTCTCCGTGTACTACTACTTCCGCGTCGCCTACGTCGCGCTGAGCCCCGGGGCCCCCGAGGGGGTCACCGTGCGGGCGAGCTTCCCGGTTGGCGTTGCGCTCGCCCTCGCCGCGGTGGGCGTGCTCTGGCTCGGGATTCTTCCGGGCGGATTCTGGGAGTTCGTGCAGCAGGCGGTCGTGGCGCTCAAGTAGAAGCCAGCGCCATGGGTTCCGACGAGCAGTTCGACGCGATCGTCGTCGGGGCCGGTCCGGGCGGCACGTCGGCCGCGCTCACGATGGCGCGGGCCGGGTTGAGCGTGGTGTTGTTCGAGCGCGCGGAGCGGCCCGGTCAGAAGAACGTGATGGGCGGCGTCATGTACGGCCGCATGCTGGCCGACGTGGCGCCCGATTCGTGGTCCGAGGCCCCGATCGAACGCGTCGTCACCGATGAGCGCGTCTGGATGACGACCCCCGACAGCGCGGTCACGCTCGGCCACCGGCACGTCCCCCACGCGGCGTCCTCCGAGCCGCCGAACGCGTTCACGGTGCTTCGGGTGCCGTTCGACGCGTGGTTTGCCGCGCAGGCCGAGGCCGCGGGCGTGCTGCTGGTTCCGGGCACCACCGTCGAGGACCTGATCCAGGAGCAGGGCCGCGTGGTCGGGGTGCGCACGGGGCGCGAGGACGGCGATCTCAGAGCGTCGCTCGTCGTCATCGCCGACGGCGCCAACTCGTTCCTGGTGCAGAAGGCGGGGCTGTCGCGGCCGCTCGAGGCGACCGAGATGGCGCTCGTCGTCAAGGAGATCATCGCGCTCCCCGCGGGTACGATCGAGGAGCGCTTCAATGTCGAGCCCGGATACGGGGCGACGATCGAAGTCTACGGCTCCGTGACCCTGGGGATGGCCGGCTACGGCTTCATCTACACCAACAAGGAGTCGCTCTCCGTCGGGATCGGTGCCTTGATCGCGCACTTCGCCCGCACGCGCATTACCCCCTGGGATCTGCTCGAGGGATTCAAGGCGCACCCGCTCGTCGCCCCGCTCTTGCGCGGCGGCGAGGTGCGGGAGTACCTCGGCCACGCGATCCCGGAGGGCGGGTTTCGCGCGATGCCGCGGCTGTACGGCGACGGCGTGCTTGTGGTCGGCGACGCGGCGATGATGGTGAACAACCTGCACCGCGAGGGCAGCAACCTCGCGATGGCGGCCGGCCGGATGGCGGGGGAGACCGCGATCCAGGCGAAGCGGACCGGCGACTGGTCGGCGCGGACGCTGTCGACGTACCGGGACCTGCTCGAAGCGTCGTTCGTCTTGCAGGATCTCCGCAAGTACGAACGCCTGCCGGAGCTGGCGGAGCGGCGGCCGGAGCTGCTCGAACTCTATCCCGCGATTCTGAACGAGGCGGTCCAGGAGATGCTGACGGTCGACGGAACCAGCAAGCGCGAGAAGCAGCGGCGAATCCTCCGGCGCGTCCTCGCGCGCCGGCCGTGGTGGCAGATGGTCCACGACGCGATCGAAGGGTGGAGGGCGATGCGATGAAGATCGAGGAGAAGCTGTACACGCTGCACTGGAAGCACGACAAGCAGAGTCATATCTCGATCACGCGCGCGGACACGTGCCTGGATCGGTGCGGTGGCGAGTGGAAGCGGCCCTGTACGACGTTTTGTCCCGCGAACGTGTACGCGTGGGACGGGGAGAAGATCGCGGTGTCCTTCGAGAACTGCATCGAGTGCACCACGTGCGTGCTGGGCTGTCCCTACCGGAACATCGACTGGCGCCTTCCGCGCGGCGGGTTTGGGATCGAGTGGCAGAACGGATAGGGCGGCGGTCGCGCGCCGTCGGACGCGCATGAACCGTGGATGGGGCTTCGTCGAGGACCGGAGGTGGCCAGCACCCGGTCCTCGATCCTTTCTCGCGTGAATCGCGCGGTCTACCGAAGCGGAGTCCCCTCGTATAGCCACGCGGAGTTATGCACCGGCACGTTGTTTGCGTCAAATCCACCGGCGAACACCGTGCCCTCAGGATCCTGCGCAAACGGCGAGAGAATCATCGTTCTCGTGGACACCAGCATGGGAGCCGGATGAATGGCGGGGTCGACAATCTTTCGGACGACATACGTGCCGCGGCACGAGCGCACGAGAAAGGACGCGTCCCGGTTGAACTTGGTGGGACCGAATCCCCCAGGCAGATCCGGCGTGCCGGCCTCCATGCCAAGGAGGAGACTGGGGCACGCGGGGGCGGCGGGATTGGGATAGAGCACCATATTGTTGTACGCGACGATGGCGTACGTCACACGGGTGTGCCACGCCGCACTGAGAAACCGGGACACGTTCAGTTCTTGGACCGCCGAGAAGTCCTGCAGGTTCACCCGGTAGACGATCGAGGGATTGTCCTCAAGGCCGAGCAGCAGTGAGTCGCCGGTGCCCGACGGATTCGGGACGCATGTCGCGGCGCGGAATCCGCTGACGTTCGGCCCACGCGCCTGCACGCGCGCCGTAAAGAGGGCCTGCCACGCGGGGGCGGCGCCGTCCTGACGCTCGTACAGGCTCCCGAACACGGTGGCATACAATCGCCCGTCGCACGCGGCCATGCTCATGACCCGGTTTTGGTCCGAGGGACGCTGCGCATCGGCGGTCCACGTCTCGGGGACCGCGTCCCAATGAATCCGGCCGGGTACGGCGGGATCATACTCGCCCGTGTAGATCGCGTTGGTCGCTCCGGCGAAGATCTTCTCCTGGCGCGTCACGGCATCCGTGTAGACCGCGAAGCTGCGTATCTGGGCGCCCGGTGGGGCGCTGTCCGCCTTGGCCAATCTCGATCTGGTCCATTGGTTCGAGTCTTCCGATCGCGAGAAGACATCCAGCCCGCCCGCGCGGCTCCAGACCCCGGCCACCAGCATCGACACCGGATCCGCCAGCGGATGCCCGCCGCGGTCTTGATGAAAGGTCACGGACGACAGTGCGGCGATCGCAAGATAGGTTCGCATTCCCGCGCCGGGGCCCGACGGCATCCTGTCCTCCAGCTCCAGGTCGACACGCCACGGGGATCCTGGGGCGTCCAGCACGAGCACCTGCGCCCCGGGCAGGCGCGGATTGTCCCGGTCCGTGTCCCGCCAGTAGCCGATCGCCGCGTAGAGCTTGCCGCCCATGACCACGAGCGACCGCGCCTCGGTCCCCCCGATCGGGCCGATCGCCGCACTCATTGAGTCGATCGGGAGCGACCGCCGCCACGTGAAGTCCGGCGCGCTGCCGGGATCGGTCGTGCCGATGGAGGCGGGCGCCGCTGAGACCGGCGGCCACGCGGGCCCGGCGAATCCGGTGGCCAGTCCAAAGATCACAACGAGACAGATCAGTCGTCCGAGGCTCATGGATGCCCCGTGCGGCCGCACGATCGCCTCGGCGCGGCGAGGGCACGGAACGCTCAACCGCGCGTCCCGCCTGCGCACGAGGAGCCGGCCGGCATTGAAGGTGCCCCGCGATCCCTGGACCTCGGCCCTCCACATGGGGTTGGCCGGGAGATGGAAGGGCTGGTCAGTGAGCTTCACCCATTGGAGACACACCTCGCCGGCGTCTTGATCACGCGCAACCCCGTCTCCGTGCCGGCATTCTACGCGGCCCCGAGGTTCTCCGCGCGCCATCACATCGGATATCTCGCTTCAACCGTTCAGGTACCCTGTCTGATGTCCAGCGTAGCGGAATGTGCTCGGGTTCCCGCGCTCGCACGGGAAGACGCGGCACGTCATGATCGTCGCGCTGACGGATTCCACGAGCCCTGGGCGACGGCGCCCGGTCGTCGCTCGTTCGAGGCGTTCTGCCTCAACGCTGACGGACCGCCGGCGCACGATCGGGGAGGGAGCGGAGCGTGGTCGCGCGGGTTGGAAGGAGACCGCGCGTGCGCACCGAACGCCTACGGAACGTTCGCGAGTTCCTCGTACGCCTTTCGAGACACGCAGATTGAGGGGGCAGAGAACGATGCGCATAGTTCAGCGAGGCTTGATCATCATGCTCATGGTCGTCTTCGCCGCCGGCTTATGGAACATGGCCGACGCGCAGGCGCCCAAGACGCTCGTCGTGGCGCTCCAGGGGGATCCAACCGGATTGGATCCGCAGACGAACCTGGACAACGAATCCTGGTATATCGAGTCCTCGATCTTCGATTCGCTCGTGAGCTATAAGCTGGGCTCGACGGTTCCGGCGCCCGGACTCGCGGAGAGCTGGACGATCTCCGCGGACGGCAAGACGTATACGTTCAAGCTGCGCAGTGGAGTCACGTTCCAGGACGGCACGCCGGTGACCGCGCAGGCCGTCGTCTCGGACCTCGATCGCGCGGTCAATCCGCAAAACCCCTGTTTCGTGCCGGGAATGAAGGGTGTGGCGTCGTTTGACGGGTTCACGTTCGGATCGGTCGCGGGGGGCACGGCCGCGAAGATTGACGCGGTTGATGCGTCGACGGTGCGGTTTACGCTCCCGGTGCCGAACGCGGGGTTTCTCGCGAGCCTGGCGATGGTCTCGTCCGGCATCATGAGTCCCGCGGTCACCAAGCAGTACGGCTGCGACATGGGTAATCACCCGGTGGGGACCGGTCCGTTCAAGTTTGTCGAGATGGCCCCCTCGGATCACGTGACGCTGGCGGCGAACCCGACGTACTGGCGTGGGCGCCCGAAGATGGATCGCGTGGTGTTCCAGATCATCCCCGAGAGCACGACGCGCCTCTTGGCGCTCGAGCGCAATCAAGTCCAGATCGTGCTCGACGTGCTCCCCTCGGACTACGACCGGATCAGCGGCAATAAGGCGCTCATGCTGATGCGGGCGCCGGCGCTGCTGGCGCTCGGCATCGGCTTCGCGGCCGACACCGCGCCGTTCAACGACGCGCGGGTCCGTCAGGCGATGAACTACGCGGTCGACCGGGAAGCCATCAACAAGGGTCTCTATGCCGGTGCGCCCCCCTCGAGCCAGGCCGTGTCCGCCCCGTACTGGGCGTTCAATCCGGCGGTGAAGCCGTACCCCTACGATCCCGACATGGCGAAGAAGCTGCTCGCCGAGGCCGGCTACCCGAACGGGTTCTCGACGGAGCTGATCACGTACTCGAGCGCCCGGTCGTACAACCCGGCCGGCGGGGAACGGCTCGCCGAGGCCGTGCAGCCGTACCTCGCGAAGGTCGGCGTCGTCGTCAAGATCGACGAGTACGAGTTTGGGGCGTACCTGGCCAAAATCCGCAGTCCCAACTGGACGGGGATGGCGGTCATCGGCGGCTCCGGGGATAACGGGGACCCGGATAATATGCTGAGCCGGTTCGACTACAATCAGACGACGCATACGCCCACGAGTTCGAACTACGGCCGCTACAACAATCCCGTGGTGAGCCGGCTGTTCGCGCAGGCGCGATCGATCACGGACCAGGCGCGGCGCGCCGAGATGTACAAGGAGATCAACGCGATCACGCACGATGACGCGCCCTGGATCTTCGTCGTCAACCTGCAGCTCGTGCGGGCGGCCCGCGCGAACGTCGACGGGTTCGTGCAGTTTCCCGTCACCGGACTGTGGCGGTTGGATCTGGTGTCGCTCAAGTAACGCCCCGCGGACGCGGACCGGCGAGGTCCTGAAGGCCGGGGGCGCACGCTGCGTGCGCCCCCGGCACCGTCTGGCCCGGTCCCCGCGCCTCGGCGCTGCGCCTTCGCGCTGGCTAACTTGCTCTGGGGGTGACTCCCAATGGAGTTCGATGCGCTGCCCACGATGCGTCCGCCGGTGCTCAGCCGCAAGTATGTGGTGACGTCCGGGCATTACCTGGCGAGCATGGCGGGGGCGCGTGTGCTCGAGATGGGGGGCAACGTCGTCGATGCCGGCGTCGCGACCGGCCTGTGCCTCAACGTCGTCCAGCCCGATTTGACCAGCATCGGCGGGGTGGCCCCCATCATCCTCCGCACGGCGCAGAGCCGGGCCGTCGTGACGATCAGCGGGCTCGGCTGGTGGCCGAAAGCCGCGACGATCGAGGCGCTCACGGCGCGGGGCGGCGATTGGTCCAGCGGGATTCTCGCCACCGTGATGCCGGCGGCGATCGGCGCATGGCTGCGCGCCCTCGCGGAGTACGGCACGATGCCGCTCGGGGCCGTGGCGGCTCCCGCGATTGAGTTGGCCGAGGAAGGATTCCCGGTCAACCGGTTCCTCGCCAGCAACCTCGCCCGCGCCGCGGGCAAGCTGGCGCAGTGGCCGTCGTCCCGCGCGGTGTACCTCAGCCGGGGCCGCGCCCCGCGTCCGGGCGAGCTGCTCGTTCAGCAGGACGTGGGCCGCACGCTGCGCCTCCTGGTGGAAGCCGAGCGGGGACACAGCCGCGTCGCCGGTCTGCGGGCGGCGCACGATCGGTTCTACACCGGGGAGATCGCGCAGGGTATGGTCTCGCTGAATCAAGAGATGGGTGGATTCCTCACCGCCGACGACCTCGCGCGGGTTCGACGTGGCGGTTGAGCCGCCGGTGCGGACGAGTTACCGCGGGCTCGACGTCTTCGCGTGCGGCCCGTGGTGTCAGGGGCCGGTCGTGCCCGAGGTGCTCAACATCCTCGAGGGCTACGACCTCCGCTCGCTCGCGCATAATTCGGTCGAGAGCCTGCATCTGATCGTCGAGGCGCTGAAGGCGGCGTTCGCCGACCGGCATGCGTACTACGGGGATCCGCGGTTCGTCGAGGTGCCGATCGACGGGCTGCTCTCGAAGCCGTACGCGGCGGCCTGGCGCGACCGCATCGATCTCCGGCGGGCGTCTCCGGGCATGCCTGAGCCGGGCGATCCCTGGCACTACCAGCAGGCGGCGGCCCAGGGGCAAGCGGCGGCACGCCCGGTCCCGCTGCGCGGACCGCAGCCTCCGGATACCAGCTACCTGTGCGTCCTCGACCGGGACGGGAACGCCTTCTCCGCCACGCCGAGCGACGGAGTCGGCGGGACGCCGCTCGTGCCGGGGTACGGGTTCATCGTGTCGGCCCGCGGACACCAGTCGTGGGCGGATCCCGCGCATCCGAGTTCGATCGCGCCCGGGAAGCGGCCGCGCCTCACTCCCAGTCCCGGCCTGGTCATGAAGGACGGCCACGTGTTCATGCCGTACGGGACGCCGGGTCTCGACGTGCAGCCTCAGGCAATGGTGCAGTTTCTCGTCAACCTCGTCGATCACGGCATGGACGTACAGGAGGCTATCGAGGCGCCGCGGGTCGCGACCTACAGCTTCCCCGGGTCCTCCCACCCGCATCCGTACGATCCCGGGGTGCTGCGCGCGGAGGAGCGCATCGCGCCGTCGGTCCGGGACGCCCTCGCGGCGATGGGGCACCGCGTTGCCGCGTGGCCCGCCTGGACGCCGGAGGCCGGTTCGATGTGCGCGGCCACCCTCGACCGGTCGGAGGGTGCCCTGGCCGGGGGGGCCGATCCGCGCCGCATGGCGTACGCCGTCGGCTGGTAGCGCGGCGCGCCCGCGAGTGCATGCGGTGATGGCGGGAGGATGACACGGTGAGCACACCTAACCCCACGGACTCCACGGACGCGGCCGCCGGGAACGTGGCGATTGTGACCGGTGCCGCGCGCGGGATCGGATTCGGGATCGCGCGCATGCTGGCCGAGCGCGGCTATGCCGTTGTGCTCGCGGACATTCTCGAGGAGCAGGTGGCCCAGGCCGCCCACCAACTGGCGTCAACCGGCGTGCGGGCGATCGGCGTGCGGTGCGACGTCCGCTCGCCGTCCGACGTCGAGCATCTTCTCGACGCGGCCTACCGGGAATTCGGGCACGTGAACTGTCTCGTGAACAACGCGGCCTGGATCGCCCCCACTGCCGTTCCCTTCCTCGAGGTGACGCTGGAGAACTTCGATGTGGCCATGGAGACGAACGTGCGCGGGGTGTTTCTCTGCTCGCAGCGCTTCGCGAAGCGGGCGATCGCGGCGGGTCAGCCTGGCGTGATCGTCAATATGTCGTCGGCGAGCAGCGAGATCGCGCGGCCGAATAATTTGCAGTACCAAGCGTCCAAGGCGGCGATCAACCAGATGTCCCGCGTCATGGCGATCGAGCTCGCCCCCTACGGGTTTCGCGTGTGCGTCGTGGCGCCCGGGGTCGTCATGACGGAGCGTGAAACGGCCAGCATGAGCGATCCGGGGAAGCAGGTGCAGCGCCGCGCGCAGATGGCTCGCATCCCGCTCGGCCGAACCGGCGGCGTCGAGGAGATTGCGTCGGTCGTCGCGTTTCTCGCGAGCCCGGAGGCCAGCTACATGACGGGTGCCGTGCTGTTCGTGGACGGGGGCTATTCGCTGGGGATCGCCAAGTTTACGTGATCGGCCCGGCGCTGAACATGTTAGCGGAAGGAGACCACGCCGTGCGGACGTGGGGCAGGACCACCTATCTCGTCGTCGACACGGATGCGCACTACTCGGACGCCGTCCTCGAGATGGTGGAATACATGGATGAGCCGTGGCGCGACCGCATCAAGCACACGCGCGGCCTGCGCTGGATCCCCGGCACGCTCGGGGACGGCACGCTCGAGGGACAGGATCCAGCGCGACGACGTCGCGTATCAGATCGCCGACGACATGGTTCCCGATGACGTGCCGCCGATCATGGCGCGGCTCGGCATCGACGCCGCGATCTTGATTACGAACCGGCTCTTGCTGCTCGGGCATCTCTCCGTGCGGGACCTCGCGGTGGTGTTCTGCAACGCGTACATCGACTTCATGCTGGATAAGGTCGTGGATCCGGCCCGCGGCATGTACACCGCGATCATCGTGCCGTGGCAGGATCCGGAGGAAGGCGCGGCGATCATCGCGCGGGCGGGCGAGCCATCCGGGCGTCGTGGGGGTCTGCTTTGCGACCTCCGGCGCGAATCCGCCGCTCGGCGACGTGCGGTACAACCCGATCTATGAGGCCGCGCAGCACTATGACCTCCCGATCATGTATCATTCGTCGCCAGGCCCGATCCTGAGCGAGGGCGCGGGCTACGTGGATGGATTCCAGCGGCTCATCGAGGGGCACTCGCTCGGGTTTTCGATCAGCAACATGATCCAGCTGACGAGCGTCCTGATGCAGGGCCTGCCCGAGCGCTTTCCCAAGCTGCGGTACGTCTTTCAGGAGGCGGGCGTGTTCTGGGCGCCGATGATGATGCTGCGCCTGGACGGCTACTACGCGAAGCGCCGGTCGGAGGCGCCGCTCTTGCGGGCGTTGCCGAGCGAGTATATGCGCGACCGGTTCTACTTCGGGACGCAGCCGCTCGAGACGCCGAAGAACCCGAAGCATCTGGAAGCCGTGTTCGACATGGTGCACGGCCGCACCAATTTCCAGTACGCGAGCGACTATCCGCACTCCGACTACGACGACGCGATCGCGATCCTCAAGCTGCCGTTTCTGGACGCAGAGAGCCGCGCCAATGTGCTGGCCCGCAACGCGATGCGCGTCTTCAACTTCCGGAAAGGAGGCGTGCAGCCCTGGGAAAACATGTCGTCGCCCGCGTCGGGGACATCCCCGAAGGCGGACGCGTCCTCGTCACGGTAGCGTCCCGCTCGATCGGGGTCTTCCGGATCCAGGATCGCTACTACGCGCTCGGCAACGTCTGTCCGCACCAGCAGGGTCCCGCCTGCAGCGGCCGGATTCTTCCGACCCTGCGGGCGGAGGTGCTGCCGAGCGGCAAGGTGAGGGAGTACTACGATCGCGACAACCCGGTCGTCTGTTGCCCCTGGCACGGGTGGGAGTACGACATCAAGACCGGGCGCTGCGTCGCGGATGCCGACGCGCACCTTCACGTGTACGAAGTCGCGCTCGAGAATAACGAGGTCGTCGTCATTCTCTGACGACTGACACGGCGCTCACCCCGTCACGAGGCGCGCGCGGTTCCCCTCGGTCTCAAACACGGTCCCGAACTCCCGCGACAACTCCCCGAGCCATCCGATCACCCGGCGTGCCTCCGCGCCGGTCGCCAGTTCCGGAAATCCTCGGCCGTTCAGGACCACGGGGATGATGACGAGGCTGGGTTGTGCACCGACGCGCACCTGGACGATCACGGATTCGGGTGCCATCAGCACCGGCGTCGGGTTCTCGAACAGGAAGTTCCCCGCGCTGTGGACGATGGCTTTGCCGCGGTAGACTTCGACCGGCGCGAGCGCGTGGGAGTGGTGGCCGAATACGAGCTCGGCGCCGGCGTCGATCAGTGCGTGCCCGAGCGGACGCTGGTAGTCGCATAAGTACCGTTCCCCGAGCGGTTTGAGGCTCGACCGATTCGGCCCCGACCATCCCCGCAGCGGGGACATCCATCGCTCGGCCGCGCCCCAGTGGATCGCGACGATCACGGGGTCGCCGCCTGCGCGCAGCGCCGCGACGCGCTCACACACGGCCGTTTGGTCGCGGAGCACGGCCTCGGTGTGCACGACCGGGACGGTGCCCGGCTGCTCGGCCATGAGGTTTGTGTCAAGCTCGAACGACTGCGTGACCTCAATCGGCGCGATGCCGGGCTTGCCGGCCCGCGCGGCGGATTCGATGGGAAGGGTCGTCGCGACGTTGAGCACCGTGATCGGCACCTGGCCGGCACGGACGCGGGCGGGCGTGAGCGCGGTCTCGAGATCCTTGCCCGCGCCGCAGTATGCGAGGCCCGCCGCGCGGCACGCCTCGAGGGTGTCGAGCAGCGCGTCCGGGCCGTAGTCGTACATGTGGTTGTTCGCCAGGGTGACGGCGTGCACGCCCATCGCCTGCACGTCGCGCAGGAGGTCCGGGTCCTGGCGCAGGGTGGTGTGCTTCGGCACCGGCACGCCCCGACGGGACAGGCACATTTCGAGATTTGCCACGACGAGGTCGCTCTCGCGCATCGCCGCCACTGCCGCGTGAAATCCCGGGGTCGTGGCGTCGGCGCTGCGCGCGAACGGCTGGCGGAACATGACGTCGCCCACCAAGCTCACCGTACCCATGTGCGATTCTCCCCGCCGGCGCGTCCACCCGCGCCCACCGAGTGCTTAGCCGCGTGACCGGCAAACTCTTCCCCGCGCGCCCAGGTACCGCCCGTCCGTACGTGGGTATGGCGCGGCGTCGTGGAGGAGATCGGCGCCGAGGCGTTGAAACGCCCGTCTGTTTCGTGTACTTCCCCGGGGTTCGGGACCATCGCACCCACGCCGGCGGTTACTTCGTGTGCCCATCACGGGATCGGTGCGCCGCGCATCACGCGAGAGGGCTGCGCGACCGCGCCGTTGCGCGCGAAAGGAGCGTCCAAGCGATGCCACAGACCATGCACTTCACGGTGATCGGTGCCGGCGCCGTCGGCGGAGGGGTCGGCGCGCACCTTGTGCGCGCGGGGTATCCCGTCCTGTTCGTCGACAGCAGCCCCGAGCACGTGGACGCGATCAACGCGACGGGGCTGCGTCTCGAGGGTGTGCGGGAGTTCGCCGCGCACGCACCGGCGGTGCTGCCGGACGGCCTCGAGCGCGCGCTGGGCGGCCGGACGCCCGAGGTGATCCTGCTCGCGGTGAAAGCGCAGCATACCGTCTCAGCACTCGAACCCGTGGCGCGGCTCATGGGGGAGGGGAGCTACGTCGTGTCGCTGCAGAACGGCCTGAACGAGCGGGCGATCGCCGCCCGCATCGGGGCGTCCCGTACGATCGGCTCGTTTGTGAATTTCGGAGGCGACTACCTGGATCCGGGCCGCCTCCTGTTCTCCGGCACGCACGGCGAGTTCTTTCTCGGCGAGCTCGACGGGCGCATGACGCCACGGCTCGAGGCGCTCGGCACCCTCTTCCGGGAGACGTTCCTCGACCACACCCAGACTACGCCGAACATCTGGGGGTATCTCTGGGGGAAACTCGGCTATGTCGCGATGGTCTGCGCGACGGCGGCGACCGACGAGACGCAGGCCGACGTCATGGCGGACGCACGCTACCGGCCGATGCTCGCCAACCTCGCGGGAGAGATCGTGCGCGTCTCCGACGCGGAGGGCATCCGGTGCGAGGGGTTTGCCGGATACGATCCGGACGTGATGCGCTTCACGACGCCCCGCGACTGGGACGGCATTAACCGGGTGATCGACCATCGGGTCGCGGTCAACCGCAAGTCGCTGAAGCCTCGCAGCGGCGTCTGGCGCGATCTGGCCGTGCGGCACCGGCCCACGGAAATCGACGAGCACATGGGCGCAGTCGTCGCGATCGGCCGCACGCACGGGCTCGCGCTGCCGCTCAATGAGCGCCTGATCGCGATCATCCACGACCTGGAGCAGGGCCGGCGCGAGCGCGGGCTCCCGAACCTGGACGACCTGGCCGCGCTGAACGCCACGACATATCCGGCGGACGGCGCGGCCGTCCGCTGATCAACGAAACGGGGGGAACGAACCGATGCGGGTGGCAGCTATTGTCGCGGAGATTTTGAAGCAGGAAGGCGTCGAGTTTCTCATCGGATATCCCACGAACGCATTCATCGAAGCCGCGGCGATCGCGGACATCCGCACGATCATCGTGCGCCAGGAGCGGACCGGCCTGCACATGGCGGACGCGGTAAGCCGCACGTCGTCGGGCCGGAAGATCGGCGTGTTCGCCATGCAGCACGGGCCGGGAGCGGAGAACTCATTCGGGGGCATCGCGCAGGCCTACGGAGATTCGGTGCCGATCCTGGTCCTGCCCGAGGGCTACGCGCGCCGCTTGACGAACGTCGCGCCGAATTTCAACGCGGCGCTGAACTACCGGCACGTCGCCAAATGGTCGGAGCAGGTCCTGCTCGGCAGCGAGGCATCGGCGGCGATGTACCGCGCGTTCTCGCAGGTGCGCAACGGCCGTCCGCGCCCGGTCGTGCTCGAGTTTCCGGTCGACGTGACGGCCGAGGAGGTGGCGGAGCCGCCGGTCTACCGGCCGGTGGTGACCGCCCGCTACGGACCGGACCCGCGGGAGGTCGAGCGGGTCGCGGAGCTGCTGATCAAGGCCAAGCGCCCCGTCATCTACGCCGGCCAGGGGGTGCATTACGCGCGCGCCTGGACGGTGCTGCGCGAACTCGCCGAGTGGCTCGGGACCCCGGTCACGACGAGCCTGGCGGGGAAGAGCGCCTTCCCCGAGGATCACCCCCTGTCGCTCGGCTCGGGGGGCCGCGCGATGCCGAGGCCCGTGCACGATTTTTTGCAGCGCGCCGACGTTATCTTCGGGATCGGCTGCAGCTTTGCGACGACGGTCTACGGGGTCAAGATCCCGGCGGGGAAAGTTATCGTGCACGCGACGCTGGATCCGTCGGACGTCGGTAAAGACCTGCCGGCCGACCACGTGCTGCTGGGCGACGCGGGGTTGACGCTCGAGGCGCTGCTCGCGGCGGTGAAGGACCGGGTGCGGGAGTCCCGGCGCGACGTCGCCGCGCGGACCGCGAAGGAGATCGCCGGCGCCCGGGAGGCGTGGCTCGCCGAGTGGATGCCCAAGCTGACCTCGACCGAGACGCCGCTGTCACCGTACCGCGTGATCTGGGATCTGCTGCACACGCTTGACGTGCCGAACACGATCATCACCCATGACGCGGGGAGCCCGCGCGACCAGATCTCGCCGTTCTGGAAGCCGACCACCCCGCTCTCCTACATCGGATGGGGGAAGACGACGCAGCTCGGGTATGGGCTCGGCCTCGCCATGGGCGCCAAGCTGCAGGCGCCCGATAAACTCTGCGTCAACGTATGGGGCGATGCTGCGATCGGGTTTACGGGGATGGATTTCGAGACGGCGGTGCGCGAGCGCATCCCGATTCTGTCGGTGCTGCTCAACAACTCGCAGATGGCCATCGAGCTGCCGGTCATGCCGGTGGCGGCGAAAAAGTACGGCAGCATCGACATCTCCGGCAACTACGCGGCGGTCGCGCGCGATCTCGGCGGACACGGGGAGCGGGTCACCGAGGTCGGTGAGATCGTCCCGGCGATCCAGCGCGCGGTGCGGAAGACCCAGGACGGGGTGCCCGCCCTGCTTGAGTTCATCACCGCGCGAGAGATCAACTTCTCAATCTTCAAATAGCGAAGGGGTCAGCGCATGGACACAGAGACGCTGCCGCCCGCTCCGCCCGGCGGGCCGTACCGGGTGTTCCTGTCGGGCAACGTATTCAACTTCGGGCCCAACTTCGAGCGCGTCGCCGCCTATCTGCGCACCGCGGGGTACGACGTCACCGTGGGGCCGCGCGCGGCGCCCGGGGTGCAGATGGAGTTCCCTCGCGCGGAGCTCGCCGCCCTGTTCGGGCGGATGGACGCGCTCGTCACGTCCGCGCAGGAGAATTATTCGCGCGAGGTGCTCGCCGCCGCGGGCCGGCTCCGCGTCCTCGTCAGCCCGTGGCTCGGTCTTGAAAACATCGACGTGACCAGCGCGACGGAGCTCGGCATCCCGATCGGGTTTGCCGCGCAGCCGGAGAACTACCTCGGGGTCGCCGAGGCGACGGTGGCGTGCCTCGCGGTCCTCATGAAGCAGCTGCGCCAGAAGGAGCGCTCGCTGCTCGAGTCCGGGTGGAGCGGGCCCCATGACGGGCTCATGATCCGGGGCAAGACCGTCGGGCTCGTCGGATTCGGGCGGGTGGGCGCGGCGGTCGCCGCGCGCCTCCGGGGCTGGGAGGTGCGCCTCCTCGTGGCCGACCCGTACACGGACGCGTCGCGGATCGAGGCCGCCGGCGGACGCCTGGTGTCCCTGGAGACGGTGCTGCGCGAGGCCGACGTGATCTCGCTCCACGCGTTTCTCTCCCCGGAGACGCGGGGGTTGATCGGGGCGGCGCAGCTGCGGCTGATGAAGCCCACCGCGTTTCTCATCAACATGTCGCGCGGGGGCCTGGTCGACGAGCCCGCGCTGACGCAGGCGCTCGTCGACCGGCGGATCGCCGGGGCGGCGCTCGACGTGTTCGCGGCCGAGCCGCTGCCCGCGGACAGCCCGCTGCGCGCCCTGTGCGGCGACCGCCTCATCCTCACGCCTCACAACGCGGGCAACGGGGTCGAGGGCGCCGACGCGAGCCTGCGGACCGTTGCGGAGAACCTGGCGCGCGGGCTGGCGGGCGAGCCGCCCCTGTACCTGAGCAATCCCGAGGTCCTTCCCGCCTGGCGCGCACGGCTCGCCCGTCTCGCGGCGCAGGGCGCGGGGAACGCCGGCGCGTAGCGGGTCCGCCTGCGGGCGGGGCGCCGCCTAGAACCGATCCGCTCGAAACGGTGCGAGGTCGATCGCCGTCGGCCGCTCCCCGACCATCTCCGCCACCAGCTGGCCGGTCACGGCGCCGCACGTCAACCCGATGTGGCCGTGCCCGAACGCGAAGAACACGGACGGGACGCGGGGCGACGGGCCGAGCACCGGCAGTGAATCGGGCATTGACGGGCGGAACGCCATCGCGTAGGTGGCGTCCGTGGGGTCGACGGCGCCGAGCACGCGGGTCGCCCCGTCGATCAGCTTCCTCGCGCGGGCGTAGTTTGGCGGTGCGTGGAGGCCCGCCAGCTCGACCGTGCCGGAGAGGCGGAGTCCCGTCTCCATCGGGGTAATGGCGAAGCTGTAGTCACCCGAGAGCACGGGAATCTTCGGGGCGGCGCCGGGCCGCGGCAGCGTGACGACGTATCCGCGCTCCGTGTCGAGCGGCACGCGGGCGCCGAGACGCGCCGCGAGGCGTTTGGACCAGGCACCGGCGGCGAGCACCAGGACCTCGGCGTCGCGCCGCCCCCCCGTGGTCTCGACGGCGTGCGGGCCCCGCGCGCGGACCGTCACATCGGTGACCGTCTCCTTGACGACGGTCCCGCCGAGGCGCGTGAAGTCCTCGGCCAGGGCCAGCACCAGGGCCCGGGGATCCGGCACGAACTGCGTCTTGCGGTAGAACACCGCGTGGCGCACGGACGGCGCCAGGGCGGGCTCCAGATCGCGGATGTCGGCCCCGTGCAGCACCTCGAACTCCACCCCGCGCCGGCGGCGCAGATCCAGTCCCCACTCGGCGCCCGCAAACGACGCGTCGCTCTGGAAGACGTACAGCACGCCCCCCGAGTGGATGTGGCGGGCGGCAGGGGACCCCGCGACCAGCGATGCGTAGGCGTCGCGCGCGCTGCTGGTCAGCCCGTTGAGCGCGACCGACGCCGCCTCGACGCGCTCGGGGGCGCTGGCCCGCACGAAACGGACGAGCCACGGCGCGATCCAGGGCAGGTAGCTCCAGCGGACGGCGAGCGGGGCGAGCGGATCCAGCAGCATCTTGGGCACGCGCCGGACGATGCCCGGCGTGGCGATCGGCACGCAGCTGCCGGACGAGATGAACCCCGCGTTGCTTTTCGACGCGCCCTCACCCGGCGTGGGATCCAGGACGGTGACCGCGTGGCCGTCCCGCCGCAGCGCGAGCGCACAGCAGACGCCCACGATCCCGCCGCCGATCACCACCACCTGCCGTGGCCCGCTCATGCTCCGGTCACGACTCGATCCTGACGCGCTGGCCCAGGCCTCGGCCCTGCGCCTGCTCGATCACGTCGGCCGCGATCGCGAGGTCGAGCACCCCGCGCCCCAGCAGGCTCGCGACGATGATGTCGCGCTCCGACGAGCGGCCGCGCTTCGCCCCGGACACGATCTCCGGCAGCTCCGCGTAGATGTCCGCGCGGTGCAGGCGCCCCGCCTTCACCAGCGGACCGAACGACCCCCGGTGTGCGCTCGCGTCCCAGTCGTCGACGATCAGCTTGTCGGCGCGCGCGACGAGCGCGGCGTCGATCTCCTGATACGATCCGAGGCCGCAGACGACCGTGCCGGGGCGAATCCACGCGTCCTCGAGAAATGGGGCGTCCGCGCTGAGGCCGGCGGCGGTCACCACGATGTCGGCGTCAGCCACCGCGTCGCGCGCGGAGGCCGCAGGTCTGACCACCACGCCGGACGCGGCGGCCGCTGCCGCGGCGTCGGCGGCCACCGCGTCCGGCCGCGGCCCGAACACGCGGACCTCTGTGAGGGCGCACAGCGCCGTGAGCGTGCGCAGCGCGCCCTTTCCCACCGCGCCGAAGCCGATGATCGCGGCGGCGGCCCCGCTGCGGGCGCAGTACTTTGCGGTGACCGCCGCGAGCGCGCCGGTCCGAAGGGCCGTAATCTCCCTCGCGTCGAGAATCGCGCTGAGGTGCCCCGTCTCGGCGTCGCAGACCAGGATCGACGCCCGGACCTTCGGGAGGCCCCGGCCCGGATTGCGGTTGAGCGTGGACGCCCATTTGACGCCGGCGACGCGCCGGTCGCGCAGGTGCCCCGGCATCGCGATGAAGGCGCCGTCTCCCACATCCAGAAAGGCGCGAGGGCCCGCTTCAGCGGTGTGATCGGCGAGCGCACGGAGCGTGGCTTCGACCGTCGCCGCGACCCTGGCGGCATCGAGGCAGGCGTGGACGTCGGGCGCGGACAGGACCAGCGTCTCCGGGCCGCTCATGCGGCCGCGGCGCCGGGACAGACCTCGGGTGCGCGCGTCTTCGACTTGGTTGCGGAGTTCGACATGGTGCTCCCTGATGCGAGATGATCCCGGCGGTGCGCGGACGTCCTCGCCGGACCACCCGCGCGCCCGGTACTGTTGGCGGGTGGAGGGGATCTCTCCTTCCCGGTCGAACTACAGCGGCCTTCGGCACGGAGATCGACTTCGATCGGGATCCGGCCTACCACACCATCGCGGAGGATGAGCGCATGGGACGGCGCGTCATGATCGGGATATTGTGTGCCATTCTGGCCCTCGGGGTCGCCACCGTGGGAGGCCTCGCGCTCGTGAGCGCGCAGGCGCCGACCCGGCTGATCGTGGGGGAATCCGAGGACATTCACTCCGGCGATCCCTACAAGACCGGCTCCATTCTCTCGTACAGCATGCTGATCAACATCTACGATCCGCTCGTCGGGACGGACGCCAACCTGCGTCCGGTGCCGGGCCTGGCGGTGTCCTGGCAGGTGGTGGGCCCGAATACATGGGAGTTCAAGCTGCGCCACGGGGTGAAGTTCCAGGACGGCGAGACCTTTGACGCGAACGCGGTCAAATTCTCCCTCGACCGGGCGCGCGATCCGAAGACCAAGTGGGAAGCGGCGAGCGCGCTCAGTCCGATCGACAGCGTCGACGTCGTCAGCGACGACACGGTCCGCATTCACACGAAATATACGTGGCCGCTCCTGCCCCAGTACCTCGCGCATTACGGCTGGATGGAGCCTCCGCAGTACGTTCAGCAAAACGGCGAAGACGCCCTCGGACGGCACCCGGTCGGGACCGGCCCGTACCGGTTCGTCAACCATATGGTCGACGACCACATCGAGATCGAAGCGAACCCCGACTACTGGGGCGGGAAGCCCAAGATTGATCACGTGATCTTCCGGGCGATTCCGAGCGAAGCGTCGCGCCTCGCGGAGCTGCTCGCGGGATCGGTCGATCTGATCAACCTCATCCCGCCGAGCGAGTTCGACCCCGTGCGCCATAATCCCAAGCTCAAGCTCGTGTCCGGGACGAGCAACGGCATCTACTTTCTGCTCTTCAACCTGTGGAACACACCGGCGAGCCGTCCGCTCTCGAACAAGCTCGTGCGGCAGGCGATCAACTACGCGATCGACCGGAAGATCCTGATTTCGAGCATTATGGGCGGCGTCGGCGTGCCCGTGGCGACGTTCTGCACTCCCGGCGCCGAGGACTGCGATCCGGCGATCATTCCCTACCCGTACGATCCCGCGCGGGCGAAGGCCTTGCTGCGCCAAGCCGGGTATCCGAACGGGTTCGACATCAGCTTCGTGACCCCGTCGGGGATCTATCCGGGCGACCGCGACATCACGCTCGCGGTCGCCGCGCAGCTGCAGGCGATCGGCCTGCACACGACCGTCAACATCCGAGAGGTCGGCGTGCTGCTGCAGCAGACGAACGTCACGAAGCAGGTCCCCGAGGATGTCGTGTTCCTCCGGTCGACCGACCGCATCGGATCCGCCGGCGAGACGCCGAGCAACATGTTCTACAGTAAGGGTCCGACCTCGATCTATCGCAATCCGGAGTTCGACGCGGTCCTCGAGCAGGCCAAGGCCACCTTGGACCCCGCCGCGGCGAAGGAGCTCTACTTCCACGCGCAGGCGCTGTTCGAGAACGAGGCGCCGGACATCTCGCTGTTCACCGCGCCGAACGTCTACGGCATGCGGAAGGATTTGAACTTCACACCGCGGCCGGATTACGAGATCGTCGTCGCCAACGCGTCGTACGCGGCGAAGTAACGGTCGGCGCGCGCCGGCGGCCGGCTCCGCGGCGGCGTCGCGCCCTCCCGCGGGTGCCGGCCTGATTCTGGATTTCGGAGGCTAGACCCGCCATGCTCGATCGCATTGATCGCGAGATCGTGGGCGACCTGTACTTTTCGTCCCGCGGGCTCGAGTTTGTCGAGGAGCTCGTCGACCGCTTCGGACCCCGGTTTCACGGCAGTCCCCAGGAACATGCGGCGGCGGCGTTTCTCCGCGAGCGGTTCGAGCGCCTCGGCCCCGACCGGGTCGAGACCGAGACGTTTGCGTGTCCCGGATGGACGCGCGGCGAGACGCAGCTCGCGGTCACGAGCCCGGTTGAGCGCGCGATCCCCGGCATCGCCCTGCCGTACTCTCCGCCCGCCACCGTGGAAGGCCCGCTGGTCGACGTCACGGCCGGCGATCCGGGCACGTTTGACGCGCGGCGCACGGCGATGCGCGGGGCGGTCGTCATGGCGAGCACCGCCATCCCGCGGAACACCCGCGTCCGCATGAATTTGCTGGAAAAGGTCGGGCGCGCGTTCGAGGCGGGCGCGGTCGGGTTCATCTGGATGCGGGGGGTGCCCGGCGGTCTGCGCGGAGGCCGGGCCGGTGCGGTTGGGGTTTGCCGCGGAGGCGCCCGCGGTCGCCGTCTCCTACGAGCGAGGCTACGAGCTGCAGCGGCTGGCCGCGGGCGGGCCCGTCCGGCTGCGGATTACGTCGGCGAACGAAAATCGCGTCGTCACCTCGCACAATCTGGTCGCGGAATTCCGGGGGACGCGCTGGCCCGAGGAGGTGGTCGTCCTCGGGGCGCATTACGACGCCCACGACATCGGGCAGGGTGCCATGGACAACGGCGCCGGCTTGTCCGTGCTCATGGAGGTCGCCCGGACGCTCCGGGCGTATCGCGGCGAGTTCCGCCGCACCCTCCGGTTCGTGGCGTTTTCGGGCGAGGAGACCGGGCTCCACGGCTCGCGCCATCACGCCGAGCGGCACCGGGCCGAGGCGATCCGGTTCATGCTGAATCTGGACGGATCCGCGCGCAGCCTGAGCGCCACGATCCACCTGCCGGCATGGCCGGAGGGGCTCGCGTTTCTGCGCGGGCTGTATGACGGCGATGTCGTCGACGACCCCTATGAGGCGTCGCTCTGGTTGCACTCCGATCACTACTCCTTTACGGCCGAGGGGTTCCCCGGCGCGATTGTGATGTCGGACCAGCCCCCGGGGGCGTCCGCCGGCGCGGTGCGCGGGTTTGGGCATACCCCGATGGACACGCTGGACAAGGTGTCGGGCCGCGCGATCGAGATGGAGGCGAGCCGCGTCGCCCGCCTCGCCCTCCGGCTCGTCACCGTCGACGAGATCCCGATGCGCCGCAAGACGCCCCGGGAGATCGCGGATGTGCTCATCGCGCGGGAGCTGGACCGCGTGCTTCGGTACGAGCGCCGCGCGCTGCCGGGCGAGCCGCCCGCCTCGGCGGCGGGAGGCGCTGGGGGGTGACCCGCTTCGATCCCGCGTCGGCCGCGCGGTTGTGGCGCGAGACGCAGGCGATCGCGCAGTGGCGGCGCGAGGCGGGCACGGAGGACGAGCGGCGGGCCGCGGCCTACGTCGCGGCGCAGCTCGCGTCCGCCGGCTTGACCGTGACGACGCTGCTGCACGATGCGTACATCAGCGCCCCCGGCGAGGCGCGCCTGCGGGTCGTGGCGCCGGCGGCGCGCGACGTCCCGTGCATCACGCATTCGATGGCCGCGGCCACCGGCGCGGACGGCCGCTCGGCCGAGCTCGTCGACGGCGGGACCGGGAGCCCGGCGGAGCTCGCCGCGGCCGGGGCCGCGGGACGGTTCGTGCTGATTGCGGGGGCGAGCCCGTCCGAGCGTGCGGCGAAGCAGGCCGCGCGCCACGCGGAGGACGCCGGCGCGCTCGGCGTCGTGTTCATCGGCGGCGCGCGGGCGCAGGAGATGTGCGTGTCTCCCGTCTGGGGCAATCCGTCGGAGCGCACCGCGCATGATCTGGCCGGCATCCCGCTCCTGTCGGTCGCGCGTGCAGACGGCGAGGCGCTCGCGGCCGTGTGCGCCGAGGGCCCGGTGCGGATCCACGCGACCGCCGCCGTGCGCACCGGCTGGACGAGGACCCCAATCGTCATCGGCGATCTGGCGCCCGGTCATCCCGAGGCGGACCGCGACGCGTACGTGCTGCTCTCCGGTCATCTCGACGCCTGGTACTCGGGCGCGATGGACAACGCGGGAGCCAACGCGGCGATGCTGGAGATCGCGCGGGTCCTCGCCCCGCGCCGCGCGTCGCTGCGGCGCGGGCTCCGGGTGGCGTTCTGGTCCGGCCACTCCCACGGCGGGTATTCGTCGTCGGCGTGGTATGCCGACCACTACTGGTTCGACCTTGAGCGCCACTGTGTGATGCACGTGAACGTCGACGTGATCGGCGGCGCAGGCGCCGACCGTCTGGTCACGCGGGCCACCGGCGAGGCCGTCCCCCTCGCGCGGTGGGCGATGGCGGAGGCGACCGGCGAGCCGGCGCCGGTCGATCGGGTGTCGCGGTCGAACGACGAGTCGTTCTGGGGCATCGGGGTACCGTCGCTGTTCGGGGAGGTGTCGCGGCAGTCCGACGGGACCTTCGGGTGGTGGCTGCACACGGTCGACGATACGCCGGACAAGCTGGATGCCGCGCGTCTGGTGCGCGACGCGAACGTCTACCTGACGGCGCTCGACCGTCTCTTGACCGATCCCGTGCTGCCGCTCGACTACGCGTCCTGCGCGGCCGATCTTCGTGAGGCGCTCGCGTCCCTCGCGGAGCGCAGCGGCGGCAGGTTCGACCTCTCCGCCGCGCTGCTCGCGGCGTCGGACCTCGAAGCGCGATGCAGGCGCCTCGCGGACGCCGCGGCGGGCGGCGCGAACGCGGCGGCCGTCAACGCGTGCCTGCGCGACGTCGGACGCATCCTCGTTCCGGCGCTGCACCAGGGCGCCGGCCGGTTCGCGCACGACTCGGCACTGTCCCCGGCGTTTCTGCCCGCGTTCAGCGCGGTCACGCGCCTGGCCGCGGCGGCCGCCGAATCGGACCAGGCGAAGCGGCTGCTGGTGGATCTCATCCGGGCGCGCAACGCCCTCGTGTACGCGCTGCGCCGCGCGTGCGCGCGGGTCGAGCTGCTGCTGGCGGCCGCCGCCGCCGAGTCATGAGGCCCGGATGCCCGCGATGACCGAGGTGCTGGAGTTTCTCGTCATCGGGGCCGGCGGGATCGGCGGGGTCACGGGCGCGCACCTGGCCCGCGCCGGGCACGACGTGCTGCTGGTCGACCGGATGCCCGACCACGTCCGCGCCATCGCGCGGGATGGGCTCACGGTGGAGGGGGCGGTACACTTCCACGTGCGCGTGCCGGCCGCCACGCCCGACGCGGTGGCGTCGATCCTGGCCGGGACGCGCGCCGCGGACGGTGCTGCTCGCGGTCAACGCGCAGGATACCGCGGCGGCGCTCGAGCCGGTCGTGCCGCTCCTCGGCGAGGACAGTGTCGTCGTGTCGATGCAGAACGGGTTGAACGAGCGCCTCATCGCGGAGCGGATCGGCGCGCGGCGCACGGTCGGCGCGTTCGTGAACTTTGGCGCCGACTACCTGGCGCCCGGCCGCGTGCTCATGTCGAGCCGGGCCGAGCTGTACCTGGGGGAGTTGGACGGGCGCATCACCGACCGGCTCGAGCGCCTCGGCGCGATCTTCCGCGAGGCCGTGCTTGAGCATACGCAGTTGACGGGCAACATCTGGGGCCATCTGTGGGGCAAGCTCGGGTATGTCTCGATGCTGTTTGCGAACGCCACGACGGATGTGACGATGGGCGACGCGTTTGCGGATCTCGACAACCGGGCGCTGTTCGCGAACCTCGCGGGGGAGGTCGTCCGCGTGGCGGACGCCGAGGGCGTGCGGTGCGAGGGGTTCGCCGGCTACGACCCCGCGGCGCTGCGGTTTGCCGTGCCCCGCGACTGGGCCGCGATTCACCGGAGCCTCGACCAGCGCGTGCTGGTGAACCGCGCATCGATCAACGCGCGGTGCGGCATGTGGCGCGACATGGCGATGAAGCACCGCCGCACCGAGGTGGACGCGCACCTCGGTCTCCTCGTGGAGATCGCGGCGTCGCACGGGCTGGCGGCGCCGCTGAATGCCCGCCTTATCGAGATCATCCACGACCTCGAAGAGGGGCGGCGCGTGCGGCGGCTCGAAAATCTCGAGGAGCTGCGAAATCTGAATGACCGCTGCTATCCGTCGGACGACCGCGCCGCGGGCCGGCGCGCGCAGCCGGGGCCCGCGTGAGCCGGGGCACGGCCGCGCGCCCGAAGGGAAGCGCCCCGCGCGGGAGGAAGTAGCGGACCGCCCCGCACGCCGCGCCGAGACCGTCGGTCCGTTCGGGTGGCCGGCGGCGCATGTCGTGAGCGCGGAGGGATCGGGAGTGGCCATGTCCCCAAGTCGATTTGTGGTGGTGGGCGCCGGCGGTATCGGCGGGTCGGTGGGCGCGCATTTTGCCCGCGCCGGCCACGACGTGCTCTTCGTCGACAGTCTCGTCCCGCACGTGGAGGCGATCGCGCGGGACGGCATGAGCGTGGAGGGACAGTCGACGTTTCGGGTGCGGGTGCCCGCGGTGACCCCGGACGGGCTCGCGGCCGCGCTCGGCGGCCGTCGGCTCGAGACGGTGCTGCTGGCCGTGAAGGCGCATCAGACCGCGGCGGCGCTCGAGGCGCTGGTCCCGCTCCTGGACGCGGCCGGGGTGATCGTGTCGCTGCAGAACGGGCTGAACGAGCGCCTCATCGCGGCGCGGGTCGGCGCGGAGCGTACGATGGGCGCGTTTGTGAACTTCGGGGCCGATTACGTCGGGCCCGGGCGCGTCAAGCTGTCCAGCCGGGCCGAGCTGTATCTCGGCGAGCTTGACGGACGGATGACGGAGCGTCTCGAGCGCCTCGGGCGGATCTTCCGCGAGGCGTTCCTCGAGCACACACAGTTGACCGACAACATCTGGGGCCATCTGTGGGGCAAGCTCGGGTACGTGTCGATGCTGTTCGCGACCGCGACGATCGACGACAGCATGGGCGACGCGTTCGCGGACCCCCTGAGCCGGTCGCTGCTCGCGAACCTGGCGGGCGAGATCGTCCGCGTCGCGGACGCGGAGGGCGTGCGGTCCGTCGGGTTCAGCGGGTACGACGCGGATGCGATGCGGTTCACGACGCCGCGGGACTGGGCGGCGATCCACCGGTGCCTCGATCAGCGCGTGATCGTCAACCGGCAGTCGTTGAACACGCACAACGGCATCTGGCGCGACATCGTCATCAAGCACCGCCCGACCGAGATCGACGCGCAGCTGGGCGTCGTCGTGGAGGTCGCCCGCGGGCACGGGCTGGCGACCCCGCTCAACGAGCGCGTGATCGAGCTCATCCACGACCTGGAAGCGGGACGGCGGGGGCGGGGACCGGCGAACCTGGACGCGCTGCGCGCCTTGAACGAGGCCGTGTATCCTCACGAGGGCCACGACGCGAGCGTACGCGCGCGCTCGGTCTCGTCCTGACCGCCGAGCCGGCCGCAGTCCGAACTGAGCGCACAAGGGGGAGTGACGTGGAGCGGGCGGACGTCCTGATCATCGGCGGCGGGGTGGTGGGATGCAGCATCGCGTTTCATCTGCTGCGCCGGGATCGGAGCCTCCGCGTGACGCTGCTCGAACGTGAGACCATGCTGGGGACCGGGTCGACGGCCAAGGCGGCCGGGGGCATCCGCGCGCAGTTTACGACGGAGGCGAACATCCGGTTGAGCCAGCTCAGCATTCCCGAGTACCGCGGGTTCGAGGAGACGACCGGGTATTCCGTCCACTTTCGTCAGAACGGGTACTTGTTTCTGACGGCGACGCCGAGTACGCTCGCGAGCCTGCGGGAGGGCGTGGCGCTCCAGCGTTCGTTCGGCGTGGCGAGCGAGATCATCGGCCCCGGCGACGCGGCCCGGCTCGTCCCTGGGCTGCGTATCGACGACCTGATCGGCGCGGCATACTGCGCCGAGGACGGGTCCGCGGAGCCGGCGGCGGCCGTGCAGGGCTATTCCGCCCGGGCCCGGGCGTGGGGCGCGGACATCCGCGTCGAGCAGGAGGTCGTCGGGTTCCACAAGACCGCGGACCGGGTGACCGGAGTTCGTACGGCGACGGGCGCGTTCGAGGCGGACACCGTGGTGGTCGCTGCCGGCCCGTACTCGGCCGGTATCGCGCGGCTCGCCGGCGTGGACGTGCCGGCGCTGCCGTACCGCCGTCAGGTCTGCGTCGTCGCGCGCGTGCCTGCGCTCGACGTGGAGCTTCCGCTGACGACCGACACGGAGACCGGCTTCAACATGCACCGCACCGGGCGCGGCGATCTGCTGCTCGGCGGTACGGACAAGGATACCCGCCCCGGGTTCGGTCTCGACGTCGACATGGAGGGGGTCGAGCGCGTGCTGACCGCGGGCGCGCGCCGGATCCCGAGTCTGATGCATGCCCCGCTGCGGCGCACCTACGTCGGGCTGCGCGCGCTGACGCCGGACTATCACCCCATCCTGGGCCGTGTCGAGGGGATGGAGGGCCTCGTCCTCGCGTGCGGGGACAACGGGAAGGGATTCATGCACGCCCCCGCGATCGGCATGCTGCTGGCCGAGGAGATCCTGGACGGGGCGGTGACGTCGCTCGATCCGGCGCCGTTTCGATTGGGCCGGTTCGCGGGCGAGCTGCACAAGGAGGCCAACCTGTTCTAGCCGCCGCGGGCGCGCACGCCCACGCAGGAAAGCCGCCCGGTGTCGGACAAGTAATGCGGCGCAGCAGAGGCTTGGCGACCCCGAACGCTTGCCCGCCAGTGACGAATCGGAGGGATGCTCGGTGAGCACAACGTTCCGTTATGACCTGTACGACCACCTCGCGAAGAACGCCGACAAGATCTACGCCGACGTCAAGAAAGCGGCGACCGATGCCGGCGTCACCGACGAGATGCGCGGCAACCTCGGATTTACGGGCGCCGTGTCCGGATGCCACGGGCTGTTGACCCGCGCGGTGACCAGCGCGATGGACGCGGGTGCGCGGAAGGTCATTCAAAACTCCACCCTCGCGGCGGACGTCCGCCGGATCGTGAAGAGCTACTACGGCGACGACTACGACGGGGCGATGATCGCGACGTGCGAGGCTGCGCTGTGGGTCAGCTTCGACGCGCTGTTCAGCCCGCCGTTCACGGGGCGCGGCGACAACTACCGCTCGCGCTACATCGCCCCGTACGAGCGGCACATGCACCATCAGGGCGGGCTACGGGCGCCCGTTTCCGCCTCGCTACAAGGACCTGTACGCGGACCGCGGCACCACGGCCGGGGAGCTGGGCTTCTACGGCAAGCGTCTCGAGAACCTCGATACCGTCATCGTGCCGATGGTGGGCGCCCAATACCCGTGCCACGGGATCAAGTACCATCCCGTGCCGCTCTTGACCGGTACCGACGTCAACGGGACGGCCGCGGTGCTCGCGCAGCACGCGGCGGCCCACGTGGGGTCGCTCGTGGGATTCGCGTCCTTGGGGTACGACACGCCGGGCTACGGCTACGGGGCGAAGGATCACGCGGGCACGCCGCTCTTGCAGCAGAAGATCGCGGCGCTCGCGCACCAGTACAACGTGCCCTACGTCACGGATAACGCGTGGGGCACGCCGTTTCTCGGCACCGATCTGCGGGCCACCGGCGCCGACATCATGGTCTACAGCATGGACAAGGCGGCCGGCGCCCCGACGGTGGGGTTGATCATCGGACGTGAGGACGTCATGGTGCCGATCCGCCGGGCGCTCGGCGTCCACGGCGACCGGTGGGGGACGACCGGCTCGTACGGCAAGGCGGCGTACGTGACGGTGGATCCCGGCAAGGAGGCGCTGCTCGGCGGTCTCGCGGCGATGCGCGTGCTGCTTGAGCACAAGGAGATCATGCTCGACCCGCTCGACACGCTCTACGAGATCACGGTCGAGGAGTTCAAGAAGAGCGAGCTGCGCCGGTACGGCGAGGGCTGGCTGATCACGAAGTCGGTCAACTCGATGGCGATCGAGATCAACTACGAGCGCACCTGGGACGGCGCCGGCCCCGGCTTCCCGATCTTCAGCATCGAGGACATGTACTCCGGGACCAACATCGTGCAGAACGCGATGAAGGCCGCGGGCCTGGTGCCGACGATCGGATACGACGCGAACATCTTCATCTCGCCCGGCCTGGGGACGAGCGACGAAGAGGGCACGCTGCTCGAGCCCGAGGCGCGCGCGATGGTGCGCGCGCTGTTCCGGTCGCTCGAGATCATCGGCAAGTACTCCGGGATCGCGACCGCGCGCAAGGAGCCGGTGCGTTCGTGATCGACGTCCGGCCGGTGGCGCTCGACGGTGGGCTGGCCATCGGGGTGATGGTGGAGCTGCCGAACGCGAGGGACCTCAGCATCAGCACCGCCAAGGGTTTTGTCGCGTGCGGGCTGTTTGACGTCATGATTTTGGATGCGCTGCACCCCGAACGGCGGGTCGTGGCGGCCCGCGTGACCGGAGTGCGCGAGATCGAAGATCTGCTCGACGCGAAAGTCCGGGACTGCACCGCCGCCGCGCAGGCCCTCGGGGTGCGGTCCGGGATGACGGGGCGCGAGGCCTTGCAGTTGATGCTGTAGGCGCGGCGTTCCGTCGCGGAGTGGCACCGTGTCATCGCGCGGCATCCGCGCGCCCCGCAGTCTGTCAATCTCGCGATGATTCCCATGATGACGGCGCACGCGTGGGGCGGATCATACCACGATGCGCGGCGCGACCGAGGCCGCGCGGTGCCGGGAGACGTCCGCCGGCGTGACCGCAGGGAGGTGAGGACCGGATGGCCGATCAGACCGTGCTGTACCTGAACCGCGGCGATCTCGAGTCGCTGAACCTTGGCATGCTCGACATTGTCGAACTGCTGCGCGCCGCGTTTACCGAGCATGCGGCCGGACGCGCCACGATGCCGGGCAAGTGCTGGATCGTCCGCAGTGCGGATTCGTTCTTCTGCGCCATGCCGTGCTACATTCCCGCGCTCGAGGCGGCCGGCTGCAAGTGGAACAGCGGCAATCCCGGCGCGCCGGCGCGTGGACTCCCGTATGTGCAGGGCCTGTACATCCTGAGCGAAGCCGAGACCGGCGCGCCGCTGGCGATCATGAACTCCGCCTGGATCACGGCCGCCCGGACGGGTGCGGCGATCGCACTCACGATCCGGACCCTCGCCCGCGAGGGCGCGAGCACCGTCGCGATTCTCGGCTGCGGCGTGGTCGGGCGCAGCGTGCTCGAGGCGCTGCGGCTCGCGGTCCCGACGGTGGCCGCGGTGCGGGCGTACGACGTCAACGCGGCGGCGGCGGACACATTTGTCGCGGATGCGTCGACACGGATCGGCCTCGACGCGCGGCGCGCCGCCGATCCGCGCGACGCCGTGGTCGGGGCGGACATTATCGTCACCGCGGGTCCCAATCTCCGCAGTCCGCATCCGATCGAGCTCGAGTGGATCGCCCCCGGCGCGCTCGGCGTATCCGTGAACCGCGACGCGTTCTGGGCGCCCGGGGCGGTGTCGGCGATGGACACGATCGTCGCGGACGACCTCGGGCAGATCGACGACATGAAGGCGGACGGGTTTTTTACCGCGGTGCGTGGGGTGCCGACAGAGCTCGGCCATGTGATCGCGGGCCGGGCCCCGGGGCGGCGGCGGGCCGAGGATCGCATCCTCGTGTTCAATCTCGGGGTCGCCCTGGAGGACCTGGCCACGGCGGTCGAACTCTACCGCCGGGCGCGCGCGCGCGGGGTCGGGACCGCCCTCGTGGTGTGACCGCGCCGGCGCGCGCCGCAGCGGCGGCCGCGGGCGCGAGGAGGTACCGAGTGTCTCGGGATCCGTACGGCGCGAAGTTGATCGGGGCCGACGCGTACGCGGCCAAGGTCCCAGTGTCCGGACGCCTGGTCGTCGTGCTGCGTGGGCACGTGGCCGCGCGGCGGCTTGAGCTGATCCCGCAGCCCTCGCGCGCCGTCGTCGCGCACGCGGTGCACGAGCTGATCGCGACCGACGAAGCCGGCGCCGGCCCTGGCGTGACCGTGAATCGGATCGCGTACCTTGGGTTCGTCGAAGTCCAGCGCGGCGGCGTGCTCCTCATCGGGGACGAGCTGCGGGTCGGACGCCGACTGCTCGGCCGCGTGGCGGGCTACGACCTGACCCACATGCCGAATCACATGAACATTGTGCTCGCGGTGTCCCGCGTGGCCTCGGGGGAGGAGCTCGGTCTTCGGCTCGGCGCGCGGGTGGTGTTTGCGGCGCCGGGCGCGCCCCGCCGGACGAGTCGCCGCCGCGCCTGATCGCGCGGTGGGGGCACGGTCCGCCTAGCGTCCCAACCGCGGCTGAGTGTACGCGATGCCGCGCAGCCGCGGATCAAGAATGTCGCGGACGCGGTCCCCCAGCAGGTTGAACACCAGGACGACGATGCTGATCATCGCGCCCGGGATGACCGGCAGCCACCACGCCTGCCAGATCACGTCCTGGGCTTCGGCGAGCATCTGGCCGAGGCTCGGGGTCGGCGGCTGGATGCCCAGCCCGAGGAAGCTCAGGGCGGCTTCCGACACGATGACAATCGGCAGCTGCAGCGTCGCGAGGACGATCACGGTCGGGAGGACGTTCGGCGCCACATGGCGGAGCATGATCCGGCCGTTTGGGACGCCGGTCGCGGTCGCGGCGGACACGAACTCCCGCTGCCGCAGCCCGATCACCTCGCTGCGGATGACGCGAGCATAGATCGGCCATCCTGCGACGGCGAGCACGCCGACGATCTGCACCAGTCCCGGGCCGAGCGCGGCGATGACGGCGATCATGAGCAGCAGCGCGGGGATCGCCATCTGCGCATCCACCACCCGCATCAGCGCCAGATCCATCCGCCCGCCCAGGTACCCGCTCAGCACTCCCATCGCGACGCCCACCGCCGCGGAGAGCGGGACGACCGCGAACGCGACCAAGAGCGACACGCGCAGCCCGACGAGCACGCGGCTCAGCACGTCGCGCCCGAGCTTGTCGGTGCCGAGCAGATGGACGTGACCGTCCGCGGGGCTCCACGACGGCGTGTGCAGCGCGACGACGAGGTCCTGGGCGGATGGATTGTACGGAACGATCCACGACGCGCCGAACCCGGCGGCGAAGAGGGCGATCAGCAGCGCACAGGTGACCCACCCGGACGTGTTGCCGGTGAGGCGGCGGAAAAACCCGCGCCCGGACTTACGAGTCGCTTGCGCTCGCCCGAAGGCGAGGGTCAATCCAGCCATAGCTCACGTCCACCACGAAATTGACCACCAGGAAGATCGCGGCACCGATCACCACCGTGCCCAACACGACGGGAAAGTCGCGGGCGAGCACGGCCTGGACGCCGAGCCGTCCCATGCCCGGCCACGCGAAAATTGTTTCGACCACGACCGCGCCCCCGAGCATCCGGCCGAACCCCAGCCCGATGATCGTGAGCACCGGCAGCGCGGCGTTGCGCAAGGCGTGCTTGAGCAGGACGAGACGCGGCGCCAATCCTTTGGCGCGGGCGGTGCGGACGTAGTCCTGCGCGAGGACTTCCAGCAGGCCGGTGCGCGTGAGCCGGCTGAGCTGCGCGGCCTCGAACCCGCCGAGCACCACGGCGGGCATGATCAGGTGGTTGAACCCGCCGTACCCGGAGACCGGCAGCCAGCCAAGCAGCACCCCGAAGACGATGATCAGCATCAATCCCAGCCAGAAACTTGGAATGCTCAGGCCGAACAGCGATGCCATCATCGCGGTGGTGTCGAGCGGCGATCCCCGATTGGCGCCCGCGATCACGCCGAGCGGGACGCCGACCAGGACCGTCACGACGAGCGCCGAGACGGCGAGTTCGATCGTCGGGCCGATGTGTCCGCCGATGAGCTCGAGCACCGGCAGGCTCTGGCGGTACGAATACCCGAAGTTGCCCTCGACGATCTGACCGAGAAACTGCACGTACTGGACGGGGAGCGGCTGATCAAGGCCGTAGGCGTGCCGGATCTGCTGGAGAATGTCCGGGGTCGCGAGGTCGCCCGCGAGCAGCGCCGCGGGATCTCCCGTGATGTGCAGCAGGAAAAACACGATCGTCAGCACGCCCCAGAACGCGATCAACGAGTAGGACAGCCGGCGGAGCAGGTAGGCCGTCATGCCGATGCGCCGCCGCGCCCATCGCGGCCCGTGCTCGCGCGGCGCGTCCACGTCGCCCCGGGTGAGTCAACCGGACCTCGCGACGTTCTGATGGCAGGGTCCGGATCGTCGACATCGGGGTCACGCGAGCGCCGGCCGGCGCCGGTGCCAGCCGGTGGCTTGTTCGTAGGCGTGCGCCGCCCGAAGCAGCGTCCCTTCCTCGAACGGCCGCCCCGCGAGCTGCAGGCCGACCGGGAGCCCCCGCGCCGTAAAGCCGCACGGTACCGTGATCGCCGGGTTGCCGACGAAGTTGAAGACCCGCGTGTACCGAGCCGGCATCTCCGCGAACAGTTCGTCGGGGCGCTCCCACGGCGAGGAGTCCTCGGTCAGGAGCGGCGCCGTGGCCGGCACGGTCGGCGTCACGATCAGATCCACCCGACGGAAGATTTGCGCGTATTCGGCCTGCGCCGCCTGCCGGATGCGCATCCCAAGTGCGATGAGCCGCGCGTGATTGCCCTGCGCCCGGGCGGTCATGTACGCGCCGAACGCGTCGTCATCCCGCCCCGGCGCGGCGAGCCCCCCGGCGAGGGCCATGGTTTCCAAGCCGCTGACCACGTTGCCCCATAACGCGTCGCGGAAGCCGGGCGGGTCGATGCGGTGCACGGTCATGCCGAGGGTGCCGAGCACCGCGATCGCGTCGTCCACGAGGCGCACGACCTCGGGGTCGTTGGACTCCCACGCCTCGGACGGAACGCCGAGGCGCAGTCCCGACACCGGCTCCTCGAGGTCGCGCGTATACTCGGGCACGGGACAGTCGACCGTCGAAGGGTCGAGCGGATCATGGCCGGCGATCGCGGCGAGGAGGACCGCGCAGTCGAAGACGGTTCGGGCAATCGGGCCCGCGTGGTCGAATGACGCGCTGTAGGGGAAGATGCGGAACTTGCTCACGCGCCCGAACGTCGGCTTGAGGCCGACCACCCCGCACGTGGCGGCCGGAATCCGCACCGATCCGCCGTTGTCGGTGCCGATGCTGCCGTAGTCGAAGCCCGCGGCCACGGCGCGGCGGACCCCCCGCTCGAGCGCTCGGCGGACCGCGCGAGGTCCCAGGGATTGTGCGTGGGGCCGAGGGTCGGGTTCCCGGGCGCGCCGTCGTACGGGTAGGTGTCGACGTTCGCCTTGCCGAGCAGGATCGCGCCGGCGTCGCGGAGCCTCCGGACCACCGTGGCGTCCTCCGGCGGCCGGTACTCGGCGAGCGCCCGGGCGCCCCACGTGGTCGCCACGCCCTCGGTGGCGATGACGTCCTTGACCGACACCGGGATCCCGTGGAGCGGACCCCGATAGTCTCCGCGCTCGAGCGCGCGCTCGGCGTCGCGCGCGTCGGCGAGCGCCCGTTCTCCGCACACAGTGAGATACGCGTGCACCGTGCCGTTGAGGCTCCTGACGCGGTCGAGACAGTACTCGACCAGTGCCGTGGGGGACACGTCGCGCGCGCGGACCAGCGGGGCGACATCCCGAATGGTCGCGGGGAGCTCGTGACCGATCACGCGTTCTCCTTCGCTCGAGCGCACCCGGTGGATGCGCGTACCCGTTTTGTGATCACCGTGAGTTCCCTTCCGGTTTTCTCAACCCCTGCTCGGCGAGGCGCCGTGCCGGTTACCAGGCGGTCCACCCACCGTCCACGTACAGGATGTGAGCGGTGACGTAGTCTGACGCGGCCGACGCGAGAAACACGACGGCCCCCTTGAGATCCTCGGCCGCGTCCCCGACGCGGCCCAGCATGGTGCGTTTGGCTGCCGCTTCGAGCCGGGCCGGCTGCGCCCCCAACGTGGGGCGGCTGATGTTCGTCGGGTAGAAGACGCCCGGGGCGATCGCGTTGACATGCACGCCGGCCCCGCCCCACTCGGCGGCCAGCGCGCGCGTGAGATTCAGCACGCCGCTCTTCGACGCGTAGTACGGCGCGTGCGGAGCCTCCCGGACGATCGCGGCGACCTGCGAGGCGATGTTGATGATCTTGCCCGCGCCCCGCGCGACCATGACGCGACCCACCGCCTGGTCGAAGAGCCACGTGCCCGTGAGATTGACGTCGAGGAGACGCTGCCACTCCTCATGGCTGATCTCGAGGGCAGGTTTCACCATCGCGATCCCGGCGTTGCTGACCGCGATATCGAGGCGCCCCCACGTCTCGACCGTCTCCTGCACGGCGCGGTCGACCGCCGGTCCGTCCGTCACGTCGAAGCGGCAGGTCCGCGCACGCCGCCCCAGCGCCTCGATGGCGCGGGCCGTCGTCTCGAGATCCGCGCGGCGCGCCTCGACGTCGCAGACCGCCACGTCGGCGCCGGCTTCGGCGAGCGCCACCGCCATCGAATAGCCGAGCCCCCCGATCGAGGCCCCGGTCACGATCGCCGTCTTGCCGCTCAAATCAAAGCGGTTGAGCACACGCATCCTCCCGCGCACCGGGGCATCCGCATGACACCTCCGGGCGCCCGCCGCGGTGCCGTGCTACAGCGCCGCGGTCCGGTCCCGCCGCAGCCAGCGGCCCCGGCCTCGTTCGGCCGCGACCTCGCCGCCGTCGAGCACGACCTCTCCACGACTCACGGTGACGGCTGGTTTGCCGCAGACGTCCCATCCGTCATACACGGAGTAGTCGGACTTTGACTGCATCGCCGCCCCGTCGACGGTCCACCGCGCATCGGGGTCCCACACCACGAGGTCGGCGTCCGAGCCAACCGCGATCGTGCCCTTGCGCGGATACAGGCCGAAGAGCTTTGCCGCGTTCGTGGACGTCAGCTCGACAAAACGGCTGAGCGACAGGCGGCCGCGCCGCACGCCCTCCGAGTACAGCAGCGGAAGCTGCGCCTCAAGCTCGCCGACGCCGGAACGGGAGAGCGAGGGTTGGAGCGTCAGCGTCGCGGCCAGTTTCTGACGCAGCAGCCAGGGCGCGTGGTCGCTGCACACGCACTGGATGTCGCCGTGCGCCAGGCCGTGCCACAGCGCCGCGCGGTCGCCCGCGTTCCTCGCGGGGGGATGCCCAAGATATTTTGCGCCGTCGGGCTCATCGAACGCATCGCCGGTGAGGTACAGGTACATCGGACGCGTCTCCACGTACACGGGGAGTCCGTCCGCGCGGGCCTGCCGGCAGCGGGCGAGCGCATCCGCCGAGGACAGGTGGGCGATGTAGATCGGCGCCGCCGTGGCCCGCGCAAACGCCACGGCGCGGTCGACCGCGGCCGTTTCCGCGTACGGCGGCCGCGCGCGGCGCACGTCGGCGACCGGGCGGGGACCGTCCGCCAGGACGTCTCGATAGAGATACCGTATCAGCGCGCCGTCCTCGCAGTGGAGGACGGTCAGCATGCCGTGCTGCCCGGCGCTCCGCATCGCGTCGAGATAGACGTCCGCGTGCGCGTCGAACGCCTCGGTCGACATGAAGATCTTCAGGCTCGTATGGCCGTCGGCGGCCAGGCTCGGAATCTCGGCGACCGCCTCACGGGACGGGTACTTCAGCACGGGGTGCAGGATGTAATCGACCGCGGCGCCGCGCGCGGCGACCGCGAGGTCGCGCGTCATGGCGTCGCGCAGCGACTCCCCGTCGTACGGATACGTCATGTTGCCGATCGTCGTGATGCCGCCGGCGATCGCGGCCCGGGAGCCGTCGTAGAAGTCGTCGGCCCACTGCTCGTCGCCGGGCCGGGGTTCGGCCTGCGGGGTGAAGTGCACGTGCACGTCGACCCCGCCGGGGAGCACGTACCGACCCTCCGCCTCGATCGTGCGCCGGGCCCGCATCGCCCCGCCGAGCTGCACGATGCGTCCGTCGAGGACGCCGACGTCGCAGACGGAGAGGCTGCCGGCGGTCGCGACGGTGCCGGTGCGGATCACCAGATCGAGCATCGAAGGGTTCCTCCGATCACACCCGGCCGTTCCTCCGCGGCGCGCGCCGGATCGATCGGCGCCGCGGTTCCAGCGAGACGCGCGGCCGCGCTACCAGCCGAGGGCGTAGTGTCGCTCCGCGCGGGAGCTGGCGGCGCCCTCGATCAGCCCGCGGTCGGGGTCGAAGGTGACGGCGGTGGTGTAGTTGAGGTTCCAGGCGCCGACGACCCGCACGATGTGGCCGCGCCGGCGCAGCTCGGCGATCACGTCGGCGGGCACCCGGTTCTCCACCACGATCTCATTGGGCCGGGCTTCACGCGGGTAAAACGAGCTCGGGGCGTGCAGGGTGTGGAAGCTCGGGCTGTCGATCGCGTCCTGCAGTCCCATCCCAAATTCGACGACGTTCAGGAAGACGTGCAGCGGCCACTGGTCCTGCTGGTCTCCGCCCGGGGTCCCGCTCACGAGAAACGGCCGCCCGTTCTTGAGCACCAGCGTGGGGGACAGCGTCGTCCGCGGGCGCTTCCTCGGGCGGAGCGCGGCCGGATGATCGGGATCGTCGAGCCAGAACATCTGCCCGCGGGTGCCGAGGCTGAAGCCGAGGCCGGGGATGATCGGCGAACCCCGGAACGTGGCCCCGGACGGGACCGCGGAGAACATGTTGCCGTCCGCGTCCACCGCGCGGGTCCCGGTGGTCCCGCCGTGCCAGGCGCGCGCGGTCGTGGGGGCGGGGGCGGTCTGCGGTGCCTCTCCCTGGAACGGGTACGGGTCGCCGGGGCGCAGGTCCGGGGAGGCCGCGTCCGGATCGATCAATCCGCGGCGCGCCGCGGCATACTCCCGCGAGAGCAGGCCCCGCATCGGGACGTTCACAAACTCGGGATCGCCGTAGTACCGTTCTCGGTCCGCGAAGGCCAGCTTCGCGGCTTCGAGCACGGTGTGGATGTAATCCGCAGTGTTGTGCCCGAGCGCCCGCAGGTCGAACGTCTCTAGGAGCCGCAGCTGCTGGAGGAATACCGGTCCCTGGGACCACGGGCCGCACTTATAGACGTCGTACCCGCGGTAGTCCACCGTCGCCGGTGTCTCGATGCTGGTCTCGAAGGTCGCGAAGTCCTCTTCGGTCAAGAGACCCGACGAGACCGTGCCGCCGGCGTCCCTGACCGTCGTGTCGCGCTGAAATGCGACGATCTCGCGCGCGATCGGCCCCCGGTAGAGAAGGTCCCGCGCGGCGCGGAGTCCTTCATGAACGCCCGCGGGCGCTCGCGCCTCGCTCGGCGTCGACCAACCGCTCGTACGTGCGCGCGAGATCGGGATTTCGCCAAGTATCGCCCACGGCCGGCGGAGCGCCGTCGCGGAGGAACAGGGCCGCCGAGGTCGGCCACTCGGCCTGAAACCGCGACGCGGACGCCTGGAGCGACCGCTGCATCCCCTCGTACATCGCGAAGCCGTTCGCGGCGAGGTCGATGGCCGGCGCCAGCACCTGCGCCAGGCTGAGCCGTCCGTACCGGTCGAGCGCCGTGAGCAGGGCGTCCGGCGCGGCGCAGACCCCGGCGGGGAGAAATCCGTCTCCCGCGATGTCGGTGATGCCGCGCGCATGGAACCACTCGATCGTGGCCGCCTGCGGCGCCCGCATGTTCCCGTTGATCGCCACGACGCGGCGGTCGCGGGCGGAGTAGATGAGGATCGCGGCCTCTCCGCCAAAGCCAAACCCCTGGAATTCCAGCACCGCCTGCGCGAAGACCATGGCGACGCCGGCGTCGATCGCGTTGCCCCCCAGCGCGTGCATCTGCATGCCGGCGAGGCTGGCGAGATAGTGGCCGCAGGCGACGACAAGCGAGCGGCCCCGGATGACCGGGCGGGTCGCCGCGTCGCGCGTCGGTCGATCGTAGCGGACGTTCTCCCCGCTCGCGACGATCTGCGAACCCGTCGGGGCCGCCGGCGTCCCGTGCGTGTCGCGCTCGGCTGGCATCGTCTCCTCCGCGGTGCTGTCGTGTGTTCGGGCCGCCGCGCGGGCGCGGCGGGACGGTCCTACTGCAGCGCCGCCGGGAACATCTTCAGGCGGAAGTCCGTGCGCGGCGCCCACTCGAGGTTCTTCCGCATCCCGTACGCGGCCGGGGCGGTGAAGAGCGTGATCGCCGGCGCCTCGTTCTCGAACAGCACCTGCGCCTGCCGGTACAGCTTCCGCGCGGCCGGCTCATCGATGTTATTCCGCGCGGCGTCGATCAGATGGTCAAACTCGGGGTCGTTCCAGTACGACGACGACCCTGAGTTTTCGAACGCCGTGCCGGGAATGGCGCCCGCGTATCCGAGCAGGTCCGAGAACCGGAGGAAGACCGCGTCGCCGCCGGGCAGCGTGCGCGTCGTGACCTGACTGAGCAGGAGGCCGTACTCGCGCACCTCCACGCGCACGCGCACGCCGACGTTTTTGAGCTGATCCGCCAGCGCGAGGCTGAGATCCCGGTCCCCCGGATACGCGCCGGACGGGGTGATCACGGTCATATCGAATCCGTTCGGGTAGCCGGCTTCCGCCAGCAGCGTCCGCGCCCGCGCGGGATCGTACGGGTAGCCGATGATCGATTTATCGCAGCCGAACGAGACGTCGCTGCAGAACGTCGCGATCGGGGTCGCCGCGTTCCGCATGACCCCGGTGTTGAGCAGCTTGCGGTCGACGGCGTAGTTGAGGGCTTCCCGGACGCGCTTATCCGCGAGCGGCCGGGTGGGGGGGATGTTCAGCAGGTTGAAGAGGAAGAAATACACCGTCGTGCTCTTGGCGAAGACCAGCTTCGTCCGCGGCGAGTTGCGAATCGGGTCGAATGCCTCGGGCGGGACGAGTGGAATCATATCGACGGATCCCGCCAGCAGCTCCGCGAGCCGGCCGGCGTCGGTCGGGATCACCCGGAACGTCAGGCGAGCGATCGTCGGCTTGCCTCCCCAGTAGTCGTTGTTCGCGATCAACTCCACCCGATCGTCTCGCGCCCATTGGACGAATTTGTACGGCCCCGTGCCGACCGGGTGCCGGACCAGGGCGTCGTCGCCGTTCTGCGCGAGATACTGCGGCGGGACCATCCAGAAGTAGTAGCCGACGAAGCTGGGCAGGAGCGGCCAGGGTTGGTCGGTGTGCAGGCGGACGGTGTAGTCGTCGACGATCTCGACCGATTTGATGGGACGCAGGTAGCCGAGGCCGCCCCAATGGATCTTCGGGTCAAACGCGCGATCGTACGAAAACTTGACGACGCTGGCGTTGAACGGCTCGCCATCCTGAAACGTCACGCCGTGGCGGAGTTTGAACTCCCAGGTGGTGGGATCGACGGCGCGCCACGACGTCGCCAGGCCCGGGACCGGTTTGAAGTTGGCGTCACGGTTGATGAGCGTGTCGTAGACGTTCGTCAGGACGTTATACGACGTGGTCAACGCGGTCTTGTACGGGTCGCCCGACTGGATATCGACGGTCTGGGCGACCACGAGGGCATTCGTACTCTGCGCCCCGGCCGGAGACATGCCGGCGTAGATCAGCATGACGGCGATGATGCACACGGCGGGTCCTGCGAGGCTTCTGCGGTTCATCAATCACCTCACGGGCGTTATGAGCCGGGTTCCCGGCGCGAGTGAAGCGGGTGTCGTCGATTTCGGCGGAGCGGGGGAAATTCCTTTTGTTATAACCTTTGCGCACCCGGCGTACCCGGCGCACCCGGCGCCCGCCCGTTCCCGCCGTGCCGCCGCGTCACCCCACGGCGCGCGGACGCCCGATGGCTAGAGGGCGATCGCGATGCCGTCGGCGGTCCGGCGCAGCGGCGTTCCAAACTTCTGCGAGTAGAATTCCACCATGCCGAGCGACAGCTCGGCGCGCTCCGCGGTCGGGGGTTCCGGTTCGCCCCGCTCGTCCAGCCAGACGGGAACCAGCTCGACGCGGGACGGGTCGGGTCCGTCGTCCCACGACAGCCGGATGTAGCACCCGTGCCGCGTCGCTTCGGCGCGGCCGGGAATTTTTGGTCCGGAGATATACGGCGGATAGCTGCCGCGTCCCCGCGGGTTGCTCTGGCGGTGGAAGAGGAAATTGCCCGCGCTGTAGAAGATCGGCCGCTTCTGATACCATTCGATCCCGTGCAGAATATGCGGATGGTGCCCCACCACGACATCGGCGCCGGCGTCCACCAGCGCGTGGCCCAACGGCTGCTCGTAGGTGCACAGCTCAGACTGGTTCAGCGGCAGCCAGCCGAACGAGACCCCCCAGTGAATGCCGACGATCACCAGGTCCGCCCGCCGCTTTGCGTCCGCCACCGCGGTGAGCGCGCGCTCCACGTCCTCCTTCAGGGCCACGGTCTCGACGAATGGCACGCAGCCCGGCTGCTCGTCGATCGTGACGGTGTCGACGACGTAGCTCTGCGCGATGCGGATGCCGGCGAGCCCCGGCTGGTCCGGGCCGGCGCCGAAGTGGCCGGCCGACGTGGACGAGAGCCCGAGAAACGCGACGGTGCGCCCCTGCGCTTCGAGGATGACCGGCCGCAGCGCCGCGTCGATGTCGGGGCCGGCGCCCACGTGCGGGACCGCGGCGGCGTCGAGCGCGGCCAGGGACTGCCGCATGCCGGGCCACCCGTAGTCGTTGGCGTGGTTGTTCGCGACGGTCACGACACTCACGCCCGCGCGGCGGATCTCGGGGGCGAGCGCCGGATCGGACTTCATGCAGACGAGCTTGTCCGGGTGATACGTCTCCGTGGTCAAGACCGCTTCCAGGTTGCAGAACACGTGGTGCGCCTCGGCGAATTCCTGCCAGATCTTCTGCAGCGGGGATCCGTCGGCCCGTACCACGGGCGAGAGGAACCTCAGATCGCCGGTGACAATCAGGTCATACCGCATCCGTGGCCTCCGTGACACGCAGGACGTGCGACCGGCTCACCCCAGCGCGGGGTGAGCCGGTCGTTGACGAGCGCCGGTGCGACGCCGCTCGCCGCTATTTAAACGAGACCTTGTTGAGATACCACAGCTTGCCGAGCGGGCTGAGCGTGTAGCCGGTGAGATTCGCGCGCGTGGCGCGCACCAGCGTGCCGTTGTTGATGAAGATCCACGGGGCATCGTCGTGGATCAGGTTGTTCGCGTGCACGTACAGGGGCTGCCGCTGGGACTGGTCGGGAATCTGGCGCGCGGCGCTGAGCAGCCGGTTGACCTCGGGATCGTCGTAGCGCGCGCAGTTCTGCGCGCCCGGCGCTTTCGCCGTATCGTCGTAGTAGAACAGCGAGAACAGCATGTTGTCGGGGTCGCCGGTGTCCGCGCTGAAGCCGCAGATCGCGAATCCCTGATACTGCGTGTGGCGGATCCGATCGAGAAACGCTCCCCACTCGTACTGCGTAATCTTCGCGTTGACGCCGACCTTGGCCAGGTACGATTGGACCGCCTCGCCGAGCCGGGCGCCGCCGATCGGATTGTAGGGCCGCGGGACATCGGCGACCATCATGTCCGTCGTAAAGCCGTTCGGGTACCCGGCCTCGCTCAGCAGCTGCTTGGCCTTCGCCGGGTCGTACGGGTACGCGGCGACCGAGTGGTCGTACGCCCACGAAAACCCCGGCACGCCCTGCGTCTGGGTCGTCCAGCCGCCGTACAAATTCTTGTTGATCGCGCTCTTGTCCACGGCATAGTTCATCGCCTGGCGGACCGCCTTATTCCGAAACGGTCCGAGGTCGGTCGACATCCCGACGCCGCTCACATAGAAGCCGGGCTTCATCCACAGCTTGAGCGCGGGATTCGCCGCGATCCGCGGGATGTCCGAGGCGGGGACGTCCACGAGGTATTGGATGTCATTGCGCTCGAGCATGAGCAGACGCGTGGTGCTTTCCGGCACGATCCGGAAGATGATCTGGTTGATCTTGGGCGCGCCGCCCCAATAGTTCGGGTTCGCCTGCACCGTAATGTGATCGTTGCGGACCGCCTCCACGAACTTGAAGGGGCCGCTGCCCACAGGGTTCTGGCCGGCGTCGCAGTTGTACTTCTTCGTCGCGGCCGGGCTCATGATGCCCGCCCACGGCATGCCGATGTTGGCCAGGAACGGCGCGTTGGGCGCCGCCCACGTGACGCGCAGCGTGTAGTCGTCCGTGGCCTCGACCTTGGGGACGTTCGGCGGGGTGCCCCAGATGAACGGGTCGTAGCTGTCGACGGCCTTCCGGCTATAGATGTAGCAGGGGTTCTGCGGGTTGAGCCCCCGGTCCAGGTCCTGCGCGATGGTGGTGGCGTTCATCGGCGACCCGTCGTTGAACGTCACCCCGTGCCGGATCTTGAACGTGTAGACCTTGCCGTCGGGCGAGACGGTCCACGATTCCGCGAGCCCGGGGCCCGGGGTGGCGGTGCCCTCGCCGTAATTGACGATCCCATCGAACAGGGTCGTCGTGACGTAGCCGGACTCCGCATCCAGGTTCGTCTGCGGGTCCATGCCGACCTGGTCCGCGCCGATCGCGATGACCAGCGTCTGCGGCGCCTGCGCCTGCGCGGTCGTCCACAGCGCGAGCGGCATGAACAAGAGGGGCACGATCAGGATCAACGGCCAGCGTGAGTGCCGGAATCGCATGAGATCTTCCCTCCGTGGAATGGCCTGACAGTATGACCGCGTGTGATTCTCTCCCAAGGGCCGCCGACTCCTTCAGCACGGCCGGGTCCCTCGTTGCGTGTCAGGCGGGAAGCATGCGGGCGAGCGGTTCCAGGTGTTTCGGGTCGGGTGTCAGCTTGCCCACGCCGTGGCGCTTCACCTCGCGGACCACCGCTTCGTTGAACGGCGTCGGGACGCCGAGGCGCTTCCCCTCGGACACCACGTACCCGTTGAGATCGTCGATTTCGGTGCGCCGCCCCCGCATGACGTCCTGCAGCAGGGAGGGCCGGCCGACATCCCCGGCCCCCGGGCGCGCCGCGATCTCGGCTTCGAGTTCGGCGAGGCCCCGGCCCTCCGCGGCGTCGACATAGCGCTGGGCCTCGATCCCGCCGATCGGGGCGACCTCGTAGCCGGCCGCCCGCGCGACCCGCACGACCTCGGCGCCGATCTGCACCGAGAGTTTCCGGACGACCGGGACGGTTCGCAGTTCCGCGGAGCGGTAGCCGGTCAGGCCGGCGAGCGGATTGCCCATGGCGTTGACGGCGAGCTTCGACCACCGCTCGCCGAATAGATTGGTCGTCACCTCGGTCAGGCCCGCGTGGTTGACGGCCTTGGCGATCCGCCGCGCGCGCTCGGTGTCGCGGCCGTCGAGCTCGCCGATCTTATAGTAGACCCGCCCCGCCACCGGGGGATCGGTGCGAATCGCGTGTCCCGGGTCGTACATCCCCGCGCCGATCGTGATCACGCAGCCGAGCGTGCGGTGGCGGCCCGCGACCGCGGCCACCCGCTCGTCGTGGATCCCGTTTTGGAAATCGACGATGACCCCATCCGGTTCCCGCAGCAGGCGGATCGCGAACATCGTCGCCCATTCGGTGTCATAGCTCTTCACGGCGAGGAAGACCGCATCGAACGGGTCCTCGATCCCCTGGACCTGGTGGAGGTGCAGCGCGCGGACCGGCACGACGAAGTCGCCGGTCGTGCCGCTCAGGCGCAGGCCGTGCGCGTTCATCGCGTCCACGTGGGCCGGCCACTGGTCGATCAGCGTGATATCGTACCCGGCCTTGGCGAGCATGCCTCCCACGTTGGCGCCGATCGCCCCGGCGCCCATCACTGCGATCCGCATGGCATCCCCCTTGGTGAGGAATCGAGAAGCGGCCGAACCCCCCCGAGCGAGGATCGAGCCGAGGAATCGATCACGTTCGCGAACCCGGATGGCGCGTCGGGGAGTGTGCGATCGATTTCTCGCCGTCGGAACGGCGCTCCTGCTTCGCGTGCGCGGCGGTCGACGGAGGGACGTGCGTGCGCTGGCGCGAACGAAGCAGGCAGCGAACGGTCGGGGAGGGATGCGGATGCGCTTCACGATCATCGGCGCGGGCGCGATGGGTGGGACGCTCGGCGCGTACCTGATTCGGGCCGGCTGCGACGTGCTGCTGGTCGACCAGGATCGCGAGCACGTGGCGGCCATCGGCGATACGGGCCTGGTCATCGAAGGCGCCGACAGCTTCACTGTCCGCGGGCCGCGCCGTGACCGTCGACGCGCTGCCGGCGGCTCTGGGCGGGCGCCCCCTGGACGCGGTGCTGCTCGCGGTGAAGGCGCCGTACACCGCGGCCGCGCTGGAGCCGGTCGTCCCGCTGATGGGGCCGGAGAGCTTTGTCGTCTCGCTTCAGAACGGGCTCAACGAGCGCGTCATCGCCGCGCGGATCGGCGCCGCACGGACCGTCGGGGCGTTCATCAACTACGCCGCCGACTATCTCTCGCCGGGGCGGATCTTGTACGCCGCGCCGGGCGCGTTCTATCTCGGCGAGCTGGATGGGCGCACCACGCCGCGCGTGGAGGAGATCGTCGGGACCGTGCGGCGCGCGTTCCTGGACCGCGCCCAGGTGACCGACAACATCTGGGGGTACCTCTGGGGCAAGACGATCTACGGGTCGATGCTGATGGCGACCGCGCTCGTCGACGAGAAGACGGCCGACGTGCTCGGCAGCCGCGCGGACCGGCCGGTCCTCGCGAACCTGGCGGGTGAGGTCGTGCGTGTCGCCGACGCGGAGGGCGTGCGCATCGAAGGGTTCGACGGGTTCGACCCAGCGCCGATGCGTTTTACCACACCCCGCGACTGGTCGGCGATCGACCGCGCGCTTGACCGGCGCGCCGCGGTCAGCGGGAAGTCGCTGAAAACGAAGACCGGCGTGTGGCGCGATCTCGCGGTGCGGCATCGCCGCACCGAGGTGGACGCGCACCTCGGGACGGTCGTGGAGATCGGCCGCGCCCACGGGCTGTCACTGCCGCTCAACGAGCGGCTGATTGGGCTGATTCACGATCTTGAGGAAGGCCGACGCACGATGGGCCGCGCCAATCTCGACGAGCTGCACCGGGCCAACGCCGAGTTGTATCCCGATCACACCGCCGTCGCGTAGCCGCATGCGACGCGCCCTCGGCGGCGGGATGACGCGCCGCCGATGAAACCCGCCGACGTGGTCATTATCGGCGGCGGAGTCATCGGCTGCAGCATCGCCTACCACCTGATGCGCCGGGCGCCCGCGCAGCGCGTGGTCGTGCTGGAGCGAGAGTCAATGCTCGGGATGGGCTCGACCGCGAAGGCGACCGGCGCGATCCGCTATCAGTTTTCGACGGAGGAGAACATCCGGCTCACGCAGCTCAGCCTCCCGATCTATCGCCGCTTTGAGGAGGACACCGGGCTATTCCGTCAATTTTCGGCCGCACGGCCGACTCCTCGTGACGGGCGACGCCGGCACGATGGACGGGCTGCGCGCCGGGGTGGCCCTGCAGCAGTCGCTCGGCGTGCCGAGTCGGACCGTGTCGCCCAGCGAGGCGCGCGCGCTCGTGCCGGAACTGCGGACCGACGACCTGCTCGGCGGCACCTTTTGTCAGGAGGACGGGTCCGCGGAGCCGTCCGCGGCCGTTCAGGGATTCTCGGCCCGCGCCCGATCGCTCGGCGCGGAGATTCGCTGCGAGGAGGAAGTGGTCGGGCTGCGCCGGACCGGCGCCCGGGTCAGCGGCGTCGAGACCCGCGGCGGAGGGCTGGATGCCGGGACGGTCGTGATCGCCGCCGGGCCGTCGTCCGCGTCGGTCGCGCGGTGGGCCGGGCTCGACGTGCCGGCGGAGCCCTATCGGCGGCAGGTCAGCGTGGTCGCTCCGATTCCGGCGCTCGACGTGGAGATGCCCCTGATCACGGACGCCGACACCGGATTCTATCTCCACCGGACGGGCCACGGGGATCTCTTGCTCGGGGGGACGGACCGGGACACGCGTCCCGGCGTTGGGAGCGATGTGGACTGGGACGGGGTGGAACGCGTGCTGTCCGCGGGAGCGCGGCGCATCCCGCGTCTCGCCGAAGCGCGCGTGCGGCGCAGCTACTCGGGCGTGCGCGCGCTGACGCCCGACTATCACCCGATCCTGGGTCGGGTCCCGGCGGTTGATGGGCTGGTGCTCGCGTGCGGCGACAATGGGAAGGGGTTCATGCACGCGCCGGCGATCGGGCTCTTGCTGAGCGAGCTGATCGTGGACGGCCGCGCGGTGTCGCTCGATCTCCACCCGTTCCGGCTGGACCGGTTCGCCGCGCCGGTACGCCGGGAAGCGAACTTTTTCTAGACCGCGCGGCGCCCCACTCGCACGCCGGCGCGGCACAGGGAGGATGGCATCGTGACGGTTGATCGCACCATGCTGTATTTGAGCCGGGCGGACATCGAGTCGCTCGGGCTCGGCGTGTCCGAAATTGTCGGGCTGCTGCGGTCGGCGTTTGAGGAGCGCGCCGCCGGGCGGGCGCTCATGCCGGGGAAGATCTGGATCATGCGCAGCCCCGATACGTTTTACAGCGCGATGCCGTGCTACCTCCCCTCGCTCGGCGCCGCGGGCGTGAAGTGGAGCAGCGGCACGCCGCGCCAGGCCGGTGACGACCTCCCGTACATCCTCGGACTGTACATCCTGAGCGACGGGGAGACCGGCGCGCCGCTCGCGATCATGGACTCAACGTGGATCACGGCGATGCGCACCGGCGCGGCGACCGCGCTGACCGTGGAATGTCTCGCGAACGCCGGCGCGCAGGACGTGGCGATCGTCGGCTGCGGCGTGCAGGGGCGCAGCAACCTCGAGGCGATCGCCGCGTCCCCGGTCGCGATTCGGTCGGTGCGGGCGTACGACATCAACGCGGACGCCGCGGCGCGCTACGCAGACGAGATGTCGGGAGCGCTTCGCCTCGACGTCCGCGCGGCGGGGAGCGCGCGCGAAGCGATCGACCAGGCGTCGGTCATCGTGACGGCGGGTTCGAACGACCGTCCCCCGGACGGGCTCATCGAACCCGACTGGATCGCGCCTGGGGCGTTGAGCGTCTCGATCAATCGGGACACGTTCTGGTCGCGGGCCGCGATTGACGCCATGGACTGCGTGGTGACGGACGACGCCCGATCGATCGACCATATGAAGGAGCACGGGTTGTTTCAAACGGTGACGCGCATCGACGCGGAACTGGGCGACATCGTCGCCGGGCGGCATCCGGGACGCGTGCGGGCGGACGCTCGCCTGCTGGCCTTCAACCTCGGGGTCGCGCTGGAGGACCTCGCGACGGCGGCCGAGCTGTACCGGCGCGCGCGTATGGCGGGCGCGGGCACGCCGCTGCCGCTCTGAGCCGCGGACGGCGCCAGGGTGGGACGAGGCGGGGGGCCGATGCCGGACAGCGCGGACGTGGTGGTCATCGGGGGCGGGATGATCGGCGTCTGCTGCGCGTATGAGATCCGGCGGCTCGGCCGCAGCGTGGTGCTGCTGGAACGTGGGGAGATCGGCGGGGCCACCGCGTCCGCGTCCGGCGGCGGCGTCCTGTGCCACACGAAGAACCTTCCGCTGCTGATCGGGCTCACCCGAACAAGCATGGCCCTGTACGAGGAGCTGCGCGCGGACGCGGGCGTGCCCTACGCCGTGAACGGGAGCTACGTGCCCTACCGCTCGGACGCGGAGGCCGCGTTCGTGCGGGATCGCGTCGACTGGCTGACCCGCGAGGGCGTCCGCGTCGAGATGCTGGATGGGGCGGCGGTGCGCGCGCACCTGCCGTATCTGGCGCGCGACGTGCTCGGGGCGAGCTACGCCCCGGACGACGCCATCGTGCCGCCCCACGCGGCGTGCGTCGCGGTGGCCAAGGCGGCGGCCGCGCGGGGCGCGTCGATTCGCCCGCACACCGAGGTGCGCGGCTTCGAGATCATCGCCGACCGCGTGCGGGGCGTCGTCACGGCAGGCGGCGTCATCGGCTGCCGCGAGGTCGTGCTCGCCGCCGGCCCGTGGACGCTGGCGCTCGCCGCGGGTATCGGGGTCGACGTCCCGATGCATTTTGAGAAGGGCGAGATGCTGGTGACGAGCCCCGTCCCGTACGAGCTGCGGGGACGGGTGCTGGCCCCCGCGGTGCTGGCCGCCAAGTTTGCGACGACGCTGGCCGAGGGGCATTTCTCCGTGGGGCTCGCGATCGGGCAGGACCCCGACCGGTCGATTCGACTCGGCGCCACGCGGGAATTGTCGGGGTTCGACCTCACACCCTCGCCCCGGGCGCGCGAGGCGCTGCTTGAGGAGTTCGGCCGCTTCTTCCCGTCCCTCATGCCGCTGCCGGTCGTCGGCCACACCGTGGGGCTGCGCCCCGTCGGGTCCCACAAGCGCCCGATCATCGCGCGGTGCCCGCGGCCCGCGGGCTTGATCCTGGCGTGTGCCCACGGCGGCGACGGGATCGCGCTCGCGCCGGTGACCGGCCGGCTCGTCGCGCAGACGATCGCGGGAGCGGCGACCGGGTTTGAGGAATCGCTCGGGTTGTCGTAGGGCGCGGATTCCATCGGCGCCGGCCCGCGAGAGGACACGTCGATGCAGGTGCGACTGGACGGGAAGCGCGCGATCGTCACGGCCGCGAGCCGCGGCCTCGGCCGTGCGATCGCCGAACGGTTCGCGTCCGGGGGCGCCAGGGTGGCGATCTGCGCGCGCTCCGCTGAGGCGCTCGCGGACGTCGCGGACGCGGTGGAGCGCGCCGGTGCCCCCCGGCCGTTCACCCGGTCGGTGGATCTGCGACGGGCGGATGAAATTGCGGCCTACGTCTCCGACGCGGCGCGGGCGATGGGCGGCCTCGACATCGTCGTCAACAACACGGGCGGGCCTCGGCACGGCGGGTTTGCCGAGCTGACCGATGCCGACTTCCTCGACTACTTCGAGCTGGCGTTTCTCAGCAACGTCCGCGTCACGCGCGCCGCGGTGCCGCACCTCCGCGCGTCCGGCGGCGGGTCGATCGTGAACGTGCTCAGCGTCAGCGTGAAGCAGCCGCTCGCCGGCGTGCTGCTGTCCAACTCGGTGCGCCTCGCGATCGTCGGGCTGGCGAAGACCCTCGCGGACGAGCTCGGCGGGGAAGGGATTCGCGTCAACAATGTGTGCCCCGGGTCGATTCTCACGGAGCGCACGGTGGAGCTCGCGCGCCGCGCCGGCGAGCGCGCGGGCCTCAGCGCCGCGGACGTCCTCGCGCAGCGCGCGCTCGGCATTCCGCTGCGCCGCCTCGGAGCGCCGTCCGACGTCGCCGATGTCGTCGCGTTCCTGGCGTCGGACGCGGCCGGGTTTGTGACCGGGCGCCTCGCTGCAGGTCGACGGGGGCATCGTGCGCAGCGCCGGGTGAGCGGCGCGCAGGTGCCGCGCGGGGCCGGTACGGCCGCGACGGTCTTGACTCGCGGGCGGTGAGACGGCAGCTGAGGGATGTGGTGTTCGGAGGAACGCGCTGGCGAGTCACGAACCACCCCTGACGGGCGCGACGCACATCGCCCAGAGCGACAGATGGACGAACGTACTCCGCATCACCGCGCGGTGCCGGCGGCCGGATTGCCCAACGGTCGCGGCTCACGCGAGGGAGGATCCCGTGATGGCCAGCAAGTATATCGGCTACGCCTTCAGCATTGGCTCGATTCTGCTGGTGTCCGCGATCCTGTATGCGTTCAGAATCGCGCCCGGGGCACTGACCGTCGCGCTCCCGTTTGTGCTGGCCATCGTGGTGGTGGCCGTCCTGTGGGGTCGCGGTCCGGCCGTCATCGCCGCGCTGGTCAGCGCGGTCGTCATCAATTTGCTGTTTGTGCCCCCGTCGGACGGGTTTTCGATTCCCACCGGGGATGAAGGCCTCGTCGCCGTCAGCTTTCTCGTCATCGCGCTGGTGTTAGGAACGCTCAAAGAGCGCGTCGGCGCGGTCGAACAGACCAATCGGGATCTCGCGCTGAGCCAGCAGCTCCAGAAGACCCTGCTGGACACCATCTCGCACGATTTGAAGACGCCGCTGACGACGATCATCGGCAGCCTCAACACGCTCGTGTCCGAGCGATCCAACCTCGACGAACAGAGCCGTCTTGAGCTGGTGACCGTCGCGTATGACCAGGCTAACCGGCTCAATCGCTTGGTGAGCGGCGTCCTTGAGATGATGCGCCTCGAAGCCGGCGCCACCCACCTGCACCGAGCGCCGTGCAGCATTCCCGAGCTCGTTCGCGATCTCGTGACGTCATTGCGCGAGACATTCGGTGCCCGGGAATGCCGGGTCGCGGTTCCTCCAGAGCTGCCGTCACTCTCGATCGATGCCACCCTGCTTGCGCACGCGCTGGCGAACGTCTTGGAAAATGCCGCAAAGTTTTCGCCGGCGGACGCGCCGATCGACGTGGCCGCCCGGGCCGAGGACGGACAGGTCATCATCAGCGTGGCCGATCGAGGTGTTGGAGTCCCGGTCGCTGCGCTCGACCATATCTTCGAGAAGTTTTACCGACTGCGGCAGACCGCGCTCCTCGGGCCGGCCGTGGCCGGGACCGGACTTGGGCTGGCGATCGCCAAAGGCGTCGTGGAGGCGCACGGGGGGCGCATCTGGGCGGAGCCGCGACTGGGCGGCGGGACCACCATTCAGGTCAGTCTTCCGCTCAACGGCCAATGAACAGTCCGGGCCCCCGCATTTTGGTCGTGGACGATGACGATGGGATCCGTCGATTTCTGCGCATCGCCTTGCAAGCGCGCGGATACAGTGTGTTCGAGGCCGCGAGCGCTGCGGCGGCGCTCGCGGCGGTGGCGGTCGTGCATCCGGACGTGATCATTTTGGACCTCGGTTTGCCGGACGGGAACGGGGTGGATGTGACCCGGCAGTTGAGCGATCGTGCGCAAATCCCCATCCTGATTCTCACGGTGAGGGATCAAGAGGAAGACAAAATCGCGGCACTGGAGGCGGGGGCGGACGACTATCTCACGAAGCCCTTTGGCGTCGGTGAGCTGCACGCGCGTCTGCGGGTGCTGCTGCGGCGTATTGTGGCGAGCCGGCCGGGAACGCCGTTTCGCGTGGACAGTCTCGAGATCGACCTGACCCGCCGGTTGGTCCGGGTCGGCGGACGGGTCGTCCAGCTCACGCCGACCGAGTACGACTTGCTCAAGACGCTCGCCCAGGGGGGCGGCAAAGTGCTGACCCACCAGCAATTGCTCAGGCAAGTGTGGGGGCCGGCGTATGCCACCGAGAGTCACCTCCTACGCGTCAATATCAGTTCGCTCCGACGGAAGATCGAGGAAGATCAGGCGGAGTCCCCCTACATCATTACCGAGGCGCGCATCGGGTACCGCCTGCGCGTCGCCGAGTAACACCCCGTCCCGGCGACCGGGGGGTTGAGCACCGTGTGGGTCATGATGCGGCGCGGCGCGGACTACGCCGGCACCGCGTATTCGGTCACCTTGGCCCACCGCACGTCGACGCCGAGGCCCGGGGTTTGGCTGACCCGAACATGTCCGTCGTGCTGCCTGACGGTCTGGCGCGTGGTCTGGTCCGGCACGACGTCGTCGCTCAGACCCTGCGACGCCGGACCCGGCCCTTCGTGGGCTCGCCCGGTGGTGATCGGCGTCGACGCGGCGAAGTGGCGGCTCGCGGCCCTCGACGGCTCGAGCGTCGTGCGCCCGCCGATGACCACGGGCATGCCGGCCGCCGCGGCGATCGCGGCGACCCGCTTCGAAAAGAGCAGGCCGCCCACCTTCGGAACTTTGATGTTCATGAGGTCGCACGCGTCCTGCTTGACCAGCGCGATCGCGTCGTGCAGCGTGTTCAGGCTCTCGTCCGCGCTGATCGGCACCCCGACCGCGCGGCACAGCCGTAGGCCTTCGAGATCGTCCGCCGCGACCGGCTGTTCGACGAATTCGATGTTGAACTCCGCGATGCGGCGGATGAACGCGATCGCGCCGTCGCGGGTGTGGCCGGTATTGCAGTCGACGCGGACGGTGCAGTGCGACGGCAGGGCCTGCCGGACGGCCCGCACGCGTGCCACGTCCTCGTCAATCGATCTGCAGGGGACTTTCACGACGACGCCTTCGAACCCGTCGCGGTGGACCTCCAGGGCGAAGGCCGCGGTGTCGGCCGGGGACCGCGCGCCGATCGTAAAGTCCACGGGGATCGGATCCTGGCAGATTCCGCCGAGGAGCCGGTAGACCGGCTGGCCGAGGGACTTGCCCATGAGATCCCACAGCGCCAGGTCCACCCCTGCGATCGCGTCGACGTTCGGCCCGGCGAGCTCCGCGGCCCGCGTGACGAGCGCCTCGATGTCGAGCGGATCGGCGCCGGTGAGCGCGGACGCGATCGGGCCGTTGATGAGGCGCGCGAGGACGCGGCCGTCGCCCAGGACCGCGCGCGGATCCGTCGCGCTGAAGTTGAAGGGCACGCTCTCCCCGTAGCCGACGAGTCCGTCGTCCGTCTCGATTCGCACGATGACGCTGTCGAACGCGTCCATCTGTCCGCGCGCGTTGTGGTAGGGCGTGCCGAGCGGGACTCGCACGTGCACGCCCTCAATATGGGTGATCCTCATCGCTGCACCTCGGCGTCTGAACGTGCGGCTGGCGGGGAACGTCGCGCGGCGCCGTGCGGGAACGGGAGCCGCGCGTGCGTGTCCGGCCCTGCGGGAACCCGCCCGATAGTTTGGCGCGCGCGCGCCGGCTTCCTGCGCGCGCGCCGCGCTGGAGGAAACGCTCCGCCCCCGCAGAATACGGCGCCAGGATACGATCGGCAGTCGACCTCGTCTCGCGTCGCCGCAGTCTTCTTCGCCCCGTCGACGGACGTCCATGAGCCCGGGGCATGTGCGCGCGGTCCCGGAGTGACCGGGCGGCGTTCGATCGTGTGCGCGCGCCGGTCTGTCACGGCGCCGCAGGGAGGCCATCGATGTCGTTGGTACGGATCGGTTTGATCGGCTGCGGCGGTATTGCGATGCGGGCCCATCTGCCCGCGATGCGCACCCTCAGCGACCGGGTGACGCTCGTCGCCGCGGCGGATTTGAACCGGGAGCTCGCCGAGGCGGCCGCGGCGCCGTGGGGCGCCGCGGCGTACGTCGACTACCATGACATGCTGCGCCGCGACGACCTCGACGCCGTCATGATCGCCACGCCGGAGTTTGCCCACCAGGGGCAGGTCGAGGCCGCGGCCGCGGCCGGCCGGCACGTGCTGTGCGAAAAGCCGATGGCCAACTCCCTCGCCGAGGCCGACGCGATGCTCGGCGCGTGCGAGCGGGCCGGCGTGCTGTTGATGGTTGCGCACAGCCGGCGCTTCACGCGCCGGTACATGGAAGTCCGCGCGGCGATCGATCGCGGCGATGTCGGCACGGTTCGGCTCGTCCGCGAGAACGAGCGGCGGCCGCGTCCTCAGGCCGGACACACGCGCTACTACACGCCCGAGCATTGGAGCGGAAACCCGACGCTCTCGCACGGCGCCGTCTTGTCGAACGGGGTGCACGAGATGGATCTGCTGCGCTGGTTCGCTGGCGGCCAGGCGGTCGCCGTGCTCGCGGAACATCGGGTGACGGTGGCGACAAACACGAAGGGCGCCCCCGATTTCATCACGGTGACGATCCGGTTTGCCAACGGGGCGATCGCGTCCGCGGAGGTCCACAACAACCTCCCGCAGAGCTACCCCGCGTTCCATCAATGTGAAGTCTACGGCAGCCACGGCGCGATCCGCGCGAAGGACCTGGAGCTCGTGGACCGCACGCGGTACGGGGAGACGGGCGCCGAGTTTCCCGGCATCCGTGAGGTGCTGCTGCACAACGCGGCGGCCTACACGCGTGAGTGGGCCGCGTTCCTCGACGCCATCGAAGGCCGCGCCCCGCTGCCGATGCCGGCCACCGACGCGCGCGCCGCACTCGAACTGGCGCTGGCCGCGTCCGAGTCGGCCAGGACCGGCGAGACGGTGCGGCTCGCCGGAGCCCGCGCATGAAGCCGCCGATTCCGCTCGGCGTCATCGGCGGCGGCGACCAGGCCGCGGTGCTCGCGGATCACCGGGCGCCGCTCCCTCAGGTGCGGATCGCGCGGTGGGCCGGCGGCGGCACGCAGGATCGCGCGGCCGCGTCCGCCATGGCCGAGCGCCTCGGCGTCCCGTTTGCGGCGGAGTGGGAAGCCGTGGCGGCGGATCCGGGGCTTCCTGGGATCCTGGTGCTGACGCGCGACCCGGCGCGGCCCGCCATCGTCGCGGCGGCCCTGTCGGCCGGGAAGGTGGTGCTATGCCCCGTTCCGGCAGCTGACCACGCGGACGATCTCGGCCGCATCGCCGACGCGCGGCGGCGGGGCGGCGGCGCCCTCCTGGCGGCCGGCGCGCTGCGGTACACCTCGGGCGGACGCACCGCGCTGCGGACGCTCGCCGACGGCGGTCTCGGCGCGCTGCAGACCGTGTACGTCGCGGCGCGCCTTCCACGCCCCGACGTCGGGCCGGATCCGCGGGGGGTCCTCGACCGGCTCGGTTGGGAGGTCGCGGATTTTCTTGTGGCCGCCGCCGGCACCCCGGTCGTGCGCGTGCAGGCGCTCGCGGGGAGCGTGTTCGACGGCGGCGCGGAGCCGGACACGGTCGTCCTCTTGATCCGGTTCGGCGGCGACGTGCTGGCGACGGTCGAATTGTCCCGGTGTCTCCCGCGCTCCCTGCCGGTCAGCGTCGCGGACGTCGAGATCGAGCTGGTCGGTACCGGTGACGCGATGCACGTGGACCCGTACCGCGCGGCGGTTCGCGTCTACCGCGACGACGGCTCGACGCCGTACCCGTGGGTCGACGCGCCGGTAGTCTCGATGATCGCGGAGATGCCCGCCGCGATCGAGCAGCCCGCGGCGGTGCCGGACGTACTGCCGGGGTTGGAGCGGACGATCCAGGTCATGGACGCGGCGCGCGGCGCGATCGCGCGCGGCGGGACGCGGTAGACGACATCGCTGCCTCCGCGCACCCGGCGGGGGCGGCGCACATGAGACGAGGTGAACGTGCAATGAGCACCAGCCCCTTGGAAAAGCAGGACCAGGCCGCGGTGAAGGCCGTCTCGGCCCGGCGTCTCGTGGCGTCGACCCGCGCGATCGCCCGGTGGGTGCGCATGGCGGGGACGCCGGACGAGGCGAAGGCGTTCGACTGGATCGAGGGCGAGCTGCGGCGGATAGGGTTCGACGTCACGCGCTACCTGCACCCGGCGCTCGTCTCGTGGCCCGAGTCCGCGAGCCTCGTCCTGACGCGCGGGGATGGCCGCGCGGTCGAGCTGCCGTGCGCGACCCACGCGTTCGCCACGTCGACCGAGCCAGACGGTCTTGAGGGGCCGCTCGTCTACGTCGGACGGGGGACCGAGGCCGAGCTGCGGGCGGGGGACGTACGCGGGAAGATCGTGCTCGTCGACGGGGTGATCTCCCCCGAGCGCAATCTCACGGTCGAGCGGGCGGGCGTCGCCGGGTCCGTCTGGGTGGCGGGCACCCATCTGCACGAGCGCATCCTGTCCCCGGTGTGGGGGACCCCCACTCCCGAGACGGCGCCGCTCTTGCCGCACACGCCGTCGGTCTCGGTCAAGCAGGACGAAGGGGCGCAGCTCGTCGAGGCGGCACGCGCCGGCGCGCCGCGCGTGCGGATGACGACGCGAGTCTACCGCGGGTGGAATCAGCTGCCGATCGTCGTCGGCGATCTTCGCCCGACGCGCCCCGGCCCGGACGCCGAGACCTTTGTGATGCTCAGCGGCCACGTCGACTCCTGGTACTACGGCGCGATCGACAACGGGACGGCGAACGCGGGGATGATGGAAGTGGCGTACGTGTGCGCCCGGCGGCGGCGGGCCCTGCGGCGCGGGCTGCGCGTGGCGTTCTGGTCCGGTCACTCCCAGGCGCGCTACGCGGGATCCGCGTGGTACGCCGACGCCTTCTGGCAGGAGATCCACGACCGCTGCGCGGTCCACGTGAACGTCGATTCGCTCGGCGAACAGGGCGCGACAGTGGTGTCCAACGCGTACGCGATGGCGGAACTGCGGCCGTTCGGCAGCGAGGTCGTCGAGACGATCTGCGGCCAGCCGTTGACGCCGCGCCGGTTCAGCCGGGCCGGCGACCAGTCGTTTTGGGGGCACGGGGTGCCGTCGCTCTTTATGACGTTGTCCACGCAGGGCCCGACGTACGAGGCGGCGCACGCGGCCGGAGGGCAAGTCGCGGGGTCGTCGAGCGGGAGCGGCGGGCACGCGTGGTGGTGGCACACGCCGGACGACACGCTCGACAAGATCGACCGGGACTTTCTGGTGCGCGACGCGGCGATTTACGTGCTGAGCGTCTACCGGTTGTGCACGGTGCCCGTACTGCCGCTGGACTATCGGGTGGCCGTCGACGAGCTGCGCCACGCGCTCCGCGCGATCGAAGCCGGGACCGAAGGCCGCCTGAATCTTGAGCCGGCGACCGTGCAGGCCGACGCGCTCGCCGCGGCGGTCGGCGTCCTCTACGAGAAGCTCGACGCGATCCGGGCCCGCGGCAAGGTGAGCACCCGGATCGCCGCCAGGATCAACCGCGGCCTGATGGACCTCAGCCGGTGGCTCGTGCCGGTGGACTTTACGTCGACGAGCCCGTTCGATCAGGACCTCGCGGTGAACCTCCCGGCGGTGCCGGGACTCCGCGCGGCGTCCACGCTGGCCGCGGTCGAGCCGGGCACCGACGCGTACGAGTTTCTGCATACGCGCCTCGTGCGTGAGCGGAACCGGGTCGTCTTCGCGCTCATCCAGGCGTATCTCGGGGTCCGTGCGCTGACGGTCAGCCTCGACGCGCGGTAGCTGGGGGCCGGACGATGGGCGGGAGCCGCGAGTTGTGGAAGGAGATCGTCGCGCGGCGCGACGAGTACGTGGACACGGTCTGCCGGCTGGCGCGCCAGCCGTCGGTGAGCAGCCAGAGCGTCGGGATCCACGAATGCGCGGCTCTCTTGCGGGAGATCGTCCTGACGCACGGGATGCAGGCCGAGATCATGCCGACTTCGGGCAATCCCGTGGTCTTCGCCGAGCGGCGCGCCGGCGACGACGCGAACACCATCCTCCTGTACGGCCACTACGACACGCAGCCGCCCGAACCGTACGAGGCGTGGCTCAGCCCGCCTTTTGAGCCGACGATCCGTGACGGCCGCATCTACGGCCGCGGGGTGGGGGACAACAAGGGGCAGTTTCTCGCATCGCTCTTCGCGATCAAACTGCTGACGGATCTCGGGGCGCTCCCGCGCGTCAACATCAAGTTCATCTTCGAGGGCGAGGAGGAAAGCGGGAGCCCGAGCCTTCCCGCGTTCGTGGAGCAGCACGCCGACCTCCTTCGGGCGGATCTGTTCTACGCGCCCGACGGCCCGATGCATCTCCTCAACCGGCCGATCGCCCAGTTCGGATTCCGCGGCGTGCTTCAAGTGGAGCTGGAGGCTCGGGGAGCCAACCGGGATCTGCACTCGGGCATCTGGGGCGGTCCGGTGCCGAACGCGATTTGGAAGCTCGTGGATCTCTTGAAGACGATGCGCTTTCCCGACGGCCGGGTCACGATCGAAGGGTTTTACGATCGCGTGGTGCCCCCGACCCCGCACGAACGCAAGCTCATGCTGGAGGTCCCGTTCGACCCCGAGGCCGTGAAGGCCAACATCGGGATCACGGAGTTCGCCGGACCCCGCGACCTATACTACTACGAGCAGGTGATGTTTCAGCCGTCGTTCACCCTCGGGGGCATCGTCGGCGGGTACACGGGCAAGGGCGCCCGGACCGCGATCCCGTCGACCGCGCTCGCCAAGCTGGAGTGCCGGCTCGCCGCCCATCAAGATCCCGACGAGATCTTCGGGAAGATCCGCCGGCACGTGGAGCGCTACGCCCCGGACGTGGCGGTCCGCAAGTTGCACGGCACCCGGCCCTCCAAGACCTCGCCCGAGCTCCCGGTGTCGCGGGTGGTCGTCGAGGCGCTCAGCGAGGCCTATGGCGTGCCGGCGGTCGTGGTGCCCCTGACCGGAGGATCAAGCCCGAACTACCTCATCACCGACGTGTTGAAGATCCCGTCGATCTGGACGACCTACGGGCCGCCGGACGAGAACAATCACGCGCCGAACGAGAACATGACGATCGACTCGATCCTGCACGGCGTGCGCGCGAGCGCCATCGTGCTGCAGCGCTTCGCCGAGATGCCCCGCAGCGATCTCGGGCGCCCGCCGCACGCGTGACGCGCGCGCGGGCCTGATGGCGCGGCCGCGCGGGGACGGCCCGCGGAGGATCGGACGCGACGAGCTGTCGGCGGCGATCGCCGCGCGGCGCGACCGGTATCTCGACACGGTATGCCGCCTCGTCCGTCAGCCGTCGATCTCGAGCCAGGGCGTCGGCATTCCCGAGTGTGTGCGTCTCCTCCAGGACATCTTTCACGAGCATGGGATGGACGCCGAGGTCATCCCCACGGCGGGGAACCCCGTCGTCTACGCCGAACGGCGCGCCGCCGGTGACGCGAACACCATTCTCCTGTACGGCCACTACGACGTGCAGCCGCCCGAGCCGTACGAGGCGTGGGTGAGCCCGCCGTTTGAGCCGACGATCCGCGACGGCCGCATCTACGGCCGCGGGGTCGGCGACAACAAGGGACAGTTTCTGGCGTCGCTGTTCGCGATTCAGCTCTTGACGGAGCTCGAGGCGCTGCCGCGCCTCCATATTAAGTTCATGGTGGAAGGGGAGGAGGAGTCCGGAAGCCCGAGCCTGCCGGCGTTCGTCGACGCGCACCGGGAGCGGCTGCGGGCCGACCTGTTTTACGCGCCGGACGGGTCGATGCACCTGTCCGGCCGGCCGAGCGCCAAATTCGGATTTCGCGGGGTGCTGCAGGTCGAGCTCGAGGCGACCGGCGCGAACCGCGACCTCCACTCGGGGATTTGGGGCGGCCCCGCGCCGAACGCGATCTGGACGCTGATCGACCTGCTCGCGACGATGCGCATGCCGGACGGCCGCGTGGGCATCGAGGGGTTCTACGACCGCGTCGTCCCGCCGACCGCGGAGGAGCGCGCGCTGATGGACCAGGTGCCCTTTGACGCCGCGGCGGTCACCGCGAACCTCGGCATCACCGCGTTTGACGGTCCGCCCGATCTGTCGTTCTACGAGAAGATGATGTTTCAGCCGACGTTCACGCTGGGGGGCATCGCCGGCGGGTACACGGGGAAGGGTGCCCGGACCGCGATCCCGTCGAAGGCGCTTGCGAAGCTCGAGACGCGGCTCGCGTCGCACCAGGAGCCCGACGAGATCTTCGCGAAGATTCGCCGGCACGTCGAGCGGTACGCTCCGCACGTCACCATCCGCAAGCTGCACGGGACCCGGCCGTCCAAGACGTCGACCGCGCTGCCGGTGTCGCGCGTCATCGTCGACGCGCTCGCCGAGGCCTATGGGGTGCCGCCGGTTGTGCTGCCGGTGACGGGGGGATCGAGCCCAAATTTTCTGATCACCGACGTGCTCAAGATCCCGTCGATCTGGACGACCTACGCGCCGCCGGACGAGAACAATCACGCGCCGAACGAGAGCATGACGATCGACTCGATCCTGCACGGCGTGCGCGCGAGTGCCATCGTGCTGCAGCGCTTCGCCGGGATGCCCCGCAGCGAGCTCGGTCGGCCGCCGCACGACTGACCCGGCCCGCCCGGAACCGAAAGACGCTGGAGGAGGAATACGGCTGTGACCAACGCGTTTCGCGTGGGGATTTCGCCCGGCTACTGGATCGCCGATCCCGAGGCGTTTCTCGCCCGCATCGGCCTCGACCCGGTGCCCGGTATCTCGTGGGAGATGCTCCCGGGGCCACCCGGACAGATCCGCGCGGGGCAGCTGCGGGGATGCGACGCTCTGCTCGACCAGGTGTCGCGGATTCCCGAGGCGGGACTGGACGGCGCGGATCGGCTCGCGGTCATCGCGCGCTTCGGGGTGGGCTACGAGACCGTCGACCTCGAGGCGTGCACGCGCCGCGGGATCGCGGTGACGATCACGCCGGACGGCATCGGGCGGTCGGTCGCGGTGGCCGCGATCACGCTCCTGCTGGCGCTGACGCACCGGCTGGTGATCCAGGACGACATGGTCCGCAACGGCCAGTGGCGGGAAGAGACCTTTCACTTCGGCACCGGGCTGACGGGCCGGGTGCTGGGGATGATCGGCTGCGGCAACGTCGGGCGCCAGGTGTGCGAGCTCGCCGCCCCATTTCGGATGACGCGGATCGCCTACGATCCGCACGTGACGCCGGACGCCGCCCCCGAGGGGGTGACGCTGGTGGACCTCCCGACGCTCCTCGCGCGCGCCGACGTCGTCTGCATCTGCGCCGCGCACACCCCCGAGACGACGCACCTGATCAACGCCGAGCGCCTCGCGCTGATGAAGCCGACGGCGTTCCTCATCAACGTCGCGCGGGGCCCGATCGTGGATCAGCGCGCCTTGACCGCGGCGCTCACGCAGGGCCGGCTCCAGGGCGCGGGGTTGGACGTGTTTGAGTCCGAGCCGGTCGACCCGCACGATCCGCTGCTGCGGCTCCCGAACGTGATCCTCTCGCCCCACACGCTGTGCATGACCGATGAGTGCTACGTCGGCGTCGGCCGCAGCGCGTGCCAGGCGATCCTCGACGTCGCGGCCGGACGCACGCCGCGGTTCCTGGTCAACCGCGCGGTCGTCGATCACCCGGGGTTCCGCGCCCGGCTGCGGGTATCGTGACGGCCGACGCCCGCCGCGGCGAGGCGGCCGGACGGCGCCCGCGGTGAGCGGCGCGCCCGACGCCGGCTCGGCGCGACCGGCGTTCACCGCGGTCGGCACACCGACCCGCGTGCGCGGCGGGCTGGAAAAGGTCACCGGACACGCGACGTACGCGGCCGATCTCACGATGCCCCACATGCTGCGGGGGCGCCTGGTCGTGAGCCCGTACGCGCACGCGCGCATTCGCGGCATCGACGCGAGCGAGGCCGAGCGGCTCGCCGGTGTCACGGTGCTGACCGCGGCGCATTTTCCAACGATGGAGCCCGTGCCGTCGTCCCGCAGCCAGGCGCTCCTGGCCCGAGACCACGTCGTGTTCCAGGGCCAGCCGGTCGCGCTCGTGCTGGCCGAGACCGAAGCCATCGCACAGGATGCCGCCGCGCTGGTCCGCGTCGACTACGAACCGCTCGTCCCGCTGCTGGATCCGCTCGAGGCGATGCGGCCCGGAGGCGCCGCCGGTGTGGCCGGAGGGGACGTCGGCGCAGCGCAGCGAGGCCGGCGCGCACGGCGGGGACGCGTCGGCCGACGCCGCAGCCGCGGCGGCGGTCCCCTGCAATGTCGGGGCGACCATCCGCTACCGGCGCGGGGACACCGCGCGCGGCTTTGCGGACGGGGACGCGTGCGTCGAGCGCGAGTACCGGAGTCCGATGGTCCACCAGGGATATCTCGAGCCGCGCGCCGCCGTCGCCGCGTGCGACGCGCTGACCGGCGACGTGACGGTATGGACCACGACGCAGGGGCAGTTCTTCGTCCGCAGCGAAGTCGCGCGTGCCCTCCGCATGCCGGAGCGGCGCGTGCGCGTGGTCCCGATGACCGTCGGCGGCGCGTTCGGCGGCAAGTTCGCGCTGCTCGAACCGCTCGTGGCCGCGGCCGCGGTGGTCGTGCGCCGCCCGGTCTCGCTGGTGCTGACCCGAGTCGAAGAGTTCCTGAACGCGACCCCGGCGCCGCCCGCGATCTTCCGGGTGAAACTGGCGGCGCGGAGAGACGGGCGCCTCACCGCGCTCGAGGCGCGGGTGATCTTTGATTCGGGGGCGTTCCGCGGCAGCCCCGTGGTGCTCGCGGGCCTCGCCCTCGGCGCGCCGTACCGGATTCCGCACCTCGATATCGAGGGGTGCGAGGTGCTGACCCACAAGGCCCCCGCCGGCTCGTATCGGGCGCCCGGCGCGACGCCGGCGGTGTTCGCGGTCGAGTCGCAGATCGACGACCTGGCCGCGGCGCTGCGAGCTCGATCCGCTGGAATTCCGCCTGCGGAACCTGATCGGCGACGGCGATACGATGCACGACGGTGCGCCGTGGCCGCCGCTCGGCCTGCGCCAGTGCCTCGAACGGCTGCGGGATCATCCGGCGTGGCGTGACCGCCGGCGCGAGCCGAACCGGGGCGTCGGGATCGCGGTGACGCCGTGGCGGGGAGGTCTCGAGCCGGCGGCCGCGCTCTGCCGCGTGGACGAGGACGGCACCGTGAACGTCATCGTCGGGTCCGTGGATATTACGGGCGCACACACCAGCCTCGCGCTGATCGCGGCCGAGACGTTCGGCGTGCCGGCGGAGGCGGTGCAGATCCAGGAGGCCGACACCGCGCACGCGCCGTACGCGGGGCTGTCGGCGGGGAGCAAGACGACGTACACGATGGGGCTTGCGGTCCAGCAGGCCGCCACGGACGCGCGCGAGCAGTGCCTCCGCATCGCCGCCGAGACGCTCGAAGTCGCGGTCGATGATCTCGTGCTGTCGGACGGCTGGGTGTCCGTCCGCGGCGTTCCGGGGACGCGCACGTCCGTCGCGGAGATCGCAACGCTCACGATGCAGTACAACGGCCGACACGCGCCCATCTTGGGGCGCGGCTCGGTGGCGGTGCGAGAGCGCGCGGCCGGGGCGGCGGCGCACCTTGCCGAGGTGCGCGTGGATCCCGAGACCGGATCGGTGACGGTCGAGCGGTACGTCGCGGTGCACAATGTCGGGCGCGCGATCAACCCGCCCGCGGTGCGGGGACAGGTGCACGGCGGCGTCGCCCAGGGGATCGGCTGGGCCCTGCACGAGGCGATGGTGTACGACGACCAAGGCACCCTCGTGACGGCCACGCTCATGGACTACTCGCTTCCGGGCGCGCGGGCGGTGCCGCCGATCGAGGTGGATCTCGTGGAGATCCCGCTGGCCCACGGCGTGTTCGGCGCGCGCGTCGTCGGCGAGCCGCCGGTCGTGCCCGGCGCGGGGGCGATCGCGAACGCCATCCGCGACGCCGTCGGCGTGCGGCTGACGGCGCTCCCCATGACGCCCGGCCAGCTGCGCGCGGCGCTGAGCCCGACCGTCCCGACGCCTCGGCACGCCGCGGGGACGCGTGAGCGCTGACCCGCGCGCGTCAGGTCCCGAGGGGCCGCCGGCGTCCGAGAGCTTCTGGACCGCGGACGCGCCGCGGTGGCCGCGCTATCCGGCGCTCGATGCGGACATCCACGTGGACGTGGCGATCGTCGGCGGCGGGTTTACCGGCCTCGCCTGCGGCTATTATCTGCGCCGCCGCGCGCCGTCCCTGCGCGTCGCCGTCATGGACGCGCACCGGCTCGGGTCCGGTGCGAGCTCGCGCAACTCGGGGCTGTTCGGCGCCTACTACACCGGGTGGCGGCGCCGGCTCGCCGACGATCAGGCCGGGTCCGAGGCGTTCCGGGCGATGGGGCGGCGCGGCTACGAGCGCCTGCTCGCGTTTCTCGACGAGGAGGGCATCGACTGCGAGGTGCAGCCCGCGACGACGCTGCTGCTGGCCGCGGCGCCCGACGTGGCGGCGCTGCGGGACGAGGCCGCGGCGTGGGACGCGCTCGGGGTGCCCGCGCGCTGGCTTGACGCGCCGACGCTCGAGGCGGCCGGCACGCGTTTCTACGCGGGTGCGATTGCGCTTGCCGACCGCTACCGGCTGCATCCGGGCAGGCTGGTCAGCGGCTTGGTGTCCGCCGCGGCGCGCCGCGGCGTGATGCTGTTCGAAGACACGCCGGCGCTTGACGTGTCGACCGCGCACCCGGTGCGGATTGCGTGCCCGGCCGGGTCGATCACGGCGGACCGCGTGGTGGTGGCGACAAACGCGTACGGGTCCGCGCTCGGCGGCGCGTCCGCGTGCCTGGTGCCGGTGCATCACGCCGTGCTGGTGACGCGCCCGCTCAGTGAGGAGGAGGTTGCCGCGCACGGCCTGGCGGCGTACCCGGCGCGCCTCGAGGTGGGCATCCGGACGCACACGATGCGCCTGACCCAGGACCGCCGCGTGACCATACGGGAGACGCTCGGCTACGGGTCCGGAGACCCGTGGACCTGGAACGACCTCGCGTCCGCGTACGCGGGCACGCTCGCGTCCTACGTGGCGCGGTACCCGTGGCTCGAGGGGATGGCGATCGACGGCCGCTGGCACGGCGTGAGCGCGCACACCGACGGCAGCCGTCCGCTGTTCGGCGCGCTCGACCCCGGCCGCGTGTTTGCGAGCGTCGGCTACAACGGCAGCGGCGTCATGGCGTGCCACTATCACGGGTACCTCTTGGCGTGCCACCTCGCCGGGGAGGCGCCGGACGACTACGCGCGGCTGTGCACGGCGGGAACGCTCCGGCCGATCACCGGCGAGGCGCGGCGGCGCCGGTTCGTCGAGGACGGCATCGGCGTGTAGGGGGTCGGCCGCGCGCGCCGGTCCGTCGCGTCCCGCGGCCGCGGACGACTAGCGCGGCGTTCGAGGCGTGCGCCTCGCGGTCCCAGCAGCCGGTCGTATCCCGCGGGAGCCGGTGCTTCATGATGCGGTGGCTCGGGGTGCGTTCGAACTCATCGACGACCGCGATGTACCGCGGGTTCTGATACGGGGCGAGCCGTTCGCCGAGCCACGCCGACAGGTCCGCGGGGGCCGCCTGTGCGTCCGGTCTGAGCTTGACGAACAGCTTGATGTCCTGCTCGCCGATCTCCGCGGTCACCCCGATCATGGCGCAGTCTTCGACGGCGGGGTGCGCCGCCGCCACGTGCTCGACTTCCCACGCCGACACATTTTCGCCCCTGCACCGTACGCTGTCGGTCATCCGGCCGTGAAAGATGAGGTTGCCCGCCGGGGTCGAACGAGCCGACGTCGCCCGTATAGAGCGCGCCGCCGCGCAGCGCCTGCGCGGTCGCCTCGGGGTCGCGGAAGTATCCCGGGAACAGCGCCCCAGGCTGCGTGGCCCGCACGACGATCTCGCCGCGCTCGCCCGGGGGGACCGGATGCCCGTGCATGTCGCGCAGCTCGACCGTAAACCACGGGACCGGCCGCCCGACGGACCCGACCGTCCCCGTGTCGTTGTAGGTGGTGATGCTGGACGCTTCCGTCATGCCGTAGCACTCGCGTATCTCCATGCCGAACCGGTCGAGGCAGGCCCGCCACACGTCCGGCGGACAGCCGCCGCCCCAGGCGACGCGCACGCCGTGCGCGCGGTCGAGCGGGCCCGGAGGCTGCTTCAACAGCACCTGCAGCACCCCGCCGAGATAGTGCACGTGCGTGGCGCCGTGCGCGTGCGCCTGGGACCAGAACCGGCTCGCACTGAAGCGCTCGACCATCGCGAGCGTTACCCGTCGGATGAGCGGAAGGACGATCAATTGCGAGCCGCCGATATGGTACAGCGGCTCCCACACCAGCAGCACATCTCCGTCACGCGCCGCGGACACGAGCGCGGCCGCCTCGCCCGCGAGGCGCAGCATCTCGTGCGTGACGACGACGCCCTTCGGCTTGCCGGTGGTGCCGGACGTGTAGCTGATCGCGAACGCCGCGTGTCCGTCCGGCGGCCGTTCGTCGAATGAGGCGCCGCTCTCGAGCAGCGGTTCCAATCGGGCGCGGCTCGCGGTCCCGCCGAGGAGCACGAGGGACGAGTCCGGGACGGCGCCGCACTCGCGGATCGCGCCCGCGAGCTCGGCGTCGGCGATGACGAGGCGCGGCTCCGCGTGCGTCAAGATGAAGCGCAGCCCGTCGCCGCGGAGCCGCGCGTTGACCGGGATCCACACGATGCCCGCCTTGCCGAGCGCGAACAGCGTGGCGAGTGCCTCCGGGCTGTTCCGCAGCATGACGGCCACCCGCGCGTCCCGTTCGACGCCAAGGCGTCGCAGGCCGGCCGCGAGGGCGTCGGAGTGCCGGTGGAGCGTCCCGAAGGTCATCGGCGCGCCATCGAACCGCGCGAACACGCGGTCCGGGTCCGCGCGCGCCATGCGTACCAGCAGCTCGACGAAGCTCGTCTCGCCGGTCATCGTCGCGCGCGCGCGCCCTAGGGTCGCTTGCCCGCCGCACGTTTTGCGAGGAACCGCTCCATCATCTCGGCGGGCTCATGCGAGGCGAAGGATTCCCGCTGCGTGCGGATCCCGGCCTCGAGGCAGTCTTGGAACCCGTCCTGCGTCATTTCGCGGAAGCGGCGGCGGTTGAGGCGCATCGCGACCGGCGGCTTCGTCGCGAGCTCGCCCGCGAGCGTCATCGCCGCCGGCAGCACCTCGATCTGGCGCCACGACGCGGGTGAGCAGACCGACCGAGAGGCACTCGGCGGCGTCCATGAGGCGGCCCGTCAGCGTCAGGTCGATGGTCCGCGCGAGCCCCAACATCTCCCGCATGATCCAGGGTCCGGTGGTGCTCGCGATGCCGGCGTCGATCTCAGGCTGTCCCATCCGAACGCCCGGGTGGCCGATGCGGAAGTCGCACAGGAGCGCGACCTGGAACGCGGACCCGGCCGCGACGCCGTTGAGCGCCGCGATCACCGGCTTGGACAGGGTGCGGAGGCGATCGTAGAGCCGCTCCCACTCGCGAATCCATGCCTCCGCGCGATCGGGATCGAAGTCCTTCGCCTCGTTGAGGTCCTGGCCGGCGCTGAACGCCCGGTCGCCGGCCCCCGTGAGGACGACCGCTCGGATCTCCGGGTCCGCGTCGCACGCGGTGAGCGCCGCGACGAGTTCGTCGCGCATCGGCGCGTGCCAGGCGTTGAGGACGTCCGGACGATTCAGCGTGATGACGGCGACGGCGCTTCGGCGTGCGGTGAGCACGAACGATGCCATGGGGTTCTGCCCTCCCGGGATCCGATCCAGTGGTTAGTATGACGACGCAGCGCCCGCGCTGTCAAACGACGTGGTCGAGAGGTAGTGGGTCATTTTTGAATTTGCCAATATGCCGGACACGCTCTATCATGGTTACGAACCCGTATTGTCAACTTCAAACTGACCTACTGCCAATCAACTCGCCGAAAATCTTACGATGAGACCTATTGGCTTGGCGCTGTCGAGCAGGACTTGGAAGCGTCAAAACGGAAATCGGCGCAATCGCAGCCCCCGGCGGGTGTACGTCGTTTGGGACGCCGGTCGGTTCATGGTCTCACGAGTGGAGACCAGGAGGGATGAGAGCGATGAGACGTATGCTGGTCTTGCTCGTGTTGGTCACGTTACTTTGCGTGCCGCAGTTGGGGTTCACGGCGCCGAATCCACGCCGCGGAGGGACCGTGACATATGCTTTGGACGGAAGCCCGGACCGTCTTGATCCCAACCTGTCGGGACTTCGACCCGCACAGATCGTCTTTTTTCAAATTTTCGATCCGTTGGTCGTCCGCGATCCAAAGAACAATGCCATCAAGCCGTGGCTTGCTACTTCCTGGAGCGTCTCGCCGGACGGCAAGACGTACACGTTCCACTTGCGACAGGGTGTGAAGTTCCAGGACGGTACGCCGTTTGACGCCGCTGCAGTGAAGTTCAACTTCGATCGAACGCACAACCCTGCGCTCGGCACGCGATGCGGGGGCTGTGCGATGGGCTTCTACGAGTCGGCTGAGGTCGTGAACCCGTTGACGGTGAACGTCCACTTGAAGGCACCGTGGGCGCCGTTCTTGGATGCCGCGAGCCTCTTCTACAGAATGGTCTCCCCTGCCGGCGTGAACAAAGTCGGGGACCAGGACTTTGGGCAACACCCGGTAGGCTCGGGGCCGTTCCGCTTCGTCGAGTGGGTGCCGAATGACCGCGTTGTGCTCGAACGCAACCCCGACTATGCTTGGGCGTCGCCGCTCTTCCAGCACCAGGGACCGGCATATCTGGATCGCGTCATTTTTCGGATAGTACCGGATCCGTCGACGCGGATTGACACGCTACAGACGGGGGACGCAAAGGTCGCCGCGGCCGTCTCCCACAGGACTTTCAGCGCCTCGCGCACGATCCGCGCTTCAGGCCCATTATTGGGCTCTCGCCAGGATTTCCCTACTCATGGGCGATCAACGTGACGAAAGCCCCGACCGACGAGCTCGCCGTGCGTCAAGCGATGGAGTACGGTGTCAATCGCGATCTTATCGCGCGTGTTGTCTATGGGCCGCTCCAAGCGTACGGGGCATACCGCCCCGCCTACACCCTCTTGAGTCCCGTGACCTGGGCCTACGACAAGGACTCGGCAATTTACCGCTATGACCCCGCGAAGGCCGCGGCGCTGCTGGAGGCGGCGGGTTGGCAAGTTGGACCGGACGGCATTCGGCGCAAGGACGGACAGCCATTGGTGATCGTGTTTAACGCCTGGGAGAACGGCATCCCGGAGCTCGTTCAGGCGGAGCTCCGGAGCATCGGGGTCGACGTCAAGGTTGGGATTTACGACGCGCTCACCGTGAACGAAGACCAGCGAAAGGGCGAGTCGAACTTGTCGCCGCTCCCGGGCGCTCGGACTGATCCAGACATTCTCTCCGCGTTTTTGCACTCGCGGAATGTCGGGAACGGCGGGTTCAACTTCTCGTTTGTGAAGGATCCGACGCTCGATAAGCTGCTTGACGCGGGCGCCACGGAGGTGAACGTTGACAAGCGCAAGCAGATTTACTATCAAGCACAGGTCTACGCAATGCAAAAGGCTTACATGCTGCCGATCACCACGCGGGACAATGTTTCGCTGGAGTCGATAAAGGTTCAGGACCTCAGGTTCGACGCGACGGGATTCTTCCCGTGGTTGTACGACACGTGGCTGGCGCCGTAGCGCCCGGCAAGCGCGCGGAGGAATCACCCTAGGGCGCGCGGCCACGTGGCATCGTTCGTCGCATACCGGTTCGGGCACAGCATCCTCGTCGCATTTGGGGTGCTCATACTCGTATCGCTTATGATCCACTTGGTTCCGGGCGATCCGGCAGAGCTGATGGTTGGGGATGCCCCGGTCTCTGCCGCACAGCTGCAGGCAATTCGTCACAGCCTCGGGCTGGATCGTCCGTTGTTGGTCCAACTGGGCAGCGACGCACTGCGATTCATCCGCGGCGATTTGGGCCGCTCATTGCGGTCTGGCCTTCCGGTCGTGGCCTACCTGCGACACGCGTTGCCATCGACGATCTCGTTGGCGGTCGCCGCGATGCTGTTCGGAATCCTTGTGGGGGCCCCAGCCGGCATCGTGGCGGCAGTGTACCGAGGTGGGTGGGCGGACGCGGTCGCGACGTCCTTTGCCGTAGTCGGAATCTCGTTGCCGTCATTTTGGACCGGGATCATTTTCATTCTTGTGTTTGCCGTCGAGCTTGGGTGGTTTCCCGCCAGTGGCCAGGGCACTTTCCGCGCGCTGGTATTGCCGGCGTTGACCCTCGGATGGTATCCAGCCGGCGCTATTGCACGCGTGCTGCGCAGCGCGATGCTCGAAGTGTTGCACAAGGAGTACGTCGGCGTGGCGCGGGCGAAGGGTTTGCGGGAAAGTGTCGTTGTGGTCCGCCATGCTTTGCGCAACGCTCTCCTCCCGACCGTGACGTTGGCGACCGTTCAGTTTGGGACCCTGCTAAGCGGCGCGATTATCACCGAGACGGTGTTCGCGCGCGACGGGCTCGGCCGTCTGATCGTCGACGGGATTCTGCAGCGCGACTTTCCGGTGGTACAGGGCGTCGTACTTGTCATCGCCCTGATTTACACGTTCGTGAACTTGTCAACCGACCTATTGTGCGCGTGGTTGGATCCGCGCATTCGCTATGGATGAACGCGATGCGGCCTCTCCCGTGAGGATTACAAGACGCGAGACGGCTGCAGGCCGGCGGGCCGCGCTCAAACGGGTGCGACGGTGGTTTCGAGGCGTGAGCCTCGCCAGCATCGCGGCCGCTGGCTTCCTCGTTCTAGTGATCGTGCTTGCCATGGTGCCGCGCACGTTGACGCGATTCGACCCAAATGCGATGAATGCGGTCGCGGTGTTGGCATCCCCGAGCGTTGTCCATCCGTTTGGAACAGACGAGTTCGGACGAGACATTTTGACGCGGGTCGTGTTCGGGGCGCGCACCTCCTTGAGCTATGCGCTCGTGGCAACGGTCGTCAGCGTCGTGCTCGGCGCGAGCATCGGCGTAACCACAGGGTTTTACGGGAAGCGGTTCGACAACCTCGTCATGCGAGGGGTGGATATCCTTCTAGCTTTCCCGGGTATATTGCTCGCGCTGATCGTGGTCACGCTGCTCGGCCCCGGACTGACGAACGCGATGATCGCGGTCGGCATCGGGCAGGCACCCGGGTTCAGCCGCGTGGTGCGCGGCGCCACGTTGGGGGTGAAGAACAGTCAGTACGTAGAAGCGGCTCAGGGCCTTGGGGCCACGGCGGGTGGTGTGATGTGGCGGCACATCGTTCCCAACGTCAGCCACGTGATTTTTGTCTTGGCCTCCATTGGCTACGGCACCGCGATTCTCATCGGTGCGTCCTGAGTTTTCTCGGTCTCGGCGCGCAACCCCCGACGCCGGAGTGGGGGAGCATGTGGAGACGGCGAGAGGTTACCTGCAAACCAATTGGTGGGTTGGGGTGCTGCCCGGGGTAGTGCTGGGGCGACGCTATTCAGCGTTAACATCGTCAGCGATCAGCTTCGCGACATCTTGGATCCGAGTCTTCGGGTCGACTAGGAGGAGATGCGAAAATGAGTGGCATCGTGGCATGTCCGGAACCGCTCGCGGCGGAGATTGGGGCCCAGGCGTTTGAACGCGGCGGGTCCGCCGTCGAGGCTGCCATCGCAGCCGCGTTCGCCCAAGGTGTCGCACTGCCGCTCGGCTGTGGCGTGGCGGGGATGGCGCACATTCTGGTGGCGCACCGAGCTTGGACTGAACCGCGTTTCCTCAACGCGTCAGTGGCCGTAGGCGCGAGAGGTGATCCAGGAATTTTTGAGGCGGCATTCATGGGGCGTAGCGAACGCGCGGGTCGTTACCTGATCCAAGAGGATCGCAATCAATTCGGATACCCATCGATCATGACCCCGGGATTTGTACGCGGCATGAAGGCGCTGCAGACGCTTGGTGACGGGCGGATCTCATGGTCCGCGCTCGTGACCCCGGCCGCCGAGGCCGCCAGCGAGGGGTTTGAAGTCTATCCGTACCTGGCGACGTACTACACGTTCGAAGGCGGCGACCGACCGGGATATCCCGACGTGTTCCACAAACTGGCAGCCGATTCAACGGCGCGCGATCAGTACCTCCCGAACGGACGTCCGCTTCGAGTCGGGGAGATCCTACGTCAGCCGGGGTATGGACGAACGCTCGCGCGGATCGCCGAGGACGGCGCGGACGCGTTTTATACAGGGGCAATCGCCAGAGAAATCGCAGCGGATCTCGGCGCGCACGACGGGTTAGTAACCGCTGCCGACCTAGCGGAGTACGACGTGCAGTCGGTCGCGCCTGTGCGGGGCGCTTTTCGGGGGCACACGATCTATACTAGCCCTCCGCCCGGGCACGGGACGGTGCTTGTCTCAATGCTCAACCTGGTGGATCCGCTTGAGCTGGAAGCGCTGGGGTGGAACTCGCCCGACTACGTTGAGACGATCGCCTGGGCGACGAGGACGGCCTTTGGCGATTGCATGCCGTATCTTGCCGATCCCCGCTTCGTTACGGTGCCGGTGGACTGGTTAGTCTCAAAGGACCGCGTTGCCGCGGCGCAATACGAGCGCCAATTGGAGATAGCAGGCGGGGCAGAAATGCCAACGGATGGACACACTACGCACGTCTCCTGCGCCGACTCTACGGGAAACATCGTCAGTATCACTCACTCGATCGGCTCGATCGCAGGCGCCGGCGTCATGACCCCGACGCTCGGTTTTCTCTACAACAACTTCATGGGACACTTTAACCCGCTGCGGGGGTACCATAATTCGATCGCCCCAGGCAAACGCATGGGCGGCGGAAGCCCCACAATCGTGTATCGTGACGGAACACCATGGCTGGCCATCGGGTCGTCGGGCGGCAGCCGGCTCATCAGCGCAGTGTTCCAGACCCTACTCAATGCTGTGGTCTTCAAAATGCCGCTTGACGACGCGGTCGCGGCGCCGCGGATCCACAGCGAAGGCGGGAGAAAGATCTACATCGAACCGGCATTAGCTTCAGCCGTGAAGGGCAGACTCGAACGCCGCGGATACGACGTTGAGGTTACAGGTTACATGGGTTGCAATCAAGCTGTTGAGATCAGTCCGAACGGATTGCGCGCTGCCTCTGATCCCCGGGGGGGCGGGGGCATCGGGCGCTCGGAATCGTAAGACCGGCGCGGGACTACAGGCCGTTGTTCACGTGCACCTACCGCGTCTGCCGCGCGACGCGGGGAGGGGGATGCCAGGACGGCCAGGCATCCCACCGTCTGCGCCGCAAGGAGTACGAGGACGGCGAATGTCAAGAGCGCGCACGGACGCGACTTGGCGCTCACGAGAGGTCGTCTACAAAGGCGCACGCGGTGATCGGTGATCCATCGGCCCCGACGATCCGCAGTGGTAACGTCGCCAGCACGAGGCGCTGGTCCAGTACGTCTTTCAACCCGGGTCCAAGGTGTTCGATAATCAGCACGTCGTGCCTCAACAAATGACGGTGAATTGGATGGTTGAAGTCCTTCGTTCGGTGCGCCACGGGCATGTCGGGCGTGATAGTGTCGGTACCGACGATGTTGACCCCTCGGTCGACCAGGAACGATGCCGCGTCGGGAGATAGGTACGGGTGATGGCGGTACGCATCCTGGCCGAAGTACTCCGCGTAGCCTGTATACAGCAGCACGATGTCACCTGCCATGATCCCGGGGGACGCGCGCCGCAGGTCGTTGCCAGTGATAGGTACTGGGCCTTCCCGACGCATATCCAGCACGACCCCCGAGCCCATAAAGCGTCCGTAGGGGTACTCGTCGATTGTTGGTCCCTCGGGGTAGAAGTGGCGGGCAGCGTCGATGTGCGTGCCCACGTGCGCGGCCATCCGGATCTCAGTGGTCGACGTTTGGGATGAGCCGTCCGCGTACGTGACCGTGCGCTGAACGGGCGTGAACGATGGCACCTCGTGCCGTGTACCGTGGGGCATTCCGGTGTAGAATGGTTGGGCTAGATTTACGCAGCGCAGCGCGCGCACAGTTTCGCCACCCTCCGATCGTGTGTCACGATTGCGCAAACCCGCGGAGTACCGCCCGATAGGTGTGCACGAAGTCCGTGTCGGTACCGAGGCAGATACTGTGCATTCCCCGCGCGAGCCAGTGCTTGATCACGTCCGTCTGCGCTGCGTTGCGTAGGGGAAAGTGCGTGACGGATGTAATCTTGCCTGCGTCTCTGGCCCGCTGCATGATGGTCGCTTCGATCTCTAAGATCCGCGGGTGCTCGCGCTGACCCGGCATGCCGAACTGGTTCGAGAGTGTCCCGCGGCCACCCAGTACCATGTCGAGTCCTGGATTGGCGAGGATTGCGTCTAGCTCGTTGACGGCGCCGCGCGTTCTCCAGTTGCATCGCCAACATTACGTTCTCGGAGGCCCAGGCTGCGTATTCCGCGGCCGTTACCTGTCCATGGCCATCCACGCCGCTGAGGCCGATGCGCCGCTCGCCCAACGGCGGCATTTTCGACGCCCGCACAGCCGTCTCGACGTCCGTTGCCCGTTCGATCTCTGGGACGACGACTCCCAGCGCACCCATGTCGAGCACCGAGCGGATCACGTCCGGATCGAGACAAGGGACGCGCACGAACGGCGTGATCCCTCCCGCGTGGGCCGCGCGAATCATCTCGGTGAGCAGATCCGGACTCATGTGATTCTCGATCATGTCGATCCGTACGAAGTCCAGCCCAGCGTCTGCAAGCAACCCGATCGTCGCAGGCGACGGGATGCGCCCGTAGACGCCGAACGATGGCCGCCCTTCGACGTATGCTTGACGCACCCGATTTGTATGCAGCATCGTCGCCTCCATCTTTGGCCTACCATCTGTTCCACAAATTTCACATCGTCGCGACACGGCCCTGCAAGCGATGATCCACCACGGCGGGATGGGGGCACGGCGGACCTGCCAGAGCACACCTACATCGTCCCACGGGGGCGTGGACCCAATTGCTCCCGGAGCACGTCGCCCAGCAAGTTGAATCCGAGGACCGTCAACGAAATCGTGACCGACGGGCCGATGAGTGGCCACAGGCTGAGGCTCATGAAGCGACTGGCTTCTTGGATCATGCTTCCCCACGAGGGGACGGGGGCCGGGGTCCCGTGTCCAAGAAAGCTTAGGCGGTACTCGAGGATCGCCTCGCCGAGTCCGAGCGGCCCAAGAACGTGCGGTGGCGCGATGACGTTCGGCAGGATAGCAAGTCGCAGCGCGCGCAACGCCGTGGTCCCTGGGACCTGCGTCGCCCGCACGTATTCCGTTTCGCGGATTGCAAGCGTACTGCTCCGGGCGAGCCTCGCAAACCGGGGTGTGTACAAGAAACCAGGGAAGCTTCTGCAAGTGCGCGCCTGATCCTACGGGACACTGCCACTGCTCAATTCGCCGCGTAACTGCAGGATCTCGGGTAGCGGAAGCGAAACTCATCCGACACGTTAATTCAGGACGCATCCCCGATGCATTGGTCCGTACCGGCCAAGTGTCGGGCCGGACGTGTATCCAAAGTAACGTGGCGAGACGCCGCGATATGGAGCGGGGATCCATGCCTGTAGGATTTCGCGTGTACACGTCCGTCCGACGAGCCGCGACGGGATCCATCGAGCGGTTGACGGGGTTGCGGGCGGTAGACTTGTCCGACTCGATGAATCGCGCGGGTACGATGGACAACGGGATTTACTCGATCACACAGCCGGCTAAATCGATCGTGGGTGTCGCCGTCACCGTGTCGGTGCCGAACGGCGCGTTCAACGTGGTCAAGGCGGGCATGCAACAAACCCGACGAGGCGACGTCCTTGTCATCAACGCGAGGGGCTCGCTCCGCGGCGCGCTGATCGGAGGTAACGTATGCCGCGGTCTGCTTCACCGCGGACTTGCCGGTGTTATCGCAGACGGTGCGGTGCGGGATGCCGAGGAAAGAAGTGGCGACGGCCTTCCCGTGTACGCGCGGGGTCTCTCAGCGATGATGGGGCCGGTCGAGGGGCCCGGCGAGGTCAACGTACCGATCGCATGTGGTAACGTCGTGGTGAACCCAGGGGATCTGGTCGTCGCGGACGCTGATGGGATCGTCGTGATCCGACCGGATGATGTGGAGGCGATCGCGGCGGCGACAGAGCGCCTCCTGCAGCGCTTTGTCGCGGTCCAAGAGGTCTTGCGGCGCGGCGAGGTCACCAATATTGTCAACATCGAGCGCAGCCTGCGAGAGCAGGGATGCGAATTTATCGATTCGTAACGCCCACGGGCGGATTCTAGCGAGGATCTGCGTGACCGGCATCGGACGCAACTATCGCCTCGCGCGTCGTGAGCACAATCGGATCTTGATCCTTAGTTGACCGACGCGTAATTATAAACCGGCCGGTGGTCTGCGTATCTCATGTAAGACGCAAGCGGACTAGACTTTCTCGACTCCAACCTGACCCACTACCCGCCGACGTGCGAACGCCGCCGTCGATCGCGCGTGCGGTCAGGTCAGGAGGTCCAACATCGCGTACGCGTAGATCTTCGCAAAGTCGTGCACGGCGTCGAGCGGAATCATCTCCGTGCCGAGCAGCCGCCGTCCGTCGGTCGGGGGAGGCGTCGCGGCCGGCCCAAACATGACCGTGGGAATTCCGCTGGCGTTCGCGTACCCGGCGTCGAAGGCGTAGGGGACGCAGCCGATCTCGGGGGCACGGCCTCGGATCTGCGCGTGGGCGGACGCGAGCGACCGCACATGCGGAAGATCGGGAGACACGAGGTAGGGAAGGTGGTACGCGCCCGTGTGCACCTCGACGGAGCAGGGCGGGATCTCACCCAATGCCCGGCGCACCTGCGCGGTCGCCTCGTCGGGATCGGTGCCCGGCAGCAGCCGCCGGTCGAGCGTCAACGCGGCCTCTCCCGGAATGGTATGCGGCGCGATCGGTCGGGTCACAAGCTTGTAGGGCTCGAGCTGTTCTCCGCCGAGCACCGCATGTCGTCCGGTGAGGCTCTGCTTGAGCCCGTCGAGCCGGATGAGCGCCTCCTTGAGACCCCAGATCGCGTTCCTCGCGTGCTGGGGCTCGCTGCTGTGCCCGGGCTCGCCGCGAATCGCCACCTGCACGTCGACCCGTCCGCGATGTCCGATGACGATCCGCTCCGTGCCGATGGCGAGCAGGCCCATGTCGGCGTGCACGCCGTGCCCGTCGATGATGCGTCGCGAGCACCGGTGCGACGATTGCCCTTCGGCGTTGAGCGCGAAGATCAGCGTCCCCGCGAGCTCCGGTGCCGCGTCCCGGACGATCTTCATCGCCGACAGGACGGAGGCGAGCGCCCCTTTATTCTGGCTGGTCCCGCGCCCGACGACGCAGTCGCCATCGAATCCGTACGGCCGGCCGCTCACCGTCTGTCCCTCCGCGGCGGGGTCCGTGTAGTTTCCATGCTGCGCCGTCGTGTACGCCATGAGCAGCAGGCTCCGAGACGAGGCGCCCCGTCCAACCCGGCATACCAGGTTGTTGAGTTCGTCGATGACGAGGCCGTCCACGCCAAGGCGGTCGAGCAGAGGCCGGACGATCCGGTGGACGTAATGGGTGATCTTCGGGTCGGTCGGCTCGATCTCGTTCTCGCCGAGCGGCACATCCGTTGGTGTGCGCGCGAGGGTCACCAGCGTGTTCGCGGCGTACTCGCGATCGTGCAGCCGTTCGACCAGAGACCACAAGTCCGTGCGCATGCGCGCCTCCCGGGCGCCGCGTCCCGTCGCCGCGCGCGCCGCGATTCGCTTCTCTGAGCCGGGCCGGGGACCCTGTCGGTGCGTCCGCGGCGGCGCGAGCACGAAGCCATCGCGCCGCGCTCCGCTGGTCGGCCGTGTGGCCGCGCCCCACAGGAAGCGCACGGAGTGCACAGAACTGTGCAGCACGACCGGTAGCGCTCGTCGCGTCACGTCGGGCCGACCGCATGCACGCCGCACGGGTCCGACACCGCCAAGAAGAGAGGCGTGGAATGGGATTGGGGCTCAGCCTGCCCAATCGGGGCGTGCTGTTCGGCGCGATCTCCGTGGAGGAGATTCTTTCGCTCAGCGAGATTGCCGACCGCTCCGGGGTGTTCGACTCGATTTGGGTCGGCGACAGCCTCCTCGCCAAGCCACGCCTGGAGGCCGTGGCGCTCCTCTCCGCGATCGCGGCGCGGACGCGGCGCGTCAAGCTCGGGACCGCCTGCATGGCCAGTTTTGTGTACCGGCATCCGATCGTGTTCGCGGTCCAATGGGCGAGCCTGGACGTGATCAGCGCGGGCCGCGCGTTGTTCTGCGCGTGCATGGGCGCGAGCGGCGGGATGGGCATGGGGGCGGCGGCCAGCGAGGTGCGGGCCATGGCGTTCCGGCCGGCCGAGCGCGTCGGGCGCTTCGAAGAGGGCATCGACATCGTCCGCAAGCTATGGAACACCGCGCCGGTGTCCCACCGGGGCACGTACTACCAGTTTGAGGATCTCGTGCTGGAACCGCGGCCGCTGCAGCAGCCGATGCCGATCTGGATCGCGAACGATCCGAATCTCAAGCGGCCCGAACTCGCGCGCCGGCAGTGCGCGCGTGTCGCGGCGCTCGCCGACGGGTGGATGACCGACGGCGGTCCGACGCCGGCCGAGTTCGCGGCCCGGTGGGCGCTCCTGTCCCAGTGCTTGGTCGACGCCGGGCGGGATCCGCGTGCGTTCCCGACGTCCTATCACATGATGATCAATATCAACAACGACGCGCACCGGGCGTGGGACGATGGGGTGCGGTTTCTGACCGAGTACTACGGGCCGATCGACGAGGCGTTTCTCCGGGTGTGGCTGGCCGCCGGACCGGCCGAGACGGTCGCGGACCGGATTCAGGCCTACGTTGACGCCGGCTGCCGGGTGCCGATCTTGCGGTTTGCGGCCTGGGACGGGCCGACGCAGATCCGGCGGTTCCTCGAGGAGGTCCATCCTCGTCTGCGCGTCGCGAGCTGATCGCCGCAAGGAGGTCGTCGCGCGCGCCGCGTATCACGAGACAACGATCGGCCGCGGTGGTGCGGGAGCCCTGTCCCGCGGCGGCCGACGGTCCACGAGCCGCTCGAATCTGGACGGCGACCCACGCCGCGGCGACGGCGTGTGCGGTGACGGCAGGCGATCGAAAATGGGGAGGGTGACCGATGGAACGCGCACTGACCGGCGTGGAATCAGTGTCACTGTACCTGGAGAAGCGGATCGAGCGATGCTCCGCACGGATCATCGCCGCCCGAAAAGCCGCGGCGCGCGCGGCGCCGCGGCGCCGCGCAGGTGCGCGCCCGCGTGGAGATCGACATGGCGATGCGGCGCGCCTATCGCGATGCGCTGCGCGCGATCGCGGAAACGACGATCGGCGCGAAGCCGTCGGCCACGGTCGCGGCGGCCGCGGCGGTGCGCCTCGCGGCGGAGGAGCTCGAGCGGATCAAGAAGGCGCTTGCCGTGATCTACGAAGTGTCGCAGCATCCGAATCACGACTTCGGCGAGGCGGGCGATTGGGGTACTGTCGAGGGCGAGTCGCAGGCCGCTCTGAACGTGCTGCGCGAAGCCGAACGGCCGCGCTCGTGATCGAGCGGTGTGGGTGGTGAGCCTGCACCCACCGGCGCGTGACACGCGCGTGACACCGCCTGCGCCGCGCCCATGTAGGATACACATCTAGGAACAATAGACGGCAAGAGTGAGTTCGCCTCGATTCTGTGGAGGTGAGGTACGATGAGCGGCGATCCTCTCACCCGCGAACGTGGTCAGACCGGGATCTTGGCGGCTGCGCCGCCCGCCGTCGAGCACGACGACCTCCTTCCGGCTCATGGTCAACGGAACCGCGCACACGGTCACCGCGACGCCCGACACCCCGCTGCTCTACGTGCTGCGGGACGAACTGCAGCTCCACGGGCCGCGGTTCGGCTGCGGGCTTGCGCAGTGCGGCGCGTGCACGGTGCTCCTCGCGGGCGCCGCGCTTCGATCCTGCAGCCTCCCAGTGTCCGCCGTCGGCGATCAGCCGATTACGACGCTGGAAGGCCTCGGGACGATGGACCACCCGCACCCGGTGCAGCAGGCGTTTATCGAAGAACAGGCCATGCAGTGCGGATACTGCATTAACGGATGGATTATGAGCACGACCGCGCTCCTGGCCAAGAACCCGAACCCGAGCGACGGGGAGATCAGATCGGCGCTCTCGGGGCTGATCTGCCGCTGCGGGGCGCACATGCGGATTCTGCGCGCGGTCAAGCGCGCGGCGGCCGCCGGGACGGGGGGGAAGTGACCATGACGCAGCTGCAGAGCCTCTCGCGGCGTCAATTCCTCAAGACGTCTGGCGCGCTCATGATCGGGTTCGCGATGCCGGCGGCCGTGGCCGGGTGGGATCCGAACGCCGCGGGCGCGGCGGCGGCGCCCACGGCCGGGTCCGACGGGGTTGATTCGTGGCTGGCCATCGCGCAGGACGGCACGGTGACCGTCTTCACCGACAAGGTCGAGCTCGGCATGGGCGTGTCCACGGCCTTTGCGCAGATCGTTGCAGAGGAACTGGACGTGCCGGTCCGCATGGTCACGCTCGTCCTGGGTGATACCGCGCGGACGCCTGACCAGGGCGGCGTCGGCGGGAGCACGTCGATCGCGGTCGGCTCGAGGCCGGTGCGCCAGGCCGCCGCCGAGGGGCGGCGCGTGCTGCTGGGTCTGGCCGCGGCGCGTCTCGGGGTGCCGCCCGACCGGCTCGTGGTCCGGGACGGCGTCGTACAGGTGACGGGCGATGCGTCGAAGAGCGTCTCGTACGGGGACTTGATCGGCGGGCGGCGGTTCGACGTGACGCTTCAGACGAGCGGCTCGAGTTCCACGCTCGGGGCGACCGGACCCGCGCAGCCGAAGTCCCCGAGCCAGTATACGGTCGTCGGCACGGCCGTCCCGCGTTTCGATATCCCGCCCAAGGCGACGGCCCAGTTTACCTACATCGTGGACGTGCGGGTGCCGGGGATGGCGCACGGCCGCGTGATTCGGCCGCCGGTGCCCGGCGCCAAGCTGGTGCGGGTGGACGGCGCGCAGGGTCTTCCCGGCCTGATCAAGGTCGTGACCAAGGGAGACTTCGTGGGCGTGGTCGCCGAGAACGAATGGCAGGCGATCCAAGCGGCTCGGACGGTCAAGGTAACGTGGTCGACGTCGACCGCCACCTGGCCCGCGATGGACGACCTCTACACGGCCATGTGGGCGATGCCGGCCCGCACGCGTCAGGCGATGGGACAGGTGGGAGATGTCGACGCCGCGTTCAAGTCGGCGTCGCGCACGGTCGAGGCCCGCTACCAATGGCCGTTCCAAGCGCACGCGATGATGGGACCCGGGTGCGCCGTCGTGGATGTCCGGGACGGCGGGGCCACGGTCTGGTCGAGCACCCAGCATCCACACCAACTGCAGCACGGCATCGCCGAACTGCTCGGGATGCCCGTCAGCGCGGTGCACGTGATTTGGGTGGAAGGCGCCGGGTCGTACGGGCGCAGCGGCGCGGAAGACGTGCCGGGCGACGCCGCGCTGCTCTCGCAGGCTGTCGGCAGGCCGGTGCGCGTGCAGTGGATGCGGGCGGACGACACCGCCTGGGACCCGAAGGGCCCGCCGGTGGTGATGGCCGTACGCGCCGGGTTTGACGACCGCGGTGGCGTCGTGGCGTGGGACTACACGGCGCGTGCGTTCTCGGGCAGCGGGATTCCCGCAAGCCCGTCGACCGCGGGGGACATGCTCGCCGGGCAGCTGACCGGGCTGTCGGCGAACGGGGTGGACGTCCCGACCACGTTCCAAGAGAATTACGCGTTTCCCGCCAAGCGCAAAATCGGCGAGATCGTCCCGTGGACGCAGAATATGTCGCCGCTGCGCACCGCGAACCTGCGGGCGCCCAGCCAGCCGGCCACGACATTCGGCGGCGAGTCGTTCGTCGACGAAATGGCGGCAGCGCTGGGGATGGATCCGGTCGACTTCCGGCTGCGCTATCTCAAAGACCCGCGGGACATCGCGGTCGTGCGTGGGGCCGCCCAGCAGGCGGGGTGGGACACGCGGCCGTCGCCCAAGGCGGGGTTGTCGAAGTCAGGCCTGGCCGTGGGGCGCGGCATCGCGTATGCGCCGAGGGGTGGGACGCGCGTCGCGACCGTCGTCGAGGTGGAAGTGAACCAGACCACCGGCGAAGTGCGGATCCCCCGGGTCGTGGTGGCGCATGACTGCGGGCTGATCATTAACCCGGACGGGCTGCGGGGGACGATCGAAGCGAACGTGATTCAATCGATCAGCCGGTCGCTCATGGAGGAGGTCCGGTGGGGGCCGTCAGGTGTGACCAGCGTGGACTGGGTCACGTACCCCATCCTGCGAACCCCGGACGTGCCCGACAGCGTCGAGAGTGTTCTTATCAATCATCCCGAACTGCCGCCGGCGGGCGCCGGGGAGCCGGCGACGGTGACGACGGCACCCGCGATCGCGAACGCGATCTTCGACGCCACGGGAGCGCGGCTCCGCACCGTTCCGTTCACGCCCGCGCGGGTCAAGGCCGCCCTCGCGCTCCGAGGCCAACCCACGTCATAGGCGCGGGCGCAGGGCTTTTCGCTCCATCATCCGCTGTGCACGGCTGCGCGAAACGAGACAGAGGCCCGGGTGAATGCCCCGGGCCTCTGTCTCACCGTTGCGGCGGTGAAGCGGGTCGGATCGCTGTCGCGGGTTACCCGACGTAGCCCTCGACGGTTTTCGGGTCGCGCGGCTTGGCGTCGGCCGGGTTGAGCCCGGCCGATCTCCGGGCCTTGCGTTGATGCAAGAGATCCCAGGCCTGGTCCAGCGTGACTTCGAGCTCCCGCAGGCGCTTGCGGTCGGCCTCGCTGGCTGCTCCTTGGGATTCTTTTTGCCAGATTGCGTGCTCCTCGTGGGCGAGCGCGTTGATCCTGCCGAGGATGTCCTGATCTTCCATGGCTGTTCCCTCCTTGGGGGTCGGCGCAGGCCCGCGCCGCGGTGACGCCTATGCTCACTGTCTAGGATATCTTACCCGGCGACGCCGCGGTGTGTCGATGGGCGCGGGCGCTTCTGTCCCACGAATGCCGCCCGACCTCATGCGCATGCGCCGGGGGCGCGGTACGGCCCGCGCCCCCGGCGTCGTGCGACTGCGAAGCCTATCGTCCGTAGCCCTGATGCTGATCGAACCGGTTGTCCCGGTGCATGGGCGCCATCGCGCAGCCGCGGTCGTCGCGGCGCCCGAACCGGTCCCATTGGAACGCCCGCGCATCGCAGCCGGCGTCGCGGCCCCGCTGGACGACCTGCGGCTGCGGCGCCCGCCCGTTGTGGAACGGCGTATCCGCGAACGCCGGCAGCGCGCCAAGCGCGACCATCGCCATGCCCACCATCGCGATCTTCCAGGACCGCGCCTTCACCATCGACCCGAGTGTCATCTACCCCACCTCCCGACGATCTCGTATGACCGGTGCTCCCGGGAGACTCCTCGGCGAGCGCCTACGGTCTTACTGTATCGGCCGCGGGTGAAGGTCGGATGAACGCGGTGCGCGGAGCTGATGAATCTCACGCGATGCCGGTCGGGATCGGATCCGGCGCGATCGGGCTCGCTCGGAGGGGCGCGGGGCAGGTGACGAGAGCGCCGGGTCGAACCTGGATGGCGCGCAACGGGGCGGCACCATGATACTCGAGCACGCCCACCCCTCGGCTCGCGGTCCGTACACGTCGCACTGTGGTGAGGTTGACGATGACACGGTGGTCTCGGCTCGATCGACGGCTCGTGGGCGCCTGTCTCGCCCTCGTGTGCTCCGTGATGGCGCTCGCCCCCGCGCTCGGCGCGTCCCCCACGATCTCGACGGTCGAGCCGGGGTCGACGAGCGACACGTGGGTCGTGTGGGACAAGTTGAGCTGCAGCTATAAACCGGCGGCCACCCACCCGGCGAAGTGGGTCGCGGTGCTGCGCCAGCCGCTCCGGCCCATGCGCATCGGCTTCGGCGAGCAGGGCGAAGGGCAGGTGCTGCTCGACGCGTTCAACAACGACATGAAGGCGGTGACGCAGAAACTCAACATCCCGCTCTTGATCGGCAACTACGCGCTGCCGAGCACGACCGAGCCGGTCACGCAGGCCCAGGCGATCGAACTGCGGGGCCCGAGCGTGGTGATCAGCTTCAACGTCCTCACGGCCGTGATGCAGGCCGTCAACGGCATCTACGGACGCGGCTGCACGCCGGTGATCCAGGTCACGGCGCCCGCTCCCAACACCGTGGTGTTCGGCGCCAGCAACTCCGACGTCGGCAAAGCCGAGGGCCAGTATCTCGCCGCGTACGTGAAGCAGCACAACTGGGCCGCGAACACCGTGACGGTGCTCGGCGTGCAGGATCCCGGGCTCGGCGAATCGATCGGACTGCGGAACGGCGATTGTCAGGCGGCGGTGCAGGCCGCGCTGCCCGGCGTGCGCGTCGATAACCTCCCGAGCGTGGCCCCGAGCACGGCGGACGCCCAGACGAAGGCCACCGATTGGCTGACCGCCCATCCGAACGACCACCACGTCTTGGTCTGCACCATCGCCGACATCTTCGCGATCGGCGTCGCGAACGCGTTTCGCGGCGCGAACCGGACCGCCGACGGCGTGGTGATGGGCGCCGGCGGCGGCGACGACGCCACCTCGACGATCAAGGCGGGCGGCGCGATGGTCGGCACGGTCGACTTCGGCTGGGGCCACTACGCCGACTACCTGGTGCCGTTGGCCATGGACATCTTCGAGGACAAGCCCGTCCCGACCGAGGTGCACCAGCAGCTGCACGTCCTCGACAAGAGCACCATTCCCTGAGCTCAGGCATGGAGTCCCGGTCCGGGCCGCTGGACGGCGTCGGCGAGGTGCCCAGCACCCGCCGGCCCCGCGGCCCCGTCGCGGCGTGGCTCGGCGGGTCCGGATCCGACCAGGTGGGACTGTTCGGCGCGTTCCTCGTGCTGTGCGCGATCTTCGCCGCGCTGTCGCCGTACTTTCTTCTGCCGCAGAACGCGCTCAACATCGCGCGGGCCGTGTCGTATACGGGCATCACCGCCGCGATCACGACGCTCGTCCTGATCGGCGGCGGGCTGGACCTCTCGATCTCGGCGGTCATGGCGCTCGCCGGCACCGTGTGTGCGGAGCTGCTGTTGAAGGGGGTCCCGTGGCCGGTCGTCATCGCCGCGGGGCTCGCGTCGGGCGCGCTCGTCGGCGTGGCGAACGGCGCGATCGTCACGTATCTCGGCATCAATCCGCTGATCGTGACGATCGCCACCCAGTTCGTGGTCCGGGGCGCGGCGTTCCTCGTCGTGCAGAGCCAGGAGCTCGTGATCACCGAACCGCACTTTTTGTACATCGGGCAGGGGACGCTGCTCGGTCTTCCCGTGCCGGCCCTGTTCATGCTCGCGGCGTTTCTCCTCGTCGGCTGGTGGATGCGCTTCACCGTGTTCGGGCGGCACATCTACGCGATCGGCGGCACGCCCGGGGGCAGTATGGCGCGGCTGGCCGGGATCCCGGTGGAGCGCCGCCGCATGCAGATGTACGTGCTCAGCGGCACGTTTGCCGCGTTCAGCGGGATCGTGCTCGCGGGTTTCACCGGGACGGGCCTCGCGTATGCGGCGCAGGGGCTCGAGCTCCCCATCATCGCGTCGGTGATCCTCGGCGGGACCGGGCTCGGGGGCGGCCGCGGCTCCGTGGTGGGGACGCTGATCGGGGTGTTCGTCCTGGGGGTCGTCGCGAACGGCCTCACGCTCCTCAGCCTGTCGAACCAGTGGCAGCTGGTCGTCCAGGGCGCCGCGCTGCTGCTCGCGGTGATCGTGGACGAGTACCGCGCGAAGAGGCGCGCGCGGTGAGCGCCCCCGCGGCTCCGATAAAGGGCGACGTCGTCTACGCGGCGCGCGGCCTGTCGAAGCGCTTCGGCCCGATCGAGGCGTGCCGGGCCGTCGACCTCGATATCCGCCACGGAGCGCTGACCGCCATCGTCGGCGACAACGGCGCCGGCAAGTCGACGCTGGTGAAGATGCTCACGGGGGCGCTGCAGCCGGATACCGGGCGCCTGATCCTGCGGGGCGGTGAGACGCGCTTCGCGGGCCCGCTCGACGCGCGCCAGCGGCGGGTCGAGGTCGTGTATCAGGAGCTCGCGCTCGCTCCGAACCTGGACGCGGTCAGCAACATCTTTCTCGGGCGGGAGCTCACCCGGCCGGTGATGGGGCTGCCGATGCTCCGGCGTCTCGACGAAGCGCGGATGCGCCGCCTCGCTGGTGCCGAGATCGGGCGGCTTCACGTGAAGATCCCAAGCATCCACGGTGTGCCGGTTGGCAAGCTCTCGGGCGGGCAGCAGCAGTCGGTCGCGATCGCGCGCGCCGCATTCTGGACCACCGACGTCCTCTTCATGGACGAGCCGACCGCGGCGCTCGGCGTGCAGGAGGCGCGCGCGGTCCTCGATCTCGTCCGGGGCATCGTCGACCGCGGCGTCGCGGTGGTGATGGTGAGCCACATTCTCCCGCACGTGCTCGAGCTTGCCGACCACGTGGTGGTGATGCGGCACGGCCAGAAGGTCGCCGACGTGCCGAGCCATACCGTGACGATGGATGATCTCATTCGCCTCATCGTGGGGGCCTAGTCGATGCGCCGCGCTGGGTGGAGCCTCCGATGACCGGGCCGCTGCGCGCGGGCGCCGCCTCGGTGTCGATCGCCCCGCCGCTCGGGCTGCCGATGCAGGGCTTCATCCGGCGCTACCAGCACGCCGCGGGCTACGGGGCGCCGCTCGAAGTGACCGCCCTTGCGCTCGAGGCGGATGGGATGCGCGTGGTGCTGTGCGGCGTCGATACCGCGGGGATTCAGCGGCCGGTGGTGGACGCGCTGCGCGCCCGGGTCGCGGCGGCGGCGGGCGCCGCGCCCGAGGGCGTGATCCTGAACTGGAACCACACCCACTGCGCGCCGCCCGGCGACCGCAGCTTCGGAGAGCTCGGGCTCGGCGGCGGTGATCCGTCTGACGAGAGCCTGCGGGCGCTCGGTGCCTACATCGATACGATGCACGCGCGCATTGTCGAGGCCGCGGCGCTCGCGTCGAGCCGGCTCGAGCCCGCGGCCGTCGCGTGGGGGCTCGGCGCGGCGGATCTGGCCGTGAACCGCCGTGAGCGCGCGCCGGACGGCCGTATCATCCTCGGCTGGCGTCCCGACGGGCTCGTCGATCGCTCGGTGACGGCCCTCCAGGCGCGGCGCGCCGACGGGTCCGCGATCGCGACCGTCGTGTCGTACGGGTGCCATCCGGTGACCGTGGGTCCGGACGTGCTCGACTATTCCGCCGACTATCCGGGGCCGATGCGGCAGGCGATCCGTGAGTGGACCGGGGGCGAGGCGGTGTTTCTCCAGGGCGCCGGCGGCAACGTGCTGCCCCGCGTGGCGTTCGCGGGCCACGACGACGCCGAGCGATTCGGCCGGCGCCTCGCGCTGGAAGCCCTTCACGCGCTCGCCGACCGCACCGCGGGGCGGCGGCGCTGGGAGCGGCGCCCCGACGGCTCGGCGACGCCGTTTTCGCTCTACCGCTACCACGACGACCTGGGCGAGGCGCCGATGCTGGCGGCCGTCGAGGAAGAGGTGCGGTTTCCACTCCTGCCGCTGCCGACGCTCGACGAGATCGGGCGCCTGCGCGCGCAGTTTGAGGCCGCATTCGCGGAGGCGGAGCGCACCGGCGGGCCGGCGCAGCGCAACATCTGGCGCTACCACCTCGTGTGGGCCCGGCGCACGGAGGCGCAGATTCGCGCCGGGACCGCCGTCACGCACGGCGCCGGCCCGATCAACGCGGTCCGGATCGGTTCGGGCGCGATCGTGACCGGCCCCGGCGAGATCTTCAACGAGATCGGGCTCGCGGTCAAGGAACGGTCGCCCGCGGCGCCCACGCTGTACGCCGGCTATGCCAACGGCGAGGTCTCGTATTTTCCGACCGCGGCGTCGTACCCGGAGGGCGGCTACGAGCCCGAGCACGGCAACCGGCCCCACGGCCTCCCGGCGCCGGTGGCACCCGAGTGCGAGCGCATCCTGATCGAGCGTGCCGTCCGCAACCTGGAGCGGGTGTTCCCGGAGCGGCCGCGCTTTGCGGGCGAGACGTGGACGGCGACCGGGCGCCAGCCGAGTCTCGCGCCGGAGCCGCCGCTGGAGCCGCCCGCGTGGTGACGTCCTGGCGTCCTCGCGTCGGGCTCGTCTCGGTGCGGTTCCGGTTCTTCGACGAACAGATGCCGCCGGAGTTTCCGGCGCGCATGCAGGAGCGCGCGCGGCGCTACGCCGCGGTGCTGGGGCAGTGGTGCGACGTCGTGTACCCGGGGCTGATCGAGGACGAGGGGAGCGCCGGCGCCGCGGCGCGCGCCCTCGCCGCGGAGCGGCTCGATGCGATCGTGTTCGCGCCCACGATGGCGGCGCCGCCGAGCTTCGGGGCCGCCGTCCTTCGGGCGTGTCCCGTGCCGGTCGTGATCTGGAACCCCGGCGAGACCAGGCACCTCCCGGCCGGGTGGACGCAGGCCCAGGCGACCGAGTACACCGCGGCCGTCGCGTGCGTGATGCTCGCCAACGTGCTGATTCGCGATGGCCGCCCCGTTCCGGTCGTGACGGCTCCCCCGGACGATGCGGCGGGCATCGAGCGCCTCCGGCGCACGGTATGCGCCGCGGCCGCGGCCGGCAGCTTTCGCGACGCGGTCGCGCTTCGGATCGGCGATCCGATCGCCGGCTATCTCGATGTCGAGGCCTCGGCCGGCGATCTCGCGAGCTGGGGATACGGGAGCGCCGCGTGTCCCCCCGCGAGCTCGACGAAGCGTTTGGCGCGGCCCCGCCGGCCGCCGCGCGCGCGCTGCTCGAACGTCTCCGGGAGCGCGGCTGGTCGGGGGACGGCGGTCCACAGGCGGAGGGAAGCGCGCGCCTCGCGCTCGCGCTTGAGTCGCTGATGGACGCCTCGGGCGCCGCGTTCGGCACCGTGAACTGCCACACGCCCTGGTTTCGCACGAACCCGAACATCGGCCTCACGGCGTGCCTCGGCGTGTCGATGCTGACGGGCACGGGCCGTCCGCTGTCCTGCACCGGCGATCAGCCCACGGCGATCGCGCTCGCGCTGGCCCGGCGCCTCGCCGGCGCCGCGCTCTACTGCGAGTGCTACGCCGCCGAGCTCGACACCGGGCTCATGCTGCTGGCCGCGGGCGGCGAGGGCGATCCCGGATGGGCCGATCCGCCCGACCGCGTTGCGCTCGCGCCGAACGATCACTACCCGGGGCGCTGCGGCGCCGGGACGTGCGTGTCCTTCGCGCTCCGCCGCGGGCCCGCGACCCTGCTCTCGCTCTCACCGCGGGCCGCGGGGTGGCGGCTCGCGTGGGCCACGGGTGAGGTCGTCGAGACGCGCCACCACCATCTCGGCGGCCCGAGCGGGATGTTTCGGTTCGACGCCGGGCCGAGCGCGGACGCGGGCGCGCGGTGGATCGCGTCGGGCGCGACGCATCACAATGCGCTGGCCCCCGGGCGCCTCGATCTTGAGATCCCCGCGGCGGCCGCCGCCCTCGGCGTCGAGCCGCTGCGTGTGTGAGGTGCCGCGCGTGACGAGACGCGTGCGCGCGCCATCGCCACGGACGCGCCGGACCGTGCGGCGCACGAAGGCGAGGTCCCAATGAAAATCGTCAGCGTCGAACCGATCCCGGTGCGGTATCCCGAGCCGAACGACGCCGGCGCCACGCGCCACCTGCTGCTGGTGCGCGTGCGCGCCGACGACGGGCAGGTCGGGTGGGGAGAGGCGGTGACGATGTGGCCCGAAGCCACCCGCGCCGCCGCCGTGATCGTTGAGGGGCTCGCGCCGCTCTTGGTGGGCCGGGATCCCGTTGAGTCGGACGCGCTGTGGCGTGCGATGCGCGAGCACACCTGGTGGTATGGGATCGGCGGGATCGCGTCGTTTGCGATCTCCGCCCTCGATATCGCGGTGTGGGACCTTCGGGGCAAGGCACTCGGGCGCTCGGTGCTGGACCTGCTGGGCGGGCGCCGTGCATCCGCGCCTGCCCGCGGTCTGCTCCTGCCACGCGTTTCTCGCCGAGCTGGACGCGCTCGCCGATCAGATGGCGGGCTGGCTCGCGGGCGGCCTGCAGGGCATCAAGATCGGGTTCGGGAAGCGCGGCGACGCCCATCTCGGGTACGACCACGACCGCGACGTCGCGTTCGTGCGGACCCTGCGGCGGGCGATCGGTCCTGACAAGATGATCATGATCGACGTCGGGTACGCGAACCGCTGGGACCTGGCCGCGGCGGTCGCGCGCGTTACCGCGATGGAGGAATACGGCCTCCACTGGATCGAGGAGCCGCTCGGGGCGGACGATCCGGAGGGGTACCGGGAGCTGCGAAGCCGGATTCGGACGCCGGTCGCCTACGGCGAGCGGGAATGGAACGTGCGGGGCTACGAGCGTCTGCTCGAGACGGGAACCGTCGACGTCGTCGGTGTCGATCCGGGGCGGGTCGAGGGCATCACCGGATTTCGCAGCGTGTGCGAGCTGGTCGAGCAGCATCGGCGGACGGCGAACGCGCACGCATGGTCGTCTGCGATCGTGACCGCCGCGAGCGTCGCCGTGTCATTTTCGAGCCCGATCTTCCGGCTGTTCGAGGTCAAGCCGCTGCCGAATCCGATGCAGGATGAGCTGGTCACGTCTCCGATCGGGGCCGTCGGGGGGTGGGTGGCGCCGCCCGGTGGACCCGGACTCGGCATCGAGGTGCGGGACGACGTGGTCGAGCGGTACCGTGCCTAGCGCCGCCCCAGCGCTCGGCGCCGGGCTGGCCGGCAAGGGCGTGATCGTCACCGGCGGCGCGGGCGGGATCGGCCGCGAGGTCGCCTCGGCGTTTGCGGCGGCGGGTGCTCGGGTGCTGCTCACGGATCTGCGACGGACCGCGGTCGAGCGGGCGGTGCGGGCGCTGCCCGGGACCGGGCACCATGGGATTGTCTGCGACCTCCGCGACCTGTCCGCGCACGCCGGGCTGCTCGATCTGGCGCTCCGGCGCTCGGGTCGGTGCGGGCGCTGGTGCATCTTGCCGCGGTGCTGCGGCGCCGCGCCGACATCCGGCAGGTGACCGAGCGGGACTGGGACCTCCAGCTCACGACCAACCTGAAGGCCGGGTTCTTCCTGTGCCGGGCGGCGGCCGAGTTCATGATCGCCCGCCGCGAGCGCGGCCGGATCGTGCTGTTCTCGTCGCAGGGATGGTGGACGGGGGGATTCGGCGGCTCGGTCGTGTACAACGCCGCGAAGGGCGCGGTCGTCACGATGACGCGGGGGCTCGCGCGGACGTACGCCGCGCGCGGCATCACGGTCAACTGCGTTGCGCCCGGCCTCGTCGACACTCCGATGCTGACGAAGGATCTGCGCCCGTCGCTGCTCCGGTCGCTGGTGGCCCAGGTGCCGCTCGGACGCCTCGCCGCGCCCCGCGAGATCGCCGGGGCGGCGGTGTTTCTTGCCAGCGACCACGCGTCGTACATCACGGGCGCCACGCTCAACGTGAGCGGCGGATTTTTGATGTACTGACGGTTCCGCCGGATCCCACGGCGCATGCCGTCGGGATCCGGGTCATGATTCGAGCGTCTGGTGAGGTGACTTGTGGGAGACGCTCCGCTGCGGATCGATCGGATTGAGGTCCTTCCGCTCCGCGTGCCCCTGGACCGCGTGTTCAGCGGCAGCCACTATTCGATGCGCAACCGCGCGACAATCGTGACGCGCGTCTACGCCGACGGCCTCGTCGGCGAGTGCTACAACGGGGACACGGACGACGAGCAGGCGGCCGTCGTCAAGATCATCACCGACGAGATCGCGCCGCTCGCTGGTGGGACGAGACGCCCGCGACGTCGAGGGCGGGTGGGAGCGCATGCTGCCCGCGACGTTCAACATCCTGCGCGACCGCAACCTCGCGCTGCAGGCGATGGCGTGCGTCGACAGCGCGCTGTGGGATTTGGTCGGGAAGGCCCTCGGGCAGCCGCTCGCGCGCGTGTGGGGCGGCGTCGCCGGCACGCTGCCGATCAACGTGATCGGCGGGTACTACACGGACGCGCCCGACGCGGTCGAGCGGGAAGCGGAGCGCTGGCTTGCGCTCGGGTTTCGCGGCTGCAAGTTCAAGGTCGGCGGCCGGAGCCCCGAGGTCGACGCGGAGCGCCTCCGCCGGCTCCGGGCGATCGTCGGACCGGCGTTTACCGTGACCGTTGACGCCAACCAGGGGTGGATGCTCGAGGAGGCCGTGCGGTTCGCGCGGCTGACCGTGGACTGCGACATCCGCTGGTTCGAGGAGCCGTGCCGCTGGACGAACGACCGCCGGTGGCTGCGGGACGTGCGCTACATGACCGGGCTCCCGGTCTGCGCCGGTCAGAGCGAAACGACGGGGCAGGGGGTCCGCGAGTTGATCGCCGGCGGGTCGATCGATGTCTGCAACCTCGACGCGTCCTGGTCCGGCGGGCCGACCTTCTGGCGCCGGGTGGCGGGGATGGCGGCGCTGTACGGCGTTCGGATGGGCCACCACGAGGAGCCGCAGGTCGCGGCGCAGCTGCTCGGCGGGATCGCGCACGCGACCTATCTTGAATGCTTTCTGCCCGAGCGCGATCCGCTGTTCTGGACGCTGATCGCGAATCGCGGATCCATCACCGACGGACGGTATCCGGTGCCGCAGGGCCCCGGATTCGGCATTGTGCTCGACGAGGGCGTGATCGCGCGCGGCCGCCGCTGATGCGGGGGCGGGCCCGCGCGGTCCGCGATCGCGCCGCCGCGGGCCGGCGGACCCGCGCCGCGGGAACTCCACGCGCGCGGACCGAACGTGATAGTGCAGGACATCGTGACGGAGGTGGAGTTTCATGAAATATCGGCAGCTCGGCGCAACCGGGCCGCGCGTGTCGGCGGTCGCCCTCGGGACGATGGCGATGTCCGGCACCTACGGCCCGTCCGATGAGGCGGAGGCGATCGCGGCGATTCATCACGCGATCGAGGTCGGCATCACCCTGATCGACACCGCGGAGGGCTATGGGACCGACGGCCACAACGAGAAGCTTGTCGGGCGCGCCCTGCGCGGCCGGCGGGACCGCGTCGTGCTCTCGACCAAGGTGCGGCGGGGCGCGCCGGATTATCTCCGGACGGCGCTCGCCGACAGCCTCCGCAGGCTCCAGGTCGACTACGTCGACGTGTACTCGCTTCACCGGGTGGACGCGACGATCCCGATCGAGGACACGATGCGCGCGATGGCCGAGTTTGTGGCCGCGGGGACCGTGCGCTACGTCGGCCTGTCGGAAGCGGGTCCGGAGACGATTCGGCGGGCGCACGCGGTGCATCCCATCGTATCACTGCAGAGCGAGTACTCGCTCTGGACGCGCGATCTCGAGACGGACGTGCTGCCGACGACGCGCGCGCTCGGGGTCGGCATCATGGCGTACAGCCCGCTCGGACGGGGGTTCCTCGGGGGCCAGGTGCGCATCCTCGACGACCTCGCGCCCGGCGACCGGCGCCGGGCGCATCCGCGATTTCAGCCGGACAATCTGCGGCGCAACCTCGCGCTGACCGATGCGCTGCGCGAGTTGGCGTCGGCCAGAGGCGCCACGCCGGGCCAGGTGGCGCTCGCCTGGCTCCTGTCGCGCGGGGACGACATCATCCCGCTGTTCGGGACGCGCACGCGCGCGCGCATCGACGAGAATGCCGCGGCCGTCGAGTCTGGTGCTGACCGACGCGGAGCTGCGGCGGCTCGACGCGCTGTTCCCGCCGGGGGTCGCCGCGGGCGCGCGCTATCCGGAGGGCAACATGCCGCGGAGCGAGTCCCCCGCCGAGCAGCGGCGCTGAAGGGTCCGCCGCGATCGGCGGGGCTCACAGCCCGAGCGTTTGCGCGAGCCACAGCGCCGCTTGGCCTCGGAGCAGCTGACCGGCCGGCCACGCGAGCGGTGTGCCCACCGCGCCTTGGATGTCCTGCCGCGCTTGGTCGGTCAGGACGTCGTTGGGCCGCAAATTCATGTCGTCGGTCCCGCCGAGGATGCCGGCGACCCCGAGCAGATGCGCGGCCACGAACAGGTCCTTGTTGTCGAACGTGACATCGGTCCACCAAAACAGGGGCACGCCGGCGTCGAGCAGCGTATGCTGATACTGCCTGAGTTGGGTCGGGCTGCTCCACACCGCGCGCGGCGTGAGGGTCTGCTGGACGCAGTACGCCGCGAGCGCCCCCGCTGACTCGCCGATGTTCCATTCGACCGGATGCAGGCGGTAGGCGCCGTTTGTGATGTGCGTCGCCCCGAGATTCTTGCATGCCGCGAGGATGTTGACGACGCGGACCGGGATCAGCGCGCCGAGCGGGACTTGAAACGGCTTGATCGTGACAAACGACTCCGGCATGCTCACCGCGGCGAGGCCGTGCACGTCCATGCCGCCGTACGGGCCGATGCCGCACGCGTCGGGGTACGGCTTGGCGCGCGGCCCGGGGTTGTAGGCCGTGTCGAGGTCCTGCTGCACGACCGTCCGCAGGGCCTGAATGCGCCGCGACTCCCGAATGTACGGCGCCGCGGCGGCGCCGTCGGCCGTGCCGAACAGATCGCCGCGGGGCTTGAGCTCCGGAAAGCCGAGCCGGGCCGGATCGTCGTCGCGGGGGCACTCCGTCTGGAGCCAGTAGACGTAGCCGAGCGCCGCCTGCCGCGCCGCCTGCGTGACGGCGAGGTCGGATGCCGGATCCCCGGTGGGGACCGTGCCTCCTTGATAGTCGTTGCTGAAGGTGTTGATCATGCTGAGGTCGCACGGCAGCGCGGGGTCGTCGAAATTTTCCGCCGCGATGAAGCGCCGGTAGGACCACATGTCCCTCCCGGGCGTAAACATCGTGGTGATGTAGCCGTCCTTGATCGTATATTTCTGCAGCGCTTTCAACTGCTCGTACTGCGCCGGCTTGGCGATCGTCCAGGTCTCCCCGGCCGGGCGGCGCTCCAACGCGACGGGGACGGTGATGGGTTGGATCCAGTCGGGCCGCGGCGCGTCGGGCGCGTTCGGTTCTCCGGACTGCGCGCGGCTCTCGGCGCCCACGACGTGTTCGACATTCGCGAGCGGCAGCAGGTCGCCGAGATCGGTCGCGTCGAGAAAGAACTTCGCGACGTAGCGCGTGGCGGCGCCGCTCGCGTCCGTCGCGGTCACCGACTGCACGGTGTTCCCCTGGACCTCGACGGCGGTGACACGTGTCTCGAGCCGGAGGTGCACGTTTGGGTTGCCGGTCAGCTGTTGGGTCAGGACGTCGTGCCCGACCCGGGGATGCATCGAGAAGCCCGGGTAGCCGCCGCCCGGGTTCAGCAGCGGCTGCTGCTGGCCGGCCGCCGACAGCCGGTAGTTTCCCCGGTAGTACTCCCGGACCAGGTGACGGAATTCGCGATAGGACGCGGTACTGCCGACGGTGTCGACGTACTGATTTTCGTCAGGCTTCGTCACGCCCTGGGCGGTAAACTGCCCCCCGACCCAATTCGTGGCTTCGAGGAGGCACACGCTCACGCCCATGGCCCCGGCGCGCAGCGCCGCTGCGACTCCGCCGAGGCTGCCCCCGACCACGATCACATCGTAGACGGCGTCAGGCGGCATGCGTCTTTGCCCGCGGCGTCACCGCATCATCCCGGTTGATGGATCTCATACGAGCCTCCGCCGCGGCCGGCGCGCAAGACACGGGGAGTGGGGCGTCGCGTGTGCCCGTGCACGAGGCAAGTGCGGGTTCCGCCTAGGATCTGCCAAGTCCTCCCGGATCGCGGTGTCCGTCCGGGCGCGCAGGTCCGCACGGCTCGGGAGGGCGATCGACGGCCGCGGCCGCGCCATGAACGGGTGCCCGATGTTACAATAAGGCGATGCGAGCGTTGAGGCTGTCGTCATAGCGAGCGGCGTATCGCTGCTGCGGTCCCTCACGCGGCGTCAGGTGCTCCAGACTATTTTCTGGACGCTGGTCGCCGCGGTGCTGGTGGCGGTGTGGATCGACCCCATCACGCGGCACTTGTTGACGGTGACCGCGTCCCGGGCGAGCGCGCGCGCCGGACGGTTCCGGGACGGCATCCGGGTGTCGATCACGCGCTGGGGAAACGCGGCGCCGATCGCCTCGGTGCTGATCAACGTCGCGCACACATTTGTGCCGTTTCCCGCCGATGTCATCGCGGCCGCGAACGGCGCCGCGTTCGGGCTCTGGAAAGGCGCGGCGCTCGAGTGGCTCGGCGTCATGATCAGTTCGTGCCTGGGGTTCGGCATCGCGCGGTCGCTCGGCCGTCCCGTCGTGACGCGGGTGCTTCCCAAGCAGTGGCTGGAACCGGTGGACCGACTTGTGGCGAACGCCGGTTGGATCGCTCCGCTCCTCCTGCGGTTCGTGCCGCTTCTGCCCGGCGATTTCGTGACGTTTGCGCTCGGGCTGACCCCGGTGACGTGGAAGACATTTCTCTGGACGACGGCCGCCGGCATCACCCCGTGGGTGATCACCCTCGCGGCCGTCGGCGCCGGCCTCACGGGAGGCCGCCACATCCTGCCCTACGCCCTCGGCGGATTCGTGTTCCTCGCGTTGTTCAGTCTCCTCCTCCACCGCCATGTGACGCGGCTCGCGGCCCAGTCCCCGTCCACGTCGGTCTGATCGCCGCGGTCTCTGGCGCCGCGCTGGCAGAGAAGGTGCGCCCCCCGGAGACGCCAAAAACAGATGGTGAGCGCATGTGTTTCGTAACCTCGGCCACGCGCCAACGTGAGCGCTGGCCGGCCAGGGAGGAGCATCGACGTGATCGAGCTCGACGAGATCGTCAAGCAGGTGGACGCGAAGCGTGACACGTACGTGGCCCTCGCGGATCAGGTCTGGGGTCTTGCCGAGATTCGGTTCAAGGAGCAGAAATCCGTCGCCGCGCATCTGAACACGCTCGGGATGGAAGACTTCCGGATCATTCGGAACGTCGCCGGCATGGAGACCGCGTTCGTCGCGGAGGCCGGGCAGCGGGGGCCCCGTGATCGGGTTCCTCGGTGAATACGACGCGCTGGCGGGGCTCAGTCAGGACGCCGGCGTTGCGGATCCGAACACCGCCACCCCCGGCGCCAACGGCCACGGCTGCGGTCACAACCTGCTCGGCGCGGGCGCCGCGCTCGCCGCGGTGGCGCTGCGCGACACGCTCCGCGCGCACGGCGTGCAGGCGACGATCCGGTACTACGGCTGTCCGGGCGAGGAAGGGGGGTCCGGCAAGACGTTCATGGCCAGGGCCGGCGCCTTCGACGATCTCGACGCCGCGATCTGCTGGCATCCGAGCTCGTTCGCGGAGGTGATGTCGGGCAGTTCGCTCGCCAACCTCCAAGTCTACTGGCGGTTCACGGGACGCGCCGCCCACGCGGCCGGCGCGCCGCAGTTGGGGCGCAGCGCGCTCGACGCCGTCGAGCTGATGAACATCGGCGTGAACTTCCTGCGGGAGCATATGCCGACGGCCGCGCGCGTGCATTACGCGATCACCGACGCGGGCGGGGTGTCGCCGAACGTGGTGCAGGCGCGGGCGGAGGTGCTCTACCTGATCCGGGCCCCGGAGGTCGCACAAGCGCGGGCGCTGTTCGAGCGGGTGCGCAAGATCGGAGAGGGTGCCGCGCTCATGACCGAGACCGAGGTGGAGGTCGAGGTCGACAAGGCCTGCTCGAACATCGTGCCCAACAACACGCTGGAAGCGGCGATGGCCAAGAATCTCACGCGCGTCGGCCGCGTCCCGTTCGATGCCCAGGACGTGGTATTCGCCGAGCGCCTGCGGAAGACGCTGACGCCCGACGACATCGCGGCCAACGTCGAGCGGCACGGCGCGCCGCAGGCGGCCGCGCACCCGCTGTACGGCGAGCCGCTCCCGTACGACGGCACGCCGCGCCCGCTGAGCGGCTCCACCGATGTCGGCGACGTCAGCTGGATCGTCCCCACCGTGCAGCTCTGGGACGCGTGCTGGGCTGTCGGGACGCCCGGGCACTCATGGCAGGTGGTGGCGCAGGGCAAGTCGGGGGCGGCGCACAAGGGCATGGTGCACGCAGCCAAAGTGATGGCGGCGACCGCGCTCGACGCGATTCAGGACCCGGCCCTGCTCGTGCGCGCCAAGGCGGAACTGCGGGAGCGCGTCGGTGCCTCAGGCTACGTCTGTCCGATTCCGGACGGTGTCGTCCCGGCGCCGCTGCGCGCCGCGCGGCGCCGATAGCCGCCGGGCGCGGCACGCCGCGCGCGCTAGCCCTTGGCCTTGGCCGCCAGCACGCGCGCTCCCGAGGCCTGGGGCAGCACCTCGGCGAGCGCGTCGTCGAAGATGCCCAGGATCTCGTCGACTTCCTGCGCGGTCGTGGTGAGCGGCGGCGCGAAGACCACCATCGACGGCGCGGCGCGGAGGAGCAGCCCGCGCCGTCGGGCGGCGTCGCGGACGCGAATGCCCGCGTTGAACTCCGCCGGAAACCGCTCGCGCGTGGCGGGATCCTTGACGAGCTCCGCGGCAACGAGCAGGCCCTCGCCCCGGACGTCGCCGATCGCCGGACGGCGCCGCTGGAGCTCCGTGAGCGCGGTTTTGATCTGCGCGCCGCGCGCGCGCGCGTTCTCGATCAGCCGCTGCTCCTCAACCTCTCGCAGGGCGGCCAGCCCGACGGCGCACGCCACGGGGTTGCCGCCGTACGTGTGGCCGGCGTGAAACTGTACCCCGTCGGCCGCGTCGCCCCAGAACGCGCGGGCGATCCGGTCCGTCAGCACCGTGGCGGACAGGGGCGCGTAGCCGCCGCTCATCCCCTTCCCGAGACAGAGGATGTCGGGCCACGCGTTCCAGTGTTCCGCGGCGAAGAGGCGCCCCGTGCGGCCGACGCCCGTGATGATCTCGTCGTAAATGAGCACGATGTTGTACCGGTCGCACAGCGCGCGGATCCGCGGCAGGTAATCGCGCGGGGGCACGACGACCCCGGCGGAGGTCATGATCGGCTCGGTGATGAACGCCGCGATCGTCTCCGGCGCTTCGAGCTGGATCACTTCTTCCACGAGCGCCGCGTACGTCGCTCCCAGCGTATCGGGGGTCCCGGGGACGAGGGGAGTGTAGAGATCCGGCGTGTGCAGGTGGATGAACCCGCCCGCGAGCGGTTCGTAGGCCGCCCGCCAACCCGGCCAGCCGCCAGCCGCGATCGCGTGGCCCGTCGCGCCGTGGTAGCCGCGGTAGTGCGACAGCACCTTGTACTTCGTGGCCGCGCCGGTCTGTTTGTGGTACTGACGGGCCATCTTGAGCGCCGACTCGGTGGCTTCCGAGCCGCCCGACAGGAGCTTCACCGTGGTGTACTGGGGTGGGGTGATCTCGAGCAGCTTCGCGGTCATCTCGAGGGCGCGGTCGCTCGTGCCGAGGGTCGGGCACGCGAGCGCCAGGCGTTCCATCTGGCGTGTCGCGGCGTCGATGACCGCACGGTTTCCGTGCCCGAGGTTCATGCAGAACGTCCCCGACAGGCCGTCGATGTACCGCTTGCCATCCACGTCCGTGACGTAGATGCCCCGGCCCTCGGTCAGGATCAGCGGGTCCTCCGCGAACGTCTTCATGGGGAGGAAATCGACCATGATGTGGCGCGCGAGCTCTTTCATCGCCAGCGTCCTCCTTGTCGGTGTCTCGCCGCGGCCGTGCCGCGATGCCGCCCCGCCTAGCCGGTCTTGATGAAGACCGCCTTGACGTTGAGGTACTCCTCGACATGCTGGAGCCCCGATTCCCGGCCGTACCCGCTCATCTTGTACCCGCCGAACGGCATCGCCGGATCCATGGCCTGGTAGCAGTTGACCCAGACGGACCCCGCCCGGATCCCGCGCGCGAGGCGGTGCGCCTTGGTGAGATCCTGCGTCCACACGCCGCTGCCGAGCCCGAACGGGGTGGCGTTCGCCCGGCGAATGATCTCATCGACATCCTTGAACGGGATGGCCGAGATCACCGGGCCGAAGATTTCTTCCTGCGCGATCTTCATGTCATCGCGTACGCCGGCGAACACGGTCGGCGGCACGAAGTAGCCTTTGGCCAGCTCGCCCTCCTGGGACCGCTCGCCGCCCGAGAGCGGGCGCGCACCCTCGCGCTTGCCGGCTTCCAGGTAGCCCGTGACGCGCTCGAGCTGCGTCTCGGAGACGAGCGGGCCGATGATGACGTCCGGGTCGATGCCGGGGCCGATTTTCAGGCCGCGGCCGAACTCCGCCACGCGCCCCACGAACTCGTCGTAGATCCGCTGCTCGACGAACAGCCGTGTGCCGGCGCTGCAGATCTGTCCGGAGTTGCTGAACACCGCCATCGCCGCGCCCGGGACCGACGTCTCGAGGTCACAGTCCGCGAAGACCACGTCCGGTGATTTCCCGCCGAGCTCGAGCGACACGCGCTTCAGGTTGCCGGCCGACGCCCGCACGATCTTCTGGCCGGTCAGGTGGGAGCCGGTGAACGCGACCTTGTCGACGTCGGGGTGGGCGGCCAGCGCGGCGCCCGCCGTGTCGCCGTAGCCCGGCACGATGTTCACCACGCCCGCGGGCACCCCGGCTTCGAGCAGGAGCTCGCCGAGCCTGAGCGGACTGAGGGGGGCCTCCTCGGCGGGTTTGAGTACCACGGTGCAGCCGGTCGCGAGCACCGGTCCGATCTTCCACAGGGTGGCGGTCGTCGGCGAGTTCCAGGGGATGATCGCCCCCACGACGCCCACCGGTTCTTTGAGCGTAAACGTCACGTACTCACCCGGCAGCGAGTTCTCGATCGTCTCACCGTGCATCGAGGTCGCCATGCCGGCGTAGTACCGCAGCATCCCGACCGCCCGGAGCCGCATCGCGCGGGTGCGGCTGAGCGGCGCCCCCATGTCGAGTGTGTCGAGCAGCGCGAGCTCCTCAAGATGCTCGTCGACGAGGTCGGCCAGCTTGAGCAGCAGCCGCTGCCGCTCGAACGGCTTCGTCTTGCTCCACGGTCCCTCGAACGCGCGCCGCGCCGCCGCGACGGCACGGTCGATGTCCTCGCGGTCGCCTTCGGCCACGCGCGCGAGTTCCTCGCCGGTGGCGGGGTTGACGCTGGAGAAGGTCTTGCCGGACGCGGCCTCGACCCAGCGGCCGTCGATCAGCATGCGCTTCACCCCGCCGTCGAGGAACGGCGGACGGGTATCCGAGCCCACGGGCTGTTTGGCAATCGCCATTGCCAGGCACCTCCAGGGGTCAACTCATCGGTGAGATGCGTGGGGTCGCCGTGCGTCGAGCGGCGCCGCCACGCACGCCACCGATGGGTGTACGTTCGCACCGTGGGCGGCAATTGCCTGCTTGCCCGCGCAGAGGCGCGGAACGGGACGGGTCAGTGGCACGACGCTGGTTGTGTCGTGCTTGAGTTCATCCGCGTTCGGGGGCTGGGCGCAGTTGGCAATTGGGTCCGGCTCCGCTCATCTCGCCGAATCCGGTCACCCCGGGCGCGAACGGCGGGGAGTAAACGGTCCGTGTGAAACATCCGGGCCCGCGCGCGTCTACACGACTCGGCCGACGAGTGCTTCGGCAACCAAGACCCGCATGGTCTCGTGAAACGCACCGAGCGCCTCCGCGACGTCCGCCTCGGAGTGGGCCGCCGACGTCACTCCGCCCGTGTACGACAAGAGATCGACGCCGCGGATCTGGAGGTTTTTCTGAAACGCGGTCACGACGCGCGGGGAAATGCCCTTGAGCGCCGCCGCGCCGCTCGTGCGAATCGCGTCGCGGCTCTTCACTGGACGCTCAGACGGCGAATGCAGGTAGACGTGAAACACCGAGGCGTCGCCGTAGACGAACGCCGCGGCGCCGACCTCGTCGAAGATCGCCTCCAGGCCCGTGCGCAAGAGGTCGGCCATCCGGTCGGCGTGCGCCTGCGCGCTCCCGTCCGAGATGCGCGCGAGGGTCGCGATGCCGGCCGCGGCCGACAGCGGGTTCGCGTTGAACGTGCCCTGATGGGCGACGCGGGCGTGGCGGTCGCGCTGCGCGTCGCCCGTGTACTCGAACTGGCGCATCAGATCGGCGCGGCCGCCCACGGCGCCGCCGGGCAGCCCCCCGGCGACGACCTTGCCGAACACCGTGAGATCCGCGCGCACCCCGGCGAAGCGCTGATAGCCGCCGGGGCTGTATCGGAACCCCGTGATGACCTCGTCGTAGATGAGCGGCACCTCGTACCGGGTCGCGAGCTCCCGGAGGCCGCGGTTGAACTCGATCGAGAGCGGAACCGTGCCCCACGACCCGCCGTTCGGCTCCAGCATGATCGCGGCGATGTCGCGGTCGCGCGCGAGCGTGGCCTCGACGGCGTCGAGGTCCGCCGGCACGATCACGATCGTGTCCAGGATCGCCTGCGGAATCCCGGCCGAGTACGCGGCGTCGAACGGCGGCGCGACGCCCTTGCCGACGGCGTCGTGCCAGCCGCTGAAGTGCCCTTCGAACCGCAGCAGCTTCGTGCGGCCGGTCGCCGCACGCGCGAGGCGCAGGGCGAGCATCGAGCCCTCGGTGCCGGAGTTCACGAAGCGGACCTGCTCCGCCGACGGCACGAGCGTCTGAATCAGCCGCACCCACTCGAGCATCGCCGGATGGTCGTTGCCGAAGTGCGTGCCGCGGTCGAGGGCCTCGCGCACCGCGGCGAGGACCGCCGGGTGCGCGTGTCCGAGCAGCAGGGCGGCGTTGCCCATGCTGAAATCGAGGTACTCGTTGCCGTCGATGTCCCACTTGCGCGCCCCGAGCGCGCGCTCGATATAGATCGGCGTGATCGGGCTGTGGCGGAGATCGTGGCCGACGCCGCCGGCGACGCGCGGCCGCAGCTCCGCGTACAGCGCCCGGCTCTTCGGCCGCCGCGCGGCGAACTCGTCCAGCCACCGGTCGGGCATCTCCGTCTCCTGCCGCTCGACTACGCTAACAGCTGGATCAGCGCGAGCGACCGATCCACCACCCGCTGCTCAGAGTCGGGCCGCAGTCCGGTGGGCAAGAGGTACGATTGAAAGACGAGGTCCGGAATCTGATAGCGGCCGCGGACGGTCCATCCGCCGGCGGGATAGTCCTGGGCCGGCGGCAGGTAGCAGGCCACGCCGTTTGTATAGCCGAGCACCTGCGTGTGCGGAAACGGCGACCGCGCCTTGATCGCAAGTCCGGTCGCGGCGAACGTCTCCGCGCTGATGCCGACGAGCACGAGATCGTTGATCCGGATCGCCTGCAGGATGAAGTCCCACGTCGTCGGCGAGTACGCGTCGGCCGCTTCCACCAGCTTATCGGCCCACACGGCGAGGCGCATGGCGACCTGGATGTTCCGCTCGTGGCCGTCGGCGCGGGCGGCCGCCAATTCTCGGAGGCGTTCCGTTCGAATCGCCTCGGCCTCCGCCACGGTCGGGAGATCGATCAGATTGAGGCGGACCGTTTCGGCCACGGCCCCGAGATACGAGCACGAGTCTCCCTCCACCGGCACCCACGGGGTGAGCGTCATGCCCTTGCCGAGGAGCGAGCCGAGCCAGGTGCGCTCGCCCCGCCTGAGATGAGACCGCAGGCCGGCGCCGGTCGCCACGACCTCGCCGGCCAGCCTCGTCCCGATCCGGTCTTTCGCGTCCCGGCAGTCGGTCTCGTAGCCCATCCCGCCGACCGGCATGATATCCCCGCCGCACGCCTGCAGGAACATCGCCGTGCCGCCCAGCACGCGCTCGACGACCTCGCGCGCGGCACCGGGAAAGTCGGGCGAGATCACCGGCGAGCGCGGTCCGACCACGACCGTATGGCAGCCGTAGCTGAACAGTACCGCGAGCGGCCGGCCGCCGAGGTCGTCGACCCGGATCACCCCCACCGCGGGATCAATCGCCTTCTCGGGCGCCTCGCCGAGAAACACCATGCCGTCCGGGCCGACCTCCCGGCGGTTGATGCCGATCCGGCTCTCGCCCCATCCCGCGGCGACCCGGGCGTCTGCGAGGCCGCGATCGGCCTCCACGGCCGCCTCGACCATGCGCGCGACCATCGTGTCCTGGTACGCCTGCAGCATCGGACGCTGAAACTCAAATTCGGGCGGCCGGTCGGGCAGGGCAGGTCCGCTGTGCGTATGGTTGAAGTTAATCATGACGTGGGACGGCGACGTGCCGATCGCATCCCCGATCGCGCGGCGCCATTCCAGCACCCGCTCCGGGGCGGCCATGCACAGGTCGAGCGAGACGATCGCCACCTTGGCTGTCACCCGGTCGCGGTCGCGGCTGGCCAGGACGAGGCACGTCGCGGTGAGGTCGCTCTCGATCGCCTCCACGACGCCCTCGCGGGATGTGAACCCGACGGTCTTGACGCCCAGCGGCGGATTGATAATGCGCCGGGCGATCCCGGCCTGCAGGTTCGGCATAGTGCGGATGCCTCCGTGATGCACGATGTCGAGACGCGGCGCGTCGGTGACGGTGCCCGCCACGATGGCAGCCGGCGGAGCCGCGCGATGGGGCCGCGATCCGTTCGTGTTGGAGTACGGGATGCCGGGCAACCTCTCCTGGTTCGCCGGCCTGGGGTCCGGAGGATCGCGGCGGCTTTCCGCCAACACTCTCCGGGGCTCGGGGCGCGCCGCGCGGACACGTGCTGAGGCGGCCGCTGCGGGCGGCACCCTGCGAGGAGGCAGCGTGGATCTGTCGGTCAATGGGATGATGCGGCGGGGGATCTTGAAACTCTCGACGCACGCCGCGACCATTCGGTGGATGCGGCGATACGGCATGCGGCTCGGGGCCGGACGGTTCATCGCCGGCGAAACCCTGGACGAATGCGTCGCGGTCCTCAAGCGGCTGACCGCCGCCGGATTCGATACCAATACCACCCTGCTCGGCGAAGGCGTGCGCGACGCCGCGGCCGCGTCGGCGATCGCCGACGAATATGTCGCCGTGCTGGACCGGCTCGCGGGCGAGCGGCTGCCGACGCGGCTCGCGGTGAAGCTCACCCACTTGGGGTTGAACGTGGGGGAGGACGTCGCATTCGCGAACGTCGCGCGGCTCGTCGCGCACGCGGCCGGCCGCGGCCAGTTTGTGCGCATCGACATGGAAGAATCGGCGCGGGTCGATCCGACGCTGCGGATTTACCAGCGCCTCCGGGCCGCCGGCCACGAGAACGTGGGCACGGTGCTGCAGGCCTACCTGTACCGGACCGCGCAAGACCTCGAGACCCTGCTCCCGCTGCGCCCGAACCTGCGCTTCGTAAAGGGCGCCTACCTCGAGGCGCCGGACGTGGCATTTCCCAACAAGGCCGACGTCGACCGCAATCTCGTCCAACTGGTCACCCGGTCGCTCGAGCACGGAGGTTATACGGCGATCGCCACGCACGACGATCGGGTGATCGCGCAGGCGATCACGTTCATTCAGGCGCACGGCGTGGCGGCCGGCGCCTATGAATTTCAGATGCTGTACGGCGTCCGACCGCAATTGCAGCGCCGACTGCTCGCAGACGGCCGGCGGGTCATGATCGCGACGCCGTTCGGCGCGGACTGGTACCCGTACTTCATGCGCCGCCTCGCGGAGCGTCCGGCGAACGTCTTGTTCTTCGCGCGGAGCTTCCTCCGGCGCTGACGCCGATCCGCCCGCGCCACAGGGAACATCGGGAGCCCGTGGAACCCATGGCGAGTGGATCCAGCACGTTCCAGCCTCCCAATCCGACGGGTGCCGCCCGGAAAGGCCGTGAGTATGACACGTGTGTTTCACGACGACGACGCCACGCTCGAGCCCCTCCGCGACAAGCGCATCGCGGTGCTCGGCTATGGCAATCAGGGCCGCGCCCAGGCGCTGAATCTTCGTGACAGCGGCATGTCCGTGATCGTCGGCAACGCAGACGATGCGTACGCCGCGCACGCCAAGCAGGACGGCATACCGCTCTACTCGATCGCGGAGGCGGCCGCGCGCGGCGATATCGTGATGTCGCTGCTGCCGGACGAGGTGACGCCCGCAATCTACCGCGACGCGATTCGCCCCGGTCTCACCACGGGGAAGACGCTCGTGTTTGCCTCGGGATACTGCGTCTGCTTCCGGCAGGTCGAGTTTCCGCCCGACATCAACGTCATCATGGTGGCGCCCCGCACGGTCGGGATCGCGGTGCGGCAGTTCTACCAGCACGGCGAGGGGTTCCTCAGCTTCGTCGACGTACACCAGGACGTTGACGGGCAGGCGTGGCCGACGACGCTCGCGCTGGCGAAAGGCATCGGATCGCTCAAGTCCTACGCGCTGCACGTGAGCTTCAAGGACGAGACGGAGCTGGATCTGTTCACCGAACAGGCCCTCGTGCCGGCCCTCTCCGTCGTGCTCACGACCGCGGTCGAAGTCGCGGTCCAGGCGGGATACCCCCAGGTGGCGGCGGTGCTGGAGCTGTACCTGTCGGGCGAGATCGGCGACGTCCTCCACGAGGCGGCCAAGTACGGCTGGGTCGGGCAGACCGGGCTGCACTCCCCGACGAGCCGCTACGGCACGAAGAGCCGCCTGCCGCGGTTCGAGGCGCCGGCGCTGCGGACGACCATGGAGGATGTGCTCGCCTATATCCGGTCCGGGAAGTTTGCGGACGAGTGGCATGCCGAGCAGGCCGGCGGCTACAAGCAGTTCACCGCGATGGACGAGGCGTTCAAGAAGACCCAGTTCGCGAAGTTCGAGCGCGAGGTCATGGAAGAACTGCACATGAACCAGGACCCGCGCGACGCGGGATAGCCGGAGCCCCTCGTGGAACTCGCCGGACGCACCGCGCTGGTGACCGGCGCGACGAGCGACATCGGGGCCGCGATCGTGCGGTCCCTCGCGCGGCGCGGCGCCAGCGTCGCGATCCACTGCCATCGCAACGTGGCGCGCGCGGAGGCCGTGGCCGCGGACGCCCGGGCGTTGGGGGTTGGCGCGCGGGTGTTCCAGGGCGACCTGACCGCCGCGGCGGAGGTGACGCGCCTCGCCGACGAGGCGAGCGCGTACGCCCCGATCGACATCCTGGTCAACAACGCCGGCACGCCGATCCGGCGGATCGACTGGCGGGCGCTCGAGCCGGCGTTCATGGACCTCGTCTTCAACCTGAACTATCGGGCTCCGCTCTATCTCTGCCAGCGGCTGACGCCGTCGATGATCGAGCGGGGGAGGGGCGTCGTGATCAACATCCTGTCCACCGCCTCGGTGCTCGGGGGCTCGGACAACGTCTTCGCCTACTCGTCGGCAAAGGGGGCGCTCTCGACGCTCACCCACGGGCTCGCGCGCGCGCTGGCCCCGCAGGGGGTGCGCGTGCTGGCCGTGTCCCCCGGCACCATCGACACGGAGTTCCAGCGGACGCTGACCAGCCCGGAGCTCCTGGAGCGCTCTCGCCAGGCCGTGCCCCTCGGGCGCATCGGGCGGCCCGAGGAGATCGGCGAGGTCGTTGGGTTTCTGGCGACGGACGCGGCGAGCTTTATCGTCGGGGAGACCGTCCACGTCAACGGCGGCCTCTACATGAGTTAGCCGGGCGCGCAGCCCGCAAAGGAGCGTCTCTCGATGAGCCAGCTGAGCCTGCCGCACGGTCCGGTGCGATTCAACCAGATCGGCTACGTGGTGCGCGACCTGGACGCGGCGGTGCGCGCCTACGCGGACCGGCTGGGCATCGGCGCGTGGCTCCTGTACACATACGGGACGCCGCTCCTGAAGGACATGACCTATCGCGGCCGCCCGCAGCCGTACCGCATGCGGATCGCGATGGCCCAGTGCGGTGACCTCCAGCTCGAGCTGATCCAGTCGCTCGAGGGCCCCAACATCTACGAGGAGTTTCTCGAGCGCCACGGGGAGGGCGTCCATCATCTCGGCGTGGTCGTGCCCGACCTCGCGGAGGGCGTCCGCGCGATGGAGCGCCAGGGCTATACGATGATTCAGAGCGGCGGCCGCCACGGCAAGCACGGTGACGGCGGGTTTGCCTATTTCGAGACGGAGACGCCGTTTGCGACGATTTTGGAGTTGATCGAGCGCCCCGCGGAGCGGGTGCCCCCCGAAGCGATCTATCCGGCCTGATGCCGCCGCGAGCTAGCCTGGGGCCGCGCGGCCGGTCCGCTTGAGGCTGACGTCGAAGACGCTCGCCGAATGCGTCAGCGCGCCCACGGAGATGTAGGTGACGCCCGTCTCGGCGATCGCCCGGACGCGCTCGAGCGTGACATTGCCGGAGGCCTCCAGCGCGGCGCGGCCGCCCGCCAGGCGCACCGCGTCCCGCATCGTCTCGAGAGACATGTTGTCGAGGAGGATGTGGGTCACCTCGAGGCCGAGTGCGGTGCGGACGTCGTCGAGCGTCCTCGCCTCCACCTCGATCCGGAGGCCGGTCTCCGCCGCGCCGGCACGGCGCACCGCCTCGGCCAGCGACCCGGCTTCGTCGATGTGATTGTCCTTGATCAGCACCGCGTCGTAGAGTCCCATCCGGTGGTTCTGCCCGCCGCCCCGCCGCACCGCGAGCTTGTCGAACATCCGCAGGCCAGGCGCGGTTTTGCGGGTGTCGAGGATGACCGCGGAGGTGCCGGCGACGGCATCGACAAACGCGCGGGTCAACGTCGCGATGCCGGACATGCGCCCCAGAAAGTTGAGGGCCGTGCGCTCGACGGCCAGGAACGCGCGCGCCGGGCCCACGACGGTCGCGAGCACCTCCCGCGCGGACACGCGTGCCCCTTCGTCGACGGCGGCCGTGACGGTGACGCGCTCGTCGACCAGCCGAAACGCGGCCCGCGCGACATCCAGCCCCGCCACGGTCCCGTCCTGTTTGGCGATGAACCGCCCCTGCATGACGGCGTCCTCAGGGACGATGCTGGTCGTCGTGACGTCGCCGGTCCCGATGTCCTCGTCGAGGGCGCGCGCAATCGCCGCGAGCGCGCCGACCGGAAGCTGCCCTGCGTGGATGTCATGCGATGCGGCGTTCACCGGGTCGACTCCGTGTCATGTGGCATGAGCGGCGTCGTGTGCAGACGCGCGCCGTGCCCAGTGTACTACATGCGCCGGCGCGCCGTGGCTACTGGCGCGCCGGCGCCGACCCTGCCGCGACGAGCGCCGCCGCGTCGGCGGTGAGTTTCGCGAGCATCGGTTCGGATGTGTACACCATGTGCCCGGTCTCGTAATACGCGCGGGTCAGGTTGGCCGAGAGCGTGGGACCAAGACGCAGTTGGTTCAGGGCGTACTCCGTCCCGTAGTAGGGCACGTCGAGATCGTAGTAGCCCCGGGCGACGAGCACTTTCAGTGCCGGATTCTGCTGCATCGCCTGGCGCAGGTCGTCGGTCACATTCAGGGCGCCGCCGAGCCCGTTCGACTGCCAGTTCCACTGGCGCTCGACGGTGCTCGACAGGATGACGTACGGCGCGTCCGTCCGGTATCCCAGCTCGCGCTGCGCATAGTCGCGGAAGACGGGGCCGAGGGGCGCGAGCGCGGCGTCCGTGCCCGCGGCGCCCGCCTGCGGATCCGCGGCGATCCGGCCGTCCATCACGCCCAGGACGAGGTGCTGATCGCCGAGCAGCTCGCGCCGAAAATCGCGCGGCAGCAGGCGCAGGTGGTGCGCGCGGACGTACGCCTCAGAGAGGCCGGTGTATTCGGACAACGTGGCCGCGATGCGCGTCTGCGCGTCCTCGGACAGGGTGTCGCCCCGGATCAGGGCCGGGAGATAGTCGGTGGTGGACCACTGCTCGACCTCGCGCAGCAGGCGCGGCAGGTCGGTCTCAAGCTCAGGCCGGAGCTTGTGATGGTACGCCGCGGTCGCGGCGTAGGACGGGATGTCGACCGCAAACGCCAGATCCGTGCTCCGGTCGGGATTGCCGTACTCGCTGTTCAGCGTGCTGAAGTCGAGGACCGGAGAGATCAGAATCAGCCCATTCAGCGCGATCCCAAACTGATGCGGCAGCAGGCGGGCCAGGATCGCGGCCCGGGTGCCCCCGTAGCTCTCCCCGGCGAGAAACTTCGGCGAGCGCTCGCGGTGGGTCGCGGCCACGTAGGTACGAATGAACCGCGCAAACGAGAGGGCGTCGCCGGCGGCTTGGTAGAACTGGGCCTCCGGGACGCCCGACGCCGCGCGGCTGTATCCGGTCCCGATGGCATCGACCACGACCAGGTCCGTGAACGTGAGCCACGTGTACTGGTTGTCGATCCATTCGGACGCGGACGCGGCGGGCATGTCGTCCGCCGTCAGCTGGATCCGCTTCGGCCCGACCGCGTCCAGGTGCAGGATGACCGACGCCGCGCCTGGGCCTCCATTGAAGACGAACGTGATCGGACGCGCCGCCGCGTCCTGCACGCCCCGCTTGGTGTAGGCGACGTAGAACATGTTCGCCTGGACCTTCCCGGCATCGTCGGCGACGGGTTCCAGGCCGGCCGCGGCCTCGTAGTCGAGGACCGTGCCGCCGACGCTGATCGCATGGTCGGTCACGGCGGGCCCGGCGGCCGCCGGCGCGACCGGATGTTCTTGCGCCACCGCCGGTGCCGCGGTCAGCAGGCACACGATCAGCCCGCAGATCACGCGGCGCGACAGCGTGCCGACGATCGGTGCGTACATGGATCGGATCACACTCGTCTCCGGATTCGTGCTGTGGTGTCTGTGCGTGATAACGGGTCGGGCGGGCAATCAGTTCCTGGACGCGCGGCGCACGACCGTACCGGCGGATCCCGCCTGCGCCGAACGCGGCGCGCCGCGGGACGGCGTCCCCATCGGGCCGGCCGGCTCGCTGCACGAGTGGGCGTGGCCAACCGGAAACTCAGCCGGGGTTGTCGCTCGGCCCCGGCCGCTACACCAGCTCCGCCCATTATCAGGATCGCGTGCCCGTGCGCGACGCGGGGAGCTCGAGGGGCACGCGGTCCGTGCGCAGTACTTGGCCGCCGGCGTCGCCGACGTGTATCTCGAAACGGGCGAGCGCGCGCTGCTGGACGCGGGGATGCGCCAGTGGCACGATCTCGTCCGCCACAAACTCTATCTGACCGGCGCGATCGGGTCGCGGCACTTGGGCGAGGCCGTCGGGCAGCCCTACGAGCTGCCGAGCGAGGTCGCCTACGCGGAGACGTGCGCGGCGATCGCCAGCGTCATGTGGAGCTGGCGCATGCTGCTCGCCACCGGGGAGGGGCGCTTCGCGGATCTCATGGAACGGACGCTGTATAATGCCATCCTGAGCGGTGTGTTCCTCGACGGCGAGCGCTACTTTTACCTCAATCCCCTTCCCAGCAACGGGCGCGAGGAGCATTTGGGCCGCACCGCGGTCCGGCGCCAGGAGTGGCACTATGTGGCCTGCTGCCCGCCGAACGTCGCGCGGCTGCTTGCCCCGCTGATCCCGACCGTGATCTTGACGCTGATCTTGCAGCGGCACGTCGTGCGCGGCCTGTCGCTGGGGGCGGTGAAAGGCTAGTCCCACGCGTGCGCGGCCGCGGGCATCGGGCCGAGCGCAGGAGTGCGGCGGTCGCGCCGCGTAGTGGTAGCCGGGGCGCGAATCCGGTCCTCGATCGACGCGTGCTGATCGGCCGCCCTGATCCTCCACGATGAAGCGAGGTCCGCGTATGTTTCAGTTGGGCACACGTCCGCCGGCACTCCCGGGACTCACCGCCGCGCTGGAGGGCCTCCGGGGCGTCGGGACGGCCACGCTCGGCCACATCACCGATTTCGGGTACGCGCACGGGATCCAGCCGCTGTTCCGGCCTGCGAAGGCCGTCGGCGTGGCATGCACCGCGCATATTCCGCGGGTGGACGGATCCGCGGTGCACTACGCGCTCGGCGTGATTGAACCCGGCGAGATCCTCGTGATCGACACCACCGGGGAAACCGCGCGCGCCTGTGTCGGCGGCGGCGTCGCGTACGCTGCCGCCCGCGCCGGGGCCATCGGCATCGTGGTCGACGGGCCCGCGACCGATTGGGAGGAACTCAAGGCGCTCGGGCTGCCGGTCTGGTGTCGAGGCATCACGTCGCTCACGACGCACGGGCTGGCGCTCGAGGGCGCCGTGCAGATGCCGGTGCGGATCGGCGAGGCGGTGGTGCACCCGGGTGACATCGTGTTCGCGGACTCGGACGGCGTCTATTTTCTTGGGCCGGCCGAGGCGGCCGGCATCGCCGAGACGCTGCGGGAGCGCGAGGCGCGCTGGCCCGCCACCCAGCGCAGGCTGGACGCCGGCGAGAAACTTCCGGACATCAATGGCGCGCGCGGCAAGCTTGACGCGCTGCGTCAGCCGCACCGCTGACCGCATAGGCTCCGGCGCTGCGCGGCGGCGCGTGCGGCGCAGCGCACGGCGGTCAGCCGCTGACACTCGCTACCGCAGGTTGCGCACGAACATCCTGCCGGTCCCGCGCGCCGTCCCGCGCGACGTGTCCAGCCGCTCTCGAAGCGCCTCCAACTGCTGCTCGATCGCGTCCAGCCGCTTGTGAATATGTGTCAGCGAGACATACATGACGCTGGGCTGGCGGTCGTACACGGGCGCGCCCGTGGGGTCGACCTCGTCCTGGGTGGTCCGAAGCACCCGCTCGCGCCTGCGGATCCGCCACGCCACGAGTGCGGTATCGATCTGTCCCGCCAGCCACGCGATGACCAGCGCGGCCGCCGCGGCAAGAATCACTTCGAGGACCGAGACCGTCACGCCCGCGGTCCCGGGGACCGCGATATTGATCGGGGCGGCCAGTGCGCTGGCATTGGCCTGGACGAACCACGCTCCCGCTAAGATCATTAACACGACGACGATGGTCTGCACCATGTTCGCCACCTCCTCGGGCACCCTTCCTCCTTAGGTTTCCCCGGTGAGCGGCGCGGCTAACCGCGGCGCGGCCCGGACGGGGAGGTCGCGAACTGGCGGCGGGGCCGTCGGGAGGAGCGCCGCGTCGCTGCCGGGTCAGGCCCGGCGGTCGCCCGGCCCGGGGAGCAGCGGCTGCTGGAAGAACTGGACGAACGCGTCCGCGACCGCGTCGGTGATGAGGCGCAGGTAGCGCTGTCCCACCTCGGCGCTGGCGTCGTGCGAGCTGTCCGTGTGCCCGTCAAACGTTTGAAAGAACCCATGCCGCTCGACGTGGTAGTTCGGGTAGAAGCTCCGCGGGTTCTGGTTCCACACGCGGTCGTGCTTCGGCCGATCGGACGCCACGAGATCTGGTCGGATCGCCAGCACGAGCGAGGCCTCGAAGTCCCCGGCGTGCCCCGGCACGTGGCCGCGCGTCGGGGCGCCCGCCTCGACCAGCGCGTCCCACGCGATCGCCCAGTGGGAGCCCGCGGCGACGTTGGCCGGAAACTGGACAGCGATGTCTCTCGCGACGAGCTGGTTCAGGACGTCATTCCCGCCATGGCCGTTGAGAAGAAACACCCGGCGGAATCCCCCGTCGACGACGATCGTCCGCACGAGATCGAAGACCGCCGTGTAGTACGCGTCGCTGCTGAGCGACAGCGTCGCACCCCACGAGAGGTGGTGGTGCGACGAGCCGAACGGGAGCGTCGGCGCGACCAGGACCGAGATACGTCCTGAGGCCTTCTCGGCGGCCGTGCGGGCGATCGTCTCCACCTCGAAACAGTCCGTGCCGACGGGCAGATACGGGCCGTGCTGCTCCGTCGCCGCGGTGGGCAGCACGAGCAGCGTGTCGGGCGCCCGCCGCCGCAGTTCCGTGCGGGTCAGTTCGTTGAATAGAATTGTCGATGGCATCGATCGACCTCCACAGCCCCCCAGCCGGGAGGCGGATCACGGCCGCCGGTGGCCCGGCCGCCGTGTCGACGCGTCGGCTACGGCAGGAGCAGCAGGTAGGGGTGTTCGAGGATGTGCTTGACGCGCTGCAGGAACTGCGCCGCGGGGGCGCCGTCGACCACGCGGTGATCGAACGTGAGCGAGAGCACCATCGTCGGGCGAATCTCGACGCGTTCCTCGATCGCGATCGGACGGCGGCGGATGCGGCCGACGCCCAGGATTGCGGCGTCCGGCGCGTTCAGGATCGGGGTAAAGCCGTCGATTTCGAACATGCCCAAGTTGGTGACGGTGAACGTGCTGCCCTGCATCTCATCCGGCTTCAGCCGCATCGTCCGCGCGCGCTCCGACAGATCGCGGATCGCCGCCGAGAGCTGCGGGACCGTCGCGCGGTCGGCGTCGCGCACCACCGGCACCACGATCCCCTCGTCGAGGGCGACCGCGACGCCGATGTGAATCTCCGGCAGGCGGCGCACACTCCCGGATTCCCACCGCGCGTTGATCGCGGGGTGGTCGCGCAGCGCGAGCGCCGCGGCCCGCACGATAAGGTCGGTGTAGGTGAGGCGGATGCCTTCGCGCCGCTCGAGCTCGGCGGCGAGCTCCTCGCGCAGGCGGGCGCTGTCCCGCATGTCGACTTCCGTTGTGAGGGTGAGCTGGGCGGACGTCTGCAGGCTCTCCATCATGCGTCGGGCGATGATCGCGCGCATCGGGCCCGACGCGGGCACGGGGGCGGGGGCCGGTGCCGCGGACAGCGGCGCAGCGGCCGGCGCCCGCGCGGCGAGCGCGGCCTGCACATCGGCCTCCATGATGCGGCCGCCGGGCCCCGTGCCGGTGATCGCCCCCACGTCGAGACCGCGTGCGTCGGCAAGCGCCCGCGCGCGCGGAGAGATCCTGACGCGCTCGCTCCGCTCCGCGGCTAGGGGCATCCGCGCGGCCGGTCGGGGCCGCCGCGACGGGTGCCGGCGGCGCTGCGGCGGCCTCGGCAGGGGCCACCGTTTCGCCGGGGGCCCCGATGACCGCGATCGGCGTCGCCACCGGCGCGGTACTGCCCTCGGGGACGAGGATCCGCAGCAGGGTGCCCGTGGCGGAGGCTTCGACCTCGACCGTGGCTTTGTCCGTCATGACCTCGAACAATGGCTCGCCTTTCGTGACGGCGCTGCCCTCGCGCTTGAGCCACCGGACGATCGTGCCCTCGTCCTGCGTCAGGCCCAACTTGGGCAGGACGACCGTGGTGGCCATCAGCCCACGAGCTCGCGCGCCGCTGCGACGATATCCGCCGTCTGCGGCAGCGCCGCCGTCTCCAGCACCGCGCTGTACGGGAGCGGGACATTTTTGCCGCACAGCCGCACCGGGGGGCTATCGAGCGCGTCGAACGCGGCGGACACGACCTGGGTGATGATCTCCGCCGCAATTCCGGCGCGCTCGTATGCTTCGTGGGCCACGATCAGCCGCCCGGTCTTCTGCACCGAGGCCACGATCGTCTCGATGTCCAGCGGGGCGAGTGTCCGCGGGTCCAGGACCTCGAGCTCGATACCGTCGCGGGCCAGCGTCTCCGCCGCCTCGAGTCCCTTGAGGACCATCGTGTGAATGCCGACGTACGTCACATGGCGCCCGGGGCGCTTGCAGTCCGCCACGCCGAGCGGCACCGTATAGGCGCCCGCGGGGACGGGTCCCTTGGTGTTGTACAAGAGCTTGTGCTCAAGGAACACGACGGGGTTGTCGTCGCGGATCGCGGACGCGAGCAGTCCCTTCGCGTCCGCGGGGGTGCTCGGTGTCACCACCTTGAGCCCCGGGATGTGGCAGAACCACGCTTCGAGCGACTGCGAGTGCTGCGCCGCGTTGCCGCGTCCCGCGCCCTCCTGCGCGCGAAACACGACGGGGACGCGGGCCTTGCCCCCGAACATGTAGTGGATTTTGGCCGCTTGGTTGACGATCGGCTCCATCGCGAGGGTCATGAAATCCACGTACATGAACTCGGCCACCGGACGCGACCCGGCCATCGCCGCGCCGACGGCGAGCGCGGCGATCGCCTCCTCCGAAATCGGCGTATCCCGGACGCGTTCCGCGCCGAACTCCTCCACGAGTCCGCGGGTGACGCCAAAGACGCCGCCGCCGCCCCAGACCGCCACGTCCTCGCCCATCACGAACACGCGGGCGTCGCGCCGCATCTCTTCCCGGAGTGCGTCGTTCAGCGCCTCCGCGTATGTCAGGATCCGCGTGTCTGCGGGCATTGCCACCCCGGTGTCGCTGGTCCGTGTCTGCATCGTGAGGGCCCCTCGATGTGAGATGAAGGTCGGTCGTCCGTGTGGCAAAATGCGCCGCTATGCAACCCGATTCCTCCCCGCTCGAGCGGACGTAGGGTTTGCGGGGCGCGCCAGCGAACACGGTGAGCGCGCCCGGCGCCTACGCCGGCGCGGACCGAGGTGTCATGATGGCGGTACGGGCATCGAAGACACGCAAGGACGCAACGCGCACGGCCCCGGCGGTTCGAATCCCGGCCGAGTTGACCGCCGAGCGGCTGGTGGCGATGCTGCGGACGATGTTGCTGATCCGGCGGTTCGACGAGCGGGCGCTGGATCTCTACCGCGAGGGCGCGATGCGCGGCACGACCCATCCGTACATCGGCATGGAAGCGGTCGCGGTGGGCGCCTGCGGCACCCTGCGTCCGTCCGACAAGATCACGAGCACGCATCGCGGCCACGGCCACTGTCTCGCGAAGGGCGGCGATCCCCGGCTGATGATGGCCGAGCTGCTCGGCAAGGCGACCGGGTACTGCAAGGGGAAGGGCGGGTCGATGCACATTGCCGACGTGGATGCCGGCATTCTCGGCGCCAACGGCATCGTCGGGGCCGGCATCGGGTTGGGGACCGGCGCCGCGCTCGCCTCCAAGCTCGCGGGGAGCGGCGACGTGATCCTGTGCTTCTTCGGGGACGGCGCCTTGAATCAGGGGATCTTCCACGAGGCCGCAAACCTCGCGAGCATCTGGAAGCTGCCGGTTGTCTACATCTGCGAAAACAACCAGTATGCGATGTCGGCGCGGGCCGACCGGTTCACCTCGGTCCCCGATCCCGCGGTGCGCGCCGGTTCCTACGGATTTCCGGGGGTGAGCTGCGACGGGATGGATCTCCTCGCGGTCTACCGGACCATCGGCGAGGCGGTGGAGCGCGCGCGGTCCGGAGACGGGCCGTCCATGGTCGTCTGCGTGACGTACCGCTACCTCGGGCACCATGTGGGCGATCCACTGAACTACCGGGATAAGGCCGAGGTCGAGACGTGGCGGACGCGGGATGCCATCGACCGATTTCAGCAGACGCTGATCGCGAACAAGCACCTGACCGCCGCATCTGCCGAGGCGCTGCGGGCGGACGTGGCGCAGGAGATCGAAACTGCGGTCGCGTTTGCCAAAGAGAGTCCCGATCCGGACGTGAGCGCGCTCGCGCTGGACGTGTACGCCTAGCGCGCGTGCGCGGGGCGATCTCCCGGGGGTCGGGTGGCAGGGACGGGTTCCCACGCGTGTGCCTTGATCATGTCTGTCTCTGACGGTTCGCCTCGTGCGGCCGTGCCCCGTGAGGGGACGAACCCGCCGCCGCATCCTCGCACGTCTTCGACGATCGCACGAGGTCGACGCCCCGCACTGTCCACCGCGCGACAGGGTCGAGGTCGACGGTGGGGAGCGGGAGGCCTAGATGCCCACGACGCTCGGCGAGGCCATCGATCAGATCGTGACGATTCCGATGCGGCACGCCACCGCCAGCGTCGGGCGGGAGCGGATCAGCCATCTGTACGCCGAGGCGAGGGCGCGTCAGGACGGTGGGGCGCTGACCATGCAGGCCGCGCGGCGCCTCCACGCGTGTGTGCGTCCCGGAGATACCGTCCTGCTGCTGACCGGAATCGGCGACGCGCCGTGGTATCCCGCGGGGGAAACGGACGGGCCTCCCGGCCTGGTCAGCCTCGCGCGCGCCGTGGCGTACGGCCTCGGCGCCACCCCGGTGTACCTGGCGGAGCCCGGCACGCTGCCCGCCTGCACGGCGCCCAGCCGGGCGGCGGGGCTGCCGGTGCGGGATCCGGAGGCGATTCAGCGCTTCGAGATCCGCAAGAGCGCGGCCGCGATGCCGGTGCCGCTCGGGGAAGCGGGCGCGCGCGAGACCGCGTGCGCGCTGCTGGACCGGTTCCGGCCGACGGCCTGCCTGGCCTGCGAGAAGGCATCGCCGAACGTGCGCGGAGAGTTTCCCGCGGGCGAGGGGCAAAAGCCCCCGGCGGTATGCGACTGGGTCGCCCCCCATCTGTTTGACGAGGCGAGAGCCCGCGGCATCCTGACCATCGGCGTCGGCGACGTCGGCAACGAACTGGGGCTGGCGGTCGTCGCGGACGTCTCCGACGTGTACGGCGGCCCAAACCCACCGCACCGCTACGGCGGTCAGGGCTCGGGCGTGTGGGCCGATGTCGCGGTGCTCGCCACCTGCTCGAATTGGGGCGCGTACGGCATCACCGCGTGCCTCGCCTATCTGACGCGCCAGCTCGACGTGCTGCAGACCGAGGAGATGGAGGGGGCGGTGCTCGCGGCGTGCGCGGCGGCGGGCGCCGTCGACTTCACGACGGGCACGCCGGTCGACCACGTGGATGGACGCCGGTGCCAGGTGTCCCAAGCCGTCGTGACGCTGCTGCGCGCCGCCGTCGAGGGGCGCCTCACGGACCGCCCGCCAAGCTTTCTTCCGAAGGAGTACTGGACGCGGATGGAAGGCTGGCCGCGCTCCGGCATGCCCGAGGAGCCCGCCTGATCAGCGCGGCGCCGGCATGAGCCATGTCGTGTACGCGGGCGACAACCTCGAGGTGCTGCGGCGGCTGCCGTCTGAATCGGTGCCGCTCATTTACATCGACCCGCCGTTCAATACGAGAAAGACGCAGCGCCGGACGCGCCTGAAGACCGTGCGGTCCGATCTGGGCGACCGGACCGGCTTCCAGGGACACCGCTACGCCACGACCGAGCTCGGCACCAAGGCGTTTGCGGACGACTTTGACGATTATCTCGGATTTCTGGCGCCGCGCCTCAGGGAGGCGTACCGGGTCCTCGCGCCCGACGGGTCATTTTACTTTCACACCGACTATCGGGAAGTCCACTACTGCAAGGTTCTGCTCGACGATGTGTTCGGCCGAGCAGTGTTTCCTCAACGAGATCATCTGGGCGTATGATTTCGGCGGGCGCAGCGCTCGCCGCTGGCCTGCCAAGCACGACAGCATCCTGTTCTACGTCAAGCACCCGTCGCGCTATGTCTTCAACCGATCGGAGATCGATCGTCTCCCGTACATGGCGCCGAACTTGGTGGGCGCGGAGAAGGCGGCCCGCGGCAAGCTGCCCACCGATGTGTGGTGGCAGACGATCGTCCCGACGAGCGGGCGCGAGCGCACCGGGTACCCCACGCAGAAGCCGCTCGCGATTCTCAAGCGGATCGTCACCGCGTCGTCACGTCCCGGGGACGTCGTGCTCGACTTTTTCGCCGGCAGCGGCACGACAGGCGCCGCTGCCTACCAACTGGGCAGACGGTTTGTGCTCGTCGACAACAACCCGGACGCCCTCGAGGTCATGGCCGCGCGCTTCGACGGCATGACCGGCATCGAGTGGGTGGGATTCGACCCGGCGTCGGTGCCGCGCCCCGCCCCGGCGCGTCTGTTCGGCCGGCCGGCCGCCGCCCGCGGTAGCGGGCCCCGACGTTCGCGGGGGGGCCGTGATCGCACGGCCGCCCGGAGTTGCCGCCCGCGCCGGCCGACCGATCCCCGCGACACGCGCGCGTCCGGGATCTGCTATACGGGGACCGTCACCGGCGTGCCTCGCTCGAGCGACGCTCTCAGCGCCGAGATCGTCCGCACGTTTGCGACCGCGTCCTCCGGCGGCAGCGCGAGGCGCGCTCCCGAGAGGACATCGCCGAAGTGCTCCACCATCCGCTGGTACTGGTCTGCGCCCGGGATCCCGACGACCTCCCGGTCGGCCCCGCGCACGATCTCGAGCGCGGTGTCGGACGTGGGAGGCAGAAACGCCCCGGGATCCGGCACCACCACCCGTCCCGTCGACCCAACAATCTCATACGTCTCGCGGCGCGCGAGCGTGATGCCGCAGTCGATCATGCCTACACGGCCGTCGGCGAACCGCAGCATCCCGGCGGCGACCTCGTCCACCCCGCTCGGACCAACCACCCCGAACGCGACGGCGTCGCTCGGCTCGCCCAGGACGGCCCGGCAGATGTTGGTCGTGTAGCATCCGACATCGTTGAGCGCGCCGCCGCCAAGCGCGGGGTCAAACCGAATGTTGCCTCGCCGCTCCCGGGTGGCGAACGTGAACGCCGCCCGTACCAGCCGGACGTCGCCGATCTCGCCCGCGCGGACGATCTCGAGGACGCGTTCGGTGCGCGGGTGGAACCGGTACATGAACGCTTCCATTAAAGAGACCCCATGGCGCCGGCAGCCCTCGATCATCGCCTCGCAGTCCGCCGCCGAGACGGCGAGCGGCTTCTCGCACAACACATGCTTCCCGGCCGCGGCGCACCGAAGGGTCCACTCGCGGTGCAGCGAATTAGGCAGAGGGATGTAGATCGCCTGGATCTCGGGATCCTCGAGGAGCGCGTCGTACGATCCGTAGGCGCGCGGGATCTCGAGACGCCGGGCGGCGTCCTCCGCGCGCGCCGCCGTCCGGCTCGCGATCGCGACGAGTCGGGCGTTGCGGGCGTGCTGGAGCGCGGGTATCACGGCGCGCACGGCGATGTTGGCGACGCCGAGCACTCCCCAATTAACGGTGGTCATCACGGCCTCCTCACGTCGTCTCGATCCCTGTGTTCCCCGCCGTCCTCGCGTCTCCCTCGACGCGGCGGCGCCGGGGCATGAAACTCGGGTGAGGGGCGTTGTGCAAGGAAGGAGCACGACGAAGGGAAGGGAGCGCGCATGGACATCGGCATCATCGGTGCCGGCATGATCGGCGGCACGGCGGCGAAACTGTTCGCGAAGGCGGGCCACCATATCACGATTGCCAACTCGCGAGGCCCGGCATCGCTCGCGGCCGAGGTCGCGGGGCTCGGGCCCGGGGTGCGGGCGGGCACCGTCGAGGAGGCGGTGAAGTTCGGGCAGCCCGTCCTGGTTGCGATTCCACTGGGGAGGTACGCGACGCTGCCGGCGCGGCGCTGGCCGGGAAAATCGTGATCGACGCGATGAACTATAACCCCGAGCGCGATGCCGATCTGTCGCTGGGCTCCCGCACCTCGAGCGAAGTCGTCGCCGAGCATCTGCGCGGCGCCCGTATCGTCAAAGCCTTCAACACGATGTCGTACGAGACGCTCGGGAGTCGGGGCCAGCCGGACGCGTCCCTCGACGACCGCCTGGCCCTGTTTATGGCCGGGGACGATGTGCAGGCGAAGGCGATGCTGTGGCAACTGATCGACGAGATTGGGTTCGCGCCGATCGACACTGGGTCGCTCCGGGACGGCGGACGGCTCCAGCAGCCCGGGTCCCCGATCCACAACACGCCGATGACCGGCGGCGAGGCGCGGACCGCCCTCGAGGCGCTCCGCGGCGCGCGCGGGGTAGTGCGATGACCGCGCATCGAGACCGGCCGAACGCGGCGGCGGCGGGCACGGTCGCGGTGGGCGATCTGGTCGTGCACCGGCTGGGATTTGGCGCGATGCGCATCACCGGCCCCGGCGTCATCGGCGAGCCGGCCGATCCCGAGCGGGCCAAGGCGGTGCTGCGGCGCGCCGTCGAGCTCGGCGTCAACTTCATCGACACCGCGGAGGCGTACGGGCCGAAGGTGTCGGAGCGGCTGATCGCCGAGGCGCTCTATCCATATCCCGCCGGGCTGGTGATCGCGACCAAGGGCGGGCTCCTGCGTCCGGCCGCGGCGGCGGATGGCAGCCCGACGGCCGTCCCGAGCATCTCCGTGCAGGCGCTGGAGGGAAGCCTGCGGCGCCTTCGGCTGGAGCGGATCGATCTGTACCAACTCCATCGGGTCGATCCCAAGGTCCCGCTCGAAGTGTCGCTCGGCGCGCTGGTGGACGCGCAGTCCCAGGGCAAGATCCGGCATATCGGCGTCTCCAACGTGACGCATCGAGCAGCTCGCCGCCGCCCGCAAGGTCGCCCGCGTCGTCTCGGTGCAGAACCGCTACAATCTCGTCGGACCGGTCGTCCGATTCCGTGCTCGACGTGTGCGAGCGGGACGGGCTCGCGTTCCTGCCGTGGCGTCCCATCGCGAGCGACGCGTTCGTCCCCCGCGCGACCGGCGTGTGGAGGAGATTGCGCCGCCCCCCGGCGTCATGCCGGCCCAGGAGGCGCTCGCGTGGCTGCTCCGGCGGTCGCCGGTCATGCTGCCGATCCCGGGGACGTCCTCCATCGCTCATCTCGAGGAGAACATCGGCGCCGCGGCGGTGCGCCTCAGCGATGAGGAGTTTGCGGCCCTCTCGGCCCTCTGATGGACAGGTGCTGAGCTAGCGCTTAAGATCGGCTGCTGGTGCTCCGGCAGCGTGGCCCAGACCTGGAGCGGGGGCTCCGGCACGCGCTCGAGAGGTTCGCCGGCGATCATCGTCAGCGTATTGACGAGCCGCCGCGTGCCGTTTCGGCGCGTCATCGCCACATCGTAGAACTCGTACTCGCCCTCCTCGAGCCGGAACAGCGCGACGTCGGCGCGGCTGCCCGGCCGGAGCGTGCCGAGCTCGGGCTTGCGCATCGCCTTCGCCGGACGCACGGTCGCCCGCTCGATCACGTCGGGCAGGCTCATGCCCAGGTTGAGGAACTTGGACAGCGTCGTCGGCAGGTCGAACATCGGTCCTTGAATGCTGAGCTGGTGGATGTCGCTGCTGATGACGTCCGGCAGGAGTCCCTGGTCGAGCATGGCCTCCGCGACCTCGTAGCTGAACGAGCCGGTGCCGTGCCCACGTCGAGAATCAGCCCCCGCTCGTGCAGGCGCGTCACGTCGTCGCGCACCGTTCCGGTCGGCGTGACGAGCCGATGCGTCCCGCCGGTCGAGCAGTGGGTGAGGATGTCGCCCGGCCGCAGGAGGGCGAGCATCTCGTCGAGTCGCGGGCGGTCCGCTTGCGATGTGCACCATCAGCGGCAGCCCGACGCGGTCGGCGAGCGCACGGGCGATCTCGAGGGGCCGGATGCCGACGCCCTCGGTCGTCGACTGGTCGATGCGCGCCTTGATGCCGAGGATCACGTCGCGGTGCGCGTCGACGATCTGTTCGGCGAGCTCGGCGTCGCAGTACCGCAAGTTCGCGAACTCCCACGACCGTGCGATCAGTCCGATCGAGGACAGGTTCAGCAGTGCGTAGACGGTGGCCCGGCTCGGCTCGATGATGAACCGGCGGAATCCCGGGAAGCCGTACGCGCCGGCGCTGCCGACGTCGAGCCAGGTCGTGACCCCGGTGCGGGCCGCGACCGGATCGGGTTCGACCCCTAGTAGGTCCCGCCCCAGTACACGTGGGTGTGCAGATCGATCAGCCCCGGGGTGACGAGCTGGCCCCGCGCGTCAATCACGCGCGCGGCGTCGGCCGGGTTGAGCCGTGGTTCGACGCTCGCGATCTTCCCGCCGGCGATGCCGACGTCTGCCGGCCCGTCAAGGCGGGATGCGGGGTCGAGCACGCGCCCCCCCGCGATGATCGTGTCGAACCGTGTCGTACGGGTGTGTCCGGCCGCTCCGCTCATGCCTGCGCTCCCCGGTGGTTGCTGCGCCGTCAACCGGCGCGCGGCACCGCTGTTCGTCGCGGCCGAGCCAACGCCTGCCGCCCGCTCGGGAGGTGGCGATTTGGGCGTAGGCGAATTCCCCGCAATCGAGTTCCGGTGACGCGCTTTTCCTTTACCCGCGGGCGCGATCGGACGGGGGCAAAACGTGCGGATCGCCGCGATACGGCCTGTGGTCGTGGGCGCCCGGATGCGCAACTGGATTTTTGTCAAGGTGGAGACCGACGACGGCCTCGTGGGCTGGGGCGAGTGCACGACCGAATGGAAGACCCGGGCGGTGGCCGCCTGCGTGGAAGACTTCGCGCCGTTTGTCGTGGGCCAGGACCCGCTGCGCACGGAGCATCTGTGGCAGATCATGAGCCGCCAGGCGTTCTTTCGCGGGGGGATCGTCGCGATGAGCGCGCTCAGCGGAATCGACCAGGCGCTGTGGGATATCGCGGGCAAGGTGCGCGGCGTGCCGGTCTATCAGCTGCTGGGAGGCGCGGTGCGCGACCGGGTCCGGTTGTACGATCATCTCGGCGGCGGAGACCCCGACGCCGTCTACGAGACGTGTACCCCGGAGGCGGTCGCCGAGCACGCGCAGGCGTCGGTGGCCGCGGGATTCACCGCCGTCAAGGCGGTGTTCGTTCCGCGGACCGGGTGGCTCGAGGGCCCCGGGCCCGTGCGCCTGCTCGAGCGGCTGATGGGCGCGCTCCGGGACGCGGTCGGCGACGGGGTGGACCTGATGCTCGATTTTCACGGACGCACGACGCCGGCGATGGGGATTCAGTACGGCCGGGCGGTCGCCCCCTACGCGCCGTTGTTCATCGAGGAGCCGTGCCCGCCGGAGAACGTGGAAGCGATGGCCGAGGTCGCGCGCCAGCAGCCGTGTCCGGTCGCCACGGGCGAGCGCCTCACGACCCGATTCCAGTTCCGGCCGCTCCTGGAGCAGCGCGCGTGCGCGGTGGTGCAGGCGGACGTCGGGCACTGCGGAGGGCTGTCGGAGATCAAGCGGATCGCGGCGATGGCCGAGGCGTACTACGTCGCGGTGGCCCCCCACAATCCCGCCGGGCCGATCGCACAGGCCGCGGCGCTGCACGTCGCGCTGTCGACCCCGAACTTCCTGATTCAGGAGCAGATGCGCGCCGACGTGCCGTGGCGGGACGACATTGTGGATGCGCCGCTCGGGCGTGAGGGCGGCTACGCGCTCGCGCCGACGCGTCCCGGCCTCGGGCTGGAAATCGATGAGCGTGAAGCCGCCAAGCATCCGATGGCACAGGAGCCGCTCATGCGCTACTTTCACGACGATGGATCCGTCGCGGACTGGTAGGCGGCGGCCGCGATCATGAAGATCACCAAGGTCGAGGCGATTCCGCTCAGGCTTCCGGATCTCGACGCAACGATCGCGGACGGCATCCAGGATGACGTGATCGTCCGCGTGCATACCGACGAGGGCATCACGGGGATCGGGGAGGCGGACTCCTCGCCGACCGTCGTGAAGGCGCTCGTGGACGCGCCCGAGTCGTGGTGGCGGTCGCGCGGGCTCGCCGGCATGCTCGTCGGCGAGAATCCGCTGCACATCGAGCGGCTCTGGGACACGATGGTCGAGGGCACGCTGTGGATGGGGCGCGGCGGCGTCGCCATGCAGGCGATCGCCGCGGTCGACCTCGCGCTGTGGGATATCAAGGGCAAGGTCCTCGGCCAGCCGATCCACGCGCTCCTCGGCGGGGCGCGCCGCGACACGCTGCCGGTGTACGCCAGCATGCTGTTCGAGGCGGACCACGCGCGGATGCGGGAGCGCGCGCAGCGCTATGTCTCGCAGGGCTTCCGCGCGGTGAAGTTTGGATGGGGACCGATGGGGCCGGATCTCGCGACCGACGTCGCGCTGGTGCGGGAGGCCCGGACCGCGATCGGGGACGCGGCGCTGCTGGTCGACGCGGGCGGGGTCTGGACGCTCCGGGAGGCGCTGCGCCGCGTCGACGCGTTCCATGAGTACGCGCCGTTCTGGCTCGAGGAAGCGCTCGCGAGCGACGACCTCGAGGGGTGGGCGCGTCTGACCGCGGCGTCGCGGGGCATCCGGATCGCGACCGGCGAGCAGGAAACGCTGGCGAGCGCATTTCGCGATCTCCTCGCGATCGGCCGCGTCGACGTGATCCAGCCCGACCTGGCCCGCGCGGGCGGGTTCACCCAGGGACGCCGGATCGCCGATCTCGCCGCGGCCCATCACGCGCTGTTGGTGCCGCACGCGTGGAAGTCGGAGATTCTTCTCGCCGCCTCGGTGCACTTCGCCGCCACGCTGCCCGCCGTGCCGTTCGTGGAATACTCCATGGCCGAGTCGCCGCTGCGGCGCGAGCTGGCGCGCAGCGAACTCGTGGTGGCGAACGGGAGCGTGCGGATTCCGCAGCGCCCGGGATTGGGTGTCGAGCTGGACGAAGAGATTGTGACGCGGTACCGCACCGACCGCTAAGGCCGCGGACCGCCGAGGGAGGCACGAGACATGGAGATTCGAGACACGCTGCCGCATCTGTTTCTCGATTTCATGCAGATGCAGGAGTTCGTCAAGGACCCGCTGGTCTTCGTCGGCGGGGAAGGGATCCGGCTGACCGACTCGGCCGGCAAGCAGTACATCGACGGGCTCTCGGGCGTGTTCGTGACCAGTTTGGGCCACGGGAACATGCCGGTGATCGAGGCGATGATCGCGCAGGCGCAGCAGCTCGCGTTCGCGCCGCCGCTCCACAGCACGACGCCCCCGGCGCTCCAGCTGACCGAGATCCTGCTGCGCATCGCCCCGGAGGGCGTCGGGGCCGTCAAGCTCATGAGCGGAGGCTCCGAAGCGACGGAGGCCGCGATGAAGCTGACGCGCCAGTATCATCAGCAGTCCGGCCATCCCCGGAAGTACAAGATCATCGGCCGCTACGGGGGGTATCACGGGGGCACGATGGGGGCCTTGTCGGCGGGCGGCGGTCGCGACCGGAAATCGCCGTACGAGCCGCTCGGGGTCGGGTTTCTGCACGTCCATCCCCCGTACTGCTACCGGTGCCCGTTCGACCAGACGTATCCCAGCTGCGGGCGCACGTGCGTCGGGCTCATCGAGAAGACGATCGAGATGGAGGATCCCGAGACCGTCGCCGCGGTGATCGTCGAGCCGATCTCCATCTCGTCCGCGGGATTCATGGTGCCCCCGCCGGACTATCTGCGCCTCCTGCGGGACGTCTGCACCCGCCACAACGTGGTCCTGATCTACGATGAGATCATCACCGGATTCGGCCGGCTCGGCGAGATGTTCGCGTCCGAGTACTACCACGCGGTTCCCGACATCACGTGCTGCGGCAAGGGCATGAGCGGCGGGTACGCACCGCTCTCGGCGATCCTGATCCGGGACACGATCGCCGACGCGTTCTACGGCGAGGCGGGCGAGCAGCGGCAGTTCCACCACGGGCACACCTACGGCGGCAATCCCGTGGCGTGCGCGGCCGGCGTGGCGGCGCTCACCCAACTGATCGAACGGGATATCATCGGGAACGCGCGCCGGCAGGGCGCGCACCTCCGCGAGCGCCTCGAGGGGCTCGCGGCGCGATACTCGATCATCGGCGACGTGCGGGGCGCCGGCATGCTGCAGGGCGTCGAGTTCGTCTCGGATCGGCGGACCAAAGCGCGGTTCGGTCCGGGGGTGCGGCCGGGCAAGGTCGTGGAGCGCGCGTGCCGCGAGCGCGGACTCCTGCTCCGCTGCGGAGATGAGTTCGCGGCGTTCGCGCCGCCGCTCATCTCCACCGGGCAGGACATCGACACGATGTGCGACATCCTCGGCGAGAGCATCGGCGTGGCGCAGGCCGCCCTCGCATGACGGAGGCGGCGTTCCGCGCCGGGGTGGGGCGCGCGACGATCACGCCGCCGCTCAACGTGCCGCACGCGGGGTGGGGGGCGCAGACCCACGTGTACCCTGAGGGGATCGAGACCGACCTCTGGGCGACCGTGCTCGTGGTCGAGGACGGGCGCGAGCGCGCCGCGATCGTGGACCTGGACCTGGTGATCATCACGGACGAGGAGTCGCGGGCGATCGCCCACGCCGTCGGCCGGGTGGTCGGGATTCGCCCCGAGCAGGTGCGCGTCTCGGTCACCCACAACCACACCGGGCCGCCGCCGAGCCGGTGGGACTGGCTCGAGGGCACGGCCGAGCTTCGCCGGTACTACGAGGCGCTGCCGGCGTTCGCCGCCGGCGCGGCCCGGATCGCGCTCGGCGACCTTCGTCCCGCGCGCCTCGGGGCGGGCGTCGGCGAGAGCCGCGTGGCCGTGAACCGGCGCGAGACGTCGCCGGACGGCCGCCGGGCCACAGGCGTGAACCCGACGGGGGTCATCGATCCCGCGGTGCTCGTCGTGCGGATCGACGGCACGGATGGACGCCCGATTGCCGCGATCGTCGGCTATACGATGCACCCGACGACGGCGGGACCGAATTTCCGCCGCATCACGGCCGACTGGCCGGGTCACCTGAAGCGCACGGTGGAGCAGCTGACCGGCACCACGTGCCTGTTCGCGCAGGGCGCCACCGGCAACGTCGGTCCGGGGCCCGAGGGGTTTACCGACGACGCCGCGGTGCTGCGGCGGCTCGGGATGCAGGTCGGATGCGAGGCGGCGCGCGTGTATCTCGGGATCCGCCTGCCCGCGGTGGAGTTCGTGCACGATCGGGTCTGGGAGTCTGGAGCGTCGCTCGGCAAGTGGGCGGCCCGCCCGGTGCCGGGCCCGGAGCCGATCGTCCGGAGCCGGGTGGTCGCGCTGGCGCTGCCGCTGCGGCCGCAGCCGCCGGTGGCGGAGGCGGAGGCGCGCCTCCGGGAGGCGCAGCGGACGTTTCAGGCGCTCGTCGCGCGCGGCGCGCCCGCCGCGGAGATCGAGGCGGCGACGTTCGTCACGAAACGCGCCAACATGACCTTGACCCGCGCGCGCACGTTTGGCGGACGCACCGAGCACCCGGTGGACCTCTATCTGCTTCGGCTCGGACCGGTGGCGCTCGCCGCCGTGGCGAACGAGCCGTTCGCCGAGATCGGGCTGGCCGTGAAGGCCGCCTCCCCGTTCCCGTACACGTGGTTTGGGGGCTACGTGGGGGGCTGGGGAGGATATATCCCGACCGCGGAGGAGTATCCCCGCGGAGGATACGAGGTGGAGACCTCCCCGTTCGCGCCGGAGGCGGCGGCCCGTCTGGTCGAGGGAACCGCGGCCGCCCTGCGCGAGTTCTATCAGGACACCGAGCACGAGACCGAACGCACGGGACACGCGCCACGATAATCGACTCGTGGGAGGCGCATCCGCCGCGTTCGCGGAGGGTGGGACCACCACAAGAAACGGAGGGGACGCGACGATGAAGCACAGCGAGCACGCGAACGGCTCGACCCCGGAGCGGCTGCGCGGCCGCCGTCTGACCCGCCGGGAGCTCGTGCGCGCGGGGATCGCGACCGGCGGCGGACTGGCCGGCGCGTGGCTTCTCGAGGGTTCCGGACCGCAGCTGCTGGGATCGACCGCCTACGCGGCGGCGGCCCCGAAGCGCGGGGGCACCATCACGTGGGGGATGACGTCCGACCCGGTCAACTATGCGCCGTTCGGCGGCGTCGCCGGTTCGTCGTTCGAGGTGACGTCGCTCGTCTACGAGTCGCTGCTCGCCTGGGACAAGAATCTCAAAATCCTACCCGCGCTGGCGACGTCCTTCCAGATTCCGGACAACAAGACGTACGTCTTCAAGCTGCGCCAGGGCGTCAAGTTCCACAACGGCCAAGATTTCACGGCCGACGACGTCAAGTACTCGCTGGAGCTGCAGAAGACCCCGCCGCCGCCCGGCGTGATCCAGGGCTTCTACCCCAAGATTCAGGGCGTCGACGCGACGGACAAGTACACGGTCACCGTGCACATGACCGAACCCGACGCGACCCTGCTCGGGTACCTCGCGTGGGGGCGGTACTCGTGGATCATCCCGAAGGGCCTGTACGACCAGATGGACGTTCGGACGAAGGCCGTCGGGACCGGGCCGTTCAAGCTGACCGAGTACATCCCGAACGACCACAGCACGTTCGTGCGGAACCAGGACTACTGGAACAAGTCGCTCCCGTACTTGGACGGCATCACGATGAAGGTGATGCAGGACGAGCAGGCGCGCGTCGCCGCGCTGCGCACCGGGGCGATCGACGGGTCGACGTTCACGTCGGACACGACCAAGACGATGGCCAACGACTCGAACCTGACCGTGCTCAAGGGCCTCCAGGCGTCGTTCCGGGAGATGGAGCTGACGATCCACGGCGACGGCAAGCCGTGGAACAACGTGAAGGTGCGCCAGGCCATCAACGCGGCGATCAACCGCCAGGAGATCATCGACAAGGTGTACGGCGGCGACGCGCTGTTCACGAGCAAGATCCCCATCGGGTACGGAGACTGGCCGATCCCGCAGGACGCGCTGCACCGGACGTACGAGGTGTACGACGTGAGCAAGGCCAAGCAGCTGATGGCCGAGGCCGGGTTCCCGAACGGGTTCGCGGTCACTCTGCAGTCGATCGCGCACCCCACGGACTACACCGAGTCCGCGCAGGTGATCAAGCAGCAGCTCGCGGCGATCAACATCAACGTGACGGTGCAGCCGCTCGAGATCGGCACGTTCGCGGCGAACAACGGCAACGGATCGTTCGAGTGGCAGAACACGGGCCGCGGTATGCGCGGAGATCCGAGCGGCTACATCGCCGACTTCGACCCGACGAGCGCCATCGACAAGGCGTGGTACGGCGGCGGCTACAACAACCAGGAACTGAACACCCTCTACTTCCAGGGGATCCACGAGACCCTCCCGGTCAAGCGCCTGCCGCTGTACCGCCGGATGCAGGAGATCATCATCACGGAGTGGCCCGCGATCCCGCTCGTCAATCCGATGGTGTACCAGGTCGTCCGCAAGCGCGTGAACGGCTACTATGTGTCGTTTGTCGGCAACGAGGTTGCGCTCCTCCAGTCGTGGGCCAGCTGATCGCGGGGGGCGGCGCCGTCGCGGCGCCGCCCCCGATCGCCGCGGCCCGCGTCGGGGTGCGCGTCTGACCCGGAGCCGTCGATGCTGCGGTTTCTGACCCGCCGCCTGCTGCTGCTCGTCCCCACGCTCCTCGGGATGTCGCTGCTGATCTTCGCGCTGGTCCGGGCGTTGCCGGGCGACTGGGCGGACGCGATGCTCAGCGGCGACGTCGGGGCGACGGCCGCGGCCAAGCTCGCGGTCCGGACATCGCTCGGGCTGACCGACCCGCTGCCGGTCCAGTACTTCAAACTGCTCGGCGGCCTCCTGACCGGGCACCCGGGGAAGTCGTTCACGACCGGCGAGTCGATCACGGTGATCATGGGCCGGGCGCTGCCGATCACCGGGGAGCTGGCGCTCTTGGCCGTGCTGCTGGCCATGGTGGTCGGCATTCCGCTCGGCGTCATGTCGGCGGTGCGGCCCAACAGCGGCTCGGACACGGCGGTGCGCATCTGCGGACTCGTCGGCCTCTCGATCCCCAACTTCTGGTTCGCGACGCTCGCACTGCTTGTCAGCTCGCTCGTGTTCCACTGGGTGCCGCCGGTCACGTGGATCCCGCCGACGCGCGATCTCGCCGGCAACCTCAGCCAGGTCGCGATTCCGGTGGTCGCGATCTCCGTGTACCTGCTCGCGGTCATCATGCGCATGACGCGCGCTACGATGCTCGAGGTGCTCGGGCAGGATTACGTCCGTACCGCACGGGCGAAGGGCGTGGCGTCCCGCGGCGTCGTGTTCCGCCACGCGCTCCGGAACTCGCTCATCCCGGTCGTGACCGTGATCGGGTTCCAGATCGGCGGCCTGATGGGCGGCGCGACCGTCGTCGAGGTGATCTTCGGGCTGCCCGGGATGGGCTACCAGCTCGTGTCCAGCATTTCCGCACGGGACTACCCGGTCATCGAGGTATGCGCGATCTTCCTGGCTGCGGTGTTCGTCCTGGTGAATCTCCTGGTCGACCTGCTGTACGGGCTGCTGGATCCCCGGATCGAAACCGCATGAGCGCGCCGCCCGCGGTGGGGATGTCGGGGGTCGCGCGCCACGCCGTGTCGCCATGGCGCCGGCGCCTGTCGGCCGCGCGCCTGCGGCGCAACCCGATCGGTCTCGCGGGGTTTGTGATTGTGCTCGCGACCGTGCTGGTGGCGCTCTGTGGGGCCGCTCGTGTGGCGGATCAACTACGCGGACCAGGCGTGGCACCGGCTGCTGGCGCCGACGCTCGCGCATCCGATGGGGACCGACAATCTTGGACGGGATGAGCTCTCACGCGTCATCCACGGCGCGTGGGTCTCGCTCCAGGTGGGGATCATCGCCGTGCTGATCGCGTTCGCGCTCGGCAGCACGGTGGGCGTGATCGCGGGATTCTACCGCGGCCGCACGGATGCCGTCTTGATGCGGATCCTGGACATTATCTTCGCCGTGCCCGGCCTCGTGCTGGCCATCCTGATCGCGGGGCTGCTCGGACCGACGCGGACGAACGCGATGATCGCGATCGGCTTCGTTTACGCCCCGGCATTCGGCCGGGTGGTCCGCGGATCCGCGCTCGGCATCATGAGTCTGCCGCACGTCGAAGCGGCCCGCAGCCTCGGCGCGTCGGACGTCCGCATCGTCGTGCGGCACCTGATTCCCAACCTGATCGCGCCTGTCGTGATCCTCGTGACGGTGTATCTCTCGACCGCGATCCTCACGGAGGCCGCGCTGAGTTTCCTCGGCTTGGGGACGCAGCCGCCCGAGCCGTCGTGGGGCAGCATGCTGAACGAGGCGCGTTCGCGCATGGAACTGGCGCCGTGGCTCGCCATCTTCCCCGGGCTGGCGATCATGATCGTGGTTCTGGGGTTCAATTTCCTTGGGGACGGGATGCGGGACATCCTCGATCCCCGGCTGCGCGAGGTGTAGGGTGAGCGATTCGCCGGTGCTGAGTACGGTGGACTTCGAGCGGCCGGGCAAGCAGGTCGGCCACCTCGAGGTGCCCGTCTCGACCAACGAGGGCGGCTGGTCGAACCTGTTCATTCCCGTGATCACGGTCACGCACGGGGACGGGCCGACGGCCCTCGTGTGCGGGGGCGTGCATGGAGACGAGCCGGAAGGGCAGGTCGCCGCGCTCAACCTGGCGCGCGAGGTCCGGCCGGACGACGTCCGCGGCCGGCTGATCATCCTGCCGTGCATGTCGCCCGACGCGTCGCGGGCGTACACGCGCCTGTGGCCGAGCGGCGCCAACCTGAATCGCAGCTTCCCGGGCTCGCCGTCCGGACCGCCCGATCAGCAGATCGCGGACTATCTCACGCGCGTCCTGTTCCCGCTCTCGGACGCCGTCCTCGACCTCCACAGCGGCGGCCGGTCGTCGCTGAACGTGGTGTGGTCGGAGATGCACATGGTCGACGACCGCGCCCAGCGCCGGGCGACCGTCGACGCCATGTTGGCCTGGGGCACCGACTATCACTTCATCTATATCAACGTCGCCGGCGGCGGGCTCCTCGTGGACGAGGCCGAGCGGCAGGGCAAGATCACCATCGGGACCGAGCTCGGGGGCGGGGGGCACGTGACCGCGGAGATTCACCGGATCGCCGCCTTCGGCCTCCGAAACTGCCTGCGGCACCTGGGGGTGCTTGTGGGGAAGGTCGAGACCCGCGCCCAGCGCGGGCTGCCCGAGGCCGTGATCCTCCGAGCGCTCGACCGCCGGGACTACAACATGGCGCCGGAGAGCGGCCTCTTTGAGACGCTCGTCGCGCTGGGAGAGCCGGTGACGCCCGGCCAGATCGTCGGCCGCATCCACTTCATCGAACGGCCGGAGCGCACCCCCGTCGACGTGGCCGCGCAGAGCGGCGGGATCGTGTGCGGCGTTCGGGCGATCGCGTCGACCCGTCAGGGCGATTGCGTCGCCGTCGTGGGGCAGCGCTGCTCGCGCGACGAGCTGTTGTAGGCGTTCCAGGTCCGCGGGATCGACGCGTCCACGCCCGCAATCAGAATGGGAGGTCCGCCATGGTGAGCACGCTGCTGGCCGGAGTCGCGGAAGCCGATATCACCCCGCCGTACGGGACGCCGCACAGTTTGTGGCGCCTGCGTACCCCCGGCATCGCGGTCGGCCGGCACGAGCCGCTGAAGGCGCAGGCGCTCGTCCTGGACGACGGCCGGCGCGTGATCGCGCTCGTCGGGGCCGACCTCGGATTCTTTGGCGCCGAACTGACGCGCGAGGTGCGCGCCCGCGTGCAGGCGCTCACCGGGATACCGCCCGAGGCGGTGATGCTGAACGCGTCCCACAACCACAGCGCGCCGAGCCTGTCCCGGGGCAGCGGGGTGGCGGCGACCCGCCACTCGTCGGGCTTCGACGGGTACGAGCAGGTGCTGCCCGATCTCGTCGCGGGCGTCGTGTTCGCCGCATACTCCGCGCGGCGCCCGGCCCGGGCCGGCGGCGCGGTCACGACGGGCCGGGGGCTCACGAGCAACCGCGTGCGCCACGAGGATCCCCCGGACGATACGATCGGGGTGCTCCGGATCGACGGGGACGACGGCCGGCCGATCGCGGCGGTCGCGTCGTTCGCGAGCCACCCGATCTCAATGGCCGGTCATACGCTGCTGTGGAATGCGGAATTTCCCGGTCCGTTCCGGGCGGCGATGGAGGCGGCCCATCCCGGGATCACGGCGATGTTCGTGCAAGGCTGCGCGGGGGATGTCGGCCCGTGGAACTACTGGTTCGGCAACCCCGAGGCGCTGCCGCAGACATACGAGCATCGCGACAGGCTCGGGACGGCGATCGCCGAGCGGGTGCTCGCGCTGCTGCCGGGGATCCGGACCGAACCCTCGCAGCCCGTCGGTGCGTCGGCGCGGACCGTCGCGCTCAAGCGCCGCCGGCTGCCGTGGTCGCTGGAGGAAGTCCGGGCCGTGCAGGCGCGGCTCGAGCGCACCCCGGAGCCGGCGTACCCGCCGATCTGGCCGCCCGATCTGCACACGATGAACTCGGCGCAGCGGTTCCCGACGATGTACCAGAAGGGCGCCGTCGCGATGTACGCCGGGATGCTGGAGCGTCAGGAGGAGCCGATGCAGGCCGAGGTGCAGGCCCTCGCGGTCGGCGACACCGGGATCGTCGGCAACCCGTTCGAGTTGTTCAACCAGCTGGGCCGGCGGATGCGCGAGCGGAGCCCGTTCGGGACCACGCTGGTCCTCGCGTACACCAACGACTATCTTGGATATCTGCCGAGCGCGGAGGAATTCGACCTCGTCAACCGCATCCCGCTTGAGGAGATTCTGGACCAGGACCGGTATCGGTGGGCGTACGGGATCACCAATACCAATCTCGAACGCGGCGAGGGCGACCGGGTGATCGACGCGGGCGCAGACGTGCTGCGGGAGGCCCAGGCGCGCCAGCGCGGCGCGGCCCGCTGAGCTGCCGCCCGCCGGACGCGCAGCTAGGAGACGAGCGCCACGATCTGCGTGGTCGACAGTCCCGCGAGTCCGAGGGATTCGGCGGTCCGTCCGCTCTGCCGGTAGTCCGTGCCGCGCGCGAGGCTCCCGAGGGCGATCAGGGCGTCCGTGACGGGCGTGCGGACTCCGACCTGCGCCCCGATCGAGCTGATGGGGACGAGCCCGCAGGGGATGTCCTCGTCCAAAAACCGCGGGGGGATCGTCCAGCTCGACGGCGGGACCTCTTCCTTCGCGTCGATGATCTCCCACTTCGCATCGTAGCTCAGCGCCGTGAATTCCTCGAGCGTCACCGGACGCAGGCCGAGCGCGCGCATGACCGCCACGCGCTCCGCGTCGAGCGCGTCGGAGACGCGGTGGATGCCGGCGGAGATCCAGTCATGGTAGTCGAAATGCCGCGAAAACGTCTCGCCCTCGATCCGGCCCCAATTCATGACCGTCAGCGGGACGTGTCCCACCGCGTTGGGATTGTTCAACCCCGCCTCCAGCACATTCGCCGCGGCGATCAGGCGCGGCCGGAACACGGGCTGCAGCAGCGCGATGGCCTGCGCGGTGTCGGCGCTCGGCAGCGCCGCGAGGTGGAGCGCCTTCTTGATGCCCTTGACGCCGACCTGGCCGCGCGCCACCAGCCGGGCGGCAAACGGCATCGTCGTCGTTTCGACGAGCCGCGGCAGCACCTCGACGCCGCCCCGACGCAGCGCCTGCCGAAACAAGAGCGTGCTGCCCGCATAGCCCGGGCACACGACGATCGTCTGCGAGGGACGCACGAGTCCCGCGAGCGCCGCGGCCGCGGCCGTGTGCGCGGTGGCCGGAACGGTGACGAGCAGCACGTCGGCGCCGCCCACGGCCTCCTCGAGTACGCCGGTCGCCGTCAAGGGGACGAGGCCTGACATCAGGGGGCCGACGAGCTCGACGCCCCCGCGATCGGCCACGGCACGGACCGCGTCTGGCGCGCTGTCGTAGATCGCGAGGACCCGGTGGCCGCGGGTCACCAAGTCGGCGGCCATCGCCTGCCCGGCGTTGCCGGCCCCGATGATGCTGATCGTGAGCGGGTTCACACGGACTCCCTCCTCATCGCCCCGCGGGGCGTGGCCCGCTACTTCAGGTACCAGTCGGCCATGTCGCGGTGCACCCCGCCAAAGTGGGGGATGGCCCCACCGAGCTGCTTCGTGTTGACGGCTCCGATGGAGTCCCGGTAGTAGAGCAGCAGGATCGGCACGTCGCGGTTGAGGATCTCCTGGATCTTATCGAGCGTCGGGATCGCCTGCGTGAGGACGGGCGTCTCGCGCGCCTGGTCGAGCGCCCGGTCGAGTTCCGGGTTGGAGTACTGCCCGTAGTTGACGCCCGACGTAATCGCGTCGGTGGAAAACCGTCGGCTCAGATCGGGATTGTTGAACCCGCGGTTGATCGAGACGGCGAGGTCGAAGTCGTGGGTGCGCTGGCGTACGACCATGGTGGCGAAGTCCGTCTGCTCGATCTGGAGCATGAACCCGGCCTGCTGCAACATCTGCTGGACGACCGTCCCGGCGGCCGTGAGCGTGCTGTCTCCGGTCGGAATGAGGAGCCGGAGGCGGGTCGTCGGATCGTAGTGGGCATCCCGCATCAGCTCGCGCGCGCGGTCGAGGTTGTGCGCGTACGGATTCAGGGACCGATCGTAGTACGGCACGAACGAGGCAAACGGCGAGTAGGCCACCTGCGCCATCCCCAGCAGCACGGTGGTGACGATTGCCGGGCGATCGATCGCGAACATCATCGCCTGGCGGATCCGCGCATCGTCGAGCGGGGGATGCTTGAGATTCAGGGCGATGTCGACGGCGTCGATGTTGGGGTATGACGTGACGGTGACGTCGGGGTCCTGCTTCAGCGTCGCCACCTCGCCGGGCGGCACTTCGCCGCTGGCCTCGCCGGGCGCGACCTGCAGCTCGCCGCGCTCGAGCTCCGCGATGCCGGTCTCCGGGCTGAGGACTTTAATGAAGACGCGGTCGAGGGACGGGCGGCGGGCGTAGTAGTACGGGTTCCGCGCCATCGTCACGAGCGTGTCGGTCTGGTATCCCGTGATGTAGAACGGCCCGGACGAGACCGAGGGCACCCTCGCGAAATCGCTCTTCAGGAGATCGACCGGCGCGACGCCGGTGATCTGCTTCGCCGGGAGCGGGATCATCTCGGTGGCGAACAAGTCCAGGAAGGTCGCCGACGGCGTGTCGGTGGTGACCTGGAACGTCTGCGCATTCACGATCTTGAACCCCGGCAGGGCCTGGCTCTTGCCGGCCTTGCGGTCTTTCGCGCCCACGATCTGGTCGACGTTGTTGAACCAGGGACTGGCCGCGTCTTTCGCGGAGAGCAGCAGCACCGTGGCGCCGATGTCTTGCGACGTGATCGCGGTCCCGTCGCTCCAGCGGATCCCGGGCCGCAGGTGAAACGTGTACGTGCGGCCGTCGGCGGCGATGCTCCACCGGTCCGCGAGGTCCGGCAGCATCCGGAGATTGGGGCTGTAGCTGGCGAGTGTCCGATTCGCGCTCTGGTAGACCGTGACCGCATAGTTGGTCTGCGGGAAGCCCGGCAGCAGCGTGCTCCCGGGTGCGCCGAAGATGGCCATCGACGCGTCGCCTCCCTGGCGTGGGGCGGCGTCGGGCCGCGCGCGGCCCGCCAGACCGGTGAGGAGCGCGATGACGACGACGCGCGGTGAGCACGGTCCACCGCGCGTGCCGGTGCAGGGTCATGAGATGCTTCCTCCGTTTCGTGAGATCTGGATCGACCCATCGATGGGGTCGGGGGCGGACGGCACGGGCAGCGGGAACCGCCCGACTGCGGCTTCGTACCGCGCGGCCGCCTGGAGCAGCCGCGCTTCATCAAAGTGCCTGGCCGCGAGCTGCACGCCGACCGGCAGCTGGTCGCGGTCGAACCCACACGGGACGGTGATCGCGGGGTGTCCCGTCAGATTGAACGCCCACGTGTTGGACAAGTACAGGTCCAATGCGTCGAGGCGCTCCCCGTTCCACGGGAGCGTGGGCGACGTGAGCGGTGTCGCGGTGAGCGGCGCCGTCGGCAGCGCGAGGAGATCGAACCGCGAGAACAGCGCCGTGTACCGGCTCTTGAGCTCGGCCGCGCGGGCCGCGGCGGCGCGCGAGACGCGGTTACGCTTCCGCCGGATGTTGGCGCGCGCGTATTCTTGATACGCGCTCAGCGCCGGCACCGTCTCATCGAGCGCGGCCGATTCCTCAAACAGCGTGAGCTCGTACCACAGCTCGGGGTCCGCGGCGGGCGCGGGCACCTCGTCGACCGTCATGCCGAGGCTTCGCAGTACCCGCACGGCGTCGGCGACACGCGCGAGCACGTCGGGCTCGGCGCCGCCCGGTCCGCCGTCCGAGAACCAGCCGATCCGCAGCGGCTCGGCCGGCTCCGTAGCGACGGCGCTCAGGTAGTCGGGCACCGGGACCTTGGCGGACGTGGGGTCCCGCGGATCGTGTCCCGCGAGGCAGCCCAGCAGCATCGCGGCGTCGCGCACCGTGCGGGTGAGCGGGCCGACGTGTTCGAGCGACCGGCTGAGGCCGTACACGCACCCGTACTGGCTGACGCGGCCGAAGGTGGGCTTGAGTCCGACGAGGCCTGCGAGCGCGGCGGGATTGCGTATGGAGCCGCCGGAATCCGAGCCGACGCTCGCGTATCCCATCCCAAGCGCGACCGCGACGGCGGATCCGCTGCTCGACCCGCCGAGCGTGCGTCCCCGGCGCCAGGGATTTTCCGCGGGCACAAGGCGCGTCGCGTTCAGCCCGGCCGTCTGCCACGCTACCCCGCTGCCGACGTTGGTCTTGCCGAGCAGGACGGTGCCCGCGTCCCGGAGACGGTCCAGGCACGCGGCGTCGTTCTCCGCCGGCGCGTAGGCGCGCAGCATGACGGCGCCGACCGTGGTGGGCGTGCCTCGCAGGCGAAACGCGTCCTTGACGCTGATCGGGACCCCGTGCAGCGGGCCGGCCGCCCGGCCGCTGCGCAGGTCGTCGTCCGCCCGCGCCGCGGCGGCGAGCGCGTCGGCTTCCAAGACCGTAACGAAGGCGTGGCGCGCGCCGTCAAATGTGCGGATGCGGGCGAGGCAGGCCTCCGTGACCTCGACGGAGGTCACCGCGCCGCTGCGGATGAGTCCGGCGATCTCCTCCGCTGATGCCTCGGGGAGCAGGCTCCCGCCGCCGCTCACGGGACTCGACGCGGTCCGATCCGGCGCGGCGTCCGGCTACACCGCGACAACGTACCCTTCGCGCCTCGGGTCCGCCCCGCCCAAGAACACGCGCTGCTCCGGGTCGCGCATGACGACGCACACGCCGCCGGCCGACCAGGACCACTTCGGCCAGCGTTCGACGTCGTGTCCGTACGCGCGCAGCTGCGCCGCCGCGTCCTCCGGTACGTCCGCCTCGGCGCGCAGCTTTTTCGGCTCGTATTGGTGCGGGAACGCGCCCTGCGGAAACGAGAACGACGCGAACCGCGGGTGCTCCACCGCGTGCTGCGGGTTCATCCCCCAGATCAGGATCTTACTCAGCACCTGCGTCATCGCTTGAGGCTGCCGATCCGCGCCCGGCGAACCGATCGCCATGAAGGGCTCCCCGTCGCGCAGCACCAAGGCGGGGTTCGGGGTCAGCCGGATGCGCTTTCCGGGCGCGACCACATTCGGGTTGTCCGGATCGAGGCTGCCCTGCAGGCCGCGCTCGGAGATCGCCAGGCCGAGTCCCGGGATGACCTCGCTCTGGCTGTAGCCGTCGCTCGGCGTCGCGGAGAAGATGTTGCCGTCGCGGTCCATCGCGCAGAAATACGACGTGCCCGGGAGGTCCGCCGACGGCGTCCGGGCCGTCACGACCGGCAGCTCTCCCGTCGGCGGCGGCGGCTCCCGGCGGGGAAAGCCCGGGATCTCGCCCGCGGGGGGACAGCCCGGATAGGCATGGCGGGGATCGATCCGCGCCCGCTGCGCCGCGAAGTACGCCGGCGACAGGAGCCGCTCCATCGGCACGGTCACGACGAGGGGATCACCGAGGTAGCGCTCGCGGTCGGCGAAGGCCAGCTTGAGCGCCTCCACCATCTGGTGGATCACGTCCGGGCTGTGCGGCGTGGGGCCGTCCATCGGCACGCCGTCGAGGATGCCGAGCGCCTCGAGAAACGCCGGCCCCTGACTCCACGGCCCGCAGCCGTAGACCTCGTGGTTCCGGAAGGTCACGTGCGGCGCCGGCTCTTCGCGCGCCGCGTACGTCGCGAAGTCCTCTTCGCTGAAGAAGCCCCCGTGGGTCTTGGAGTAGGCGACCATCGCTTTGGCGATGGGACCGCGGTAGAAGTAGTCGCGCGCCGCGTCGATGCCCTGCTCGCGGGTGCCCCGCGCCTTCCGCTCCGCGTCCGCCATCGCCTGGAGCGTCGCGCCGAGTTCGTGCTGCACGATGACGTCCCCCACCTTCGGGGCCTCCCCGCCGCGCAGATAGATCTCCCGGTTCATCGGGTGCGCGCGGTAGTTGTTGAGAAATCCGGCGATGCTGCGCGCCATGAAATGATGGACCGGGAAGCCGTCGTGGGCGATCCGGATCGCGCTCTCCGCGACCTCGCCGAACGTTTTCGTGCCGTACTGGCGCAGCGCCGAGAGCCACGCGTCGGCCGCGGAGGGGACGACGCACGCGGCCAGGCCGAGTCCGATGCGGCCCTGCTTCTCGCGCATGAAATAGTCACGGGAGATCGCACGGGGCCAGGTCCCGGTCCCGGCGAATGTGGTGACCCGCTTCGTGCCCGCGTGGTACAGGATGATCGGCGCCACCCCCGCGAACGCGCACATGTCGTTGTGGACGACGTTCAACACGATGCCGCCGGCGACGCCCGCGTCGATCGCATTCCCGCCCGCGGCGAGGACGCGCATCCCGGCGGAGGCGGCGAGATAGTGGCCCCCGGAGACCATGCCGTGGACGCCCATCACCAGCGGGCGGGCGATGTCCGTGCGGATCGACCACGTGCGCGCGCCGTAGATCGTCTCTGCGTGTTGCTCCATGGGTGCGACCTCCTCGTCAAACCGTTCGGATGACCAGATGGACCGCGGGCGGATGGAAGTCCCGGCATTAGTTCGGGCGCCGAGGCGCAGTTCCTCCGCCGTGCCACGAAGGAGGATTCGCAGTTGTCATATCAAAGTCACGCGTGGCCGGCCTGCGCGAGCGGACCGGCGCGGAGGTGTGTCTCGATGGCTCGGATGCAGCGCGAGCCCGCCACGACCCTACGTCCCGGCACGGGCAGTCCCGGCCGCCCGATCTCGCCCCACGTGGTCGTGAAGTACCTCCGCGTCCGGGAGAGCCTGGTCCAGAAGATCTCGCGCGGCGAGTTTCGGGACCGCATTCCCACCGAGCAGGCGCTCTGCGCGCGCTACGGCGTCAGCCGCATCACGGTCCGGGCGGCGCTCGCCGAGCTCGCGCGCGAGGGGCTGATCTATCGACGGCGGGGGGCGGGCACGTACGTGGCCGCCCCGAAGTTCCAGTTCGGCGTCGGCGGCCTGACGATCGCGGGACGCGGCCCCCAACCGCGGCCGGCGGGCGCGCACCACCGGGTCGTGGATGTCACGCACGTTCCCGCGGACGCCGAGCACGCGCGCATCTTCGACGTCCCCGCGGGCACCCTCTTGTGGCGTGCGACCCGGATCGCGATCGTGCGGGACATGCCGACGGCCCTCGAGGTCGGGATGATCCCCGCGCACCTCATGATGGGACGCGTGCGGCCGCGCGATCTTCAACAGAACCTCTTTCTCACGATCGCCGCACGGCAGGTCGGCGCGGCGATGGTTCGCACGGAGATGTGGATCGCGGCCCAGCGGCTCGCGGCCGGCGACGCGCGGCAGCTGCGGCGGCCGTCGGCGACGCCGGTGGTGCTGACGCGGAGGATTTCGTACAGCGCCGCCGGCCGGCCGGTGCTGTATGTGCAGTCCAAGCTCGCCACCGACCGGTTCCCGTTCTTCCTGGAGTTTGCGTCCCCGACCCCGTTCGACCGCCACCTGCACGGCGGCGCGCGCGGCGCGCCGCCCTCGACCCACGTGCCCCGGCTGCCGCGCCGCCACGATCGCGCCGCCGCGCGGGCGCGATACCACGGGACGCAGCGGAGGTCCTCATGACGCGGCGCACAGTGCTGACGGCCGCGCGGCCGGCGGAGTTCACCGTCGGCGCGGACGACGCGCCGGTATCGAGAAGACAGCAGGCCCGGCCGCGGAGATGCGCCCGCGTCGTGGGGCCGCGCGAGGATCATGATGGGTCACTCTGAGATCGTGATCGTCGGCGGCGGCATCATCGGATCGTCGATCGCCTACCATCTCGCGCTGCGGAACGTGCCGGTCGTGGTGGTCGACGTGGCCGAGCCCGCGATGCCGCCGAGCGCGTCGTGGGCGAGCGCCGGCGGCGTGCGGCAGCAAAATCGAGATCCGCGCGAGTGGCGACTCACGCTGGAAGCGTCGCGCCGCTGGCCGGCGCTCGAGCGAGAACTCGGCGCGTCGTTCGAGTTTCGCCAGGGTGGCCACCTCCACATCGTCGAACGCGACGAGGACGTGCCCGTGCTCGAGGCGCGCGTCGCCCGCGAGCAGGCGGGCGGTCTGGACGTACGGCTCGTCGGCGCGGCGGAGGTGCAACGCCTCGCGCCCGGCATCACCCCGGGGGCGCGGCTCGGCGCCTACAGCCCGAGCGACGGGCAGGCCAATCCGCCCAAGACGACGCGCGCGTTCGCCGCGGCGGCCGCGGCGCGCGGCGTCCGCTACCGCACCGCGGCGCGCGCGGTCGAGCTGGAGCGCTCGGGCGACGCGGTGCGGACGGTCGTCGTCGATGGGGAGCGCCTGACGGCGGCGTGGGTCGTGCTGGCCGCGGGCGCGTGGAGCCCCCGCGTGGCCGAGGCGGTCGGGCTCGACCTCCCGATCGCCCCGCGCGCGCCGCAGATGCTGCTCACCGACCCCGGACCGCCGGTGCTGGCCCCGACGGTCAGCGGGGTGGGGCGCCGGCTCTCGCTGAAGCAGCTGCCCACCGGCGAGTACTTCATCGGCGGGGGCTGGCCGTCCGCGATCGACGGGGCCGGGACGGCCGCGATGACCTGCCGCGTCGTTCCCGAGAACGTGGACGGCAGCTGGGCGGTCGCGTCCGCGGTGTTCCCGCCGCTCGCGCCGCGCCGTGTCGCGCAGTCGTGGTGCGGTCTCGAGGGCGAGGCGATTGACGGGGTGCCGTTGATCGGCCCGGCGAGTCGGCATCGACGGTCTGTACGTGGCGACGGGGTTTTCGGGGCACGGGTTTCAGCTGTCGCCGGCGGTCGGGCGCGCGGTGGCAGACGCCCTGATCGGTCACGGGGACGACGCGCTGGCGGAACTTGCACCCTCGCGCTTCGCGCGCCTCGACGCGGAGACGGTGCGCGCGTTCAAGACGGATCCGGTCAGCCGGCCGCTCGGCTCGCTCGGCTGACGTACGGGACGCGTACAGGCGGCCTCTCGGCCGGTCTCGAAGATCGGCACGTCCACACGGAGGTGGGTCATGTCGACGAGCGCGAGTGAGGAATCGGCGTCCGGGGCGGCGACGTGGTCGGTGCGGCAGCGGATGTCGCGGCCGTTGGTCATGGGGACGGGCGGCATGGTGGCGGCGGGCCATTATCACGCCGCGTTCGCCGGGCTGCGCGTGCTGGCGGCGGGCGGGAACGCGATCGACGCCGGCGTCGCCGCGGGGCTGGTCCTGAACGTGGTTCACAATGACATGTGCAGCCTTTCGGGCGTGGCGCCGATCATCTTGTATCACGCCGCGACGGGCCGCGTGACGACGATCGCCGGGATCGGGCCGTTCCCGCGGGCGATCACGCTCGACTATTTCGTGCGGGAGCGCGGCGGCAAGATTCCAGCCGACATGTCGAGGTGTGTGGTGCCGGCCGCGGCGGACGCGTGGCTCTCGGCGCTGCGCAACTACGGCACGATGCGCTTCTCGGAGGTCGCGACGGACGCGATCCGGCTCGCCGCGGAAGGGTTCCCGGTGCATCACTTCATGGCGCACAGCCTCATGACGATGGTCGAGGGCTACCGGCGGTACCCGACGAACCGGGCGATCTACCTCAAGAACGGCGAGCCCCCGCAGGTCGGCGACATCGTGGTGCAGTCGGACCTCGCGAACACGCTGCGGGCGCTGTGTGAGGCGGAGGAACGGGCCCGGCCGCGCACGCGGGAGCAGGGGCTTGATGCGGTCCGCGACTACTTCTACCGCGGGCCGATCGCGAAGGCGATGGTCGAGTTCTCGCGCCGCAACGGCGGGTTCTTCTCGGAGGACGATTTCGCGTCGTTCCAGGCGTCCGAGGAGCCGGCGGGGCGCGTCGCGTACCGGGGCTACGAGCTGTACGGCTGCGGCCCGTGGAGTCAGGGCCCGGCGCTCTTGATCGCGAACGGCATCCTCGACGGGATCGACCTGGAGCAGTTCCCGCACAACGGCCCGGACGCGGTCCACCACATCGTGGAAGCGCTCAAACTGGGGTTCGCCGACCGCGAACGGTACTGCGGGGATCCCCGCTTCATCGACGTGCCGATGGACCGCCTGTGCTCGTCCGCCTACCTCGCCGAGCGCCGGGCGCGGCTCGATCCGGCGCGGGCGTGTCCGGACATGCCGGCGGCGGGGGAGATCGCGGGCTATCCGCGCCCCGCGGCCGCGGTGCCCGAGCCGACCGGGGCCGCAACTGCCGGGGACGAGATCTCGGGGACGTCGTATCTCGCGGTGATGGACCGGTACGGCAACGCGTTCTCGGCCACGCCGAGCGACGGCTACGCGAGCGGCGCCGTCATTCCGGGTCTCGGCCTGCACATCTCGGAGCGTGGATCGCAATCGAGCCTGGACCCGATGAACCCGAACGTGGTCGCGCCCGGCAAGCGGCCCAGGCTCACGCCGAACCCGGCGCTGCTCTGCCGCGACGGCGTGCCGTACATCACCTTTGGATCGCCCGGGAACGACCGGCAGCCCCAAGCCATGACGCAGGCGCTCAGCAACGTGCTGCGGTGGGGGATGAACCCGCAGGAGGCGGTGGAGCAGGCCCGCGTCGCGTCCTTCTCGTTCCCGTCCTCGACGTTCCCGCACAAGTACGAGCCCGGGAAGCTGCGCGTCGAGATCGGCGTGCCCGACGAGACGGTGGCGGAGCTGCGGCGCCGCGGGCACGACGTCGACCAATGGCCGCGCTGGTCATGGTCGGCGGGCGGGGTGTGCATGGTGATGAAGGATGCGGAGCGGGGCGTGTTCATGGGCGGCGCGGATCCGCGCCGCGAAGCGTACGTGACCACGCTGTGAGCGGCCGGTGAGCCGCGGCCGGTGGGCTCGCGTGACGATCCCGCGTTTCGGGGCCCCGAATGCCAACGCGCGTGAGCCGGATCATGGAGGCCGCGTCGTGGATGCCGTAATAGTGCGGACGCAGCGCGGACCGCGTCCCGCGCGGGTGGACCGATGACCGCCGCGCTCGTGATCGGCGCGGGCGTGGTGGGCGCCTCCGTGGCGTATCGGCTCGCACGGGCGGGCGCTGCGGTGACGATTCTCGAGGCGGGGACGGTCGGCGGCGGGACGTCGGCGACGACCTATGCGTGGACGAACGCGAACAACAAGCCGCCCCGCGCGTACCACGACCTCAACGTCGGCGGCATGCGCGCCCACGCGGCACTTCGCGAGGAATTTGGGGAGACGCCGTGGCTGCACCGCGGCGGCAGCATCGAGTGGGCGACCGTCGATGCGGACCGGGCGGAACTGCGGCAGCGGATCGAGCGGCTGCGCGCGTGGGACTACGCCGCCGAGGAGATCTCGGCCCGTCAGGTCCCTGAGATGGAGCCCGACATTGATCCGGCCGAGGTGGCGGACGCCACCATCGCGTACTTTCCCGAGGAGGGCTGGGTCGACCCGGTGGTCTACGCACATGCCATGATCCAGGCGGCCGTGCGCGCGGGCGCGCGTCTGCACACGGGGGCGCGGGTGCGCGCGATCCGGCGCGACGGCGACCGGGTCGCGGGCGTGACCACCGCCGACGGCCGCGCCCATCATGCGGACGTCGTGGTCAACTGCGCCGGCCGGTGGGCGAGCGAGATCGCGGCGTCCGCGGGGCTGGCCATTCCCCTCGCGCCGACGGTCGGGCTCCTCGTCCTGACCCCGCCGGTGCCGGCGCGGGTCCGGCATCTCCTGCGCGCGCCCGACTGTCACCTGCGGCCCGACGGCGGGGGACGCCTCGTGATCCACAGCGATGATGTTGACGAGACCATGACGGCGGAGACGCGGCCGCTGCCGTCGCTCGCGGCGTGCGCCGAGCTCGTGGCACGGGCCGCGCGCCTGCTTCCGAGCATCGCGGGGGTTCGGCCGGAGGCGGCCCGTCTCGGGATTCGTCCGATTCCCGCGGACGGTCTGTCCGCCGTCGGGCCGTTCCCTGGGGTCACCGGCTACTACCTCGTCGTCACGCACAGCGGCGTCACGCTGGCGCCCCATTTGGGCGTGCTCGTGGCGGACGAGATCACGCGCGGCCAGCCAGGACCCTCGTCTGGCGTCGTTTCGTCCGGCGCGGCTGCTGCGCTGACGGTGCCGAGGCGCGCGTCCGGGCTGCCCCGCGCGTGCGCGGGATGGACTCGGCGACGGCCCTGTGACCGACGGTCTCTCGCGTCCGGTCTCAATCGAGTGGGCGCCGCTCCCGCGGATACGGCCGCCCGCGTCGCGAGCAGCACGGCGTCGCGTGATGTCGAATCGGCGTGCGCGGAGAGGAGGTCGTGAGATGGGACAGCGGTTCGTCTTGACGGTCGGGGATGAGCGGGCGGTGTGTGAGCTGCTGGACGCGCAGGCGCCCGGCATCGTCCGGCGGTTCGCCGCGTGCCTCCCGCTCGACAGTTTTGCGATCCATGCCAAGTTTGCCGGGGGCGAGATGATCGTGATGCTGCCGTTTGTCGCCGATCCCGAGAACGAGGTGCTCTCGGTGTCCCCGGGCGATATCGGGTACTTCCCGGACATGCAGACGCTGTGCCTGTTCTACGGCGACGTGGTCCCATTCGGGAAAGTGAGCGTCTTTGCGCGGGTGGTGGAGAACCTGAGCGGCGTGCGCCGCGCCGCCGAGCAGCTGCAAGAGACGGTGAGCGTGCCGGTGCGCGCGACCCGGACCTAGGGGAGAGAGCGATGACACACGGCGAAGCGGTTGATCGGCTGACGCGGTTTGTCGACGCGGTCTGGGCGCAGGAACCGCCGGACATCCGGCGGCTCCGCGAGACCCGGCTGCCCCCGGCCGGCCGGTGGGGCGGGACCATGTTCGCGAACCTGATCCTGCTGTGGTCCGCCCAGAATCTGCAGCTGTTCCGTATGCTGGCCCGCGAGCGGACGGTGCCGGTGGACGCGCTTGTCGGCGGTGGTCGGCGCGTACCTGCGGCAGCTCAGCGTGTGGCTGGCCCACTGGCACATGGACGACACCTGCGGGCTCGCCGACGACCTGGCCGGCGTCTTCGAGGCGAAGGTGTTCCGGGGCCCCGAGGAGTTTGGGGAGGCGGTGGCGCTCCTGTCGCTCGGGCTCAATCGGGTCCAGAACTGGATCGACGCGTACACGCCGTGGGCGCAGCTGGACGAGCGGCTGCCGGCGCTGTCCACCGACACCGCCCCCGGCCTCGCACGGCGGCGCTGAACGATGATGCGACAGGAGGCGATCCGATGTTGTTTGTGATGCTCGAGGACTATACGATGGCGACGCGCGACCGGCTGTTCGAGCGCTTCGAGCACTACACGCGCCCCGAAGGGGTGAAGGTGCTCGGTCACTATCAGCTGCTCGGCCAGCAGCGCATCGTCATCATCGCGGAGGCGGAGTCCGCCGAGGCGCTCGCGCGCATCACCGCGCCGTGGACCGATGTCGTGAGCATCCAGATCTTTCCGGCGATGGCGTGGGCGGACTACTATCAGCTCGCGTACCTTTCGAAGAAGAAGCCGGGGACGGAGGGCCGCCGATGATCGCCGCGGCGCACGATCTGTACGAGAAGCTGGTGTACCTCGCGCGCGACACGATCACCGTGGTGACCGGCGGCCGGCTGATCGACGGGACGGGGGCGGCGCCGGTCGACAACGCAACGGTCGTCATCCGCGGTGACCGCATCGCCGCCGTGGGGCCCGCCGCGCGCGTCCCGGTGCCGACCGAGCCGGGCGTGCGCACCATCGATGCCCGGGGCAAGACGGTACTGCCGGGCCTGATCGACAGCCACGTCCATTTCACGGGCGACACCGGGCGCAGCGCCCTCGAGCGGTACATCCCGGCGAACGAAGCCTATAAGGCGATCGTCGCCGCCCAGGACGCGCTCGACGCGTTGCGGGCCGGGTTTACCACGATGCGGGTGCTCGGGCACGGCGACGCGCAGATCGCCTACGCGCTGCGGAAGGCGGTCGCCGAGGGGCGGTGGCCCGGCCCGCGCCTCTTGACCGCGGGATGGGCGATCTCGCAGTCCGGGGGCCACGGCGACCCGCACCTCCTGCCGCACGACCTCGTGGTCAGGTTCCGGCCGCGGTCGGCGTTTGCCGACGGCGTCGAGGAGTGCCGGCGCCTCGTGCGGCTGAATTTCGGCGACGGGGCCGACTTGATCAAGATCTACACGTCGGAGGGCAGCCTCGTCGGGGACCGCGGCGTGACGCGCTACCACACCAATTTCACGCTCGAAGAGATTCGCGCGATGACGGGCGAGGCGCACGCGCGCGGCGCCAAGGTCGCCACGCACGCGACCCATGCGGCGGGCGTGCGCCTCGCGGTTGAGGGCGGGGTCGACACGGTCGAGCACGGCGGCGACGACTTGGGCGATGACCTCGAGACGCTCAAGCTCATGGTCGACCGCGGGACGTTTCTGATTCCGACCCTCGACATCTTCTATTTCCTCGTGACCGAGGGCGCCGCGTGGGGCGTGAAGCCGTTCGGGATCGACACCGCGCGGCGGACGCTGGAGGCGCAGAAGCGCTACCTCAAGCGCGCGCTCGACATGGGCGTCAGATCGCGCTCGGGACCGACTGCGGGCTGTTTGGGCACGGGAAGAGCGCCCGCGAGTTCGCGCACTTCGTCTCGTGCGGATTTTCGCCGATGGAGGCGTTGGTGGCCGGGACCCAGACCGCCGCGGCGGTGCTCGGACTTGGAGCAGCAGCTCGGCACCCTCACGGTCGGCAAGGTCGGCGAACTGCTCGTCACGGACGTGGATCCGCTGACCGACATCGCGTCGTTGCAGCGGCCGGAGCACATCCGGTGGATCCTCAAGACGACCGCGCAGCTGACATGACGGCGCGGCCGCGCAGGACCATAGCACGAGAGGGGGCGGGGCAATGAGACGACGAGCCACGGAGCGCCGGCGTATGCCGTCGATGTGGGTGACTCTCCTGCTGGTGGCGCTGGGCGGAGCGCTCGCGGCGGGGCCGGGATTCGGCCAGCCGCGGAGCGGCGGGGACGCGTCGATGGCGATCTTCGGCGCGCCCGGCAGCGTGCTCGTGCCGATCTTTACGAGCACGAACTTTTCGCTGACGGTCGCCCAGACCGCCAACCGGACCCTGATCGGCTACAGTCCGAATCTCGACATGCAGCCGGATATGGCCGAGTCGTGGAAGATCTCCCCGGACGGCCGCACGTACACGTTTACGCTGCGTCCGGGGCTGCGGTGGAGCGACGGCGCGCCGATCACCTCCCAGGACTTTCAGTACACGGCGCTGGTGCTGTCGTCGTCCCAGACGAACAGCAACTGGTTTCAATGGGTCGCCGGGATCTCCGGCGCGGCGGCCCGCAAGGCCGGGAAGAGCGACGCGCTGCCGGGGTTCAAGATCGTGAACGCCCGGACGTTCCAGGTGACGACGGACACGCCGTCGTCGTCGTTTCTGGACCTGTTCGGCACGGAGCTGATGCCGGCCCCCGCCCATATCCTCCGGGCGATCCCGCTGCCGCAGCTGCAGAAGAGCGATTTCGCCCGCGTGCCGACGGTGTCGTCCGGGCCGTTCGCGATCTCGGACTACCAGACGGACACGCTCGTCACGATGACGCGCAACACGTACTACTACGGACGGCGGCCGGCGCTCGACCATGTCTACATCAAGGTCCTCACGCCGGAGACGGCCGTCGCCCAGCTTGAGCGGGGCGAGCTGCAGGTGATTCCGGGAGAGATCTCTGGCGAGCTGCCGCCGAGCGACGTCGCGCTGCTCAAGCGCAACTCGGATCTCGAGGTGACCTCCTACCCGAACACCAACGTCGAGGTGCTGTACATCAACGTGAAGCGCAAGCCGCTCGACGACGTGCGCGTGCGCCAGGCGATGGCGTACGCGATCAACCGCGAGGCGATCGTCGCCAGCGCGCTCCTGGGCATGGCGCAGGTCGCGTATTCGCCGTTCGCGTCCTTTACGCCGTGGTACGACAAGTCGGTGAATCCGTATAAGTTCGACCTCGCCCACGCGAAGCAGCTCATGCAGGACGCGCACTACGATCCGGGGACGCCGATCCGGTTCCTGATTCCGACCGGCGATTCGACCGTGACCGACGTCGGGACGATCATTGCCCAGGAGCTGCGCACGGCCGGATTCAACGTCACGATCGAGCAGTCCGATTTCGCCACCGTCGTGAACCGGCTACTCATCACGCACGATTTCGATCTGGCGATAGCCTCGAACCGCGGCTTCAACGACTCCGACCTGAGCCGGCGGTTCAGCACCGCGGCGATCTCGAACGGCGGCGTCAACGGCAGCCAGTACTCGAACCCCGCGCTGGACCAGCTGCTGGAGCAGGCCCAGCACACCGTGAATCTCAAGCAGCAGCTCCCGATCCTGTACAAGATCCAGGAGACCGTCACGACCGACCTGCCGGTCATTCTCCTGTACTACCGCGACTCGATCGGCGCGGTCAACACGAAGCAGCTGGGCGGCGCGGTGCCGCATTTCGGCGGGGTGTTCCGCGACGCCGCCAACTGGTACCGGCGGCCGTAGCGGCGCGATGGCGCGGTTCATCCTCAGGCGGCTGTTGATCGCGATCCCGATCATCCTGGGGGTGACGATCATCAATTACGGGCTGCTCAACCTGGCGCCGGGCAGCCCGGTGGACGCCCTGGTGGACCCGATCGCCGGGCCCGCGGCGCGCGAGGCAAAGCGGATCGAGCTGGGCCTGGATAAGCCCGTCTACGTCCGCTACGTGCTGTGGGTGGAGCAGGTAGCGCAGGGGAACCTCGGGTACTCGTACGCCGACTACGAACCGGTCGTCCGGCGCATCGCCGAGCGGTTCGGACCGACCGCCGGGCTGGTGCTGCTGGCGATCGTCTTGTCGGTCGTGTTCGCGGTCGTGCTCGGGGTGCTCTCGGCGACCCGGCCCTACTCCGCATGGGACTACGCGGCGTCCGGGGTGGGTCTGCTCGGGGTGTCGGTGCCGGGATTCTTCCTCGGGCTGGCCGCGATCTACGTGTTTTCCCTCAAGCTGCGCCTCTTGCCGACGGGCGGGATGCTGGACACGGGCGCGGGCTTCACCGTCGACGGGTTTCTCGCCCACGCGATCCTGCCGTCCGTCTCCCTCGGCCTGTTCAGCTTGGGCAGCTTCGTGCGGTACGTGCGCTCCGGCATGCTGGAGGTGTTGAACGCCGACTACGTCCGCACCGCGCGCGCCAAAGGGTTGGGGCCGCGGCGCATCATCTACACGCACAGCCTGCGGAACGCGATCCTGCCGCTCGTGACGATGGTCGCCGCGGTCGTGCCGCGCCTGCTCGGCGGCTCCGTCGTGATTGAGCAGGTGTTCGCGTGGCCGGGGATGGGGGCGCTCGCCATTCAGGCGATCCTGCAGCGCGACTACCCGATCCTGATGGGCATCAATCTAATTGTGGCCGTGATGGTCGTGCTCGGCAGCCTGTCCGCCGACGTCCTGTACGCGTACGTGGACCCGAGAATTCGGTACGCGTGATGCCCGGGTCGTCTCCCGCCGCCTCGCTCTCGTCGTCCGCGCCCGCGGCGGCCTACCAGTCGACCCGGTCCGCCGCGCTGCGCCGGTTTACCCGGCACCGGCTGGCGTTCGCGGGCGCCGTGGTGCTCGCCGCGCTCATTGTAGTGGCGGTGTGCGCATCCGTGATCGCTCCGTACGATCCGGCGTACATCGATCTCGCCGCCGCGCGCACCGGTCCGTCCGCCGCCCACTGGCTCGGCACGGACACCGTCGGTCGGGACGTGCTGAGCCGGGTGATCTACGCCTCCCGGGTGTCGATGTCCGTCGGCATCGTGAGCGTGGCGTTCTATCTGACCATCGGCTTGGCGCTCGGGCTCGTGGCCGGCTACTACGGGGGATTCGTGGACGGCGCGCTCATGCGGTTCGGGGACATGGTCATGGCGTTTCCCACGCTGATCCTCGTGATGGTGATCGTGGGGATTACCGGGCCCAGCATCTGGAACATCATGGCGGTGATCGGTCTGCTGGGATGGCCGGAGGTGGCGCGCCTCGTCCGCAGCATCGTGCTGATGCTGCGGACGCAGGAGTTCGTGCTCGCCGCGCGCGCGTCGGGCGTGCGCGACGCGACGATCATCGTGCGGCATGTCTTGCCGAACACGACCGGGGCGGCGATGGTCGCGGCCACGTTCGGCGTCGCCAACGCGATTCTGGTCGAGGCGGCGCTGAGCTTTCTCGGCATGGGGGTCCAGCCCCCGACCGCGAGTTGGGGCAACATGTTGTCGGACGCGCAGTCCCTGACGGCGTTGGAGTTCATGCCGTGGCTCTGGATTCCGCCGGGCATCATGATCCTGGTCACGACGCTGGCGATCAACTTTCTCGGCGACGGGCTCCGCGACGCGCTGGATCCCCGCAGTCAACTGAATCGAGGAGGGTGACCGATGGGACAGGACATCGAGCAGGAGTACATGGACGCGCTGTACCCGAGGCTGCCGGCGTACGACATCGGCCCGAGCGATACGGCGCTGCTGGTCATCGACGTGCAAAACTTCATCGCCCGTCCCGACACGGGGCAGGGGCAGCGCCTCTTGGACGTGGGGCGCGCCGACCTCAACCGCGACTATTTCGGACGGGTGGCCGCGGCGATTCGGAACATCGGGACGCTGCTGACCGCCGCGCGGCGCACCGGGATCGAGGTGATCTATATCGCGATCAACGCGCATACGCAGGACGCGCGCGACTGCTCGCCGGTGACGCGCGGCCTGGGCATCCGGCTGCCGAAAGACTCGTCGGGCAACCAGATCGTTTCCGAGCTCGCGCCGCGGCCGGACGACGTGGTGCTGTTCAAGATCACGAGCAGCGCGTTCAATTCGACGCCGCTGCACATGATCTTGCAGAACATGGGCAAGCGGACGCTGATGCTGACGGGCCTGATCACGAACGGGTGCGTGGAATCGACGGCCCGTGACGCGCGCGACCTCGGCTATCGGGTCGTGCTCGTCGGCGACGCGTGCGCGACGTACTCCGACGAGACGCACCAGCGCACGCTCCGGTGGCTCGAGCGGACGATCGGCAACGTCGTCACCACCGACGCGGCGGTCGGGACGCTGCTCGCGCCCCGCGCCTGAGGCTCTCTCGGGGCGGAGATTCGCCGCCGCGTACGGAAGGGGAGGGCATGGCCACACCGATCGATCGACGGATCTCCGCACGCCATCTCTCGTACCGGTTCGACGCCGCGGTGCCGCCCGCGTGGCGCGTGCGCCCGGGTGAATGGATCGAGGCGCAGGTGCCGGACGGCATGGCCGGCACGATCCAGCGGCCGGAGGACCTCTACCGCGCGGTGGACCCGGACCACGTGAATCCGGTGGTCGGGCCGATCTTCGTCGAGGGCGCCGAGGCCACGGATACCCTGGGCGTCGAGCTGCGCGAGATCCGGGTGGACGCGCCGCAAGGCTACATCCTGATCATTCCCGGGTTCGGGCTGCTGCGCGACCGCTATCCGGTGGCGCACACGCGGATCTGCCGCGTCGTGAACGGCGCGGTGCAGTTCGACGACGGGCTACGGCTCCCGCTCGACCCCTGCATCGGGACGATCGGGGTCGCGCCGGCGGGACCCGGAATCAGCACGATCATGCCGGGCGACCACGGGGGCAATCTGGACACCACCGACATCCGGCAGGGCGCGACCGTGTACTTTCCGGTGAGTGCGCCCGGTGCCTTGTTCGGCCTCGGCGATCCCAAGGGTGTGATGGGCGATGGGGAGGTGGCGGGGACCGGGCTCGGCGTGCCGATCACGGTGGTGATGCGGTTTGTCCTGGTGAAAGGATGGCGGACGACCCGACCGCTGCTGGAGACGGCGCGGTCGTGGATGACGATCGCGAGCGCGCCGACGCTCGAGGACGCCTGCCAGCTCGCGACCGCCGACATGGTGGGGCTGCTCGTGCGCGCGCGGGGGATGACCCGGGAGGCGGCTTACATGCTGACGAGCCTGGCCGGCCATCTGCGCATCAGCCAGGTGGTCGATCCGTGGATGACGGTGCGCATGGAAATGTCGAAGGAGATCCTGCCGTTGACCCTACCGCACGCGTGATGTACCTGCGCGGCGGGACGATCCTCGTAGATGACGGCGTCGAGATAGGGAGGCGAGCGGGATGACGCGGGGTCCAGCACGGGCGGCGCTGGCCGTCCTCCTGAGTGTCGGATTGTGCGGGGCGATCGGGTTGGGAATGCCGGCCCGCGGCGTGGGGGCGGTCCACACCGGCGGGGACGCGTCGATGGCGATTTTTGGCGCGCCGGGCAGCGTGATCCTGCCCGACTTCACGGCGACGGGGTTCGCGATCACGGTGTCGCAGGTCGGGAACCGGTCCCTGATCGCCTATAGCCCGACGCTGCGGATGTTCCCCGATCTGGCCGAACGGTGGTCGATCTCGCCCGACGGACGGACGTACACGTTCACGCTGCGGGCGGGGATCCATTGGAGCGACGGCGTGCCGATCACATCGCAGGACTTCGAGTACACGGTGCTCGCGGTGTCCTCGCCGGACACCACGAGCGATAAGGTCAACGAGGTCGCCGAGATCGTCGGCGCCGCGGCGCGGAAGAGCGGCAAGGACACCGCGGTGCCGGGCTTCAAGATCGTGAGCGACCGCGTCTTCCAGGTGACCACCGTGGCGCCGTCCGCCGATTTTCTCGATTTGTTCGGCACCGAACTCATGCCGCTCCCGCGCCACAGCCTCGAGGCCGTGCCGCTGTCGCAGCTCCAGAAGAGCGACTTCGCGCGCGTGCCGTCGGTGGCATCCGGGCCGTTTGCGGTCACGGGCTATCAGACCGACACGCTCGTGACCCTGGCGCGGAATCCCTACTACTACGGCCGCCGGCCGTCCCTCGATCATATCTACGTCAAGATCCTGACCGCGGAAACGGCCGTCGCCGAGCTGGAGCGCGGCGAGCTGCAGGTGATCCCGGGCGAGTTGAGCGGGGAGCTGCCGCCGCAGGACGTGCCGTTGCTCACGCGGGATCCGGACATCGCGGTGACCTCGTACCCGAATACGACCGGCACCGTGATCTACCCGAACCTCAAGCGGAAGCCGCTCGACGATGTCCGCATCCGGCAGGCCATGATGTACGCGATCGACCGCGAGTCCATTGTGGCGAACGTGCTGCTCGGGAGGGCTCAAGTCGCCTACTCGCCATTCGCGTCTTTCACCCCGTGGTATGACAAGTCGCTGAACCCCTACAAGTACGATCCGTCGCACGCGAAGGAGCTGATGCAGGAGGCGCACTACGACGCGAGTGCCCCCCTTCGGTTCCTCGTGCCGACCGGGGACAGCACCGTGACGGCGGTAGGCACCGTCATCGCCCAGATGCTCCGGACCGCGGGCTTCAACGTGACGATCGAGCAGACCGACTTCGCGACCGCGGTGCACCGCCTCGTGGTGACCCACGATTTCGACCTCGCGATTGTCGGGAACCGGGGCTACAACGATCCGGATCTCAGCCGGCGGTTCAGTACGGGCGCGATCACCACCGGGGTGAACAGCGGGCAGTATTCCAACCCCGCGCTGGACCGGCTGCTCGACGAGGCGCGCGAGACGGTGGATCCTCGGAAGCAGCAGCCGCTCCTGAACCAGATCCAGCAGATCGTGAACACCGATGTCCCCGTCGTGCTCCTGTACTATCGCGATTCCATCGGGGCGGTCAACGTGAAGCAGCTCGGCGGTGCGGTGCCGCGCTTCCTCGGCGTGTTTCGCGACGCCGCGAACTGGTACGCGCGGCCGTAGAGGCGCGCTCGTCCGCGGGGATTCCGCCGTCCGAACGCGAACAGGCTCGAGGCGACCCCGTGCGCCCCGCCGCCGGGCGGGGGTCGTTTGTGATGCACGCCGCTGATCCCCGGGGGTGCGATGGCTGAACGAAGTGTCACGGAGCAGGACGGCCTGCCGATCCCCCAGCGCTACTGGGCCGCGGCCACCATCGCGACGGCGCTTACCATGGCCGGCTTGGACGGGGCGATTGCGAACGTCGCGCTGCCCACGATCGCGCGGGACCTGCACGCGAGCGCCGCGTCGTCGATCTGGGTCGTGAACGCCTACCAGCTGGTGACGGTGGTGTGCCTGGCGCCGCTGGCCTCCCTCGGCGACATCATCGGCTACCGGCGCATCTATTGGATGGGTCTCGCCGTGTTCACGCTGGCCTCGCTCGTGTGCGCGACGTCGTCGTCGCTCTTGATGCTCGCGCTGGCGCGCGCGCTCCAGGGGTTCGGTGCGGCGGGCATCATGTCGGTCAACGCCGGGCTCGTGCGCTACACGTATCCGCAGAAGCTCCTCGGCCGGGGCATCGGCATCAACACGCTGGTGATCGCCACGTCCACCGCCGCCGGCCCCACGATCGCCTCCGGGGTGCTCGCGGTCGCGCACTGGCAGTGGCTGTTCCTGATCAACGTGCCGATCGGGATCGTGGCGCTGGTGCTTGCCATGCGCTCGCTCCCGTACACCGAGCCGACGGGACAGCATTTCGATCTGCCGAGCGCGGTACTGAGCGCCTTGACCTTCGGCCTGTTGATTACCGGCATCGACAGTTTCGGGCACGCCCTCGGTCTGCCGCTCGTGCTCGCGGAGCTTGCGGCGGCCGTGGGGCTGGGCATCGTGCTGGTGCGCCGGCAGGAATCGCTGACCGTGCCGATCCTCCCCGTCGATCTCTTCCGCCGGCCGGTCTTTGCGCTGTCGGCGCTGACGTCGATGTGCTCATTCACGGCGCAGGGGATCGCGTTCGTCGCGCTGCCGTTTTACTTCCAGGACATCTTGGGCCGGTCGCAGGTTGAGACCGGGCTGCTCCTGACACCCTGGCCGCTCGCGGTGGCCGTCGCCGCGCCCTTCGCCGGTCGTCTCGCGGACCGGCGGCCGGCCGGCATGTTGGGCGGCTTCGGGCTCGCGACCCTCGCGGTCGGACTGGCCCTTGTCGCGCTGCTTCCGGCGCATCCCGCGACGGTGGATATCGTCTGGCGCATGATCATCTGCGGGCTCGGATTCGGGTTCTTCCAATCGCCGAACAACCGCGCGATCATCACGAGCGTGCCGCGGTCCCGGACCGGCAACGCCGGCGGGGTGGTCAGCATTGCCCGCCTGCTCGGCCAGACCATCGGGGCGGCGCTGGTCGCTCTGATCTTTGGCGTGGCCTCCCAGACGGGCCGCCAGGGACATGGCTCGACCATCGCGATCGTGGTCGCAGCATGCTTCGCGGCGGTGGCGTGCGCGGTGAGCAGCCTCCGGCTGATGAACTTTGGCGACCAAGATCCCCGGGGCGGCGCCGCCACGGAGCGGGTGTCTGCGAGCACCGCAACGCCCTGACGCGGCCGTGGTCCTACGATGAGAGCCGGCCCCCTCAAACGGCTCCGGGGACACGTCGTCGATTCCGCGTTGCTGCGCGAGTCCCGGGAATTCCGGCTGTTCTGGCTCGGGCAGTCCGTCTCGGGCACCGCCAACCGGCTGACGCAGGTGGCGCTCGCGTTTCAGGTGTACCGGTTGACGGGGTCCTCGCTCGCGGTCGGTCTCCTGGCGCTTGTGCGGATCGTGCCGCTGCTGCTGTGTTCGCTGCCGGGCGGCGCGATCGCGGATGCGGTCGACCGGCGCAAACTGCTGCTGTGGGCGCAGGCGGGCGCCGTCGCGTGCACGCTCGCGCTTGCGTTCAACGCCGTCACCACCCCGCGTCTCTGGATTATCTACGCGCTCGCGGCGGCCGCGGTGGGGATCTCGGCGCTCTTGTCGCCGGGGAGCGGCTCGATCGTGCCGCGGTTGGTGCCGATCGAGAAGCTGCCCGCGGCGCTCGCGCTGACGAGCGTCAACAGCAGCGCCGCGTCGCTGATCGGCCCGGTCGTCGGCGGGGCGCTGATCGCTCGAATCGGGGTGGGCGGCGCGTACTTCGTCGACGCGGCGGCGTTCATGGTCGCGCTCGGAACGCTCGCCGCGATGGCGCCCGTGCCGCCCGCGCGAGGGACGCCGCGGCCCGGCCTCGCGTCGATGTGGGAAGGTCTGCGGTTCCTCAAAGGCCGGCGGGTGCTCCAATCGACCTTTGCCATCGATCTCAACGCGATGGTGTTCGGCATGCCGACGTCGCTGTTTCCGGCGATCGCCGAGCGCCTGGGCGGCGGCGCGCAGGTCCTCGGCTATCTCTACGCGGCGCCGTACGCCGGTGCGCTGCTCGCCTCGCTCCTGAGCGGCGGCATCGCCCGGGTGCGGCGTCAGGGACGCGTGGTGATGGCGGCCGTCTTGGGCTGGGGAGCCGCCATCGTGGCGTTTGGTCTCGCGGGGTCGCTCGGGTGGATGCTGGCGTTCCTCGTGCTCGCCGGGGGCGCAGACTTTGTGAGCGCCGTGTTCCGCGACGCGATCGCGCTGACGGTCGTGCACGACGGGATGCGGGGTCGATTGAGCGGCATGGAGCAGGCCGTGGTCACCACCGGGCCTGAACTCGGGAACCTCGAAGCGGGCGTGGTCGCGTCGCTTGTCAGCGTGCCGTTTTCGATCGTGTCCGGAGGACTCGCGTGCATGATTGGGGTGGGCGTGCTCGCGGCCGTCGTCCCGGAGTTCGACCGGTATGATGCCCGGCATCCGTCGCCGTAACCGTCTGCGACCGGTCCTGCGACGGTCCGCGCCGGGGCGCTAGGAGCCGGGCGCCCGCGCCGCGAGTTGCCGATAGCCGTGGATGAGGAACCACACGCCCCAGATGATCAGCACGAGCGCGGCCATTTGGCCGAGCGTCAGGAACACGGCCGTGCGATCCTCGCTGCGCAGCAGGTCGAGCAGGAACCGCAGGACGGACGACGCGATGATCGCCCACCAAAACAAGGCCCCGTCGAAGGGGCGATGCGCGGCGCGGGACACGATCCACGCGAGGATCGCTCCCGTCCCGACGATCTCGTACAGCGGCAGCGGATGCAGGCGGCCCGCGGCCAGCCCCGGGATCGCCACGCCCCACGGCAGCGAGGTCGGATCGCCGAGCAGCTCGCCGTTCATGAAGTTTCCCCACCGCACGAGCATGATGGCGACCAGGATCGCGGGCGCCATCGCGTCCAAGACGCGCCACAGCGGCTGCCGGTAGCGCCGGCACCACCAGACGAGAAACAGGAAGCCCGCGGCGATCGACCCGTGCGACGCGAGCCCGGCGTAGGGAGGCAGGATGATCGCGAGCGGATGACCGCGTGAATTCCGCGAGGTGCGACACCACGTAGCCGATCCGCGCGCCGATCAGCAGCACCGCCAGCAGCGGAAGCGCGAGGTGCTCCGTGATGAGGTCACGCGGGATGCCGAACCGTTGGCCGAAGTACGCGGTGATCGGAACCGACAGAAAGAGCGCCAGCCCCATCATGACGCCGTACCAGCGCAGTGTCAGCGGACCGAGATGGAACAGCACCGGATGCATCGGCGCCAGTATACCATCCGCGCGCCGCGGACCGTCCTGTCGACGGGGCAAAATAAAGGAGGAGGGTGTTCGCGCACGAACTGGCGCGGCGCACGCGAGGCACCAGCTCCAGAGGAGCCGCCGCGCCCTCCTCTTTGCGGACAGGACGCTGCAGGCCACCACTCGCCGCCGACCGCACCCTCGAGAAGAATTTGGCTCCGCGGTGTAACGCGGGACCCCGAGAAGGAGCGCGCTCATGCTGGGAATTGCGACCCTGTTCAGGTGCTCTCCCGACCATCGACCAGCTTGAAGCCGACGGGAGACGGAGTGCAGGGTGACAGAATCATTGACGGGTGACAATCCTGACATACGACGACGCCATGCTATTGACAGAAAAACGTGGACTTGCTAACCTAACATCAATTTCATAGCTTCCTTATCAAGAGTGGTTGAGGGACGGGCCCGATGACACCCGGCAGCCTACCAGGTTCCCACCTGGTGTGGTGCTAACTCCCGCGGAAGAACCAATTCCGGTAGATAAGAGGGAGAGATCCCCCTCGGAATTGGAGGGGGCTTTTTGTTGTTCGGCAGTAGAATCTGCGCCTCCGGGCGGCCGCCTGCTCCCGACAGGGAGCAGCCAGACTGCGGCCGGCAGGAGTGAAAGGGGAGGGGAGAGATGGCTGTTGTCGGGCTCGCGTGCCGGGAGTGCGGGAAGCGCTATCCGGTTGAGCCGATTTTTGTGTGTGAGGAGTGTTTCGGCCCGCTGGAAGCGCAGTACGATCTTAGAAATCTGACCGGTCCCGCCCTTCGTGAGCAAATCACGCGTGGTCCGGCGTCCCTGTGGCGGTACGAGGCGTTGCTGCCCGCGGAGCGCGTTCCCGAATGGGATCTTGCTCCGGGGTTCACGCCGCTCATCAAGGCGGATCGCCTCGGCAAGGCGCTTGGCTTGAAGCAGCTGTATCTCAAAAACGACACCCGAAACCCGACGTGGTCATTCAAGGACCGGGTCGTGGCCATGGCGGTCGCCACGTCGAAGCGGTTCCACTTCGACGTCCTGTCGTGCGCGTCCACCGGGAATCTTGCGAACGCCGTGGCGGCCCACGCGGCGAAAGCCGGGATGCGCGCGGTCGTGTTCATCCCCAAGGGGATCGAGCGCGCGAAGGTGATCGGGACCGCGATCTATCACCCCACCGTCGTCGAAGTCGAGGGGACCTATGACGACGTGAATCGGTTGTGCCTCGAGATCGGCGAGGAGCACCACTGGGGGATCGCCAACGTGAACCTGCGCCCGTACTACTCCGAGGGGGCGAAGACGCTTGGGTTCGAAACCGCGGAGCAGCTCGGCTGGCGGGCGCCCGACCGGGTGATCGTGCCGATCGGGTCGGGCAACATGTTCATGAAGATTCACAAGGGCTTCCGGGAGTTTCAGAGTCTCGGGGTGATTCCCGAGCACAATATCCGCATGACCGCCGCGCAGCCGGAGGGGTGTGGTCCCGTCGTGACCGCCTACCGGAACCACGCGGAGGTGATCCCGGTGCGGAAGCCCACCACGATCGCGCATTCGCTCGCGATCGGCAGCCCCGCGGACGGCAACGTACGTCCTGGAAGCTGATCGAGAAGACCGGCGGGACCGCGGAGTCGGTGACCGACGCCGAGGTGGTCGACGCGATCCGGCTGCTGGCCGAAACGGAAGGCTTGTTCACGGAGCCGGCCGGCGGCGTCACGGTGGGCGTGCTGCGCAAGCTGGCGAAGGCCGGCGTGATCGACCCCGAGGAAGTGACCGTCGCGATCATCTCGGGAATCGGGCTGAAGGCGCTCGAGGCGGTCGAGCACGTGGTGGAGGCGTCCATCACGATCAAACCGACGCTGGCGTCGTTTGAGGAGCGCGTGCTCGCGCCGGCGTAGCCGACGAGCCGCGGGAGGAGCTGACATGGCCGCACACGTACGCATTCCGACACCGCTGCGCCGCCTGACCAACGGCGAGCGCATCATCGAGGTGCAGGGCGCCGACCTCGGGCAGGCGATCGACGAGCTCGACCGCCGGTATCCGGGAATCCGGGAGAAGCTCCTGGATGATCGCGGCGAGGTGCTGCGCTTCGTGAACATCTTCGTGGACGAACAGGACATCCGGTTTTTGGGCGGGCTGCGCACGCCGCTTCCGGCCGACGCCGAGGTGTCGATCGTGCCGGCGATGGCCGGCGGGGCCCGCTGAGGGGGGTCGCAGGCCGGGAGTCGACGTCCGGTCGAGACGCAGGACGCGGCGGTGCCGAGCGGCGCCGCCGCGTCGTCTGCGCGCCCGGCGCATCCCGAGGGACGGCGCGCGCCCGCGCCGAAGGGCCTCGTCACGGCCGTGTTCAAGTCCTGGAGGACCTTCGTGCGCACGCGTCCAGCGGTTCGACCGCGCCCCACCATCGAGCGTCCGTGACTCCGCGCGCGACCTCCCGAGGCAGCCGGGCGGCGGCCAGGATCGAGGCGCTGAGAGCCGATCTGCGCCGCCACAGCCACCGCTACCACGTGCTCGACGCTCCGGAGATCTCCGACGAGGCGTACGACGCGCTGATGCAGGAGCTTCGGGACCTGGAAGCCGCCCACCCCGAGCTCGTGACCCCGGATTCTCCCACGCAGCGGGTCGGCGCGCCGCCGAGCGAGGCGTTTCGCCCGGTCGTGCATCCGCAGCGGATGTTCAGCTTGGCGAATGCGTTTGACGAGGAGGACCTGCGCGCATGGCACCGCCGCGTCGAAGCCGCGCTCGCGGGACAGGCCGTCGAGCTGGTCTGCGAGCTGAAGTTTGACGGCGCCGCGGTGTCGCTGATCTATGCGGACGGCGTCTTTGCGCAGGGCGCGACGCGGGGCGATGGGGTTCGCGGGGAGGACGTGACGCCAAACCTCCGCACCATCCACTCGGTGCCGCTGCGCCTTCGCCCCGAGGCCGATCCTCCGCGCGTTCGTCGAGGCGCGGGGGGAGGTCTACCTGTCCAGCCGCGCGCTGGATTCGATCAACGAGGAGCGCACGGCCGCCGGCGCGCCGCCGTTTGCAAACCCGCGCAACGCGGCGGCGGGGTCGCTCCGGCAGCTGGATCCCGCCGTGACCGCGCGGCGCCCGCTCGCGCTGTTCGTGTATCAGATCGGCGAGGTGCGGGGCCGGCGGTTCCGGTCTCATTGGGAGACGTTGGCCTGGGCGAAGGATGCCGGGCTGCCCGTCAATCCGCATGCGCAGCGGGTGGCGTCGATCGACGAGGCGCTGGCCTACGTCGCCGACTGGACGGCCCGCCGCGCCGATCTGCCCTACGGGACGGACGGCGTCGTCGTGAAAGTCGACTCGCTCGACCAGCAGGCGGAGCTCGGCACGACGAGTCAGGCGCCGCGGTGGGCGGTCGCGTACAAGTTTCCCGCGGAAGAGGCGGAGACGCGCGTGCAGAACATCGCGGTGCAGGTCGGGCGCACCGGCGCGCTCACGCCGGTGGCCGAACTCGAGCCCGTGCGGGTGTCCGGCGTGATCGTGCGGCGCGCCACGCTCCACAACGAGGATGAGCTGCGGCGCAAGGACGTGCGCATCGGCGACGCCGTCATCGTGCGGCGCGCGGGGGAAGTCATTCCCGAGATCGTCCGCGTGCTCGTGGACAAGCGCACGGGCGCGGAACGCGAGTTCTCGATGCCGACGCATTGCCCGGTGTGCGGCTCACCGGTCGAACGGAAGCCCGACCAGGCGGTCTCGCGGTGCACGGGTGGTGCCGTGTGCCCCGCGCAGATTCTCGAGCGCCTGATCCACTTTGCCTCGCGCGGACGCACTCAATATCGACGGGGTGGGGCCGAAGATCCTGCAGCAGCTGCTCGACCGCGAGCTGATCGCCGATCCCGCGGATCTGTTCCGGCTGACCCACGCGCAGTTGCTCACGCTCGAGCGCATGGCCGAGCGGTCCGCGGATAATGTGATGGCGTCGATCAACCGGAGCCGGCACACGACGCTGCCCCGCCTCGTCTACGGGCTCGGCATCGGCCATGTGGGCGTGCACGTCGCGGAGCTGCTCGCGCGGCACTTCGGCGAGATCGAGCGGCTCCAGTCCGCGTCGTCGGAGGAGATCGCCGACATTCCCGGCGTGGGGCCGACCATCGCCGCGAGCGTCGCGGAGTTCTTCGCGCGGCCCGAGACCCGCGCGCTGATCGAGAAGCTGCGCGCCGCGGGCGTGCGCGCCGAGGTTCCCCCGGCCGCGGAGGGTCGGCTCGCCGGCAAGACATTCGTGTTCACCGGCGCGATGGACCACGTCTCGCGCCGTGAGGCTGCCGACCGGGTGCGGAGCCAGGGAGGCGTCGTGGGCGACGGTCTGACCTCGCACACCGACTATCTCGTCGCGGGTGCGGCCCCTGGAAGCAAGCTCGAGCGGGCGCGGAAGCTCGAGGTGACCGTGCTGACCGAGGACGAGTTCATCGCGCTCCTGGAGGGCCGGTGACGCCCGCACGGCGCCGCGGCGCTCCTACGCGGCGGCGGTCCCGACAGCGCGCGGGAAGCCGTCCGTGGTGGCTGCTGATCCTCGTGGTGGTGATCGTGGGGGGGCTGATCGCGGCGCGGCTCCTGCGAACGCCCGGACCTGAGCCGCGGCGCGTGTCGCCCGAGGCGTCGCTCGATGTGTTTTTCGTCCGGTACACGGGACCGGCCGAGACCGGCACGCTGGTGGAGGTGCACCGCCCCGCCCCTCCGGGAGGGCCGGAGACGCGGACCGCGTCGGCGCTGCGCGCGCTCCTCGCGGGACCGTCGGCCGCGGAACGCCGCGAGGGGCTCGTGAGCGAGGTGCCGCCCGGGACCGCGCTGCGCAGCCTCCACGTGGGCGGGGGAACGGCCACGGTCGATCTCTCGGCGTCGTTCGCCGAGGGCGGCGGCAGCACCAGCACGCTCGGCCGGGTCTGGCAGCTGGTGTACACGGCCACGCAGACCCCCGACGTGACGGCCGTGCAGATCACGATCGACGGCCGCCGGGTCCGGGCGCTCGGCGGCGAGGGCGTGATGGTCGACGCTCCGATCGGGCGGCCCTCATCGATGCCGTCGTTCTGACCGCGGAAGGGGCCGTGAGCCCAGGTGGGGACCGCACACGCGTGCGGTGTCGGAGGGTCCGTCCGGCGGACGACCCCAGGCAGGGAGCCGCCCGCGTCTGGGAGAAAGTAGCGCGACAATGCCCAAGGAAGTCTTCGCCGAAGAGATCGAGCACTTTCTCGGAACCCTCGACGGTGTCGCCGCGGTGCGCGTCTTCAGCACGCCGGCGGGAGATGTCGCGCAGGTGTACGTCACGGCGGAGCACGCCGCGGACGTCCGAGTCGTGCGGCGCGGCATCGCCGCGGCGCTCGTGAGTACGTACGGCATTCCGATTGAGCCGTGGCGGATCCAGGTGACGCAGCCTCGCGCCGGCATGGGCCCCGGAGAGCTGCCGCGGTTTCAGATCCTGCGCGTGGAGGAGACGGTGGCGGCCACCGAGATGACCGCGACCGTCCAGCTTGCGTGGGCCCGCGGCGGCGAGGACCGCACGTCGACGGGGACCGCGCGCGGCGGCGCCGGCTCGCAGCACCGGTTTCGCGCGCTCGCGGCTGCGACCGTGGACGCGGCCCGTGATGCGCTCGAGCCCGCCCATCGAAAGATCACCGTCCAGCAGGCGTTGCTGGTGATGTTCGTCAATCGGCCGACCGCGCTGTGCGGAATTTCGATCTCGATGCCGCGCGGTCCCGAGACCTCGCTCGGCATCGCACAGGCCGAGTCGACGTCCGACGCGATGGTCGAGGCCGCGCTGGACGCCGTCGTCAAATGGGCGATGCGCGCCGGGCTCGCGGCGACACCGCTGCCCATGGGAGACCGCCGCGCGCGCCTCGAGGCGATGCGCCAGTACGCGCGGTCCGCCGAGCGGGTCGAGGCGCCGCGCGCCGGTTCACCGGCCGCGCCGCCGCCGGATGCGCCGTCCCAAAACGGGGAGTGGGTCGCCCGGCACCCACGTTCGTCGCGCGCGCCCGCTCCGAAGGCGCCCGACGGCGCGGACGAGGTGGTGGTGGAGGAATGGCATGAGCCGGAGGCCGCCGCCCATTCGCTGGGACGCGCGTCGACGGCGACCGCGGTCGACGTCCATCGGAGTGTGTTGTCCGACGTCGTGCCGAAGGCGGATCGCGGGCGGGCGGCGCCGCCGGTCCGTGATCCCGACATCATTCGAGACTTGCGCGACATTCGGCCGGGACAGGAAGGGGTGACCGCGACAGTGCGACAGGAAGCTCCGCGGGCCGGAAGCACGCCTGTGACTCCGAACCGGCACTCGATGGAGGACGCGTTTTACCAATCACTCATCGCCAACCGCACGCCGGTCCACGTGCGCTGTGTGGACGGCTACGAGCTGGCGCGCGCGGTGCTGCGGGACGTCGGGACGTACAGCCTGCTGCTCGACGTGCAGGGCGCCACCGAACTCGTGTACAAGCACGCGATCTTGTCGATCCGGCCGTTGGACGGCTCGGGGCAGGCGTAACCGCCCGGTGCCGGAGGACAGTCGACTCGCGGATCTGCGCGCGCGCAAGGCCCGTCTGTCGGCGGGCGGCGGTCCCGAGCGTACGGCCCGCCAGCACGACGCCGGCAAGCTCACCGCGCGCGAGCGCGTCGCGGAGCTGCTGGATCCCGGGAGCTTCGTCGAGCTCGACCGGTTCGTGACCCACCGCACGACCGCGTTTGGCATGGACCGGATCGAGGCGCCGGCGCGACGGCGTCGTCACCGGCTACGGGGCGATCAACGGCCGTCTGGTGTACGTCTTTTCGCAGGACTTCACGGTGCTCGGGGGATCGCTCGGCGAAGGGCACGCGCAGAAGATCTGCAAGATCATGGATCTGGCCCTGCGGACCGGCGCGCCGGTGGTCGGGCTCAACGACTCGGGCGGCGCCCGGATTCAAGAGGGCGTCGCGAGCCTTGGGGGCTACGCCGAGATCTTTCTCCGGAACACGCTCGCCAGCGGTGTCATTCCCCAGATCTCCGCGATCATGGGCCCCTGCGCCGGCGGCGCCGTGTACTCTCCCGCGATTACCGACTTCACGGTGATGGTCCGTGGGACCAGCTACATGTTTGTGACCGGGCCGCAGGTTGTGAAGACGGTCACCCACGAGGATGTGACGTTTGAGGAGCTCGGCGGCGCCGCGGTGCACGCCGAACGCAGCGGGGTGGCCCACTTCGTCGCCGACAGCGACCCCGATGGGCTCCAGCTGATTCGCCGCCTGCTCGGCTATCTTCCGCAAAACAATCTCGAGGATCCCCCGCGCGTGGAGTCGTCCGATGATCCTGCGCGGGCGGACGTCGCGCTGGATTCGATCGTGCCGGAGGACCCGCACGTCCCGTACGACATGCAGCGACGTGATCGCCCATGTGGTCGACGGCGGCGAATTTCTCGAGGTGCACGCGGCGTTTGCGCCCAACATCCTGGTCGGGTTTGCGCGGCTCGGCGGCCGGTCCGTCGGCATCGTGGCGCAGCAGCCCGCGGTGCTCGCCGGGGTGCTCGACATCAACAGCTCGGTCAAGGGCGCCCGGTTCGTGCGGTGCTGCGACGCGTTCAACGTCCCGGTCGTGACGTTTGTGGACGTGCCGGGGTTCCTCCCCGGCACCGCGCAAGAGCACGGCGGCATCATCCGGCAGGGGGCCAAGCTGCTGTACGCCTACTGTGAGGCGACCGTGCCCAAGCTGGCCGTCATTACCCGCAAAGCCTACGGAGGCGCGTACGACGTGATGTCGAGCAAGCACATCCGCGGCGATCTCAACCTCGCGTGGCCCACCGCGGAGGTGGCGGTGATGGGGCCCGAGGGCGCGATCGATATTATCTTCCGTCGGGAGCTCGACGAGGCTCGAGACCGCCCGGCCGCGCGGGCAAAGCTCGTGGCGGACTACCGCGCGCGGTTCGCGAACCCCTATATCGCCGCGAGCCACGGGTACGTCGACGACGTGATCGAGCCGCACGAGACGCGCCCGCGCCTGATCTCCGCGCTGGAGATGCTGCAGGGGAAGCGCGACCGCAACCCGCCCAAGAAGCACGGGAACATCCCGCTCTAGCGCATGCCTCGGGCCGAGATCCGTAAGGTGCTCGTCGCCAACCGCGGCGAGATCGCGCTGCGCGTCATCCGCGCGTGCCGCATGCTGGGGATCGGGACCGTGGCGATCTACAGCGACGCGGATCGCACCGCGCCCCACGTGCTGGCCGCCGATCACGCCTATCGCGTCGGCCCCGCGCCGGCGGCGGACTCCTATCTCCGCATCGCGGCGGTTGTGGACGCGGCGCGCCGGTCCGGCGCGGACGCGGTCCACCCGGGCTATGGGTTTCTTGCGGAGAATTCCGACTTTGCCGCCGCCTGCGCGGACGAGCGGGATTCGCTTCATCGGCCCTCCCGCCCATACGCTCGCACGCTGCGGCGACAAGGCCGAGACCCGGCGCGCCGCCCGCGCGGCCGGCGTCCCGATCCTGCCGGGAACGGAGTCGCTGGACGATGTCGCGGCGGCGGGCGAGGCGCTGCGCCTCGGGTATCCCGTGCTGATCAAGGCCGCGGCCGGCGGGGGCGGGAAAGGGATTCACCGCGTGCCGAAGCCGGAGGATCTCGCCGGCGCGCTGCGTCTGGCCCGGGGCGAGGCGCGTGCGTCGTTCGGCGACGATCGCGTGTACCTGGAACGCTGGGTCGACGATCCCCGCCATGTCGAGGTCCAGATCGCCGCCGACGAGCGCGGTGAGATCGTGCATCTCGGAGAGCGTGAGTGCTCGGTCCAGCGGCGACACCAGAAGATCATCGAGGAGGCGCCGTCGCCGGCTCTCACGGCGCCGCTGCGGGAGGCGATGGGACGCGCGGCGATCGCGGCCGCCCGCGCGGTGGACTATCGCAACGTGGGGACGGTGGAGTTTCTCGTTGATGGGGACGCGTTTTACTTCCTGGAGATCAACGCGCGGCTGCAGGTCGAGCACCCGGTGACGGAGCTCGTGACCGGCGTCGACGTGGTGGCGTGGCAGCTGGCGATCGCCGCGGGCGCGCCCCTGCCGCTCGCGCAGCATCAGATCGCGCTCCGGGGCCATGCGATCGAGTGCCGGATCTCCGCGGAGGACCCGAGTGCCGAGTTCGTGCCCTGGGCCGGCCGCGTCGACGCCGTGGTCCTGCCCGGGGGACCGGGGATCCGCATCGACGGCGCGCTGGTGCCGGGCCTCGAGGTCACCCGGTTCTACGATCCGCTGCTGGCGAAGGTGATCGCGTGGGCGCCGACGCGTCTGGACGCGATCGCCCGGATGTCGGCGGCGCTGTCCGAGATGATCGTGACCGGGGTGCCGACGACGATTCCGTTCCATCGGTGGGCGCTTCGGCACCCACAGTTTGTGGACGGGGTCTACAGCACGCGGTTCGTGGACGCGGAGTGGCCGCGCCGCGTGCCCCCGGATCTCCCGCTCGCCGCGGTGGCGGCGGCGGTGCTGGCGTACCGCGACGACCATCGGGTCGCACTGCTCCCGCCCCAGGCATCGGGCGCGTGGAAGGCCGCGGCCCGGCGTGAGGCGCTCTCGTGACGACCTATGTGGTGCGGGTCGGCGCCGACGAGGTCGAGGTCACGGTTGAAGCGGTGGGCGACACGCTCCGCGTCTCGGTCGACGGCCGCGCGCGGGACGTCGACGCGGCCGCGGTGCTGCCCGGATGGTATTCGCTCGTCGTCGACCACGCGTCGCACGACCTGGGGACGCTGCCCCGCTTCGGGACGGCCGGCGGGAGCGCGTCGGAGGCGGGTGGGCCGCGGCGCTGGACGATCGTACTGGACGGGTATACGTATGATGTGGCCGTCGCGCGGGGTGGGCGGCGGCGCGCGGGACCGGGCGGCGCGGCGGGCGGAGCCCAAGCCGTCGAGGTGCGGGCGCCGATGCCGGGTTTGGTCGTGGCGGTGCTCGTGTCCGAAGGGGCCTCCGTCGCCGCGGGGCAATCGCTCGTGACCGTGGAAGCCATGAAGATGCAGATGGAACTCCGTTCGCCCGCCGCGGGAGTCGTGCACAAGATCCATGTCACCCCGGGCGCCGAGGTGTCCGGCGGGCAGGTCATGGTGACAATCGAGTAGTGATCGGGGAGGCGAGGCGATTCAATGGCAGGTGAAGCGGACAAGCCCGGCGACACGGGCGGGACCGAGGGGCGCGCCCGGTGGGAGCGAACGGTGCTCGAGCCGGTGCTGGCCAAGACACCGGAACGTGCCGAGTCGTTTGAGACGTCTTCGCAGATTCCGGTTGAGCGGGTATACACGCCTCGGGACACCGCGGGGCTCGACTACGACCGGGATCTCGGCTACCCGGGCGAGTACCCATACACGCGCGGCATCTACCCGACGATGTACCGCGGCCGTCTGTGGACGATGCGGCAGTACGCCGGGTATCGGAGGCGCAGAAGAGTCCAACCAGCGGTTTCGCTACCTGCTGGAGCAGGGACAGACGGGTCTGTCCGTGGCCTTCGACCTGCCGACCCAGATGGGGTACGACTCCGACGACGCCCTCGCCGAGGCGGAGGTCGGCAAGGTCGGGGTGGCCATCGACTCGCTCGCGGATATGGAGGTGCTGTTTGAGGGGATTCCCCTCGACCGCGTGAGCACCTCGATGACGATCAACGCCACCGCGCCCATCCTCCTCTGCATGTACGCCGCGGTCGGGGAGAAGCAGGGGGTCCCGTTCGACCGGCTGACGGGAACGACGCAGAACGACATCCTCAAGGAATACATCGCGCGCGGCACCTACATCTATCCGCCGGGGCCGTCGCTGCGCCTGGTCGTCGATACGCTCGGGTTCTGCGCGAAGCATCTCCCGAAGTGGAACCCGATCAGCATCAGCGGGTACCACATCCGGGAAGCCGGGTCGACCGCCGTGCAGGAGGTCGCGTTCACACTCGGCAACGCCATCGCCTATCTTGAGGCCGCGCGCGGCTCCGGTCTCGACGTGGACCAGATCGCCCCGCGCCTGGCGTTCTTCTTCGATGCCCAAATGAACTTTTTTGAGGAGATCGCCAAGTTTCGGGCGGCCCGGCGGCTGTGGGCCCGGATCGCGCGCGACCAGTTTGGCGCGCGGGATCCCCGGTCGTGGACGCTCCGGTTCCACACGCAGACGGCCGGCGTCGCCCTGACCGCGCAGCAGCCGGACAATAACGTCGTGCGGGTGGCGATCCAGGCCCTCGCAGCGGTGCTCGGCGGCACGCAGTCACTCCATACGAATGCGAGGGACGAGGCGCTGGCGCTGCCGACGGGCGAGTCCGCGCTGCTGGCGCTGCGGACCCAGCAGATCATCGGGTACGAGACCGGCGTGGCCGACACGATCGATCCACTCGCCGGCTCGTACTACGTCGAGACGCTCACGACGGAGATTGAGACACGAGCGGCGGCGTACTTGGAGCGGATCCACAAGACCGGGGGCATGCTGCGCGCGATCGAGAGCGGGTACGTCCAGCGGGAGATCGGCGAGGCCGCCTACCGGGACCAGCAGGAGGTCGAGGCTGGGCGCCGCGTCGTGGTCGGGGTGAACCGTTTCCAAGCGGCGGAAGATCGCCCCACCGATATTTTGCGGATGGATCCGGCCATTATGGACCGCCAGCGCGCGCGGCTTCGGCGCGTGCGTGCCGAGCGGGACGCCGGGCGGGTGGCGGCGACACTCGCGGCACTCGCCCACGCCGCCCGCCGCGACGACAACCTGATGCCCCCGATCCTCGGGGCGGTGCATGCGTACGCGACGATCGGCGAGATCTGCGACACCCTGAGGCGTACCTTCGGCGCGTACCGGCCTCCGGCCGTGGTCTGACGCGGTGACGCTGGCGCAAGAGGTCCTTCGGGGCTCCCAAGCTGGCGGCGGCTCGGCTGATCTCCGTCGTGGAGAACCGACCGGCCGATGCCGTGCCGATCCTCCGCGAGCTCCATTCCCACACGGGGCGTGCTCATATCGCCGGCATCACCGGGCCGCCCGGTGCCGGCAAGAGCACCCTGATCGACGTCCTCGTGCGGCTCGCCCGCCGAGACGGCCGCCGGGTGGGGGTTGTGGCCGTGGATCCGACGAGCCCGTTCACCGGCGGCGCCATTCTCGGGGACCGGGTCCGGATGCAGGACCACGCCGGCGACCCCGGGGTGTTCGTCCGCAGCATGGCGACACGGGGGTCTCTCGGCGGCCTGGCCGTGGCGGCCTCGGGCGCCGTGGAAGTCCTCGACGCGTTCGGCTGCGACCTGATTTTCGTGGAGACCGTCGGGACGGGCCAGGCGGAGGTGGACATCGTCCGGCTCGCGGATACCGTCGCCGTCGTGACGGTGCCGCACCTCGGGGACGGCGTGCAGGCCATTAAGGCCGGGGTGATGGAGATTGGCGACCTGTTTGTGGTGAACAAGGCCGACCAAGGCGACGCCGACCGGGCGGCGACCGAGATCAAGATGATGCTCGGCTTGGCCGGCGACCGCCAGGGGTGGCGTCCGCCGGTGCTCCTCGTGTCCGCGGTCGACGGGACCGGGGTGCCGGCCGTGCTCGAGGAACTCGCGGGGCACCGCGCGTATCAAGAGGCCCACGCCCTCCTCGATCAACGCCGGAGACGCGCGTCGGCGCCAGGAGATCCTTTCGATCGCCGAGGCACGGGTGAGACGCCGGCTGCTCGAGGTCATAGGGCCGGCGGCGCTCGATGCGCTGGCGGCGGAGGTCGCGAGCGGCGAGTTGGATCCCTACACAGCCGCCGACTCGCTTATACGGGTGGCGGGGCTCGACTCGTCCACGCCGCCGTGAGCATTGGAACGGCTTCGGTGCCTAGGCATCTTGCGGGAGGACGGAGAACCTGGCATCACTTTTGATGGACTAACCTCGACCGCCTGCTACTTGCATTGAAATTAGTCTATAGGTATAATTCCTCCAGTAGAACGTAGTCTATAACTCAAGCAGTCCCAGTAGCGATCGCACTCGAACTTCAAACCCATCGACTGCTGCAGAATCCTAGGAGTCTTCCACAGGTAAGCGCGGCTTGCCCTTGGCCCTCAGGGCTGGGATGACTGGGCTCGCTGATGATTGGGGGGATCTTCCTGTCGGGCACGCCGAACATCCCGCATGGGCTTTCCGCGCGGTTGCGAGGTCGCCAGCAGCGCGTCGCAGGCTGGCTCTACACCAGTTTTGCCGTTCTTCTGCCGGTCGGAGTCCTGGCCACGGGCCTAGGCATCCCGATGTCCCATGAGGTCCGCATCAGCGCCGACGGGACGACCCGGAACCAGCGGGTATTTGCCCGGAACGTCGGGGACGTCCTCACCGCCTCTAAGCTGGCCCTACGTCCGGGCGACCGCTTGACCCCAAGTGCCGACACCCCTGTCCGGTCGGGGATGACGATCGAGGTCATCCGGACGGTGCCCATCGAGTTGAGGATCGGCGGGGTCACCCGCCAGGTGAGTCTCCCGGCGCGGACGGTCGGAGAGGCCCTCGGGGCGCTCCACGTACGGCTTGGACCCGCGGACCGTGTGTATCCGGCGGTGGGCGCCGGGCTCAGCCCCGCCATGCGGGTGACCGTGGAGCGCCGCGAATGGCACGCCTGGGTCGAGTCGCGCCCGATCGCGTTCACGTCTGAGATCGTCAACGACGGCACCCTCTACAAAGGCAACGAGATGGTCCGGAACGCCGGGCGCGACGGGCTCAAGCAGCGGACGATCAGGGCCCTGTACGCGAACGGCAAGCCGGCGATGATCGTCCCGGGCCTGTGGGCAGTGACGAACGTCCCGGCTCCCAGGGTCGTAGCGGTCGGCACCCGGGCCCTGATCGCGTCCCGCGGGGCATTCGCCGGGCGGGAATACATGGTCTTCGAGGCGACCGCGTACTATCCGGGACCGAATAACTATGGCGGCGGCGTCGGCCCGCGGACGGCGATCGGGATGATCGCCCAGCGCGGGGTGGTGGCCGTCGACCCGTCCGTGATTCCGCTCGGAACCCATCTCTACATCGAAGGCTACGGATACGCGGTGGCGGGAGATACCGGGGGAAGCATCCAGGGCCGGCGGGTTGACCTCTGCTACAATACCTACGACGAAGCGATACGCTTCGGCCGCCAATCGGTGAGAGTGTTCATCCTCGACCCCCACTGATCGCGGCGCCCGGGGCCGGGTAGCTCGTACGGCGCCGGTTCGAAGGAACCCGCCGAGATGACCGGGGCTGCCCCGTTCGACGAACCGGAACTCGCCACACCCGCCGGTGCGAGGGCGGTCCTCCGCCGCTTCGGGGTCCGTCCGCTCCGCCGGTTTGGGCAGCACTTCCTGGTCAGCAGCCGCGCACTCGATGCCATCGTCGCCACGGCGGATCTGTCGCCTGCGGACAGCGTGCTGGAGATCGGCGCCGGGCTGGGCACGCTGACGCAACCCCTCGCGCGTCATGCCGGGCACGTTACCGCCGTCGAGCTGGATCGGCGTCTGCTCCCGGCGCTCGCCGTCGGCGTGGCGGCCTATCCCAACGTTCGGATCGTCCCGGGAGACGTGCTGGAGGCCGCTCCGGACGCGCTGTTCGATGGGACTCCGGACGCCCCGAGGAAGCTTGTCGCGAATCTTCCGTACAACATCGCCGCGCCCGTCCTCCTGCGCTTCCTTGCTCCCTCGCTTCGGGTCTCACGCCTCGTGGTGACCGTCCAGCGGGAAGTGGCGGAGCGGATCGTGGCGCTGCCCGGAACCGCGGCGTACGGCCGGCTCTCGGTCGCCGTTCAGTTTCGTGCCCGCGCGCGCATCGTGCTGCGGATTCCGCCCGGCGCGTTTCTCCCTCCGCCCGAAGTCGACTCGGCGGTCCTCGACCTGGTGCCGCGGGACGAGCCGGCGGTCCCCGTGCCCGACGAGGGCGAGTTCGTCCGGATCGTGGCAGCGGGATTCGGCCAGCGCCGCAAAACGCTCGTCAACGCGCTCGCGCACGGACTGGGCCTGCCGGTCACGGCGGTCGCCGCGGTGTGCGCGGCGTGCGGCGTGGACGCCCGCGCACGGGCTGAAACGCTCGGGCTCGATGCGTTCGGAGCCCTCGCGCGGGCGCTGCATCCGCTGCCGCCGCCGGCGCACACCCGGGACGGCGTTCGCACGCGGCGCGAGGGTTAGGCTGACCGGCTAGTGTCCGGGGGATCCGGGGGGCGCCGACGCGATCGAGTCGCTGCCCAGGACCACCGAGATGTCTGGTCCGGACGCGGCGGGGGCGCGAATAACGCGGTGCGCGCCGATCACGGCGGCGACGATGTGGGCCAGCGCGGGATCGCCGTGGCGGAAGATCACGACGGTTTCGGCGGCGTCGGCCGCGGTCGTGACGGGACCGATCTGGACGCCCAGCGCCGTGAGCCGAGCGAGCGGATCGGCGCTCGCGTCCCGCACCCCGCTCCCATTTGCGATGCCGACGGTCGTGTTCGCGAGTTTCGCCGCATCGAGACCGTAGAAGAGTCGGGCGACCGCAGCGCGGTCTGCGGCCGGGTCGGGCAGCCAGTACCCGGCGCCGCCCTGCTCGAAGCGGCCCGGCAGGGTCGACAGCGCCAGTCCCTGGTGGGAGAGCCGCGCGCCGAAAAGCGCGAGCGCGATGAGCTGCGTGTCCTCGAGATTGGTGGACGTATCCTTGCGCAGGGCCGCGAGCACGCGGTCGGTCCGGAAGATGACCCGCGGCGCCCGGAGCTCGGCGAGCAGCGCGTTCATCACCTGCTGCTGGCGCGCGATGCGTCCGATGTCGCCGAGCGCGTCGTGGCGGAACCGTGTGAACTCCATCGCCGCCTGTCCGCCCAAGCGGCGGTTGCCCTTCTTCAGGTGGATGTGCAGGCCATCCCAGTTGTCGTCGTAGTTGAGGTCGGTGGGGATCCGGACGGTGATGCCGCCGACGGCGTCGACGAGATCAACGAGGCCGCGGACGTGGAGCTCGATGTAGTAGGGAAATGGCACGCCGAGGAAATTCTGCACGGTCCGCAGCGTGAGGAGCGCCCCGCCGTAGTCGTGCGCCGCGTTGATCTTGTCAAACCCATGGCCCGGGATCGCCGCCCGCGTGTCGCGGGGGAGGCTCAGCAGATAGACCCGGTGCGCCGCGGGATCGATGCTCGCCGCGATCAGCGTGTCGGTGCGGCTGGCGGCGTAGACTACATTGGGATTCTGGTCGCTGACCGTGCGGTCGAGGCCCATGATCAGGATGTTGGTGCGGCCGGTCACGCGGTACGGCCATCCAAACGTCGGACCCGGCGGCGTCGCGCGCACACTGATCGACGCGAAGACCCCGATGAGCGCGACGGTGAGGAGGACAGCCACGCCGAGCACGGTCCAGCGCACGATCCGCGGCCAGAGCGGCGGGGGAGGAATAGGTGCGGACACAGGTTCGGGGGTCGTGGCCACAACCCACATCATAGGCGGATTGTGGAACGTGTCAAGGCGCGGCCGGCGAACGAGGGAGGAAACGGTGGCGCGTGCGAGAAGAGCACCCCGTGGAAAATCCTTGCCGGCAGGGGGACCGATGCGCCGGTCGTGTGTAGTGCCGATGCCAATGGTCGTTGTGCCGCCCGCGAGTCGTCCCGCGGAGGCCGCCTGAAGGTGGCCCCGCGGGTTGTGTGTTTTGGGAGGAGGTTGCGGCGTTGAAGGAGCTGCACCTGAACGCCTACGCAAAGATCAATCTGACGCTCGACGTGCTCGCCGATCGCGACGACGGGTACCACGACATCGAGACCGTGATGCACACCGTCGAGCTGCACGACTCGATTGTGCTCCGGGAGAACGAGAGCGGCATCACGATCCGGTGCGCCAGCCCCGACGTGCCGCCCGACACGCAGAACATCGTCTACCGGACCGCGCAGTTTCTCAAGGAGACGTTCAAGATCCCGAGGGGCGTGGAAGTGGAGTTGACCAAGTGCATTCCGATCGCCTCCGGGCTCGGCGGCGGGTCGAGCGACGCGGCGGTCACGCTGCTCGGGCTCGCCCAAATGTGGAAGCTGCGGCTCTCGGAGCGGCAGCTCGGCGATCTCGCGAGCAAGATCGGGTCGGACGTGCCGTTCTTCCTCGCCGGCGGGGCGGCCCTGGCGATGGGCCGCGGCGAGCGGATTCGGCCACTGCGGCCGCTGCCGACGACGTGGGTCGTGCTCGCGCGTCCGCCGGTGCAGGTCTCCACGGAATGGGCGTATCGGATTCTCAACCATGAATCGTTTCGGCGCCGCCCTGAGACCGGCGATGTGGTGCGCGCGATCGAGGCGGAGAACGCGGCCGACGTCGGCCGGTCCCTGTGCAACGTGTTCGAGGATGTGGTGACGGCACACTATCCGGCGGTGGCCGCGATTCGAGACCGGATGCTGACGCATCACCCGCTCGGCGTGTCCCTGTCGGGGACCGGTCCGGTCGTGTTTGCCCTCGCCGCGAATGAGGCCGCCGCGCGCGCGATCGCCGGGGACCTGTCCGACGGGGGGGACCTCGACGTCATCGTGACCCGCACGTTTGCGGAGGAACGGTAGCCGGGCTTGATGGCTGAGGGCCAGGTGGCGCTCGGCGGCGACCCGGCGCGTGTGCCCGCGGTCGTGCTGGCCGGGGGACGCCCGGACGCCGCGATGACCGGCGCCGACCTGCCCAAAGCCTTTGCCCCGCTCGCGGGCCGCCCGATGGTCGACTTTGTCCTCGCGGCGCTCCGCGGGGCATCCCGAGTCGGGCGGATCGTCTTGGTTGGCCCCCAGGCTCTCCCGGCGAGCGTCGCGTCGGGCGTCGACGTGCCCGTGGTCGAGCAGGGGAGTCTGCTGGCGAACCTGGCCGCCGGGTTCGCCGGGCTCGACCCGACCGCGCCCGTCCTCGCCGTGGCCGCGGACCTGCCGCTGCTCACGCCCGCGGCGATCGACGCGTTTGTCGACGCGGCGCTCGCGATGGATGCGGATCTCGGGTACGCGGTCGTCTCTCGGGCCGACCTGGCGCGCGCGTGTCCCGGCGTGAGGAAGACGTTTGTCCGACTCCACGACGGCGTGTTCGCCGGAGGCAGTGCGTTCGTGATGACACCGGTCGCGTTCGCTCGAGCGCGTCCGATCATCGAGCGCGCGATCGCCGCGCGCAAGCGTCCGTGGCAGCTCGCGCGCCTGTTAGGGCTCTCGACGCTGCTCGGGCTTGCCACGGGACAGCTCCGGATTGCCGCGCTCGAGGCGCGCGTCGGGCGGATCACCGGAATCCGCGCGCGGGCCGTGATCTGCCGCGACGCGGAGATCGCCGTCGACGCCGACCGGCCCGACGATCTCGTCCTCATGGCGCGCTGCCTCGCCGCGCGCGACGGGATGCCTGCGCCGGTCGCCGCCGCGGGTCGCCGATGAGCGCGAGGCGGCTGCGGCGGGGCGAGCGCATGCTCGCGATTGCCCATCGACTGTTTCGGGAACCGCACACCGTCTTCTCGCTCGGGACGTTTACCGAGGAACTGGACGCGGCCAAGTCGACGATCAGCGAGGATATCGCCGCGCTGCGTCACGTGTGCGACGTGTTTGAGTTCGGGCGGATTGAAACGCTCGCGGGGGTGAGCGGCGGAGTCCGATACACGCCGCACTGCACCCCGGGCCAGATCCGCGCGCTCGCGGAGCGCCTCGCCGAACGCCTGCGCGATCCCGCGCGAATCCTGCCCGGCGGATTTCTCTACACGACCGATCTGTTGTCGCTGCCCGGTCTCGTGGAGCGGCTCGGCGACACCTTTGCCACGTTCTTCGAGGACCGACGGCCCGATGTCGTGCTCTCGATGGAGGTCAAGGGTATTCCGCTCGCGCTGATGACCGCGCGGGCGTTCAACGTGCCCCTCGTCACGATCCGCCGAGGGGAGCGCGTCACGGAGGGATCGTCCGTGACGGTCAACTACGCGTCCGGGTCGTCCCGCACGGTGCAGTCGATGACGCTGCCGCTGCGGGCGGTCCCGGCCGGCGCCCGAGCGCTGTTCATCGATGATTTCCTCCGCGGCGGCGGGACGGCGCGCGGCGTGTACGACTTGATGCGTGAGTGCCGCGCGGAGGTCGTGGGCGTAGGCGTCTTGATCGAGGCGACGCAGCCGGAGGAAAAGCTGGTCGATCAGTACGTCTCCGTGCTCGCGTTCGACGGCGTCGACGACGTGCACGGCACCGTGCGGATCGAGCCGAGCCGGTGGGCGCTCGGGCAGCCGGTGGAGGCGGTACACCGCTAGGAGCGCCGGTGCGGCAACGGCCGCGGGGTCGCCGGCCTGATCGAGAATAGTCCGATCTCTCCGAACGTTTGCCCTCTCGTTGACAGTCGATGGACGCGACGGTATTGTGGGTGAACGCGCGCTCATCAAAAGAATGGTAGGGCTGAGGCCCATCGATGGTTCGACTGACCGAAGCAGCACGGGATGTTCGGGTGGAGGAACGCCGCGCTCAAATCCTCCGCGCCGCGCTGTCCGTCTTCAGCCAAAAGGGCTTCCACGGGGCCACGATACGTGAGATCGCCTCGGCCGCGGGCTTGGCGGAGGGCACCATTTACCTGTACTTTGTCAGCAAGCACGAGGTGCTCAGGGCCGTCTTCGCGATGATCGCCGAGGAGGCGTCGGCGGCACACGCGGAAGAGGGCTTTCTGGCCGACGACGACGAAGCGTTCCTACGGAGCCTCCTCGAGAGCCGGATCACCAGCTTGTCGCGCCACGCCGCGTTTCTTCGGCTGAGCGTGCACGAAGCCGATCTACACGAGAGCCTCCGCCAGGAGCTGTTCCCGAGGCTGTGCGAGCCGTTCGTCGCACGCCTCCAGGACTACCTGCGTCGTCGTATTGCTGAGGGCGCGTTCCGTCCCGTTGACACCGCGCTGACCGCGGCGATCTGTTTTCGCATGTTGATGAGTCACATCATGGTCCAGCACGTGCTCGAAGTCGATGCGCTGGCGACGGGACACGCGGAGGACGAGCGTGTCACGATGATGGTCTCGTTGATACTGCACGGGATCACGGCGCGCCGCTGGGCCGCAGGGCCGCGCGGCGCGCTCAAGGCTGAGGAGGGTTAGCATGCACCGCTGGTTCCAATATGGTCTGATCGCGCTCCTCTGCGCCGGAGTCGCCGCCGGGCCGGTGTGGCCGCAGACAGCGCCGCCGGCCTCGCCGCCGCCCGCCGCGCCGGCCCAACCATCCACCCCGCCGGCCGGTACGCCGACAGCGCCCTATACCCCACCGGCCAACCAGCCGCTGCCCACGATTCCACCGGTGCCGCCGGTGCCGTCGATCGGCGCTGGGCAGGCGATGACGCTGACGCAAGCCGTGCAGATGGCGTTGACGAAGAACTTCACGATTCAGCAGGCCGCGCTGACGGTGGCGCTCGATCGGGCCTCCGTCGCGCAGGCGCAGGCGGAGCTGCTTCCCAGCGTCGTGTTCAGGGGCTCGTACTCCAGCGCGACGGCGAGCACGCCGATGACGATCGTCCCGACGATCCTCGGGGTCCCCACGCCGATCACGCTGCCGGCTTCGAACCCGCCCGCGACGCTCTTCAGCCTCGGGCTGACGTACCCGCTCTATACCGGCAATGCGCTGCAGGACCAGGTCTCGATTGCCGAGGCCAATTTGGCCTCGGCGCAGGCCGCGTTCACCGCGGAGGCGGCGCAGATCGTGCTGCTGACGCGGCAGGCCTACTACAACGTGCAGGCGCAGGAAGCGCAGGTCACGTCCTCGCAGGGCGTGGTCGACGCGTCCCAGGAAAACGTCCGGGTGACCCAAGCGCAAGTCAACGTGGGCACGGCGCCGCAGTTCAACCTGCTCCAGGCGCAGTCCCAGCTGGCGTCGGCGCAGCAGGCGCTGACGCAGTCGAAAGCCGCGGCGGTGTCCGCCGAGTACGCGCTGGATACGGTGCTGAACCTGCCGCTGTCCACGGTGGTGGCGCCCACCACGCCGTTCGGCCTGCCGCAGCCGCCGCCGGACCTGAACGCGCTGATCCAGACCGGACTGACCGAGCGCGCGGAGATCCAGGAGGGGCAGGCGGCGATTCAAAGCTTCCAGGCGGCGATCGATCTGGCCAGGGCCGGCCTCCGGCCGACGATCACGGTCACCGGGGGTCCGCAGATCCAGACGAATTCGCCGTTCACGAACAACCCGGTCGCGTGGTCTGGCATGATTGCGCTGACGCTGACCGTGTTTGACGGCGGGCTGACCGCGGCGAAGGTGCAGGCGGCGGGCGTCCAGCTTGAACAGGCCCAGGTCAGCCTGCAGCAGACGCAGCAGGCGGTCGAGAGCCAGGTGCGCACCGCGTATCTCAACCTGCAGACGGCGGCGGATCAGCTGCGGGCGGCGGAGCTCGGGCTCACGTCCGCCCGGGAGCAGCTGCGCATTGCGCAGGTGCGGCTGCAGGCCGGCGTCGGCACGGAGCTTGACGTCACGAACGCGCTGCAGACGCTGGCGACCGCGGAAACCTCGACGATCGCGGCCTACTACAACTACGACCTGGCCATCGCCCAGATCGACCAGTCGACCGGGACGCAGGTCCGATTCTAACCCGCAATTCGCGGGCGCCGGGACCCGCCGTCGGCGCGCGATCCGCAGCCTAGTCCGGGGAGCCTGATGGACCGGCCCGAGGACGGCGCGGTCGAGGCGGCGTTTCGCGACGCGCTCGCGCACTTTGTCACGGGTGTCACGGTCGTCACCGCGGCCGGCCCGACGGGACCCCACGGCGTGACGATCAACGCATTCGCGTCGGTCTCGCTCGAGCCCCCGCTCGTCCTGGTCTGCATCGAGCGGAACCATCTCTCACACGCCATCCTCGAACACACCCGAGCGTTTGCGGTCAACGTGCTGGCGGCGGAGCAGGAAGCGGTCTCGCGGTTCTTTGCCGCGGCGGCGCGCCCCGAGGGGCCCGATGCGTTTCGCGGGATCCCGTTCCAGCCGGGCCGGGCGGGCGTGCCGCTGCTCGACGGGTGCGTCGCTTACGTGGAGTGCCGCGTGACGGCGTCTCATCCGGGCGGCGACCATACGATCTTCGTCGGCGCGGTCGAGCGTGCGTGGACGGTGCCGGAGCGGCGCCCGCTCGTCTATTATGCCCGGGCGTACCGCGCGCTGGGGCTCTAGCGGCACGGCAGGCGGCGCCATGGTCGTGCGCGAACCCACAGAGCGCCGGGGTGGGCCGAACGGATGCGGGACGTCCGTCGGCGCGCGCCGCGGTGACAAGCGGGAGGTGGCGGAATGGAGAAGCGGATCGTAAGGACCGACGAGGCGCCGGCCGCGATTGGACCCTACTCGCAGGCGGTGGTGGCCAACGGATTCGTGTTCGCGGCGGGGCAGGTGCCGCTGGATCCCAACACGGGTCAGCTCGTGCTCGGGGACATCCGCGTGCAGACGAAGCGGGTGATGGAGAATCTCAAAGCGGTGCTCGCCGCGTCGGGTTCCT
>CAWBBU010000006.1:0-60000 GCA_963787105.1 uncultured Bacillota bacterium
CGCACGCACCAGATCCTGCCGCGGGCCGGTCGTGTCAAGATTCATGGGGAGATCCCGTGAGAGAGGGCGTCTCGGCTGCCGGACATTCAGGGCCTGGACGATCGCATAGATAATCCGATCACAGCCTGGCTAGAGCAGCCAGCCCAGCGCGATTCTGGATCGCTACCCTATCGCCGAGGCGAGGCTCATCTCGGAAAGCTCCCTCGCGACTAGTGAAGCACGTCCGACCCGTCTTCACGCGTGAGGCGAGCCCCACTGCGCGAACGTGCCCCGATGAGAACCCCGACATTCGTAGAATGGACATCGCGGAGCAGCCGATACGAGCCCACAACTTCGCCGGTCGCGGGTATCGCGTCAACAAAGGCAATGACGCGCGCTCTCGCGCGCCGTTAACATCGCTCCTCTATCAACGCGGGGCGCTACCGTTGGCTCGGTGGTTCGTCCAGAAATACGTAGAGCGCTGCAATTCGGTCGCCGCGCACAATTACAAAGTCAACCCCACTTATGCGTCCAGGCTCCTCCGGTGGTCCGAAATGCCAGGGAAGCCGCGCTGACACCTGCAAGCGTTGAACGGGACCCGCTTCCGAAAACACATACGCAGGAAATTTCGCCTGCAGATTCGCTACCGCCGCATCGATGGCCGCATGTCCGACGTTCTGTCCAAAGTGATCTTCGAAAATGCAGTCCTCCGTGTAGATCTGCGCGATGGCAGTCCGTCGGTGGTGACTGTCATGCTCGCCAAAGACCTCATGTAGATTGCGGATGAGCAACTTCTCGATTACCTCAGACATCGTGGGCTCCGATTCCCGGAATGCTTCTCATTTCGGCCACTCCTTTAAGACGACATCAACAACGCGCAGCAGTTCCTTGCGGTTCGCACCGGTGGAGGCTTGAACGGTCAATCCAAAATTGACCGTCTGTACGTAGCGCGCGAGCGTGTCGATGTCCGCGTCTCGCGGTAGGTCCCCGTCAGTAACGGCGCGCTTGAAGCGTGCCCGCAACTCGGTCAGCCCGGCGGCCCGCTGCGCGGCGAACTCGCCCCGCAGCGGGCCGCCGCCGTGCGAAAGTGCGCCGTGCACCCACATACAGGTAACGGGCGTCTGCGGGTCAGTCAGCAGATTGACGACCCCGTGCAACAGCCGTTCGACCACGCCACGCGCCGTCGGTTCTCGCAATGCCTCGGTCAGATAGGACGAGGGACCCTTAGCGTAGCAATCCAGCGCTTTGCGAAAGAGAGAATGCTTGTTGCCAAACGCCGCGTACAGACTTGGCCGATTGATTCCCATGGCTTTCGTGAGGTCGGAAAGCGATGCGCCGAGGTAACCTTTCCGCCAAAAGACCAGCATCGCCCGATGTAACGCTTTCTGCGAGTCAAAAGCGCGCGGACGCCCGCGGGCGGGTGCCGCTCTCTCCCGTTTCATACCAATAAGTACAATATAGGATTGACGCGCTGGTGTCCATAGTGTATGTATTACGTACCGATCGGTACATAATTGTCCGTCGCACATCCGATCAACCACGAGCACCTGGAGGCAAACACGTCCATGGCACAGAGACTCACTGGGAAAATCGCCTTAGTTACAGGCGGAAGCAGCGGTATCGGACTCGCCACGGCGAAACGGTTCGTGTCCGAAGGCGCGTATGTGTTCATCACCGGTCGACGCCAAATCGCGCTGGATGCAGCGGCGAAAGAACTCGGCGACCATGCCACAGCGATTCCCGGCGATGTCGCCAACCTCGCCGATCTCGACCGGCTCTTCGATTCGATCCAACAAGAGAAAGGGCGAGTCGATGTTCTCTTCGCGAATGCCGGAGGCGGTGGCCTCGCGCCGCTTGGCCAGATTACCGAAGACCATTTCGACAGGACCTTCAACACGAACGTTCGCGGCGTGCTCTTTACCGTTCAAAAGGCGCTGCCGCTGATGCCCGCCGGTTCGTCCATCATTTTGAACGCGTCGACTGCCGCGAGCAAAGGCACACCGGCATTTAGCGTCTACAGTGCGTCAAAGGCAGCCGTCCGGTCATTTGCGCGAAACTGGACACTCGACCTTAAGGAACACAACATTCGTGTCAACGCGGTCAGTCCAGGTGTCGTTCCGACTCCCGGCTACAACTTGATGGGTCTCACAGAAGAACAGATACAGGGCTTCGTTGACTTCATGGTCACGACGGTTCCGCTCGGCCGCGCCGGCACCCCGGACGAGATCGCAAAGGCGGTTGTGTTTCTCGCATCCGACGACAGCAGCTTCGTCAATGGCATCGAGCTCTTCGTCGACGGGGGCATGGCGCAAATCTGATGGATCAAGCGGAAGTCGCGTTTTGCGACTGCTCTCGGAAGTTTGTCTATGGGATGGATCCGGGCACTCAGTGTAGCCGAAGTGCTTGAGGGACTGGACGAAGCCAACACACGGTGCCGCGGATGAGGGCGAGACCGGCTACGATGACGGACACGACGGAGTACAAGCCGAGAGAATCTCACGGCCTGCGCAGAGTAGACGGCATCACCAAAACGTGGAACGGCGTGACAGTACGAGCTCTGGAGTTCCATTTGTTTCCGGGGAGGGTCTGGCACGATTTGTCCTCCGACCGCGACACGCTGGCTATCGTCTTGCAGGAGGTCGGGGGGCGCTGCGAATCGCGAATCAGGCTCGATGCCCGCATAGAGCCCGAGCGGTTAAGTTCCCGGCACATGAGCTTATTGCCGGCCGGCATGCCCGTATGGGGTTACGCCGACGAGATACGCTGTGTTCGCGCGGCTCGGCTTTTGTTCGACGCGCCGGCGCTGAGCGCTGTCCTCGGGGAAGAATTGGACACCAAGCGGGCAGCTGCGCCGCGCTTAATGTTCTCGGATGAACGCATCTCCATCTTCGGCGATATTTTGGCCGCCGAATGCAGGACTCCCAACGATTACAGTTCGCTGTACGCAGAAAGCATCATCGCAGCCGTGTTCGTGCATTTGCTGCGTCTTGGAAAGCACCAGGGCGGCCACCGGCAGTGGGCGTTGCCGAAGCGGCAATTTCGCCGAGTCATCGACTACATTGAAGAGAATCTGGCTGGCCCAATCAACCTCAAGGACCTGGCGCAAATGAGCGGCTTGTCGCAAGCGCAGTTTGGACGCGCGTTTAAAGCGGCGACGGGTTTCTCCCCGCATCGCTGGCTGCTGGAAGCGCGTGTGCGTCGGGCGCAGCGCCTCCTCCTGGATGCAGATACGTCGCTCTCCGAGATCGCCTTGAGCGTAGGTTTCTCCGAACAAAGTCACTTTACACGGGTCTTTCAACGAGTCGTCGGAGCGACACCGGGGAGCTGGCGTCGCGATCGAAGCGAGTAATTGGGCCCATGAGCGTGGATCCGGGGGCTCGTCGATGCATGGTGCAGCTACTGAGCCACCACATCGAAGTGCGCAATTCATACAATCGATGCGCGGATTGGTCAATACGGCGCGTTTTTCGCCATGCTAACCTCGCTGCAATGGCCGTTCAAGCTTGTCTGTCGATTCAGGACCCCGGCATGAATGTGCAGCGGACGGCGGGCTCGATGTGACTCGGCTTCCCAATGTGCCTCCCACCGGTCGTGCCGGAGAACTTGCGTTCACCCGCCGCTCGTTCCTGACGGGCACGGCGGTTCTTGCCACCTCTGCGTTGCTGCCTCGAGCAGGACGTGCCCAAACTCCGGCGCCCGCATCTTCCGCAGACGGACTCGACCATTTGTTCCCGGGGTTCGAAGAGACCTGGTTCAAGATCGGTCCGTACCGCCTCTTCGCGCGCATAGGCGGACCCTCGGGGGCTCCCGCCGTGTTATTGCTACACGGTTTTCCGGAGTCGCACTTGAGTTTTCACCCGATCGCACCCCAACTTGCAGAGACAAACCGCGTGGTTTGCCTCGATCTCAAGGGCTACGGCCTTTCGTCGGCACCACCGGGCGCTGCGAATCACGACCCCTACTCAAAACGGACCTGGGCGAACGAATGTTTTGCCGTCATGGACAAACTCGGCGTCGAGCGCTTCGCCGTTGCGGGACACGATCGAGGCGCTCAAGTCGGCTATCGCATGGCACTTGATAATCCAGGGCGGATTGAGCGCCTCGCCGTCTTAGACAATCTGCCCATCTACTCGGTTTGGGATCTGATCAACGCGACACCGGGATTCTTGCCGTGGTGGGTGTTAATGTCTCGACCTGCGCCTGAGCCTGAACGCATTCTGACGGCCAGATACATCGAGGAGATGGTTCGGCGTGGAAGCGGCACGGGTTCGGTGTCAATCTTCGACCCTGGCGTCCTTGCGTTTTATCGGAAAGACTGGAGTGAAGCCGCTCGCGTCCACGCGTATTGTGAAGACTACCGCGCCGCCGCCGGACTGGATTTGACCGCCGACAAACTCGACGTCGCCGCGGGAAAGCATATTGGATGTCCGACGCTCATTCTCTGGGGCAGCAAGATCTTTGGTGGCTTCTCGGAGACGCCGCTCGCGACGTGGCAGAGAACGTTCGCGCCTCAGGCGACCGGTATCGGGTTTGAATGCGGCCACTTTTTGACGGAGGAGCGGCCGAACGACACCCTGAGGGCGCTGACCGCGCTGCTGCGCAGGTAACGGACGAGTGATGGAAAGCGCAACGGAATTGCTCACGGCCTATCTCTCGAAAATTCAGGACCCCGCGGGGGCAGCAGCGCTATTCGCCGACGACGGCATGATCGAACTGCCTTGGGTGAACGCCCGCGCCCAAGGCCCAGTTGCGATCGAGGCATTTCTTCGCGGCTTGCTCGCGAAAGTCCCGGATTTCCGGTTTCGAAACATCCGTATTTGGATTCAGACGCCCGACCAAGCCTTCGGCGAATACGACGTGGAGGCACTTGTGCCGGCAACTGGCAAAACCTATCGGCAGACCTACGCCGGCCGCCTCGTCGCGGAACATGGAAAGATCAAGCTCTTGCGAGAGTCGCTCGATACCGTGGCGGCGTCTTGGGCATTCAGCAAAGACTAGATTAGGAGCGTTGCGATCATGAAAATCGTTGCCGACAAACTACGCCCTCATACCGGTGTAGCGTATCGGTGCCTCGCAATCATCGCGCTGTTGCTCATAGTTCAGTTCTGCGCGGCAAGCGGCGGGATCGCTCAGATAGACACCTCGACGAGTACGCACCCCGTTGACAACGTTTCGGACACAGCTCTCGTTCGGTCGCTGCCCGGCTTCGCGAACGGATATGCGAACGTCAATGGAACACAGCTGCACTATGTCGCCGGCGGGAACGGTCAACCGCTGGTTTTACTGCCCGGCTGGCCTGAGACGTGGTGGGAATTCCATCGCATCATGCCCACGCTGGCTAAGCGATACCACGTAATTGCCGTCGATCTCCGCGGCATGGGAGGCTCATCCAAACCGCGGGGCGGCTATGACAAAAAGAACATGGCAGAGGACATTTACCAACTGGTGCGTCTTCTTGGATATACAAAGGTCAACATTGCCGGCCATGATATCGGGTCGATGGTCGCGTTCAGCTTTGCGGCAAATCATCCGGACGCAACCGTAAAGCTCGCGCTGCTGGACGTCCCTCATCCCGACGACGTCATTATGGAATTCAGAATGCTCCCAACGGTGGGAAAGTTTGAGGCGAAGATCGACGCCACCCATCCAGGCTATCCCTGGTGGTTCGCGTTCCATCAGGTAATCGGGCTACCCGAGAAAGTGCTACAGGGCCGTTTTGCAATCTATCAAAACTTCATCATGGACTATCTGTTGAAGGACTCGAGCTCGATCGGACCACGTGACCGAGCGATTTATGCGGCTGCCTACTCCACCGTGGATGCTATACGCGCCGGTGATGCGTGGTACCAAGCCTTTCCACAAGATGTCGTTGACAGCAGAACCTACCATAAGCTCACGATGCCGGTGCTGGCCCTGGGCGCCACCGGTTACGATTGGCTAAAGGCTTCGGTGACGCCCAAAGCCACGAACTTCCGGTTGGTCAGGGTTGAGAACAGCGGCCACTTCATCCCGGAAGAGCAGCCGCAAGTCGTCGCGAGGTTGCTCGCCGGGTTCTTTCAGTAGCAGATATCTCGCGGCACGAGCGCGGCTTCGCTCAGGGTCGTGTCGATCGCGTTCGCAACATTCGTGATGGTCACGACGGAGTTCTTACCGATCGGACTGCTGACCATGATGATACCGCGTGATCCGCTACGTACTACTGGCTGGCCGCGGTGATGAACACCAGGACGGGCGTGCCAGCCGGCACCCATGTCACCATGACCGTGCCACCCGTCTGCACCGGCGCCGGCTGGAACCCGGTCGCGAGCTGCTGGGACAGGATCTGCCAGAAGGGCGGCACCTGGCTCGTGATCGTCGCGGTGATGCCGGCAACCTCAGTTTGCTGCGCATTGATTTGATCCTGCACGTACCGTGAAACGGCGCCCAGGGTGCCGCTCAAGGCCGTCCGCGCGGCCAGCGGGGGCCATGGCCGACGAGGCCGCGCCGGGCACGCCCGGGTTCCCAATCTCAGGATCATAGGCGACACCCTGTAGCTTGATGGTCGTCGCACGACCCGGGCTGAGGGCCTGCGTGCACGTAACCTCGAGCGATCCGTCCAGTCCTTGCGCGGCGGAGCCGATCACCTGCCAACCGGCGATTGGCCCATCAACCGCTCGCGCTGCGACCGGGAGCGCCTGCCAAACCGGGCTCACGGCGAGGGGTCAGGAGCGTAACCGTGAACATTCGCCCAGCCCACGATGCGCCGACTCCATAACATTCAATACCGTCGCCAAGTACAGCCAGCCCTCGCCGGTCGTCACATACGTCATGTCCGCCACCCAGAGTTGATCGGGCCGGAGGCCCCGTACACTACCCCGCGGGCCGCCCGCGGGCGTTGCGCGGATGCGTTGCGGTATAATCAGGTGTCGCCGGTGGATAGTCCCGGCGTGGGACGGGGGGTGGTCGGGGGACCTTCGCAGGACCAAGCGCCGGAACTCGCCGGCATGCCGGGCGAGTTGACGAGGTAGGGGATCTCGAGCGGAGCCGCAGGCTCCCATTCGGCGGGTGACCCTAGGCCGGTCCAGGCCTCAAGGATGCTGCCAAAACCCGGGGGCGACCCCGGGGACAAAAGGCGTCCCGGACATCACCGAGCACCGCGGCGGGCGGTTCGGGGGATCCCCATCCCCCGGCCGCGTGCGGACGTACTTCCGACGCCGCGCGTGCTACCCAGTGCATTCATCTTCGCCCCGGCCCCGCTCGGCATGCGCCTGCGTGGGGCCATGGGGCGTTCCGGAGGCACATATGTGCGGAATCATGGGCTATATCGGTGAGCGCCCGGCCGTGCCGATCTTACTCGACGGCCTGCGCCGGCTGGAGTACCGCGGGTATGACTCCGCGGGCGTGGCTGTCATGAACGGGAGCGGGATCGAGGTGCGCAAGGCGGCGGGCAAGCTCGCCCGGCTCGCGGAGCTTGTGGAGCGGCAGCCGGTGGAGGGGCACGTGGGGATCGGGCACACCCGGTGGGCGACCCACGGGCACCCGTCCGACGAGAACGCGCACCCGCACGTGGACTGCCGCGGCCGCGTCGTCGTGATCCACAACGGGATCATCGAAAACTTTCTCGCGCTCAAGGACGACCTGGTGGCGCGCGGGCACCGGTTTCAGTCCGACACGGACACCGAGGTGCTGGCGCATCTGATCGAGGACGCGTATCGGGGCGATCTTCCCGTCGCGGTGGAACAGGCCGTGGCGCAGACGCGGGGCGCGTACGCGCTCGTCGTGCTCTGCGCCGACGAGCCCGGCCGGATCGTGGCCGTGCGCCGCATCAGCCCGCTGATCGTGGGGGTCGGGCGGGGCGAGACGCTGCTCGCGTCCGACATCCCGGCGCTCCTGCCGCACACGCGCGACGTGCTCGTGATCGAGGACGGAGAGATGGCCGTGCTGACGCGCGAGGCGACGACGATCACGCGCCTCGGCGGGGGGCGCGTCGCGCGCGCGCCGATGCGGGTCGACTGGGACGCGCAAGCCGCCGAGAAGGGCGGGTACGCCCACTTCATGCTGAAGGAGATTCACGAGCAGCCCCGCGCGCTTCAGGAGACGATGATGGGCCGGCTGCCGAACGACCGGACGGTCGCGCTCGACGGCGTGACGCTCGATCCCGAGGCCGCACGCGCGCTCGAGAAGGTATGGCTCGTCGCGTGCGGCACCGCGTACCACGCGGGCCTCGTGGGGCGCACGCTCATCGAACGCCTCGCGGGCGTTCCCGCCGAAGCCGATCTCGGCAGCGAGTTCCGGTACCGGAATCCGCTCGCCGGCGCGCACCAGCTCGCCGTGGCAATCAGCCAATCCGGGGAAACCGCGGACACGATCGCCGCGGCCCGGGAGGCGCGGGCGCGCGGCGCGCGGATGCTCGCGGTCGCGAACGTCGTCGGCAGCACGCTCGCGCGGGAGGCCGACGACGTGCTCTACACCCGCGCCGGACCGGAGATCTCGGTGTGCTCGACCAAGGCGTATCTCACGCAGCTCGTCGCGCTGACGATGTTCGCCGTGCAGCTCGGGCAGGCGCGCGGGACGCTGTCCCCGGCGCGGGTCGCGTCGCTGATCCAGGGGCTCCGCGCGCTGCCGACGCAGGCCCAGACGGTGCTGCTCGGCGAGCCGGAGATCGCCGCCCTCGCGGAGCGCCTGTACCAGACGGAGGACGTCTTCTTCATCGGGCGGGGGCTTGACTACTCGGTCGCGATGGAGGGCTCGCTGAAGTTCAAGGAGATCAGCTACATTCACTCCGAGGCGCTCGCCGGAGGCGAGCTGAAGCACGGGACGCTCGCGCTCGTCACGCCGGGCGTCGTGGTGGTCGCGCTCGCGACCCAGCCGGACCTGCTCGAGAAGACCGTCAGCAACATCCAGCAGGTGCGCGCGCGCGGCGCGGACGTCATCGGCGTCGCGACCGATGCGACCGCGGCGGCCCTCGGGCCGCACGTCAACACCCTGCTGCGCGTGCCGGCGACGGATCCGGCGCTCGCGCCGGTGCTGTCGGTGATCCCGCTCCAGCTGTTCGCGTACCACGTCGCGCGCCTCAGGGGCAACGACGTCGATCAGCCGCGCAACCTGGCGAAGAGCGTGACGGTCGAATGAGAGTCCTCGTGACCGGGGGGTCCGGATTTATCGGCTCGCACGTCGCCGAGGCCTACCGCGACGCGGGCCACCACGTCGCGGTGGTCGACGTGCTGCTCGGAGGGCGCCGGAACGACGCGCCCGCGGGCGTGGTGTGCTATCAGGTCGACATCCGCAGCCCGCAGCTCGCGCAGGTGTTTCAGGATGAGCGGCCCGACGTGGTGTCCCATCACGCGGCGCAGGCGAACCTGCGCCGGTCGATCGCGGACCCGATCTTCGACGCGGAGATCAACGTGCTCGGCACGCTGCGCGTCCTCGAGCTGTCGGCGCGCCATCACGTGTCGCAGGTGATCTTCTCCGGTACGGCGGGGGCGCTCTACGGCGAGCCGGAGCGGCTGCCGGTGACCGAGGACCATCCGATCCGACCGATGTCGCCGTACGGGCTGCACAAGTACATGGACGAGCAGTACTTCGAGTACTACCGCCGCGTGCGGGGGCTCAACACCGCGGTGCTGCGGTACGCCAACGTGTACGGGCCCCGCCAGGACCCGGAGACCGAGGCCGGGGTCGTGGCGATCTTTACCGACGCATTTCTCGCGGGGCGGCGCCCGACGGTGTTCGGCGACGGTTCGCAGGTGCGCGATTTTGTGTACGTGGGCGATGTCGCGCAGGCGAACCTGCGCGTCCTCGGGCGGCGCCTCGACGAGCCGGTGCAGATCGCGACCGGCGTCGGCACGTCGGTGACCGAGCTCGCCGTCCTGCTGCGGCACCTGACCGGGGCGTTGGTCGCGCCGGATCACGCCCCGGCAATCCCCGGCGAGGTGCACCGGATCGTGCTCGATCCCTCGCGCGCGGCGCGCCTGCTGGACTGGCGCGCGAGCGTGACGTTGGAGGAGGGCCTTCGCCGCACCGTCGAATGGTTCCGGGAGCGCGGCTCGGTGCGCGCGTGATCGGCGCCCGGCATCGCGGCGATGCGACCACCGGAGGAATCAGCTCATGATCGACCGTGAACTGCTGCAGATCCTCGCGTGCCCGGCGTGCAAGGCGCCGGTCGTCGAGGAGGGGGACCGGATCGTCTGCACCGCCTGCGGGCGCCGCTATCCGGTCCGCGACGGGATCCCCGTGATGCTGGTGGAAGAAGCGGAGCCGCGGCGGTCGTAGCGTCCGCTGACAGGAGCCGGCGGATGATCGGGGGACTCGGCGTCGACCTCATCGAGCTGCTGCGGGTGGAGCCCGCCGCCGCCCGGCGGGCAGCCGCGTTCGTCGGTCTCGGGCGGCGTCGAGTCGAGTATCGCGACCCGCGCGCTCGGAGAGTGACCGCGTCCGAGCGTCGCGGCGCGATCGCACGGACCCCGGGCAGCCGCCGTCCATGAAGCTTCCCACGCCGTCCGAGATGGCGGCCCTCGAGCAGCAGGCCCAGTCGGTGCACGGCATTTCGGTCGCCTCTCTGATGATCCGGGCGGGCGCCGGCGCCGCGGACGTGGCCCGGCGTCTCCTGCGCGCGCGCGGCGGCCGCCGCGTGGTCGTGCTGGCCGGCAAGGGCAATAACGGCGGCGACGGGCTCGTCGCCGCCCGCGATCTCGACGGCGACGCGGCCGTCCTCGTCCTATTGGTCGTGCCCGCCGAGGCGCTCCGCGGCGATCCCGCCGCGCATCTCGCGGCGCTGCGCGGCCGTCGGATGCGCATCGAGGACTCGGCCGGGCGTCGACGACCCGGGCTCGACGCGCTGCTCCGAGAGTCGGATCTCCTCATCGACGCGATCTTCGGCACCGGATTTCGGGGCCCGGCCGCGGGCGAGCCCGCGCGCATTATCGACGCCGCCAACCGCTCGGGGGTGCCGATCCTGGCGGTGGACGTTCCGTCCGGCATCGATGCCGAGACCGGCGGCGCCGGCGCGCCCTGCGTGCGCGCCGCGGCGACGGTGACGATGGGCCTGCCGAAGCGCGGGCTCATGCAGTATCCCGCGGCGGCGCACGCGGGCCGCGTGTACGTGGCCGATATCGGGCTGCCCCCGGCGCTCGTTGACGCGGCGCCGATCCCCGTGCGGCTCGCGACCGCCGCGTGGGTGGACCGCACGCTGCCCGTGCGGCCCGCGGACGGCCAGAAGGGGCTGTTCGGCCGGGTCGCGCTCGTCGCCGGCGCGCGCGGATTCGTCGGCGCGGCCATCCTGTCCGCGCGCGGCGCGATCCGCGCCGGGGCGGGCCTCGTCACGATCGGGCTGCCGGGGTCGCTCGCCGCCGTGCCGGCCGGGTCCCTTCCCGAGGCGATGACGCGCGCGCTGCCCGAGACTCCCGAGGGGACGGTCGCGGCGCGCGCGCTCGACGAGATCGCCGAGTGGGTCGCCGGGTCGTCGGTGCTCGCGATCGGCCCGGGGCTCACCATGCATGCGGACGTGGCCGCGCTCGTGCGCGGCCTCCTGCCGCGGATCGAGCGGCCGCTGGTCGCGGACGCGGACGCGCTGAACGTCCTCGCGGGCGAGCCGGAGCGCCTGCGCGAGGTGCGCGCGCCGGTGGTGATCACGCCGCATCCCGGCGAGATGGCGCGCCTCCTTGGATGCGCGATCGCCGACGTGCAGCGTGATCGCGTGGTCACCGCGCGGGCCGCCGCCGAGCGGCTCGGGGTGGTCGTGATCTTGAAGGGTGCGCGGACCGTCGTCGCCTCGCCGGACGGCCGCGCGCTCATCGTGCCGACCGGCAACGGCGCGATGGCGACCGGCGGGATGGGCGACGTCCTGACCGGCGCCACCGCCGCGCTGCTGGCCGCGGGGATGCCCGCGTTCGAGGCGGCGGGCTGTGCCGTCTACCTTCACGGGCGCGCCGGCGATCTCGCCGCCGTGTCAGAGTTAGGCCTCCTCGCGCACGAGGTGGCCGACGCGATTCCCCGGGCGCTGGCGCAGGTCCGAGCGGGTGAGGTGGACGATGGCGTCACGGCCGTCCCCTGAGGCCGCGCCGCCCGAGGAGCCCGCGCGTCCGGCGTGGGCGGAGATTGATCTCGACGCGATTCGCGACAACCTGTCGGCGCTGCGGCGCGCGGCGGCGCCCGCCGAGGTCATGGCCGTGGTCAAAGCCAACGCCTACGGGCACGGCGCGGTCCCGGTCGCGCGCGCGGCGCTGCGCGCAGGCGCCTGGGGGCTCGGCGTGGCGACGGTGGACGAGGGCGTGGAGCTGCGCCGCGCGGAGATCACGGCTCCGGTGCTGGTGCTCGGCTCACTCCGGCCCGACGAGGCCGGCCGCGCGGTCGCGCACGATCTCGCGCTTACGGTCTCGGAGGAGCGCGTCGCGGACGCCGCGGCCCGGAGCGCGGGGGCGTCCGGCCGGACGGCGCGCGTGCATCTCAAGATCGATACCGGGATGGGCCGGATCGGCGCCGCGCCGCGCGAGGCGGTGGCGCTGGCACGGCGGCTCGCCGGGCTGCCGCACGCGGTGCTCGAGGGCTGCGCGACGCACTTCGCGTCGGCGGACGCGGTCGATCTCGAGTCCGCGGACGCGCAGCTCGCGCGGTTCCGCGAGGTCCTGGACGCGCTCGAGCGGGAGGGGATTCGTCCGCGGTGGAGACATGCCGCGAACAGCGCGGCCACGCTCGCGCTGCCGGCGTCTCATCTCGACCTGGTCCGATGCGGGATCGCGCTGTACGGGGTGGCGCCCGCGCCGCACCTTCGGGGCCGCGCCCCCCTGCGTCCCGCGATGCGCGTGCGCGCGCGGGTCGTGTACGCGAAGCGCGTGCCCGAGGGGACCGCGATCGGCTACGGGGGCGCGTACCGCACCGCGCGTGAGACGACGATCGCGACGCTGCCGATCGGCTACGCGGACGGATATCCCCGGCTCGCCGGCGACCGCGGGACGGTCTTGATCGGGCGCGCCCGCGTCCCGATTGCCGGACGGATCAGCATGGATCAAATCACGGTGGACGCCGGCGACGCACCGGTAGCGATGGGGGACGTCGCGGAGCTCTGGGGCGAGGCGGTCCCGGTCGAGGACGTGGCGGAGGCGGCGCAGACGATCGCGTACGAGGTGCTCGCCCGCACGGCCCGCCGGCTGCCGCGCGTGTTCCTCGAAGACGGCCGCGTGCGCGCCGTGCGGACACTGCTCGACGACTGAACGGGGAGGGCGGCATGCGCGTTGCGTTTCAGGGGGAGCCGGGCGCCTACAGCGAGGAAGCGGTCATTCGGCTGTGCGGGCCGGTCGAGACGGTCCCCGCGCCGCGCCTCCCCGACGTGTTCGAGGCGGTCGCCGCGGGGCGCGCCGACCGCGGCGTGGTGCCGGTGGAAAACTCCCAGGCCGGGACCATCAACGAGACCTATGATCTCCTCCTCGCGCATGCGCTCGTGATCGGCGCCGAACTGGACCTGCGGGTGAGCCACTGCTTGATGGCGCTGCCGGGTCAGACGCTCGGAGAGATCCGGCAGGTCTACTCGCATCCGCAGGCGCTGGCGCAGTGCGAGCGCTACCTCAGCGGCCTCGGCGTGGAGCCCATCGCGTTCTACGATACCGCGGGCAGCGCCAAGATGATCCGCGCGGAGCAGCGCCTCGGCGCCGCTGCGGTCGCGTCGCGGCGCGCGGCCGAGATTTACGGCCTCGCGGTCCTCGCCTCGGAGATCGAGACCAATCCGCACAACTACACCCGCTTCTTGGCGATCGGCGTGACCCCGGCGGCGCGCACCGCGCGGAGCAAGACATCCGTCGTATTCGTCGTGCACAATCGGCCGGCCGCGCTCTACCGCGTGCTCGGGGCGCTCGCCGCCCGCCAGATCAACATGAGCAAGATCGAATCACGTCCGCGGCGGATCGGATCCTGGGAATACGTGTTCTACATGGACTTCGACGGCCACGCGGACGATCCCGACGTCCAGGCCGCCCTTGCGGAGATGCGTTCGCACGCGTCGATGCTGCGCGTGCTCGGGTCGTACGCTCCCGCGCCGGCGGTCCCGTGACCGCGGTCGGCCCGGAGCCGCGGTTTCTGCCGCTCGGTGATTCGGGGCTCGTCGTGGAATTCGGCGGCGACGAGATCTCGGACGCCGCGAACGAGGCCGTGCTCGCGCTCCGGACGACGCTCGAGGCGCGGCGTCTGCCCGGCGTCCGCGAGACGCTGCCGACGTACCGCTCGCTGCTCGTCGTCTACGATCCCGCGCGCGTCAGCGCGTCCGAGCTCCGCGCCGCGGTGACGGCGCTCCTCGGCCGCACCGATCGGGTGTCGCTGCCCGCGGGCCGGCGGGTCGAGATCCCGACAGTTTATGGCGGCACGCACGGCCCCGATCTCGCGAGTGTGGCCGCAGAGCTCGGGATGTCCGAATCGCAGGTGGTCGCGGCCCACGCCGGGACCGAGTACCGCGTCTACATGACCGGGTTCTCGCCCGGGTTTCCATACATGGGGACGCTGCCGCCCGCGATCCGGGTGCCGCGGCTCCGCTCGCCGAGGACGCGCGTCCCGGTGCGCTCCGTCGCGATGGCGGGGATGCAGACCGGCGTGTACCCGACCTCAACGCCGGGCGGATGGCGGTTGCTCGGCCGCACGCCGCTCCGGATCTACGACCCGGCGCGTCCCGATCCATTCCTGCTCGAAGCCGGCGACCACGTGCGCTTCGTCGGGATTTCGGCCGAGGAGTACGACCGCCTCGCGCCCGTTGACGAGTCGCCGCCCGTGATGCTGCCGCCGTCGCGCGCAGACCTCGTCGTCGAGCAAGGCGGTCTCCTGACGACGGTGCAGGATCTGGGGCGTCCCGGTTTCCGGAGGTACGGGATGCCGCAGAGCGGAGCGATGGATCCGCTCGCGCTCTTCGTAACCAACCTTCTGCTCGGGAACTCCGAGGGAGCCGCGTCGCTTGAGTTCACGTTTCCGGCGCCGCGGCTCGTCGCCGCGCGGCGGACCGTGGTCGCCTTCGGCGGCGCGGACTTCGGCGCGCGGCGAAACAGCCGCCCCGTGCCGCTCTGGAGCGCGTGCGTGCTCGATGCCGGCGACGTGGTGTCGTTTGACGCGCCGCGCGCGGGCCAGTGGGGCTACCTCGCGTTGCCCGGCGGAATTGACGTGCCGGAGGTGCTCGGGAGCCGTTCGACCTATCTGCGGGGCGGCATCGGCGGGTACGGCGGACGCAGGCTCGCGCGCGGCGATCGTCTGGCCGCGCTGCGGCGCGCGCCGTCGTCGGTGCTGCGCCTTGCGGGCGCGGCCCCGCCGCTTGGCGGCGACGTTGAGGTGCGCGTCGTGCTCGGCCCGCAGGACGAGTACTTCACCGAGGACGCGGTCGCCGCACTGCTCGGAAGCGAGTACGTACTGAGCGCCGAGATCGACCGCGTGGGATATCGGCTCGACGGCCCGCTGCTCGCACGCCGCGCGACGGGGGAATTGCTGTCGGACGGCATCCTGCCGGGAGGGATTCAGGTCCCGGCCGGGGGCCAGCCGATTGTCATCATGCCGGATGGACCCACGGCCGGCGGCTATCCGAAGATCGCCGCCGTGCTGCGGCCGGATCTGCGGCGGCTCACCCAGGCGCGGCGAGGCAGCGCCGTGCGGTTTCGCGCCGTCGGGTGGGACGACTCGCGCCGGGCCGCGCAGGAAGACGCGGAGTATCTCGCCGCGCTCCGCTTTGATCGGGCCGACGGATCGTGACACGCCTGGTGGCCCAGTGAGCAGCTATGCCGACGGCGGCCCTCTGACCGACGGCCTTGACCCGAGAGTCTGGAGAGTCGCGGCCGTCGTCTTTGTCGGCCCGTTTATGACGCAGCTCGATTCGACGGTCGTGAACCTCGCGCTGTCGACCATTCGTCGGGACCTGCATTCCTCGATTGCGATGGCGCAGTGGATCGTGGGCGGCTACCTGCTCGCGCTCGCCCTCACGCTCCCGCTCAATGGCTGGCTGGTGGACCGCATGGGCGCGAAGCGCGTGTATGTGGGATGCTTCTCCGCGTTCACCTTGGCCTCGCTATTCTGCGGCGCCGCGCGAACCATGGACGCGCTGATTTGGACTCGCGTGCTTCAGGGCATGGCGGGTGGGCTCCTGGCCCCGATGACCCAGATGATGATCGCCCGGTTCGCCGGCCGCTATATGGCCCGGGTCATGGGCTACACAATTGTGCCGGTCCTGATCGCGCCGATCCTCGGTCCGGTGCTGGCGGGGGCCATCTTGCAGTACGCCACATGGCGGTGGCTGTTTTACCTCAACGTTCCGGTTGGGATTGTCGCGGTCGGGCTCGCGATGTTTCTCCTGCCGCACGACGATGTCCCGACGCACGCGCGTCCGTTTGATCTCGTGGGCTTTCTCGTGATTTCTCTCGGTCTCGCGTGTCTCTTGGTGGGGCTTCCGCAGGCGGCGCGCCGGGACGGCGCCGTGACGCTGCTCGGGGGACTAGCTGCTGCTCGGCGTGTTTGTGTGGCACAGCACGCGGCGGGGCGCCGCGGCGTTGATCGATCTCCGCCTCTTTCAGAGCCACGTGTTTTCGACGGCGGCCGCGCTCCAGTTTCTCGGCAACGGCACATTTTACGCGAGACAGTTTCTGGTGCCGCTGTACTTGATCACGGGCTGCGGGCTGTCGGCGCCGCAGGCGGGGTGGATCATGGCCTCCATGGGGTTCGGCATGATGTGCTCATTTCCGATGATGGGATTCTTGACTGATCGGTTTGGCTGCCGCGCCGTGTCCGTCCGGCGGCGCGTGGTTGACGCTCGTCGCCGCGTTTCCGTTTCTCTGGATGATCCAACATCAGTTTTCGCCCGCCGTGACCGTCGCGAGCCTGCTCGTGGCCGGCGCGGGTCAGGGTCTGATCAGCATTCCATCCGTGTCGGCGGCGTATGCGTCGATCCCAAGAGACAAGCTCGCCGTCGCGACCACGGCGATCAATATCGTCTCAAAACTCGGGGGGCCGCTCGCGACCACGGTGATGGCCGTCGCCCTGTCGAGATCGGCGCCGTACGTTCCGGGCGCCGGGCCTCGCCTGTTCGTGATCCCCTTTGTGCTGTTGATCGGGCTTCACGTGATCGCGCTCGGATCGGCCAGCCGCCTTCCTGCGCGGATCCCCGATTTCCCACAACCGTCGACGGCGCCGGTGTCTTGACGGGGTGGTTCCGGCGCCGGCACGATCCGAGGTGCCAAGCCTACCGTGCCGCGTGCCGCCGCCACCGGGATCGCATGCAATCCGGACGTCCCGCGTCTATCACGCTGTTCAAGGGCCCCTCTGCGTAGAGAGGTACGAGCGTCAGCGAGGCCGTGCGGGAAGGATGGTCGTGACCGGGCAGCTCCGCTTATCGGGATCGTCGGAACCATGCGGAATGACCATAGGCGGGGCGCATGTGCGATATCGTCGTGCTCTTCGCCCGGGGCGCTCGGTGACTGCGCGCCCCGGGCGAAGAAGAATCTACTTACCCTGATTCGCGCAGGATGGGTCCTGACTTTGATTTGATGACGTGCACTTTTGCTGCGGCGATGCGCCCGTTGTCGGCTGCGGCTTTGCCGGCTGCGACTGATGGGGTGCGGTGGTCGTCGGCTGATGCGTCGTCGCCTGCGGCTGGTGCGGTGCCGTAGTCGTCGGCTGATTCGTCGTCGCCTGCGGCTGGTGCGGTGCCGTAGTCGTCGGCTGCTTCGTCGTCGCCTGCGGCTGGTGCGGTGCCGTAGTCGTCGGCTGCTTCGTCGTTGGCTGCGGCTGGTGCGGTGCCGTGTCGTCGGCTGATGCGTCGTCGGCTGCGGCTGCTGCGGTGCCGTAGTCGGCCGGCTGATGCGGCGTCGCCTGCGGCTGGTGCGGTGCCGTAGTCGTCGGTTGCTTCGTCGTCGGCTGCGCTACTTGCGGCGCTGTGCCGGCGGGCTGATGCGGCGTCGCCTGCGGCTGGTGCGGTGCCGTAGTCGTCGGTTGTTTCGTCGTCTGGCTGCGCTACTTGCGGCGCTGTGCCGGCCGGCTGATGCGGCGTCGCCTGCGGCTGGTGCGGTGCTGTAGTCGTCGGTTGTGTCGTGCCGGTTGCGGCTGCTTGCGGCGCTTGCCCGCGGGCTGATGCGTGGTTGCCTGGGGCTGGCGCGGTGCCGTGCTCAGCTGCTGCGGCGTCCCGCCGTTCGGTTGACGCGGCGATGGCGTGCCCGTGAGCTGGTGAGTCCCGGCCGCCGGCTGCTGCTGCGAAAAGTTGCGGACGGCGGGCGTGCCATACACTTGGGCCATGGCGTGAGCCGGCGCGTCCCACTGCGTGTTGCCCTGATACACCGTGGCCTGTCTGTAGACGTTGACGTTCACGCCCACGTACGGCTGATAGGACGGGACGGTAATAGTACTGACGGTAGGGGCCCCAGTACGGATACCGGGAGATCGTGCCCGCCGAGTTACGCGACACGATGTACGGGTCGCCGTTGACGATCACCGTGCCCAACACGACGCCGACCATCACGGCCGCGACCGTGATGATCGCCGCGGAGGCCGAATAGTATCCCGTGTACGGTCGGTACCCAACGTTGTAGTAGTGCTGGTAGTAGCCGCCGTAGTACGGGTAGCGGTAGTAGAGGCCGTCGGGCCCGCGGGTCACCAAGTACAAGAGTCCTGCGACGACCACAGTGCCGAGGACCGCCCCCCAAATGGGCAAGGGCGAGACGCCCTCGGCTGCCGGCTGAGTCGTGGCGACCGGGCCGGTCACGTTGACCTCGGTGACCACGAGCTGGCTATTCTCGGACGCGAGCCACACCGTGGCCGGCGCGCCCACGTAGCCTTCGAGGCTGCAAAACGGTAGGTTGGCCGAGTCCACATTCGTGAACGCGTTGTCCGACGTGGCAAATGTCTGCTGGCCGTTCGAGGTATCAATGACCATCGTCTGGGCCTGGCAATCGACGGCGTCGATCGTCCCCTGGACGTTCACTGCCGACGATTGAGCGGACGCAATGCCGCTCATCGCCAGGAACGGAAGCGCGAAGCTGAGTACGATCGCGATGACCGTCTGCGTCCCCCACCTGTGTCGGCCGTGGGTCGTCGTCTTCGCAGGTCTACCTCCGCGCATTCCCTGCATGGTCCATCTCAGATTCCTCATCTCACGATCTCCTCTCTGTCTCCACCGTGCCGTGCGGCGCGTTCCCATGCCGTTCGAGAACGTTCCCGCGTGGACGCGCACTTCTCGGCGACGGGGGTTGTTGCTCGACCACCTCGGGAGGAGGCGCATTACGGTTGCCACCGAGCACCCGCTTCCCGACTCGATCTCACCTCAGCGTAGTCGGGCACCGACGCCGCGTCTGTTCAATAGCGCACACGTATCTCGGCCGCAGGGTCGTCGGGTCCGCACGCGGCGATCGGGACGTGCGTGTGACGGCTCCGCGGTCCCCCGGGTCGTTCGGCTCACGCGATTCGCGCGCCGTTTTTGACTCCGCCGGCGTCTCTGTGTAGAGTGTGAGCGTGAACCAGGCCGTGCGGGAGGGATGGTCGTGACCGGACAGCGTCCGCGGATCGGGATCGTCGGGGCCACGCGGAACGAACGGGAGCTGCGCGCGTTTGAGGCCTACGTCGAGGCCATCGAGCACGCCGGGGGTGAGGCGGTGCCGATCCTGGCCGGGACGGCGTCCGCCTCCGTGGCCGGGCTCGACGGGGTCCTGCTGACGGGGGGCCCGGACGTAGACCCCGCCGAGTATAAGGAAGCGACTCTGCCGGACGCGTCGGTCGAGGCGGATCCCCTGCGCGATGCGTTGGAGCTGCCGCTCACCCGGGCCGCGGTCGCGGAGGACGTGCCGGTGCTGGCGATCTGCCGCGGGATACAGGTGCTGAACGTCGCGCTCGGCGGCACCCTGTATCAGGACGTCGACGTGCAGCGGGACGGACGGCAGGCGTGGAGCCATCAGCAGCGCCGCTCGCAGCCCGATGCGCCCTTTGATGCCGCGCTGCACGAGGTCGACATCGCGGGCGGGACGCGGCTCGCGGAGATCGCGGAGTCGGCGCGTCTCGGCGTCAACACGTTCCATCACCAGGCCATCAAGCAGGTGGCCGCCGATCTCGTCGTGACCGCGTGGGCGGCCGAGCCCGAGGCTCCCGGATCGAGCGAGCGCCTGATCGAGGCGGTCGAGGCGCCGGGGAGCGGATTCGTCGTGGGCGTGCAGTGGCATCCCGAGCGCATGTGGAAGCGAGACCCGGCGCACGCGCGGCTGTTCGAGGCTCTCGTGTCCGTGGCCGCCCGCCGGCGCAAGGCGTCCGCGCCGGCCGGCGTCGGAGACCGGGTTGGCTAGCGTCCCGCTCGTTGAAACCACGCGGGGCGACGCGCGCGAGTCGCTGCATCACGGCGCCGTCGTCGTGGTGGACCGCGCCGGCCGGGTGCGCTACCGCGCGGGGGATCCGGATCTGGGGCTGTTCCTGCGCTCGTCCGCGAAGCCGCTGCAGGCGATTCCCCTCGTGGAGTCCGGCGGCGCCGACCGGTTCGGCCTGACCGAGCGCGAGCTCGCGGTGACCTGCGGCTCGCATGCCGCCGAGCCCGAGCACCTCGCGGCCGTACGCTCGCTTCTCTCCAAAGCGGGACTCGACGAGAGTGCGCTGCAGTGCGGCGCGCATGCGCCGGGCGATGCGGCCCAGGCCGCCGCGCTGGCGCGCGAGGGCCGCGCGCCGACGGCCATCCACAACAACTGCTCGGGCAAACACGCCGGCATGCTCGCCGCGTGCCGCGCGCATGGGTGGCCGATCGAGACGTACCGCGCGCCGGACCATCCGCTGCAGCAGGAGATCGCGGGGATCGTCGGCGAGTGCTCGGGTATCCCCCGCGCGTCGATGGTCCTCGGCACGGACGGCTGCGGCGTCCCGACGTTCCGGATGACGGTCGGCCAGGTTGCCCTCGCGTTCGCGCGGCTTGCCGACCCCTCGGGGATGCCGGCGCGGCGGGCCGAGGCGGTGCGGCGTCTGACCGGGGCCATGAGGGCCCACCCGGTCTTGGTGTCGGGGACCGGGCGGCTGAACGCGGTGTTGATGGAGGCGTTTGGGGACCGTCTGTTCGCCAAGAGCGGCGCCGAGGCGGTCTTCGGCATCGGGCTCGTCGAGCAGGGCTGGGGGATCGGGGTGAAGATCGAGGACGGCAGTAATCGCGGCATGGGCGCCGTCCTCCTGGATACCCTCCGGCAGTTGGAGGTCGCGACCGCGGCCGAGCTGGCCCCGCTCGCCGCGCACCACCATCCCCTGATCCGCAACCATGAGGGACGCGTCGTCGGAGAGATCCGGCCGGTTTTCGCGTTGGAGAAGGTATCCTAGCGCCCGGCGCGTAATTCCGGGCGTCTAAGTCACCCACGGCGTCGGGGGAGGGGTTTCATGAAGGTCTTGATCTCGGCGGATATGGAAGGCACGGCCGGCGTCACCGATTGGGAGCAGGTGCTGCGGCGCGAACCGGAGTTCGTGCGCTTCCGCCGGCTGATGACCGAGGAGGTCAACGCGGCGATCCTCGGCGCGCTCGAGGGCGGCGCGAAGGAGATCGTGGTCAGCGACGCGCACGCCGACATGCGGAACATCTTAATTGAAGAGCTGAATCCCCAGGCGCAGCTGATCAGCGGCAGCCCGAAGCCGTACGGAGGGATGCAGGGTATCGATGCCTCGTTCGATGCCGTGTTTTTTACCGGGAATCACGCGTACGCGGGCACCGCGAACGCGATCCTCGACCACAGCTACGCCAGCTCGCTCGTGCGGCACATCAAGCTCGGCAATCTGATAGTCGGCGAGACAGGGCTGAACGCGGCCTTCGCCGGTCACTTCAAGGTCCCGGTGGCGCTCGTGGCCGGCGACGGCACCGCGGTCGCCCAGGCGAAGAGGCTGCTCCCGCAGATCGAGGCGGTCGCGGTCAAAGAGGCGATCGGGCGGCTGGCCGCGCGTTCGTACCAGCCCGTCGAGGCCCGGCGCCGCATCAAGGAAGGCGCGGTGCGGGCGATGAAGCGCCTGAAGGACATGAAGCCGTTCGTGATCCCGAAGCCGGTCGCGCTCGAGATCGAATGGCTGTTCACGGCCATGGCCGACCGCTGCATGCTGATTCCCGGGGTGACCCGCGTCAACCCCCGCGCGATCGCGTACAAGGCGAAGGACGCCGAGCAGGCGCTGAACGTGACGCACGTGTGCCTGGTGCTGGCGCGCTCCACGGTCTAGGAGATCGGCACGGCCGAGCATCCGCCCGAGCCCCACGCTCCCGCCGGTCCCGCTGAGGACCAGGCGGGAGCGCCATTTGCGGCGCTCGCCGCGGCCCTCGACGACGTGCGCGCGACACCGTCGACGAGCGCCAAGGTCGAGCGCCTCCGCCCGTACCTCGCGTCGCTCGCGGACGCGGATCTGGGGGTGGCGTGCACCTTTCTCGCCGGCCGCCCGTTCCCCCCGGGCGACGGACGCCGCCTCGGGGTGGGGTGGGCGGCGATCGGGCAGGCGCTGCGCGATCTCACCCGCATCCCCGATGACGAGCTCGGCACGACGTACCGGACGCACGGCGATCTCGGCGACACCGCGGCGATCCTGCTCGCCCGCTACCCGCCGGTGCTCCCGCTCGTGCCACATCCGCTGACGCTCGCGCGCGTCGCGTCCGCGTTCGGGGCGATCGCCGCGGCACAGGGGGCCGCTTCTCGGGGGACGAAGGCCGCGGTCCTGCGCAGCCTGCTGGGCGACGCCGCACCGCGTGAGGCCGCCTATCTCATCAAGATCATGACGTCCGACATGCGCGTGGGCCTTCGCGAGGGTCTGCTCTTGTCCGCGATCGCGGCCGCGTTCGGGCGTGACGCGGCGTCGGTGCGGCGGGCGGCGCTGTTCGTCGCCGATCCCGGGGAGATCGCGGTGCGCGCCCGGGCGGACGAGCTGGAGCACGCGGCGTTGATTCCCGGGCGCCCGTTCCGGTTCATGCTCGCGAGCCCGCTCGACGCGCCGGGAGACGCGCTCGATCCCGGCGGTCCCGCGCTGTGGGTGGAAGACAAGTATGACGGGATCCGCGCGCAGGTCCACCGCGTCGGCGGCGTGGTTCGGATCCTGTCCCGCACGCTCGACGACGTCACCCCCGCGTTCCCCGAGCTCACGGACCCGTTGTCGTCGCTCGCCGAGACCTACATCCTCGATGGCGAGATCGTCGCCTGGAAGGACGGGCGCGCCCTCGAATTTTTCCAGCTGCAGCAGCGGCTGCAGCGGCGGGATCCCGGACGCCTCGTCGAGGCGATTCCCGTGGTGCTGGTCGCGTTCGATCTGCTGCACCTCGACGGCCGCGACCTCGAGACGGCCCCGCTTGCCGAGCGGCGCGCGGCGCTCGAGGCGCTCGGCCCGCGCGCGCCGGTGCGGATCAGCACCGGCGCGTTCGGCCGCACCGCGGACGGATCTCGACGCGCGGTTCCGCGAGGCGCGCCGCGCCGGCAACGAAGGCATCGTGATGAAGCGCTTCGACGCCCCCTACCAGCCGGGCCGGCGCGGGCGGCTCTGGATGAAGTGGAAGCCGGGCGTCGGCACGCTCGACGTCGTGGTGGTCGCGGCCGAGTACGGCCACGGCAAGCGCGCGGGCGTGCTCTCCGATTACACGTTCGCGGTGCGCGACGGGGACCGGCTCACGACGATCGGGAAGGCGTACAGCGGGCTGACCGACGCCGAGATCGCGACGCTCACGGCCTGGTTGCTCGCCCACACGCGGCGCGATCTCGGGGCGATCCGTCTCGTCGAGCCGGCCGTCGTGCTCGAGGTCGCCTTCGACGCGATCACCCGGAGCGCGCGGCACGACTCGGGCTTCGCGCTGCGCTTTCCGAGGATCGTGCGCATCCGCGACGACAAGCCGCCGGAAGAGATCAATACGCTCGACGACGTCCGCGCGCTGTTCGCGCGGCTCAGCCGGCGCGACGCAGCGGTCCCGACGCCGGACGGTACTGCGGGAGAGGAAGCCTCTTCCGGAGCGTAGAACAGCCCGTCATGAGGTCGCGCGCGCGCTGGCTTGGGCTGGTCTGGGGATGCGCGGCCGTCGCGTCCGCCGCCCTCGCGCTCTGGCCGCTCGGTACCGGGGCCGCTCCCGCCGCGCCGTCCGGGAGTACGACCGTGGATGTCATCCACCTCGACGGCGTCATCGGTCCGGCGACCGCGCGGTACCTCCTGCGCGGCCTCGCGCAGGCGACGCAGGACGGCGCGCAGGCGCTGATCATCGAGACCGACACGCCCGGCGGCCTGCTCTCCTCGATGGACGACATGACGCGCGCGATGCTGGCCTCGCCGGTGGCGACGGTCGTGTACGTGTATCCGAGCGGCGCGCGCGACGCGTCCGCGGGTGTCTTCGTGACGTACGCCGCGACCATCGCCGCGATGGCGCCGACCACCCACCTCGGCGCCGCCCATCCGGTGACGCTCGGCGGCGGGCAGATCGATCCGACCGAGATGACCAAGATCACCAACGATGCGGTCGCGCAGATCCGCGGGTTTGCCGTGCGGCGCGGGCGGAACGCCGATTGGGCGGAGCAGGCCGTGCGCAAGAGCGTGGAACTGACCGAGACCGAGGCGCTCCGCCTCCACGTCATCGACCTGATCGCCGCGTCGCCCGCGGATCTGTTGAACAAGATCGACGGCCGCACGGTCGAGACGTCGACCGGCACCCACCGCCTCGAGACGCGCGGCGCCCGGATCGTCGACATTCCGATGGAGCTCACCGAAAAGCTGCTGCTCCTGCTCGGCGACCCGAACATCGGATTCATCCTGATGACGATCGCGATCTACGGCATCATCTTCGAACTCGCGAACCCCGGGTCGGTGTTTCCCGGCGTGATCGGCGGGATCGCGGCGATCCTCGCGATGGCGTCGTTCGCCGCCATCCAGGTGAACACGGCCGGGCTGTTCCTGATCGGGTTCGCGATCATCCTGTTTATCGCGGACCTCAAGGTGCCGAGCCACGGCGTGCTCACGGCGGGCGGGCTCATCTCGTTCATCCTCGGCTCGATGCTCCTTACCCAGCGCGAGGCGCCGTTTCTCCGGATCTCGGTCACGCTGATCGGCACGATGGCCGTATTGATGGCGGCGTTCTTCTTCTTCGCGATCGGCGCGGGCGTACGCGCCCAGCGGCAGCGCGTGACGACCGGCCCGCAGGCGCTGATCGGCGCCGTCGGCACGGCGCGGTCCGATCTCTCGCCGCGGGGCCAGGTGCTGGTCCAGGGTGAGCTGTGGACCGCGGAGAGCCAGGACGGGCCGATCCCGGCGGGCCAGCAGATCCGCGTGACCCGCGTCAACGGCCTCCACCTCGCGGTGCGGAAGGAAGGGGACCCGACGTGACCAACGCGCTGCTTGCGCCGGTCGTGGTGGCCGTCATCATCGTGCTCATCGCGCTGTGGAGCTCGACGATCAAGATCGCGCGCGAGTACGAGCGCGGCGTCGTGTTCCGCCTCGGGCGCCTCCTGGCCGTGAAAGGGCCGGGCGTGATCTTCCTGATCCCGATCGTCGACCGGATGATCAAGATCGACCTCCGCGTGGTGACGCTCGATGTGCCGCGCCAGGAGATGATGACGCGCGACAACGTCCCGGTGACCGTGGACGCGGTCGTCTACTTCCGGGTCGTGAACTCCGACGACGCGGTCGTCAAGGTGGAGAACTATTCGAAGGCGACCTATCTGCTCGCGCAGACGACGCTGCGCAGCGCGATCGGCCAGCACGAGCTCGACGAGCTCCTGAGCCAGCGCGACCGGATCAACCAGCAGCTCCAGCAGGTGATCGACGAGGGGACCGAGCCGTGGGGGGTCAAGGTGACCCACGTCGAGGTCCGCGACGTCGCGCTCCCCGAGACCATGAAGCGCGCGATGGCCAAGCAGGCCGAGGTCGAGCGCGAGCGGCGCGCGAAGGTCATCAACGCCGAGGGCGAGTTTCAAGCGGCCGAGAAGCTGGTCGAGGCCGGACAGAAGATCGCGACGGAGCCGATCGCGCTCCAGCTGCGGTACCTCCAGGCGCTCACCGAGATCACGTCCGACCGGAACTCCACCACGATCCTTCCGATCCCGATCGACCTCTTGGCCCCGTTTGTCCGGAAGGGATCGTCGGGCGGCTGACCGGATCGCCTCACCGAGGGCTCGGATGGCCGGCTTCCCGTTCACCTACGTCGTGACGCCCACCGAGGTGCAGGTGCGCCTCGGTGGGTGGGTGGTACGCCGGATCACGCTGACCGACATCGAGCGCGCCGAGGTGCGCCGCTTCGACGCCAGCCTCATCTGGAACGAGCACTGGACCAATCTCACGATAATCGGTCGGCGGACACCGTTCGTCGTCCTGCGCCGGCGGAGCGGCTTCGCCCGCAACTTCATCATCAACCCGTCGAATCCCGACGCGTTTCTCGCCGACCTGCGCCGGGAAGCCCCGCAGCTCGTCGAGCCGGACGGCGACCGTTAGCGGGCGCGGCTGACCGCGAGCCGCAGGCCGAGCCCGATGAGCACGAGGCCGGACGCGCGCCGCGCCGCGGTCAGCCACCGGGGACGGCGCGCAAGCTGGCGCCGTCATCGTTCCGGCGCCGAGCGCGATCAGGACGAGCGAGACCGACGCGCAGACGCAGAACATCCCGCCGAGCGCCACCATCTGGAGCGGCACGTGGCCGCGCCGCGCGTCGACGAACTGCGGGAGCACCGACGCGTAGAACAGCGCGGTCTTGGGGTTGAGGAGCTCCGTGATGACGCCGTGCCGGTATTCACGCCATGCCGCGGGCGCCGAGCGCCGCCGGGCGCGCGGCCGCCTCGATCCCGCGGGTCGCCGTCCACAGCCGGATCCCGAGATAGATGAGATAGACCGCGCCGGCGTCCTTCACAACCGCGAAGACGGCCGGCGACGCGTCGAGCACGCCGGTCAGGCCGGCCGCGGCGAGCCCGATCAGCACCAGCGTGCCCGACAGCAGTCCCGCGGCCGACCACAGGCCCGCCCGCGGTCCGAGCGAGGACGCGCGGCTCATGACGAACATCGTCGCGGGCCCGGGGGTAAAGGCCATCACGACGGCGATCGGCACGTAGACGAGCAGCGTGTTGAGGGACGGCATTGAGGCGCTCCGATCCGTGGGACGGCCGCGCGTGCCGGGACTTCGGAGGGGCGCACGCACACTCCTCGGGGGCTCGCGCCGGCGATCGACCCCGCCCAACAGGAACGGTTCCCGGTGCGCCGAGAATGTCTAGCGCATGACCGCCGGCGGCGCCACGGATGAAGAGGGCGTGCTCGAGATGCGCTCGCGCGCGCCCGGCGAGACGCGGGAGCTCGGCGATTGGCTCGGGCGCCTGCTCGTGCGCGCGGGCCCGGCGGGCGCCGTCGTCGCGCTGTGCGGCCCGCTCGGCGCCGGGAAGACCTGCTTCGTGCAGGGGCTCGCGAGCGGCCTCGGCGTTCCGGACGGCGTGCGCAGTCCGACGTTCGTCCTGATCCACGAGCACCGCGGGCCCGTGCCGCTCTTTCACGTGGACCTGTACCGGATCGGACCGGACGACCTCGACGGGCTGGGGCTCGAGGAGATCCTGGACGGTCCCGGCGTAACGGCCGTCGAGTGGGCGGAGCACGCGGGCGACCTCCTGCCGCCGGAACATCTGCGGATCGAGCTCGCCTACGGCGACGGGGACGGCGACCGAATGCTGCGCGTCGCCGCCCGCGGCGTCCGGTACGTGCCGATCGTGGAGGCGCTGCGCGCGTGCGCGTCCTCGCGATAGAGACCGCCACACCGCTCGCGAGCTGCGCCGTCATCGACGGCTCCGGCGTGCTCGCCGAAGAGACGCTGCGCGCGCCGATGCGCCACCTCGAGTGGCTGCTGCCGGCGGTGCGCGGGATGCTGTCGCAGCTCGGGCTGCGCCCGCACGAGATCCAGGGCCTCGCGGTGAGCCGCGGCCCGGGCGGATTTACCGGGCTGCGGATCGGGATCGCTACCGCGGCCGCCTGGGCGCGCAGCGCGGGGATTCCGGTCCTCGGGGTCGACACGCTCGAGGCCCTCGCGATGGTCGCGGGCGGCACCGGGTGGGTGCTCGCCGCGCTCGACGCGCACCGGGGCGAGGTGGCCGCGGGCCTGTACCGCAGCGGACCGGACGGCATGCTGGCGCGCGCGGCCGGCCCGATTCTGGCCCCGCCGGAGGCCGCCGCCCGTGCCGCCGCTGCGCTCGCGGTCGAGGAATCGGGTCCCGCCGCCCGCGTGCTGATCGCGGGGGACGGCCTCGTGCGGTACCGCGATGCGCTCCTCGCCGGCCTGGACGGGCGCGGCGTCGTCGGCGGCAGCCACCTCCATCCCCGCGCGGCCGCGGTCGGCCTCATCGGGCGCGCGCGCCTCCTTGCGGGATCGGAAGACGATCCGCACGGGCTTGCGCCGCTGTACGGCCGCCGGCCCACCGTCCGGGCATGGCAGGAAACTTCCGAGGGGTCGGGGAAGGGCACCGGATCATGGTGTTGACCGACCGCATCACGATCGCGCCCATGCGGATGGAAGACGTGGGCCGGGTGCTCGAGATCGAGCAGCTGTCGTTTCCCACGCCCTGGCCGCGGGATGCGTACACCCACGAGCTGCAGGAGAACCGGCTCGCGTGCTACCTCGTCGCCCGGGTCATGCACCAGATCGTCGGCTACACGGGCATGTGGATCATCCTCGATGAGGCCCACGTCACCACGATCGCCGTCGACCCGACCCACCGGCGTCGCCAGATCGGCGAGCGCCTTCTCGTCGCGCTGCTCGACGAAGCAATGAAGCGCGGGGCGCGATGGGTCACGCTGGAGGTCCGGAAGTCCAACACGGGCGCGCAGGCGATGTACCGCAAGTACGGTTTTAAGGACATCGGACTCCGCAAGGGCTACTACAGCGACAACCGTGAGGACGCGATCGTGATGTGGACCGGGAACGTCTGGGAGCAGGCGTTCCAGGCTCGGTACAAGCGGAACCGCGCTGCGCTGGAACAGGACGCCGAGTCCTAAGCTCCGCTCGCATGCACGTCCTCGGGATCGAGACCTCCTGCGACGAAACCTCCGCCGCGGTGCTCGACGGTCTGGAGCACCTGCGGTCGAACGTCGTCGCATCTCAAGTGGATCTGCACGCGCGCTACGGCGGGGTCGTGCCGGAGCTGGCGTCGCGCCGGCACCTGGAGCGCCTGGGCCCGGTGATCGACGAGGCGCTCGAACGCGCGGGCATCGGGCTCGACGGCATCGACGGGATCGCGGTCACGTGCGGGCCCGGGCTCATCGGGGCGCTCACCGTCGGGGTCGCGGCGGCCAAGACCCTCGCGTTCACGCTCGGGCAGCCGCTGATCGGCGTGAATCATCTCGAGGGGCACATCTACGCGAACTTCCTCGGACACCCGTCCCTCCCGTTCCCTGCGCTCGTGCTGATCGTGTCGGGATCGCACTCGGACCTCGTCGTGATGACCGGCCACGGGCGGTACGAAGTGCTCGGGATGACGCGGGACGACGCGGCGGGAGAGGCGTTCGATAAGGCGGCGCGCGCTCCTCGGGCTCGGCTACCCCGGCGGCCCGGCGATCGACCGGGCCGCGCGCGGCGGCCGCGCGGGTGCGGTCACGCTGCCCCGGCCGTTTCCCGACGCCGCGAGCTTCGAGTTCTCGTTCAGCGGGCTCAAGACCGCGGTCGTGCGCGCGGTCGAACGGCGCGGCGAGGGAGGGCGCGACGCCGCCTGGGTGTCGGACGTCGCGGCCGCATTCCAGGACGCGCTGACCGGTGTGCTGGTCGAGAAGGCGGCCAGGGCCGCCCGGCTCAAGCGGGTGCGCGCGCTCGTGCTGGCGGGCGGGGTGGCGGCGAATTCGCTGCTGCGCGCGCGTATGGCGGAGGCGGCCCAAGCGCTCGACGTGCCCCTCTACGTGCCGCCGGCGTCGCTCTGCACCGACAACGCCGGCATGATCGCGGTCGCCGGGGCCTACCGGCTGGCGCGGGGAGAGCGCTCCGCGCTCGGGCTCGGGGCCTACGCCAACCTCGATCTCCTCGACCCGGTCCCGGACACCACCGTCATGCCGCCGGTCTCGTAATCGACGCGAAGAGTTGTAAGCCTTAAATCCCGGCCCTGCGAGCGAGATTGAGCGCGATCCGTGGGCGCCACACCCTGTTTTCGGCCGAATTTAGGGTTGCCCGTCTCTGAAGCGATTCCCTATGATGAGGCTAGTTTAGCACTCAGCACGAATGAGTGCTAACACAAACAACCCCACGGAAGGGAGGCTCGTATGAACCTCAAGCCACTTGGAGACCGGATTGTTGTCAAGGTCGTGGAAGAGCTGGAGAGGACCAAGGGCGGCATCGTGCTGCCCGATACCGCGAAGGAGAAGCCGCAGGAGGCCGAAGTCATCGCCGTTGGACCTGGCGGCCGCAACGAGAAGGGCGACCGCGTCCCGATGGAGGTCAAGGCCGGCGATCACGTCATCTTCGCCAAGTACTCCGGGACCGAGTTCAAGCAGGATGACGAGGAGTACCTGATTCTTCGCGAGAGCGACGTGCTAGCGATCGTCGTGGTCGGCCGCGAAAAGGCCAAGGCCAGGTCCTAAAGGGGGATACGCGATGTCGAAGATGCTGCTGTACGACGAGGACGCACGCCGGGCGCTTGAGCGCGGCGTGAACCGCCTCGCCGATGTGGTGAAGATCACGCTCGGCCCCAAAGGCCGCAACGTGGTGCTCGAGAAGAAGTTCGGCTCGCCCACGATCACGCATGACGGCGTGACGGTGGCGAAGGAGATCGAGCTCGGCGACCCGTTCGAGAACGCCGGCGCGAAGCTCGTGCTCGAAGTCGCGACGAAGACGAACGACGTCGCGGGCGACGGCACGACGACCGCGACGGTGCTCGCGCAGGCGATCATCAAGGAAGGCCTGCGCAACGTGGCGGCCGGCGCCAATCCGCTCGCGCTCAAGCGCGGGATTGACCTGGCGGTCGATCAGCTCGTCATCGCGCTGCGCGCGCAGGCGAAGCCCGTCGAGACGCGCGACGCGATCGCGCAGGTCGCGAGCATCTCCGCGCACGACGAGTCGATCGGCAAGCTGATCGCGGACGCGATGGACAAGGTCGGCAAGGACGGGGTCATCACGGTCGAGGAGTCGAAGGGCATCGAGACGACCGTCGACACGGTCGAGGGCATGCAGTTCGACAAGGGCTACATCTCCCCGTACATGGTGACCGACCCGGAAAAGATGGAAGCCACGCTCGAGGACCCGTACATTCTGATCACCGACAAGAAGATCAGCGCCGTCAAGGACCTGCTGCCGGCGCTTGAGAAGATCGTGCAGCTCAGCCGGCCGCTTGTCGTGATCGCCGAGGACGTCGACGGCGAGGCGCTCGCGACCTTGGTCGTCAACAAGCTGCGCGGCACGCTCAACGCGATCGCGGTCAAGGCGCCCGCGTTCGGCGACCGCCGGAAGGCGATCCTCCAAGACATCGCCATTCTCACCGGCGGGGAAGTGATCACGGAAGAGCTCGGGCTCAAGCTCGAGAACGTCGAGACGGCCCAGCTCGGGCGCGCGCGTCAGGTGAAGGCCGGCAAGGAAGAGACGATCATCGTCGGCGGCGCCGGCAAGCAGGCGGACATTCAGAAGCGGATCGCCGAGCTGCGCAAGCAGATCGAGGAGACCGAGAGCGACTACGATCGGGAGAAGCTCCAGGAGCGCCTCGGCAAGATGGTCGGCGGCGTCGGCGTGATCAAGGTCGGCGCGGCCAGCGAGACCGAGCTCAAGGAGAAGAAGCACCGGGTCGAGGACGCGCTCAGCACCGCGCGCGCCGCGGTGGAGGAAGGCGTCGTCTCGGGCGGCGGGACCGCGCTGGTCACGGCCGTGCGGGTGCTCGAGAAGATCAAGCGCGAGGGCGACGAGGGCGTCGGGGTGGACATCATCCGCCGCGCCATCGAGGAGCCGCTCCGGCAGCTCGCGCGCAACGCCGGCGCGGAGGGGTCGATCGTGGTCGAGAAGGTCCGGGAGGGCAAGCCCGGGTTCGGCTACAACGTCCTGACCGGCGAGTACGTCGACATGTTCAAGGCGGGGATCGTGGATCCGTGCAAGGTGACCCGCTCGGCGCTGCAGCACGCGGCGAGCGTCGGGTCGATGATCCTGACGACCGAAGTGCTGATCGTGGACAAGCCCGAGGAAGAGAAGGAGATGCCCGCAGGCGGCCCGCAGCCGCCGATGATGTAGCGGGATCGACACCGGACACGAAGACCGCGCAGGCCGGGCCCCGGATTTTCCGGGACCCGGCCTGTCGCATTCATGGCCTGCGCGGGGTACGACATCCACGTGGAGGGACAATGCCGGACTCACGTCTGACCCCCGTACGCGGCCCCGCCGCATCCCCGCCGGCGCGCCTCCGGGCGCTCTTGGAGGACGCGGTGCGGCGCTCCCCGGCCGACGGCATTCTCTTGTCGGGCGGGTTGGATACGAGCATCATCGCCGCCATCGCCGCGCGGCAGGGGCGGCGCCTGTTTGCGGTGTCGGTCTCCGTCGCCGATGCGGTGAGCCCCGATGAGCCGTTCGCCCGGATGATCGCCGCGCGCTATGGCTTCCCGCTCGAGGTCGTCCGGCCGACGCTCGCGGATCTCGTCGCGGCCGCGGGGGACGTGATGCGCGTCCTCGAGGGATTTGATCCCATGGAGCTGCGCAACAGCGTCGTCACGTGGGTCGCGCTCCACGCGGCGCGCGAGCAGGGCTCGGCCCGCGTGTTCACCGGCGACGCGGCCGACGAACTCTTTGCCGGCTACCGCTACATCTTCACGATGCCGCCCGACGAGGTGTCCCCGTACCTGCAGTTCTTGAACGGCGTCATGCAGTTCAGCTCGATCCCGATGGCCGACGCCCTCGGGATGGCGGCGGATCTGCCGTACCTCGATCCGGCGGTCCGCGCGTTTGCGCTCACCCTGTCCGTTGACGATCTCGTCGGCGAGCGCGGCGGCGAGCGTCTCGGCAAGAAGGTCCTGCGCCAGGCGTTCGACGGCGTACTGCCCGAAGACGTCATCTGGCGCGTGAAGACGCCGATCGAGTACGGGTCGGGCAGCCACGCGCTGCAGGATCTCGCGACGCAGTCGGTGTCGGACGACGAGTTCGAGGCGGCGCGCGTGCGGGCGGCCGCCGACGACGGCGTGGCGCTCCGCGACAAGGAGCAGTGGTTCTACTACCGGATCTACCGCACCATCCTGCCGCCGCCCCGCGAGCAGCCCGGCGGGGCGAAGCGCTGCGGCAGCTGCGGCGGCGCGGTCGACCGGATTGAGCAGAAATATTGCCGGGTGTGCGGAGCGTATCCCTGCTGAGGGGAGTGCCGTCGCGCTAGGCGGGATCCCTTCGATGCCCGTCATACGACTCAGGGCCCGGAGCGTCCCATGTCCGCCACACCGCCCCGCGATCTCCGCAATCAGACGAGCACTCGTCACCGGCGCGACGTCCGGCATCGGTCGCGCGATCGCCGTGCAGCTGGCCCGCGACGGCGCGGACGTGATCGTCCACGGGCGCGACGCCGCCCGGGGCGCCGAGACCGTCGCCGCGATTACACGAGAGGGCGGACGGGCGCGCTTCGTCGCCGCCAACCTGAGCGATCCCGCAGAGCTGCAGCGCCTGGTCGTCGAGGCCGGCGACATCGACGTGCTGGTCAACAACGCCGGGTTCTCCTGGTTTGGCGCGACCGCCGCGCTCGACGTGGCCACGTTCGATGCGCTGTTTGCCAGCAACGTGCGCGCGCCGTTCTTCCTCGTCGCCGCGTTCGCGCCGAGGATGGCGGCGAGAGGCGGCGGCAGCATCATCAACCTCGGTAGCATGGCCGGCGCGATCGGTCTCGCGGGCGGCGCGGTCTACGGTGCCACGAAGGCCAGCCTGTCGTCGATGACGCGCGCGTGGGCCGCGGAGTTTAGCGGCAGCGGCGTGCGGGTCAATGCCGTCGCGCCGGGTCCGGTGCATACCGGCGGCGCCGCGCCGGAGCGCACCGAAGCGTTGGGCGCGACGACGTTATTGAAGCGCGCCGCAACCGCCGAGGAGATCGCGGACGTCGTGGCATTCCTCGCCTCGCCGCGTGCGAGCTACATCACGGGTGCCGTGATCGCCGCCGACGGCGGCCGCACGGCGATCTAGCTCGACCCACCGCCGCCGCGCGGGGACGCCGGCGGATCGTGACGAGTTGTCGGCCGCGCCCAGGTGGCCGCGCGTGTCGGCGAGCGCGACGGTGCGCGTGTCGACGCCCATCCTCGAACTGCCTGCACGATCGCGGCCCGGGCGGCCGTGCCGTCCGAGTCGTGGGTGTTGAGATCGTCGAACCGTTGACCGAGCCGGCGCCGTGCACTCGAGGCGCTGCGGCGTTGTCGTGGGCGGCATGCCCGGCGTGATGGGTGTGAAATTTTGTACAGTCGGAATACCCCCGATGCGGTACGTTGGTGTTACCTTCACGTTTACACACCGTGGTCATCGGGAGATCGGTGGCGGCCATGGCGCACGCGATCCCAACCCTGGCGTGCTCGATGTGCCGAAACTCATGCCCACACCTGTGGGCTGACGCATGATCGTGCCGGGTTCGCCTGATAGGTGAAGGGAGCAGCAATGACTGAACGACGTGGGGAGAGAGTCGCAACACACCACTTGGCCTCGCTGCACGCGGCGATCAGCGGCAATCGGCCACAATCGGCCGGAGCTGCAGGCGCGATCCGGCGACGCACCGGGCTCATATGGGCGCTCACGCTCGCTCTGGCGGGGTGGTGCCTCGCGGGCGTTGCGATCCTCGGTGATGTTCAGGAGCACCGCGTTGCGCGTGACTTGGCTGCGGCGGCCGGGTTGACGGCGATCCCCGGGTCCGGCATCGAAATTCTGGTGACAGACGCTACGAGCGGGTCCTCGTCGGCCACAGATCCAAGCGCGGCGCTGGTCCAAGACAGCGATGTGGCACTGCTGAACATGACGTTGTGGTATGGCGGGGCGCAGGCCGTCGCCGTCAACGGAGCGCGCATCACCGCCCAGCGCACCATCGTCTCGTCCGGTCCAACGCTCCTCATCGACGGCCGTCGAACGGTCAGTCCATTTCACGTGACGGCGATCGGCGACCCCGTCGTGCTGCGTGGGGCCGTCGAGGCTCGCGGCGGCGTCGTGGACGGCCTGCGCCATGCCGGTCTCGGCGTGAGCGTCACCACGAGACGGGCGATGGTCGTTCCGGCGAGCGCCACCGAGCACGTGTCTCCTTCGCCCGGCTCGGCGACCGCGACATCCGCCGACACGGACGTTCCGTGAGCCGCGGACCGATAGCATGCGCCAGACCGTGACAGGAGATGCGGGCGCCGATTGCCGGGGCGATGGTGGAAGTGCGTAACCGGACACGCCGATCTTCGCAAGCCCGAGACGAACAGTACATATGATCGAGGAGGCGTGACGATGCGAATTCACAAGTACATCTCGAATCTGAGAGGCGTGGGAACCGCGGTGCTGCTGGGGAAGCGCGGCGTCGGACTCGCGTTGGTTGGCGCGATGGTCGCGGTGCTGGCAATCGGGGTGCTGCCGGCTGCTGCCGCGGTTGTGGGCCGCGGCATGACGTTCACCCTTGGTGTTGCGACGTTGTCACCGATTGTGGCGTTGATCGCGGGTATCCTGATTCTGATTATGCCGCGGCTGCTCAACTTTATCGTCGCGGTGTATCTGATTTTTTCCGGGTTGCTCGGACTTGGGATCTTTGGGCGCTGAGCGTCCGAGCATCGACGGAACGCACCGGGGAAGCGGCGGGTGCCATGTGTCGACGGAGCTCGCTGGATCGAACTGATTTTCCCGGTGGAATGCCTGGATCGCGAGGCGATGAACGTCAGCCGTGGTGCGTGGGGGTGGACGGCGAGAGATTTTCACTCGCTCCACCCACCAGCGATCGCGTCGCCGTCCTAGTCGGATCTCGCGCGGCGCGTTTCAATCCCGTCTGACGTGTCGAATTCGCGCAGCGGCCCGGTGACGTGCGATCCTACGTCTCCCCTCGAACCCGCGATCTTGGACCCGGCCGACACGAGCGCCGATCCCCCCGACGATCTTCACGCAGGACACGACTCAGAAGAGTGACGTCGTGACGGGGCCGTCCTGCCGTTGACGCCTGTGACATTTCGAACAGTTCCGCGCGTCGTGTGGTGCTACGCTTTTGATGAGGGCTCGTCATCGCACGCCTCACCGTGAGGAGCACACCGAGATGAAGGCATTGGGTCGCATGAGAATCGGGATTGCCCTCGGGCTCGCGATGTTCTTGGCTGTCCTTGGAATCGGACACCGGAGTGATGCGAAACCGGGGAACCCCAACGCATCTGTCGGTATTCGCTCCAGTGACCTCCATGTCTCGAGGGCACCGACCACCGGGCCCAAATCGACCTTCACCGTGGACGGGGTTCCTCTCGTCGTCGATGAGGAAACCGTCATTTATGCGTAGGCGACGCGTGACCGGACTCAGATAATCTCCCGCGTCGTCGCGGCGTTGACGCGAGCGTGGGGAAGGCGAGGCTGTGTTCGTGGCGGTGGTCGTGTGGCGGCCGCCGAGCCCGGTGGGGCACAGCGTGCGCGTTTGGCGCTGACAGTACGCATCGCGTTCCGGGTGAGAGACGAACGTTGAACGGGAGGTAATGCGCATGGCACAGGTCACCGCAGTACGTCGCGCGCCGGTGAGTGAACCGCCCATTGCACAAGTGCTGTTCGCTGATCCGCGCTTGGCGTGGTTCTGGTTGTTGGTTCGTCTCTACGCAGGGTACCAATGGCTCGCCGCCGGGATGGAAAAACTGGGAAATCCGGTCTGGACAGGGAGCAAGGCGGGGACGGCGATTGCCGGGTTTGTGGCCGGAGCGCTTCCTAAGGCTGCTGGCGGGCACCCCGATGTTGCCGGTTGGTACGCCGGATTCCTCCAGGCCTTTGTGCTGCCCCACGCGGCCCTGTGGAGCTGGCTCATCGTGTTTGGCGAGATTGCCGTGGGCGTGGGATTGATCCTCGGATTGTTCACCGGCATCGCCGCATTTTTTGGCGGTCTGTTGAACGCCAACTACCTGCTGGCCGGGACGGTGAGCACCAATCCGATCCTGTTCATCCTTGCCACGTGGTTGGTTCTGGCGTGGCGCGTGGCGGGCTACTATGGACTCGACTACTGGGTGCTCCCGGCGGTTGGCGTTCCTGGGGAAACGGGGGGATTGCTTCGGGGACGGCACCGTTCGACGGCACCGTCTGCGCCGGATCTCATCCAGCCCCATTCTATATAGGGTCGCATCGCAGTCGACGACCCTCGGACGGCGATCGTCACCGTACACGCCGGACTCACGGCACGTGTCCGTGATTGGGGGCAGGGGACGCCGGGCCGTATGTGTGCGTTGCCGTCTGGCGGCCCCAGCCACCGGTTTACGCCCGATCAGGCACGTGCGCATGGCGCACGAACTTCGACGTCTCGTTCCAAATTGAACCCGCCCGGGAGCGATCAATGATCACCCCTGAACTCGCACTGGCCCCTACGGGCGCCGCCACGCTGAGATCCGGCACGACGATGAAGGCGCTCGTCTATCACGGTCCGGGCAAGCATGCATGGGAGGACAGGCCGCGTCCCATCCTCCGGGATCCTGGGGATGCCATTGTGCGGGTGACCACGTCCACCATCTGCGGAACCGATCTGCATATTCTCAAGGGAGATCTCCCCGCCGTGACCGACGGTCGCATCCTTGGTCACGAAGGGATCGGGGTGATCGAGCGTGTCGGACCCGGGGTCTCAGCGTTTCACGAGGGAGACCGCGTCATCATCTCGTGCGTCACGGCGTGTCTGCGGTGCGATTTCTGCAGACGAGGCATGTATTCTCACTGCCGACACGGCGGATGGATTCTGGGCAACCTCATCGACGGGACCCAAGCCGAGTATGTTCGCATCCCGCACGCCGATGGAAGTCTGTACCACTTCCCGGCTGGCGGTGACGAGGACGCCATGGTCATGCTCAGCGACATCCTGCCGACGGGCTTTGAGTGCGGCGTGCTCAATGGGCACGTGAAGCCCGGTGACACCGTCGCGATCGTCGGGGCGGGGCCCGTGGGGCTCGCCGTGCTCCTGACCGCGCAATTTTATTCACCGGCGGCGATCTTTATGATCGACCTGGACCACAAGCGCCTCGCAGTGGCACAGCAGTTTGGCGCGACGACGCTGATCGATAGCTCTGACGGGCATGCGGCCGATCGGGTGATGGCACTGACGGAGGGGGCCGGCGTCGACGTGGTGATCGAAGCCGTCGGGCTTCCCGCGACCTTCGCGATTTGCCAAGCCATTGTGGCGCCAGGCGGACACATCGCGAACGTCGGCGTCCACGGCAAACCGGTGGAACTGCACTTGGAGAAGCTGTGGGACCGTAACATTTCGCTCACGACACGACTGGTGGACACGGTCACCACACCGATGCTGCTGAAGGTCGTGCTGTCGGGCAAACTTCAGCCGAGCAAGCTCGTGACGCATCGCTTCGCCATGCACGACATCATGCAGAGCGTACGAGACGTTTGGGAACGCGGAACAGGAAGGCGCGCTGAAGGTCATCCTCACGAGTGGTGGGCCGCGACGATGACCGGCGACGAGGGCGAGGCGGCACCTCGCCAGCTCGGGTTGGGAATCGCCCGCCGGCGTCGTTAGGGCGTGCCCGCGCCGCTGAGGCGGCCGCGCGTGTCAGCAAGCGCTAATTTGAGCTTGTCGACGAACCCGCCCTGGACCGCCTCGACCGCCTGCGCGATCGCGGCCTGGACCGCGGTCCGGTCCGAGGCGCCGTGGGCCATCACGACATTCCCCCGGACGCCCAAGAGCGGCAGGCTGCCGTGCCGGTCGATCGGGTTCGTCCACTCGACGAGCCGGTTCGTGACGTCCTCGAGACGCACCGCATCCAGCGCGCCGGCGAGTTCGCCGCGCAGCCACGCCGCCGCCTGACGTCCGAGCCCCTCGACGGTCTTCAGCACCGCGTTGCCGACAAACCCGTCGCAGACGACCACGTTCACGTCCCCGGCCATCAGGTGATGGCCCTCCACGAGGCCGACGTAGTTGAGCCCGCTGCGGGCGAGCAGCTCCGCGGCCTGCTTCACGACCCGGTTGCCCTTGCCCGGCTCCCGTCCGTTGCTCAGGAGTGCGACCGTCGGCTGCGCGATCCCGCCGAACACGCGCATGTAGGTGGTGCCCATCACCGCGTACTCGACGAGGTGGTGGGCTTCGCTGTCGATGGTCGGGCCGAGGTCGATCAAAAAGGTCTGGGGATGAATGTCGAGGATCTGCCGGCCGACGCACGCCCGGCGGACGCCCTGCAGCATCCCGATCTCGCGGATCGCGGCCAGGAGCGTCGGGCCGGTGCTGCCGGCGCTGACCGCCGCGTCCGCGCGGCCTTCATGCACCAGGCGCATCGTCACGGCCATCGACGCGTTCGGCATCGCGCGCAGCGTCACGAGCGGCGGCGCGCCCTCGGGCACGGCGTGGTCGCTCGGCACCAGCTCGATCGTGCCCGACGGTCCGCCCCGTCGGAGGGCGCGGTGACGCCGGGCGGCAGGAGCGGACGCACGGCTTCCGGCACGCCGACGAGGAGGATGCGAAGTGCCGCATCGCGCGCGGCGGCGAGGGCGCCCGCGACGATTTCCTGCGGCGCGTGATCGCCGCCCATGCAGTCCACGGCGACCCGAATCGGCGGTGTCTGTGCCATGCCGTTCACCTCAGACCATCGTCAGCCCGCCCGAGATGCTGAGCACCTGGCCGGTGATGTAGCGCGACGCGTCCGTGCAGAAGAACGCGACCGCGTCGGCGATCTCCTCGGGCTGCGCGACCCGCCGCAGCGGAATCATCTTGATCATCCGGTCGATCTTGCCGGCGTGCGCGGGATCCTGCTGGTTCTCCTTCAAGACCGCCGTGTCCGTCGGCCCCGGGCACACGCAGTTGACCCGGACCTGGTGGCGGGCCATCTCGCGGGCGAGCGACCGCGTGAGCGCGATCACGCCGCCCTTCGCGGCCGAGTAGACGGCTTCGCCTGCGGTGCCCACGCGGCCCGCGTCGCTCGCGACGTTCACGATCGCGCCGCCGCCGTGTCCGGCCATCCACTCGAGCGCCACGCGCGTGCAGAAGACGGCAGTCCACAGATTTTCATCCACGACGCGGCGCCAGTACGTCTCGTCTTCCTCGAGAAACGCGCTCGTGAGCGTCCAGCCGGCGTTGTTGACGAGGATCTCAAGCCCCCCGAGCTCGCCCACGACCGTCGCGAGCGCCTGGCGGCACGCGTCGAACGCGGTGAGATCGGCGCGGACCGCGAGGCCCCGCACGCCCAGTGCGGAGACCGCGGCGGCGACCTCATTGAGCTCTGAGGGGGTGCGGGCGATCACCGCGACGTCGGCGCCGAGTGCCGCGAGGCGCAGGGCCGTCGCGCGTCCAATCCCGCGGCCCCCGCCCGTCACGACGGCGCGGCGGCCGGCGAGCGGCGCCCCTTCGCTCAATGCCGCCGGCGCGGCCACGCCGCGTGCAGCGCCTGGCGCTCCTGCTCGTAGACGACGGCGAACTTCTCGGCCGCCTCCTTGCCCGACAGGAGCTCGAGCTTGCGGACTTCGAGCGGATCGGCCGCGTGGATGATCGCGATCTCTTCCGCGGTCGGCCCCGTGGTCGCGGCGACGGTGGCCGGGATGTCAATCGGAAACCCCGTCGCCTGGCGGACCTGGTCCGCGCTGACCCCGGGGTGCAGCGAGCGCACGACCATCCGGCCGGTGTCCGGGTTCCAGCCGAACACGCCGAGGTTGGTGACGAGGCACGTCGGCGCGCCGTGGGCCCCGAGGGTCTTCGCACGCTCGGGATTGTAGCCGGCGCCGCTGATGAAGTCGACGCGCGCGACGACGGCGCGCGGCGAGTGCTGCGTGAGGTAGTAGAGGCCCTGCGACAGATGGCTCGTGTCCTCGGGAATCCCCCGCGACCCGACGAGCGCGACCTTCGGCCGGTCCCACGGCCCGATCGATGAGATGTTCACGTTGCCCGCTTCGTCGATCTGCGCCGGGTTGATCCAGATCCGGAACCGGTCGGTGAAGATCGCGTCGAAGATGTCGTTCATCGTGAGCGGGATCGCGCGCTGGTTCTCCGTCAGGAACTGCCCGAGCGTCAGGGTGGGGAGGGGGACGGCGTCCATCCCGGACTCCGGCGTCGAGAGCACGGCGAGGTCGGGTGCGTGCGTGCTGCGCGCCAGGTGCGCCGCGAGCGACCCGAACGCCGTGACGGAGCTGACCAGCAGCTCCCCGTGCAGTTCGCGCGCCATGCAGCTGATGACCAGCTCGTCGATCGTGTAGTCCGCCATGGTCGTCTCCTCCCCCGCGCCTAGACGCGCAGGCGCTCCCCGAGCGCGTGCTCGCCGCCGAGCTCGCGGATGTACTGCTGGTGGCTCACGTACACGTAGCGTTCAAGGTACGCACGCCACGCCCCCTCGTCGCGCGCGGCGCCGAGGTATTCCTGGACGTGCTGGAGATCGGCGCGGTACTCCGGCGCGCAGCCGCTCAGGTGCGCGCCCCAGGGCGCCTCGACGACGCCGGTGACCATCGTGCGGAAGATGTGCACGTCGCGCCCGTAGGTCTGGAGCCGCTCCGGCAGGAGGATCTGCTCGGCCGACAGGAACGTCTTGCGCGCCGCCTTGGCGCACAGCGCGTCCATGTGGCCGTCGCCCAGGACGACGCCGTTCCCCTGCGGATCGGCGAGGTTGACGTGCAGCAGGGCGATGTCCGGCCGCAGCGCCGGGACGGCCACGAGGGTCTCGCCCCCGAACGGGTCTTGGAACGTGCGAAACGCGGTGTTGACCTTGAGCACGTCCGTCGCGAGGGTAGAGTGCGTCGGCAGGAACGGCACGCGCTTGATCGCCGCGTCCAGACCGGCCATCACCGTGTACTCGGTCCACTCCTGGAACTTGACGGTGCCCTCTTGGCGCGCCTTCCGGAAGTGGGGCGCGAGGCCCATCACCTCGAACCCGACGAACGCGTAGATCAGCTCGGCGATCTTGCCGGTGCCGAGCAGGAGGTCGACCTCCGGACCGCCCACGTTCACGATGACGCGCAGGTTCTTCCGATCGCTCCGCGCGAGCGCCCGCACGAGCGCCATCGGCTTGCGCGACAGCGACGAGCCCCCGATCGCGACGAGCGCCCCATCCGGAATCTGCGCGATCACATCGTCCGTGCTCATGACCTTGTTCATGCGCGTGCCTCCCCTCGCCGGAACAGTTCAAATGGTGCGGACGTGAGTCCGAGCCCGCCGTCGACGACGATCGTCTGCCCCACGAGGTAGCGCGCCCCGGGGCTGCACAGGAACGCCACGACGGCCGCGACGTCCTCGGGCGCGCCCATGCGCCCGCTCGGCGCGTGCGTGGAGACGAGCCGGTCAAACTCGGCGAACCGGTCGCCGCCGTAGAACCGGGCGGAGTCCGTGGCGATCACGCCCGGGCTCACACAGTTCGCGGTGATGCCGCGCCCGGCGAGCTCGTACGCGAGGTAGCGCGTCCAGGTCTCCATCGCCGCCTTCGCGGACGCCAGGATCGCATACTGCGGCAGCATCTCGACGGTTCCCTGCCCGGTGATCGCGACGATCGCCCCTTCGCGGCCGTCCATCAGCGGGACCGCGCGCTGCGCGCACAGGACGAGCGAGCGGACGATCAGGTCGAACGTGCGCTGGAGGTGGTGCGGCTTCGCGTCAAGCGTCGTCTTGAACGCCGTCGCGGCATGGTTCGCGACGAAGTAGTCGAGGCCGTGGAACTCGGCGGTCACCCGGTCAAACAGGCGGTCGATCTCGTCGGGCTTCTCGAGGTCGGCCCGGGCCGGCACCGCGCGCCGGCCGAGTGCCGCGATCTCCGCCGCCACCGCGACTGCAGCGTCTTCGCTCCGGTGGAAGTGCACGATCACGTCCGCGCCGCCACGTGCCAGCATGAGGGCCGTGGCCCGGCCGATGCCGCGGGAGGCGCCGGTGACGAGCGCGACTTTCCCGGTGAACGTGCCGTCGAACATGGCTGCCTCCTCTGGGATGCCTCTCGCGGGTCGCGGCGGCACGCGTCGATGCGCGGGCCCGCGGATCCGAGGGCCGGTGCGCTTAGGAAGTCCTGATGCAGTTCGGTGGAGCGGGCGGGGGGTCCTACCGCTCCGCGGCGCGCACCGCGACGGCGCAGTTCTGTCCGCCGAACCCGAACGCGTTGGCCAGCGCGAGGCGGACGCGGGCGCGCCGGGCGACGCCCGGCACGTAGTCGAGGTCGCACAGCGGGTCGGCGTGCTCGAGGTTGATCGTCGGGGGAATGATCTCGTCGCGGATCGCGAGGACGCCGACGAGCACCGCGAGCGCCCCGGCGGCCCCGATCAGGTGGCCCACCATGCTCTTCGGCGCCGAGACCGCGACCGCGCGGGCGTGGGACCCGAGCGCCTGCTTGATCGCGACCGTCTCCGCGATGTCGTTCAGCGGCGTGCCGGTGCCGTGCGCGACGACCAGATCGACCTCGTCGGGTGCGGCGCCCGCTCCCTCGAGCGCGAGCGTGATCGCGCGCGCGGCCTGATCGCCGTCCGGACGGGGGGCGGTTTCATGGTAGGCGTCGCTGGTGAGCGCCGCGCCCGCGAGCTCGGCGTAGATGCGGGCCTCGCGCTTGCGCGCGAGATCCTCCCGCTCGACGAGGAACACGACCGCGCCCTCGCCGTAGACGAAGCCGTCGCGATCCAGGTCGAACGGCCGGCTCGCGCGCTCCGGCTCATCGTTGCGGCTGCTGAGGGCGCCGACGGAGCACAGCGCCGCCCAGACGGACGGCGTGAGCGCCGACTCGGCGCCGCCGGCCAGCACGTAGTCGGCGTCGCCGTCGAGAATCCAGCGCCGCGCTTCCGCGAGCGCGAGCGCGCCGCTCGCGCAGGCGCCGACCGACGTGTTCGAGGGGCCGTGGATCCCGAACTGGATCGTGACCGCGGACGCCGCCATGTTGGCGATCAGGAGCGGCAGGAGAAACGGCGTGACCCGGGCCGGGTTGGCGCCGTACAGGCGGGGGGCCTCGTCGTCGATCGCGTCCATGCCGCCGAGGGCGGTCGCGACCGTCACGCCCACGCGGTCCTGGATGTCCGGGGTGAGGGACAGCCGGCCGTCCTTGAGCGCCTCGTCCGCCGCGGCGATCGCGAGTTGGGCAAACCGCGCGGTGCGGCGGGCCCGCTTGCGGGTCTGTACCTTGGTCGGGTCGAAGTTCGGGATCTCGGCCGCGATCCTCACCGGGTACCGCGACGCGTCGAACCGGGTCAGGGGGCCTACGCCGCTCCGGCCCGCGAGCAGACTCGCCCAAGTGTCCGGAGCCGACAGACCGACTGGGGTGAGCGCCCCGATTCCGGTAATCACGGCACGAGTAGTCACGAAATCACCGTCTTCGCCCGCGTGTTCGCCTATTCCTTGGCATCGTCGTGAACGCGATGACCCAAAACACGTACATTCAGAATTAACTTGGCGTATTCTTCCGGATATGATATGGTCATTTTGGATCCAGTCGCAGAATCCTCCGAACCCACAGTCGCAAACACGAACAATCATGCTCATTTCGACCCGCCGCCGTGACGCGGCATGGGAGCGCAATGAGAGTCCTGGTGGTTGGATCAGGTGGTCGAGAGCACGCGCTGGCGTGGGCCCTCAGCCGGCAGGGCCTCACTGTATTCGCCGCACCCGGCAATCCCGGCATCGCCGAGTGCGCCACCTGCGTGCCCTGCGGCGCGCTCGACCTCCCGGGCCTCGCGAACGAAGCCGAACGCCTCAACATCGATCTGACGGTCGTGGGACCCGAAGCGCCGCTCGCGGCGGGTCTCGTGGATGTGTTCGCCGCGCGCGGCCTCCGCGCGTTCGGACCGACGCAGGCGGCCGCGCAGCTCGAGGCCAGCAAGGTCTTCATGAAGCGCCTGTGCGATCGGTACGAAATTCCGACCGCACCGTTTCGGATCTTTCATGATGCGGCCGCGGCCGCCGACTACGTGCGCCGCGCCGGCCGGCCGCTCGTGATCAAGGCCGACGGTCTCGCGGCGGGCAAGGGTGTGGTGGTCGCGCGGTCGAACGAGGAAGCGTGCACCGCGCTCGACGCGATGATGGTGGCGCGGCGCTTCGGCGACGCCGGCGCGCGCGTCGTCGTCGAGGAGACGCTCGAGGGCGACGAGGTGAGCGTGTTCGCGATCTGCGACGGGACCCACTTGGTACCGCTCGTCCCGGCGCAGGATCATAAGCGCCTCGAGGACGGCGACCGCGGGCCCAACACCGGCGGGATGGGCGCCGTGGCCCCGGTGCCCGGGGTGGACCGCGCCGCGGCCGATCGGATCGTCGACGAGATTCTCGCCCCGACGCTGTGGGCGATGGCGGAAGAGGGACATCCGTACCGCGGCGTCCTGTTCGCGGGCGTCATGCTGACGGCCGACGGCCCCCGGGTGCTCGAGTTCAATGTGCGGTTCGGCGACCCGGAGGCGCAGGTGCTGCTGCCGCTCTTGGAGTCGGGGCCGCTCGATCTCTTCGACGCCGCCGTCGCCGGACGCGTCGACCGTGCGATGCCGCGGTGGCGGCCGGGATATGCGGTGTGCGCCGTCCTGTGCGCGCCCGGCTATCCGGATCATCCCCGCACCGGGTCCGAGATCCTGGGGCTCGATCGGGTCGAGGCGCCGGACGCGCTCCTGTTTCACGCGGGGACCGCGGTCCGGGACGGGCGCACGGTTACGGCCGGCGGGCGCGTCCTGAACGCGGTGGGGACCGGCCCGACGGTCGAGAGCGCCCGCGCGCGCGCGTACCGCGCGGCGGACGCCATCACGTACGACGGCAAGGTCATGCGCCGAGACATCGGCGCCCGCGCGCTCGCGCGGACCGCGGTCGAGCGGCCCGCGCAGGCGGCGATCACGTCAGGCGACGAGGGTGGACGATGACGGCACGCACCGAGGGGAAGACACGGGTCCTGATTCTGGTCGGCAGCGACTCCGACGTGCCGGTGATGCAGGAAGCCGGGCGCGTGCTCGCGGAGTTCGAGGTGCCGTATGAGCTGACGATCGCGTCGGCCCACCGGTCGCCGGAACGGGCGGACCGGTACGCGGCCGAGGCCGAGGGGCGCGGGGTGCAGGTCCTGATCTGCGGGGCCGGCGCCGCGGCGCACCTCGCGGGGGCCGTCGCGGCGCGCACCGTGCTGCCGGTGATCGGGGTGCCGCTCGCCGGCGGCGCGCTCGGCGGGATGGACGCGCTCCTCTCCACCGTGCAGATGCCGGGCGGCGTGCCGGTCGCGTCCGTGGCGATCGGCGGCGCGCGGAACGCCGCGCTGCTCGCGGTGCAGATCCTCGGGACCGCGGATCCGGCGCTGCGCGAGCGCTACCGCGCGCAGAAGGCGCGCCTGGCCGCGCAGGTCGACGAGAAGGCCGCGCGCCTTGGCGCGACGACCGAGGCCGGCATGGTCCCGCCGCGGGAGACGCGGTAGATGCCGGTCATCGCCGTCGTCGGCGCCCAGTGGGGCGACGAGGGCAAAGGCAAGGTCGTGGACACACTCGCGGCCCACGCCGACGTGGTCGTCCGCTACAACGGCGGCAACAACGCGGGCCACACGATCCAGAATGAGCACGGGACGTTCGCGCTGCATCTCCTGCCGTCGGGCATCTTCCATCCGGCGGCGCAGTGCGTGATCGGGCCGGGCGTCGTCGTGAATCCCGACGTGCTGCTTGCCGAGACCGAGGAGGTCGAGCGCGTCGGCATGCCGACCGTCGGACGCCTGTGGCTCGACGAGCGGGCGCACCTCATCTTCCCGCACCACATCGTGATGGACGAGCTCGAGGAGGCCGCCCGCGGCGGCGCCCCCCACGGGACGACGAAGCAGGGCATCTGGCCGGTGTACAGCGACAAGGCCGCGCGGATCGGCATCCGCCTCGGCGATCTATTCGAAGAGGCCCATCTCGTCGAGCAGCTGCGGTTCATCGCCGCGCGCAAGACGGCCCTCTTCACCGGCGTCTACCGGCACGAGGCGCTGGAGCTCAAGCGCCTGCTCGCGACGGCCGCGGGCTGGGCCGACCGGCTCCGTCCGTATGTCGCCGATACGCACCCGCTGATCCAGGAGGCGCTGCGCGCCGACCGGATGATCCTGCTCGAGGGACAGCTCGGCGTGATGCGCGACCTCGACTGGGGGCTGTACCCGTACGTGACGTCGTCGACCACGCTGCCGGGCGGGGCGTCGTCGGGCGCGGGGATCCCGCCGTATCGGATCACGCGCGTGCTCGGCGTCGCGAAGGCGTACACGACCGCGGTCGGGTCCGGGCCGATGCCGACCGAGCTCGAGGACGAGACCGGCGCGCACATCCGCGAGCTCGGTGGCGAGTACGGCGCCACGACGCGGCGGCCGCGGCGCTGCGGCTGGTTCGACGGGGTCGCGGCGCGGTTCGCGGCTGAGCTCGCGGGCTTCACGCAGCTCGCGCTGATGAAGCTCGACATCTTCGACACGTTCGAGACGATCAAGATCGCGGCCGCCTACCGGCTCGGCGGGCGCACGATCCACTCGGTGCCCCACACCGCCGCGGTGGCGCGGGTCGAGCCGGTGTACGAGGAGCTGCCCGGCTGGCGCACGCCCACCCAGCGCGCGCGGCGCCTCACGGATCTCCCGGTCGAGGCGCGGATGTTTCTCCGCCGGATCGAGGAGATCGTCGACGTCCCGATCGCGATGGTCGGGGTCGGCCCGGGCCGGCAGGACGTCATCTTCACGCAGGAGGGATTCCCGTGATTCCCCGCTACACGTCGCCGGAGATGGCGGCGCTTTGGAGCCCCGAGGCCAAATTCGATACGTGGCTCGAGATCGAGCTGCTCGCCGCCGAGGCGCAGGCCGAGCGCGGGCTCGTGCCCCGCGACGCGGTCCTGCGGCTGCGCGAGCGCGCCCGCGTGACGAGTGTCGCGCGCATCGATGAGATCGAGGAGAAGGAGACGCGCCACGACGTCGTTGCGTTCCTCCGGGTCGTCGGGGAGACGGTCGGCGACGATGCGCGCTACCTGCACCTGGGCCTGGGGTCCTCCGACGTCGTCGACACGGCGCTGTCGGTCCTGATGGTGCGCGCCGCCGATCTCCTCACGCGCGAGCTCGAGGCGCTGCACCGGGCGCTCGGGCGCCTCGCCGTGACGCACCGGTATACCGTGATGGCCGGCCGCACGCACGGGATTCAGGCGGAGCCGATCACGTTCGGCCTCAAGGTGGCGCTGTGGTACGCCGAGGTCGGGCGCGGGCTCGAGCGCCTCCGGCGCGCCCGCGCGGTGATCGGTGTCGGCAAGCTCTCGGGCGAGGTCGGCACGTTCGCGCACAACCCGCCCGAGGTCGAGGCGTACGTGTGCGCGCACCTCGGCCTCGTCCCGGCGCCGGTGTCCTCTCAGGTGCTGCAGCGCGACCGCCACGCCGAGTACCTCGCGCACCTCGCGGTGATCGGGGGCACGCTCGAGAAGATCGCGACCGAGATCCGCACCCTGCAGCGCACGGAGCTGCGCGAGGTCGAGGAACCGTTCCGCGCGGGCCAGACGGGATCGTCCGCGATGCCGCACAAGCGCAACCCGATCATCTCGGAGCGCATCGCCGGGCTCGCGCGGCTCGTGCGCGGCCATGCGGTGTCCGCGCTCGAGGACATCGCGCTGTGGGGCGAGCGGGACATCACGCATTCGTCGGTGGAGCGGGTCATCGTGCCGGACGCGACGACGGTCCTCGACTACATGATCCGGAAGCTGACCGGGGTGATCGAGGGCCTGCGGGTCTATCCGGAGCACATGCGGGCGAACCTCGAGCGGACCGGCGGCCTCGTGTTCTCGCACCGCGTGCTGCTGGCCCTCCTGGCCGCCGGCCTCAGCCGCGAGGAGGCGTACCGCGTGGTGCAGTCGACCGCGATGCGGGCGTGGGACGAGGGGCAGTCGTTCCGGGAGCTCGTCCGCGCGACGAAGGCCCTCACGGACGAGGCCCTCGACGCGTGCTTCGATCCGGCCCCCGCGCTGCGGCACGTGGACGAGATCTTCGCCCGGGTGGGCCTCGTGGGGTCCCACACCGGGCCGGATTCCAACGTACCGGCGGCGCACGCCGCCGTCCCGGGCGCCTGATGACCTCGGGGAACACGAACGAGGAGGGCACGATGACCGACGCGATGACGGGACGTGGCAGCGCCGCGGTGGTCGAGACGCACCTCGACCTGCCGCTCTTTTCCCGCGGGAAGGTGCGGGACAACTACGATCTCGGCGACCGCCTCCTCTTGGTCGCGACCGACCGCCTCTCGGCGTTCGACTGCGTGCTCGCGACCGGCATTCCGGACCGCGGCCGCGTGCTGACGTGCCTGTCGGCGTTTTGGTTCGAGCGCCTGGCCGCGGTCGTCCCGAATCACATGATCACGATCGACCTCGACGCGATGCCGGACGCGGTGCGCGCGCGCGGTGCGGAGCTCGCGGGACGCGCGATGCTCGTGCACCGGTGCGAGCGGATCGACTTCGAGTGCGTCGTCCGCGGCTACCTCGCCGGCTCGGCCTGGAAGGAGTATCAGGCCGCGGGCGAGGTCTGCGGGGTGCGCCTGCCGGCGGGCCTGCGGCAGGGCAGCCGGCTGCCCGAACCGATCTTCACCCCGGCGACGAAGAACGATGCGGGCCACGACGAGAACCTCTCGGCCGCGCGGATGGCGGAGACGCTCGGGACGGACCTCGCCCGCCAGCTCCAGGACACGAGCGTCCGGCTGTACCGGGAGGGGGCGGCCGCGGCCGAACGCGCGGGCTTTCTCCTGGTGGACACCAAGTTCGAGTTCGGCCTGCGCGGCGGGACGCTCACGCTGATCGACGAGGCGCTGACGCCGGACTCCTCGCGGTTCTGGGACGCCGCGTCCTACGCCGCGACCGGATCGACCGAGAGCTACGACAAGCAGATCGTGCGCGATTATTTGGAAGGGACCGGGTGGAACAAGCAGCCGCCGGCGCCCTCGCTCCCGCCCGCGATCGTCGAGGCGGCCCGGGCGCGGTACCTCGAGGTGTATCGCCGCCTCGTCGGGCGCCCGCTCGCGGAGGCGTGAGCGTGGCGGCGAAGACGGTGCGGGTGATCGTGACGCTGAAGCCCGGCGTGCTGGACGCGCCGGGGCAGGCGATTCAGAAAGGCCTCGACGCGCTCGGCCACGGCGGGGTGAAGACGGTGCGCACCGGCCGCTACTTCGAGATCGAGCTCGAGGACGACGAGCGGCTCGAGGGACGCGTCCGCGAGATGTGCGACGGGTTTCTCGCGAACACGCTGATCGAGCAGTACCGGTACGAGATCGGGTGAGGCACCCGAGGCCGCGCGGCCGGGTGAGGCCAGACGCGGGACGAGGAGGTGGCCGGTGAACGTGGGGATCGTGGTCTTTCCCGGCAGCAACTGCGACGCGGACACGTATCACGCGATCCGCGATGTGCTCGGCCAGCACGCGCAGTACGTCTGGCATGAGGAGCGCTCGCTCCGGGGCCTCGACGCCGTCATCCTGCCCGGCGGGTTTTCGTACGGGGACTATCTCCGCGCGGGCGCGATCGCGACCACGGCCCCCGCGGTCCGCGCGCTGCGCCCGTACGTCGAGCGCGGCGGGCTCGTGCTCGGCATCTGCAACGGATTCCAGACGCTGCTCGAGGCGGGCCTTCTGCCGGGGGCGATGCTGCCGAACCTGTCCGGCGAGTTCCGCTGCGAGTGGGTGTACGTGCGCACCGAGCGCGCCGACACGCCGTTCACCTGTGCGCTCGAGCCCGGCGACGTGCTGCGGCTGCCGATCGCGCACGCGGAGGGCCGGTACGTGATGGACGCCGCGCGCCCCGCGATCGCGGCGCACCGGCAGGTCGTGTTCCGGTACTGCGACGACACCGGCGTGGTGGCGCGGGAGGCGAATCCCAACGGCGCCGAGGACGCGGTCGCGGGCATCGCGAGCGCGTCGGGGGCCGTCTTGGGCCTGATGCCGCATCCGGAGCGCGCGTCCGAGGAGCTGCTCGGCAGCACCGACGGCCTCCGGATCTTCGAGTCGCTCGAGCAGTGGATCGCGTCCGGCCGCACGCTCTCCGGACAGCCGGCGGAGGTGCACTGACGATGGCCGTCGAGCCGCGGCTCGCGTCGTCGGAGGCGCTCGCGGCCGCGGCCGGGCTCCGGGCCTCGGAGTACGCCGAGATCTGCCTCCGCCTCGGGCGCGAGCCCAGCTCCGCGGAGCTCGGCATGTTCGGCGTCATGTGGAGCGAGCACTGCGCGTACAAGCACAGCAAGGCCGCGCTGCGGCGGTTCCCCTCGCGCGGGCGCGGGCTCTTGCGGGGCCCGGGCGAGAACGCGGGCGCGGTGTCGGTCGGCGACGGATGGGCGGCCGTGTTCAAGATGGAGAGCCACAATCATCCGAGCGCCGTCGCACCCTTCCACGGGGCCGCGACCGGGGTCGGGGGCATCATCCGCGACATCCTCGCGATGGGCGCGCGCCCGATGGCGCTGCTCGACTCGCTGCGGTTCGGGCCGCCCGACGACCGCGCGGTCGCGCCGATCCTGCGCGGGGTGATCGCGGGGATCTCGGCGTACGGCAACAGCATCGGCGTGCCGACCGTCGGCGGCGAGCTCGCCTGCGCGCCGTGCTACCGGGGCAATCCGCTCGTCAACGTCGCGTGCCTGGGCTTGGTGCGCGAGGACCGGATCGCCACGTCTCGGGCGTCCGGTCCCGGCAACGCGGTCGTGTACGTGGGCGCGCGGACGGGGCGCGACGGCATGCACGGCGCGGCGTTCGCGTCCGCCGAGCTCGCGGGCGACCCGAAGGACCGCTCGGCCGTGCAGATGGGCGATCCGTTCGCGGGCAAGCTCCTCATCGAGGCGACGCTCGAGGCGCTCGGCACGGGGGCCGTCATCGCGGTGCAGGACATGGGCGCCGCGGGCCTCACGTGCGCCTTGTCCGAGATGTCGGCCAAGGGCGGCGTCGGCATGGACGTGGATCTCCAGCTGGTCCCCCGCCGCGAGGAGGGGATGACGCCCGAAGAGGTGCTGCTCAGCGAGTCGCAGGAGCGGATGCTGCTCGTCGTGCAGCAGGGCCGCGAAAACGACGTGCTCGGCATCGCCCGCACGTGGGGGTTGTCCGCCGCTACGATCGGCCGCGTCGTCGAGCCCTCAGTGCTCACCGTGCGGGACGGGAGCCAGATCGTCGCGCACCTGAACCCGCAGTACCTGACGGAGGCGCCCGAGTACGCGCCGGAGGCGGTGGAGCCCGCGTACCTCGCCGATCTCCGGCGCGCGGATCTTTCGGCGCTGCCGGCGATCGCGCCGAATGACGCGCTCCTGCGCCTCCTCGGCTCCCCCGCGATCGCGCGCAAGCGCTGGGTGTTTCGCCAGTACGACCACATGGTGCAGACGAACACGGTCGTGCCCCCGGGCGCGGACGCGGCGGTGCTGCGCGTGCCGGACGCCGCGCCCCGCGGGCTCGCGCTCGCGGTCGACGGGAACGGCCGGCTCTGCTACCTCGATCCGTACGTGGGCGCGATGTGCGCGGTGCTCGAGGCCGCGCAGAACCTGGCGTGCGTCGGGGCCACCCCGGCGGCGGTGACCGACTGCCTCAACTTCGCGAATCCCGAGCGGCCCGAGGTGTTCTGGACGTTCCGGCAGGCGGTCGAGGGGATCGCCCGCGCGTGCGAGGCGCTCGACGTGCCGGTCATCGGCGGCAACGTGAGCTTCTACAACGAGAGCGGCGAGGCGATCTACCCGACGCCGATCGTCGCGATGCTGGGCCGGCTCGACGACGTCCGCCGGCACGCGACGCCCGGCTGGGTGCGCGACGGCGATCTCATCGTGCTGCTCGGCGGAGCGCCGGCGTGGCTGGATGGGAGCGAATATCTCGCCACGCTCCACGGGATGACCGCGGGGCGGCTGCGGGAGCCCGATCTGCCCGGGGTCGCGCGCGTGATCCGCTGCACCCGCGAGGCCGTCGCCGCGGGGCTCGTCGGAAGCGCGCACGACTGCGCCGACGGCGGGATCGCGGTGGCGCTGGCTGAGTGCTGTCTTTTGGGCGAGCGCGGCGCCAAGGTCGCGCTGCGCGAGGCGGTTACCGCCCGCCGGTGCGAGGCGCTGTTCGGGGAAGGGATCGGCCGGATCATCGTCTCGCTGCGTCCGGAATCGGTGCCGGCGCTGGTGGAGCTCGCGCGGCGCCTGACGGTGCCCGTGCAGGTGATCGGCATCGTGGGCGGCGAGCGCCTGACGATCGGCACGGACGGGACCCTGGATCAGGCGGGCGGACAGGGCCGTGAGGGGAAGCCGGCGGAGGCCGGCGGTCCCTGGGTGGATGTGGCGCTCGAACATCTCCGAACGGCCTGGGAGCCGAGTGAGGACGTGGCACGATGATTCCGTGGGATAAGCTGCGCGAAGAGTGCGGGGTGTTTGGGATCCGGACCGACGGGCTGCCCGCGGCCCCGTACGCGCACCTCGGGCTGTACGCGCTGCAGCACCGCGGCCAGGAGAGCGCGGGGATCGCGACGTTCGACGGGACCGACACGCACCTCCACAAGGCGATGGGCCTGGTGGCGCAGGTGTTCTCGCCCGAGAGCCTCGCCGCGCTCACGGGATCCGTCGGGGTCGGCCACGTGCGGTACTCGACGATGGGCGGGGCGCGGCTCGAGAACGCGCAGCCGTTCCTCGAGGCGACGCGGTGGGGCACCCTCGCCCTCGCGCACAACGGCAACCTCGTCAACGCCCCGCTCTTGCGGAAGGAGCTCGAGGCGGGCGGGCACCGGTTCTCCGCGACGTCCGATACCGAGATCATCACCAAGCTGATCGCGACCGCGCCCCTCGACACCCTGGAAGAGGCCGTCGCCTACTGCATGGCGCGGATCCAGGGCGCGTACACCGTCGTGGCGATGGTCGGGGACCGCCTGCTGGCGTTCCGCGACGCGAACGGGATCCGGCCGCTCGAGCTCGGGCGGCTCGGGGAGTCCGTCGTGTTCGCGTCCGAGACGTGCGCGTTCGACCACATCGGCGCCGAGCCGGTGCGCGAGGTCCGCCCGGGCGAGCTGATCATCGCGGACGAGCGCGGGCTGCGCGAGATCCACGTGCTGCCGACGCTGCAGCGCGCGTCGTGCGTGTTCGAGTACATCTACTTCGCGCGGCCGGACACCGTCCTCGAGTCGCGCAGCGTCCACCACGTCCGGCGCCGCATGGGGCGCGTGCTGGCGCGCGAGCATCCGGCGGCGGCGGACATCGTCATCGCCGTGCCGGACTCGGGGACGTCGGCCGCGATGGGCTACGCCGAGGCCGCCGGGATCCCGCACGAGGTGGGCCTCGATTAAGAACCGCTACATCGGCCGGACGTTCATCCAGCCCGACCCCGCGCTGCGGGACTTCGGCGTGCGCGTGAAGCTCAACCCGGTGGCCGATGTCATCGCCGGGCGCCACGTCGTGCTGGTCGACGACTCGATCGTGCGGGGGACGACGAGCCGGCAGATCGTGCGCCTCCTGCGCCGCGCCGGCGCGCGCCAGGTGCACGTGCGCATCTCCTCGCCGCCGATCCGGAACGCCTGCTTCTACGGGATCGACACGAGCAACCGCGGCGAGCTCGTGGCCGCGCGCCTCGCGGTCGACGGGATCCGGGACGAGATCGAGGCGGACAGCCTGGGCTTTCTCAGCGTCGACGGCCTCGTCGAGGCGCTCGCGCTGCCGCGGCAGGACCTCTGCCTCGCCTGCCTGACGGGCCGGTACCCCACGGTGACGCCGACCGAGCTCACGGCGGGACGGTTCGCGCTCGAGGCGCCCCAGCGTCGATGATGCGCCTGCGCGGCCGACGACCGCTGCGGCTGCGGCGCACGCACGAGTCGCTCGGCGCGCCGCGCGGCAAGGCCGCGCGCCGGATGACGTACCGGCTCGCCGGGGTCGACATCAGTGCCAAGGAGGCGATCCTGGCCGAGGCCGGCAGCCTGGTGCGGTCGACGTACCGGGACGGCGTCCTCAACGTCGGCGGGGAGTTCGGCGGTCTCTTCCGGCTCGGCAGCTATCGCGACCCCGTGCTGGTCAGCTCGGTCGACGGCGTCGGGACGAAGACGGTGCTCGCGGGGCTGCTCGATCGCTGGGACGTGATCGGGGCCGACCTCGTCGCGCACGGCGCGAACGACGTGGTGTGCCACGGCGCGGCGCCGCTGTTCATGCTGGACTACGTGGCCTCGGAGCATCTCGAGGCCCGCGCCATCACGGCGATCATCGAGGGGCTCGCCGCCGCGTGCCGCCGGACCGGCATCGCGCTGCTCGGCGGGGAGACCGCGGAGATGCCGGGGATCTACAAGCCGCAGCAGGTCGACGTGGTCGGGTGCACCGTGGGCGGCGTCGAGCGGGAGCGTCTCATCACCGGGCGGGAGATTGAGGCGGGCGATGCGCTCATCGGGCTCGCGAGCGACGGCCTCCACACGAACGGGTACTCGCTGGCCCGCGCCGTGCTGCTTCGAGGCGGCGGGACGGGGACGGCGGCGCGCCGCGCGCTCGACCGCGTGCCGCCCGGCTTCTCGGAGACGCTCGGCGACGTGCTGATGCGGCCGCACCGCTGCTACGCCCGGCCGGTGCTCGACCTGCTCGAGCGCGTTCGGGTCCGGGGCATCGCGCACATCACGGGCGGCGGCATCGCGGGGAATCTCGTGCGGGTGCTGCCGCGGGGATGCCGGGCCGTCGTCGCGCGCGGGTGGCCGGTGCCGCCGGTGTTCGCGCTGCTGCAGAGCCGCGGCCGGCTGTCCGACGACGAGATGTTCCGGACGTTCAACATGGGCGTGGGCATGATCCTCGTCGTCGCGCGCGAGCAGGCGGACGAGGCGGTGGCCGCGCTCGAGCGGTCGGGCGAGCAGGCGTGGGTGGTGGGAGAGATCCGGCGCGGGACGCGCGGGGTGGAGATTGGCTAGCGCGCTGCGCGTCGGCGTGCTGGTCTCCGGCACGGGGACGACGCTGCAGGCGCTGATCGACGCGTGCCGGCGGCGCGAGGTGCCGGCCGACATTGCCCTCGTCGCGAGCAACGTCCCGGGCGCGTTCGCGCTCGAGCGCGCGCGGAGCGCCGGGATCGCGACCGCGGTGGTGCCGCACCGCGCGCACAGCACGCAGGCGGCGTTCGAGGCGGCGCTCGGCGAGGCGCTCGCGGCCGCGAAGGTCGACCTCGTCTGCCTCGCGGGATTTCTGCGGATCCTGTCCCCCGCGTTTGTCTCGGCGTTCGCGGGGCGCCTGATCAACGTCCATCCCTCGCTCCTGCCGGCGTTCGGCGGGAAGGGCATGTACGGCGATCGGGTGCACGAGGCGGTGCTCAAGTCCGGCGCGCGTATTACGGGCTGCACCATCCATTTCGTGACGGACGTGCCGGACTCCGGGCCGATCATCGCGCAGGCGGCGGTGCCGGTCGAGGACGACGACACGATCGCGACGCTCGCGGCGCGGGTGCGGCGCGAGGAGCTGCGCCTGTACCCCGCGGCGGTGCGGCTCTTCGCGGAAGGGCGGCTCAGGATCGAAGGCAACCGCGTGCGGATCCTCGACGCCCCGGCACCGTCCGGGGCGCGCGAGACACCCGGGCGCGCATGACGGTGGATTCCGGCCGCGGGCGCGGCCAGTTGAGCGAGGCGGAGCGATGAAGGTTCGGCGTGCACTGCTGAGCGTGGCCGACAAGACCGGCGTGGTGGAGTTCGCCGCCGGCCTGGTGTCGCTCGGCGTTGAGATCATCTCGACAGGCGGCACCGCGGCGGCGCTCGCGGCCGCGCAGGTGCCCGTGACGCCGCTCGCGGACGTGACGGGGTTTCCCGAGATTCTCGGCGGGCGGGTCAAGACGCTGCATCCCGCGGTGCACGGCGGCCTGCTCGCCGTGCGGGGCAACGCCGCGCACGACGACGAACTCGCGCGCCACGAGATCCGTCCCATCGATTTGGTCGCGGTCACGCTCTATCCGTTCGAGGCGGCGCTGGCCCGCGGCGCGGACCGTCCCGAGATGATCGAGGAGATCGACATCGGCGGCGTCACGCTCCTGCGCGCGGCCGCGAAGAACGCCGACGGGGTCGCCGTCCTGAGCGACCCGGCGCAGTATCGTCCGGTCCTGGACGAACTGCGCGAGACCGGGACCCTCGGCGACGAGACGCGGCGGCGGCTCGCGGCCGGCGCCTTCGCGCGCACGAGCACCTACGACGCCGCGATCGCCCGGTACCTCGGCGGGGACGCGTTTCCGGAGCGCCTGGCGCTCGGGTTCGAGAAGGTCCAGGACTGCCGGTACGGGGAGAACCCGCACCAGCGCGGCGCGTTTTACCGCGAGCCCGGCGTCCGCACCCCATCGGTCTCGACCGCCCGGCAGCTCGGCGGGAAGGAGCTGTCGTACAACAACATCTACGATCTCGACGCGGCGCTCGAGTTGGTGCGCGAGTTTCGCGAGCCGTCCGCGGTCGTCGTCAAGCACGGCATCCCCTGCGGCGTCGGGACCGGCGAGGTGCTGCGCGCGGCGTATCTGAACGCGCGCGAGGGTGATCCGGTGTCCGCGTTCGGCGGCATCGTCGCGCTGAACCGGCCGGTCGACGCGGCCACGGCCGAGGCGCTGACGGAGACGTTCTTGGAGGCGGTGATCGCGCCCGGGTACGACGAGGGGGCGCGCGCCGTGCTCGCGCGCAAGAAGAATCTGCGCGTGATGGAGGTCGGGCCGCTGGATCACGCGGCGGAGCCGTGGGGGCTCGACCTGCGCCGCGTGCACGGCGGACTGCTGGTCCAGGACCGCGATCTGCTGGATCTCGACGAGTCGCGCCTCAAGGTCCTGACGTCGCGCGAGCCGACGCCGTCCGAGTGGGCCGACCTGCGCTTTGCGTGGACCGTGTGCCGATACGTCCGGTCGAACGCGATCGTGCTGGCCCGCGACCGCCAGGTCGTCGGGGTCGGCTCGGGTCAGATGAATCGTGTGGAGCCCGTCCGCCTCGCCGCCAAGCAGGCCGGCGATCGGGCGCGCGGGTCCGTGATGGCCTCCGAGGCGTTCTTCCCGTTTCCGGACGCGGTCGAAGTGGCGATCGCCGCGGGCGTGACCGCCATCATGCATCCGGGCGGGTCCCTGCGGGACGCGGAGGTCGCCGCGGCCGCCGAAGCCGCGGGCCTCGCGATGGTCACGACCGGGATCCGGCACTTCCGGCACTGATCGCATCCGGCATGCGCGCGTGGTGACCGCGGCGCCCCGCGCGGTAATCGTCGCCGCGGGCGTTGGACGGCGGCTCGGTCCGCACACCCTCCGGCGCCCCAAGCCGCTGATCTACGTGGCGGGGCGGCCGATCCTGGCCCACCTGCTCGACCCGCTGCCTGACGTCGGGATCACGGACGTCGTCGTGGTCGTCGGGTATCTTCGGGAGCAGATCGAGGCGTACCTGAGCGCCCGCCCCGGGCCGCGGGCCGCGGTCGCGGTCCAGCGGGAGGCGCTCGGCAACGGACACGCGGTCTACGCGGCGCGCGACTGGCTGCGCGGGCCGGTTCTGATTCAGTTCGGCGACACGATCCCCGAGCTGGACCTCGCCGAACTGGTCGCACAGCGGGCGGCATCGATCGGCGTCACCGAGGTGCGGGACCCTCAGGGCTACGGGATCGTGGAGGTGGATGCGGAAGGCCGCGCGCGGCGGCTGTGGGAGAAGCCCGCGCAGCCGCCGTCCAATCTCGCGGTCGCCGGGACCTTTTACTTTCCTGAGGCCGAGCCAATCGCGCAGGCGCTGGACGACATGGTCCGGGCCGGCGCGTCGCGCGACGGCGAGTTTTGGTTCACCGATGCACTGCAGGCGATGATCGCGCAGGGCGGCATCGTGCGGACGTTCCCGGTGCACCGCTTCTATGACTGCGGGACGGTCGACCGCGTGCTATTGGCGAATCGCGAGCTGCTGAGCACGAGTCAGGCGATGCCGAGCCTCGCGGGGTCCACCCTGGTGGCGCCGTGCGCGATTGACCCTCGGGCGGTGATTCGGGACGCCGCGATCGGCCCGCACGTGACGGTGGCCCCGGGCGCGCGGATCGTTCGCTCGCGCGTGCGCGATGCGATCGTGCACCCCGGCGCCGTGGTGGAGGACGCCGACGTCGCGCACGCGATTATCGACGAGCCGTAGCGGTTAGCGGAGGCGGCGGAGCACTCGCTTGAACATCGAGCGGAGCGGCAGGACGTGCGCGACGCTGCGCGCCCGATCGTAGTGTGAGAGCGCGGCCAGGACGAGGACGTCCCGAAGCGATTTCTTCATGGCCGGGGACTTGGTCGCATAGACGATCGAGTCCACGATGCCGAGCGCCGAATACTGCGGGTCGGCGAACACCTTGCGGACGACGCGGGGCAGCTCACCCTGCGTCGCATCGTGGAACGCGACGATACCGCCGTCCACCACCCACGGGGCGAACAGCGAGGCGTCCTGCAGCGCGGCCGCGTAGGAGTGGTCGCCGTCGATCCACAGCAGCGCGATGGGACGATTCCAGCGGGCGCCGACGGCCGCGGAATAATCGGGGATCTGGGTGACGAGATCGCCGATCCCGGCTCGCGCGATGTTTCGCTCGAAGATCAGGCAGCGTCGAGACACCTTCGTTGTGCGCGGCCTGCTCTCCGGTTTGGTGGGGGTCGATCGCTGAAATCGGGATGCGCCGGCCCGCGCGCGAGCCCAGTCCGAGGCAGACCGTCGATTTTCCTTTAAAGGAGCCGATCTCGACGATCTCGCCCGGCGACGGCGCAGGTATGGGCGGCATGATAGAGGAATGCCGCCTCCCGATCGGTGAGCCACCCCTCCACCGCGTCGATCTGCGACTTCGTCGATTGATCCAGCGCTTCTGTCGTACCCGTCACTGCCGTTGGGACACCTCTCGTCGTGATCGAACCTCGGCTGTGGGCGCGCGTCTGCGCGCCGCGATACGTTCCCGATTATATCAGGTACCCGCGAGGCTGATCTGGAGGACAACGGACGGCGGGGACCCTGCTGAGCCGTTCGTGCTATCGGTTCCGGGCACGGGGCTGGTACGGGGGCGAGCCCGTCATGGTGCGCTTGACATTTGGCAATGATCGAGTATACTAAGGGAGACAGAGTTCTGACCAGGCATGTCCAATGGGGATCTGTCAAGGAAACCGATTCGTTCGCGGATCGGTTTTTCTATTTGGGTCGGGCCGAGCCGGGACTCGTCGTCCCTCGAAGGTCCTCGCGAGTTACCGGGTCAAGGACGCTGCCACGA
>CAWBBU010000006.1:65000-331216 GCA_963787105.1 uncultured Bacillota bacterium
ATTGTAGTTACGTTACCAAAATCCGGCTATATGCTGGAAACCCTGAGGATCCCACGCTACCGGAAACAACGGTGACAATGCGATGGGTGCAGGCAATCAGCAGGGAAGGCCAGGCGAAAGCTTGGAACCCTCAGAGACTGTACGCCGGACCCTTCGGGGATGATACAGTCCGACCTGCGTGGCGACACGTAGAGCGGGTAACCAACTCCCGCCGCCCAGCGATGGGTCGTAACATAGAGAACGGTCCTAAGGTAGATTCGCTGCCCCCCGTACCGGTAACGGTGCGGTGCGCATCCGGCTATATGCTGGAAAGCCTGAGTATCCCACGCTACCAGCGAAGTGCTGGTGACAATGCGGTGGGTGCAGGTAATCAGCAGGGAAGGCCAGACAGTCCTTGTCTGGAACCCTCAGAGACCACACGCCGGACATCCGAGAGACGTCGGATGATGATATGGTCCCGACTGCATGGCGACATGCAGGGGTGACGTGCTCGCGTCTCCCGCTCAACGACTTCGTTGAGTAAGGCACAAGCGAAATTCCTTGTCGGGTAAGTGGAAACTTGCCCCTTGCGGGAGTGATCCTGCAAGAAAGCCGGCTCATATCGGTGAAACCCTAACGACGGCAGTAGCCGGGCGAGGGTAATACCGAGGGAAGCCGCGAAGTATGCGGCCCTGTAACGACTCCGGATTCGATTCCGGGGTGGCGCTTGCTGGTGGGAAGCCACCAAATCTATGGGCGCCACAAAACGCCGGTATCTTGGACGGGATGGCAGTGGATACGAAGTGTTACCTAACGGGATATGTGGATGGCGAAGGTTGCTTCTGTGTTACGTTCAACCGCAGTAAGCGACACGCCATGGGTTGGGACGTCCGACCCAGTTTTTCGGTCAGCCAGAATCGAGACCGTGCCGAGATCTTGCACATGCTTGTCGAAACATTCGGTTGCGGCTCGATTCGACCGGATCGCTCGGATCGCACTCTGAAGTACGAGGTCCGTAGCGTTCCGATGCTGGTCCACAGAGTGATCCCGCACTTCGAGATGTATCCATTGTTATCAAGCAAAGCGCGAGAGTTCGAAGCGTTCGCGGAGATCTGCCGGTTGATGTTCCGTAAGGAACACCTGACGGCAGAGGGGTTCATGAGGCTCGTGGAACTCTCCGGAAACTTGAACGCGTCGAGCAAGAAGCGTTACCCCCGTTCTGAGATAAAGGTATAGTCTACGCCCTCTGGAAACAGGGGAACGCGCGAAGTTCCGACCTGCACGAATGGTGTAACGACTTGAGCGCTGTCTCGACCAGGGACTCGGCGAAGTTGTGGTGTCAGTGAAGACACTGACTACCCGCAGCTGGACGGAAAGACCCCGTGGAGCTTTACTGTACCCTGTCATTGGATGTGGTTCTGTCATGTAGAGGATAGGTGGGAGGCTGCGAAGCCGGGGCGCTAGCTTCGGTGGAGCCAACGGTGGAATACCACCCTTGATTGAATTACGTCCTAACCGAGGACCTCATCGGTTTTCGGAACAGTGGCAGGCGGGCAGTTTGACTGGGGCGGTCGCCTCCTAAATGGTAACGGAGGCGCCCCAAGGTCCCCTCAGCACGGTTGGAAACCGTGCGTCGAGTGTAAGGGCATAAGGGGGCTTGACTGTGAGGCCAACAAGCCGAGCAGGGACGAAAGTCGGGCCTAGTGATCCTACGGTGGCAAGTGGAAGCGCCGTGGCTTAACGGATAAAAGCTACCCCGGGGATAACAGGCTGATCTCTCCCAAGAGTCCACATCGACGGGGAGGTTTGGCACCTCGATGTCGGCTCATCGCATCCTGGGGGTGTAGTAGCTCCCAAGGGTTGGGCTGTTCGCCCATTAAAGCGGTACGTGAGCTGGGTTCAGAACGTCGTGAGACAGTTCGGTCCCTATCCACTGCGGGCGTAGGAAGCTTGAGGGGTGCTGCTCCTAGTACGAGAGGACCGGAGTGGACGCACCGCTGGTGTACCGGTTGTCCTGCCAAGGGCAAGCGCCGGGTAGCTATGTGCGGACGGGATAAGCGCTGAAAGCATCTAAGCGCGAAGCCCACCCCAAGACGAGGCTTCCCACCGGGTAACCGGGTAAGACCCCAGGAGGACTACCTGGTTGATAGGCCGGGAGTGTAAGGGCTGTGAGGCCTTAAGCTTACCGGTACTAATCGGTCGAGGGCTTGAAGGTATGGCCTTAGGGGTAGCTGTATGGAGCTTGCACCGTGGCTCGTAGTCGCAGGCTAAGGCTTTCGTGTATGTGGCGAGGGCTGGGATCCGAACGCGCGAGCCATGGGTAAATGTGGCGGGAACCCGCTCGGGGGTCCCGTCAGAAGAATTCCCGGTGGCGTTGCCGGAGGGGCCACACCCGTTCCCATTCCGAACACGGAAGTTAAGCCCTCCAGGGCCAATGGTACTGCGTGGGCAACTGCGTGGGAGAGTAGGTCGCTGCCGGGGATATTTTCGGTGGGGGGAAGCTTGCCTTCCCCCCACCGATCGATCCCTTTCTCTCTGACCCACCGATTCATAGATTTTCGACGGACGCGTCCGCGCGATCCGGGAGGATGCCGATATGCCGATGATCAGACCCCCGCTCGAGTCGCTCTTGGACCGGGTCGATAACAAGTACTCCCTGGTTGTCGGGGTTGCGAAGCGCGCGCGTCAACTAAAGGAAGGCCATCTTCCGATGGTGGACATCGTGAGCACAAACCCGGTGACCGTTGCCCTCGAAGAGATTGCCGCGGGGAAGGTGCGTGTGGAGCGCGGGACGGACGCCGGCTAAGCGCTGTACGTTTTCGTAGACATCAGACAGTAGAGGGTCGGACCATCAACGGTCCGACCCTTTTCGTTCTTTCTTACGCGCTGGGTATACGCTTATGCCAGGAGCCGTTCGATCGGGACGTAGTCCAGGTGGTTGGCTTCCGCTACGGCCGCATACGTGACCTGACCATCCGCAGTGTTTACGCCTCGCGCGAGAGCGGGATCGTCTATCGCGGCCCGTTGCCAACCCTTCGCAGCCAACTCGAGCGCGTAGCCGATCGTGACATTCGTGAGCGCGAAGGTCGACGTACGCGGAAGTGCGCCAGGCATGTTCGTCACGCCATAGTGCAAGACGCCGAACTTCTCGATGATCGGATGCGTGTGCGTCGTCGGCTCGGTGGTCTCGATGCATCCGCCCTGGTCCACCGCTACGTCCACAATGACCGAGCCGGGTTTCATGGTGCGGACCATCGCCTCGGATACGAGGCGCGGGGCACGGGCGCCCGGGATCAGGACGGCGCCGATCAGGAGATCCGCGTACGTGACTGCCTGCTCGAGTGTCACCGGATTGCTCATAATCGCCATCGCGCGACCATGAAGCACGTCGTCGAGGTACGCCATCCGGCGGGGGCTCTTCTCGAGCACCACGACCTGTGCGCCCATACCGGTCGCGACCCGCGCGGCATGGGCACCCACGACCCCGCCGCCGACGATCACGACGTTGGCAGGTGCGACACCGGTGACCCCGCCGAGCAGGGTCCCCTTGCCGCCGGCGGTCTTCTTCAAATAGAACGCACCCTCTTGCACCGACATCCGGCCGGCGACTTCGCTCATTGGGGTGAGCAGCGGTAGCTCTCCGTCCGGTAGTTGGACCGTCTCATATCCGATGCCCACCGTACGACTTCGAAGCAGCGCGCCCGTCAGTTCCGGTTCCGCCGCGAGGTGCAGGTAGGTAAAGACGATGAGGCCCGGGACGCAGGTACGGGTATTCGCTTGCGAGTGGTTCCTTAACTTTCAGCACCATGTCCGCATCCCAAGCGTCGGGCGCGCCGGGGACGATGCTGGCTCCGCGTCTCTCGTAGTCTCGATCGGTAATCCCGCTCTCTTCGCCCGCGGTACGCTGGACGAGTACTGTGTGGCCGGCGGCAACGAGTTCGTGCACGCCAGCAGGTGTAATGCCGACACGGCCTTCCTGGTCCTTGATCTCTCTCGGGACCCCGATGCGCATCGTCAGCCCGGCCGCGCTATGCGGCTCCGCCCATCCGCTCGAAGAAGCGCATGACCGCAATCGTGCCTTTGTGGAAGTGCTCAAGGTCCAGCTTTTCATTCGGGCTGTGCGCGTTGGCGTCGGGTGTCGACCAGCCGGTGATGACGGTGGGCAGCTTGACTCGATGGATGAACGCCGAGACGATCGGGATCGATCCCCCGCTGCGAACGAAGACGGTCTCGTGACCGAACGCGTCCGCGAGCGCGGCCCGCGCCGCCGTGATGGCCGGGAGCGTGTGTGGCACCACAACAGGCGTCGCGCCGCGACGGACGCGGACGTTGACCTGCGTGCCCCGCGGGGTTAGCGAGCGAACATGGGCTTCGAACAGGTGCCCGATCTCAGCGGGATCTTGGTTCGCCACAAGGCGCATGCTGATCTTCGCCGTGCGCGCGCGTTGGGATCACCGTTTTTGAGCCCTCTCCGATGAAGCCCCCCGGCATTCCGTGAATCTCAAACGTCGGGCGCGCCCAGTTGCGCTCGAACACGCTGAAGCTGGGTTCCCCGGTCAGCGCCGTGGAACCCACCTCGTCCCGAAGGAACTCGGCCTCATCGAACGGCAGCTTTGCCCACGCGTCCGTTTCGGCTTTCGGGGGCGCCACGACGCGATCGTAGAAGTGCGGGATCAAGATGTGCCCATCGGCGTTCTTCAGGCCGGTGAGGATCTCGGCGAGGGCCATAAACGGATTCGGCGCCACGCCGCCGTAGCCGCCCGAGTGAAGATCGCGGGAGGGTCCGATGACCTCGATCTCGCCCCCGACGATTCCCCGCAGCCCGAGCGTAATCGCGGGGATCCCGGGAGCATACACGCCGGAGTCCAGGATAAGCGCCGCGTCCGCCCGCAGGCGGTCGCCGTGCGATTCGACATACGCCGCGATCCCCTCGCCGCCGGACTCTTCCTCGCCTTCGATGATCAGCTTCACGTTCACGGGAAGCTTCGTCCCCGTCTTCAGATAGCGCACGGACGGCGGCCGCGAGCGTAAAGAGCTGGCCCTTGTCATCCGCGGCGCCGCGGGCATAGAGGCCGCCGCTGCGCACGGCCGGCTCAAACGGCGGGGTCGTCCACAGTTCGAGCGGGTCCGCAGGCTGCACGTCGTAGTGGCCGTAGCCAAGGACGGTGGGCTTGCCGGGCGCGCCCATCCATTCCGCGTACACGAGCGGGTGCCGCGCGACCGGGATCACCTCCACGGTCATCCCGATCTCCTTGAGATGGTTCGCCACCCAATGCGGCGGCGTGTTTGGTGTCCTCGCGATGCGCCGGGAGGGTGCCGATGCTCGGGATGCGGAGAAGGTCGGAGAGCTCCTGCTCAAACTGCGAACGGTGTGATTGGGCGTATTCAACCGGAGTCGGCATCGACAAACCTCCTGGTGGGATGGTGCGACGGGAGGCTTCTCGGGGGGCGGGGCGGCTCCTGCTGCGCGCGTGACGGCACATCGGCGCATGCTATAATGAACGGCGTTGGCGGCGTAGCTCAGGTGGTCAGAGCACGCGGTTCATACCCGCGGTGTCGGGGGTTCGAGGCCCTCCGCCGCCACCACTTCCTGCTCTTCCTGTACCGACCGTCCCCACCCACCGACGGGATGTCGCGAGGCTGAATCGTCCCATGAGCGTGGCGCCCATTGTTTCCCGTAGGAACGGTCGCGCAACCTGCCGAAGTGGCCGCGAGTGACGGGACCGGCCACGCTGGTGGCGCGCGCGCGCGACACAATTCGGCGGCACCGGATGCTGGCCGTCGGGGACGTGGTCGTCGCCGCGGTCTCCGGGGGCGCGGACTCGACCGCCCTTCTCCGGCTGCTCGTTGAACTCCGAGAGGACCTGCGCCTCGACATTCACGTCGCACACTTCAACCATATGCTGCGCGACGACGCCGACGGGGACGCGTCGTTCGTGGCGGACACGGCGCGCGCGCTTGGCTTGGCGTTCCATCAAGGGAGCGGCGATCCGCAGCGCGCAGGTCGGATCCGGACGGTCGCTGGAAGATGCCGCGCGCCGTCTGCGCTATGCGTTCCTGACCTCGGTGGCCCGCGCCGCGGGTGCTCAGGCGATCGCCACCGGACACACGCTGGACGACCAGGCGGAGACGGTACTCATGCGCCTCCTCCGCGGCGCGGGCCCGTGGGGACTCGCGGGGATCCCGCCGGTTCGCACGCATGCCGGCGTGCGGCTCATCCGACCGCTGCTCGACGTGCCGCGCGCCGCGGTGGAAGCATCGCTGCGCGCCGCGGGCGTGGGGTGGCGCGAAGACGAGACGAATCGCGACCTTGCGATGCTCCGCAATCGGATACGCGCCGTCCTGATCCCCGCCCTTGAGGGGTATAATCCGCATGTGCGGCGGACGCTCGCGCGCCTCGCCGAGGTGATGCGAGACGAAACGCTGGCGCTCGACACGCTGGCTGCGCGGCGCGTGAACGCGGTACTCTCGGGACGCGGGGCGACGGTGCGCATCGCCCTCGACGCATTTGGGCGGCTGCCCGCGGCGCTCCAACGCCGCGCGCTGCGCGAGGCGGTGCGCCGCAGCCGCGGGAACATCGAGGGTGTGGGGTTCGTTCACCTAGAAGGAGCACGGCGAATCGCGCTTGAGGGGCATGCCGGGGCGATCGCGGAGTTGCCCGGCGGCCTGCGGGCCGTGCGGGTCGGCCGGACGCTCGAGATGCGGAGCACGGCCGGATCGCAGAGACGACCCGCCGTGGGGCGGGGAGACTAAGGTAGGGCAACATTCACCCGGGCGCTCGATCCTCGGGTAGATGACCGCCCCAGCCCGTGTTCCGTAGGATGGACGGAGTTGGCCGCGTTGACGCGCGCCGGAGGCATCGATCGTGCGATCAGTCACCATCAATCTGGGAGGGCGTCGCATCGCAGAAATACGCGCGGGCATGTGCCGTGCCGTCGCCGGGGACGAGGTAGGCGCACGAATGGGCTTGTGCTATAATTCCGACGAGCATTCGCCCCACTCGGCCCCCTGGCGCTCCGGACCCAGCGGTTGGTGCTTGCGAGGAGGTTCCCGGAGTGTTCAATAAACATCTGCGCACCTTTTTGATCTGGGCCATGATCCTGGTGGTAGTGGTGTACGTCGTGCTGCCCTATTACCACCAGCGGTCCCCGCGCGAAGAGATTTCCTACAGTGATTTTCTCGACAAGGCGCGGAGCGGCGACATCGAGTCCGTCACGGTCGGCAGCGAGGACGTGTCGGGCCAGCTGCGCAGCGGCCAGGAGTTCCGCGCGTACGTGCCGGCGGGCGACACCTCGTACATCGGCATTCTCGAGGCGAAGCACACCACCATCACGGCGGAGCCGCAGTCGCGCTCCGCGCTGTGGCCGACCATTCTGACGACGGCACTGCCGCTGTTGCTGATCGTCGTCTTTTGGATGTTGGTCATGCGCCAGGCGCAGTCCGGGTCGAACCAGGCGATGTCGTTCGGCAAGAGCCGGGCGCGGCTCCATACCGAGCCGAAGACCAAGGTGACGTTTGACGACGTCGCGGGGGTCGAGGAGGCGAAAGAGGAGCTCGAGGAAATTATCGAGTTTCTCCGCCATCCGAAGAAATTCCAGGCGCTCGGCGCGAAGATCCCGCGCGGCGCGCTCCTGGTTGGCCCCCCGGGCAGCGGCAAGACGCTGCTCGCGAAGGCGATCGCCGGCGAGGCCGGCGTGCCGTTCTTCTCGATCTCCGGCAGCGAGTTCGTCGAGATGTTCGTCGGCGTGGGCGCGAGCCGGGTCCGGGACCTGTTTGATCAGGCCAAGAAGTCGGCGCCATGCCTCGTCTTCATTGATGAGATCGACGCGGTCGGGCGCCAGCGCGGCGCCGGCCTCGGCGGCGGGCACGACGAGCGTGAGCAGACGCTGAACCAGCTGCTGGTAGAGATGGACGGGTTCGACCCGAACTCCGGCATCATCGTGATCGCCGCGACCAACCGGCCCGACATTCTCGACCCGGCGCTGCTGCGCCCGGGCCGCTTCGACCGCCGGATCGTGGTCGACAATCCCGACGCGAAGGGGCGGCGCGCCATCCTGGACGTGCACGTACGCGGGAAGCCCATCGCCGAGGACGTGAACCTCGACATTCTCGCGCGCCGGACGCCCGGATTCAGCGGCGCGGACCTCGCGAACATGGTGAACGAGGCGGCGCTCCTGACCGCGCGGCGGGGCAAGAAGCGCCTCGGGAGATCCGAGTTCGACGAGGCGATCGAGCGGGTCGTCGCGGGCCCGCAGCGGAAGAGCCGGATCCTCGGGCGCGAAGGAGCGCGAGCTCACCGCGTACCACGAGGGGGGCCACGCGCTGCTTGGCAAGCTGCTGCCGCACGCGTATCCGCCGCACAAGGTGACGATCCTGCCGCGCGGCATGGCGCTCGGGTACGTGCTGCCGCTGCCGCAGGAGGAGAAGTACACGCTGACCCGGGGTGAGATCCTCGACAACATCTCCGCGATGCTCGGCGGCCGCGTGTCCGAGGAGATTACGTTCGGGGAGATCACGACCGGCGCGGCCAACGATTTCGAGAAGGCGACCGATCTGGCCCGGAAGATGGTGACCGAGTTCGGGATGTCCGACAAGCTCGGGCCGCTGACCCTCGGCGCGAAGCACGGGCCGGTGTTCTTCGGCCGGGACCTGGTGGAGAGCCGGAACTACTCGGACGAAATCGCGTACGAGATCGACAAAGAGGTTCGGCGGATCATCGACGAGTGCTACGGCCGGGCCCGGCAGGTGCTTGTGGAGCACAAAGAGCTGCTCGATCGGATCGCGAAGGCGCTGTTGGAGCGGGAGTCGCTCGACAGCGACGATCTTGATCTGCTGGTCGCGGGACAGCCGCTGCCGCCGGATGTGGTCGTCGCCCCGGTGCCCGCGCCGACCCAGGACGTCACGACGTTTCCGAGGCCGGATACCCCGGCGTCCCCGTCGCTGTCGCCCAAGGCGACCGGCTGACCCAGATTCGCGAGTTCGGAGCGTGATCGGCCGAGGGGGGAGCACGTTGCTCCCTCCTCGGCGCGTTCGTCGGGGCGGCGCGTGCCCGCGGGACGGTGCTATAATGGTGCAGCCCAGGCGGTCCGCCGCCCGCGGCGCAGGAGGTTCGCGGTGTTGAAGATCGGCAGGTTCGGCAAGCCCGCAGGTGCGTCGACGCCCAACGCGGCGAAGCGCCCGCTGCCGCGGAAGAGCGCGCGGCTCATGAAGTCAAAGCCGCTCGGGCGGACAATTCCGTGGGGGCACGCCGCCGTCTACGCGGGGGTCGTTGTCGTGATTGGCGTCGCGGTCGGCTTCTGGCAGCATCAGTATGATCTCCAGCAGGCCGCGCTGGACGCGCCGCTCCCGCCGCCGCCCCCTCAGGTGGCCGCGCAGCGGCTCGTGGAGCTCGGCGTGGTGGGACCGGGCAACGTCAGCGACGTCACGTGGGATCCGACGACCGCCGCGCTCGGGATGACCGTGCGGGACGTGCTGATCAAGCCCGGCCAGCCTATCGCCACGCAGCGGGAGAACGTGAAGGCGGAGGGGGAGCTCGCGGTCCACGCGATTCAGGGCGGGTTCGCCGCCGACAAACTGGCTCCGGCGAAGGCGATCACGATTCACGTCACCAACGGGAAGACGGTCATCGCCACTACCTCGGTGGCGCCGGGACAGACGGCGCCGGCGACGGAGTTCGGCGCGGCCCTACAGTAGACGCGCGCGGATCGGTGTGGCACGAGGGGGCCCGCGTCCGCGCGGCCCCCTCGTCGTGCTTCGCCTCGCTAGAACGCGTAGACGGCGCGCACGCTCGCCGTCACCGTCACCATCCCAGGGAGCACCGGCGTCTCCACGTTCGGCGCCCCCGCGAAGGTCATGCGGGGGGTCGGGGACGCCTCCCCCACGACCTCGAGCTGCACCAGGCGCAGCGGCCCGACGCCCGCGGCCTGGGCGGCGATCGTCGCGATGTCCTTCGCATTCTGCACCGCGAGCCGCAGGGCGCGCGTTTGGTCGGCCTTCGCGTCGCGGAGGCCGAAGGAGATGCCCGCGACCTCGTTCGCCCCGGCGCCCACGCCCGCGTCGATCACGCGGCCGGTGAGCCGCAGGTCGTTCACGGTCACGGTGACCCGGTTCGACGCGGCGTAGCCGGTGATGGGGCCGTTCCCCGTCCCGGGCCGCCGCTGCGGGGTCAGCTCGACGCCGCTCGTGCGCATCTGGTCGGCCGGTACGCCGGCCGCGGTGACCTGGCGGATGATCTCCGTCATGGCGGCGCTGTTCGCGTTCTGCGCGTCCTGCGCCGTGGTCCGGATCGTCTCCACCCCAAGCGTCACCATCGCCTGGTCCGGCGTGTCGTCCACGGCTCCCACGCCGTTGACCACGATCGTGTGCCCGGGAGTGCCGGATCCGGTCGACATGATCTCCTGCGCGTTGGACCACGCCGGCATCGCCGCGATGGCCGCCGCTACCGCGAGCATCACCCAGATCCTCGTGCGCGTTCGCATGGATGTCCCCCCTTGGCACGCGCGTGACTCCGGAGCCGTCCGGCGGCCGCTGTCCATGGTCTGCCAAACGGCGCCGGGGCGCGGATGGTTCCCCGGCAGGGAAGGGTCGGCACCGGCACGAAACACAGGCCTTCGGCGGTCCGCAGGCGGATCAGCCCCAGGAGGGTGCATGTTCGCGCTCAACTTCTATTCCTCGCTGTTCGCGCACGCGTTGCGCGAGGGCAGTAAGACGCTCACGATTCGGCTCGGGGACAAGCGGGACAAGTATCAGGCGGGCCAGCTGGTGTGGGTGACCGTCGGGCAGCGCTTCGGGACGCGCCAGCGCATCTTCACCGCCGTCATCGACCGGGTGGAGACGAAGCCGGTCCGCGACGTGTCCCCGCGGGAGATGGAGCGCGACAACGCCGCGGTGCGCGACCACGACGGGCTGATCGAGTTTCTGTCGAAGATCTACAGCCGGAAGATCGCCCACGAGGACGTCGTCACCGTGATTCACTTTTCGCACGTCACCGACGCACGCGACGACTGACTGAGCCGCCGCTCGCGCTGCGCACGCCCCCACCGCCGCTCCGCATCGGATCCGCGGTCTTTGAGTTCGGACGCCGGACGTTTGTGTGCGGCATCATCAACATGACGCCCGACTCGTTCGCCGGGGACGGTCTTGCGGGCGACGCGGGGGCCGCGGAGGCGCGCGGGCACGCGTGGCGCGCGGAGGGCGCGGACCTGCTCGATGTCGGCGGGCGCTCGACCCGGCCCGGCGCCCCGGCCGTGGACGTCGCGGAGGAGCTGCGGCGCACGATCCCCGCGATCCGGCGCCTCGCCTCGGTCGGGCTGCCGCTCAGCGTCGACACGTCGTCCGCCGAGGTCGCGCGGGCGGCCCTCGACGCGGGGGCGGCGATGATCAACGACGTGAGCGCGCTGCGCGCGGACCCCGCGATGGGCGATGTCGCGGCGCGCGCGGGCGTGCCGGTCGTGCTGATGGACTCGGACGACCGGACACACGCGCGTGATCCCGTATCGGAAACGGTGCGGCGTCTCCGCGACCGGATCGCCGCTGCCGCGGCGTTCGGGATCGACGCGCGCCACATCATCGTCGACCCGGGCTACGGGTTCGGGCTCGCCGTGTGGCAGAACATGGCGCTGCTCCGCCGCCTTGGCGAGCTGCGCGTGCTCGGCCGTCCCATCCTGATCGGGACCTCGCGCAAAGGGAGCATCGGGAGAGTGTTGAACCTACCGGTCCATGACCGGGTGGAAGGCACCGCGGCCACGGTCGCCGTGGCGATCGCCCAGGGCGCCGACATCATCCGGGCGCACGACGTGCGCGCGATGGTGCGCGTCGCCCGCATGACCGACGCGATCGTACGCGGGAGCGACGCGCCCCCCGAGGACCCGGCGTGACCGACCGCATCGTGCTCGCGGAGATGGCCTTCCACGCCCATCACGGCGTGCTGCCCGACGAACAGGCGGCGGGCCAGGTGTTCGTCGTCGATCTCGACGTCGAGGCGGATCTCCACCGCGCCGGCCACACGGACGCGCTCGAGGATACGCTCGACTACCGCGACCTCTACACGCGCGTGCGCGACGCGGTGACCGGCGCGCGCTACCAACTGCTCGAGGCCGTCGCGGAGGCCGTGGCGCACCGCGTGCTCGAGATCGAGCGCGTGCAGGCGGTGACCGTGCGCGTGCGCAAGCCCCACGTCCGGCTCGGCGGGCCGCTCGCGCACGCCGCGGTTGAGGTGACGCGGCGGCGTCGCGCATGAATGACGCGGGCGGCCTCAGGGCCGCGCTGCGCCGCGCCGCCTGGCTCGAGATCGCCTCGCTGTTCAGCCTCCTCGTCCTGGGCGCCGTGGCGGTCGCCGCGGGCTTCGCCTCGCGCAGCGTGTCCCTGACCGCGTTCGGCGTGGCCGCCCTGATCGAGATCCTGTCGGCGTCGGCCGTCCTGTGGCGCCTCTGGGCCGAGACGCTGGCCGGCTCCGTCGAGGGGGCGGCGGAGCTCGTCGAAGGGGCCGAGCGGGGCGCCGCGCGGTTCATCGCCGTGAGCTTCGCCGCGCTCGCGCTGTTGATCGCGGCGGGCGCCGTCCGGGCGGTGGTGGGGCGCGCGGTGCCGTCCCCGGGGCTCGGCGCGCTCGCCCTCGCGTGCGCGGCCGCGCTCGCGCTGCCGGGCCTCGCGGCGCTCAAGTCGCGCGCGGCGCGCCTGATCGGCAACACGGCGCTCGACGCGGACGCCGCCGCCACCCTCGCGTGCGGCGGCATGGCCTGGGTGCTGCTCGCGGGACTGCTGGCGCAGCGGGCGGGCGTGTGGTGGGCGGATCCCGCGGCGGCGCTCCTCATCGGCGGTCTCGTGGTCCGCGAGGCGTGGGGCACGTGGCAGCGGGTCTCCGCGGCCCCGCGCGAGCCGGTGCGGGCGTTTCTCGGGCTGGGGTCGAACGTCGGCGACCGCGCGTACTGGCTCGCGGACGCGGCGTCGAAGCTGGAAGGGCCGGCGCTCAGCATCGTGCGGCGCTCGCGCATCTACGAGACGCCGCCCTGGGGCAAGACCGATCAGCCGGCGTTCCTCAACCAGGTCCTCGAGGTGGAGACCATGCTCGCGCCGTCCGCGCTGCTCGCGCGCTGCCAGGCCGTCGAGCGGGCCCTCGGCCGCGTCCGCGAGGAGCGGTGGGGCCCGCGGGTGATCGATGTGGACATTCTGCTCTACGGGGATGCGGCGCTGCGGATGCGCGGCCTCACGGTCCCGCATGCCGAGCTGTCGCGGCGCGCGTTCGTGCTGGTCCCGCTCCTCGAACTGCGGCCGTCGCTCGTGCTCCCGGACGGACGGCGCGCGGCGGAGCTCCTCGGCGCGCTTCCGGAGCGGGACGCGATCGTGCCGTGGACCGCGGACGCGCGGGACGGCGCCGCGCGCGTCTAGACGCGCGACGAACAGGAGAGATCGTGAGTATGGAAGCGTACACGCGCGACGGGATTGCGGACCGGCTCGGCACGCGCGTGGTCGGACGCCACGTGCGGTGGCACGACGCGCTGCCGTCGACGAACGAGCTCGCGATGCGTCTGGCCGAGATTCACGTGCCGGAGGGCACCGTGGTCGTGGCGGAGGAGCAGACCGCGGGCCGCGGCCGCCGCGGCCGCACGTGGGTCTCCCCGCGCGGCGGCATCTGGCTGTCCATCATCCTCCGCCCGCGCCTGCCGCTCGCGCAGCTGCCGCTCGTCGGCCTCGCGGTCGCGGTCGCCGCGGCGCGGGCGATCCGGGTGACGACGCGGCTCGCGGCTCGGGTCAAGTGGCCGAACGACGTGCTGCTCGACGGCGGTAAGGTCGCGGGGGTGCTGACCGAGGCCGGCCCCGACGGCGAGTGGATCGTCGTGGGGGTGGGGATCAACGCGAACGTCGAGACGTCCGAGCTGCCCCAGGATCCCCGGCGGCCGGCGCTGTCGCTCGCGGCGCGGCTCGGCGCGCCGGTGGACCGCGGTGAATTGACGCGCTACCTTCTGCGCGAGATTGACCGCGCGTACGGGAACCTCCAGGAGGCCGCGGGTCCCGCGCTCGTGGTGCGGTCGTGGCGGGAGATGGCCGATACGCTGGGCCAGCCGGTGCGCGTGGAGGGTCACGGCCGAACAGTCGACGGCATCGCGGTGGACGTGGACGAGCTGGGCGCGCTCCTGGTCCGGACGGCGGATGGCGCCCTGGAGCGCGTCGTGGCCGGCGAGGTCACGCTGCGGGGGCCCGAATGAGCCAGCCGGCCGCGGGGCGCCTGACGGACGTGCCCGGGATCGCGGTGGGACACGCGACGGACCTCGTGCACCTGACCGGGTGCACGGTCGTCCTCTGCGAGCGCGGGGCCGTGTGCGGGGTGGCGGTCCTCGGCGGGGCGCCGGGGACGCGCGAGACGGACCTCCTGCGGCCCGAGAACCTCGTCGACCGCGTGCACGCGATCGTGCTCGCCGGGGGAAGCGCGTTCGGGCTCGCGGCGGCCGACGGCGTCATGCGCTGGCTCGCGGGCCGCGGGGTGGGGTTCGACACGCCGGCCGCGCGCGTGCCGATCGTGCCGGCGGCGGTGCTCTACGATCTCGGCGTCGGCAGCGCCGACGTGCGGCCGGACGCGGCGATGGGCGAGCGGGCGTGCCGCGACGCCGCGGCGGGAGACGTGGCGGAAGGATGCGTCGGCGCCGGGACGGGCGCCACCGTCGGCAAGCTCTTCGGTCCGTCGGGCGCGATGAAGTCGGGCATTGGGACCGCGAGCCTGTCCGTCGCCGGCGGCGTGACCGTCGCGGCGCTGGTCGCGACCAACGCCTTCGGAGACGTGGTGGACCCCGCGACCGGCGCGATCGTCGCCGGGGCGCGGGATCCCGAGACGGGGACCATGCCCGGGACGTCGGCGCGTCTTCGGAGCGCCGGTCGGGGAGGGCGCGCGGGATTCGGGACGGCGCGGGGCGGTCCGAGGGCGCACACCACGCTCGGCGTCGTCGCGACCGACGCGGCGCTCACGAGTGCCGAGGTGAAGCGGCTCGCGCTCGCCGCGCACACCGGCCTCGCGCGCGCGGTCCGGCCGTCGCACACGCTCGTCGACGGCGACACGATGTTCGCGCTCAGCACGGGCACGTCGCCCGCGGACCTGCTCGTGCTCGAGTCCGCCGCCGCGGAGGCGGTCGCGGCCGCGATCGTGCGCTCGGTGCGCGCCGCGCGCACGCTCGGGGGCATCCCCGGGCTCGCGGGAGATGGGGATCGATGACACGCACGACGGCGATCGCGCCGCGGGAGGGAGCCGGATGATTCTCGAGATTGCACTGCTGCCGGTGCGCCAGGGGGAGGAGGAGGCCTTTCAGGCCGCCTTCGCGGAGGCGGCGCCGATCATCGCGTCGATGCCGGGCTACCTCGGGCACGAGCTGCACCGCTCGGTCGAATCGCCGCAGCGCTACGCGCTGCTCGTGCGGTGGCGGACCTGGAAGACCACACGATCGGGTTTCGCCAAGCCCCGGCGTACCAGGAGTGGCGCCGCCTCTTGCACCACTTCTACGATCCCGCGCCCACCGTCGAGCATTTTTCCGGCGTCGCGCCGGCGCCGCGGTAGGGCGCCCGCCGGTCGGCGGGCTTGCCCGAGGCGGACGCGCCTGCTACCCTACAAGCGGCCGATATCCCGCGCGGAATCGGACCGTCCGCTCCGGTGTGCCGCCTCTCGTCCGATCGTCGAGCGAGACCGTCCGGTATCCGCGGGCACAGTGGAACGGAGGCATCCACCGATGCTCCTCGCCGTTGACGTCGGAAACACGCTGATCAAGCTCGCGCTGTACCGCGGGGAGACCCGCCTCGCGCACTGGTCGATGGCCACCGACCGCGGCCGCACCGCCGACGAGTACGCGATGCTCTGGCGGCAATTCCTCGAGTTCGGCGGCTATGGGTTCGCGGACGTCTCCGCGGTCGCGATCGCGTGCGTGGTGCCCCAGCTCGCCGAGACGCTGCGGCGGCTGTGCCGCGACTACCTGGGACAGACGCCGCTCGAGGTCGGTCCCGGCGTCCGCACCGGGATGCGGATCCTGTACGACAACCCCCGTGAAGTGGGCGCCGACCGGATCGCCAACGCCGTCGCGGCGTACACCCGCTACGGCGGGCCCGCGATCGTCGTGGCGCTCGGCACCGCGACGGTCTTCACCGCGGTCTCGAAGGACGGCGAGTTCCTCGGCGGCGCCATCGCGCCGGGGGTCGGGATCTCCGTCGAGGCCCTCGTCCAGCATGCCGCGCAGCTCCGCAAGGTCGAGCTCGTGCGCCCGAGCCACGTGATCGCCCGCAACACGGTGGCCGCCATGCAGGCGGGCGTGCTGTACGGCGTCATCGGCCAGGTCGAAGGGATCATCGCGCGCATGCGCGCGGAGCTCGGAGGGCCGGCGGTCGTGGTGGCGACGGGCGGCTACGCGGAGCTCGTCGGCGCGGAGTGCCGCTGCGTCGACCACGTGGACCCGCTGCTCTCGCTCGAGGGGCTCCGCATCCTCCACGACCGCAACAGCGCGGCACCCGGCGCAGGAGAGGCCCGCGCGGGGGTCCAAGACACGGCGAGATGAAGCGGGTCGTCAGCGTCAGCCTGGGCAGCAGCACGCGCGACAAGCGCGTCGAGACGGAGATTCTCGGGGAGCCGTTCGTGATCGAGCGGATCGGCACCGACGGGGACATGGCCAAGTTCCGCGCGCTCGTCGGGCAGCTGGACGGGCACGTCGACGCGATCGGGATGGGCGGCATCGACCTGTATCTGCGCGCCGGGAACCGCCGCTATCAGATCCGGGATGCTGCGCGCCTCGTCGCGGGCGTACGCCAGACCCCGGTCGTGGACGGCGGCGGGATCAAGGGATCGTGGGAGAAGTACCTGATCGAGACCTACCTGCCCCGCGAGGCCGGCGTCTCGTTCCGGGGGCGCCGGGTGCTGCTGGTCTCGAGCGTGGATCGGTACGGCATGGCGGAGGCGTTCACGGAGGCCGGGGCCGAGACGATGTTCGGGGACTTCTACTTCGCGCTCGGGATCCCCATCCCGATGCGCCGGCTCGGGACCGTGCGCCTGCTCGCCGCCTGCATGCTGCCGGTGCTGACGAAGCTGCCGTTTCAGATGCTGTACCCGACCGGCTCGAAGCAGGAGCAGACCACGCCGAAGTACACGCATCTCTTCCGGTGGGCGGATGTGGTCGCGGGGGATTTTCACTTCATCCGGCGCTACATGCCGGACGATCTCGGGGGCAAGACGATCTTCACCCAGACCATCACCGCGGAGGACCGCGACGCGCTCGCGCGGCGCGGCGCGGCCGTGCTGATCACCGCGGCGCCCGACATGGACGGCCGTTCGTTCGCGACGAACGTGCTGGAGGGGATCGTCGTCGCGCTCTCCGGGCGGACGACCGACACGCTGACCCCCGACGAGATCGTGCAGTGGCTCCTGCGCGCGGGATTCCGGCCGCGCGTCGAGCGGCTCGGGGCGGCGGTCCCGTGAGCGACACCGTCGGCAAGTTCGCGGTCATCATCCACCCGCAGTCCGTCAGCGACTTCACGAAGAAGTTTCCGTTCACGCGCCTCCTGCCGGCCGCGTTCGTGGAGCGCGTGTTCACGGCGGTCCCGCCGTTCGAGGCGTCCCACATCACCGGCATCGTGTCGGCGACCGGGGCGCGCGCCGAGGGCTGGTTCATCGGCCTGCCGTGGACGCCGCGGGTGCTGCTGGCCATGCCGCCCGAGGTGACGACCCGCCGCCTCGTGCAGGCCGGGCGGATCGCGGAGCGCCTGGGCGCCGGCATCGTCGGGCTGGCTGCGTTCACGAAGGTCGTGGGCGACCGCGGCGTCTCGCTCGCGCGCGCGCTGCCGATCGGCGTCACGACGGGCAACAGCCTGACCGCGGCCACCGCGGTCGAGGGCGCGGCGCTCGCGGCGTCCCGCATGGGCGTGCCGATCGGCGCCGCGCGCGTCGCCGTGATCGGCGCCACGGGGTCGATCGGCGCCGCGTGCAGCCAGATGCTCGCGCGGCAGGCCGCCGAGCTCGTGCTCGTGGCGCGCAACCGGGAGCGCCTGGAGCGGCTCGCCGAGCGCCTCCGGGCCACGGCCGCGGGGCCCGTCGCGCTCACGTCCGATATTCGCGACGCGGTCGGATCGGCCGACATCGTGATCACCGTCAGCTCGGCGATCGACGTGCTGATCGAGCCGGAAGACCTGCGGCCCGGCGCCGTCGTGTGCGATGTCGCCCGCCCCCGCAACGTCTCGCGCCTCGTCTACGAGCGCCGCCGGGACGTGCTCGTGATCGATGGCGGCGTGATCGACGTGCCGGGGCCCGTCGAGTTCGGCTTGGACTTCGGGTTTCCGCCGGGGTCGTGCGAGGCGTGCATGGCCGAGACGATCCTGCTCGCGCTCGAGCACCGCTACGACGACTACACGCTCGGCGCGGACGTCGACCTCGCCAAGGTCGAGGAGATCCACGGGCTGATGCGCACGCACGGGTTCCGCCTGTCGGGGCTGCGCCGGTTCGAGCGCCGGATCTCCGACGACGAGGTCGAGGAGATCCGGCGTGCCGCGCACGGGACGGCGGCGCCGTCGGCGCGCGCCGCCGCGGACACGGCGCGCCTTTGACAACCATGGGGACCTCTTGTATACTAGCCGGGAGTTCGAGGCTGAGGGCGGTCCCTCAGTCTCGTCTCCTGTTTCTGTCGACATTTCCAATCCCCCAGGTGAGCTGATCGGTATGGACGAGAAGGAAACGTTTCTGACGCCCGAGGGCCTGCGCAAGCTCGAAGAGGAACTCGAACACCTCAAGGTCGTCAAGCGGAAGGAAGTCGCCGAGCGCATCAAGCAGGCGAAAGACTTCGGCGACCTCTCGGAAAACTCCGAGTACGAGGACGCCAAGAACGAGCAGGCGTTTGTCGAGGGACGGATCCTGACCCTCGACGCGATGCTGCGCAGCGTCAAGGTCATCGACAACCACGACACGCGCTCGGACGTCGTGACCATCGGCAGCACGGTCCGGGTCACGGACGAGACCGGCGAGGACGTCACCTACACGATCGTCGGCTCGGCCGAGGCCGACCCCATCAACGACAAGATCTCCAACGAGTCTCCGGTCGGCCGGGCGTTGCTCGGCAAGCGGAAAGGGCAGGCCGTGACGGTGCAGGCTCCGGCGGGCACGATCCGGTACACCGTCAAGGCTATTAAACGGTAGCCGGCCTCCCCGGGCTCCCGGCACCGCGTCCGGGTCCACCGGACGCGCGCCCCCTGCACCCCTCGTGCGTGTGAGACGATGCACCACCGCCGCCGTTACCTTCTATAGCACGTCCACGGCACCGCGCCCGCCGACCGGCCCGCCGCCTGTTTCGCACTGTAACGGTCCGTGCACGGGGTCGGGCGGCGCGCCGCCGGCGCGTGGTTTGGGCCCAGGAGACGGCAGGAGTCTTGGGGCCCGCGAAGAACAGAGCGTGCGTGACCATCCGTCGTGCCGGCCGCGGGAATGACCCGCGGGAGTTAAGCGTAAGGCAATACGGGAAAAGTTTCTCTGCCGGGCTCCGCGAGCCGGAACGAAGGGCTCCGGGCGAGCGAACGCGATCACAGCAGGATTCGTACCATCTGATAGCAGCTGCAGATGCGGAAGCTGGGTTCGTGGCGCAGGTGTCCTGGCAGAGAGGAGGTTACTCTCAAGATGTTTGAACGATTCACCGAACGTGCCCGCCGCGTGATCATCCTCGCCCAAGAGGAGGCGAAGCGACTCAACCACAGCGCGGTGGGGACCGAGCACATCCTCCTCGGGATCATTCGCGAAGGCGAAGGGGTCGCCAGCAAGGTGTTGGAGTCCCTGAACATCAACCCCGAGCGCGTCCGCGCGGAGATCGAGAGCGCCATCGGACGCGGGGAACGGACCCCGTATGAGGAAGTCGCCTTCACCCCGCGGGCCAAGAAGGTGCTCGAGCTCGCGCTGGATGAGGCGCGGCGCCTCGGGCACAACTACATCGGCACCGAGCATCTCTTGCTCGGCCTGATCCGCGAGGGCGAGGGGGTCGCCGCCCGCGTGCTCGAAGCGATGGGCGCCGATCTCGAGCGCGTCCGCTCGCAGGTCGTGTACCTGCTCGGCGAAGAGGGGACGACGTCGTACACCAAGCAGGCGAGCAAGACCCCCACCCTCGATGAGTTTGGGCGCGATCTCACCAAGCACGCGCGGGACGGCAAGCTGGACCCCGTGATCGGGCGCGACCGCGAGATCGAGCGCGTCATTCAGGTGCTGTCCCGGCGCACCAAGAACAACCCGGCCCTGATCGGCGAGCCCGGCGTCGGCAAGACCGCGATCACCGAAGGCCTCGCGCAGCGGATCGTCCGCGGCGACGTGCCCGAGGTGCTGCGGTCGAAGCGCGTCGTGCAGCTGGACCTGGCCGCGCTGGTCGCCGGCACGAAGTACCGCGGCGAGTTCGAAGAGCGCATGAAGAAGGTGATGGAGGAGATCCGGAAGGCGTCGGGCGAGGTCATCCTCTTCGTGGACGAGCTGCACACGCTCGTCGGTGCCGGCGCCGCGGAGGGCGCGATCGACGCGAGCAACATCCTCAAGCCGTCGCTGTCCCGCGGCGAGCTGCAGTGCATCGGCGCGACCACGCTGGACGAGTACCGGAAGTACGTGGAGCGCGACGCCGCGCTCGAGCGCCGGTTCGCCCCGATCCTCGTGGCGGAGCCGACCGTGGACCAGAGCATCGAGATCCTGCGCGGGCTCCGGGAGCGGTACGAGGCGCACCACGGCGTCAAGATCAGCGATGAGGCGCTCGTCGCCGCGGCGACGCTCGCCGACAAGTACATCTCGGACCGGTTCCTGCCGGACAAGGCGATCGACCTGATGGACGAGGCGTCGAGCAAGATCCGCCTGCAGGCGAGCTTCCTGCCGCAGGAAGTGCGCCAGGCCCTCGAAAAGGCCGACCGCGTCCGCCGGGAAAAGGAAGAGGCGATCAAGGGCCAGGACTTCGAGAAGGCGGCCAACCTCCGCGACAAGGAGAAGGTGCTGCGCCAGAAGCTCGAGGAGCTCGAGAGCTCCTGGAAGACGGACAAGGGGCGCGACATCACGACCGTCAGCGCGGACGACATCGCCGACATCGTGTCCAGCTGGACCGGCATCCCGGTGATGCGGCTCGTCGAGGAAGAGACCGAGAAGCTGCTCCGGATGGAGGATTCGCTGCACGCGCGGATCGTGGGGCAGGAGGAGGCCGTGCGGGCGGTGTCCCGCGCGGTGCGCCGGGCGCGGGCCGGGCTGAAGGACGCGCGGCGTCCGATCGGGTCGTTCATCTTCCTCGGGTCCGACGGGCGTGGGGAAGACGGAGCTCACGCTCGCGCTTGCGGAGTTCCTGTTCGGGGACGAGGGCGCGGTGATCCGGATCGACATGTCGGAGTACACCGAGCGGCACACCGTGTCGCGGCTCGTCGGCGCGCCTCCCGGCTACGTCGGGTACGAAGAGGGCGGGCAATTGACCGAGCAGGTCCGCCGCCGTCCGTATTCGGTGGTGCTGCTCGACGAGATCGAGAAGGCGCATCCCGAGATCTTCAACGTCCTCCTGCAGATTCTGGAGGACGGCCGGCTCACGGACGCCCAGGGGCGCACCGTGGACTTCAAGAACTGCGTCGTCATCATGACCAGCAACGTGGGCGCGCCGCAGATTCAGCGCGACAGCGGGTTCGGGTTCCGCGGTCCGGACAACGAGGCGGCCGAGGCGCAGCGGACGTACGACCGGATGAAGTCCCACGTGATGGACGAGCTGCGCCGGACGTTCCGGCCGGAGTTCCTGAACCGCGTGGACGAGATCATCGTGTTCCGGTCGCTCACGCGCGAGCAGATCTCCTTGATCGTCGACATTCTGATGGAGCGGGTGCGCCGCGAGATCCGCGGCCAGGGCATGGCCCTCTCGCTCACCCAGGCGGCGCGCGACCTGCTCGCGATCGAAGGGTTCGACCCGCAGTACGGGGCGCGGCCGCTGCGGCGGGCGATCCAGCGGCTCGTCGAGGATCCGCTCTCCGACGACATGCTGCGCGGGAAATTCAGCGCGGGCGACGAGATCATCCTGGACGCGCGCGACGGACGCGTGGTGTTCGAGAAGAAGCGGGAGCCCGTGCCCGCCGATACGGTGTCGTAGCACACGCATCGGACTCCGCACCAGCGTGACGACGGCCCGGGCGATCCGCCCGGGCCGTCGCGTCCTCGGGGCGGACGCGGAGGGAGTGGACCGTGGCGAAGCTCGGCGGCGAGGCGGGGCAGCGGCGGGTCGTTTACGTGTGCCAGGCGTGCGGGTACGAGTCGTCCAAGTGGCTCGGCCGCTGCCCGAACTGCACCGGATGGAACACGCTCGTGGAAGAGGTCCTGGCCAGCGCCGCGCCCCGGGGCGCCGGCGCGCGCGCGCGTCCCGCGGCGGCCGGGCGGACGGCGCCGGCGACCCCGATCACCGAGGTGTCGCTCGGCGACGAGCCGCGCGTCCCGGTCGAGATCGGGGAGGTGGACCGCGTGCTCGGCGGCGGCCTCGTCCCCGGCTCGCTGGTGCTGATCGGCGGCGATCCCGGCGTCGGGAAGTCGACGCTCGCGCTCGCGATCGCCCACCGGATCGCGGCGACGCGGACGGTGCTGTACGTCTCGGGCGAGGAGTCGGCGCGCCAGACGAAGATGCGGGCCGCGCGCCTCGGGGTCGACGCCCCGCGCCTCCTCGTGCTCGCGGAGACGGATCTCGCGCAGATGATCGCGCAGATCGACGCGGCACAGCCGGCGCTGGTCGTCGTCGATTCGATCCAGACGATGTACCGGCCGGATCTGCCCGGCGCCCCTGGCAGCGTGGGGCAGATCCGGGAGTGCACGGGCGACCTGCTGCGCGTGGCGAAGGCCGAGGGGGGCCCGGCGATCCTGATCGTCGGGCACGTCACCAAGGACGGGGCGATCGCGGGGCCGCGCGTGCTGGAGCACATGGTCGACACCGTGCTGTACTTTGAAGGCGAGCGTCATCACGCGTACCGCGTGCTGCGGGCGACGAAGAACCGGTTCGGCTCGACGAACGAGATCGGCGTGTTCTCGATGGGCGGCCGGGGTCTCGAGCCGGTGCCGGACCCGTCGGCGCTGTTTCTCGCCGAGCGGCCGGCCGACGCCTCGGGCTCCGCGGTGGTGTGCGCGATCGAGGGCACGCGGCCGATTCTGCTCGAGGTGCAGGCGCTCGTCACCCGCACGCCGTTCGGGATGCCGCGCCGCACCGCGTCCGGCGTCGACTACAACCGCGTGCTGCTGCTGCTCGCGGTGCTCGAGAAGCGCGCCGGGCTCCACCTCGGCGCGTGCGACGTGTACGTCAGCGTGGCGGGGGGCGTGCGGGCGGACGAGCCGGCGGTCGACCTGGGCGTGGCGTGCGCCATCGCCGGCAGCCACCGGGACCGTCCCGTCGACGCCGAGACCGCGGTCGTGGGCGAGGTCGGGCTCGGCGGCGAGGTGCGGGCGGTCAGCCAGATCGGTCGCCGCGTGGCGGAAGCGGCGAAGCTGGGGTTCCGGCGCGTCCTGGTGCCGCGGGCGAATCTCGCGGGGCTCGACGGGACGGCCGGGATCGAACTCGTGGGGATCACGCGGATCAGCGAGGCCCTCGATCTGCTCCTGGCCTAAGCCGGCCGCAGGAACCTACCGCGCGATCGGCGGGGGCGGCTCGCCGGCCGGCGCGAGGCGCCACTGCATGTCGTCCCTCAGGTCGGCCACGCACTGGTCGCACACCCACTCGTAGCCGGCGCCGCGCGCGTAGTCGTCCGTTGTGGCGTAGCCCTCATGCTGGAGATCGGGGATGTCCGCGGCGCCGAACTTGGCCCAACAGCACGCGCAATGATCGTGGTCCCACGCGTCGTGCGGCGGCGTCCATCGACGCCGTTCGAGGGTCGCGCCCAGGAGGCGGCGGCCGGTCGCGATGCGCCACGCCTTGTCAGACGCCATCACACCTGGTGCGCGCGAGCCACGGGCACGGGGAACGCATGCGGCGGATGCGGGGAACCGGCGGCGAAGAACGGCTTACTTCAGGTTGAAGATCCCGAGACTCTTGATCCGGCTGTGCTCCTTCTTCTGGATCGTATCGAGGTCCAGGTTGAGCACGCTGCACAGCGCGGCCGTGTAGAACAGCGCGGAGCCGATCTCGGTCTCGACCGCCTCGCGGCAGCGCTCGCAGAGGGTGCCGCTCACGTGGTTGTCGAGATGCGCGCGAATCTCGGCGAGGCTGATCTCGGTCGGAAACTGCTGCTTCGCGGCGGTCACCGTGACGCACCCGCAGCTCGTGACGGCCTTGCTGAACGCGCGGTTGGTGCGGGCGGTCGCTTCCTGCAGCTTGCTGAGGACGTCGAGGACGCTGCGGTGGCGGATCAGGTACTCATCGACTTGGTCCTGGAACCGCGTCCGGGTCTCTTTCATCGGTCACGTCCCTTCTCGGGTGATCGGCCTCATTATAGAAATGCCGCCGCCGAAGTGTCAAGGTGATGCGGCCCGCGGGAATGCGCGGTGCCGCCCATGCTATAATGGAGGCCGTGTGGCTGATCCTCGCGGTGGGTATGACCTCGTGGTGTGCCGGATTCCGTTGACGCGATCGTGGATCGAGTATCGCATGCCGCGTTGCGGCGCAGCGCCGGCGCGGCGGAGGCGTGGGACGTGATGGGCGCGCCCGCGTCCGTCGGCGTGATCGTGCCGGCGGCCGGCCGCGGCGAACGCCTCCGCGGGGAACTGCCAAAGTCGCTGGCGCCGCTCGACGGCCGCCCGCTCGTGCAGTACGCGCTCGAGACGCTCGCGGGCGTCGACGAGGTGGCGACGATCGTGGTGGTCGCGCCCGCGGACCATCTGGAGTCGGTGCGCGCGCTCACCGCGCGGCTCGGGAAGATCGCGGCCGTGGTACCCGGCGGCGCCGACCGCCAGGCCTCCGTGGCGCTCGGGCTCGCCGCGCTGCCCCCGGCGATCGATCTCGTCCTGGTGCATGACGGCGCGCGCCCGTGCGTGAGCGCGGCTCTCATCCGGGCGGTGGCCGCCGCGGCGGCGCGGGACGGCGCCGCGACCGCGGCGGTCCCGGTCGAGGAGACCATCAAGGCGGGCCGGGACGGGTGGGTGACCCGCACGCTCGACCGCGCCGAGCTGCACCGCATTCAGACGCCGCAGGGATTTCATCGCGCGCTCCTCGAGCGCGCCCACGCGGACGCCGCGCGCGCCGGGTTCCACGGCACGGACGACGCGGCGCTTGTGGAGCGGCTCGGCCACCCGGTCCGGCTCGTGCCCGGCGAGGCCTCGAACCTGAAAGTCACTGTGCCCGCCGATCTCGAAGTGGCGGAGGCGCTCCTGCGGCGCCCGGGCCCGCCGCTGCGCGTGGGCCTCGGGTTTGACGCGCACCGGTTCGCGGACGGCCGCCCGCTGATGCTCGGCGGCGTCGAGATCCCGCACCCGCGCGGGCTCGCCGGCTGGTCGGACGCGGACGTCGTCGTGCACGCGATCATGGACGCGCTGCTCGGCGCGGCCGGCTGCCCGGACATCGGCCACCAGTTCCCGCCGGGCGATCCGGCGTACGCCGGCGCCCGCAGCCTCGATCTCCTCGCGCGGGTCCGCGCGTTGCTCACGGAAGCGCGGTGGCGCGCCGCGCAGGTCGACGCGGTCGTCATGGCCGAGGCGCCGCGTCTCGCGCCCTACATCGGGGCGATGCGCGCCGCGATCGCCGGCGTGCTGGGGCTGCCCGCCGACGCGGTCAACGTCAAGGCGACCACGCTGGAGGGGATGGGCGCCCTGGGACGCGAAGAGGGGATCGCCGCCCAGGCCGTCGCGACGCTGGAACCGCTGCGCGCCGGCGGGGGGACGCGATGACGCCCGCGGCGCCCTCCGATCGGGGCGCCTCCGCGCGGACCAGGTCCCCGCGCACACGGGACGCGTTCGTGCTGCTCATCGAGCGCCGGGTGGTGTCAGAACCCGTCGCGGTCGAACTGGAGATGGGCGGCGGCCGGCCGCGCCCGGTCGGGTTCTGGCGGGACACGACGTTTCACCGCGTCATCCGCGTCCTGGAGCGGCGGACGGAGATCGGGATGGCGTACATGCGCGTGCTGACCGACCGCGGCGCGTACGATCTGCGGCGCGTCACCACGATGGACGCGTGGACGTGGCGGTCCGAGAGCCGCTGGGAGCTGGTCGCCGAGCTGACCGCGATCCCGCTGGCGCGGCACCTACCGTGAGCAGGGGGAGGCACTGATGGCGCTGCGCATTTACAACACGCTGACCCGCCGGACGGACGAGTTCGTCCCGCTCGTCCCGGGCCGGGTGACGATGTACGTCTGCGGGCCGAACCTCTACGGGCCGTCGCACGTCGGGCACGCGATGTCGTACCTGACCTTTGACGTCATCCACCGCTACCTCGAGTACCGCGCGTACCGCGTCACCCACGTGCAGAACTTCACCGACATCGAGGACCGCATCATCGAGACCGCCCGGGCGGAGGGCACGACGATCCAGGCGCTCGCGGCGCGCTACGCCGAACGCTTCCTCCGCGAGATGGACGGGCTCGGGGTGCGGCGGGCGGATCACTATCCGCGCGCGACCGAGACGATCCCGAAGATGATCGAGATCATCCAGGGCCTGGAGCGCTATGGGCTCGCGTACGCGGTGGACGGGGACGTGTTCTTCCGCGTCACGGCGTTCCCGACGTACGGCCAGCTCTCCGGGCGCACGCTCGACGAGATGCAGGCCGGGGCGCGCATCGAGGTGGATTCGCGCAAAGAGCACCCGATGGATTTCGTCCTGTGGAAGGCCGCGAAGCCCGACGAGCCGCAGTGGGACAGCCCGTGGGGCCGGGGCCGGCCGGGCTGGCACATCGAGTGTTCGGCGATGTCGATCTCGCTGCTCGGGGAGCAGCTCGACATCCACGGCGGCGGCCAGGACGTCGTGTTCCCGCACCACGAGAACGAGGTCGCCCAGTCGGAGGGCTACACCCGGAAGCGGCCGTTCGTCCGCTACTGGGTGCACAACGGGCTCCTGCGGCTCACCGCGGGCGAAGAGAAGATGACCCGCCACCTCGGCAACATCGTGACCATCCGGGAAGCGCTCGCGCGGTTTCATCCCGACACGATCCGCGTCTTCGTCCTGTCCTCGCACTACCGCAGCCCCACCACCTGGAGCGACGAGGCGCTCGACGCCGCGGCGCGCGGCGCCGAGCGCCTGCGGACCGCCCGCGAGAACCTCGACGCGCTGCTCGCCGCGCGCCCCGGGGACGCGGCCGCGGGGTCGTCCCCGGAGCTGGAGCGGGCGAGTGCGGAGCTCGAGGGGCTGCTCGGCGCCGGGCCGGACGCGACCCGCGCGCGGTTCGAGGCGTCGATGGACGATGACTTCGGCGGCCCGGGCGCGCTCGCCGCGCTGTTCGACCTTGCGAGCGCCCTCAACCGCGTGGTCGACGCCGCGTCGAAGCGCCGCACCGCGCTCGCCGGGGACCGCCGGGAGCTCGCGGCCCGCGGGGTGGCGCTGTTGAAGGAGCTCGGCGGCGTGCTCGGCCTCAAGCTCACCGCGGTGGTCACGCCGGCGCAGGTGGCGGGGCTGCGCCGCTTGGCGCGCGAGCTGGCCGCCGAGCGGCCGGATCTGTTCGATCCCGCGCGCGTCCCCGCGGACGCCGCGGACGGAGACGCGGGCGAGGACGCTGCACCGCCCGACGCAGCGGCGATCGCGCCGCTCGTCGAGCTGATCGCGGACGGCCGGGCGCAGGCGCGGCGGGCGAAGGATTGGGCCACCGGGGACCGCGTGCGCGCGCGTCTCGCGGAGCTCGGCGTGCTGCTCGAGGACTCCCCGGCCGGCGTGACGTGGAGGGTCCGCTGACGCGCGACGCGCACGACGGCACCGTCCTCCTCGGCCGCCGCGCCGTGCTCGAGGCGGTGCGGGCGGGACAGCCGATCACCCGCGTGCTCCTCTCCCGCGGCGCGCACGTCCAGGGGCCGCTCGCGGAGCTCGCGCGCGAGGCGCGCGCGCGCGGGATTCCGGTCGAGACGGTCGACCCGCACCGGCTCGATGCGCTCGGCGGCGGCGTCCCGCACCAGGGCGTCGCCGCGCTTGCGGCCGCCCAGTCCCTCATGACCCTCGACGCGCTCCGCAGCCGTCTGCGGGAGCGCCGGGAGCCGCCGTTTGTGATTGCGCTCGACGGGGTCGAGGACCCGCGCAACCTGGGTGCGGTGATCCGCACGGCCGAGGCCGCGGGCGCGCACGCGGTGATCATTCCGCAGCGCCGCGCCGCGGGGCTCGGCCCCACGGTCGCGCGCGCGGCCGCCGGCGCCACAGCGTACCTGCCGATCGTCGGCGTCACGAACCTCGTCGCGGCGCTCGAGCGCCTCAAGTCCGACGGCGTGTGGGTGATCGGCGCCGACGCGGGCGCCCCCGAGCGCTACGACGCGGGCGCGCTCGTCCCGCCGGTCGCGCTGGTCGTCGGGGGAGAAGGCCGCGGGCTGCACCGTCTCGTCCGGGAGCGCTGCGATCGGATCGTCAGCATTCCGCTGTGGGGGCGCGTCGCCTCGCTCAACGTGTCGGTCGCGGCGGCCCTCTTGCTCTACGAGGTCGCGCGGCGCCGCGACGCCGGCCGGACGCCCGCGCCGGCGCGGGTGCAAGCCCCCGGCGCGCGCAACGCCAGTATTGACTTGGCCTAGAGGCGTTCGTATAATACACACGACGCAGAGAGCCGCAAGCGGCGCCTAGAGGGCGGTCCAGGTTTCCGCAACCAAGTTCGAGCGATCCGAGCAGTGCAGACAGGATCGCGGTACGACATCGACAGGGCGAGCCCCGGGGCGGAGGCGACAGGCGTGGTAGTTGCGCGTAGGCCGGTGGTGGTGCAATCGTACCAAGATATGGGTGACGAACAGATCGTCGATTGCGCGAAGAGTGGAGACGAGTTCGCCGCAGAGTTCTTGATCAACAAATATAGGAATTTCGTCCGCGTCAAAGCCAAGGCATACTTCCTCATCGGGGCCGACCGCGAGGATATCATTCAGGAAGGCATGATCGGCCTCTACAAGGCGATCCGTGACTTCCGGCGCGAGAAGCTCTCCTCGTTCCGCGCGTTCGCCGAGTTGTGCATCACCCGCCAGATCATCACCGCCATCAAGACTGCCACCCGGCAGAAGCACATTCCGCTCAACTCGTACATCTCGCTCAACAAGCCGATCTACGACGAGGACTCCGACCGGACGCTGCTCGACGTGATCAGCAGCATCAAGGTGTCGGACCCCGAGGAACTGGTGATCAACCAGGAAGCTTCCGAGACGATGCGGGAGCGCATCCGGAAGAACCTGAGCGATCTCGAATGCCGCGTGCTGACCGCCTACCTGGAGGGGAAGTCGTACCAGGAGATGGCGACCGAGCTGAAGCGCCACGTGAAGTCGATCGACAACGCGCTGCAGCGGGTGAAGCGGAAGCTTGAGCGGAACCTCGAGGGCGAGGAAGAGTAGCGCCGTCTCGAATGGTGGAGTGATCGTCCTGGGGGGCCGCGATGCGGCCCCCCAGCGCGTTGGACGCGGGCGGCGGCTACGGCCGCCGGTCCGCCTGACACGCCTCGCGCAGCGCGCGCGCGGCATCGTCGATCATGTCCCATGCCCGCGCGGTGATGCTCGGCATGCGGATCGTGCCGTGGATCACGCCGCCGTAGCGCCGGTGCGTCGTCGGGACGCCGGCCTCGGTCAGGCGCCGCGCGTAGTCGTCCCCCTCATCGACGAGCGGATCGTACTCGCACGTCTGGACCGCGGCCGGCGCGACCCCCGCGAGGTCCGTGGCGCGCAGGGGGGAGGCCTCCGGGTCGTTGCGCCGCGCTACGTCGGGGAGGTACTGGTCCCAGTACCACTGCATCGTCTCCCGGGTCAGGCCGTAGCCCGCGGCGTTGCGCACGTAGGACGGGCGCGTAAAGTCGTGGTCCATCACCGGGTAGATCAGGAGCTGCAGGCGCAGCGCCGGGCCGCCACGGCGGCGCGCCCGGAGCGCCATGACCGCGGCGAGGTTGCCGCCCGCGCTGTCTCCGCCCACGGCGAGGCGGGCGGCGTCGCCGCCGATCTCGGACGCGTGCTCCGACGCCCAGTGGTGGCGGCCCACGCGTCGTCGACCGCCGCGGGGAACGGATGCTCCGGGGCGCTGCGGTAGTCGACCGCGGCGACCACGCACGGCGTGCGCTTCGCGATGGACCGGCACAGGCCGTCGTGCGTGTCCAGGCTGCCGGTGACCCAGCCGCCGCCGTGGAAGTACACGACGATCGGATGCGGGCCCGTCCCCGCGGGCGTGTAGACGCGGGTGCGGACCGGTCCGGCCGGTCCCGGGACCGTGAGATCGCGCACCGCGGCGACGTCCTCCACGACGGCGTACTGCAGCGGCGCCCGCTCTTCCGCGAGGCGCCGGGCGTCGGCGACCGGGATCTCCTGGATCGGCTTCGCGCCGAGCGCGGCCTGCGCGTCGAGATACGTGCGGAGCTCAGCATCGAGGGCCATTTCGAGTCCTCCCGTCTTGGTCGGGTGTGCGTCCAGTGGGGATTCGCGCCGGACGGTCCGGGTCCCCGTCGCGCCGCGAACGATCATCCGATGGTGTGGTGTGCCGGGCCGAGAGGATGTGGGAGATGGGTCGCGCGGTGATGCGGGCCGTGCGACGGAGGAGTTACCCGCCGATTTGGGACATGATGCGCTGGCGGGGAATGATGTTCTGCGCGAGGCCGTGGCCCCAGGGCTTCTTGAACGCGGCGGCGCGGAACTGCTCGCGAATCTGCTCGTACGTGGCGCCGGACCGGAGCGGCGTCCGGAGATCCGATTCGTCGTCGCGCAGCAGGCACAGGCGCAGCCGGCCCTCCGCGGTCAACCGCAGCCGTCCGCACTGCGCGCAGAACGGCTGGCTCACGGAGCTGATGAAGCCGAGCGTCCCGGGCGCGCCCTCGAAGCGGTAGGTGCGCGCCGGATCGTACCCGCTGACGTCGAGCGGGATGAGCGGCCCGATCGCGGCCTCGATCTTCGCCATCGTCTCGGCGGTCGGAACGTAGGCGCTCGTCTGAAAGCCCGCGACGCTGCCGAACGGCATCATCTCGATGAACCGGACGGTCCAGTCGCGGGTGGTCGTCAGGCGCGCGAGCTCGACGACGTCGTCCTCGTTGAAGCCGCGCACGACGACGGCGTTCAGCTTGATCGGGGTGAGGCCGGCCGCGCGCGCGGCGTCGAGGCCGTCCAGCACCTGGTCGAGATCGCCCCACCGGGTAATTTTCCGGAACTTCTCCCGGTCGAGGCTGTCGAGGCTGACGTTGACGCGGCGGAGGCCGGCGTCCGCAAGCCCCTGGGCCAGCGATGCGAGACGGATGCCGTTCGTGGTCATGCCGAGGTCGGCGATCCCTGGGACGGCGGCGATGCGCCGGGTCAGCTCGACCAGGCCGGGACGCACGGTGGGCTCCCCGCCGGTCAGCCGGATCTTCCGTACGCCGAGCTCGGCCGCGATCCGCACGATCGTCATGATCTCGTCGTCGGTCAGGATCTCCGCGCGTGGCTTGAAGACCATCTCTTCCGGCATGCAGTAGACGCACCGGAGATTGCAGCGGTCCGTGAGTGAGATGCGAAGGTCCCTGATCTCCCGACCGTACTGATCCTGCACGTCGATCGCTCCCGGCGCCGGGCTCGGACGCGTCCAAGCGGCGCTCAAGTAAAGTATAGCACGTGCAAAGTATAACAGCCCAATGGGGCGTCGAATTCCGGGTCTTGGAGGCGCCTCCGGCGCGTTGGACGCCTCCGCCTTGCTGGGCGGTTTGGGGCTCTGTTACACTACGGGTGCATCGCCGCGGGCCCTCGTAGCTCAATTCGGTAGAGCACCTCACTTGTAATGAGGTGGTTACCGGTTCAAGTCCGGTCGAGGGCTCCAGATTTTGCAAGGATTTGCGGTCGTCTGCCCCGTTCCGCATCCCCGGCAGCACATGGTTGTAGATAGCCAGCGTAAACGTTGGCGTTGAGTGGCCGAGGCGTTCCCGGAGCACTTCGGGATGCGTGCCCTGGGTGGATCTGCGCACACGCGTGCGGCGTTGAGCGCTGTGCCGCGGCCGACGAAGCGGAATAAGGGGCTGGCTCAGCGCGGGCGAAAGGTCGTGGATAGGAGGGCGATGTCGCGCGTGACGGAGCCCCGACAAGAGTGTGCGTACTGATCCGATACAACTGAGACGAGCGATCCGGGCGCCCGGCGTGCCCTCCGTCGACTGTGGCGCGGGCGGTCCGAGACGTCAGGCGGATCGCCGCAACCGTCATCCGACCTCGAGCGTGATTATGGTGTCACCTTCCTGTACCACGTCGCCTTCGCCTATGTGAATCTCCTTAACAGTACCACCGATTGGTGCCGTGACCTGAATTTCCATCTTCATGGATTCCATGATCAGCAGGAGGTCGTCCTCGTTCACGCTGTCCCCTACCTTCGACATTACTTTCCAGATCGTGCCTGTGATTTCGGCCTTTACGGGGACGAACGCCAAAGTAGGATCCTCCGTCTCTCGCTCTCGCCTAGATCATCGCGACGATGTCGTGCGAAGTAAGGAAGTCAGTGCTGTAAGCACCTTGGAGGAAGGCCGGGTGCCTCAGGACCGCGTCCAACAGCGGAATGTTGGTCTTGACCCGTCGATCTCGGTGCGTCGAAGCGCCGTTCGCGCGCGGGCAATCGCCTGCTCCCTCGTAGCGCCATGCGCAATGAACTCCGCCACGAGCGGATCGTAAAAAGGGGGGGATCACGTATCCTTCGTGGACGCCGCGATCGATGCGGAGGCCCTCCAACTCCGGCCACCGCAAAGGGACGGCAAGAAGCTCTTTGGGGCCTCTGCGTAGATCCTGTACTCGATGGCATACCCGCACATCGGAGGAGCCGACTCGAACGAGAGTTCCAGACTGGCTGCCACGCGGATTTGTTCGGCAACAAGATCGAGTCCTGTGACGACCTCGGTCACGGCGTGCTCGACTTGAAGTCGGGTGTTCATCTCGATGAAGAAGTACTTACCCGTGAGATCCAAGACAAATTCGAGCGTGCCGGCGCTCGTATATTCAATTCGTCGAGCGCCCCGTACTGCGCTGTACTCCATACGAGCACGCAGCGCCTTGTCGACGGCGGGCGACGGGGCCTCTTCGATCACCTTTTGATGGCGGCGCTGGATCGAACACTCGCGCCCATGCACGGCCACGACATTCCCATGACGGTCCCCCAGTACTTGAATTTCCACATGCCGGGCCTCGTCGATGTACTTCTCGATGTACACGGTGTCGTCGCCGTAGAAACGTTCAGCCAGCCGACGGCAACTCTCGAGCGCCCCGGCAAGATCGCTCGGTTCGCGAACGACCCGCATGCCGATGCCACCGCCGCCAGACGCCTTGACCAAGACAGGAAATCCGAGTTCTGCGGCCAGCGCTTCCGGCTGACCGGCATCCGAGGGTATCATGACCCCCGGGACGACCGGCACGCCGACGCACCCCATCAGTTGCCGGGCCCCCAGTTTGGTTCCCATAGAGCGAATGGCGGCGGATGACGGACCGAGGAAGGTCAGACCGGCGGCCTCGCATGCAGTAGGAAACTCAGGTCGGTCTGACAGCAGACCGTAGCCAGGATGAATCGCCTCCGCGCGGGCCGTACGAGCGACGTCCACGATGTTTTCCATCGCCAGGTAGCTCTGCGTAATGGGCGCGGGACCAATGCGATACGCCTCGTCGGCGAGTGTCACATGACGCGCTTCGGCGTCAGCGTCTGAATAGACCGCAATAGCCACAATATTCAGATCATGCAAGGTGTTGATGATGCGGCAGGCGATTTCGCCCCGGTTCGCGACTAGCACCTTGCGAAACATCCGGTGCCTTGATTCCATATATGGGGTCGGCCGCTGCCGTTCAGAAACCGCCGCGCCAAGAATCCCGCCTGTTCACCAGGTTTCAGAGCGGCGAGGAGGGCCGGTTCTTCTCCGCCAGACATCCAGCGTTCGTTCTCCACCGCGCGACGACCGGTAGATGTTAGTGATGATGAGATAGAGCGTCCTCGGCAGCTATTGGCGGGGGCGAATCTGTATGCGCTGGGACTGTACGCGGCGCCCTTAAAAATCCATCGGCGGCTTCTTCGGTCATCGATCATGGGTCGGCGCGTGCACCCTCCAAACCGGGTAGTGGGATAGGGAATGAGTTGTTTGCCAATCGTTTGTGTCAGCGGAACAGCCCTCGCGATGCCTTATGGTTGGCTCCGTCCACGCCGGCTGATTGTCGCACGTACGGAGACGACAGTCAGGCCGACAGCACCGTGCCTGCGCGCCGAGGATCAGCAATACCGGTTACCCGACCGGACTCGGGACCGAAGTAAATGCCCTGCACCGCGCCGAAGCGAGGTTGTAAGCTGACCCGATGGCCGCGCCGCACCAACCCCTCGGCGAGCTCTCGTCCATCCTCTTCGATCAGCACTGGTTCGGCCGTCTCGATATGGAAACGAACTGCGGATACTGCAGCCTCCGGGGCGTTCTCGAGGTCAATGAGGCGTACGAGACCGTGAAGGATATTGCTCTCTACCGTCCGGCCTCCCGCCGCCCCGATCGCCAGAAGCGGTCGCCCACCAGCGAACACCAGTGTCGGCGTCATGTTATGGAGCGGCTGCTTACCCGGTCCGATGGAGTTCGGCCGTCCAGGTCGTGGATCGAAGCGGGAAAGACCGTGGCTCAGTACTAGACCTGTCCCCGGCACCGTGACCAAGCTACCAAAACTCCCGCCGTGAGAGTAGGTAAGCGTGACGACGTTCCCACGACTGTCCGTCGTGCAAAGATGGATCGTGCCGGTGAGCAGGGGATCCGGTGCGATCACGGCTCCCCCGTGGGGAGCGCGCCGACCCGCTTCGACCTCTTCCCGCAGCGTTTTCAACAACGGATCGGACAGCTCCGCATCCTGGGCGATTGGCACCACGTCGGGATCACCATATCGTGTGAGGCGTTCACGCCAGCAAACTTTAGCGACTTCCACGAGCAGGTGTATCCGATCGACATCGTCCGAATGCGGCATGTCGAAGCCCTCGAGCACGCGCAGCATCTGCAGCACGGTCGGGCCACCTCCGGGCAACGGTGGCGTCATCACCGTCGCGCCGCGATACGACGCGCTGACGGGTATTGCCTCTTGAGCCGCGTACGAAGCGAGATCATCTAGCGAGAGCATGCCGCCGGCACCTCGTACGGTATCCACGATTGCGCGAGCGATCTCTCCTCGATAAAACGCGTCGGCCCCACCCTTGGCGATCATCTCCAAGATAGGGACGAGTTCCGGATTGGCAAGCCGATCACCCGCGCGCGCGGGACGGCCATTGACACTGAACAGGCGCAGGGTGTCGGCGAACTGTCGAGCCTTCGGGACCAGAGTCTCTTCAATCTTCGAAGCTGTCCAGGCGTCGACCGAAAACCCATGTCTCGCCGCGGCGATTGCCGGCTGCAGAACTTCTCCAAGGGGTAGCGTGCCGAAGCGCTCCTGCAGTAGGGTCAAGCCCGCTACGGTGCCCGGAACGTCGACCGCGAGCGGCCCGAAAGCGTTAGCTTCGTTCTCCACCGTGAAGCCACCGTTCCCGTCTTCGTGGACCGCGAACATGTCTTCCTTCGCCGCGCTCGGGGCGCGGCTCGTGAACGAGATAGTGAGCGCCCGCGATTGCTCCGCCAAGTACATCACAAGACAGCCGCCGTAGCCTGCGATCCCAGTACTTGCGGGGGTTACGACGGCCAGCACGAATGCCGTCGCGACTGCCGCGTCGACTGCCGTACCTCCTGCCCGTAAAATGTTCAATCCGGCCTGCGCTGCGGTCGGATGAGGTGCAGTGACCATTCCATGGGTTAGCCGGACCGATGACATGCCGCCTCCCTTCTCACGTCGACCCTTCCCACTCACGTCGACCCTTCCCAAACTAGTCACGCTGTCGATCTAATGACAAGGTCCTCCCCCTCCGGATGTCCGCGTTCACCTAGCGGGACCACACGTAGGAGGTATCCGATAACGTGCAACATAATCCCACAACAAGGGTCAAATTGTAACCCTGCCGTTCATTTATTGAACATAGCCGATGCTCGAGGGCGGATGCCTCGATACAGAAAGACCGCTCGTCACGTGGAGGAAAGCAAATGCCAACTCTCTCCCAATCAGCTAACCGAGTCGTCAAAATTATGGAGTTGTTCTCCCACTACCCCAACGGCGTTCGCGTCGCAGAGGTCGCGAGGGTCCTTCATCTCAACCGCACGACTGCGCACCGGTTGATGTCAACGTTGGCAAAAACCTCATGGGTGACACGGCTCGGCGAAACAGCGGACTTCAGGCTCGGCCCAGCGTTCCTCGCGCTGTGTCAGCAGAGTTTAAGCAAGCAGAATATCCTATCGATCCTGCGGCCCCTCGCCGAACAACTATCGGCCATAAGCGGCGAAACCACCCACATCGGGGTACTTATAAATTACAAACTCGTTCATGTCCTTCACGCTCGATGTACCCGGCAAATCGGGATCGCATCCGAGGTCGGCGCTGTCGACGAACTCTATTGCACCAGTCTGGGAAAGGTACTATTAGCTGCCTGTTCCGAGGAATACCTGGGGAAGTACCTGGATTCGGTTACGCTAACGCCGCGGACGCCGAACACTATTGTCGATCGGGGGGCATTGGTTGACGAAATCGTGGGCGTTCGCGCGAGCGGTTACGCGCTAGACCGTGAGGAGTCAGCATCGGGCGTCATCTGCCTCGCGGTTCGGATCGCCGGCAACACCCCCGAGACAGTCATCGCAATGAGCTCGACCGGGCCCTCCAGCCGATTCCCGCTGACCCGCGCAAAAGCCCTTGCACCGAAGGCATTGGAGCTTGCAAGGCGAGCGGCGCAGAGCCTCACGGGGACTGATACGTCGAGTCTTCGAGGAGAGGCCCGTCGGTCACGAACATCCTACCCGTGAGGACCGGCGCAGCGAGAGGATGCGAACTGAGTTGATTGACCGCACGGCAAGTCTGAGGCTCAAAGTGTAGTGCGAGGAAGCGCGCTCCAATTCTTCGATGCCCCCATGGGCGGTACGTGTCGTTACCTGTTGCGTCAGGGACGGGGCGCTGCGGGTCCGCCGGCCGCGGCGGCCCATGACCTGGATATTCCGGCCCGTGGGGCAGTAGCCAAGCAACGCAGCGCACGCCATCGTAGGCCCATCAGGCCAGGGTGACATGACGCTAACATCGCATGTGGTTGGGGGGGAGATCGACCGGCCGTCAGTAGGCCGGCAACCACGGACTTGCACCGAAAGATTGCGGTCCGAGTGTTGCCGCGACCCTCAAGAGACTAGCGGGTTTCCGAGTGATGAGAAATCTCGGCCTTCAGACTGGAGGGCGATATGGCTGAAAACGGAAATTCCCGACCCGGACTGCAAAGTGACAGCGGTCGTACGGCTCTGTGAGGATTATGCGCCTCAAACAGTCTGCGCATTGCAAACCTCGTTGTCCTTCACTGGCCCCGGAATTCATGCAATTAGGGTGGGGCGGGAAGGTTTTACCGTTATTCCAACACCGAGATTCGATCCAAGGAGCGGAGAACCAGAGCATCGTTCCCGTTTCTGGAGATCTATACCTTTTTCATCAACGGAAGGGTTGCAGACCAATTGGATTGGCTCGAAGATATCGTGCCGACCCAACGGCCGAGTACTGGCACATCGCAATCTGGTACGGGTGCGATTATTCCGCTTTCGCCCACCGATATCTATCCACGCACCCATTTTGGGGAGGTACGTGAAGGCCTGGCTAAACTGGCAGACGTATGTGAACGGATTCGCTTTGAAGGAGTGAAGGGTATCACTTATCGGATCGGTCCCTAACGTGGCGCTCGGTAGAAGCATGTTGCAAAGGAGATAGTTATGGCTGCTGACTCTTTTTCTCATGAAGATGGCGATCCGACAGCGGGTTGGGTCGTACCCGGCGACGTCCACACGCACGTCTGGTCCCGCGAACACCTCTCGGCGGAGTTTATTTCCGACTTGGCGCGCGCATGGCCCGGCGAAGCCGTTGATGCGAGTTACAAAGCACATGCCCTGCATGCTCGGCATGCTGCCCGCTCGATTGTCCTAGCCTTCGACGCGCCGTATTCGGGTTTTGAAGTACCTGACGACTTCGTCGCGAGGTACGTTAGCCGCGATCCGCAGCGGCTTATTGGGTTTTGTTCGATCGATCCAACTCGGAGAAACATAGAAGAGAAAATCACGCGGGCGGTTGAAGATCTCGGATTGCGGGGCGTTAAGATCGCCCCAACGTACCAGGGTTTTGACCCGCTATCGGCTAAGGCCTTCGATCTTTACGAGGCAATTGCCAAACGAAAACTACCTGTGGTTTGGCATCAAGGCGTAACCTTTGTGCGCAAGTCTATTCTGGCGTACGCGCTTCCGCGGGATATTGACGCGGTGGCTCTCAAATTTCCGGAAATGAAAATCGTCATCGCGCATATGGGGCACCCGTGGATCGACGAATGCATAGCCGTAATTCGGAAGCATCCAAACGTCTATGCGGACATCTCCGCGTTGAACCCTCGCCCGATCCAATTTCGGTCGGCACTAATCAGTGCCGGAGAATACAAGTGTGGACACAAGCTGTTATTTGGGACTGACTTCCCCTTTTCTCGGACCGTCGACATGCTCAAACTACTCAAGGAATGGCGCGGCGACCCGGCGTCTCCGCTCGTTCTCGTCGATGTGATTGATGGAATCCTAGGGCGTGATCCTTTGGAAGTATTAGGGCTGTAGGGTTTTGAACTTCTGCGCGTGTGATGACCTGAAGGTTGAAAGTGATGGGCCTCGGAGCGTAGGTGATGGCACTAACGTGCCCCCGGAAAGTGGTCCAGTTTCGAAAAGGAGAATCGTCGGCTTCGGTAGGCGGTCGCCAATCTGAGCGTGGACAACCAAGCGTTGAAAGTGACGATGCCTAACGAGGTCTGACGCTCGCCCCTCGACGGAAGGCGTCGTGTTCGTCGTCCGCGGCGACCGGCTGGTCGGTGCGGGGCGAATCGACCTGTCGGTGGCTGCCACCCGTCGTTGGAGACGAGCGAGTGGATATGCTCACCGAGGTGGGCGCCTAGGATGCGCTACACACGATTCTGTGAGAGTGGGGAGGCATCTGCATATCCCCGCCAGCGGCCGGGAATCACTACATGAAGAAGTGGAAACTCGTGCGCGGGCTCTAGAGGAACAACAAACACGTCTCGCCGAAGTGAGGGCGGTCTTGGTCCCCTACCGGTATGAGATTCGCGAGCAACTCGCGAGTAATTAGATGCAGGGAAGGCCGAAGTCTTGTGCTCGCAGTAATGGCGCGTCAGACAGTATCGCGATGTATGCGTTACTCACGGAGTCGGTGAAACGCATTGGCCAATGACCCAACAAGCGAGTACGAAAGGCGCAGAGAGAAGGCCCTCGCAATGGGCGGGGCTGAAAAACTGGCGCGCCGGCGTGCCGCGGGCGTGCTCAATGCGCGGGAGCGAATCGAGTATCTCGTCGATCGAGGGACGTTCCATGAATCGGGGCTGTTCGCCACCTCGTCCGCGTCCGACGCGGACAAGGAGCGGACGCCCGCTGATGGCAAGGTTGTAGGTTATGCGCAGCTGGGGGGACGGGGAATCGCGATCGTTTCGAACGACTTTACGGTCATGGGCGCCTCGAGTAGCGCGACGAACAGCAGAAAGATCGGACACATCAAGCGTGTGGCAACACAGCGTGGTCTTCCGATTGTGTTCCTCGGCGAATCTTCGGGGGCACGCATGCCCGATACGATGGGTTCCCAAGGGATGGGAGCGATGCTCGGCAACGATCTTACGCAATATCAGCGCATGCGCGAGACTCCATGGGCGGCAGCCGTCTTAGGATATTGTTTCGGGTCGTCCACATGGTATACGTGCTGCTCGGACTTTCGCGTCATGCGCAAGGGCGCTATCATGGCGGTGTCGAGTCCGCAGCTCGTTTCGCTCGCCATCAATGAGGAGGTAGATCCCGAGGTGTTGGGAGGGTGGCAGCTCCATGCGGAGAGCACCGGGCTCATCGACATGGTTGTGGATACCGACGAACAGGCGTTAGACGCGATCAAGAAGTTCCTCGGGTACTTACCCGGTCACCACAACGAGGCTCCTCCGGAATGCTCGGTGCCGCCTGGCTCCGGCGACAAGATGCGGGACATCACCCGAATTCTGCCCGCGCGCCGAACGCAGGCTTACGACGCTCGCAAAGTTATCGACGTCATCGTTGATCTAGGCAGTTGGTTTGAAATCAAACCACGGTTTGGGCGGCCCGCGGCTGTGGGTCTGGCACGGATAGGTGGGCGCAGCGTTGGCATTATAGCGAACAATCCTTTGTTCAAAGGTGGCGCGCTCGACGTCGAGGCCTGCGAGAAGATCACCGGTTTCCTTGTGATGTGTGACTCGTTCAATATTCCGCTTGTTATTCTAGTCGATACGCCCGGCTTCATCATTGGTAGTGACGCTGAACGCAAGCGCGCGCCAGGTAAGATCATCAACTTCATGAACGCCCTTCAGCTCTGCACCGTTCCTAAGCTGAGCATTATCCTCCGCAAGAGCTACGGCCAGGCGTACCTTAACATGGGGGGCGGGCGGAACTCGGATGAGGTAGCGGCGTGGCCAACTGCCGAGGTGAGTTTTATGGACCCGCGCTTTGCCGTCCAGGTGGTGCATGGCCTCACTCCCGACTCCCATGATTTCGAGGACGCCCTCACGCAGATGCAGCATGACACGGCAGTGTGGAACATCGCGTCCATGTACGCTGTCCAAACGGTGATCCGACCGGACGAGACGCGGGATTACTTGATCCACATGCTCCAGATGCATCAGTTGCGATTGACGAACGGCGTGGGCCAGCACCTGTTGCGCGTGTGGCCCACGAGTTACTGAAACAACCAAGGCGGTGAAGGGAGTGCGCCGGTGACAGTCCAGTCATCATTCGGTGACGGTGCGACAAGGGACTCCGGAGCCGACGAGGTCGCGCAGCGCCGCCGGTGGGCGGACGAGCTCGGCGGGCGAGATGCGGTAACGCGTCACCACGCCCAAGGGCGCATGACCATTCGCGAGCGAATCGCCCGACTGACCGACGATGGTTCCTTTCATGAGATTGGCAAACTCAGCGGTGAGGGGACGTACGAAGGCGGCAGGGCGAGGAAAGTAACTCCCGCACCGTACGTGATGGGACTGGCGAAGATCGACGGTCGACCGGTTGCGGTCGGCGGCGAAGACTTCACGATTCGCGGAGGTGCCAGTTGGCGAGGCGACCGCAGAAAGGGCGGACAGGGCGGATTTGTTGAGGATCTGGCGTATCACTATCAAATCCCGCTCGTCAACCTAATTGATGGGTCGGGCGGGACGGTCACCTCGGCAAAGCGCCGCGGTCACACCGTATTTCCCGGCGTGGACGGATTTGAGCGTTCCGTGGAACTCCTGGGACGCGTTCCTGTCGTCGGCGCCGTGATGGGCACTGCGGCCGGAGGGCCGGCGGGGCGCGCAATCCTCTCGCACTGGTCGCTCATGGTCAGAGGCACGAGCCACGTCTTTGCCGCGGGGCCGCCGGTCGTAAAGCGAGCTCTTGGCGAAACCACATCCAAAGAAGAACTGGGCGGCACCCAGATGGCGGTTGAACTTGCCGGGACAATCGACAATGTGGCGGAGAGCGAAGACGAGTGTTTCTCTCTCATCCGTCGGTTCTTGAGCTACCTGCCACAAAACGTGTGGGGATTGCCGCCGATCGTCCCGACGAACGATCCCGGCGAGCGGAAAGACGAGGCCCTCCTGCAGATCATCCCACAGAATCGGCGTCAAGCCTACGACATGCGCAAACTCGTCGAAATGGTGCTCGACCGCGGCTCGCTCTTCGAAATCCAGCCGGCGTTCGGCCGCGCGGTCATCACCGCCCTAGCCCGCTTAAATGGTCATGTCATTGGCGTGATTGCAAACGATCCTCGCGTACTCGGCGGGGCAATCGACGCGAAAGCCGCACGCAAACAGACACATTTCATTGAGTTGTGCGATTGCTTTCACATTCCCTTGATTTACTTCGTCGACGTGCCAGGGTTCTTGGTCGGTGCACGCGCCGAAGCCGCGTCCACTCTGCGCGAGGGCATGCGCTGCGTTTACGCTGGCCTCCAAGCCACCGTGCCGGTGATTACTGTCGTGATTCGCAAGTGCTACGGCATGGCGGGCATGGGCACTTGCGGAAGAGCGGGCTGGATTTCAAGATCGCCTGGCCGTCGGCGGAGTGGGGATCACTCCCGATCGAAGGCGGCGTTGCCGCGGCATACCGTAAGGAGATCGCTGCGGCTGCGGACCCGGCGGGTCGCGAGCGCGAGATCGAGGCCGAACTGCGCGCACTCGCATCGCCGTTTCTGACCGCGGAAGCGTTTGGTGTGGAGGATATCATCGATCCTCGAGAGACGCGGCCTTATTTGTGCCGGGTCGTCGAAGCAATGCAGGGGCGACTGCGAAATGAGCGCGGACCGAAACCGAAGATTGGTGTACGGCCCTGACCGCCCGGACGTCAACGCGATGCACGGGCTGCGACACGTGCCAAGACGCTTTACTCGGCGAGCGGCGTTGTGGACCGTGACGGATGAGCCCATTATTACCTAAATTTAAAATTACGTTGAGGCGAACCTCGCAGTAGCCGTCGAAGGGAAGGCCGTTCCACCGGCCAGCATGGTCGCTACGGCAATGAGCGCCCTGGAGCGTGCTTTGCCGCGCTGGAGACAAAACCGCTTGACAGGCGCCGCTTCCTCGATCGCGGCGCCGCGTGACGGATTCTCCTTGTCCACATCGAAGATGGTACGACGCGCACCGTTGCCATTTCGGCTTGGCTGTGGCGCGGCGGAATTTGAACGGACTAGGAATCTCCCGACGCTGTTTTCGACCGAGTCGGTCAGCGCAGCGGGGGCGTCGAATCTTCCGGAATCGATTTGGCGAAATCGGGGAGGACCAAGTACCTCGACGCCATCCGTGACACGAGTCCGTGGCCGGACGAGAAAAAGGACAAGAAACCGGAGGGGAGCCGACGTGGAAACGCAAGATTCCAAAGATTCATGCTTCCCGGAACCGGATCGACTTCATTGGGCCCTCGTGTGCAATAAATGAACAACGTGTTTACAGTGTTTCGCTATCGTGCAATAGTGGGCTGGATCTTCGCAATTTTTTATGGCTGTAGGTGCACTGATTCCATCGTCGGCGAGAGGTTTTCTCATTTTGGAGATGACCAACCCACCCAATGCGCCAGGCGACAGGCGATAACGGGGTCGCCGTGGTTCATTTGAAGTGCTGGGGGATCGACTTCCATGGGAGGAGCGTGGTTCGCAATGACACACGGCATGGCTCGCGTGTCACGGCGGAACTTCCTCGCGGGGGTGGCTGCCACAGCATCGGTAGGAGTAGCCACGATGGGCGCGGACGTCTTGTTTCCCGATCCTTCGCGACCGCGGCACAACTCACAAGGGGAGGCACACTTAGGGCGACGCTAGGCGGGGAGCCCGATACTCTCGACCCGCACACTGGTGTCTCACTGTTCGATTACGATGTTTCTAAGTCAATGTATGATTCGTTGACGCTTAGTGACAGCGCGGGTTCCCTGCAGAGTGCTCTGCTAAGTCATGGCGCTCCGGAGATGCGCTGACGTGGACGTTTCGGCTACGGAGGAACGCCAGGTTTCACGACGGTAGCGCAGTCACCGCCGACGCGGTGAGAGCCACTTTGGAGCGCTTGACCAATAAGGCCACTGGTGCGTCCGCTGACGTTACGGTGGTGACCGATCAGATTGCCTCTGTGGAGACTCCCGACCCCCTCACGGTCATCTTTCGGCTGGCGGCACCGAACTCGGTGTTCCCTGTGAGTATGGCGAACGTCGTCATTGTCCCAAGAGGCTTTGACCCCACAAAGCCCGTGGGGGCTGGGCCGTTCCAGTTCGTGGAGTGGGTGCGTAACCGCTACGTTCGCCTGCGGCGATTCGATGATTATTATCGTCCCGGGGTGCCTTACCTGGATCAGGTCGATTTCTTGCCGACGCCCGATGAGAACCAAAAGATCGTGCTGCTTCAGGCCGGACAGGTCGACTTTACCGATACCATTCCATTACCCCGTGCGCCGGAAGTCGAAAAATCTGGCCAGATCAAAGTGTTTACCATCCCTTCGGGAGTAGCGCCCTCGGCATACGTGATGCTGGTGAATACTCGCATCGCGCCGCTCGACAAACCTCAGGTTCGCCAGGCGATCAATCACGCGATCGACCGGCGAGCTGTTCTTGATGCGACCTTCGGCTTCGGCACGATCAAGTCGAACCCCATACCGCCAAAAAATTGGGCCTTTAGCTCCGGCGCCGCCTCCTATGATACCCGGGACTTGACTAAAGCTAAGCAGCTCCTACGGGAAGCCGGCCTTCCGCGTGGGTTCTCGGTCGAGCTCCTGCATGTTACGAGTCGGGCTGAGTTCGCCACGATTGCGCAAATTTTCCAGGCTAACATGGCCGATCTCGGGATCAAGGTCAATCTTACCCCGGTACAGATCGGTGTGTGGGTAGACCGAGAGGTCAAGCAACAATATCAGCTGGGCCTTACCGGTACGGTTCCACCAGTTGCCGATCCCGATGTGATCCTTAGTCCGTACGATGGCGATGGCTATAATGGGAAGTCTACCGGGTGGCGTAACGATGAGTACCACCAACTGCTGGCGCAGGCGCGAGCGGTCGTCGGTCAGGCACAACGGAAGATGCTGTACGCGCGCTGCCAACAGATCTTGCAGGAATCCTGCCCAGTCTTCATAATCAATGAGCGTCCAATCCTATGTGGTGGCTCGCTTGCAGTTCAGGACTTTCGGCCGAACGTTGGACAGTTGACAGATTTCCGGACCACGTGGCTTAAGCGTTAGGAACGAACCGATTGGAAGCATCGACAAGCAGCAGTTCTCGCTTGGCGGGGAACGATGACGGCAACAAGCGTGCGGGACACGTGGGACCCGATGCCACCGGCGACGGCTCGAGTATCTCAACGTGTAGTGACCTCTCCGTGAAGGAGTTTAGCGGACGACGTTGTTCAACCGCGCCCTGGCACTGAACGATTCGGGGTCGTATCGTTACCCCGAAGCTAGAACTTGCGGATTGACGTCGCTCGGTCATGTTCGTGGCAACAGTCCGGCGCCGGGCCCCTTACCTGCGGCGTGAACGAGAACGCCTCAATGCAAATTTCGGAGCGGTGCGTACGTCGGCACAAGAAGGACGTTGCGCTCGTTCCGCTGAGAGCGCGGTTACGTCATACCCCTCAGCACCCGGCGTTCATGAGTGCTCGGGATGCGTTGGCGTTTCCCTTGGTGAATTACGCGGTCGAACGTAGTGAGACGCGGACCCACGCCTTCCCCTTCGCGGCAAACATTGCCGCGAATGCGCCCTGGCTGTGCAGCCGATGAAGAAAGCGACAGTTCGGACGCTCCCGATGTGGTCAGACGATGCTTATCGATACCCAACGCAGCCGCTGCACTTCTGGGTGCGGACCGTGGACGCACGCGAGGTCATTCGCGCACCTTTTGAGAGGCGCGCGCGCCGGTCTGGCGACTGCGCAAACGGAAGTCACGATCCAAATGCACACTAAGACCTCCGGTGGTGAATCGTTGGAAACGGTTTGGGAGCACAAGTTTCAGCAGATGATGGATTACGTATGTGCGGCGCATCCGTACTACCAACGCGTCATCCAACAGCTGGGGCTGTCCCGACGAGACTTCAGGTGTCTCCTAGACCTGCGGAAGTTACCGGTCACAACGAAGCACGATTACATGGCAGATCCGGATGCTTTCAGGCTTCGTACCGAGACGCTCCCTGGTCTTTCTGTTCCGGAGCGAACATTATGGGGGGTTGTCTACACGACGGGTACAACTACGGGAAGACCCACTCCATTTTACGATACCAACTACGACTACGTCGCCCGTATCTGGCAGATGCGTGAAGCCTCAGAGATGACGGGCGTCACCGCCGACGACGTTGTCGCGAACTGCTTCCCACTCACCGCGGTGCCGCACCAGGGATTCCTAAGTGCAATGTATGGCCCGCTGGCAGTAGGGGCTCGCGTACTCGCCGGATTCACGGGGACCGCTATCACACCGTTTCCCGTGCATCGATCGACAGAAGAGCTCGCGCGGCTTATCGCGACAAATCGCGTCACGGTGCTGTGGGGAATCGCCAGTTATGTGCATCGGCTCGTTCAGGTAGCGGAACAACTACGTCTGGACTTTGCGAGCGTACGGATCGTTTTCGCGGCTGGCGAACCGTGCCCTCTGGGGATGCGCGCGGACTTGCGGCGTCGGTTGGCCTCGCTAGGAGCAGGAAATGTTGTAATTCAAAACGGCTACGGGTGCACCGAGATGCAGGGCCCAACGATCGCGTGCGTTGAGGCTGGACCATTCCACGTTCCGGCCGCTCAGCAATATTGGTTTGAAGTTGTCGATCCCAACACATTCGCCTCGCTAGCGGACGGGACGCGGGGTTTAGTATTACTTAGCCATCTGAACCGGCGCGGGACGGTCCTCTTGCGATACGCGATCGGTGACATTGCTGCTATCGCTAACGACCGGTGTCCAATCTGCGGGCGGGAGGGCCCGCGCTTCGTAGTGCCGCCTGAGCGGGGAGACACCCTCGTCAAAGTGCGAGGGACCCTTTTGAACCCGGCGGCGCTTATCGAAGTCCTGAGCGGGGTCGCGGGAGTGGATGACTATCAAGTTGTGGTCGCCTATCGCGATGCCAATGACCCACTTTCGGGAGAGGAGTTAGTGGTACGATTCACTGGAGCGTCGAGCGCACCAACCTCTGACATCGTGCGAGTGGTGCGAGATGTGTGTGAGGTGTCGCCCCGCCCCATGTACTTAGATCCCGCGTTGTTCGCGGCATTGTGTGTGACCGACGCTTACAAGTTCGTGCGCTTTCGGGACGAGCGCCGACGCGACCACGAGACCCCGTGACGCGCTGTTCAACGAGATTGAGCTGGCAAACTGGGGTCCCGAAACGTTTTCCATGAGCGATGGTAAACGCAAGGTTGAAGGCCAAGGGGCACGCGGACAAGTGGGCTTCCTATCGATTACGAACTCGAACTCCGTCCGTTGAAATTATCGGGGGCTTAGCTTCTATGCGGTGTGATCGCGAACGGCCAACTGGCAATATCGTAGACCGTGGCCAGTTTAGAAGAAGACCGCGTTCGTGTGGAAGGAAGCGAGTGACTTGATGCTCGGTCTGGGTTTGCTCGTAGGAGTTCCTTGCCACCGGAATGGTGAGCGCGGTCTACCGCGCTCGACGATCCACCTGCCTGGAGGGACGGCATGAAACCCTCTGCGCGAGGCGAGATATCGTGATCCGATTCATTCTCTGGCGACTATCGCAGATCATGTGGGTTCTGCTCGTCGTCGCCACGGTTGTGTTCTTTGTCTTTCACCTGATCCCGGGGGACCTGGCGGAGGTGCGCCTCGGTGAGCAGGTGGATCCTGAGACCCTCAAGGCGCTCCAGCATTCACTCGGCCTCGATCGCCCGGTCGAGGTACAGTATGCCCGGTGGTTGGTGGCCGCACTCGGTGGCGATTTGGGAGTCTCCGCGATCAACGGTCAACCAGTCGCGTCCCTGGTGTTAGAGAAATTCCCCGCAACCTTGGAGTTGGCCGTCCTCGGCACAGCGGGAAGCCTCGTCATCTCTGTCCCAATCGCCTTGATTGCGGTACTTCGGCGGAACAGCTGGATCGACCACGGCACGCGTGTGCTGGCTATTGGCGGATATTGTCTTCCGCGGTATTGGCTGGCTATCTTACTGATTCTGGGATTTGCGGTGCGCACACGCTGGTTGCCGCCCGCTGGATTTGTACCGTTTACTGAGACGCCACTCGCGAATCTTCGCTATGCTGCCATGCCGGTGTTGTCACTTACCGTCACGCTGGCGGCGGTGCAGATGCGGTTTCTCCGATCAGGTCTACTCGATGTCGTCGGACAGGACTACGTTCGAACTGCCCGTGCGAAGGGCTTAGACTACGGTACGGTTATCCTGAAACATGCGCTCAGAAACGCCCTAATGACATTTGTAACGGTTGTGGGGCTACAGTTCGCGGATTTGCTGGGGGGCTTGGTAGTTGTTGAGCAGATTTTCTCTTGGCCCGGGGTGGGGTGGCTCATGGTCGAGTCCATCACGGAACGCGACTACGCGGTCGTTCAAGGTGCCGTGCTGCTCATCGCGGCTGGATTCGTGTTCATCAACCTCATCGTCGATGTGCTCTACGCATACATCGACCCGCGGATAGTCGGCGCTTCGGGCGACGTGGGCTGATGTTTTGAAACAGCGGATCATGCCATGGCTGACGGAAATCCCGTGAGTCGTTCGGTCATAACAACGCCTGGGGGTCGGGGCGTGCGTCGAGTTCCCCCAGTCCGCGTTATCGCTAGCACTACGAGTCCTTGTACACGATCGAAGCGCATTGCTCGGTGCCGGAATCTTGCTGCCGATTCTCCTTTGCGCTGTGCTTGCCCCATTGCTCGCCCCGTATTCGCCGACGACAATCAACATGAGCGTGAGATTGCAAGGACCTTCATGGGTGCACCTGTTCGGCACCGATGAGCTTGGACGCGACGTGCTAGCTCGATTAATATTCGGCGCGCGCGTTTCAGTATCGGTCGGCGTGGTTTCCATGGCGATCGCGGCCGGCGTGGGAACACTGCTCGGCCTTGTCGCAGCATATTATGGTGGCCTGATGGATACCGTCGTGATGCGGGCGATGGACGGTTTGTTGGCTTTTCCGTCAATCATCCTCGCGCTCGCCATTATGGCGGTCCTTGGCCCACGTGTTGCTAACGCCATGATCGCGATCGGGATTGTATACGCTCCGGTCTTTGGTCGAGTCGTCCGCAGCTCCGTGCTTGCGTTGAAGCCCCAAGAATTTGTGGAATCGGCTCGGGCCCTCGGTGCGTCGGACGCCTACGTGATGTGCCGCACTATCATACCGAATTGCACGTCGCCGTTACTCATCCAAACAACCATCGGATTTGCAAACGCCATTCTCACGGAGGCAGCCCTGTCTTTTCTTGGCCTCGGCGTTCAAGCACCCACCCCTTCGTGGGGGGCGATGCTGAATACCGGCCGCCAATTCTTGACGCAAACGACATGGTATTCATTCTCCGCCGGCGCGGCGATTTTTCTTGCGGTGCTCAGCCTCAATCTGGTTGGAGATGGTCTCCGCGACGTGCTGGATCCGCGCCTTCGCACTCGACGCACGGTTGAAATGCGCGGGCAAAGTGTGTGATGCCGGCCTGGGCTATTTTGATTTACAACGTTCTCGGATAAAATTCTGCAGATGGGTGTCCGGCGGTCGGGTGCAAGAGCTTCGCTTTGCGCGTGTGCGCAGTGAATCGTCCCGCGACCTACTGGCCTGCGCGCGCGGAATCCGGCGCCCCAAAGTCACATGCTAGGCTCCGGCAGCGATCTCGGCAGAAAGGTGGATCTCAAAAGAGGAAGTGGAGGATCTCGATGGAGACCATCGAGGCAGGGCACTTGCCGCGAAACGTAGTCAATCTCGTCGATAACGTTGTATCTTATCTTTGTCCAGGCGCACTCCGAGGCCGGGGCCATCGGGTATCTGAGCATAGCCATTTCGTATGGTGATCGGTTGTTCGATGACGTCGTCCCCATGGTAGAGTGGGCCGATGATATCCGACGGGAAACGCTCACCATCCAACGCAGGCGCTGACACGGCAAGATGGATTAGCGCTGCCGTGGCGATTCCCAATTCCATTGTACTGCCTATGAGACACTTCGCTCCGTATGCCTCAGCGAGTGCGATGATCTTACCTGAACCTATGAGTCCTCCATGGACACTCGGCGTAATTGACCAAATGTCGGCAAGTTCGTATTGCATCGCAGTAACCGCGTCCTGCAACGTGGAAATGCTTTCATGCGCTCCGATCGGAGTGTTAGTACGTTGGCGCACCTCGGCCATCCAACGAGGGTTCCGCTGAGAGACCGGTTGCTCCACGAACAACAAGTTGTAGTCCTCCATCTGTCGAATCGCAGTGATGGCCTCTGGGACCGTCCATCCAGTATTGGCATCCACGCAGAGGCGCACGTCACAGCCAACCGCGCTTCGGACCGCCGCAACCTTGGCTACGTCGTGATCCACATCGAATCCGACCTTTAGTTTGATTGTCCGGAAGCCTTTCTCGACGGCTTCGCACGCTAGTGCTACAGTCGCCTCCATGTCCTCCGGAGCGGCTACAAACTTTACCGCCGCGTGATCGCGAACCCTGCCACCCAACAAGTTATACAGGGGTTGGTTACTGACTTTGCCAAGGATATCCCAAAGCGCCATCTCAACGGCTGCCTTGGAGTACGAATTTCCCGCGATTGCTCGATCCATCTTGTGAAGCAAGCGGTTGATCTGCAGTGGATTCTCGCCAATCAGTCTGGGTGTCAGATACGTATCAATGCAGCGCTTTGCAATTCGGAAATCCTCGCCAGTCCAGGTATACTCCACGGGGGCCTCGCCCAGCCCTTCTATCCCTTCGTTCGTGCGGACACAGACAATGATGAAGTCGGCGTGTGGGAAAGTGACCCTGTATGAGCCAAAGATGTTTACCTTGGGAAGCCGCGGGACAGAGACTGGGATAGCCTCTACCTCTGTGATCGTCACGATGCTACGCACCCCTGACGTGGTTTTATTGCGGCAGGACGATGGAATCCTTAGTCGTCGGCCAGCAAATACAATGCTAAGTTGGGCTGCGGCAGATTACTCTTCCGCCCTAGTAATTTCCAGACGCTTCCAGCCTTCCTTGGGAACGCGGCGGCAAACGTCATAGAAGCGCGACGTATCCCCGATCATCCGGCCGAAGACGTTGGCCACCGCGGGTACCCACTGACCCGGAACTATCGGGCGGCAGTAACGATCATAAGCCCAGTAGATCTCGCTAACCGGGTCGGGATACCCATGTCGAACACCAGGCTCATAATGCGTGAACAAAACGTCATCGGTCTGGATGCAGGTCGTTGAGTTTTCCTCCTGGATAGTGATCGTGGGATCGAACAGAAGCCCGACGGTAGTGCCGGAGTAATTCCCATGGACACCGTCGCCCGTCAGCGGAAGGATATTCCAAATGGTTTGGCAGGTATGCGGCGCCTGATCCTCCAGCAAGAGCGCCCGAGCAGTTTCACCTTCGTCAACGAATCTGAATACAATGTAGCGAGACACGGGCTAACCTCCGTCGCAAAGGTGGCTGGTCAAGCTGATCATGCCCAGTCGTTTAGCCGAGTGGAGAGACCCATACTCGTGTGCGACCCATGCTCCTCATACGATGGCGGCTTGAAACTGCAGGAATGAGCAAAAGCCCGCGGGTAGTATCGCACCGCAAAAGAGATCGTGTAAACACGTTGTTCATTTATTGAACTCGAGTATCTGCTGTACCTGCCCGGGCATCATGGCCGTGGACTGCATAATCCCACTGGTCTCGACTTTCTCCAGGAGGGCGAGTGCTTTCGTCTGTAGACTCTTAGGCCGGTCAAGAAGGGTGTCTCCCTGCGTGACCGTTCGGGCCGCGGCCGCGCGTGGGTCCCGGTGACGGTGCACCGCGGTGGGATTGTATCCTGAGCCTGCCCCGGTTCGGTGGAGGGTGAATCTCTTTCGGGTTCCCCTGTCACCACCACCTCCCGTAAGGTTCTTGTTCTTCTTCGTTTCGGCCGCCGGCACCGACATCGTCGCTCGGCGGGGGTATCTGGATGCCTCCCCACTCTCCCAGAATCGCGTGTAGCGCATCCTAGGCCCCGACTTCGCTGGGGATATGCTCTTGCTCGCGTCCACTGACAGATCCAACCTGCTCCCCCCAGCGCCGCTCAAACTCTGCGGGTGCGAGGTAGCCGAGCGCCGAGTGCCGCCGGTGCGAGTTGTAGAAGGCCTCAATGAAATCGAAGAGGGCCAACCGCGCCGCTTGCGCGTAGCGAACGCTGCGCGCATCAACAGCTCCGTTTCGAGGGTGGCAAAGAACGCCTCCGCCAGGGCATTATCGTAGGCGTCGCCGACGGACCCCATCGACGTCGCGATGCCGGCGTCCCGACACCGCTTGGTGAACGCTAAACTCGTGTACTGGGCGCCGCGATCCGAGTGATGCACCACCCCCATCGCCGGCCGCCGATTCCAGACCGCCATGTTGAGGGCGTCGACGACCAGATCCGTACACAACCGCTCGCCCATCGCCCAGCCGACGATGCGGCGACTCCATGCGTCCAGCACCGTCGCCAAGTACAACCAACCTTCGTCGGTCGTCACATACGTCATGTCGGCGACCCAGAGCTGATCGGGCCGGATCGCCGTAAAATCGCGCTGGACAAGATCGGGCGCCGCAACGCGCGGGGATCCTGGCGTGTGGTGCTACGGTATCGACGCCGATGCACCCCGGCCAGCCCGCCCGGTCCATCAGCCGCGCGATGCGCTTCCGCCCGCAACGAACGCCCCGCGCTCGTAGCTCCGCGTGCACCCGCGGCACACCGTACGTGCCTCGGCTGCGCTGGTGAATGTCCTGGATCTGCGAAAGCACTCCCGCATCCATCTGCGCACGTGTTGACGTCAGACGCTTGCACCACGCGTAGTAGCCGCTGGGGGAGACGCCCAGCACCCCACACAGCGTGGCCACAGAATGGTGGGCCTTCTCTTGCGCCACGAACGCGAACCCCGCTACGGGGTTGAGCGCGTCTCCTTGGCAAAGAAGGCCGCGGCTTTTTTCAATATGTCCCGTTCTTCGCGCAGGATGCGATTCTCACGACGCAGCCGGCGCACCTCGTCGCGCTCTTCGGTGGTCAGCCCATCCGAGCGTTTGCCGCTATCCAAGTCCGCCTGTTTCCGCCAGAGACGGAGGGTGGGCTCGGAGACCCCCAGATCCTTCGCGATGGTGGCCAGCGGCTTGCCGGACTCCTGCACCAAACGGACGGTCTCTACGCGGAACTCTCGTGCATATGGCGGGTGTGTCTTCCCCACAGTGGACTCCCTTCTGGGGTCTTAGCCCCATAAACGATAGGGTGTCCACCGAACCGGGTCAACTCCATCCAAACTGTTTCGCTATGCTTCGGTGCGATTGCCCGAAAGCCGATCTGCACAGGCTTCGGATGACGGCAGACAGCACAGGTCCGGGGCATCAGTATTCACCGTCTGTAGTTTGCCCAGGAGCAATACCTCCCGTTGGCAAATCGTCAGTGACCCCCCCGGACCGGTGCAATATAAGGGTCAGCGCGTGGAGCGCACCTCTGATACGGGTGAGGTCAGTAACCGAGCTTACGAGGCTCACCTGCTATTCTTTTGCAATACCGCGGAACAGGACTCCGAACAATTGGGCAGTGCTAGGAAAGGAAGTCGACAGCGGAATGCCTTTTGAAACAGTGTTCTAAGAGGCTGGGACATGGCTGAGTATTAGAACCATGGATGTAGCAGGTTCTCACTTGTAATGAGGTGGTTACCGGGTCAAGTCCGGTCGAGGGCTCTAGGTTTTGGCAGGATGAACCCGAAGCAGTACACGCTGGAACCGTTCGCCGGAGGGTTCCCGGTGCACGAGCATCGGACTGATGCTGGGTGGTCGGCTGACATGGGCTATTCGCAGAGTGAACTCGACGAGATCCAAGCCCAATGGAACCTTCGTTTTCCCCCAGATCTTATCGATCTGCTCCGCGAGCAACGCCCGCTGCTCGGCGAATCACCGGGTTCCTTTGATTGGCTCCTCAGCGACCCTGCGACAATCCAACGCAACCTCGATGGGCCATTCGAGGGGTTCTGGTTCGACGTTGACCACAATGACGACCTATGGTGGCCCGAATGGGGAGACAAGCCGATACCCCGTGGAGAGCAACGTGAACGGTTGAAGGAGATATTTGGTGTCGCGCCGAGGCTGATCCCGCTCTACAGTAATCGCTACATCCCGCAAGAGCCGCTCGAAGTCGGGAACCCGGTCTTTTCTATCGTGCAGATGGACATCATCTGCTACGGCAGCGACTTGAGCGACTGGATTGAACGGGAGCGTCGTGGTTGGTCGACAAAACCTTGGAGACCGATCAAAGAAATACGGTTTTGGTCTGAGGCCCTGCGGAAAAATAACGCAGAGCCGCGATCCAGCACGCACTGACCGGGTCCCTGTGGGTAGTCCGTTCACTCACGCGACGTCGATGAGGGATTAGCAGCTTCACGCGATTCCTTGCAATTCCGCGGAGCAGGGAGTCGGAAGGATGAGGCCGTAGTCGGAAAGGCAGCCGACCGGGAGAACGCATGTCGAAATAGTGGTGGGAGGGTATCAGCCAAGTTGAGCATTGAACGGCAATGGTGGCAGGTTCTCCACTTGTAATGAGGTGGTTACCGGTTCAAGTCCGGTCGAGGGCTCCAGGTTTTGCTCGAGTTTGCGGTTGCGGTGAGCACGATTAGAGAGGCGGATCGAAGAGTGGAGGTCTACGTAGAACGGTGGCGCCGCGCGCAGCGCCTCATGACGTCGCAAGGCATCGACGCCCTCCTGCTTGCGCCGTCGTCGGATTTTTACTACGCAACGGGATATCCAGCGAAAGCCACCGAGCGGCTCACCGCCCTTCTGCTGCTCCAGAGCGGCGAGCCCCACCTCATCCTGCCAGCGTTCGAGCTGCGGCGACTCGGCGTTGAGTTCCGCCGCGCCGCCGCCTGCCATGCATGGGAGGAGACGCAGGATCCGCTTGCGCTCATCGCGGACATCATTCCGCCACGCGCCACGGCGGGTGTGGGCGACCAGACTTGGGCGGTGTTTTTGCTCGGCCTGCGTGAGCGCTTGCCGCTGGTCGAGTGGGTGCCCGGGGGGCGTGTGATGACGCCGCTCCGTTTGGTGAAAGACGCCGAAGAGGTCCGTCTGCTTCGAGAGGCGCAACAGATCGCCGGGCGAGTCATGCGAGACCTCTACCAGCGGGGGTTGGCGGGCAAGACCGAGCGCCAGGTCGCCGCCGAACTCGTGCAGCTCCGCCAGGCCGCTGGCCTCGATATTGCGGGCAGTGCGGGCAGCGTTGGCAGCGGCCCGAACGGAGCGTCGCCGCATCACCTGAACAGCGACCGGGTGATCCGCCCGGGGGACGCTGTGGTGATTGACTTCGGTGGGGGACACGCCGGATATCGCGCGGATTTGACCCGCACCCCGCACGTCGGCCCCGCGCCGTCGGAGTTCAGGGAGATCTACCCGGCCGTGTTGGAGGCCAACGCCGCCGCGTTTTCGGGCGGTCCGGCCTGGTGTTTCGTGCGAGTCGATCGACCGGGCAGGACGCCAACGCATCGAGGCCGCCGGTCACGGAGAGTACTTCATCACCCGGCTCGGTCACGGGATCGGGCTCGACGGGCACGAGCCGCCCTACATCGTGGAGGGCAACTCGCTGCCCCTTGCGGTGGACATGACCTTCACGGACGAGCCGGGAATCTATCTGCCGGAACGGTTCGGGGTGCGGATCGAGGACGTGGTGCGCGTCACGGGTGACGGCGCGGAGCGCCTGACGCATTTCTCGCGCGATCTGGAAGAGATCGATTGATTCGGCGTGTATGCCCCGTAGGGAGGCGGATCGACGAATGAGGACAGCGCATGTCGACGTCGAGCAGGCGGCGCGTTATCGGCTCGGCGTGGATATCGGCGGCACGTTCACCGACGGCGTGTTGTACGATGTGAAAACGAAGACACTCCACATCGCGAAGCTGTTGACCACTCCGACGGATCCCGCGGTCGGGGCGCGGCGCACGATCGAGGAGTTGCTGCGGCGCGCTGCGCTGCGGGCTTCGGATGTACGAGAGATCATCCACGGCACCACGCTGGTCGCCAACGCGCTGATCCAGCGACGGGGCGCGCGCACCGGCCTTCTCACGACGGCGGGGTTTCGCGACGTGCTCGGCATGGGACGTGAGATACGGTACGACGTCTACAATCTGACGGCACCGTTCCCGGAGCCGCTGGCACCCCGACCATGGTGTAAAGAAGTGCCGGAGCGTGTCTTGGCCGACGGCACGGTGTTCGTCCCGATCGATCTGGACGCGGCGCGCGCGGTGATCGGCGAGCTTGTGCGGGACGGCGTCGAGGCGGTCGCGGTTTGTTTCCTCCACGCCTACCGCAACCCCGACCATGAACGGGCGATCGGAACGTTGCTCGCGCAGGAATATCCGGAGCTGCGCTACAGCCTCTCGTCGGAGGTGATCGCCGAGTTTCGCGAGTACGAGCGCTCCTCCACGACCGTGGCGAATGCATATGTGCAGCCGCTGATCGGCCGCTACCTTGGCAGACTCGAAACGATGTTGCGGGAGGATGGGTACCAGGGCCGGCTGTATGTCATGCTATCCTCCGGCGGGATCACAACCGTTGACACAGCGTCGCGGTACCCCGTGCGCCTGGTTGAGTCCGGTCCAGCAGCGGGCGCGCTCGCCGCTGGGCACTTCGGCCGGGCGATGCGAGAACCGCACTTCGTGTCGTTCGACATGGGCGGGACGACCGCAAAAGTGTGCTTGGTCGACGAGGGGAAGCCGACTCGGACGAACGCGTTCGAGGTCGCTCGGGTGCACCGATTCATGCAGGGATCCGGGCTGCCGATCCGGTCCCCGGTAATCGACATGATCGAGGTGGGCGCTGGCGGGGGATCGATCGCGTCGATCAACGAGTTGGGCCTGCTCAAGGTGGGACCGATGTCCGCCGGTTCCGAACCGGGACCGGCGTGCTACGGTCTTGGCGGAGAAGCGCCCACCGTAACGGATGCCAATCTGCTCCTCGGATACCTGGATCCAGGATTCTTCGCGGGAGGCACGATGACGCTGGACGTGGCGCGTGCACGGCAGGCGGTTGAACGGCTCACGGAGCCTCTCGAGACTGATGTCACGGGCGCGGCATGGGGCATCCACGAGGTCGTTGGCGAGAACATGGCGGCGACGATCCGCATTCATCTCGCGGAGAAAGGGCGCGACCCGCGCCGTTACGCGCTATTCGCCTTCGGTGGGGGCGGACCGCTCCATGCCTCGCATGTGGCGAGGAAACTGCACCTTGGGCGGATCATCTGCCCGCTCGCGGCAGGCGTCCTGTCCGCGTTTGGCTTTCTCGTTGCCCCTGCCGCGTTCGATTTCATCCGCACGTACATCACGACCCTCGAGACGGTCGACTGGGCGGAGCTGAACGCGCTGTACGGGGAAATGGAAGCGCGTGGGCGCGAGGTGCTCGGTGAGGCCGGAGTGGAGCCGCATGCGATGCGGTTTCTGCGTACCGCCGACATGCGCTATTTCGGCCAGATGCATGACATCTCGGTCGAGGTCCCCGAAGGCCCGCTCGGGCCGGACCGCCGGGGAACCATGGAACGCCTGTTTCATGACGCGTACGAGCGGCTGTACGGCACCTTCACGAGCGATGACCCGATCGAGGTACTGAACTGGCGCCTTCTTGCGACCGGCCCGGATCCAGAGATTCGCCCTCAGGACCACGACGGAGCCTCGGGGCCGCAGGTGACAACGCGGGCGCGACCGGTGTACTTCCCTGGGCGGGGGTTCGTCGAGACCGAGGTATACGATCGCTACCGGCTCCGCAAGGGCTTTCGCGCGAAGGGGCCCGCGGTGATCGAGGAGCGCGAATCCACGGCGATCGTGTACCCTGGCGATGCCTTCTCGATCGACGACGACCGCAATCTCATGATCGAGATCCAGGGAGCGTGAGCGCGTCGTGATGAATCCGGCAGCCGCACATGCGCCGCGGCTCGACCCCGTGACCCTTGAGGTCCTGTGGAACCGCTTGGTGTCGATCGTGCAAGAGGCCGAAACCGTGTTGTTGCGGACATCGTTCTCATCCACGGTCGGCGAAGCAAACGACTATGCAGCGGCGCTTCTCGATGCGCGTGGCCAGATCCTGACGCAGACGCCGAAGGGGACCCCTGGGTTCATCGCGATCCTCGGGCGGATGACGCGCCGCATGCTGGAGTACTTTCCGCTCAGCACCCTGGAGCCCGGGGATGTCCTGATCACGAATGATCCGTGGATCTGCGCGGGGCATCTGCCGGACGTGAACCTGCTGACCCCGATCTTTTACCGCGGCGCTGTCGTCGCGTTTGCCGCAAGCACCGCGCACCTCAACGACGTGGGCGGGAGGGGTTCTGCGCAGGCGGTGGATTTGTTTGAGGAAGGCCTTCGGATACCACCCAGCAAGCTGTACCGGGCCGGTGCGCCCAACCGCGATGTGCTGAACTTTATCCAGGCGAACAGCCGCACCCCGAAACAGATCGTCGGCGACCTGCACGCGCAGCTCGCGGCAAACGCGACCGCGGACAAGCGGCTGGTGGAGACGCTGGAGGAGCACGGGCTGGCGGACCTCCAAGCGCTGTCCGACGCAATTCAGGAGCGTACCGAGCGAGCCGTCCGGGAGGTGCTGCGGCGCTTGCCGGCGGGTTCGTACCGCGCGGAGCTCTGGGGCGACGGCTACGAGGAGGGGGTGCGCATCGCGGTCGAGGTGCGCGTGATCGGCGACGGCACGTTGGAGGTCGACTACGCCGGGACCTCGCCGCAGGTGCCCCGGGCGATCAACTGTCCGTTCAATTTGACCTACGCCGCCACGATGTTTCCGTTTCGCTGCATGACCCCGAACGTCCCGACTGCTGAGGGCGCGCTCCGGCCGATTCGCGTGTTTGCGCCGGAGGGATGTATTGTCAACCCGACGTTTCCCGCGGCCGTCTTGCGGCGGTCGGTCGTGATTCACAACGTGCATGCCGCGATCTTCCGCGCGCTCGCTCCCCTGGCCCCGGAGTTCATCCCGGCGGACCGAGTCATCGCCCACTCCGGCTGCATCTTTAGCTTTCGGTTCACCGGCGAGTGGACTGGCGCGGGCCGCGCGTATCGGCGCGGGGTGCTGGTCAATGACGGGCGATTTGCGCAAACGTATCTGTTCATGGGCGGCCAAGGGGCGACACTGGCGTCCGACGGCCGCAACACGCTGACCATGCCGGCCAATTGTTCCAACGTCCCGATCGAGGTGATGGAGGCGCGCGCGCCCGTCTTGTACGAGTGCAAGGAGTGGTGCGTCGATTCAGGAGGGCCAGGTCGTTATCGCGGCGGTCTGGGCCAGCGGGTCACGATCCGCGCGCTTGCCGACGACGCGATCACGTTCGTCCCCTCGTCTATTCGGGGGGTGCAGTATCCGGCGCCGGGCATCGAGCATGGAGCGTCCGGCGGCCGAGCTGGGCTCAAGGACCCCGACACGGGCAAGCGGGTCCATCCTCGCGTGCCGAAGGTCATGCCGACCGGCACGCGGGTCACCGTGTGGACATCTGGTGGCGGGGGCGCGGGCGAGCCGACGGAGCGGGATCCCCGCCATGTGGCGGACGACGTGCGGCTCGAATATGTCACCCAACAAGCGGCCCGGCGACATTACCGCGTGGTGCTCACACGGGACGGCGCGGTTGACTTGCGGGCCACCACGCGGCTCCGGCAGCGACATGCCGACGCGGTCCGCCGAGCGACACCGGGGGACGACGCATGAGTGCCGTCATATGCGGGCATCCCACGGTATTCTAACCTCAGGGGGAGACGCGCGTGGCACAGAAGCATGACCTGTGGGGCTGTGGGCCCGGTGAACGCGCATACCATCGGCTGGCGGTCACGACCGATCTCGGCGGTCAGGAGATCTATCTGCCTGTCCACGTGCTGCGGGGCCGCAAGCCGGGTCCGGTGCTGACGGCGATCGCGTGCGTGCACGGCAACGAGTGGTTGTCAATCGAGGTCCTCCGCCGCATGATCGAACGACTGGCGCTGGACGAGCTCGCGGGTACCGTGCTAGCGGTCCCAGTGTGCAACCCGGTCGCGCTGACGTACAATCGTCGGCACACGCCGGATGACACACTGGTGTCAGACCTACACCGCGCATTTGGGCTCCCCGGCAACTCCATCGCGGAGCAGCTCGCGCGCGTGCTCGCGGAAGAGGTGTATGCGAGGAGCGATTGGGTGCTTGACTACCATTCTCTTGCATGGGGCCCCGCATTCGCCGGCGTCTTCTTCCGGAACGACTTCGAGGATGCCGCGCTCGGCGCGCGGACGGACGAGCTGGCGCGGGTCTTCGGGCATCCGATGCTCGCCGGCGAGTCGCGGAACCTGCACAGCGCGAGCGGCTATGCCGGCGTCATGGGGATCCCGGCCCTCACGATCGAGATCGGCGGGCCGGGGTTCGGGGAGACCCAGGAGGATGTCTGGCTTGAACAGAACGTCGGCGGGGCCTTCAACGTCCTGCGCTTCTACGGCATGTACCCGGGACTCGTGCAGACGCCCCGGAGGTATTTCTACTGGGGAACGCGATACCGGCTGCACCCGTCCAAGGGGGGGTACCTGCACGCGCGGATCGGGCCCGAGCGGCTGGCGGGCGAGGTTGCCGCGCAGGAGGAGTTGGGGCGTGTCATGAGCCCGTTCTCACTCGACACGCTTGAGACCCTGCGCGCGCCCGCGCGCGGATTGCTCTATTCAGTGGCGAGATCCCACCCGGTTCGGCCGGGCGACTGGGCGTTCGGCGTCGTAGATATGAAGGATCTTCGCGTGGTCGAATGGGCGCCGTCCACTCGTTAACGTCTATGGCGTCGGCGCCCTCGCGGCCGCGCATTGCGGGCCGCGCGCCGCGTCCGCGTGCCGGCGCGTCACGGTTGGCTCCTCACTTCGGGGCAGCCGAATACGGGCCACATTTGCCCGAGCAGAGTACGCGGCCTTCCTCAGTGATCATCCGCGTCGGGTGGGGGCGTCAGTATGCTTGATCGAGAGCTCGTCGCCGCAGCTGGGCCTCGTGACCGCCGCTTGGACGCGGTGCGTCTCGAGGTGTTGTGGAGCCGGTTGATCTCCATCGTCGAAGAGGCCGAGACCGTGCTGGAACGCACGTCGCGGTCCTCCACGGTCGGCGAGGCGCACGACCACGCCGCCGCACTGCTGGATGCCCGCGGCCAAATACTGGCGCAGTCGCGGATGGGGACGCCTGGGTTCATCGCGATCCTGGGTCGCACGACACGCACGATGCTGACGTATTTTCCTCTGGAGACGCTGCGACCGGGCGACGTCCTGATCACCAACGACCCGTGGATCTGTGCCGGCCACCTCAACGACATCAATCTCTTGCTCCCGGTGTTTCATAAAGGCAGGGTGGTGGCGTTCGTCGCGAACACCGCGCATCTCAACGATGTCGGCGGACGAGGCTCGGCCGAGTCTGTGGATTTGTTCGAAGAGGGGTTGCGGATCCCGCCCAGCAGACTCTACCGCGCCGGCGAAGCGAACCAGGACGTGCTGAACTTCATCCAGGCCAACAGCCGTACTCCCAAGCAGGTGCTGGGCGATCTCGACGCACAACTTGCGGCGAATGAGTCGGCGTGCAAGGGTGTGCAGGAGATGTTGGTGGAGCATCACCTGGACGATTTGCAAGGACTCTCGGACGAGATCCAGGAGCGCACCGAAGCGGCGATGCGGCGCGTGCTCCAGCGACTGCCGGACGGTATCTATCACGGACAGGTGTGGGCGGACGGCTACGAAGAGGGCGTGTTCCTGGCCGCGCAGGTCCGCGTCGCGGGGAGCGATGTGGAGGTGGACTATGCGGGCACGTCCCCGCAGGTACCCCGCGCGATCAATTGTCCTTTCAACCTGACCTACGCCGCATCGGTATTTCCGTTTCGGTGTCTCGCGCCACACATTCCGATGGCGGAAGGCGCGTTGCGTCCCATCCGGGTCAGCGCGCCGGAGGGATGCATCGTCAACCCTCGCTTCCCGGCAGCCGTGCTCCGTCGCTCCGTGGTCATTCATAATGCCCAGGCACCGATCTATCAGGCCCTGGCGCAACTGGTGCCGGAGAGCATTCCTCCAGATCGGGTGATCGCGCACTCTGGCTGCATCTTCAGCTTCCGCTTGCGGGGGGAGTGGACCGGTCGGGGGACGGCGTACCGCAGCGGACTCCCGATCTCGGAACCCCGCTTCTTCCAAACCTACCTCTTCATGGGTGGGCAGGGCGCGACCCTCTCACAGGACGGGCGCAACACGCTGTCCATGCCAGAGAACAATTCAAACGTGCCGATCGAGGTCATGGAAACGCGGGTGCCCGTGTTGTTTGAGCGCAAGGAGTGGCGTCCGGATTCGGGGGGACCCGGCCGTTACCGCGGCGGGCTGGGGCAGCGTGTGGCCATTCGCGTCCTCGGCGACGAGGGATTGGTGTTCGTCCCCGCGTCGATTCGTGCCATTCATCATCGGCCTCCGGGCATCCGCGGAGGGTGCTTCGGCGGGGCCGCGGCGATCACCGATACGGATACCGGGAACGCGCTGCACGCGCGCATGGGGACCCCGGTCTCACGGGGCGGTGGGGTCACCGTGGACGCTCCGGGTGGCGGCGGCGCCGGAGACCCGGCCGAGCGGGACCCCCGCCGCGTTGCGCAGGACGTTCGTTTGGGCTACGTGACGCTCGACGCCGCGCGGGGGAGCTATCGGGTGGCGGTGGATAGCGATTTCAACGTGGACTGGGCAGAAACCGCGCAACTGAGGAACACGACAAGCGCCGGCGGCACGCCTGACGCGAACGCAGACCCCGCATGCCCTTCGAACCCGTGAGCAGGACACGCGGATCGGCCGTACGGCGCCGCATGGGCGGCCGTACGTGACGTGAGGTCGAACAGATCGTCATGGCGCAGTACGCGCGGCGGTTGGTTCACCTCGATCCCCTCTCGCGGACGGACGATACCCAGGCAGAATATCGGCGGCTGCTCGAGGACTATTTTGCGAGGCATGCGCCGGGTGGCCTGCGAATTCACTTCGTCGCGCCAGCCAGTGGTGATCCTGCCGAGGTGTCCGGACTGGCGAGTCGTGCGGACTATTGGGTGGTCACGAAGGCGACGGCCTCGAAGTCGCTGATCGACGGAGCGCCTCTCCTCAAGTACATTCACCGCATCGGCACGGTGCACGACGCGGTAGATGTGACGGCGGCAACCGCCCGGGGCATCGTCGTGTCGACAGCTCCCCACGCTGGTTCCGTGGCGGTCGCGGAACACACGATCTTGCTGATGCTTGCACTCGGCAAGGATCTTGTTCGGCTGCATCAGCGGGTGTCCTCCGCTGAGAATCCATTAGCGCTCACGCCGCTGCGCACCACCGAGCGAGAGCGATACTACAACTACTTCGGACTGCCGGGAGACCATTTCGCCCAGCTCTCCGGTAGGACGCTCGGGATCGTCGGGCTTGGGGAGATTGGACGCGAGGTCGCCCGGCGGGCGGCCGCCTTTGGCATGCGTATCCTGTATGTGAAGCGGGAGCGATTGAGCGCGGTGGAGGAAGACGCGCTCGGCGTCCGATTCGCCGCGCTTGCGGACCTGCTCGCGGGGTCGGACTTCATCTCGCTCCACGTGCCACACAGCTCGCGGACGGACAAGATCATCGGACCGCGCGAATTGCGTGCCATGCGTCCGAACGCAGTTCTGATCAACACCGCCCGGGGAGGGCTCGTGGACGAAGAAGCGCTCGCTCAGGCCCTCCGCCTGGGATGGATCGCGGGGGCGGGTCTTGATGTGTTTACGGTTGAGCCTCCTGGCCGGGACAGTTCCCTGTTGGGTTTACCGAACGTCATTCTGTCGCCACACGTCGCGGCTCGCGGCCCCGTCCTGGGGCGGTACGAGCGATTTTTGGCGAATTTGGAAACGTTCATCGTTGGCGGTCGCCCGGAGGGCGTGCTGAATCCGTCAGTGCTTCCATAAAACATTCGTCCCGCAACCGAACGGTCCGTCCCAGAATCACTGGCCGTGTTGCCGAGGTCGCGTTCTGACGAGCAGGAACGGGCGCGGTGCGCCCGAACGAAAGGACAGCGAAAAATTCCCGGAGGGTGTGAGCATGAGCAAGTGTACTCGGGTGCCCCAAGTCCTGCTCGCCGTCGGTCTGACAGGACTGAGCTTGGTGATCGCCCTGCTCCCGACCGCGCCTGCATGGCTGGGTCAGCGCAGCGCCTCGGCTGCTTCGGATCAAACCTTGACGTTTGCCATCGATGCCGATCAGGGCACGATGGATCCGCAGACGACGATCAGCGCCACGGATGCCGTCCCGCAGCTCAACCTGTACGAGGGATTGACCCGCTTCAAGCCGGATACCACGAACGTTGAGCCGGCACTTGCCACTGACTGGCGGGTGAGCAGTGACGGCCTCACGTGGGTCTTCAACCTCCGCAAGGGCGTCAAGTTCCACGATGGGAGCGCGTTCAACGCCCAGGCCGTGAAGTTTTCCCTGGACCGAACAAAGACGATCAACCAGGGGATGGCATTTGTGCTGAGAAATGTCACCGCCGTCCAACCAATCGGCGACTACCAGGTCGCGATCCACCTTTCCAAGCCAGACGCGAGCTTCTTCGTTGGCCTGCCGAGCATTCGGATCGTGAGCCCAACGTCGTTCGGTCCGCACATGTCGGACAGCAACGCCACGAAGTGGGCGTACGACCACGCGGCCGGTACTGGACCCTACCAACTGGTGTCCTGGCAGCGCGGGAGCCAACTGGTGTTCCGCCAGTTTGACGGGTATTGGGGCGGATGGAACTATCCGCACGTGAACCAGGTTGTACAGTTGACTGTGCCGGAGTTCAATACCCGTCGGTTGATGCTTCAGCGGGGCGACATCGATTTCATGATTCGGATCGAGGACTACCCGACGGCCGTCCCTGGGTTGCGGAGTACCGCGGGGGTCGCGATCAAGGTGTTCCCCACACTCGGCCAGACATACATCGCGATGGACACCGGTAAGGCGCCGCTGAAGGACGTCCGGGTGCGCCAGGCGATCGCGTATGCCATCGATTACGACGCGATCCAGTTCCTCGCGTACGGCCTGCAGGCCAAGCGTGCCGTGGGTCCGCTCCCCTCGACGATTCCCTACTTCGACAAGACGCTCGTGCCGGTCAAGCACGACGTGGCGAAAGCGAAGCAGTTGTTGACTGACGCGGGCTATCCAAACGGCGGGTTCACGCTGCAGTACGGATATATCGGCACGGTCGATTCGCAGCGGCGCGTCGTGGAGATCATCCAGCAGGATCTCGCGGCGCTCGGAATTCAAGTCCAACCGCGTCCCATGACGTCGCCGGTATTGCTCGCGACGTTCACGAAGCCCAACACGACGCTCGATCTGGTGAATGTTAATATCTATTCACCCTATCCCGATCCCGACTTCGTGTTCTCCGAGGTGTTCGCGACCGCCGCGCAAGGGTCCGGTGGGTTGAACGCCTCTTGGTATAGCAACCCGGAGGTCGACCGCTTGATCGCGCAGGGGGCAACGAGCACCTCGCCGGCGCAGCGGAAGCAGATCTACACCCGTCTTCAGCAACTCGTCATCGCCGACGCTCCGATGATTTGGAACGCTCAGCTCGTGTTTCTCATCGCGGCGCGCGACTACGTCAAAGGCTTTGAGTATCTTCCAGCGTTCACCCGGGCGCCCGGGTACCTCAATCATATCTACCTCGCCAAATAGGCGATCGTAGCGCTGAGCCTTTTCTGACCGGGGGCGAATCGTGGCTGGCTACGTAGTCCGACGCCTGTTTGGGCTTGTGGCCACCATGATCTGTGTGTCCGTGGTCACGTTTGCCGTATCCGATCTGATTCCGGCCGATCCGGCACGATACGCTGCGGGCGTCGAGGCGTCTGCCGCTGAGGTCCAGCAGTTGCGTCACCAACTGGGTCTCGATCGACCGTTGTACATACAATATCTACGCTACGTCGAAGGGCTCGCGCACGGAGATCTCGGGTTCTCGATCGCGACCCGGCGCCCGGTCCTTCGCGATCTGGTTGCATATTTTCCGCCCACGCTGGAGCTGGTGCTGGTGTCGTTGGGGTTGATGATCGTGATCGGAGTGCCCGCGGGGGTCATTTCCGCGGTGAGCCGTGGGAACATTTTTGACGTACTCACGCGGGTGCCCACCATCATCGGGACGGGGGTGCCGATCTTCTGGCTCGGCCTGCTCGGCCAGTTTTTTTTCTATTACAAATGGGGTTTGCTTCCCGGCAGCGGACAGATGCCGCCAGGCCTGGGTCAGATGCCGCATGTGACCGGGCTCCTTACGGTGGACACATTGATTACGGGCGACGTTCACTCGTTTGTACAGGCCATCCGCTACCTGATCATGCCCGCCGCGGTGCTGGCGATCGGCCGGGTCGCGATCATCACGAGGTTAACCCGTGCAAGCATTCTGGAGATTCTCGGTCAGGATTTTATTCGGACGGCACGCGCCAAGGGCCTCGGCGCCTCTGTCGTGCTCTTCAAACATGCGCTCCGGCCGGCCCTCATTCCGATCCTGACGGAAACGGGCTCGCAGTTTGGCTGGCTGCTCGGGGGCACGGTGCTCGTGGAATCGATTTTCGCATGGCCCGGCGTCGGCCAGTATGCGTTCAATGGCATTCAGTTTCTGGATCTCCCAGCGATCATGGGTGTGACACTCCTGTTGACCTTGTTCAAGGTCGTCGCCAATCTTCTAGTGGATATGCTGTATGTCGTCGTGGATCCGCGTGTGGTGTACTAGCGCGCGGCGGTCGCTCTAGTGATGCACGTCCGGGCTGCATGCGATCTGATGAGTGCTAACATCCCGTGCAGGGCGCGTCTGCACCCGACGGGCTCACGGCGCCTTCGGGGGCGATGAGGGGCGGTCGGTGGCGAAAGAGATCGGCATTGCAGTGAGCGTACCGGAAGCGGCGCCTCGCGCGTGGGGTGTGCGCGTCCGACGTCTGACTCGCGACCCGCTTTCCGTCGTGGGACTCTCGGCGGTTCTTGGGTTGCTTGCTGTCGCGTTGGTTGGACCGCTGATGGTCCGCTACGACCCTGTGACGATCAGTCCCGCGTTGCAACTCCTGCCGCCAAGCACTGCCCACTGGCTCGGGACGGACCAGCTCGGCCGTGATGTCTTGGCCCGGCTGGTCTACGGTACGCGTCTGTCCCTTCTGGTCGCGATCGTGGTGAGCGCACTTTCCGGGGCGGTGGGGCTTTTGATCGGTGGCACCTCGGGGTACTCGGGGAGGTTGCTTGACGAGGGGCTGATGCGAGTGACCGACGTGTTTCTGTCGTTCCCATGGTTATTGCTGGCCATGGCCGTCGCGATGGCGGCGGGGCCCGGCCTGTGGAACGGTATGCTTGCCCTGGCCTTCGTCTGGTGGCCTGGCTACGCTCGGTTGGTGCGCGGACAGGTGCTTGCGATTAAATCGAGAGAATTTGTCGACGCCGCGGCTGTCATCGGCGCCTCAAGTCAGCGCGTGCTGTTCCGGCACGTGCTGCCCAACTGCCTGGGGCCGTACATCGTGCTCTTGACTATTGGGGCGGGCCGAATCATCCTCGCGCTTGCGAGTCTGAGTTTTCTCGGCCTCGGGGCGCAACCCCCGACGCCGGAATGGGGTGTGATGGTCGCCGAGGGACGAAATTACTTCTTCGAGGCTTGGTGGGTCGTGACGTTCCCCGGACTCGCGATCCTGGTGGCGGTCGTAGGATTCAACCTGGTGGGCGATGCGCTCAGAGATGTGCTCGACCCTGCCAGTCCCAGCGGGTGAGCAGAGCCCGCAACATCAGCGCGCCACTTAAGCCACCTGACGTAGCGCATGGATCCTCGTTAGCCCCGTAGGGTCGGCGGCGCTCGTCTCCCTCCAGTTGCATCGCCAAGATGAACCGTTCGAGTACAAACGGCGCACCCTTGGGGGCCGGTTCAGGAGTTCCTTGGGGGGCTGGGTTGGAAGGCTCGTCGGTGCCGGACGAGCTCAGGTGCTTAGCGCGCACCTCCGATACGGGTGGGATCCGCATCCGAATTCATGCGGGCTCGTCCGCTATTCCTTTGCAATTCCGCCGCGACGTTCGACGTGTAATGGCCCATCGTTGTTGATGGTCGCGGTCTTCGGGTGTCCCTCGGTGCATGGCGAGGCACATTTCCTGATTAAGGCGGCATACTTTTGCCTCCTTCATTCCTCCGGATAGGCGCGTAACTTATTTACCTTTATCGGCGGCCCTCGCCGGGCCCTCCAAAATAGGGCGCGGAGGAACCCCTACCTCGCTTGTCATGAGGTGGTTCCTGGTTTCAAGTCCGGTCGAGGGGGCCACCTTTTGGTGGGTTTGCGGTCGTCTGCCTCGCGACGGATACCTCATTCTTCGGGCCCTGACCATAAGAGTCTCGGGGAGGTACCACGCCCACGCCTCCCAGTAGCCTCACCCTGACCGCGGTGGCGTCATGCGGCGTAGACGTTTTTGTGAAGAAATAGATACGGAAATCGAAGTCGAGACAATGTTACCGGGTCAAGTCTGCTCCCGCAGTCGAGTGTTCTTCGGTCTCATCGGGTTCCAAGGCGAGCGCCGTTGCGGCCGCGAGCCCAGCCAATGCCAGCCAACACCCCGGTCCGTAGCGGATCTGTTGAAGATCCTGGAGAGAGAATCTCCCCCCCAACTGGGCAAGGGTCAGCACGGCAGTGAAGATCATCTGTGCGACCACGCCGATTCCAGCGACCCATCCCGTCGCGGCTCGCGGCGCGCGTCGCAGGGTTAGTAGAATCCCGACTACGCCCGACCCGACGGCCACCAATCCCCAGAACGAGGGAATTGGGATCCCCGGGTCATAGCGACGAAAGAAGCTGAACTGACTCAGGATGAACAGTTGGAGCTCGCTCACGCTGTTCCATCGAGACGTGACCAGCGATCTGGTGACGAACGGCAGAAAGAACGCCGCGGTGGCGACGACACACGCGGCGAGCGCGAGCCGTCGTTTGGCAGCGAGCGGGACGTTCACCGCCGTCGCAGCGACGAGCCCCGTCAACGCGACGTAGAAGCCCGGTTCGAGGACGAGAGCCCCCAGACGAAATTGAAGGTCGAGCTGGTTCAGCGCGGCTGCGACGCCGACGAGTGCGACGGTCGCGACTCCGCTGAGCCAGGCCATGAGTTCCCGCGCGACGGCCACGCTCAACACGACGCCGGCCACGCTGAGGCCAAACGCCGCGGCGCCCCACGCCGACACCGCGGGAAGGCTCGGCAGGGGCATGTGCGGACCGGGGGGATTCGCCCCCCCTGTCAGCAGCTGAAATCCTGTGGCGGTGAGGCGCCGTGGCACGTCTGGGAGCGCAGCCCCGAACGCGCGGCTCGCGAACGGCAGAAAGAACGCCGAGGCGGCGACGGTGAGCGCGAGAAGAGAGGCGCGCCTCCTCTGGGGCGGTTCGGGCATGCGCGCAGTTTCTCGTTTTGTCGTCTGGTTCCTGTGCGGTCGAATCCGCCACAGTCTTTCCATTGTCTCACGGTACCGATCGTGAGCACTGCGATTGACGGCAGGACTCGGGTTTGGGGTCATCGAAGCAGGGCGCGATTCTTGACCGCGACTCCGTGACTCCCTGCTCTGGCTCAAGCCGCTAAATTGGGGCGTGGATCGTGAAAATCGTCAAGCAGAAAATTGAGTTTGAGGGACGCGTCGAAGAACGACAGATTATTGTCGAGGGCGAGGACCTTCCTGTTTGGCCCGACGACGCGACGTTCACCGTTGTGGGTCAGCCCGTCCCGCGAGTAGACGGCAAAGAGCGCGCCGGCGGGGCCGCTCGTTACACGGCAGACCTATATCCCCCGGGGTTGTTGCACGCAGCGATGCTGCGAAGTCCCCATCCTCACGCGCGCATCGCGCGCATTGACACCGGAGGGGCCGAGCGCGCGTCCGGTGTCCGTGTCGTCCTCCACGCCGGAAATACACCGCGAATTCCCTGGTACAACGGCAAGAGCTGGTTGTTCGATCCGGAGCTCAGGTACGTCGGCGATGAAGTGGCCGCGATTATCGCGGAAAGCGCTGAGGCGGCGCGCGATGCGGTCGATCTCATCGACGTCGAGTATGAACGGCTGCCCCACGTGCTGGACGTTGAAGAAGCCTTCTCTCAGAGTGGTCTGCTGGTCCACTCGAGCGGGAACATCGTCGGCGGCCGCCCGGAGCGCTATGCGCGTGGGGATGTGGAGGCGGCGTGGGCGGGGGCGGATGCGGTCGTGGCGCTCACCGTGCGTACTCCGGATGTTCTGCATCATTGTATGGAGACGCATGGATCGGTCGCGGAATGGTCGGGCGATCGTTTGACCGTATGGGATTCGACACAGTACATCTTTGCCGTGCGGCAGCAGATCGCCGAGTGTCTCGGAGTGTCGCTTGAGAAGGTTCGAGTGCTGAGCGCATTCACGGGCGGCGGATTTGGTGCGAAGATCAGTGCTGGAAAATACGCGGTGATTGCGGCGCTGGCCGCACGACAGACGCACCAGCCCGTTCGCTTCTTCTTGACCCGGGCGGAGGAAAGTCAAGCCGCCGGAGAACGTCCCGAGAGCCTTCAGAAGATTCGAATCGCCGCCCGCCGTGATGGCGCGCTCGTCGCCATCGATTACTGGGCGCTCTCGAATGTGGGTGCATATCGCGCCCAGCCCACGCCGCTTTCCGGCCCGGCCAAGGAAATGTATGCGTGTCCCAACGTGAGGACGGAGATTGCGTCGGTCCATACACACACAAGCCCCGGCGCGGCGTTTCGCGCCCCGGGCTATCCGGAGGCGACGGTGGCGTTGGAGTCCGCCATGGACGCCCTGGCCGATGAGCTCGGGATCGATCCGCTGACGCTGCGTCTCAGTAATTATGCGGCGGAGGATCAAGTACAGAAGCGCCCGTATTCGTGCAAGTATCTCAAAGAAACGTATGAACGGGGCGCGCGCGCCATCGGCTGGCATCAACGACTCCCGGCGGGGCGGCATACGCCCGCGAACGGGACGAAGCGTAAAGGCTTCGGGATGGCGAGTCTGTTGTGGGGAGGCGCCGGCTCGGCGCCGGCCTATGCTGAGGTGCGGATGAATGTGGACGGGACCGCTGAAGTGCGGCTCGGAACCCAGGACATCGGCACGGGCGTCAAGACCGCGCTGACGCAGATCGCCGCCGAAGTGCTGACGCTGCCAGTCGATCAAGTGATGCTCAAGCTCGGCGACACCGACTTCCCGTATAATCCGATCTCCGGCGGGAGCCAATCCATTTCGGCGAGCGGCCCGGCAGTCAGGATGGCGTCGGAGGACGTGCGCCGGCATCTCCTCGACGTTGCCGCATCGCTGTTGGAAGCCGCACCGGATGACCTGCGACTGCAGTCCGGCATCGTCTCCGTCGCCGGCGTGCCCGATCGGAAAATGTCCGTGCGGGAGATCACGACGCGCATGGGGCACTTCGCGCTGATGGGGCATGGCTTCCGGGGTCCCAACGCCGAGGGCGTCACGGTCCGTACCTGGGGGGCGCAGTTCGCGGAGGTGGACGTCGATATTGAGACCGGTGAAGTCACGGTGAACAAGATTGTGGCCTGCCACGACGTCGGTCGAATCATCAATCCGCTCCAGTACGCAAGCCAGGTCGAAGGCGGAGTGATCCAGGGACTTGGGTTTGCACTCACCGAGGAGCACCGGACCGATCCCGAGAGCGGGAGCCCGCTCGACCTCGGCTTCGATTCCTATGCCGTGCCGCGACACTCCATGATCCCCGTGATCGAGTCGATCACGATCGGCATCCCTGACCCTCTCGCCAACAATCTCGGGGTGAAAGGTATCGGCGAACCTCCGATCATTCCAACGGCCGCGGCGATCGCGAATGCCGTCGCAAACGCTCTCGGGGTGCGGATTACCGACTTACCGATCAAGCCGATGAGCGTCGTTGCCGCTCTACGTCACAAGGAGGGGCGAGCGAAGCTTCCGGGGACGAGGGACGACCAAGCCGTGGTGATGAGAGGGAGGGACGCATGAGCAAATTGACTAGGTACCGTGGACTGGCCCTAGCTACGGTTCTCCTTATGGTTGCGGCATTTCCCGCGCTGCCCACAACCGCTGCACTGAACCCTCAACAGTTGACCATTGCATACTACTTGGAGCCGGACACGCTGAACCCGTATGGGGCGCACAATCCGGGCGCAGCTGACATGCATGCAAGCGAAGGCTTTACGATCACGAACAACAGCATGCAGTACGTGCCCCTAGAAGTCCAGCAGGTTCCCTCGCCCGACAATGGCGGCGCAAAGTTGGTCAACGGGAAGTTGGTCGTCACGTGGAAGCTGAAGCCGGGATTGAAGTGGAGTGACGGTTAGCCGGTCACGTCGGCCGACGCCGTGTTCACGACCAAGGCGTTGCAAGATCCCAAGTTTGTGACCGACAATCGTGAGGGATGGCCCCTGGTTGAGTCTGTGCAGGCGCCGGATCCCCTCACCGTTGTGTTCACCTATAAGACGGTCTACGCGGCGTATCAGAACATGGTCCACTACCTGATGCCGAAGCATTTTCTCGAGGGGAAGGATCTCAACACCTACACGCCTTACAACCGGTTTCCCATCACGACGGGTCCGTATGTGGTCAGGCAGTGGGTTGCCGGGCAGTACATCGTAGAAGAGGCGAACCCGTACTATCGAGACGCGGGGAAAGGTATCCCCCATATCCAGAAGATGATCTGGCGATTCGTGCCAGATACGGACACGCGCATTAATATGCTGAAGGCGGGAGAGGTCCAGGCAATCTGGAATCTGCCATTCGATCAAATCAAGACAATACAATCAACGCCGGGATTGCAGGCGATCGTCTATAAGATGAATGCGTGGTTGCATTTTGACTTCAATCTCAAGAATCCGATCTTCCAAGATGTCCGGTTGCGGCAGGCTGTCGCGTATGCCATCGACAAGGACGGAATTGTGAAAGGCGTTGCGGGCGGCCTGGCCACACCCGCCGGTCCTCCGATGTCCCCGTTGTCGTGGGCGTATGATCCGAACGCGTACAAGCAGTACACATACGATCCTGCCAAGGCCAAGGAACTCGTTGCGGCCGCGGGATGGAAGCCCGGTCCGGACGGGATCCTCATGAAGGACGGGCAGCGGTTCACGTTTATGAACTGCGGCCAAGCTGGCGATTCAACGTGGGACAAGGCACAGCAAGTCATTCAAGCAAACCTGCGGAGCATCGGAATGGATATGCAGATTCAGAACTACTCGGTCACGGTGTATGGGGGAATTCGCTTATCCGGCAAGTGCGACACGTTGTTCCACCGCTGGAAGGTCGCGGCGCCGCCCAACCTGTCGACCTTTTATTCTGCGGACAACATGCCGCCGATGGGGTTGAACCAAGTATTCTACGACAACCCAACCCTGACAAAGATTCTTGCTGAGGCCGAGAACACAGTTGATCAGCCGAAGGCAAAAGCGCTATTTTGGCAGGCGGAAGAGATCCTGGGTAATGACGTGCCAACGATCCCCGTGTACTACCTGGACGGCGCCAACGCCGCCATTTCTCAGCTGCACGGATTTACCGGGAACCCGACGAACGCGGGGGATGGATGGAACAACGAGCTGTGGACACTGAGGCGGTGTTGTGAGGGAGGCGGGAGGCATGGCGCCAGGGAGGCGGGCGCGCGGCGGGATCCCGGTTGCACCGTGCGGCGGTGGAAACGAGATTCCAGTCCCCACGGGGACCGGCTGAGACGGGGCCATCCACGGTCATGAGCCTGAAGGGCCGTATGCTGCTGGCACCGATTGCGACCCCGGAATCGCGGGGACGCACTGACGACCCGGAGGACGAGCGTGGACTTGCCCAGGGGAGAGGCACAGCATCAGGTTCAGGTCACGATCAACGGTCAAGCGCACCGGTGGTCTGTCTCCCCGCGTCGGACGCTGTTGCAAGCGTTGCGCGAGGAGCTCAACCTCACCGGGACCAAGGAAGGCTGCGGCGTGGGCACCTGCGGGGCGTGTACGATCCTGCTTGATGGGCGGGCCGTGCTGTCGTGCATGCTGCTGGTGGTCCAAGTCGATGGCCGTCAGTCGAGACAATCGAGGCGCTCAGCGGCCGCGACGATCCCTTGATTGCAGCGTTTATCCGCCACGACGCGCTCCAGTGCGGATTCTGCACTCCGGGTCAGATCATCACGCTGCGCGCGCTCCTGGCGGAACACCCCGCAGCGTCACGGGATCAGATTCAACGCGCGGTCGAAGGCCATGTCTGCCGCTGCGGGGCTCATCGACGGATTGTCGCCGCCGCCGTTGACGTCGCGGGAGGGAGCCCCGCATAAGCGCGGCTCCCGCCCTTCATTCGGACATCAAGGGCATCGCGGAACCCGTCGCCCATGGCGTTGACGCTCAACACACTGAGAAGGATAAACAGGCCGGGGAAGATTGCGAGCCAAGGTTTCGCTGCCATCGTCGACTGCGCGTTTTGGAGCATATTGCCCCACGATGCGGTCGGCGGTTGAATGCCGACGCCGAGAAACGAGAGGACGGATTCGGTAATAATCGCATTCCCCACCGCCAGTGTCGCGGCGACGATCACCGGTGCGAGGCTATTGGGAAGCGCGTATCTGAGGATGATACGTGCGTTGCTGCAGCCAATGGCCCGGGCGGCTTCCACGTACTCGATTTCACGAATCGTGAGCAGCGCCCCTCGGACGAGCCGGGCGGTGCCCATCCAGCCGATCCCTGCGATGATCAAGACGAGGATGAGCGGCGACGGTTTTGCGATGGTCGAGACGACGATGACGAGGGGCAGCGAGGGGATGGACAGGAACACGTCGGTGAAACGCATCAACGCACTCTCGATCATGCCTCGGTAGAACCCCGCGACGGCGCCGATCGGCGGTGCCGACGACCGCCGCGGTTGCCGCGCTCAGCAAGCCGATCGATAGGGACACTCTCCCGGCATACAACGCGCGGCTAAACTCGTCGCGTCCGAGGTCGTCGGTGCCAAACCAATGCGCCGCCGAAGGCGGGACGTCTACTCTCGTGAGATCCACCTCAATCGGCGAAAATCTGGCGAGCCATGGAGCGGCGATGGTCGCGGCGCCGATGATCACCAGCACGACCAATCCGGTTTTCGCCAATCGATCGCGAAAGAATCTACGCGATGCATCGACGAACAACGATCTCCTTCGCGTGGGCATGTCAGCGGTAGACGATGCGCGGGTCGAAGGCGCCGTACGCTACGTCCGCCAGCAGGTTCGAGACGACGATGGCAAACGAACTGAGCATCAGAAGCGCGAGGAGTGTGGGGTAGTCCACGTTCGAAATCGATTGGATGAGCAAGCTTCCCATGCCCGGCCAGGCAAAGACCGTTTCAGTGACGACGGCTCCGGACACCAGTGCGGAGAGATCGAGTGCCACGATGGTGACCAACGGCATCAGCGCGTTTTTCAACGCGTGCCGGACCGTGACGCGGTATTCCGACAACCCTTTGGCCCGCGCGACACGAATGTAGTCTTGATTGAGGACTTCCAGCATGCCCGCCCGGGCAAAGCGGCTCCAGCGTCCGGCAATGAAAATGGCGAGGGTCACGGCTGGCAAGACCAGATGGCGCGGCACGTCAGCCCAGCTCTCCGTCCCACTGAACCCTCCCACGGGAAGCCAGTCGCAACCGGACGGCAAAAATCAGTTGCAGCATCAGTCCGAACCAGAACACCGGCAGGGAGATGCCGAGGAAGGAACACGTGGTGATGGAATAATCCATGACCGAATATTGCCGAATGGCGCTGTACACACCGCCGGCGACCGCGATGATGAGCGCCAGCGCAAAGGAGGCGCCCATCAGAAGAAGCGTGGCGGGCACGCGCTCCGCGATCAGTTGGGCCACTGGTTCACCTGACGAGTAGCTCGCACCCCATTGGGCGGTGGCGTAGGAGCCGAACCAGCTCAGATACTGTACGTACATCGGCCGGTCGAGGCCAAATTGGTGCTTCAGCAGGGCGATATCGTTCCCAGTGATATCGGGACTGTTCAGGTACACGGCGATGGGCCCACCGGGTATCAGCTGAAGGATGCCGAAAATAACAATCGAGATCCCGACCATGAGGGGGATCGCACCGAGTAGCCGTTTCACGATGTATTCGCCCATTGCACGTGACTCCTCGCATTGCCCGGCAATTTTCTCGTTGCCGCGAGGGTCAGAATTTTCGTGGTGTTGAGGAGGATGACCTTTCCATCGGAATGTCCGCTGAGAGACGATCAGGCGACGTGATGGCGGAACTGGAGCGTCGGGTGCAGGGGTGGCGCTGATCGACGAGCGCAGGCGTGGCGTCGCAACGCGGTGCTGGCATGTCCCCGATGGGTCATGCCGAAGGCGAGCACCGGACTCGGCGCAAAACGGTGGTATGGTCTTAAGGCGCGACTCCCACGGGCCGCGGCCGGCCTACTCGTGGAGTCAAGGGCAGTACGCCGCAGCTACCGTCCGTCTGTTCGCCTGCTGCGAGCCTCGACCATCCGTGGCGCCCGGCCACGGTGCGTGAGCACCCCATTCCGCACTCGGACCAGACCGGCCCCACGAGGGAGGGCGAACCGCAGGCCCTCGAGGTCGAGCGTGTGGCCAGGCAGGCGGCGTTCGTGAATCACTGTTTGAGTTCATCCTCAACGACCGCAATGTACAGGCAGCGATCGCCCAGTTGGACCGAGGGATTCGTTCGCAGCCCGAAGAGTATGCCGTCGAATGGACACCGGATATCAGCGATGACGTCACCGTGGAGAGAGAGGATCCTTGCCATCCGATCGCCCTTGCGGACATGCTGTGGAACAGCCTGGGGCTCCGCGATCCAGAGGCCTGATGCGGGAGCCAGGATGGTGGCCCCCTCGTGGCCCACGAACCATCGGGTCGCATATTCGGGGGTGCCGTCGATCATCTTGTAGTGTTTCATCACGTTGAGAAAAGACCGCACCAGGGTCTCTCCATTGGTCTGCAGTTGTGTCGGGAAGGTTTCACACAGACCACCTAATTCCACTGTCGTGGCGGGTTTGCCATGCCGAGTCATGGCCCCTTGCGTGCCTCGATCGCCGGAGGCCTTCATCAGCAAGTCCCACTGTGGGCCCATCGCCTTCGCCAGTTCCAGCCCCGCGGGCGTTGGCGTAAAGACCTGAGCGCATCCCATGCAATCGTCGGTTCCGCCGGAGTGAACTGAAATTTCCATATCGGCGACCTCGACCAACGCCGTGTAGTGCGCATAGGCGATACGCTCGCTCAGGTAGCCATCGGGCCTGCCCGGATAAATGCGCCCCAGATCATAGGCGTAGGGGTCGGCGGGATTTCCGTGCTGTGTTACCTCGAACGCCGGGACGTTCACCGCGGGCACTGCAACAACTGCGCCTCTGAGTGTGGACGGATCGAGTTGCTCCATGAGTCTCAGCAGCGCATATGGACCTTCCAGTTCATCGCCGTGGACGGCTCCGTCAATCCAGAGCACGGGTCCGTCCTCAGCACCGTTGATGATGATCAGTGGAATCTCGATGCTTCCTCCGCCGCCTCGTGTGCCAACCGGGATCGCCCCGTGCGCCCGCATGCCCTTCGTTGCCCGTCCCGTCCCGACGACGAGATCCTTCTCCACGCTCATACCTCCCAACGAGGGTGTCCCAGGATGATCGAGAGCGAACCCGAAGCGAAGCGGCGCATGTCTGAACGTTGCGCGGTCCGATGCCGCTCCCTTGTCCCGGGTCACAGGGATTTTGACGCACCGATCCGCCGTTCGGTGACCTTAATTATGAGGCATGTCGCTGAGTTGACAAGCAGAGGACATTGCTGCGCCACTCAAGAACATCGCCGATAGGTTCTCAGAAGCGGTTCCGTCTCGAGCGGCTGCAGGAGACCCAGGCGGCGCGATTTTGATTGGGTATTTAATCCTGCAGGTCGGGCGGATGCGCAAGGGGGTATGGTCGTGAGTAGAGCAAACCGGACAGATCGGACGGGGTCCAAGCAGGTGGGAGTAAGTCGACGGAGATTTCTTCAGCAACTCGGGCTGAGCGCCGCAGCGGCGGGTACCGCCGTATGGACGGGCCCCGGGATCCTCGGCTCGACGGCATCCGCTTCCCCAACGCAGGTTCGTCAGGGCGGCAGCCTGGTCATCGCGATTGTGAGCGACCCGTCCACATTCAATCCCGACTTGTCCACGTATAACACGAATACCCTGGAAATTGCCTCGAGCTTATACGACACGCTGGTGTCCTACAATCGGGATTGGCACGTGATCCCACGGCTCGCCGAGCGCTGGGCTGCGTCGGGGGATGCCAAAAGCTATGTGTTCTACCTGGCGAAGAACGCAAAGTGGCATGATGGACAGCCTGTGACCGCGGACGATGTGAAATGGACCTTTGAGACGATCGTCAGCGGGAAAGGATGGGCCGCGGATTACCTGCGGGATCTCGACAAGATCGAGACGCCCAATCCCAACACGGTTCGCATCGACCTGAAGCGACCCAATGCCGGATTCCTGATTTCCCTCGCTGAGAAGGGCATGACGATTCTCCCGAAGCACCTGTATCAATCCGGAGACTGGAGTAGCAGCACCTATAACGTGACGCCCGTAGGGAGCGGTCCCTTCAAGTTCGTCCACTACGAGAAGGGGTCGTATGTTGAATTGGCAGCCAACACCGACTATTTTCGCGGGCGGCCCTACGTCGACCGAATCGTCTTTAAGATCGTCCCGGATCCCGCCGTAACCGTGCGGGCGATCGAGGCAGGGGAGGTCGATTACTCGACAAATTTCGCACCGTTTGGCGACATTCCCCGACTCGAGCACGATGATCATGTGCGCCTCCTCTACTACACCGCTCCCGTGATCGCGTGGTTGGGCTTTAACCTCACGCGCCCCCCGTTCAATGACCTGCGTGTCCGGCAGGCGATTGCGTACGCCGTTGACAAGAACGAGTTGAATCAAAAGTCCATGGATGGCAAGGCCGTGATCTCAACGAACCTCTATCTCGAGGGGCATTGGGCGACAGACCCCGCCATCAAGCTCCCGACGTATGACCCGAATATGGCGCGCCAGCTGTTGAAACAGAGCTCTCGGCGATCAGCCACTGCGGTTCACGCTCTTGTCGTACCAGGGGTTTGGGGCGCCCGAGATCATTGAGGTGATCGTTGAACAACTGCGACGCGTCGGCATTGATGTCACGACGCAGGAGTTGGAATATTCCGCCTATATTGACAAGGGTGTGGCCAAGAAGGACTTTGACGTCATCTTCCGCGTGGGATTTACCGGGCCGGACCCCTCGCTCCTGGTGTCGTTTATTGGAACGGGCGGTTTTCAGAATGTCATGAGCTACAGCAATCCGAAGGTCGACGCGCTGCTGGCTCAGGGAAACAGCGTGTTCAATCAACAACGCAGGGCGGTGATCTACAGTCAGGTCGAGCAAATCCTGTTAGCGGATATGCCTCGGGTGCCGCTCTTCGATCGGCGCGTGGCGTTTCCGGCCAGCCCAAGTTACAAAGATTTTTGGGTGGACAGTACACCGGGAGGGCTGCAGCAGGCGGCGATGAGCTACGAACGTGCGTGGTGGATCGGGGGCAAGCCCATTGCGCCGCGGCCGTAGCCACGCCGAACCGACGACGGTCGTAGACTAGCGGCGGCGCGCGTGCATGAGACTCGCGTTCTATGCGTTCAGGCGGCTCGTCGAAGCATTGCCGGTGTTCGTGGCCGTTGTCAGTTTGGTGTTTGTCCTGATCAATCTCGCTCCTGGTAACGCGGCCCTGGTCCTGGGTGGAGAATCCGCGAGCCCTGATCTGGTGGCGGCGCTGACGGTCAAATATGGCCTCGATAAGCCGTTGGCAGAACGGTGGTGGCGGTACCTCAAAGCCGCCGGGACGGGCGATTTCGGCTACTCCCTCGTCTACCAGGAGTCTGTCGTGTCCGTGATCGCGTCAAGAATCGGCCCGACCTTGCTGCTGATCCTGGCCGCACAGGCGGTTGGGCTCATACTCGGGATCGGGTTCGGATTCTTGACGGCGATCAGACAGGGATCCAAGATCGATACCGTGGTGAGCTACGGGGCGGCGGTGCTCTTTGCACTGCCGCTGTTCTGGCTCGGGCTCATGGCCATCATCATTTTTTCCGTGGGGCTGAACCTCTTCCCGACCGGGGGGATGAGCAGCGTGCGGATTCCTCCGGTCGGACTCGCCAAAGTCGGGGACCTCGCCTCCCATCTCTTTCTCCCGGCGATGACATTGGGGATCGGATGGTTCTTTCCCCAATACTTCCGCATCACGCGCGTGTCCTTGATCGAACAACTCGGGGAAGACTATGTGCGGACGGCCAGGGCCAAGGGGCTCTCGCCGCTCAGAATCCTACACCATCACGTCTTTCGCAACGCCTCAATCCCCATCGTCACGGTGGCGGGTATCTGGTTGAGCCTGAGTTTTTCTGGCGCGGTCTTGACTGAAACCGTATTTTCCTGGCCGGGTCTCGGGCGTCTCATGTATGACTCCATATTTAGTCGAGACTTTCCAGTCCTTGTGGGAGTGTTCATTATTACTGCCGGCACCGTCCTGCTCTTTGGTCTGATGATGGATCTGCTCTACGTCGCGCTGGACCCGCGGATCAGCCGTGGTTAGAGCGTAGCTGGTGATCGGATCTACGCCGGTTCGCACGGTGACCGGGAACGCACAGCGGGGTCGCCTCACCTCGCTGTACCGGCAGATCCGTCACGTCGTCCATCGCAGACCTCGCCTGATCGCGGGACTGGGCATGCTCTTCGTCATGCTGCTCCTGAGTCTTGTGTCCGCGCATATCGCACCCTACGATCCTCGAGACATTCGGTTCGACAGCCATCAAGCCCCCTCGCTGAGCCATCTGTGCGGCACGGATAATCTCGGCCGGGACATCTTCTCGCGAATACTCGCGGGGATCAAGATCTCGCTCGTCTTTGCCGTTGGCGCGTCGAGCCTGTCATTCGCCATTGGGGCGCTCCTCGGCGGGTCGGCGGGGTATTTCCGCGGGGGCTATGACTACGCGGTGACCCAATTCTTCGACGTGTTGCTCATGCTTCCACGTCTCTTGTTGCTGATTCTGGTGATTTCACTGTTTGGAAGCAATATCTGGCGGACGATGCTGCTCGTGGGCGTGACCATGTCGCCGATCACCGGGAAGCTCATGCGCGCGCAAGTGCTGTCGTTGGCGGGACGCGAATATGTGCTCGCGGGGAAGTCGATCGGCGCGTCTGATTGGAGATTGCTGCTGAAGCATGTCGTGCCGAATGGGCTGCCCGTGGTACTTGCGAACGCGACGCTCCAAGCCTCGAACGCCATTCTTCTCGAAGCCGGGCTGAGCTTTCTCGGCTTGGGCGACCCCAACGTGATTACGATCGGCCAAATGTTGAGTGCGGCACAGCCGTACGTGCAGATTGCATGGTGGTCGATATTTTTCCCTGGGGTCGCGATTGCCATTCTCGTTTTGGGGTTTCACCTCCTCGGTGAAGGGTTGGGAGCTCCATCGGTGTCGAGAGCGGTACCGAACATTTCGTGAACTGGCGGGTGCAAACGTCGGACGTGGCGCGGGCCGATGACGCCTGCGTGGGGGGGACGCGCACTCGGCAGGGACAGGGGCAGGGCGCGACCGTCACCAGAGGGTCGTTAGCCGAACCGCAGAGACGACGTGATCGAGCGTCGCACAGACGGAGGGCCGTACGCCATGGACTTAGGCTTGAGCGGGAAAGTCGCAATCGTCGCGGCGGCATCGGCGGGGCTCGGGAAGGCCTGCGCACGAGGCCTGTCGATCGAGGGCGCGCGCGTGGCCATTTGCGCCCGGTCTGAGGCGAAGCTCGTAGAAACGGCCGACGCCATCACGCGGGAGACGGGAGGAGAGGTACTCCCAGTGCAAGCGGATGTGTGCAGCCCGGTCGACATCCATCGGCTGGTCGAGCGCACCGTCGAGCGCTGGGGCGGCGTCGATATTCTCGTCACCAATGCGGGCGGACCGAAACCCGGTCCGTTTACCCAGATTACCGATGCCGACTGGCAGGCGGCCTTCGACCTCGACTTGCTCTCCGTGGTTCGGTTGATCCGTGAGGCTCTGCCGTACATGAGGCAGCGCCGCTGGGGGCGTATTGTGAACATCCAATCGGCGACGGTACGGCAGCCGGCCGATAACTTTGTGCTCTCCAACTCTATTCGCCCCGGAGTGGCGGGCTTGACTCGCTCACTTGTCAGTGAGATCAGTCGCGAGGGCATCACCGTCAACACAGTGTGTCCCGGGCGAATTCTCACCGACGAATTACAGCGTGTGCAAGCGTATCGCGCGAAGTCGATGAATGTGCCTCCCGAGGTCATCATGGAAAAGTATGTGGAGTCAATTCCGATGGGACGCTTGGGAACTCCTGAGGAAGTGGCTGACGTGGTCGTGTTTCTCGCCTCAGGGCAGGCGTCGTACCTCACGGGGGTTGCGCTCCAGATCGACGGCGGGTTGGTTCGGGGGCTGATTTGACGCAGTGCGGGTTGCCGGGCTTTCGATCGTGGGCTGGGGCGTGTCAATCACGCGGGTGCGAACGGTAGGTCGTGAGGTCGTGACGGTGGCATCACGGGCGGCGATCTCCACACCGCGTACGAGGCGGGGACATTTCGATCCCACGTCCGGGAGCCGGGTCCCGTCACTTGAAGGCGCAGGTGCCGTCTGCGGCGTAATAACACACGACGTGTGTTCCGACACCGCTGAAGACACGAGGTGGGCCTCTTCATCATGACCGCACCTGCCTGGCACGGGACGTGCAAGGACGCGAAGACGCAGGGGCAGGTCGGCACCATACACCGCTCCATACGCTCGAAGCGGTACACGAGCGTGCACAAGACCACCACCGGACGCGGTTCCCACTCCCGGGCGCACGCGCGGCGGGTGTGGTCGATGTCTTCAACAGCACGCTGATGACTGCCGTTGGATTCTTGCGTGGGGAGAGCGTGCACCACATGACGTGGCGAGGGGACTCCGTGTGAGCTCGACTATCCGGGTGGCATTGGTCGGATGTGGGTATATCGCACAAGCTGAGCATGTTCCGGCGCTCCTGAGCCTTCAACCAGAAGTGGCAGTCGTGGCGACGGTCGATTCGGCGCCGGAGCGTGCGGCCGCCGTGGCGGCGCCGTTTCGTGCACAGGCGTTTTCTTCCTTGGGAGAGGCGCTGAAGGCGGTGAATTTCGACGCGGTGATCCTCTGCACGCCCGCTCCGTCCCATGTCCGGTTGATCTCGGAGGCGGCCGCAGCGGGAAAGGCGATCCTCGTTGAGAAGCCCGTCGCCTATGACTTGCATGAAGCGCGTCAGGCGATCGCGACGGTGAATGACACTGGTGTGAAATGCATGGTGGCATACCATCGCCGTTACGATAACGATTGTCTTCACGTCAAGAAGTTGATCACCGATGGGGCAATCGGGAGTGTTCGTGCCGCCGTGAGTTTGTGTCGGCTCGCATTTCCATCCCACTACCGCAGGTACAGCGAGACCGGAGGTACTGCGGGGCGGGGCGGTCAGCACGACCTTCCCTCCGATTGGCTCACGGAGAATAGCATTCACCACATCAATCTGCTGCGCTTCTGGCTCGGTGATGTCGCGCGAGTCCACAGTGCTGTGTATCGCGATCTCGATCACAACCTTGGCGCGATTACGCTGGAGTTCCAGGATCAGGTCCTGGTCACGCATCATCAGTTGCGCGGGATGGAATGTGGGGAGGAAATCACGGTCTATGGCACGCTCGGGAACCTTCGGGTCGAGCTGTGGTATCCGCACCGACCCTATCGATTTCCTCGCACGACGTTGTTCCTGCTACAGCCTCCCGGCTGGCAAGAACTGATGATCCCTCGTGACAGTCCGTACACGAACGAAATTGTGCAGTTCATACGCTATGTTCGCGGGGAGGCTCCGATGTGGTCGGACCTCGCCGACTCGTATCGCGATTTGGAAGTCATGAGCGAGATACTGACGAGGGCCGTGTATATTGCGCCCGGAGCGAAGGGGGAGAACGCATGACGAAACGCGAGTATCTCGAAACCGGATTGCGGCAGGACATGACCGCGGCGGGGGTGGATGCGGTGATCGGGGTGTCCCCGGAGAACGTACAGCACCTGGCGGGGGTCTTCATTATCAGCCAGCGGATGATCAGCGACCGGCTCGCGTTCGCGGTGTACCGGCGCGAGGGAGCCCCGTTCTTCGTCGTGAGCACGGTCGTCGCGCACACGGCCCGCACGCAGTCGTGGATCGACGAGGTTGTGCCGTACACCGAGCACGCCGTGCTCCCGGTCGACGGGTTGGTGCATGCGCTCAAGGAGCGGGGACTCGATCGCGGGCGCGTCTGGATCGAAATGGGATATCTGCCCGGACGGGATGCTGATGCGCTGCGGCGCGCGCTGCCCGAGCTCGAAATCCTCGATGCGGAGACGGTGTTGAACCGGTCCCGGATGGTGAAGACGGACGACGAGATCCGACGCATGACAGAGATCGCCGGCATTTGGGAGACCGCGGTCGAAGCCGGATATCGTGCGACCAAGGCCGGTGAGAGCGAGCGTTCGATCGCCGGTCGGTTGGCGCACAATCTACTGGATGGCGGTGCCGACTGGGTGCCGTTCTACAGTTTTGCCTCCGGTCCTGAGCGGACGATGATCGCCCATTCCGTGCCCGACGACACGCGCGTGGGGCGGGGTCAAATCATGCGGTTGGACATGGTCGGGTTTTTCCGCGGCTACTACACGGACTACGGCCGCATGGCCGTCGTGGGGGAACCGTCTGCGGCACAGCGCGAGGCGTATCAGAAGCTCGTCACGCTGCAGCGCGAGATGATCGCGCGGTTGAAGCCGGGACGGCGCGCGTCCGACTTGTACCGAGAGTCCGTGGCGGTCGGGAAGGAACTTGGGCTCGAGTTCTCGATGGACGCAATCGGCCATAGCCTCGGGCTTCGTCTGCACGAATATCCGATCCTCAGTCCGTATGAGGAAGAGACGCTCGTGCCGAACATGCTGATGTGCGTCGAGATCATGCACCCGTTCAAGGGACTCGGCCGGTTTCATGTTGAGGACCTGGTGCGGGTGGGCGAGCACGGCGGCGAGCGGATCACGACGAAGATGGACACCAGTTCGTTGATGAGCGTCGGCTAGCCAGCCTCCGGCGCGGCGGCGCCCGCGAGGGCATCCGTCCATCGAGCGTGCGCCGACCGGTGGTGCGTCGGGACCGCGGATCGTCGGGCAACGGTGCTCACGATGACCATGAGGGGGCCGACCCGCGGGGTGGGTGAAGCGACGGGGAGTCTTTGAGTCGGCGGACGCCGCGTGTCCTGCGACGGCGGATATGTCGACGGTGCTCGCTGAAATCCGGGCGGGCGTCGCGGGTGCCCCGTACAATGTCCGAGCCGGGAGGATCGTATGACGGTGTTGTTGGACGAGCGCGTCCCGCGGGCACTCGACCAACTGGTACAGCACCTGCAGGACGATGCCATGCGCGGCGCGCGCGTGGACGCCTGGGTGTTCGAGGGTGCGGAGCCGCGGCGGGCCGCGGAGGAACGTCTTGCGGCGGCCGGCGTGCGCGCGCGGGTGCGCAGCGCCTACAAGCCGCTGGTGCACTTCTTTCTCGAAGACGTCGCGACCGCCGGGCTGCGGCGCGCGACGATCCGGTACCCGGTGTGCGAGCCCGCCGCGAGCGGGCGTTTCCTGGTCGAGGCCTATCCCCTCGCCGCGCTCTTGGCCGGGGTCGAGACGCGGTTCCTGCCCGGCGGCCCCGCGCTCTCCTATCATGTCGACCTCGAGTACCAGGATGGGACTGCGGCCGCGCACGAGGTGTTCGTGCCGAGTGAGATCCGCGTGGATCACCTCGGCGAGCGTCGCTTGTCGCCGACCGGGTGGCTCAGAATCACCGGATCCCGCGGCGGCCTTCGCGACGTCGACCGGCGGCTCGACACGGAGTACGAGACGATCTTCCGCAAGATCATCGGCGCGATTCAAGCGCATCCGTGGGGTCCCCATGAGCCCCAGTTCGAGCAGCTCGTGATCCGGGCCGAGATTCCCAGGCGTGGAGCGGCGGCTGCCGTACGGCGACGAATGCATCAGCACGGGCGAGGCGATGCACGAAGACATCTACTTCTCCGTGCTCGAGCTGTTCAAACACCGCGCCGGCCGCACGGTCGACGACCGCATCACCCGGCCCGGACAGATTGTGCCGGATATCCACTACACGGACCGCGAGCCGCGGGCGCGGGTCGCGCTCGAGCCGTTTGACACGGCCGAACCGGCGCAGCCGGCGGTCCCCCTCGAAACGGCGGACCGGCCGTTGAGCCTCGAGCAGGTTCATGCGGAACTGGCGGCGATCGGCGGGCGATCGTTCTCGGCTGCCTCGCGACAAGGCCGCGCGGTCCCGGGCATCTACCGCGCTGGGACGCGCCCGGCGATCGTGGTGACCGGCGGCCAGCATGCGAACGAGACCTCGGGGGTCGTCGGGGCGCTCCGGGCGGCGCGTCGGCTCGCCGCGGCGTCCGACGCGCATTTCGCGGTGATCCCGCTGGAGAATCCGGACGGGTACGCGCTCCACCGCCGCTTATGCGCGACCCACCCACGGCACATTCATCACGCGGCCCGGTACACGGCGTTCGGTGACGAGCTCCGGGACAGAACCGAGGAGCCGTGGTATGAGAAGGGGGCCCGGCTGGAAGCGTTCCGTCTGAGCGGCGCGACGCTGCACATCAACTTGCACGGCTACCCGGCCCACGAGTGGACCCGGCCGCTGACCGGCTACGTGCCGCGCGGGTTCGACGACTTCGCGATTCCCAAGGGATTCTATCTGATCGTGCGGCACCACCCGGACTGGGCCGAGCGCGCTGTCGCCTTTCGGACCCGGGTGACGGAGCGGCTCGCACAGATTCCGGAACTGATCGCGTTCAACCGGGCGCAGCTCGCGAGTTACCGCGCCCACGTCGGCGAGCCGCCGTTTCCCGTCTATCACGACCTGCCGTGTCAGACGGTCGAGGACGGGCGCGCCCCCACGCCGCTCAGTCTTGACCACGGAGTTTCCGGACGAGACGATCTACGGCGAGCTGTTTGTGCTCGCCCACACGGTGCTGATGCAGACCGTGCTTGTCGCGGAGGAGATCCACGCGGCACTCGATCGCACCGCCGGGTGAGGCCCGTCCGGCGGGATTGTATGTTTCCACCAACGACTTCATGCGTTGCCGGGACGTGTGGGGGCGCCCACCTTCTGTGTACGGCCCCCCTCGGATGGGGGAGTCAGTGCAACATAGGCAGCGCGCCGTGAGGACGCGACGCGGCAGTTAAACCATAGGGGGTGCCGGATGGCGAAGGCCGCGGGCAGGATCCGCGATATCGAACAACTCCGCATCCCCGTGTCTGACGGATCTCACCTGGCCGCGCGGATGTGGGTGCCCGAGGATGCGGAGCAGCATCCCGTGCCCGCGATTATCGAGTGCACGCCGAACCGTCGGCGGGACTGGACCCGATATCGGGATTCTCTGATGCACCCCTACTATGCCATGCACGGCTACGCGGCCCTGCGTATCGACAGCCGGGGATCCGGGGATTCGGACGGTATCCTGCGGGACGAGTACCTGAAGCAGGAGCAGGACGACGTCGTCGACGCCATCGCGTGGATCGCCGCTCAACCCTGGTGTACGGGCGCCGTCGGCATGTTGGGAGGATCGTGGGGCGGCCTGATCACGCTCCAGGTGGCCGCACGTCGCCCTCCCGCCCTCAAGGCGATCATCACCGTGGACTCTACGGATGACCGCTACGCGCAGGATATGCATTTCATGGGCGGGTGCCTGCTGACGGATACGGTGGGGTGGGGCGGCACGGTCATGACGCAGACCTGCCGCCCGCCGGACCCTGAGTCTGTCGGCGATCAATGGCGCGACATGTGGGTGGCGCGCCTCCGTGAGATCGACCCGCTCGTCCCCGGTTGGCTTGCCCACCAGCGCCGCGACGCGTTCTGGAAGCATGGGTCGGTGCGCGAGGATTGGGGAGCGATCCAGTGCGCCGTCTATGCCGTCGGCGGGTGGGCCGATGGCTATGCGGACGGCGTCTTCCGGCTGCTCGCGGGACTTCCCGGGCCCAGGAAGGGACTCGTCGGGCCCTGGGGACATGGTCGACCGCATTTCTCGCCCCCTAAACCGCTCATCGGGTTTCTGCAGGAAGCACTGCGCTGGTGGGATTACTGGCTCAAGGACATCCCGACGGGGATCATGGACGAGCCCATGCTCCGGGTGTGGATGCAGGAGAGCGTGCCGCCTCGCGCCTACTACGACGAACGCCCGGGCCGCTGGGTGGCCGAGCCGCGCTGGCCGTCGGCCCACGCGACGATGCGTCGGTTTGCCCTGCACCCGGGCCTCCTCACGGAGGCGCCGGCACCGTCTCGCGAACTCGCCTTTCGATCACCGCAGAGTACGGGGATCGCGGGTGGCGAATGGTGTCCGTTCGGACACGGCGGCGTGGGACCGGATCTCCCGGTGGACCAGCGCATCGACGACGGGAACTCGCTCGTCTTTGACACCGAGCCGCTTGACGCCCCAATCGAGATCATGGGCGCGCCGGTGCTCGAGGTCGAGGTCGCGTCGGACCGCGCCTCGGCGATCCTCGCCGCGCGCGTGTCCGATGTGGCGCCCGATGGGGCGGCGACGCGTGTCACCTACGGACTGCTCAATCTGACCCACCGCGAGAGCCACGAATCGCCTTCGGCGCTTGACCCGGGACGACGCTATCGGGTGCAGCTCGAACTCAAGCACGCGGCGCATGTGTTTCCCGTCGGCCATCGCATCCGCCTCGCGCTGAGCACGGCCTATTGGCCGATCGCATGGCCGGTACCGGGAGCCGCCACGCTCACGCTCGCGACCAGTACGGGCGCGCTCGCGCTTCCCGTCCGGGCGCCTCGGCCAGAAGACAGTGCGCTGCCGCCGTTCGAGCCGGTAGAAACCGCTCCCCCGGCGCCCGTCACGGCGATTCGACCGCTGCACATCACCAGGACCGTCGCTCGGGACGTTGCGAGCGGGATCGTCCTTGTGACGATGGTGCGCGACGAGGGTGCCATGCGTCTTGAAGAGACCGGCGTGGTGACGGATTGCATCTCGATCTATCGTCACTCCATCCAGGACGATGATCCACTGACTGCCGTCACCGAGGTGGACGACACCATCAAATTCTCGCGAGGCGCATGGGCGCCCGAGATTCGCGGCCGGATGCGTCTCAGCGCGACGGAAGAGGCGTTTCATTTCCGAACCGATCTCGACGTCTACGAGTCGGGGGAGCGGATCTATTGTCGCACCTGGTCCCACCGGATCCCACGGGACTTTCTGTGATCCGTATCATCGTTCCATCTGCCGGGTGGAGCAGCCGAATGGGGCTCGCTCGCGACACACGGCGCGCGCCGGACGATGGAGCGACGCGGATCGGTGTCGCATTCGATGCAATGGGTGGGATGATCGCGGCGAACAGGGGCGGGACGAAGCATTCGGGCTTGGTTCGATCAAGAGCAGGGGGGCGGGGAAGCGGGAATCTGCGCTCAGCAGCGTCTCCAACCGCGCTTGACAACCGCTGCACCACTTTATACATTGCCTATTACAGTGAATAGTAGTTCGCAATTCCTCGCACAGTGCATGTGTACCCGGCGGAGGCGGCTTGCCTGCGCACGGGGTTTCGTAGTCTAGCAGGCTTCCTCCGCGATTGACCCTCACCGGTATCATACGCGCGACAGGTATCGTTATGCCTGCGCACGGGAGGAAAGCCATGGGTGTACTCTGTATGTCCTCGATCATTGTCTCCGCCGCGGGGCTCCGCGAATGAGCCGCTACTATCCGGTGTCGCTCGACCTGACGGCGCGCCGCTGCGTGGTGGTTGGCGGCGGGGAACTGGCGCACCAAAAGATTCTCGGACTGCTCGATGCGGGCGGGGACGTCGTCGTGATCAGCGACGCGCCAATTCCGGCGATCGACACGCTCGAGGCGCAGGGGCGCGTCACGATCCTCCGGCGGCCGTACCGTCGCGGGCGATCTCCGCGGCGCGGTGCTGGCCATCGCGGCCGGTGACCGCGCGGAGCACCCCGCGATCTGGGACGAAGCCGTCGAGGAGCGCGTGTTGCTCAATGCGGTGGACAATGCCCCGTACTGTCACTTCATCGCCCCAGCCATCCATCGTCAGGGCGATCTGGCGATCGCGATTTCAACCGCCGGCAAGAGTCCCGCGCTCGCAGTCCGCTTACGAAACCGAATCGCGGCGTCCGTCGGCCCGGAGTACGGCCAGTTTCTCGAGATCGTGGGCGCCATGCGCTCGGCGATCGCAGCGCGGGAGCCGGACCCGGCGCGGCGGACCGCGCTGTGGTACCGCATCGTGGACTCTGACGCGCTGGAGCGTCTGCGGTGCGGCGACACGGCCGGCGCGCGCCAGCACCTGTCGTCGCTCGTTCGCGCCGGGAGCGACGGATGAGGCGGCGCGTCGCGCGCGGTGCGAAGGCTGGGGGCGGGCGCGGGTTGAGCGTCGCGCGCGCCGGAACAGTCTACTTGGTTGGTGCCGGGCCCGGAGACCCGAAGTTGATCACGGTGCGCGGTCTCGAGGTGCTGCGTGCTTCGGACGTGGTGGTCTATGACCGGCTCGTACATCCGGCCCTCATCCTGGACACGGCGCCCGGCGCGGAGCGCATCTACGCGGGGAAACGGCCGGGACATCAGGCGCTTGCCCAAACCCAGATCAACGAACTGCTGATCATCCGGGCGCGCGCGGGCGCGACGGTCACGCGACTCAAGGGCGGCGATCCCTTTGTGTTCGGCCGCGGTGGCGAGGAGTGCGAGGCACTGCGCGCTGCGGGTGTCCCGTTCGAGATCGTGCCCGGCGTGTCCGCGGCCGTCGCGGTCCCGGCGTACGCCGGTATCCCGGTCACGCACCGGCGGTACGCGTCGGCGTTCGCGGTCGTGACCGGCCACGGAGCCGGGGTCGCTGCTCCCCTCGACTGGACTGCGTTGGCACGGATGCCGACGCTCGTCGTGATGATGGGACTACGGGCCCTTCCCGAGACCGCCCGACGTCTCATCGTGCATGGTGCCGATGCTCGAACACCCGCCGCGGTCGTCTCGGCGGGGTCGACGTGCGAGCAGCAGACGGTGGTCGGCACGCTCGAGACGATTGCCGAGCGCGTTCACGCGGCGGCGATGCGGCCGCCCGCGGTGTTCATTGTCGGTGAGGTCGTCCGCCTACGGAAGACGCTTCGGTGGTACGCCGCGGAGCTGATCGGGGACGCGTGTCTCGAGCGCGAGACCGTCGGCGCGGCTGGGCCGGAGCGCGCGACGCATCGCGGCGCGGGGGACCGCTGGGTGCGAAGCCCCGAGCGTGTGGGGATGTTGACGGGTCGCTCTGGAGGGGTGCGGTGATGCGGCAGGCGCTTCGGAAACTTGCGGCGAGTTCGGCCACGTCGCCACGTGAGTCGCCGTCCACGTACCCATCGGCGCCCGCGGCGGTAGGTCCACTTACGGCCGCGCACGCGCAACAGCTCGAGGCGCTGCTGGAGACGCTCTCCCGCGAGGAGGCGCTCTGGATCAGCGGCTATCTCGCGGCCGTGGACCTGGGTGGGCGCGGGAACGGAGTGGCGGTCCATCCCCCCGCGCCTCCCGCGATCGCTCCGATCACGATCCTCTACGGCTCGGAGACGGGGCACGCCGCGGCGATTGCGACGCGCGTCGCGGCACGTGCGCGCGAGATGGGGCTGCCCGCGCGGGCCGTCGACATGGCCGAGTTTCGGCCGCAGGAACTGAAACGTCTGACCCGCCTCGTGGTGGTGACGGCGACCCACGGTGAGGGCGCGCCTCCGGATCCCGCCGCCGGCTTCTACGAATTCCTCCACAGCCGGAAGGCACCGCGCCTCCCGGGGATGACGTTCTCGGTGCTCGGCCTCGGCGATTCCAGCTACGAACATTTCTGCCAGACCGCGAAGGATTTCGACCGCCGCCTCGAGGAGCTCGGTGCCCGCCGGCTGCACACCCGAACCGACTGCGACATCGACTTTGCGGCACCGGCCGCCGCGTGGATGGACACGACACTCGCGCGATTTGCCGCAGATGGAGACGCGCCAGGCCCGGGCGCCGCTGATCCGTGGCGGCCCGGGTCGACGATCACGGTCCTGCGCCCGCACGAGTCAGACGCTGAGGACGGCCTCGCGGACGGCCACCGGACCCCGGTGGAGGTCCAGATGCTTGAAAGCCTGGTCCTCAGCGGACGGGGCTCAGACAAGGAGGTCCGCCACATCGAGTTCGCGCTCGACGGGTCGGGACTCGCCTACGAGCCCGGCGATTCGCTCGGGGTGGTGGCGGAGAATGATCCTCTCCTGATTCACGAGCTGCAGGCGATCCTCGGGCTGACGGGGACCGAGCCGGTGCCGGGCACCGGGGGCGAGCGCGCGGTGGGCGAGCTCCTCGCGCGCGACTACGAGATCACCACGCTGACGCCGGGGTTTGTGGCGCGCTATGCCGAGGCGGCGGATGCCGAGGCGCTGCGGGGACTGATCCGGGCGGAACGCCGGCAGGACCTGCGCACCTACCTCGCCGGCCGGCGGATCATCGACGTCGTCACGGAGTTTCCGGTCAAAGGCCTGGCGGCTGCCGCGTTCGTCGGCATGCTGCGCACGCTCGAGCCGCGGCTGTATTCGCTCGCCTCGAGCCAGACCGCGTACTCCGACGAGGCGCATCTGACCGTCGACGTCCTGCGCTATCGGGGAGTCCGCCGGGCGCATAAGGGCGTGGCCTCCACGTATCTGGGAGAGCGGCGCACACCCGGCGATACGGTCCCCGTCTACGTCGCGCGCAACAAGCATTTTCGTCTCCCCGCGGACGGGTCGGTGCCGATCATCATGGTCGGGGCCGGTACCGGCGTCGCGCCGTTCCGCGCGTTCGTCCAGGCGCGGCAGGCCGCGGGCGCGACGGGACGCACCTGGCTGTTCTTCGGCGACCGGCGGTTCCGGACCGATTTCCTGTACCAGCTCGAGTGGCTGCGCTTCCGCAAGGAGGGGGCGCTCAGCCGCATGGACGTGGCATTCTCGCGCGACCAGGCGGAGAAGATCTATGTGCAGCACCGCATCCTCGAGCACGGCCGCGAGGTGTACGCGTGGCTCCAGGACGGCGCCCATCTCTACGTCTGCGGCAGCTCGAATCGGCTTGCCCCCGGTGTCCACGAGGCACTCCTCACGGTCGTCGAGCGGGAGGGCCGCATGAGCCGCGCGGCGGCGGAAGAGTACGTGAAGGGCTTGGCGCGGGAGCGCCGGTACCAGCGGGACGTCTACTAAGCCGGAGGGTATGGCCATGGCCCGAGACCGTGAATCGGATCGCAGTCGCGACCTCACGCAACCGCTGGAGCGGCTGCACCCGAACGAGACCATCAAAGCCGAGAGCCGGTATCTCCGGGGCACCATCGCGGAAGGGCTGACGGCGCCGCTGACCGGCGCGATTCCCGGCGAGGAGGCCCCACAGCTGCTCAAGTTCCACGGGATCTACCTGCAGGACGACCGCGACCTCAGAGATGAGCGGCGCCGCCAAAAGCTCGAACCGGCCTATCAGTTCATGGTGCGGCTCCGGCTTCCCGGCGGCGCGTGCCAGCCGGCCCAGTGGCTGGCGCTGGATGCCCTCGCGCGGGAGTACGCGAACAACACCCTGCGGCTCACCACGCGGCAGACGTTCCAGTTTCACGGGGTGCTCAAGCGGGAACTGAAAGGGACGATCCAGCGCATCAGCGCGACGCTGCTCGACACGATCGGGGCGTGCGGCGACGACAACCGCGGCGTCATGTGCTCGCCCAATCCCGACCAATCGGCGGTCCACGCGAAAGTGTCTCCGCTCGCGAAACAGGTCAGCGATCACCTGCGGCCCCGGACCCGCGCCTATCACGAGATCTGGCTGGATGCCCAGCCGGTGGCCGGCGACACCGGTGAGGAAGAGCCGATCTACGGCCGCACGTATCTGCCGCGGAAATTCAAGATGGCGTTCGTGGTGCCCCCGGTGAACGACGTGGACGTCTACACGCAGGACCTCGGGTTCATCGCGATCGCGGATGGCGACGAGCTGGCCGGGTTCAACGTGTGCGTCGGCGGCGGCATGGGACGGACCGACAATGAACCCGCCACCTATCCGCGGCTCGCCGACGTGATCGGGTTCTGCGCGCCCGAACAGGTCGTCGCCGTGGCCGAGCAGGTCGTCACGATCCAGCGCGACTTCGGTGACCGGGTCGACCGGAAGCACGCCCGGCTCAAGTACACGATCGACGACCGCGGTCTCGAGTGGTTCCGGGCGGAGCTTGACCGGCGCCTCGGATGGTCGCTCGCGGACGCCCGGCCGTTTCGGTTCGAGACCAACAGCGACCGCTACGGGTGGTCGCACGCCCTCAACGGGCGACTGCACTACACGCTCTTCATCGAGAACGGTCGCATCCGGGACACCGCGGAGGCGCCGCTCATGACGGCGCTGCGCGAGATCGCCCGCGTCCATACGGGGGAGTTCCGCCTCACGCCCAACCAAAACCTGATCATCGCCAACGTCCCGGCCGAACAGCGCCCGCAGGTCGATGGCCTCCTCACCTCCTACGGGCTCGAGGACGCGACACGGCAGAGCGTCCTCCGGCGCCATGCGATCGCGTGCGTCGCGCTGCCCACCTGCGGGCTTGCGATGGCCGAAAGCGAGCGCTATCTGCCGTCGCTCATCACGAAGCTTGAGGCGATCGTCGCGGCGTGCGGGCTCGCGGACGACCCGATCATCATCCGCATGAGCGGCTGTCCGAACGGGTGCTCACGCCCCTACGTCGCCGAGATCGGGTTCACGGGGCGCGCGCCCGGCAAATACAACGTGTACCTGGGCGGCGGGTTTCACGGCCAGCGGCTCAATAAGCTGTTTCTTGAGAACGCGGGAGAAGAGAGCATCCTCGAGGCGCTCGTGCCGATCATCCACCGCTACGCTGTGGAGCGCTTGCCGAACGAGCGGTTTGGGGACTTTTCCATCCGGGCGGGCTACGTCAAGGAAACGAGAGTCGGTCGCGAGTTTAACGACTAGGGGGCCGTCGGCGCCCGACCGCGTCCGCACGCCGGGTTCGCGGCCGTCCTGCGGGGCCGAGCGCTGACGAGGGTCTGACACGCAGCGCGTCACGCGACGGCGTCCATGACCGACCGTGAGGCGGAGCGTAGCGCCGCTACCGGCGCCGGTCGATCTCGAAGGGCCGTGCCTTGAAGAGCCGCGGGATACCGCCGTCGCATCCGTCCATGAAGAACGCGTAGCCGTACCGGGATGTGTGGCCGGCCTGCGTGTCGGTGGACATGAACGAGGGATACCACCCGTTGAACGCCGCGCCGCCCCCGCTCGTCGTCCCGCAGCTGTCGACGCCGCCCGCCGCCGCCGCTCCTTTTTGATGCACCGGACCGAGCGTGCCCGGAATCCTGACGGGCGCGCTCCAGTCCTCGAGGGCCAGGCTCGTCGCCGTCGCGTAATACCAGGCCGCGGCGATCTGCTGGTAGGTCGAACTCAACGAGATGCACACGAACGTCAGGACGTACAGCTTGAGTCGTTCGTTGTAGGTGATCTGGCTCTGGACCTGGGCCCCGGATTGAAAGCCCGGACATCCGCCGAGCGGCGGGGTGGACGGTGACACGACGGCGGTATCCACGCCCCCGACGCCGGGCTGCGTGAACCCGCCCTGATACCACTTCATGAACGTCAGCGTGCTGTTCCCGTTGAGCAGGGCGCGGGCGACGCGGACCTTGCCGTCTCCCCTGGGATCGGTGACACCGCCCGGTCCCTGCAGGCCGACCGGGCCGGCGTAGTACAGGTACGTGACGTAGACGTACGTGCCGCCGCTCGTGTTGACGTCGTCGACGAATGCGCTCGGGATCGCGTTCCCCATGGCCTGGGTCAGCGGCTGCGTCGCTGATTCGGGGACGGGGACCTTGAGGACGGGAGACCGCATCGCATTGCCGAGCTCGCCGTCGACCGGCGCCGGCCACGTGGTTCCAAAATCCGATGATCTGACGAAGCCGACCGTGGCGTAAAAGGAAAACCCGTACGTATCGCCGGCGCAGTGGTTTTCCGCCTCGTAGAACATGAGGAGATTGCCGCGCGGCAGGGTCGGATCGCGCAGCACCGATCCGGGTGCCGCGTAGTTGAGGTCGAAGGTCGGATCAAAGGTCGTGTTGCACTTGGTGAACGGGTTCAGGGAGAACAGCACTTCCTTCGTCCCGTAGCCGGTGGCGAATCGCAGCGGGTTCCAGATGACGTTGGGGGCGGGCGACGATTGCAGTACCACCGCGCCGGTCGACGTGGCCTGTGAGGTCCGGCTGGCCGCGAAGAAGACGAACTCCGAATTGGTATCGAGCGCGTGCGGCGGGAAGATCGTCGTGTGTTCGTCGGCCAGCGTGTCGAGGCCGTGCGGGTGACTCAGGACCAACTCGTGTCCGACCGTGAAGGCGATGCCGGCCGCCGGCGTGGGGCTCGAGAACCCGTCGGTGAGCGCGTAGGCACTCACGGCCGCGGCCGCCATCAGCACGAGCAGGATCCGTGTGACGCCGAGACGTCCCTCCGTGAGATGACGCACCGCGCTCGCCTCCCGCGTGACCGGTCGTCCGCCGCGCTTCCGTGGAGCTTCTCATGCGCTCGATTGACCGTGGGACGGCCGCACTCCTGCGGCGCCCGCCCGCATCAACACCCGCGAGGCTCACACGGGTCGCCGGACGAGCCCGCATCGCGCAGGCCGGCATCCCACGCGGCCTGTCGTGAGATGGTGTCCCGGCCGCGTCCGGTCGAGGTCACCTGCGCCGGGCGTTAGGCGTGATCGTATGCGTGCTGCAGGCGCCGGATCTCAATCTTGTCCATCTGTAAAATCGCGTTCATGACCCGCTGCGTTTTCTCTGTGTCCGGATTCTGCAGCATGGTGCCCAAGACGGTCGGCACAATCTGCCACGAGAGCCCAAATTTGTCCTTGAGCCAGCCGCAGCGGTGTGGCGCTCCACCTTTGGAGAGTCGTTCCCAGTATTCGTCCACTTCTTCCTGCGTGTCGCAGTTTACGACAAACGAGACGGCCTCGGTAAACTTGAATGCCGGGCCTCCGTTCAAGGCCAGCCATTCTTGACCGTCGAGCTCGAATCTCACCACCATCACGCTGCCCTTGGGTCCCGGCCCCGCGTCTCCATACCGGCTCATGCCCAGGATCCTTGAGTTCTTGAAAATCGAGGTATAAAAATGCGCGGCCTCTTCGGCGTTTCCGTCGAACCACAGGAACGGAGTAATCTTTTGCATTGGGTGTCCCTCCTCTCCACAGTGTTCCCCGGGCGTCAGCGAGCGTCACGCGGGCTCGTACGATCCGGTACCCTCAGGACTTCATCTGTTCGCCGTCAGAGCGGCCGCGCCCCGCGCGGGAATCCGGCGAGGCGGCGCGGAAGGCGACGTCAGAGGCTACGGCGGAACATCGGGAGGATGACCATGGCGGCGGTACGGGTGGCGATCATCGCGCCGGGAGCGATGGGCGCGGGCGTCGGCGCGCATCTCCGCGCGCACGGCGCGGACGTGAGCACGTCGCTTGCGGGCCGGGGGACCTGGTCCGGAGAGCGCGCGCGCAAGGCGGGGATGACCGTGGTGGCGGACGACGTCGAGTTGGTGCGGGGCGCGGATGTGTTTCTGTCGATCGTGCCGCCGGGTGCGGCGATCGAGACGGCGGAGCGCATCGCGGCGGCGATGCGGCGCGGCGGCGTGACGCCCGTGTACGCCGAGTGCAACGCGATCGCCCCGGAGACGGTGCGGGCGATCGACCGAACGATCGCGGCGGCCGGGGCCACGTGCGTGGATGCCGGGATCGTCGGGGGGCCGCCGCGGCCGGGCGGGGCCGGGCCGCGGTTCTACGCGTCCGGGTCGGACGTGTCCGGGCTGCTGCGCCTGCGCGATCATGGGCTCGACGTCCGGGTGGTCGGGCGGGAGATCGGGCAGGCGTCGGCACTGAAAATGTGCTACGCGATGTGGTCGAAGGGCTCGCAGGTGCTCGCCGTGGGACTCCTGGTCACGGCCGCGATGGCCGGGGTGTCGGGTCCGCTGCTCGAGCAGTTCCGGGAGTCGGAGCCCGACTTTCTTCCCTTGATGGAGCGGCGCCTTCCCGAATATGCCGCCGAAAGCCTACCGATGGGTGGCCGAGATGGAAGAGATGGCGAAAACGCTCCGAGACAGCGGGCTGCCCGACGAAACATTCATGGGGGCCGCGCGGATGTATCAGATGATCGCCGACTCTCCGCTCGGCCGCGAGATCACCGAGCGCCGCGAGCGCGGACAGACGGTCCAGGATGTGATCGAGACGCTCGCCGCGTGGTGCGCCGCGCCCGCGGCGCAGGGCGGCGGGGAGCCGGCGTAGGGAGGGGACGGGCCGGCCGTCAGCGCCGGCGGTGCGCGGTCTCGTGCGGATCCATGTGCGTCGTGCCGATGCTGCGCCACGCGGTGCGCTGCCAGTTGTCCAGGACGCCCTCCGTCCCGAGGAAGCCCGGGAGCTCGACGAGCATCCGCGTGGCGAGCGCGTTGACGTACGGTTCGTACATCTCCCGCAACTCGCGGAACCGTGCCGCCGCCTCGGGGTCGTCGCGAATGCCGATGCCCTCGGCGCGCAGCTGCCCCCACAGGCGCGCGAGATCCGCGACGGGGAGCCGGTCCGGATCGGGAAATTGCGGGGCGGCGTTGAAGATCTGGCAGAGGTCGACGACCGCGTGGCGGGCCATCGCGAACGTCAGAAACGGGATGCGCGCCGGGGCCTCTTCCACGCTCGAGATCAAGAGCGCGCACGCGTCCAGGATCATGGTCAGCGCCGCGACCCATGATTGGTTGTCATGCTGCGACCGGAAATACCCGAGGATCGGATACGAGATCATCGCCTCGAGCAGCTGCGCCGACCACAGCTCCCACTCTTGTAAAAATGGCCCGAGCAGACCCTCGCCGTCGCGGCCGAGCCGGCGGAGCAGTTCACCGGCCGTGGGCGGCGATCCGGCCCAGGCGTCGAGCATGGAGATGCGGGCCTCCCGCCTGGAGAACGTTTGGTACAGGACCGGCAGATACGAGATGACGCAGGCGAGGAACCCGAACCCGATCCCCGATTCGATCACCGTGAGGACGCGCGCCGCCTCCGTGCGCGGGATGATGTCGCCGAGGCCGAGCGTGAAGAACGTCGTCCCGCTCATGTAGAGCACGGCGTCGAATCCGAGCCGGCCGGTCGTGGCGACTAACCCCGTGCCGAACGCCCGCTGCAGCAGCGCGAACCCGAGAATCATCCCCAACGCCCACATGACGAAGAGCATCAGGACGGTGAGCGGCGCATAGTAGCCGAGCAACTGGACCCGCCGGGCGCGGCTGTGGACCTTCGCTGGCCCATCGGGAGTACACTTTCCACGACGTCATGATCACGACGCGCGCGAGGCGGACGCGGCGCGTCACGCGCCGGGGCAGGATGATGACCTCGAACGCGTCCCACAGGATAATGAGGACGATGAGCAGGCCTGCCGCACCTTCGAGAATGGACATGGCGATCGCCGGGCGGGCGCCCTAGCGAGACTCCTCGGGTTGATGCACTTCGGACGGCGGCACGCGCCAGAGTTCGCTCACCAGAACCTCCGCACCTACGTGGCTTCATTGCCGTGAACGACGGCGCCGCACGTCCGCTTCCCGCGGGCGCGCGCCCGGGGCCCGCGCCGCAGCCGGGTAGCCGGCGCGTGGTATTATGGACGCGATGACGAAACAGAGCTGGACGCTCGTCGCCGCGGTGCTGGGGTCGAGCATGTCGTATCTCGATTCCACCGTGGTCACGGTGGCCCTTCCGACCATCGGCCGGGAGCTGCCGCACGGCGTGCTTGGTGTGCTCGAAGGGCAGGCCTACGTCTATAACGGCTATCTCCTCTCCCTGAGCTCGCTCTTGATCCTCGCGGGCGGGCTCACCGACCGGTACGGCCGCCGGAAGATGTTCTCCATCGGGGTGCTCGGGTTTGGGATCGCGTCCGCGCTCTGCGCCGCGGCACCGACCCTCGAGTGGCTCGTCGCCTTTCGCATTTTGCAGGGCGCGGCGGGGGCCCTCTTGGTGCCGGGGGCGCTGTCGCTGATCACCGCCGCGTTCACCGGCGAGGAGCAGGGACGGGCGTTCGGGATCTGGTCCGGGGCGTCCGCGGCGGTGGGCATCCTCGGGCCGTTCATTGGCGGCGTGTGTGTCGACGTCCTGTCCTGGCGGGCGGCGTTTCTCCTGAACGTGCCCGTCGCGGCCCTCACGCTGTGGGTGGTCAACCGGCACGTGTCCGAGAGCCGCGATGAGGCGGCCCCGGCCGGCTTCGATGTCGTCGGGACGATCGCGACGATGCTCGCGATCGGCGGCCTGTCGTTCGGGGCGATCTACGGCCAGGAGCGCGACTGGCGCGATCCGCTCGCGTTCGTGGCACTCGGGATCGGCGCGCTCGCCACGGCGGCGCTCCCGTTCCTCATGACGCGGCGGGCGAACCCGCTCGTGCCCCCGGAACTGTTCCGGTCGCGCAACTTCACGGTCACCAACCTGTCGACGTTCGTCATCTACGGCGCGCTCGCCGTCACCTTCTACTATCTCCCGCTGTTTATGCAGGGCACGCTCGGCTACACGGCGTCGGCGGTTGGGCTCGCGACGCTCCCGGTCGGCGTGCTGATGGCGCTGTTTTCGCCGCGCTTCGGCGCCCTCGCGGGACGGTACGGCCCGCGGTGGTTCATGGCGGTCGGCCCGGCGGTGGCGGCGTGCGCGGTGTGCTGGCTGGTGCGGGCGCCCGGCGGCAGCGCGGCGTGGGTGCTGCGTCCCGGCGACGCCTCGACGTACCTGCCTCCCGTCGGGTATCTCGTCGATTTTTTCCCGGCGCTGCTGCTGTTCGGCGCGGGCCTGATGGTGATGGTCGCCCCGCTGACGACGGCGCTCATGACGTCGGTGCCGGAGCGCCACGCGGGCCTCGCGTCCGCGATCAACAACGCGGTGTCTGAGGTGGGCCCGCAGCTCACAGGGGCGCTCGTGTTCGTGATCATCACCACGATGTTCTACGCGAGTATGGCCGCGCGGATCGCGGGGCTCGACGTGTCCTCGCCGGCGTTCCGGCTCGCGGTCGCGCCGCTGAATACTCCGGCGCCGACCGTCTCCGCGGCGGTGGCGGCCGCGGCGCGCGCCGCGTCCGCCGGAAGCTTCCACGCGGCGATGTGGGTCAGCGCGGCGCTCTTGTTCTGCGGCGCCGTGATCAACGGCGTCGGCATTCAGGGAAAGGCGCCCGCCGCGCCGCGGCCCAGCCACTCGACCGGGTTCCCGTGGCACACCTGCCACGTCGGTACGGAGTGCGCGCCGACCGCGGACGCGGCGTCGGCCGGCACCACGTCAGCGCCGTGAGCCGGCGGGCCGCGCCGGGACTGCTCGCCGTTCTCCTCGTCTGCGCGCTCGCATTCTCCGCCCCGGCGGGCGGCGCGACCGCGGACGCCGGGCTCGTGATCGCGGCGATTCAGGTCCTCGAGCAGCACTACGTCCGGCCCGTGCCGCCGGTGGCGCTGGTGAATGCGGCCATCGACTCGCTTCGCGCGGCCGGAGACGCCGACCTCGCCGGGGTGCCCGACGGCACGCCCGAGGCGTCGGCCGAACTCACGTTCCGGCGGGACTTTCTGCTCGCGGTCCGGCGCGGCGCGGGCACGTCGGAGGCCCTCGCGTACCGCACCACACGAGACATGCTCGGGTCGCTGCACGACTCACACACGTACTACCTCGATCCCGCCGCGTACACAGAGCGCCTCGACCAGATCGCGAACAAGCCGAGTTACGCCGGCATCGGCACGGTGACCGACACGGTCCGGGAGCCCGATGATCGCGGGTGGCTGTACGTCGCCGTGGTGTTTCCGGGGTCACCGGCCGAGGTGAGCGGGCTCCGCCGGTTCGACGTGCTCACGCGCATCGCCGGCGCGCCGGTCGCCCCGGGCACGACGCCGCCGGACGTGGTGGGGCTGCTGCGGGGCCCGGCCGGCTCGTCGGTCGCCATCACGGTGGACCGCCAGGGCCACACGGTCGAGGTCACGCCCACCCGGCGGGACATTCAGCTCCCCGTCGCTGCGTCCGCGATGATCCGGCCGGGGATTGGCTACATCCGCCTGTTTCAGTTTTCCAAAGGGGCGGGCGTGCTGTTCGACGGGGCGTTGCGCTCGCTGGACGCGCAGGGGCCGCTGCGCGGCATGATCCTCGATCTGCGGTACGACGGCGGCGGGTACCTCGCCGAGGTCCAGCCGATCGCCGGGACGTTCGTCCCGCCGCAGACGCTCCTCGCCCGGATGTTCGGGCGCCGGGGAGCGTCGCGGTACCAGACGCTGGCGATGCCGACCGTGTCGGTGCCGCTGGTGGTGCTGATGAACCACGAAACGGCGTCGTCCGCCGAGGTGCTCAGCCTCGCGCTCCGCGACGCGCACCGGGCGACGTTGATTGGCGAGACAAGCGCCGGTGCGTTGGGGAGTGCGCTGTACTTTCCGCTGCCCGCGGGCGGGATGGGCGTGACCGTCGAGGAGGTCGACGGCCCGCAGTACGAACCGGTGGAAGGGATCGGCGTGGCGCCAGACCAGCGCGTCCCGATCACGTACCAGGATGTATCGGCGGGCGAGGACGCGCAGTTGAACGCCGCGCTGCGCACGCTCGGAAGTCCCTAGCGCGGGCCCCGGTCGGCGCCGGCGGCGCGGCTACCGCGCGCGTTCGGGAACGATGCCGCGCACGTACGCGGCGGCGATGCGTCCCAATTCCTCTCCGATGTCGTCATCGGCTCGCTTGGGTCCCGGGACCCGGAAGGTGTGATCGCCGCCGGGCACCACGTGCAGGCGCGCGAGCGGGCCGAGCGTCCCGACGACCCGCTCGATGAGGTCGAGCCTCGCAAGCGGATCCCGGGTGCCTTGCAGAAAAAGCATCGGCACGCGCACGCCGGCGAGATGCGCATCGCGGAGCCGGTCGACCTTCCCTGGCGGATGCAGCGGGTATCCGAAGAACACGAGCGCCGCGGCCGGAAACGCGGCACCCGCTTGCGCCGCGAGCATCGACGCCATCCGCCCGCCGAGCGACTTGCCGCCGGCGACGAGCGGGAGCCCGTCGCCGAGGCTCCGGGCCCGCGCCACCGCCGCGCGCCACGTCTCGAGCAGCACGGGGGCCGGATCGGGCATCCGCCGGTGGGCGTCGAGGTAGGGGAAGTTGAACCGCAGCACCGAGACGCCGCCGCCGCACAGGCCGCGCGCGACGCCCTCCATAAACGGATGCGTCATGCCGGCGCCGGCTCCGTGCGCGATGGCCGACACGGCGAAGGGGGCGGCGGCCGGCGTCCACAGCGCCGCGACCGGCCGGCCGGGGGCATCAAGCGACAGCGGGGCCGCGGCGGGATCGGTCGTGATCTCAGGCCTGGGGCGGTGCGGCGGTCATGATCCCACGCGCGCGCCGGCGTGCCGCGGCTTCGGCCGGGGCTCGGGCGCGAGGTGCTTCCGGGCCCAGCGGTCGATCGCCTGGACCACGCTGTCGAGCTCGACGCCGACGGAGGTCAGGGCGTAGCTCGTCTTCGGCGGCATCACCGAGCAGACGGTCTTCGTCACGATCCGCAGCGCCTCGAGCCGGTCGAGCCGCTGCGCGAGGGTCGCGGTGTTGCAGCCGCCGATCGCCCGGGCCAGTTCGTTGAACCCCCGGGGGCCGTCCAGCAGGATGCGGACGATGTGCAGGACCCACTTCTCCTGCAGCAGGTTGATCGCGTTGTACGCCGGACACATCGCTGCGTCGGCGTGTGTCATGGGTTTGTCAGCCACGAGCCCTACTCTACCATAACGAGGGATGTTTTGTTCAAGTACTTGACTTTATGAAGTACTCTGTGTTATTGTCCTGTTGCGTGAACGCCACGACATCCGCAACACCGATAATGGGGAGGGACCGCCAATGCAGTGGACGATCGATCCAAGTCACTCGCACCTCGATTTTGCGGTGAAGCACATGGGTATTTCCACGGTGCGGGGCCGGTTCAAGACGTTCACCGGCTCGTTCGAGACCAACGACCAGCAGGTGCTGACCACGGTCACCGTCACCGCGGACCCAGCGAGCATCGACACCGGCGAGCCGAAGCGCGACGACCATCTCCGATCTGCCGACTTTCTCGACGCGGGGAAGTACCCGCAGCTCACGTTCGCGAGCGACGCGGTGACGCCCGGGAAGGGTGATGCGTACGTGGTCTCGGGTAAACTCACCCTGCACGGGGTGACGAAGCCGGTGAGCTTCGACGTTGAGGTCACGAAGCCGATCAAGGATCCGTACGGCAAGATGCGCGCGGCGGCCACCGGGCGCGGCAAGCTCAACCGGAAGGACTGGGGCCTGACCTGGAACATGGCGATGGAGCTCGGCGGATGGATGGTGGGCGAGGACGTGCAGTTCTCGTTCGATCTTGAGGCGATCGCGGTGACGCCGGCGGCGGCGGGATAACGCTCGCCACGGCCGATCGACGATCATCGTTGGGGAGGATGAGCTGACATGGACGCGGCACTGTTGGTACTGCGTGTGACGGTCGGACTGCTCGTCGCCGCCCACGGCGCGCAGAAGCTCTTCGGGTGGTTCGGCGGCGGCGGGCTCGCCGCGACAAGCAAAATGATGGCGTCCCTCGGGTTCCGGCCGGCGCTCGGCTGGACGGCCCTCGGCTCGCTGTCGGAGTTCGTCGGCGGGATCCTGCTCGCGCTCGGGTTGTTCTCGCCGCTCGGGAGCCTCGGCGTCGGCGCGGCAATGGCGATCGCGGTCACGAAGATCCATTGGCCGAAGCTGTGGGCGCAGCAGCATGGGTTTGAGTATGCGCTCGTGATCTTTGCGGCCGCGCTCGCGCTCGGCCTCACGGGCCCCGGCGCGTATTCGCTGGACGCGGCATGGGGGACGGCGCTGCCGCAGTACCTGCGCGGGTTCGCGCTCGCGATCACGGTCCTCGGATATCTCGCCGCGATGGTCAGTTCGATGTCGCCCGCCCCGGCGCCATCGAAGGCGACGCCCGCGAGCTTGATCGGATCGAAGGGCGCGGCGGCCGGACGCCGCGCGTCGCGGAGCGGCGGAGGATGAAGGGCGGAGCGCGCACGCGCTCCGCCCTGTTTTTGGGCGGGATCAAGGGAACATCGGGCCGCCGGTGAAATGCTGTCTGAGATTCGCAGGGGAGGGATGGAGCCGTGAAGGCGATCGTGCTGCACCAGGTCGGCGATCCTGAGGCGCTGCGCCTCGAAGACGCCCCCGAGCCCGTCGCGGGGCCGGGGCAGGTACTCGTGCGGCTGCGGGCGGCGGCGCTCAACCACCGCGACCTCTACATCTGCCGCGGACAGTACGCGGGGATCAAGTACCCGATCATTCCGGGCTCCGACGGCGTCGGGGAGATCGTGTCGGCGGGCGACGGCGTGCGCGGCGCGCGTCCGGGCGATTCCGTCATCATCAACCCGAGCCTCGCGTGGGGCTCCGACCCGACGGTGGCCGGCCCGCGGTGGCGCATCCTCGGACTGCCCGACAACGGCACGTTCGCGGAGCTCGTCGTGGTGCCCGCCGAGAACGTGCTCCCGCGGCCCGCCGGACTGTCGGATGAGGAAGCCGCGTCGCTGCCGCTCGCCGGGCTGACCGCGTACCGTGCCGTGATGACGCGGGGGCGGGTGCGGCCGGGGGAGACGGTGCTCGTGCTCGGGATCGGCGGGGGCGTCGCCACGCTCGCGTTTCTGATCGCGAAGCACGCGGGCGCGCGGGTGCTGGTGACGTCGGGGAGCGACGCCAAACTCGAGCGCGCGCGGGCCCTCGGGGCCGATGCCGGGTTCAACTACAAGACGGCGGACTGGGTCAAGGCGGTGAAGGAGGCGACCGGCGGTGCCGGGGCCGACCTGGTGGTGGACGGAACCGGCGGCGCGCCCTTCGACCAGGCGCTCGACGCGGTCCGCGCGGGCGGGCGCGTCGTGACGTACGGGGCGACGCTCGGCAATACGCCGCAACTCACCGTCCGGCGGGTGTTTTGGAAGCAGCTGAACGTGCTCGGCACCACGATGGGGTCGCCCGAGGACTTCCGCGGGATGCTGACCCTGTTCGGGGGCGGCGGCCTGCGTCCCGTGGTGGACCGGGTGGTCCCGCTGGCCGAGGCCGGCGGCGCGCTCGCCCACATGGAGCGGGCGGAGCAGTTCGGGAAGATCGTCCTGCGAATCGTCTAGTAGACGCTGTCCTTCGCGATGCGGCGATCCTCGAGGACTTCGCGTCCCTTGGCCGCGGAGTACACCATGACGAACGGCAGGAGCACACCGCCGGAGAGGACCGCGAGCAGGACCAGGATCAGCGCGTGCGTCCAGATGCCTTCGAAGAGAAACCAGATCGGTCCGAGAAAGAACGCCCACCAGTCCCAGGTGATCTTTGGCGGGCTCACGTGCTGGGCGAGGTCGCGCGCCACGAACTCCTTCGGCGGGACGACTCCGACTTTAAAGGTTTGATAGTGCGAGACGGCCTGTCCCAGCCAGACAAACACCACGAGCAGCCCGAACAGGATCAGGCCCACCACGACGACGGTCGTTATGTCCACCCTGTCACCTCGCCGGTCCTCGGATCGCGGCGGCCGGTTCGCCGCCGGCCGGTATTTCGCCGCGTGCCGGCGAATCTCCTTATCCGGCGCCGGGGATCCAGCGGGCGCGGAGGAGCGTGAGCGGATGGCGCGGACAGGTATGGAAGGGCGACGCGTGCTCGTGACCGGGGCCGGTGCGGGGATCGGGCGGGGGATCGCCGCGGTGTTCGCCCGGGAGGGCGCGCGCGTGGTCGCCGTCGACATCAACGCGGACGCGGTGGCGGAAACCGCCGCGTCCCTGCGGGAGGCGCCGGGCGAGGTGGTGGCGGTCACGGGGGACGTCAGCACCTCCCGAGGGGTCGAGCAGATCGTCGCGGACGCCATGGGGCACGTGGGCGGCATCGATACGCTCGTCAACGACGCGGGGGTGTACCCTAACTGTCCCGTGGTCGAGATGCCCGAGGAGCAGTGGGACCGAGTGCTCGACACGAACCTCAAGGGGACGTTTCTCATGTGCCGCGCGATCGCACGGCACATGATCGAACGCCGGACGGCCGGCGCCATCGTCAACATCGCGTCGGGCGCCTATCAGTCGGCGCGCCGGGGCGCGTCGCACTACTGCGCCAGTAAGGCGGGCATCGTGATGTTCAGCAAGGTGCTGGCGCAGGAGCTCGCCGAGCATCAGATCCACGTGAACGTGGTGTCGCCGGGCCTGATCGACGTCGGGCGGCGGGGCGACGTGAACCCGGCGTACCGGGACACGCTGATCGGGAACATTCCGTGGGGACGCATGGGCGAGCCGCTCGAGGTGGCCGAGGCGGTCCTGTTCTTGGCGTCACCGGCGGCCTCGTATGTGACGGGCACGGTGATCGACGTGGACGGCGGGTCCAGCGCCGGGCGCTTTTTCCTGCCGTACAGCCGCGGATAGCGTGAGAGACGACGGGAGCCGGCGCGGCCGCCGGAGAAGGGACCGTGCATGACACCGACGGTCTCCGGGCGCACCGAGTTTGACGCCGCGGCGTACCTGCCGCGGGCGTGGTATGAGGCCGTGATCGAGCTTCGCCTCCGGCACCCGCACGCGATCTTCGAGGAGGCGGAGGCACGGCGGCGTCGGGTCTCCGTGGCGCCCGATGGGCGCTTGTTGATCCTCGCCGCGGACCACCCGGCGCGCATGGTCACGCGCGCGGGCACCGATCCGGTCGGCATGGGTGACCGCTGGCGCCTGCTGAGCCGCATCCTGCGGGTGCTGTCCGTCCCCGAGGTCGATGGGGTAATGGCGACGCCGGACGTCGTCGATGAGCTGCTGCTGCTGAGCTATCTCGCGCGGCAGCGGTCGGGACACGGCTGGCTCGACGACAAGGTGGTGCTCGGCTGCATGAACCGCGGCGGGCTCTCCGGGACGGTGTTCGAGATCGACGACCGGATGACGGGGTTCACCGTGGAGGGGATGACACGCGTCCGGTGCGACGGCGCGAAGATGATGGTGCGGATCGATCCGCAGGATGCCACCACCGCGGTGACCCTCGAGACGTGCGCGCGCGAAATCGACCGCTGCCATGCGAGGAGGGCTCGACGTGTTCCTCGAGGCGTTCGTCGTCGACCGGTCGTCGGCCGGACCGCGGCCCCGCACCGACGCCGAGAGCCTGATCAAGGCGACGGGGGTGGCGGCGGGGCTCGGGACCTCGACCGCCGGCACCTGGCTGAAGCTGCCGTACGGCCCCGGGTACGACCGCGTGGCCGCGGCGACCACGATTCCGATTCTGATGCTGGGCGGCGAGGTGCGCGACGATCCCGTGAGTGTCCTCGACGAGTTTGCGACCGGCATGGCGTCGGGCCCGACGGTCCGCGGCGCGCTGGTGGGCCGGAACATCTCGTTTGCCCCGCGCGAGGATCCCCGCGCGCTCGCGGTGGCCGCGGGCGCGATCGTGCACCGTGGCGTATCGGGCGCCGCGGCCCGGGCGTTGATCGCCGGTGAGCGCGGCCGCGAGCTGGACCACGTGACCCGTCTCGGCCCACCGCCCGGCGCCGGGCGAGCGGCGGCGCAGACACGCGCGGCGGGGGTGAGGGATGATCAGCTGCGGCATCATGATCGAGGGGCAGGAGGGGCTGACCTGGGACCGGTGGCGGCGGATCGCCGAGACGGTCGACGCGCTCGAGTATGATTCGTTGTGGCGTTCGGACCATCTCTTTTCGCTCATGGGCATTCCGACGCGGCCTGGACTCGACGCCTGGACGTCGCTGACCGCGCTCGCGCTTATGACGCGGCGCCTCCGGTTCGGTCCGCTCGTGTGTCCGATCACGTTCCACCATCCCGCGATCATGGCGCGTCAGGCGGCCGCGATCGACGTGCTGTCCGGCGGGCGGTTCGAGCTCGGCATCGGCACCGGTTGGAACGACCGCGAGCACGAGGCCTTCGGCGTGCCGTACCCGCGCGTGGGGGAACGCGTGCGGCGGCTCGACGAGGCCGCCCAGGTGATCCGCGCCCTGTGGGGCGATCAGGTCGCGACGTTCGAGGGCCGGTACTACCGGCTGGACGGGGCTGCGGGGTGGCCGAAGCCGCTGCAGCGCCCGGCACCGCTTCTGATCGCGGGCAAGGGGCCGAAAGTGCTGGAGATCACCGCGAAGTACGCCGACGCGTGGAACACGAACGGGGCGGGGCCCGTTCAATTCCGGGAACGGCGGGCGCTGCTCGAGTCCGCCTGCGCGGCCGTCGGCCGGAATCCCGCGGGCATCCAGTATTCGATGATGTGCGGGATTCTGATCGGCGAAAACGGCGCCGCCCTCGAGCGGCGCGCACGCAAGATCCAGGAGTACATCCCGTCACGCGCCTCGATTCCGACGGCCGATCTGCCGGCGGCACTGCGGGCGGGGCACTGGCTCGTGGGCACGCCGGCCGACGTGGTCGCGCAGATCCGCGCGCTCGCCGCCGAGGGAGTGGAGCGCATCATGCTGCAGCTGTTCGATCAGGAGGACCTGGATGCGATCCACCTCGTGGCGGAGCAGGTGCTGCCGCATCTGCGCGACGTGAGCGCGTCGCGGCCGCCGCGTGGATAGCCCGGCGCCGCAATGTTCCTGCTCAGCGATTCCGTCACTGCTAACTGCTCAGCGATTCTGTCACTCTGGGAGGATGACCCAGGAGACGATCACCTTGACGGCATGGGAACAGCAGCTGGTACAGATTTGCACGGTTCACCAGGCGACCTGGATGTTGATGCGGCCGCCCAGTTACTGGGCCTCTCGGTCCGGCACGTGCACCGCCTACGGGCGGCGGTCGAGAAACGAGGCCTCGCCGCCCTGACCCATGGGAACCGAGGCCGTGAGCCGGTGAATCAGCTGGCCCCTGCCCGACGGGTCCACATCCTGCACTTGGCCCGTACGACCTATGCCGGCTTCAACGACTGTCACTTCGCCGAAGCGCTCAAGGACGCGAAGGCGTGAAGGTGTCGCGCCGGACGGTCCAGCGTCTGCTCCGCGTGCCGGGCTGGGCAGTCCCAGGAAACGTCGTGCGCCACGCCATCGGCGGCGCCGCGAGCGGATGCCGCAAGCCGGCCTCCTCGTCCAGATGGATGGCAGCCATCATCCTTGGCTGGAGGACCGCGGGCCGCGTCTGGTCCTGCACGCCGCCATCGATGATGCGACGGGCTGCGTCGTCGGGGGCATCTTTCGCCCGGAGGAGGATGCCCACGGCTATTTCCAACTGCTCCACGATCTCGTCCGCCGCTATGGCGTCCCCGCCGCTGCCTACACCGACCGCCATGGCATCTTTCGCCCAGAGAGTAAGCTCCCCGTGACGCTACGGGACCAACTGGCCGGGAGCGAACCCATCACCCAGGTCGGCCGGGCGTTTCAGGAACTCGGCATTCAGTGGATCCCAGCGCATTCCCCTCAGGGCACGGATGAAATTGTCAAGCTCCCGGTTCGCACGGGAGGCGCGTGCGCGGTAGGATAGTGGCGGACGCGGGTGACCGCCGGACCGAAGAGCGGAGTCCGGGAATGCAAACTCCGCCGCGCTGGTGGGCGCTTCGGCGCCTTAGAGTCGCTTCCCATTCGCGGCGCCCGCGTCCTGTGCTGCGCGGCGAGGCTGCCAGTGCTGGGTGAGCAACGTATAGGCGCGCTCGGCCTGCACTCCAATTTCGCGCTCTTGATCGCGCAACGGCTTGAGATTGTACGCGTACGTGGCGCCGCGCTCGCCCCGTCGAGATGCATGACCGGCTTGGAGTTCGAGGGCGCGCCACTTCTTCGCAACGAGGGACGGGCGCACGAACGCGTAGTCCTGGTCCCGGGTGAGCAAGTGCCACGCCAACACCACGAGCTTCCGAGCCGTTGCCACGATGGCGATCTGTCCGCCGCGCCGATTCCGCACACGGTAATAGAATGCCCGCAATGGACCGGGACTCTTCACGGCGGCCCACGCCGCCTCGACAAGTGCGGCACGCGCATGTCCCTGGCCGCGTTTGCTGATGCGCCCGTATCTGACCGGTGCTGATCCCGACTGGCGCACCAGCGGATCCAACCCGAGATAGGCCACCAGCTTTGACGGCGTCCGAAAACGCTGAATATTTCCGACCGCCGCGAGAATCGCCAGGGCGGCGATCACGTCAATCCCGGGAATCGTCATGAGCCGGCGCACTTCGGGCCTCGGCAATGCGCCTCCGGCGAGCGTGCGCTCGATCGTAGCCAGCTCCCCGCTCACGGTATCGAACTCGCGCAGGCTGGCCGTGACGACGGCTTGCTCGTGCATGGGCAGTTGAGGCAGCGCCTGCTCCAACAACCACTGCCGCCCGCCCTTACCAAACAGATCGCTCCGTGGGCAACTGGCGATCAAATTGCGCGACAGGATGCTGTGCACACGACACTTGACACGCGTGCGCTGGCGGACCAACCCGATCCGATACGCAACCTGCTGACGGAGCGCTTGCGTGTCTGCATCTGGCACCCACACCTCTGGGAGCCACCCACCTGCCAGCAGGCGCACCAGAGTTTCGGCGTCGACCTTATCCGTCTTGATCTTGGCATCGGCAATCGCCCGCGTTTGGAGCGGGTTCGAGACGACGACCCGGCCTGCATGCTGTTGGAGCAGTTGCACGATGGCATAGGTATTCGTGGTGGCTTCGAGCACGATCTGATCCTGAGGGCCGAGAGTCTCAGCAAACTCCCGCAAGGCTGCAGGGGTGGTCGGAATGCGGCCGAGCTGGGTGAGCTGATCTCCCTCGAGCATCGCGATCTGTGTGAACTCCCGATGGACGTCAAAGCCGAAGAGCCGCGTATGCATCCCCCCTTTCCTGAATTGGGAGGCAGGCGGGTCACGCGACACGAACGGATTCGCGCTCGCAGCGCAACCAGGCTAGTCGCAGGGGCGGCCAAATAAAGGCTCGGGCTCGCAGCCCACGCCTTGACGTCGGCCTACCCGTCCTGCGTGCTCCCAGATGCCCCTCGCCCGGATGGTCTCACCATAGCACGGTTACTGCTACCTGCCAGCAACACGTATGAGGAGGGCGGCATCCAACAATTTCATACCAGATAAAGGCCGCGTGGAGCGGCTCTTTGGCACCTTGCAGGACCGCCTCGTCAGTGAATTCCGCCTCGCCAAGCGTCTGCACGTTGGCCGAGGCGCAACGCGTCTTCACGCGATTTCTGCCGCGCTTCAATAAGCGCTTCGCCCATCCGCCGGCCCAGCCTGAGCCGGCCTGGCGCGCCGCCCCTCGCCATCTCGAGCGCATCTGCTGCTTCAAGTACCAGCGGACCGTCCAACACGACAACACCATCCGCATTCTTGGCCACGTGCTCCAACTCGCCCCCGGACCTGGGGAGTGCAGTTACACCGGAGCCCGCGTCGACGTCCACGTGCGTCTTGATGATCTCCTCGTCGTCTACTACCGTGGGGAACGCCTTCGCACGCATCGGCTCTCCGAGACCCAGGCGCAAGCCGTGGACCACATCTTCAAGCGGTCGCGTCCACCGCTCCCGCCGGTCATCACCGTGCCGTTACCGCGTGAGCCACTCCCCGCGCCTGCCGACCATCCCTGGCGGCGATCCCCTATCGCAGGAGTACACCGTGCCTCACGCTAACCCCAGCGGCGGACAGTTTCCCTGAGCAGCTCGAGTGACAGAATCCCTGAGCAACGACATAGCCCGGCGCCGCAATTGACAGGCGCGCGCATGGCCCTCTACAATCACCCAGTAGCGTTACGGGGAGGTACCTAAGCGGTCAACGGGGGCTGACTGTAGATCAGCTGGCGGAATGCCTTCGGAGGTTCGAATCCTTCCCTCCCCACCACCCAGACCAGTCGGCACGAGGGGCGTCCGGCATCTCGCCGGACGCCCCAGTGATTTCTCGCCGCGCGCGCGGGGACGGTATCGTGCCATCTCACCGCGTTCGTACGCGCCCCTGACAGAGAGCGCCGGCATGTCGATAGGATCGTCCTTCCCGTTGAGATGGCCCCGCTCGTTCTGCGGAAAGGTGCTGTGCCATTGTCCTCGGTCCCCGGGATGCGGATTAAATCACCGCGGCCCGAGGCGTCACGACTTGGGGGGGAGGACCGTCGATGACGCCAGGGGCCGCGGCGTACTGCCGTTGTCAACAGAATCCGCCGGCCGCTCATGCGCGCCGCCGTCGCGGCCACGTCCAGCTCGACTCTGTATATTCGTTTAACGTAATTCAGCCATCAATTTGTTCCCGTCAGATCGTCGCGCGCGGCGCGCGGGCTCGCCCCGGGGACCGCGAAGCCACGGGCGCGCTGCGGCCTCCCCCGGAGAGCGTTCCCGGGGTCTACGCAAGGGCCCCGCGGGGCATGACCGTAGCGACAGAGGGTGCGGCGGGGCGGTCAGGGCCGATTCCGGCGCGGGAAGGGGCAAGGGCGAGGTTGGGCGCGTCCGATCTACGGGTTATAGAGCCGCAGAGGGTCCCACGCTGCTGCAAGTGTCCCCAAGAGCGGCGTCCGCGCGACCCGGGGTGGTATTGGATGGATCTGCATCCTGAGCGGCGCTATCCGGTCTACGTCTGCCCCAGGCACTACCAGCAGTTCGCCGAGGCGGAGCGAGGACGGTGGACCGCCCCGTGCCCGAGCACGCGCCGCGCGCCGTCGATCCTGCCGCGGCATCCACGGTCTCGCCCGCGCTCGTGCCCGCGGTGATCGGCGCCGTGCCCGGACACGACGGGTCCTGGGTGATCTGAGGCCCCGCGCCGCGCACGCGGTGCGGGCAGCGTCCGTGCGAGATGGCGAATGCCCGTCTTGGTCTGCTATAGTAGGACCAAGACGCGGGAGTAACTCAATGGTAGAGTTCCAGCCTTCCAAGCTGGCTATGCGGGTTCGATTCCCGTCTCCCGCTCCACGATCGTTCCCGGGTCGCCGTGCCGACGGTCCGACCGTGGTCCTTCCGGTTCACCTGCTCGGGATTTGTCCGGCGGTGCGGCAAGGGAGGACCGGGAGGAATGGCGAAATACCCGGCGCGCATCCCGTCCGGAGATGCTGTCTCCGGCCCCGAGTGAGCGCGGAGGGGGCGTCATGAATAAGGAAGAGTTGGTCGATCAGGTGGCCACGGATACCGGCCAAACAAAGAAGCAGGCGATGGTGACGGTTGATGCGGTGTTTGCCAGTATCGCACGCGCGCTGAAGCAGGGAGAGAAAGTTACGGTGGTCGGGTTTGGAACGTTTCAAGTGAAGGCGCGCGCCGCCCGCGACGGACGCAACCCCAAGACCGGTGATAAGATCCACATCCCCTCGAAGAAAGTTCCGGCGTTCACGGCCGGCAAGGACCTCAAGGCCGAGGTCAACTGAGCGCCGAGACGGCGGCGGGCCGTGGCGGGCCGGCGATGTCCGGCCCGCCGTGCGTTCGATGCCACAGGCCCGGAGCGACGACGTGTCGGCGACGATTCTCGACGGCAACGCCCTCAAGCAGCGGCTGAGCGCCGCGCTCGCGCCGGAGGTGCAGGCGTTCGTGGCGCGGCATGGGGTCGCGCCGTGCCTCGCGGCGATCTTGGTCGGCGACGACCCTGCGTCACACTCGTACGTGAAGGGCAAGGCCCGCGACGCCGGCCGGCTCGGCATGCGTTCTGAAACCTTTCACCTGGCCGCCGAGACGACGTCGGACGAGCTGCTCGCGCTGATCGACGAGTTGAACGCTCGCAGCGACGTCCACGGAATTCTTCCGCAGATGCCGATGCCGCCCCAGATCGATCCCGACGCCGTGTTCGACCGGCTCCGTCCGGACAAGGATGTCGATGGGCTCACGCCGTCGAACGCCGGCCGTCTGGCGCTGGGCCGGCCGCGCCTCGTGCCGTGCACGCCGCGCGGCGTGCTCGCGCTGATCGACGAGGCCGGGGTCGCGGTTCAGGGGAGCGAGGCGGTGGTCGTCGGCCGCAGCGTGCTGGTCGGGAAGCCGACGGCGCTCCTGCTGCTGGCGCGGCACGCCACGGTGACGATCTGTCATTCGCGCACCCGCGATTTGGCCGCGGAGACCCGGCGCGCGGATATCCTGGTCGCCGCCGTCGGGCAGGCCCGGATGATCCGCCGGGAGATGGTGAAGCCCGGCGCGGTCGTGATTGACGTGGGCGTCAGCCGGGTGGACGGCGCGCTCGTCGGCGATGTGGATTTCGAGGCGGTGCGCGAGGTCGCCGGCGCGATCACGCCGATGCCCGGCGGCACCGGGCCGATGACCCGCGCGATGCTGATGGAGAATACGCTCGCCGCGGCCCGGTGGCAGCTCGAGGGACACGTGTGACGTACGCCGAGGCCCAGCGGTTTCTCGAGGACCTGATCCGTCCGGAGCGGCCGCGCCGCCCGTATACCCACGACAAACTCGCCCGGATGCGCGATCTCTTGGCCCGGATCGGCGATCCGCAGGCGCGCCTCCGCGCGGTGCTCATCGCCGGCACGAAAGGGAAGGGTTCGACCGCGGTCATGGTGTCCGAGATTCTTCGTGCGGCGGGCCTTCGCGTGGGGCTGGCGGTGAAGCCCCATCTCGTCGACTACCGGGAGCGCATCCAGGTCGACGGCCAGATGATCCCCGAAGACGATCTCGCCGAGCTCGTGGAGGCTGTGCGGCCGGCGGTCGAGGCCGGCAGCGCCGGACCGTGGGGGCTCGCGACCTACGTCGAGGTCACCGTGGCGATGGCGTTTCTGTACTTTGTCCGCCGGCAGGTGGACGTCGCGGTCATCGAGGTGGGCATCGGCGGCCGGCTGGATGCGACCAACACGCTCGACCCCGCCGTCTCGGTGATCACGCCGATCAGCTACGACCACACGGAACTCCTCGGGACCACGCTGGCGGCGATCGCCGCCGAGAAATCCGGGATCATCCGTCCCGGCGGCCGGGTGGTGACCGCCCCGCAGCCGCCCGCCGCGGACCGTGTCATCACCGCGGCGGCCGCGGCGGCCGGCGCGACCGTGGTGGGCGTCGGCCGCGACGTCGCGGTCCGGCTCGAGGACGCGTCGCTCAGCGGCGTCCACGCGGTGATCGACAGCGCAGGCGGGCGGTACGATGTGCGGCTCCCGCTCGTGGGGCGTCACCAGGCGCAGAACGCCGCGACGGCGATCGCGGCGGTCGAAGCCCTCGGGGCCGTCGGGATCACCGTCCCCCGCGACACGATCGTGTCGGCGCTCGGCCAGGTCCGGTGGCCCGCACGCGTGGAAGTGGTCGACACCCGTCCGTACACGATCGTCGACGCCGGCCACAACCCGGCGTCGGTGCTCGCGCTGCGAGACACGCTCCGCGAGCTGCTCGGAGGCCGGCGCCTTGTGCTGCTGTTCGGCATGCTCGCGACCAAGGACTACCGCGCGGTGACCGCGCTGATCGCCCCCCTGGCGCACCAGGTGGTCACGACGCGGCCGGACAATCCGCACGCGCTCACCGCCGACCAACTGGCCGCGGAGGTCCGCCACCATACGCCGAACGTCGTCGCGATTGACGACCGGGTGCAGGCCCTCGACGAGGCGCAGCGCCTCACGGGCCCGGACGACGTCCTGGTCGTCACCGGCTCGTTTTACATGGTCGGCGAGGTACGCGAACGGCTGATCCAGAGGAAGCCCGCGACGCAGGCGAGAAGGTAACGCGCCATGTGGGTAGACCAGCTGGCTGAAGAGCTGCTGCGGCACTCACCGGGTCCGCATGTCGTGAACGACGCGAAGACGCCGTCGGGGCGCGTGCCGGTCGGATCCCTCCGGGGCGTCTTGATGCACGACTGCGTGGCGCGCGCACTGCGGGACGCGGGCGTCGAGACGACGTTTCTGTACGGGTTCGACGACTACGACCCGATGGACGACCTCCCGCCGTCGCTGCCCGACTACGCCCGCTACATGGGGATGCCGTTTTCCATGATCCCGTCCCCGGACGGGCGCGCCCCGAGTTACGGGCACTACTTTGCCGAAGAGTTTGCCGGCGCGTTCGAGCGCCTCGGCGCCCACCCGAAGATCTACCGCACCACCGAGATGTACCGTGCGGGCCAGTTCGACGACGGCATCCGGCGGGCGCTCGACCAGGTCGAACTCATTCGCGGCATCTACCGCGACGTCGCCCACAGCAAGCGGATCGACGACCACTGGTGGCCGGTGCAGATGGTGTGCGAGCAGTGCGGGCGCATCGGGACGACGAGCATCGTGGCGTGGGACGGCCGCGAGGTCGAGTACAGTCTGCGCCGTCGACAAAGTGGCGTGGGCCCAGGGCTGCGGACACCGCGGCAGACGCTCCCCGTTCGGGGGGGCCTCGAAGCTCCTGTACCGGGTCGAGTGGCCGGCGAAGTGGGCGATCTTCGGCGTGACGGTCGAGGGCGCCGGCAAGGACCATATGACGCGCGGGGGCACGCACGACGTCGCGCGGGCGATCAGCGAGCAGGTCTTCGGACGCCCGGCGCCGTTCGCGTTCGCGTACGAGTTCGTGTTGTTGGGCGGCAAGAAGATGAGCACCTCGAAGGCGGTCGGCGTGACCGTCTCGGACCTCCTCGACGTGCTCCGCCCGGAGCTCGCCCGGTTCCTGATCGTGCGGCCGCTGCCGAGGCGCCAAGTAGACTTTGACCCCGGCGGCGAGACGATCCCGAACCTGTACGACGAGTACGATCGGGCGGCGGCGGCCTTTTTCCATGACGTCGAGAACCCGGACCTCGCCCGGACGTTTTACTTCGCCCGGGTCGATGTGATTCCGCCGCACTGCTACCGGCCGCGGTTCGCGAAGATCGCGTACCTCTTGCAGATGCCGTCCGTCGACCTCGTGCGCGCGGTCGCGCTCGATAAAGGCGCCCCCCTCACCGACGCCGATCGGGCCGAGCTCGACCTCCGGGTCGCCGACGCCCGCCGGTGGCTCGGGACGTACGCGCCGGAGCACTACAAGTTCCAGGTGCGGGAGACGATACCGGAGACCGCGGCGTCGCTGACCACGGCACAGCGGCTGTTTCTCACGAGGATTGCGGACGCGCTGAACTCCGGGACGTGGAACGGGGAGACCCTCCACGCCTACCTGCACGAGCTGAAGACCGAGTTGGGCCTCAGCCCGCGCGAGGCGTTCGGCGCGATCTATCAGGCGTTCTTGGGAAAGGACTCGGGTCCACAGGCGGGCTGGCTCCTCGTCTCCCTGGATCGTCAGTTCGTGCTCAAGCGTCTGCGGGAGGTGTCAAGGAATGCCGCCTGAGGAACGGCCGGTGATCGTCGCCGCGTACCAGAAGCTCGAGGACCAGTACGTCGACGCCATCAAAGCCGTCGACCCGCGCGTGCGCGTCGTGCGCGTGACCGATAACGACAAGTGGCTGGAGCAGGTGCCGAACGTGGAGATCTTGTTCGGCCTGCGCCCGCGGCGGCACGAATTGCTGCGCGCCGCCGATCTCCGGTGGGTGCACGTGATGGGCGCGGGCGTCGACCGGCTGATCCGTGAGGTCTCCGACACGCACGTGATCGTCACCAACAGCCACGTGCACGCGGAGCCGATCTCGGAGCACGTGTTCGCCCTGCTGCTCGCCCACACGCGGAAGATGCGCGAGATCTTCGAGCATCAGGCGAAAAAGGAGTGGGGCAAGGCGGCGATCCACGGCGAGATCATCTCCGGGAAGACGATGGGGATCCTCGGGCTCGGCCACATCGGCACGGCGGTGGCATCACGCGCGCGCGCGTTTGGCATGCGGGTGCTCGGCGTGCGGCGCCGCGCGCGTCCGGTGCCCAACGTCGAGCGCGTCGTGGCGATGGACGCGATCGATGAGGTCCTGCGCGAGTCGGACGTGCTCGTCGTGAGCCTGCCGCTGACCAAAGAGACGGAGAACATCCTCGACGGCCGGAAGATCGCGCTCCTGCCGAAGGCGCCTTCGTCATCAACATCGGCCGCGGGGCCCTGCTCGACGAGGGGGCGCTCAACCGGGCGATCAGAGAAGGACGGCTCAGCGGCGCCGGCCTCGACGTGTTCGTCGAGGAGCCGCTGTCGAAGTTGAGCCCGCTGTGGACGACCGAGCATCTGATCGTGAGCCCGCACACCTCCGGGAACTTTCCGCAGTACATGGAGCGGGTGACGGCGCTCTTCATCTCCAACCTCCGCAAGTATCTGACGGGGCAGCCGCTCAGCAACGTGGTGGATACGACGTTGGGCTACTAATCGGCCAAACGGGAGGTGTGCCGTGAAGCGCCACTCAAGTGATCGCATTCGGAACGTGGCCGTGTGCGGGCATGGTGGAACCGGCAAGACATCGCTCGTGGAAGCGATGCTGTTCGCGTCGAAGGCGATCGAACGCCTCGGACGGGTCGAGGACGGAACGACGACCACCGACTTCGACGCCGAGGAGATCCGGCGCCGGATCACGGTCAGCGCGGCGCTGGCGCCGCTCGAGTGGCAGGATCACAAGATCAACCTGATCGACACGCCCGGCTATCCGGACTTTATTGGCGAGGTCAGCGGCGCGCTCCGGGCGGTGGAGAGCGTGGTGCTGACGGTGGACGCCGTCGCGGGCGTCGAGGTGCAGACCGAGAAGATCTGGGCGCTGGCGACGCACGCGGGCGCGAGCCGCCTCGTCGTCGTCACGCGGATGGACCGCGAGAACGCGGTGTTCGCGCAGGCCGTCGACAGCCTTCAGCACAAGTTCGGACGGCAGATCGTGCCGCTCCAGTCGCCGATCGGCAGCGAGGGCAGCTTCAGCGGCGTGGTGGATCTCGTCACGATGCAGGCCTACGGGGACGGCGGGCCGATCCCCCGCGACAAGATCCCGGCCGATGCTCTCGCAGCGGCGGTCGCGATGCGGGAGCGGCTCGTCGAGGCGGTGGCTGAGACCGACGAGCGGCTCACCGAGATCTATCTCGAGCAGGGCCAGCTGGCCGACGACGCGCTGACGCAGGGCCTCCATGCGGGCGTGCGCGCCGGCGCCCTGGTACCGGTCCTGTGCGCCGCGGCGCCGCGCGGCCGGGGCGTGGTCCCGCTCCTCGACGCGCTGGTGCGCCTCTTGCCGGCGCCGACCGAGCGCGAGCCGATCGGCGCCCGCAACGGCAAGGGGGCGGAGGCGACCGTGGCGCCCGATCCCGCCGGGCCGCTCGCGGTGCAGGTCTGGAAGACGATGGCCGACCCGTACGTCGGCAAGCTGTCGTACTTCCGCGTGTTCTCGGGCGTGCTCAAGTCGGACGCGCAGGTGTGGAACGCCGGCAAGAGCAAGGTGGAGCGCATCGGCCAGCTGCTGCTGCTGCGGGGCAAGCATCAGGAGCCCGCCGCGGAGATGCCGGCCGGCGACATCGGCGCGGTCGCGAAGCTCGCCGACGCGGCCACGGGCGACACGCTGACCGACAAGGACAAGCCGCTGGCCCTGCCGGCGATTGAGTTTCCGAAGCCGGCGATCGCGATGGCCGTGCAGCCCAAGAGCAAGGCCGACGAAGACAAGCTCGGCAGCGCGCTGGCGCGCCTCGTGGAAGAGGACCACACGCTCGCGACGCAGCGCGCGAACGAGATGCACCAGACGATTCTCGCCGGCATGGGGGAGTCGCACCTCGAGATCGTCGCCGACCGTCTGAAGCGGAAGTTCGGCGTGGAGGTCGCGCTGTCGCTGCCCCGGGTCGCGTATCGCGAGACGGTGCGGGCGCACGCGCGCGTGCAGGGCAAGCACAAGAAGCAGAGCGGCGGCCGCGGCCAGTACGGCGACTGCTGGCTGGAGCTGGACCCGGCCGGACGGGGCGGCGGGTACGAGTTCGTGGACAAGGTGTTCGGCGGCGCGATTCCGCGCCAGTTCATTCCGGCCGTCGAGAAGGGCGTCAAGGAGGCAATAAACGAGGGGGTCGTCGCCGGCTATCCGGTGGTCGACATCCGGGTCTCCCTCGTGGACGGGTCCTACCACGACGTTGACTCCTCCGAGATGGCCTTCAAGATCGCCGGGTCAATGGCGTTCCGGAAGGCGATGCAGGAAGCGAAGCCCGTGCTGCTCGAGCCGATCGGGACGGTCGCGGTGCACGTGCCGGACGACCAGATGGGCGATATCATCGGCGATCTGAACTCCAAGCGCGGGCACATCCAGGGCATGGAGCCGGGCGGCGACGGGACCACGACCGTGCGCGCGCAGGTCCCCTTGGCGGAGATGCTGCGGTACGCGTCCGACCTACGCTCGCTCACCGGCGGGCGCGGTACGTTTGAACTTGAGTTCTCGCACTATGCCGAGGTGCCCGCGCAGATTGCCGACAAGGTGACGGCAGAGGCGCGCAAGCAGAAGGAAGCCGTCGCGGCGCATTAGGCGGCCGCGCGGGCGCGGCTACCGGTACAGCAGGTACTTTTCCCGGGCCTTGAGAAAGCGCGCAAGGCCCGGTTCCCATGCCTGCTCGATCTGCTCGGGCGTCTCGCCCGAGGCGAGGCCGATCCGCACCTGGTCCGTGCCCATGTCGAGGTCAAACGTGTAGGGGTTCGTCGGCCCCGTCCCCCACCGGAACTGGCCCGGGTACAGCTGATGCACGGTGGCGAGGATCTGCAGCATGAGCTCGAGCGGCCGGTACGCGCTGCGGTCGGTGATGCGGAGCTCGATGCCGCTGTATTCCGGCCCGCCGGTCGCGAGCCACGGCTCGCCGCGCCAATAGGACTCCCGAAACACCGTGCCGCCGGGACGGCGCGCCTCGAGCGCGGCGAGGAGGCGCCACGGCTGGATGAACGTGCCGCCGACCAGCTCGAACGGCTCCGTGGTGAGCGTGCCGACGGAGAGGTTCGTGTCGCCGATCGGGCCGGTCACGGGGTACACGACGACGGTGCGGAAGTGCGGGATCCCCGGCGACGTCATCACCCACGGCAGTCCGGTTTGGTCGAACCACATCGACCGGCGCCATCCGTCCATCGTGACCACCGTCAGGTTCGCGCCGATGCCGAATTCACCGTTGATGAACCGCGCGTACTCGCCGATCGTCATGCCGTACACCACCGGCACCGGGTACATGCCGATGAACGAGCTCCAGCGCGCGTCGAGCACGGGCCCCGCGACCAGGTCGCCGGTCAGCGGATCGGGACGGTCCAGCACGACGATGGGAATCCCCTGGGCCGCCGCGGCCTGCATCGCCAGCGCCAGCGTCGACGTGTAGGTGTAGAAGCGCGCGCCCACGTCCTGGATGTCGAAGACCAGCGCATCGAGCCCGCGCAGCATCGCCGGCGTCGGTTTGCGGGTCGCGCCGTAGAGACTGTACACCGGCAGCCCGGTCTTCGGATCCACGCTGTTGCCGACCGCGCTGCCGCCGCCCTGGTCGCCGCGGACGCCATGCTCCGGTCCGAACAGCGCCACGAGATGGATGTCGTGATCGGCCGCGAGCAGATCGACCGTGCTGCGCAGATGGGCGTCGACGCCGCTCGGGTTGGTGATCAGGCCGACGCGCTTGCCGCGCACGACCTCCGGTGGGTTTTGGAGAAACACGTCGAGCCCGGTGCGGACGGCAGGCGCGCTGCCGGAGGGCGGGGCGGGCTGCGCGGATGCGCCGTTGAGGACGATGAGCCCGGCGCCGAGGAGCAGTGCGAGCATACGAAGCGCGATGGAGCGCGCAGCCATGCCGCGCGGATCGCGAAACCGGTGGGCCGTCATTCCTCTTCGTTCGCCGCAGGCCGTGGAGATGCCTGGGATGACGCGGCGAAAGACACGTGCGAGCACCGCTGTTCCGTGTTGCCTCAGAAGTCCTCGACACCGGACGGGGGGGTGTTGCCTCAAAATGGGTGTCACCCGAGCGTCGGTGCGGTGGCGCCCTTGCCGCGCGTGCGGGCGCGGCGCCTCCGACGTCGTCGGGCCCTCACGATACTCATCGGATCGTCGGCCTCCTAGCGATCGGCGAGCTTCCAGAGCGTGTCGAGCCGGACCTCGAGGTCGGCGCGCAGCTGGCGAGGATTGAGGCGCTGATACTCGGCGGCGAGCGCGTCGCGCGGTCTGGGGCGAGGGTGCCACTGGCGAGCAACCGGCGATAGGGCGTCTGTGCGCGATCGTACCGTTTGAGGACGCGGGCGCCGTGGCGTTCTTTGGAGACGAGTTTGCACAGGGGCTGAAAGAAGTTCACGTAGGGCCGCAGGAGCTCATGGACGGCCTGGAGCGCGAGAAAGGCGTCGCGACTGCAGAAGCGATCATAGCCGATGACGCGGCGGAGCACGGACCAATTTTTCTGCTCGACGTACGCTTGATCGTTCTTGCGATAGGGCCGGCCGCGGGTGAAGGTAATGTGCTCCTCCGGCACCACGGGATGAGGAGATGGTTGAGGAATTCCCCGCCGTTGTCGGTATGGAGACTCAGGAGCGGCATGGGGAGGGCTTCGCGGATACCGTGCACGGCACTGCCGACGCGCTGCTGGCCCTTGCCCCACACGGCCTGCAGCTCGGTCCAGCCGGTCGCGACGTCGACGGCGAGGAGCGAGGTGAGAAAGAAGCCGTCCGTGCTGGCCCCGCAGTGCGCGAGCAAGTCCGCTTGCACGTCGCCCGGCTTCACGTCGGCCCACTCGCCGAAGGTGCGCACGGGCACCTGGGCCCGCACCGCCGCGAGACTCGGGCTGGTCGTGGTGACGCCGTGGCGCCGATGGAGCCGGCGCACGGGCCGCAAGAGCCGATCGAGCGTGGCGGAACTGATCTGCACCAAGAGCGGTGCGCTGCTCCGCCGAGAGCCGCAGTTCCCCGTGGCGCTCCAAGGCCTCGACCAGTTCCGGCAGAAAGGGCGCCAAGCGCTTCGAGCAGAGATAGTCGCTGGCTTCCCACACGCGCTCCAAGGCGGGCCGCAGTGTCGTCGGGCCGTACTGCCGCGGGCGTCCCACCCGGGCGGCGCGCCCGTTTCGGCCGACGCCGCAGCAGGCGAATGGCGACCTTGCGCTCCCGTTCGGTGATCCGGCAAAACTCATCCAACAGGCGCCCCTTCTCGCGGCGCGAGGCCAACCGATAGCGCGGACGCAAGGATTCGGCGTATTCGCGAATGCTGTGGGGACCCATGTCGCCTCCTGGTCGCTGGTGACAGTATTTTGAGGCAACACCCTTGCGTTCGGTGTCGATAATTTTGATGCAATTCGTGTTCTTGACGGGGTGGGGGCGGTACCGTAAAATCCGAGTGCGAAGTTTGGGCGCGTAGCTCAGGGGTAGAGCGCTTCCTTGACACGGAAGAGGTCCGAGGTTCAAGTCCTCGCGCGCCCACCAAGAAGCTCATTGCACTGGATTGCACAATACTGCATTCGTTCCCATTTTCCGAATGGTTCTGTCGCTTGGCCGATCGCAGTGGATCATCCCCCTGTGTGTTGCGGACCCGACTGCAAGGGATAGGCGCGGCCGTTCCCCAGCGGGCTAATCCATCGCATCGCTACTGGACAACTAAGCGCGATTGCCCGCTCATCGGGGGAGATAGTTTTTCGATCATCATCACCCGTCTCTATGGTATAGGCTCGACGAATATAATTGGGATGATGAACCGACTGACCGAGTATCGGCGAGCGGCCTGGTCCCGGCATCAAGGTCGATGATGAGATCAAGCAAGCCAACAGGTTCCCAAGAGCGATTGCGCCTGGACGCGGAGACCGGCTTGAGAACGCCAGCGTCGACAAGCTTCTGAATGGCGTCGTTGACGGCTGGCTTTGTGCGTTTGGTGCATGCTACTGCAATTGGCACGGAGATAACCGGATGTGCCGGCAGAACATCGATGATCGCCCAGGCGGTCGCGTCGGCGCGAAGGAAGTCGACTCGCGGAGTTGCACTTCTCCATCGGTCCCGTAATTCTGCTACCAGATGCGTGTATTGGATAGCTAATGTGGCTGCCTCCGATGCAGCGCTGGCAAAAATGTCGAGCCATTCGGCGATTCGATCCTCACGGAACAATGTAAGTCCTCTGATGTAACGCTTCTTATCTCCGTGCGAGGGCCACACTGATTGGTGGTACGAACCACGGGGCAAGGCCGCGCCTACGGAGGATCACTTGCACGATCGCGCGTCCCGTCCGACCGTTGCCATCTTCGAATGGGTGGATCGTTTCAAACTGGGAGTGTGCGATCGCAGCTTGCACTAAAGGCGACAGATCCTCCTGGTTGCAGAATTCGCACAAGTCGTTCTATTAGCGTGAGCAACCTCTTCGGGGGGAGGTGGTACGAAGTCGGCCCCACAAGGATTGTAGTCGTTGCCCCCGATCCAATTTTGCTTGTCGCGGAAACGTCCCGCGCAGTGGAATGATGATGAGACCGCTGGAGAAGCACGCGATGGATTCTTGCCAAATCCTCCGGCACGATCTTGTGAGTACTCGATGCATGCTCGATTGCAGTCTGCATCGCGTCAATGTTGGCAAGTACGTCACGCGGCGGTTGGACCGACTCGTCCTCCCGTGTCCTGTGCGACTTCCGCCCGCGCAAGCGTTCGTCGCATCTACCTGCATGCCCTCGACTTTAGATGACGCGATCGACTCCGTTCGGAGCAACAACCGGGCAAGAGGGACCAGAGTTGGATCATGTTTGCTGTTGAGTCTGGCGATTGCCCTTTCTGCTTCAGACACGAGATTAGCCACGTCTCCTGGTAGAGAGATGACGAGATCTGTCAGGGGCTCTGGTATGAAGGTTTCGTACTCGCAGGCGCGTCGGTATCTTGCCGCTGCGGGAAGCGATGGATCATGGGGCCAGATTTTCCGTATCAGATGTCCTCGCATAGCATCCTTTACTAACGTTCCGCTATAGTAAAGTTTATCATATAATTCTTACTAACACAAACTGCTGGTTAAAGATGCAGGCCCACATCCTCGTGTGCTTCCTCGCCTACGTGCTGTGGAAGACCTTGGCGCGCTGGTGTCACGCCGTCGGTTTGGGCGACGAGTCGCGGAAGGTGTTTGCCGAGTTCCAGGCCATTCGCCTGGTCGACGTCGTGCTCCCGACCCGCACTGGCCTCGAGCTCCGCAACCGCTGCGTCAGCCGACCCACCGGGCACCAGGCCATCCTCCTCCAACAGCTCGGGCTGAACCTCCCCGAACGTAACGAGAATGTCACAGTTGTGTCAAGGCTGCAGACGCTTCCAGTGATGGAAAACGTGAGCGTGTAGTCGGATGCGGTGACGGTGAGGTGCTAGATGCGTTATTCGAAACAGTTGTCACCTGCTCGAGCGGCGAAGAGCCGCGAGCGGGAGTCTTGCCCGGAGGGAGGGGAGGCACTGCAGGGCGAGGTCCCGGGACAGGTGTCACACGGGGATCACGTGCAGGGTACGGGGGGCGCGAGAAAACACGGTCACTCGAGCTGATCCGGCCCGGCCGTTCCCCGAATTACACGCACAGGGGGAATGAGATGCGAGCAATGAAGGCTGTTGCGGTGTTGTGTGCCGCCGCGTTCATGTTCGCCACTGTCGCTCCTGCCTTCGCGCAGCCGTTCGCGGACGTGCCCACGAACCACTGGGCGTACGATGCGATCGCGGAACTCGCGGCGAAGGGCTTGATTGAAGGGTACCCGGACGGGACCTTCAAGGGCGATCGGGCAATGACGCGGTACGAAATGGCGATGGTGGTGGCGCGGTTGCTGGCGCGGATCGAGAGCATTCAGATCCCCGCGCCGATTCCGCCGCAGGTCACCGGCGCGGATTTCAACGCGTTCAAGAGCATGACCCAGGCGAACTTCGACACGATCACCCGCCTCGTCAATGAGTTCCGGGCGGAGTTGGCAGCGTTGGGCGTGCGGACGACCGCGATTGAGGAAGAGCTCAACGCGATCAAAGCGCGTCTCGACAACGTGAAGGTCACCGGTGGGCTCCGGTTCCGTGAGGACGTCGGTCAGACGACCTACGGCACCACCCCTGGGGGCAGCACCGCCAGCGTCAACAACACCGGGACGCCGCAGAACATCTCGGGCGGCACCCCGAACCAGGTTGGCGGCGTTCCGTTCAACTTTGGTCCCGGACAGATCCCCGGGACGTCCAACCCGCAGAACCCCGCGCTGGTAGGCGGGACGATCATTGCCGTTAACTCGAACGCCGGCACGGTCGGCGCCGGCACGGGGCAGTATCTGGCGAACGGGTCATCGAGCCCGTTCGGCGTCGACGGCAACCCGCGCAGCTCGCAGATCAGCTCCACGGCCGTCACGACGCTCAACCGGCCGCGCTATGAGTTCAAGCTCGGATTTGACGGGTCCGTCCAGCCCGATGTGCACTACGTGATCGGCATCCTCTCGACGGGCGGATACCAGATCTTCAACAGCGGCCAGATCGGCACCGCCGTCAACGCGCCGGCATTCGGCACGCAGGCGACGACCTCGGCCCTGAGCAACGGCTCGTTCAGCTCGGTCGACAGCGCGTTCCTGGACTGGCGGAACGCATGGGGCCTGCCGCTTGAAATCCGGCTCGGCCGGTACGGGGATAACACCCCGTGCGGCACCACCTGCTACCCGATCCAGTGGGGACCGTTCGGCTTGATCATGAACGACAACGGCGATACCTGGGAAGATTCGACGGGTAGCGGCGGCTTCAACATGGCGGACGGACTGCGGATTAACTCGAACATTCCCGCGGCCGCCGACATGCACTTCGAGTTCGTAGCGCTGCGCATGCAGGGCAACACCGGCAGCGCGTTCACGGATTCGTACCCGACCTCGAGCTCGGCGTATATCTTCGGCGAGGACGCGTACGGAGCCAACATCAACTTCCAGCTCATCCCCGGCCTCCGCGCCGGTATCGACTACGTCGGCAACACGATCACCGCGGCGAACAACACGTCTGGACCCGGTGGGTTCGGCAACGCGGCGCAGTGGCACGTCTACGGCCCCGGCGGCGGTTCGGTTAACCCGGGACTCGGCAACTCGGCGCTCACCTCGAACGGCTTCCACTGCGTTTCGGTGACGGCGGGTACCTCGACGTTCAGCGGTCCTGGCATCGCGTGCCCCGCGGCCGGCAACGGCTTCGACGGGTACGTGGACTGGGCGATCATTCCTGGTCTGAACTTCGACGGCGAGTACGCGCAGTGGAACGACTCCGTCTTCGCCACGAGCGACCAGGGCTACCAGGTTAACTTCCACGTCGACCTCGGCAGCATGACGGGGTTCGGCCACAACTGGACGATGGACGCAGGCTACGCCTACTACGGGCAGAACTTCTACGCTCCGTACGGCGCTGCGGAAATCGACATCAACGAGAACGACTTCATGTATCCTGGCGACGCGGAAGGGTTCCTGTTCGGGATGCGCGTAACGCCCATCACGAACTGGACGGCGTACCTGAACCTCGAGAGCGGGAACATGAACTTCACGGGCCAGCCCGAGGCCACCTACGAAGGCGGCGTGATCTACGGGTTCTCGCAGAACGCGAGCATCGTGTTCAAGATCCGGCAGGCGCAGATCAACGGCGTCCAGCAGTTCCTGCTCTACCGCGCGCAGATTGACTACAGCTTCTAAGCGCACGGTTGCGATGGCGGCGGCTCCCCGGGAAACCGGGGAGCCGTCGTACTTCTCTCGCGAATCCCGCGGCCAGAGTGGCGGCCCGGCATCCGTGGATCCGCGCGACCGGCTGATCGTCGCGCTCGACGTGCCCACCCTGCGTGACGCGGAAGCGCTCGCCGACCGCCTTGCCGGGGTGGTGCGGTGGTTCAAGATCGGGTCCCAGTTGTTCACGGCAGCGGGCCCGGCCGCCGTGGCCTCGATCGCGCGGCGCGGCCGAGTGTTTCTTGACACGAAGCTCTATGATATCCCGTCGGTGGTCGGTGCGGCGATCGGCGCGGCGGCCCGGCAGCACGTCGCGCTGTGCACGGTGCACGCATCGGGCGGCTCGGCGATGATGCGCGCCGCACGGGAGGCCGTGGACGCCGTCGCGGGCGCCGAGCTTCGGGTGCTTGGCGTGACGCTGCTGACGAGCGCGGACAAGGGGATGCTCGCGGAGACCGGTGTGGTCGGCGATCCCGCGGGCGTGGTCGACCGGCTCGCGCGCCTCGCGCAGGCGGCGGGTCTGCACGGAGCGGTCACCTCGCCGCTCGAGGCGCGCGCCGTGCGGGCCGCGTGCGGTCCAGAGTTTCTGCTGGTATGCCCCGGGATTCGCCCGGCCGGGTCGGCGGGCGACGATCAGCGCCGGGTGCGGACACCGCGGGCCGCCGTGGCGGCGGGCGCCGATCTGCTGGTGGTCGGGCGTCCGATCACCCACGCCTCCGACCCCGTGCTGGCCGCCGAGGACGTGCTCCGCGAAATCGCGGGCGCGTCGGATCCTGCGGCCCGGTAGCGCGCGTCGGGATTCCACACGGACATCCGGACGATCACCGCGAGTGCGCGATACCATGGCGTGACACCGGTGTCGTGTCATCGGTGAGATGGACCGGATGACGCAGGCACCGCGCGGACACGCGGTGGGAGCGGGAGGGTACGACATGGTGTCAGGGTGGTGGAGTATCGCGGGGGCGTGGCGGCTCGGCGCGCGTGCGGTGATCCTCGCGGCCCTCGTGGGCCTCGCGGGGGGAGGCGGCGCCGCCGCGGCGCCGATCTCGGTCGGGGTGGTTGATTTTTACGCGCCGGGCCCGCAGGGTGATGTCAACTCGGTGGTGCCCTCGCGTGCCGCGGCCAACGAGCTCACGGCGCTGCTCGCGAGCGCGGCGGGTGCGGAGCGGCGTGTCGGTCGTCTCTCGGGGACTGATGATGCGCGCGCAGGCGGGAATTCGCTGGCAGAATCAAGACGCGTTGTCGTTCGGGCGGCTGAGCCAGCTCGCGCGCGCGGCCGGGACTGACCGGCTCGTCGTCGGGTGGTTGCCGATCGTAGGCGCGGCGGGCGGCGGCAACGAACCCCCGCAGGGCTCGAAGGACGGGAATGGGGCCTCGCTCATCACCGCGGATGTGGTGGTGCAGATCTTCGACGCGGACCAAGGGCGCATCGTCGCGGAAACACGCAGTGCGGGCTCGGCGCTCAGCGGCCCCGTCGCGGCGCTCGGCACCCTCGAGATGCTGCGCAACGCGCTGCTCCCGACGGTACCCTGGGTGATCGCACACCTGTCGCAGGCGTCGCTCGTCGCCGCGCGGAGGGCTGCACCTCTGTTGCCAATGATCGGTCGCGCCGGTATACTTGCGGCAGAGACCGTTGGAGGTGTGGGCGTATGTCGGTTCGGATGGTGACCGCACTTGTGGTCGTGTTGGTGGTGTCGATGCTCGCGGCCGATATGAACTTGGGCTGCACGCCGAACGGCGGGTACGTGTACGGCGTCGTCGAGGCGAAATTCAGCGGGACCGGCGACAACGACATGTCCGTGCTGCAGATTGCGAGCGACACATTCACGGTGCCGGTCTCGTTCTACGATGAGGTGCAGGTCGGCGACTTGGTGCGGTATGACGGAAAGGGTTGGACGATCGTGAAGTCGGCCGGCTCGACCTATGGCAAGCAGCCCGACAACTCGGCTCCGGCGACGCCCAACGTGCCTCCGCTGCCGCCGGCGCCCACGCACTGAGCCGGCGCGCCCGCACGACAATCCAACCGCATGACTGGCCCGCCGCGCGGACACCGCGCGGCGGGCGCTTCATTGTCGCCGTCCCCGAGTGTCGTGCACGACATGCACGGCGGCTTCCCGTTGACACTAGCGAACATGGGTACTATAATGCGTCTAATTACCCGGACGGCTTCGGCCGGCTCGGGCTCTCCCGGAGGTCCCGCGCTGCGTGGCGTTGCTCGATGATGTATCAGAGGTATTGATCCGCGAGGACGAGCTGCGGGCTCGGATCGCGGGTCTCGGTCGGCAGATCAGCGGTGAGTACGAAGGCAAGACCCCCCTCCTTGTCGGCATCCTGAAGGGCGCGTCCATTTTCCTCGCCGACCTGATCCGCCAGGTGACGATCCCGTGCATGCTCGACTTCATGGCCACGAGCGCGTACGGCGCGGGAACGGAGAACAGCGGGATCGTTCGCATCCTCAAAGATCTCGATCAGACCATCGAAGGGCGCCACGTCATGATCGTGGACGACATCATCGACACCGGCTTTACGATGGACTATTTGCTGGAGACGTTGAAGGCGCGGTATCCCGCGAGCCTGCGCGTGTGCGCGCTGCTCGACAAGGTCACCCGGCGCCGGCGCCAGGTGGTGATCGATTACCGCGGGTTCGAGATCCCCGACAAGTTCGTCGTCGGCTACGGGTTGGACTATGGAGGCATTTACCGAAATTTACCGTTTATCTGTGTGTTGAAGCCGGAGGTGTATACCTGAGTCACCGCCGCCGCCCCCGCGAGGGAGCGGCGGCGGCGCAGAGGGGATGCTCGTCGAGATCGCAGCAAGGAGGTGAACCGCGTGGAGTTTATCGGGAAAGGGCGTCCGGCCCGGAGGACGTACGGTTTCGAAGAGATCGCGCTCGTGCCCGCGTCGGGAACGATCGACCCGGAAGACGTGGATCTGTCGTGGGACGTCGCCGGCCGACGGTTTTCGCTGCCGGTGATCGCGTCCGCGATGGACAGCGTTGTGGACGTCCGCTTCGCGATCGCGCTCTCCAAGTTGGGCGGGATGGCCGTGCTCAACCTTGAGGGGATTCAAACCCGGTATGCGCGTCCCCAGGACGTGCTGGACCGGCTCGCCGAGGCGACCCCGGATCGGGTCGTCGGCGTGATGCAGGAGGTCTACCGGGAACCCGTCAAGGATGAGCTGGTCGGGCAGCGGGTGGAGGAGATCCGCAAGGGCGGCGGTGTGGCCGTCGTGTCGACGACCCCGGGGGCGGCCGGGCGCTTGGGACCGCTGGCCGCCGAGGCCGGGGCCGAGCTGCTGCTCGTCCAGTCGACCGTGATCACGGAACATCACCGCAGCGAGCGCGGGCGCACCGTGTCGCTGCGTGAACTGACCGCGACGACCCGGATCCCGGTGATGGCCGGCAACTGCGTGTCCTATGAGGCGGCCCTGCAGTTGTGCGAGGCAGGCGTGGCCGCGGTATTCGTCGGTGTCGGGCCCGGGGCGGCGTGTACGAGCCGGAAGGTGCTCGGGGTCGGCGTGCCGCAGGCGACCGCGATCATGGACGTCGCCGCGGCGCGCTCTGAGTACGCGCGGCAGACCGGCCGGTACGTGCCGATCGTCGCGGACGGCGGAATCAGCTTCGGCGGGGAGATCGCCAAGTCCGTCGCGTGCGGCGCGGATGCGGTCATGCTGGGATCGCTGTTTGCCCGGTCCGAGGAGGCGCCGGGGCGGGGGTTCCATTGGGGCATGGCGACCCCGCACGCGGCCCTGCCGAGAGGCACGCGCATCGCCGTGCGCACTACCGGCACGCTGCGCGACATTCTGCACGGGCCGGCCCGCGTCGACGACGGCTCGCAAAATCTCATGGAGGCGCTCCGAACCGCGATGGGGATGTGCGGCGCGCGTACGATCCGGGAGATGCAGCAGACCGAGGTGATCATCGCCCCGTCGGTCGTGACGGAAGGGAAGACGATGCAGATCGCCCAGCACGTCGGGCAGGGGCGCTGATGCCCCGCACGCAGGTCCGGGCGGAGCGCCCCGCTGCGAAGGTACAGGAGCGCGCCGAGGCGCACGCGATTCCGCCGGTCGACGACCTGGTGGTGGTGCTTGACTTCGGCGCGCAGTACAGCCAGCTGATCGCGCGGCGGATCCGCGAGCTCCGCGTCTACAGCCTGATTCTGCCGTTCGACACGCCGCTCGCCGAACTGCTCGCGCTCAAGCCGAAAGGGATCATCCTCTCGGGAGGACCCGCGAGCGTGTACGACGCGGGGGCGCCGCGCTGCGACCCCGCGCTGTTCGCTGCCGGCGTGCCGACGCTCGGCATCTGTTACGGCATGCAGCTTATGGCCCATACGCTGGGCGGGGAGACCGGGCCGGCGACCCGGAAGGAGTTCGGGCGGACGCGGTTGTTTGTCGACGAGCCCGATCGGGACCAGGGGCTGTTCCGCGGGCTGGAGCCCCGGTTGATTTGCTGGATGAGCCACGGCGATACGGTGCACCGGCTCCCCGAGGGATTCGAGAGCCTCGCGCACTCCGATCACTCGCCGTACGCCGCCGTGGCCGACCGCCGCCGCGCCCTGTTCGGCCTTCAGTTCCACCCCGAGGTGTCGCACACTCCGTGGGGGACCGAGGTGCTGCGGAACTTCGTCTATAACGTCTGCGGCTGCGCGCCGTCCTGGACGATGACCTCGTTCGTCGAGCAGGCGGCCAGCGACATCCGCACTCGGGTCGATGCGGGGCGCGCGATCTGTGCCCTGAGCGGCGGCGTGGACTCGACCGCGGCCGCGGCGCTTGTGTTCCGGGCGATCGGCGACCGTCTGACGTGCGTGTTCGTGGACCATGGACTGCTGCGCCTCGGCGAGGCGCAGCGTGTCGTCGAGGTGTTCCGCGACCACTTCGGCGTGTCGCTGATTCACGTCGACGCGCGCCGCCGGTTTCTGGATCGGCTGGCCGGCATCACCGACCCCGAGCGGAAGCGGGTACTGATCGGCCAGGAGTTCATCAGCGTGTTCGCGGAAGAGGCCGCGCGTCTCGGTGAGCCGGAGTTCCTCGTGCAGGGGACGCTGTACCCGGATGTGATCGAGAGCGGGACGCGCACCGCGGCGCGGATCAAGACGCACCACAACGTCGGCGGCCTGCCCGAGGTGATGCCGTTCCGGCTGATCGAGCCGTTCCGGACGCTGTTTAAGGACGAGGTGCGCGTCGTGGCCCGGACCCTCGGGCTGCCCGACGAGATGGTCGGACGGCATCCGTTCCCGGGCCCGGGGCTCGCGATCCGGATCATCGGTGAGGTGACCGAGGATCGCCTCGAGACGCTCCGCACCGCGGACGCGATCGTGACCGGTGAGATTCGGCGCGCTGGGCTCGGCCGCGAGGTCTGGCAGGCGTTCGCGGTGCTGCTGCCGGTCCACACCGTCGGGGTCGCCGGGGACGCCCGCACGTACGGGCACGTCGTCGCGGTCCGGGCGGTGACGAGCGAAGACGGGATGACGGCCGATTGGGCCCGCCTGCCCGCCGAGCTCTTGGAAACGATCAGCAACCGGATCACCGGCGAGGTCAAGGGCGTCAGCCGCGTCGTCTACGATATCAGCAGCAAGCCGCCGGCCACGATCGAGTGGGAGTAGCCGCCCCGCCGTCCTGCCGGCGGAAGCGGCGGCGCGCGCCGCGCGCCGTGCGGGCCCGGTGACGGGAGTGCCCGCGGTCCCGATCCTCGATGAAACGGAGCCGTTCCAGCACACCGCGATGACATCCACCGTGGATCTTGCATCGCTGCTCAATCCCGCCCAGCTCGACGCGGTGCGGCATCCGGACGGCCCGCTGCTCGTGTTGGCGGGCGCCGGGTCCGGAAAGACGCGCGTGCTGACCTACCGCATTGCCGGGCTCATTCACGACCGCGGCGTCGCCCCGGGCCAGATCCTGGCGGTGACCTTCACCAACAAGGCCGCCGGGGAGATGCGGGAGCGGCTCGAGCATCTGCTCGGCCCCGCGGTCGCGCGGGCGCTGTGGATCGGCACGTTCCATTCGATCGCGAGCCGCATCCTGCGCATCTCCGGCGCCCCGCTGGGATTGGACCCGCGGTTTATCATCTACGACGGCGATGATCAGCGGGCGCTCATGCGGGAGGTGCTCCGCACGCAGAACGTGGACGATCACCAGTACCCGCCCGCGGCGGTACTCGCGGAGATCAGCCGGGCCAAGAACGATTTGATCGACCACGTGGCCTACGCGGCGCGCGCGGAGACGCATCGGCAGTCGGTGATCGGGCGGTTGTACGCCGCGTATCAACGCCGGCTCGAGGAGTGCCACGCCCTCGATTTCGACGACCTGCTCGTCCGCACGGTCGAGCTGTTCCGCGCGCACCCCCAGGTCCTCGCGGGGTACCAGGCGCGGTTCCTTCATGTCTTGGTCGACGAGTATCAGGACACGAATCACTCCCAGTATGTGCTCGTCAATCTGCTCGCCGGCAGCCGCCGGAACCTGAGCGTCGTCGGCGACGACGACCAGGCGATCTATCGCTGGCGCGGCGCCGACGTCCGCAACATTCTTGAATTCGAGCGCGACTATCCCGAGGCGAAGGTCGTCACCCTCGAGCAGAACTATCGGTCGACGCAGCGGATCCTGGCCGCGGCGGCGTCCGTAATTCGACACAACCCCCACCGGCACGCCAAGACGCTCTGGACCGACAACCCCGAGGGGGAGGAGGTCACCCTGTTCGAGGCGTGGGACGGCTACGACGAGGCGCGCTACGTCGGGGAGGCCGCCAAGCGCTATACCGCGTCCGGGGGCCGCGCCGGCGATGTGGCCGTCCTGTATCGGACGCACGCGCAGTCCCGTCAGTTCGAGGAAATGTTTCTCCGCCTCGGATTGCCGTACCGGATCGTCGGCGGCCTGCGGTTCTACGAGCGCGCGGAGATTAAAGACGTGCTGGCCTACCTGCGGGCGGCCTACAATCCCGCGGACGAAGCCAGCGTCCGGCGGGTCCTCAACGTGCCGCGGCGCGGGATCGGCGACGCCACGGTGCGCCGGGTGGAGGCCTGGGCGAGCGCCGAGGGACTCTCGTTCTGGGAGGCGCTGCGGCGCGCGCCGGAAGCCGGGGTCGCCGGGCCGGCGCGGAAGGCCATCGAGGAGTACGTCACGATCGTGACACAACTGGCGGCGTTCGCGGTCGATCACCCGGCGCGCGAAGTCCTCGGCCGCGCGCTCGACCTGACCGGCTACCGCCGCGCGCTCGAGGCGGAACGCACCGACGAGGCGTACGCGCGCGTGGAGAACCTGGACGAACTCGCCGCGGTCACCCAGGAGGTGGAGGAGACGACCGGCGACGCGTCGCTCGAGATGCTGCTGCAGCATCTCGCGCTCGTCACCGATGCCGATCAGGTTGACGACCGGGCGGACCGCGTCACGCTGATGACGCTGCACAGCGCGAAGGGACTTGAGTTTCCTGTCGTCGTCCTGGCGGGGCTCGAGGAGGGGCTGTTTCCGCACATGCGCTCGCTCGAGGACCCGAGCGGCATGGAAGAGGAGCGCCGGCTGTGTTACGTCGGGATGACCCGCGCCCGCGCGCGGCTGCTCCTGACCTACGCCCGTCAGCGGACGCTCTACGGGACGTCCCGCCCGAGCCTGCCCTCCCGGTTCCTCGCCGAGATGCCGGAGGGCGTGGTGAGCCGGGGCACGACGCCCCGCACCGCGACCGACGATTGGCCCGAGACCGACCAGCGCCCCGTGCCGGACGTCGCCGTGGGCGATGCTGTGCGGCACAAAACGTTTGGGGTCGGCCGGGTCCTTGAAGTGGACGGCGACGGGCCCAAAGCCATCATTACCGTGCGCTTCGACACGGTCGGGACCAAGCGGCTCGCGCTCAGTTACGCCCCGCTCGAGCGCATCGCGCCGTCGGCCCCGGCGTAGCTCACGCGCCTGCGGCGGGCTTCGGCTCGACGTGCGCCCGCAGCAGTTCCAGGATGAGAGGCCAGCCGCTGTTGCGGGCGCGCGCGCGGTCGCTCGTGAATCCCGAATGGGTCATCCGGACCGTCGTGACGCCCTCGTGTTCGTCCAGATCCCAGCGCACGACGGTCTCCGGCTCGGGTTCCGCCTCACGGAGCCACGTCAGGACCAGGACGCGCGGGCGCTCGATCACCCGATAGGCGCCCGAGACCGTCGCGGGCGTGCCGGTCCAGTTGGTCACGCGCATCATCCATCTGCCGCCGGGTCGCAGATCGCACTCCGCGTGCGTGGCGTGAAACTTCCCCGGGGCGCCCCACCAGGTCACGAGTTCCTCGGGATTCGTCAGCGCATCGAAGATCCGTGCGGCCGGAGCCTTGATCGTGATTTCCCGGACAATCGTGTCGCGTGCCCCGGCCGCACTCACGGCGTCTCCTCCACGTACCGCTTGAGGCTGTGCATCGTGTCCGTCCAGAACGTTTCGTAGTCCTGGAGCCACGCGTCGACGGCGCGCAGCGGTGTCGCGTTCAACCCGCACAGGCGCGCGGTCCCGCGGTGGCGGGTCACCACCAACCCCGCCGACCGCAGCACGCGCAAGTGCTTTGAGATCGCCGGGCGGCTCGTGCGAAAATTTCCGGCGAGCTGGCCGACCGTCTGCCGGCCGCCGCGCAGGAGGCCGAGGATCTCGCGGCGCGTCGGATCGGCGATCGCCCGGAACACGGCGTCGCGCTGCGACCGTCGTCCCGTTCGGGCACGGCTGGAGGCGCGCACTTAGGGTGACTGACACAGTCCGATGACGTTGCCGTCGGCGTCTTTCACGGACGCAATCAGATTGCCCCCGCCGACATCCTTCACCGGCTGCAGCGTGACCGCGCCGGCGTCGAGGAGCTGCTGCAGGCTGGCCTTGATGTCGGACACCTGCCAGTAGCCGACGGGGCCCGTCATCCCTTGGCTGTGGCCGTTCGGGAGCAGACCGACGTCCTGGCCGCCCACATGAAAGTTGACGTAGTAGGGCGCGTCCATGTTCGGCGCGACCCCCAACAAGGCGCCGTAAAGCTTCTTGGCCTGCGCCAGGTCCTTGACGGGGTAGATGATCTTGTTCATGCCTGCCGTCATGAGGCCCCTCCGCCCGCGGATCGACTGTGGGACAGTCACCGTCACCGATTGGTTTCCGATATAGTAACCAGATGGTTACTGACTTGTCAAGCGCGGCGCGGCGGGTTGGGGGGCGCGGGTGCGGTGCTACTGGGCGTGGAACGTGTCGGTGATCCGCACGAACTCGGGCACGTCGCGCTTCGTAATCTCGGGGTCGTTCGGACACGATCCATTGATGACAAACAGCGACCGGCCCACGGTCACGTAGGTCTGCAGCTGGTAGAGGTTCGCGGTCGTGAAGTATTGGAAATACGCGTCCTGGCCCGAGACTTTGGCCGGGCCTTCTTGAATCAGCTCGAACCCGACCGTGCCGAACGTCGACGCCATGCCGTGGCCCGCCCGCTCGCCGTAGGACCGCGCGGACATCGCAGACGGCAGCTGGTCGATCGCCACGGTGATCGCCCCGCCGGTCTGAAGGATGGCGCGGCGATTCCTCGTGTTGTCGGGGGCGAACGCGGTGACCTCGGTGTCGCCCGCGGGCTCGGTGACGAGCGTCCAATTTCCCGGAAACGTGATCGTGAACCGGCCCCTCGGATCGGAGAATCGCTGCGTGAGCGGCGCCTGCGCGGTGGCGACTCCCGACAGCGCCAGCGAGCAGAGCGCGCCGCACACGGCGATGCGCCACACGCGGGGCCCTCCGATCACACCGTGCCGCCAGGTCGACGGGCGATGCCGGCCCGTGGCAGGGAGCGGGGCCCGGTCCCGATGCCGCGCAGCGGTCGGGCAGACGCCGGCCCGCCGCGCGTGGTCCGCGGGCGCTCGAGTGGCGCGGTAGTCAGATCGCGCGTTCATGGTGAAGGCCCCCCGCGTGTGCACGTGAGACGCCGTGGAACGGGCGCCCCGTCACAACGCTGTATGCCCGGGTTCGGGCTCCTACGGGCGCAGTCCTGTGCCGCGGCGGCCCGAGCGCGGAGAGGGGGGAATCCCGGCGTGCCGGGCGGATCTCAGTCCGCCGAGCCCGCCGCGGCGGTCAGGCGCCGGTCGAGATCGGTCGCCGCGCTGATCAGCGCGAGGTGGGTGAACGCCTGAGGGAAATTGCCCAGATGCTCCCCGCGGGGGCCGAGTTCCTCGGCGTAGAGACCCAGGTGGTTCGCATAGCCAAGCAGTTTCTCAAAGACGAGGCGCGCCTTTTCGAGCTCCCCGGCCCGCGACAGACACTCGACGTACCAAAACGAGCACGGGCAGAACGCGGCGTCGCGGCCCGGCAGTCCATCAGGATCTTGCTCGGGCCGGTAGCGATAGACGAACGCATCGTCCACGAGATCCTCCTCGATCGCGCGCATCGTCGCACGCCACCGAGGGTCGGTGGGGCTGATGAACCGCGCGAGCGGCATGCGCAGGGCCGCCGCGCCGAGCGCGCTGGATCCGATGTGCTGCACGTACGCCTGCCGCTTGGGATCCCAGAACGCGTCCTCGATATCGTGGGCGATCTCTTCCCGGACTCGCTGCCATCGATCGTTCAACTGGCCGTCCTTGTCCATCGCGATGCGCAGCGCGCGATCGACCGCGACCCAGCACATCAGGCGTGAATAGAGAAATTGCTGCGCGCCGCCCCGCACCTCCCAGATGCTCTCGTCCTGTTCCCGCCAGTGCTCGCAGACCCAGTCGACGAGGCGCGATAGGCTCGACCAGAGTGCATCTGAGATCTCGCCCCGGTGGCGGTGATAGAGATACACGGCATCGACGAGCTCCCCGTAGATATCAAGCTGGACCTGCGTGGACGCCTCGTTCCCGACACGGACCGGCGCCGAGCCGCGGTACCCTTCGAACCGCGGCAAGAGAAACTCCTCGAGGTCGCGCCGGCCGTCCACGCGGTACATGATCTGCAGCAGCCCGTCGGGCTCCGCCTCTTCGCAGCGCGCTTTGATCCACTGGACGAACGCGCGCGGTTCATCGACGTACCCGAGCCGGATCAGCGCGTACATCGTGAACGATGCGTCGCGGATCCAGGTGTACCGGTAATCCCAGTTGCGCTGGCCGCCGATCCACTCCGGCAGGCCGAACGTCCCCGCGGCGACCGGTGCCCCGTAGGGATCCGAGATGAGGAGCTTGAGCGCGAGCGCCGACCGGTTGACCGTCTCGCGCCACCGCCCGCGATAGCTCGACCGGCCGATCCACGCGCGCCAGTAATCGAGCGTCTCCTGGAACACCTCGGCCGCGAACGCCGCCGTCCCGGGCCCGCCGTCCGCGGACGCGTCCTCGAGGACAAACGCGGCATGCTCCCCGGTGCGAAGCGTAAAGTCCGCGGTGGCGTCGCCGTGCTGGAGGCGGAGGGGGACGTCGCTGCGGAGGCGGAGCGCCGGGAGCTGTTCCCCGTGTGGCGTGAACACCGCGCCGTGCTCGGCGCGCGCCACCTGGTGCGGCGTGCGTCCGTAGTCAAAGCGAGGTGCGCACCGCAGGTGGAACTGCACCTCGCCCCGGACGGTTTTCGCCCACCGCACGACGGTCTGCGCGGCGCCCGGTCTGGCGACCGGCATGAAATCCACGATCTCCGCGATGCCGTCGTCGGCGAGGAAGCGCGTCAAGAGAATGTTGGAATCGGGCAGGTAGAGCTGCTTCTGGCGGGCGTGGGCGAGCGTCGGGGCGAGTGTGAACCGGCCTCCGCGCTCGTCATCGAGAATCGCCGCGAAGACGGACGGCGAGTCGAACCGTGGCAGGCATAGAAAATCGATCGAGCCGTTGATCCCGACCAGCGCGATCGTGTGCAGGTTCCCGATGACGCCGTAGTTCTCGATCGGTTGATACACGATGGCCGCCACCTCCGTTCCCATTGGCGGGACGTCGCGCGTCCCGGCGCGGTCCCGAGGGCGCACGGGCACCCCCGCCGCGGCCCGTCTGGCGCCCGTGCGGGTGGCGTCCCCCCTCCTTTATACCCGGGTCCCGATGCGCCTCACGCCGGGTCCGGGCGGGAATCGCCGCCTGGGCGGGCGAATACCCCGGACGCAGAACCGATTCGTCATTCCGCCCGTAGATCGGTGAGCGCCCGATCGCGTGCGGTCAAACGCCCGCGGCCGGATCCAGGCGGCGGGCGGCGCGATTGGATGGAGGGATTCTCACTGTGCGAGCCGTGTCCACGATCGTCCTGATCGTCCTGAGCCTGTCGCTGCCGGCCGGTGTCGGCGCGGCGAGCGCGCCGCATCTGAGCCTGCCGGGACTGCCCGACCCGAAGGTGATGGGTGGGGAGATCGGCAAGTTTGGCGGGACCTTCCTCGACTCGCAGGTGGCGGATCCGTCGACCTTCAATCCGATTCTCGCCAACTCGACGACATCGACCGGGCCGCTCGCGAACATCTTTGACGGCCTGGTGGAGGCCAACGGCAAGACGACCGACATTGAGCCCGCGCTGGCGGAGTCGTGGAGCGTCTCGAAGGACGGGCGCACGTGGACGTTCGTCCTGCGCCAGGGGCTTGAATGGGATGACGGCGCGCCCGTGACGGCCGACGACGTGCTGTTCACGTTCAAGGTCATTTACGACAAGAAGATTCCGAACAGCGCCTCGGACGTGCTCACCGTGGCCGGCAAGCCGATCGAGGTCAAGAAGATCGACGCGCGCACGGTCCAGTTTTCGACCGCCGAGCCGTTCGGGGCGTTCCTGCGCGAGATCGGCAACGCGACGGTGATCCCGCAGCACAAATTGGAAGCGGCGTACGACGCGGGCCAGTTCAATCAGACGTGGGGCATCAACACGTCGCCGAAAGACATCGTCGGCACCGGTCCGTACATCATGACCGGGTACTCGGCCGCGCAGCGGATCACGTACGACCGCAATCCGCATTACTGGAAGGTCGACGCCCACGGGCAGCGCTTGCCGTACATCGACCACGTGTCGCTGACGATCGTGCCCAATCAGAACGCGCTGCGGCTCCTGTTTCAAGGGGGGCAGACCGCGAGCTACGGCCTGCGGCCCGCGGAGTACGCGGAGTTCAAGCGCGGGGAGCAGACCGGGAACTATACCGTGTACGACGGCGGCCCGGGCTTTGGGTCGGAGTTTTTGATCTTCAATCAAAACCCGCACGCCGGGATGCCGGACTATAAGCTCAAGTGGTTTCAGAACCAGAAGTTCCGGCAGGCCGTCTCGTTCGCCGTCGACCGCCAGGCGATCATCAACCAGGTGTACGCTGGGCACGCGGTGCCCGAGTACGGACCCGAGAGCCCGTCGGACAAGTTCTTTTATGATCCCCACGTGATGCAGTATCCGTACAATCTCGACAAGGCGTCGCAGGTGCTGGCCGAGGCCGGGTTCAAGAAGGGCGCGGATGGGACGCTGCGGGACGCCGATGGGCACCCGGTCCAGTTCGTGATCTCGACGAACGCCGACAACCCCGACCGGGTCGCGATCGGCAACATCATCCGCCAGGACCTCACGTCGCTCGGGATACAGGTGACGTTCGCCCCGGAAGCGTTCAACACGCTGGTGGCCAAGCTGGAGAGCTCCTACAAGTGGGACGCCGTCGTCCTGGGGCTGACCGGCGGGATCGAGCCGGCCGACGGGCAGAACGTCTGGCGGTCCTCGGGCAACCTGCACATGTGGTACCCGCAGGAGCCCAAGCCCGCGACCGACTGGGAGACGCAGATCGACCGGTACTACGACCTCGCCGCGACGACCGTGGACCAGAACCGGCGCCGGGACTACTACGACCAGTGGCAGGAGATCGCCGCGGAGCAGGTGCCGATGATCTACACGGCGATTCCGTACGCCTACGTCGCCGTGCGCAATCAGTTCGGGAACATCCAGTTCACGGCGTTCGGCGGTCCGTTCTGGAACTTCCCGGCCATTTACTTCACGCACTAGCCGTGGGCTCAGCCGCGCCCGCCCCATGATCCGCTACATCGTCCGGCGGCTGCTGCTGCTTGGGCCGCTGCTGCTGGGCATCACGTTCGTGAGCTGGGCGGTGATCCAGCTCGTGCCCGGCACGAGCGATTATTTTCAGTCGCTCGTGCTGCAGTACCCGCAGATTACCCCGGCGCGCATCGCGGCGCTGCGCGCCGAATTTGGGATGGACAAGCCGCCGCTCGTGCAGTACTTCCATTGGCTCTGGAGCATCCTCCACCTCAACTTTGGGTACTCCTTCGCGTACAACGTGCCGGTCACGTACCTGATCGGGAGCCGGGCGCTCAACACGCTCCTGCTGTCCGTGACGTCGATCGTCGTGGCATGGACCATCGCGATCCCGCTCGGCATCTACTCGGCCGTGCACCAATACTCGGCGGTCGACGGGCTGCTCAACACATTTGCGTTCGTGTCGATCTCGGTTCCGAGCTTCTTCAGCGCGCTCCTCTTGCTCTACGCCGCGTTCTGGACGCACGCGCTGCCGCTCCAGGGTCTCGAGAGCGCGAACTTCGACTTCCTCCCGTGGTGGGGCAAGGCCGCCGACATCGCCCAGCACCTGGTGCTGCCGACGATCGCCCTCGGCGTGTTCTCGTTCGGCGGCCTCATGCGGTACATGCGCACCAATCTGCTGGAGGTGCTGCGCAGCGACTACATGCGGACGGCGCGCGCGAAGGGGCTGTCGGAGCGCCGGGTGATCTTCCGGCACGCCTTCCGGAACGCGATCAACCCGCTCGTGACGCTGTTCGGCTTCGAGCTCGGCGGGCTGCTCTCGGGCGCGGCGTTCGTCGAAAATGTCCTGGGGTACCCCGGCCTCGGCCGTCTCGTCCTCCAGGCCGTGCTGCAGAAAGACGTGTTTCTCGTGATGGGCAGCCTCCTCATGGGCAGCGTGCTGCTGGTCCTCGGCAACCTGGTCGCGGATATCATGCTGGCGGCGGTCGATCCGAGGATCCGCTATGACTAGCGACGCGGGCGCGGTGGCGCGATGAGTCACGACGCGGCGGCCCCGCCCCGCGCGGCGGCGCGGCAGCCCGAGGCGGTCCGGGCTCGGACCCCCCTCGAACTGGCCTGGCGCCAGCTGCGGCGCTACCGGCTCGCGCTTGCGGGCGGCGTGGCGCTCGTGTGCCTGTATGCGGCGATGCTGCTCGCGCCGTTTTTGGCGCCGTACGCGCTCGACTACTCGGACCGCTCGCTGTTCTACGCCCAGCCGGTCGGGGTGCACGTCGTCGACGCCCGAGGGCGGTTCCACCTGAGGCCGTTCGTCTACGCGTACCGCGTCGTGGACGTGTCGATTCCGCAGTATGCGATGGACACGACCCGGACGTACGACATCCGCTTCTTTGTGCGGGGCGCTCCATACCGGCTCTTCTGGCTGATCCCGAGCGACGTGCACCTGCTGGGCGTCGATCCGCCGGCGCGTCTGTTTCTGCTCGGGACCGACCAGTTCGGCCGCGATCTCTTGTCGCGGATGCTGTACGGCAGCGTGATCTCGCTCTTGATCGGGGTGATCGTCGTGGCGATTACCATCCCGATCGGGATGCTGCTGGGGGGAACTGCCGGGTACTACGGCGGGTGGACCGACAACGTCATCATGCGGAGCGTCGAGGTGCTCGCCGCGTTTCCGTCGTTCTATCTGCTGCTCACGCTCGCCTCGGTGCTGCCGCCCACGCTGTCGAGCGGGGCGAGACTGTTCATGATCTCGGCCGTGTTCAGCCTGATAGGATGGGGTGGGTTGGCCCGGGTCATCCGCGGGATCGTGCTCGGGGTCCGGGAGGTGGAATTCGTGCTCGCGGCGCGGGCCGCCGGCGCCCGGGACTTCAAGGTGATCGTGCGGCACGTGCTGCCGACCACGATGTCGTACGTGATCGTGGCCACGACGCTGACGATTCCGGGGGTGATCCTCGGAGAGAGCGGCCTCTCGTACCTCGGGCTCGGCGTTCAGGAGCCCAGTACCAGCTGGGGCCTTCAGCTTGCGCAGGCCCAGAGCATCGAGGCGCTCACGCAGTTTCCATGGCTCCTCATCCCGGGGGTGATGATCGTGATAGCCGTACTGGCGTTCAACTTCCTAGGCGACGGGGTTCGAGACGCGCTGGATCCCCGCCAGAGGTCAACGTAGCGATGGCAAAGAGCGAGACGGCGCGGAATGGTTCGCGTGCAAGCGGCCGCCGGGCGCGGGCGGCCGCCGCGGCGGCCCGGGCGGCGCGTGCGCGTACGTGGTGGATCGTGGCCGCGGTGGCGGCGGTGCTGGTCGCGGCCGGTGCGGTCGTGCTCGTGCGACAGATCACCAGCGTGCAGCAGGGGGTCATCACGCCGGATGTCCCGCAGGGCGCGCAGCTGAGCCCCGCGCTGCGGGCCCGCGGAGCGGTGCTGACGATCTCCGGCGACGACAGCCGGCCCGACGTCCGCTACGACCCCGCCTCCGGCACGATCACGGCGCGGTTTCAGTCGAAGTACTACGACCCCAAACATACCGCCGCGTACAACCGGGAATATCTCGCCACGGAGGGCCGGCTGATCGTCCAGCTGGCGCTCCACAACAGCCCGGAGGCCACGGAGGTGGTCGCGGTCCTCTATCGCGGCCGCCAGCAGCTGGCGACCGTGAGCGGAGGCGCGAGCCAGGCCTATAACGACTATACGGTCGAGTACGCAAAGGGACTGCCCTAGCGGCGGGACCTCCGGCGCCCCCGCCGTCCCGAGGCCGGTCGGACGCGAAAACCGGCCGGCCGGGCGGGATTTGCCGGGCGGCCACCGAATCCCCGAGGAGTTATGTAACGGTCTCTGGAACGGACGCCCATTCACGGAAAGGATTTACGAACACCCTGTGGAATGCGAGGGGAATGAACGGCGGGCCCCGGAGGAACCGGCGGCCGCTCGTACAGGAGGAGGGTCCGCGTGGCCGAGTCGCTGCTGTCCGTCCGGAACCTGAAGACGTACTTCTACACCGATGAGGGCGTCGTCAAGGCCGTTGACGGGATGACTTACGAACTCGCGAAAGGCGAGACGCTCGGGATCGTCGGCGAGTCCGGAAGCGGCAAGAGTGTGCACGCGCTATCGATCATGCGGCTGATCGCGACGCCGCCCGGAAAGATCGTGGACGGGCAGATCCTGTTCGAAGGCCGCGACCTCCTGAAACTGTCGGACGAAGAGATGCGCAAGATCCGCGGCAACCGCATCGCCATGATCTTTCAGGAACCGATGACGTCCCTCAATCCCGTCCTCACGATCGGCGAGCAGATTGCCGAGGCGGTGATTCTCCACCAGCGGCTTGATAAGAGGGCGGCGTGGGAGCGCGCGATCGAGATGCTCGAGCGCGTCAAAATGCCGGCCGCCCGTCAGCGCGTCAAGGACTATCCGCACCAGTTCTCGGGCGGCATGCGCCAGCGTGTGATGATTGCCATGGCGCTCAGCTGCAACCCGTCGGTGCTGCTCGCGGATGAGCCCACGACGGCGCTCGACGTGACGATCCAGGCCCAGATTCTCGAGCTGATGAAGGAGCTGCAGCGCGAGTTCGGGACCGCGATCGTGATGATCACGCACAACCTCGGCGTCGTCGCGGAAATGTGCGACAACGTCGTCGTCATGTACGGAGGGCGGCCGATCGAGGACACCGACGTCAAGCGGACGTTCGGCGACCCCCGGCACCCGTACACGTGGGGCCTCCTGCATTCCGTGCCGAAGCTGTACGAGCGCAGCGACCGCCTCATCCCGATCGAAGGGCAGCCCCCGAGCCTGGTGGACCTGCCGCCCGGATGCGCGTTCACGCCCCGGTGTCCGTTTGCCATGGAGATCTGCGCGCAGGTGGATCCCCCGATCGTGGAGGTCGAGCCGGGACACTCCGCGCGGTGCTACCTGTACACGGACAAAGCGACCGAGAAGGAAAAGCAGGCGGCGGCAACGGCCGGTTTGGCGGCGGTTGCACGCGGCCGGGGCATGTAGAGCGACGCGGCGGGGCCACGAGGAGGCGATATGGGGACCACCAACGGGGAGATCCTTCTGGAAGTCAAGAACCTCAGGAAGCACTATCCGGTCACCAAGGGGTTCATCTTCCAGAAGCAGGTGGGCGCGGTCCGCGCGGTGGACGGGCTGGACTTTTTCATCCGGCGGGGCGAGACACTCGGCCTCGTCGGCGAGTCCGGATGCGGCAAGACGACGACGGGACGGGTGATCCTCCGGCTGCAAGAGGCGACGGGCGGCGAGGCGCTGTTTGAGGGGCGCGACATCTTCAAGCTCGGGAAGGAAGAGCTGCGTCGGCTCCGCCGCGACATGCAGATCATCTTCCAGGACCCGTACTCGTCGCTGAATCCGCGGATGACCGTTGGGGACATCATCGGGGAACCGCTCGAAATCCACAACCTGGCGCGGGGCAAGGAGAAGGTGCGCCGCGTGCAGGAGCTGCTGGAGGTCGTCGGGCTCTCGCCCTACCACGCCAACCGCTACCCGCACGAGTTCAGCGGCGGGCAGCGCCAGCGCATCGGCATCGCGCGGGCGCTCGCCGTGAATCCGAAGTTGATCATCGCGGACGAGCCTGTCTCGGCGCTTGACGTCAGCATTCAGGCGCAGGTGCTGAACCTGCTGCAAGAATTGCAGAAGGAGTTCGGGCTCACGTACCTGTTCATCGCGCACGATCTGTCGGTCGTCAAACACATCAGCGACCGCATCGCCGTGATGTATCTCGGCAAGATCGTCGAGCTTGCGGATGCCGACGAGTTGTTCTCGAATCCCCAGCATCCCTATACCGAGGCGCTGCTCTCGGCCGTGCCGATTCCCAACCCGGAGATGCGCCGCGAGCGCATCATCCTGCCGGGCGACGTTCCGAGCCCGGTGAACCCCCCGGCGGGGTGCCGGTTCCACACCCGGTGCCTGTACGCGCAGCCGAGCTGCCGGACGGATGAGCCGGAGTTTGTCGACATCGGCAACGGCCACTGGGTCGCGTGCCCCGTGCGGCCGTTCAAGACGCAGCGCAGCAGGGCCGCCGTGTATCGCGAGGCGGCGGGCGCCCCGGCGACCTCGTAGCGCCAACGGACCGCCTCCCGCGGTCGGGCCGGGCAACCGGCCGCGGCATGCCCCGCCGCCTGTATCGATGAAGGGTGGTGAGGCCGTTGATGGGACGCGCGTGTGCGGTCGTGGTGGTGATGGCGCTGTCGCTGTGGACGCTCGGCCCCGGCGCCCGCGGAGCCTCGGGCCCGATCAGCAACCCGGGCTCGATCGTGCTCCTGACGTACGGTGATCCCCAAACGCTGGACCCCGCCTACGCGTACGACACCAGCAGTGACGGGATCCTCTGGCCGGGGATTTACGAGACGCTGATCACGTATGACGGCAGCATGCTGTCCCAGTACGTGCCGCGGCTCGCCACCACGGTGCCGAGCGCCACGAACCGCCTGATCAGCCGGGACGGCCTGACCTATACGTTCCCGATCCGGCCGGGCGTGCACTTCCACGACGGCTCGCTGATGACCCCCGCCGACGTCCGGTACTCGATGCTGCGGTTCATGCTGCAGGACCCCGACGGCGGCCCGGCCTGGCTGCTGCTGACCCCGCTGCTCGGGGTGGACAGCACGCGGGAACAGGGCAAGCTGGTCGTCACGTACGCCGACGCGGCTCGGGCGGTGACCGTGCAGGGCCAGAACGTCGTGTTCCACCTCAAGCATCCGTACGCCGCGTTTCTGAGCATCCTCGCCGCGTGGTCGTTCGTGCTGCCCCAGCACTGGGCCGCCGCCAACGGCGATTGGGACGGGACCGCGGCAAGCTGGGCGCGGTTCAACAACCCGAAGCTGCAGGACCGGTACGAGTTCGACCACACCGACGGGACCGGGCCGTTTCGGCTCGCGCAGTGGGATCGCCAGAGCAAGGAAGTCATCCTGACCCGCAACGACGCGTACTGGCGGGCCCCGGCGCGCCTCAACCGCATCGTGATCCGCACCGTGACGGAGTTCGCGGCGCGGAAGCTCGAGCTCCAGCGCGGGGACGCGGATATCATCCAGGTCGATCGCGCCGACCAGAGCCAGATCACGGGGATGGACGGCGTCTCGGTCGAGGACGGGTTCCCGTCGCTCTCGGTGACGGCGCTCCACTTCAACCAGAAGATCGACCTCTCGGGGAACCCCGACGTCGGCAGCGGCAAGCTCGACGGCAACGGCATTCCGCCCGACTTTTTCTCGGACGCGCACGTCCGGCGGGGATTCGCGTACGCGTTCGATTACAACACGTTCATCCAGGACGCGTTCCGCGGCAAGGCGATTCAGCCGAACGGGCCGATCATCCAGGGGCTCCTCGGCTACGATGCCGCGGCGCCGACGTACACGTTCGACCGGCAGAAGGCCACCGCGGAGTTCAAGGAAGCGTGGGGCGGGAAGCTCTGGGACACCGGGTTTCACTTCACCGAGACGTACAACACCGGCAACACCCCGCGGCAGATCGGCGCGCAGATCGTCAAGGACGTCGTGGAGTCCCTCAACCCCAAGTTCCGAATCGACATCCGGAACCTGCAGTGGTCGACATTCCTCGAGCTGACCAACCAGCACAAGGGGACGCTGTACGCCCTCGGTTGGGCGGCCGATTACCCGGATCCCGATGACTTCGCCCAGCCGTTTATGGCGTCCAACGGGAACTACCCGAAGCGGAACGGGTTCTCCGATCCGCAGGCGGACCAGCTGGTCCAGCAGGGTGCGGTGACCCAGGATCCCGCGAAGCGCGCGCAGATCTACCGGCAGCTGACGAAGCTCGTCTACGACGACGTGCCGGGCATCTACGTGGCGCAGGCGACCAACTTTGTCGTGATGCGCACCTGGGTGCACGGTTGGTACTACAATGCGATCCTCCCGGCCCTCGCGAACGTCGGGTTTGACTTCTATCCCATGTCAAAGCAGTAGGGGGCGCTTCGGCCGGGCCGCCCGCCGGGCGGGCCGGCCCCCGGTCCCATGATCACGTTCATCGTCCGCCGGCTGGCGCTGCTCCCGCTCGTGGCGATCGGGGTGACGCTCCTGATCTTCGCGCTCATCCAGCTGCTGACGCCGACGATGCGGGCCAGCCTCTACATCACGGATCCGAAGCAGCTCGACGCCCTCCCGGATATCATCCGGAAGTACCACCTCGATCAGCCCGTGTACGTGCAGTACTGGGGGTGGCTGGGGCAGGTCGCGCACGGCGACCTGGGCTGGTCCCAGACCGCGCGCGAGCCCGTGGTCGACGCGATCCGGGGCTTCTTCCCGGCGACGTTCGAACTCGCGCTGTACGCGTTCGGGTGCATTCTCGTGCTCGGGGTCTGGCTCGGCACGCTCTCCGCCGTCCGCAAGGATCAGCTGATCGACCACGTGAGCCGGCTCATGTCGATCGGCGGGGCGTCGATGCCGACGTTCGTGGGCGGCCTCCTGCTGCTGATGATCTTCTACGGGCACTTCGGGTGGTTTCCGCCCGGACGGCTCGGCCTCGACGCCGATCTGTTCGTGCGGGGCCCGGCGTTTCACCCGTACACCGGCCTCATGACGGTTGACAGTCTCCTGAACGGCCAGTGGTGGATCTTCTGGGACGCGGTGCGGCACCTCGTGCTGCCGGTGGCGACGCTCACCTACTTCCTGACCGCGGTGCTGGTCCGGATCACGCGGTCGTCGATGCTGGAGACACTCCGGACCGACTACGTGCGGACGGCCCACGCGAAGGGCCTGTCGAACACCGCCGTCGTCGACAAGCACGCGCGCCGCAACGCGCTGATTCCGGTCATCACGCTCGCGAGCCTCCTGTTCGTCGGACTGCTCTCCGGGGTCGTCATCACCGAGACCGTGTTCAACTGGCCGGGCATCGGCCGCTGGGGCGCGGCGGCGAGCCAGCAGCTCGACATTCCCGCGGTGACCGGGTTCGCGCTCGTGTTCGCCGCGATGCTGGTGCTCGCGAACTTGTGCGCGGACGTGCTGTACGCCGTCGTGGATCCGCGGATCCGGCTCAAATGACGGCCGTTCGCGCTCGGCCGCTCGGTGGGGTCGCCGGGGTGGCGGCGGCGCCCGCGGAGTCGGGGTGGCACCGGACCGTCCGGCGCTTTCGCCGCAGCCCGCTGTCCGTGCTGGGCTTGGCGATCGTCGCCTTCTTCGTGGTGCTCGCCCTCTTGGCGCCGTACCTCGCCCACCCGACCGAGCGCGACGCGTACATGATCCCGCACGACGGCTATGCGAGCGATCCGCGAGCGCCCGGGCCCGGCCATCCGTTCGGCACGACGGAGGGGCAGTTCGACCTGTTCTACGGGGTGATTTGGGGGGCGCGCACCGCGTTCTTGGTGGCGCTCACGGTCAGTGCGATCGGCGTGGGCGTGGCGCTCGTGCTCGGCAGCGTGAGCGGCTACTACGGAGGCCGGATTGACGAGGCGGTGATGCGGGTGACCGACGTCTTCCTCGCGTTCCCGGGCCTCATTCTGGCGGTCGTGATCGTGGCGGTGCTGGGCCAGAACGTGCGCAACGCGGTGATCGCGATCGCCGCGGTGCAGTGGCCGACGTACACGCGGCTCCTGCGGGCGGAGTTCCTGCGCGTGCGAGACATGGAATACGTGCAGGCCGCACGGGCGCTCGGCGACCGAGACCTGAGGATCATCGGCCGCCACGTGCTCCCGAACACGATCTACCCGATCTTGATCCTCGCGTCCCTCGACATGGGCGGGGTGGTGATTACGTTCGCCGCGCTCTCGTTTCTCGGGCTCGGGGCGCCCCCAGGGTACGCCGATTGGGGGCAGCTCGTCAGCCTCTCTCGCAACTGGATTTTGGGTACGGCCGGCGATCCGTTCAAGTTCTGGTATTCGCTGGTCGTCCCCGGGGCGGCGATCTTTCTGTTCGTCCTCGGCTGGAATCTGCTCGGGGACGCGTTCCGCGACATCTTCGATCCGCGCCAACGAGCCAGCCGGTGACGGCGGTGCGCAGGGCCCGGGGCACGGCGAGCCGAAGTGTTCGGGCGATCGCACCTCGCAGGACAGGAGGAGACCATGCGTAGCGCCTCGTGGACCGTACGTGGCGCGGCGGCTGTCACCGCCGCGGTGCTGGTCGCGTTGCTCGGCGCCCTCCCCGGCCGGGGCGCCGGTGAAGCGGTCAAGAACCCCGGCACCCTGGTCGAGCTGCAGTTCGGCGACGTGCTGACGCTCGATCCCGCGCTCGCCTACGACATCTACTCGACCGAACCGATCTGGCCGAACGTGTACGAGACCCTGATCATCTACAGCGGCTCGTCGATCGACCAGTTTTCGCCGATGCTCGCCACCCAGGTCCCAACCCTCCAGAACGGCCTGATCAGCAAGGACGGGCTCACCTACCGGTTTCCGATCCGCACGGGCGTCCGGTTTCACGACGGCTCGATGATGACGGTCGACGACGTGGTGTACTCGTTCCGGAGATTTCTGCTGCAGGACCAGTCCGGCGGCCCCGCGTGGCTTCTCTTGAGCCCGCTCCTCGGTGTGGAGAGCACCCGGGACGGCCAGGGGAAGATCCAGGTGACGTTCGACCAGGTCGCGCGGGCCGTGTCCGCGGACGGCGACTCGGTGGTCTTCCGCCTCAAGCAGCCGTTCGCGCCGTTCCTGTCGATCATGGCGGCGTGGGGCGCCGTCATGCCGCGGAAGTGGGCCGCGTCGCACGGGGATTGGGACGGTGCCGCGGGGACGTGGCAGCAGTTCAACAATCCGAAGACGGGGGACCGGTACCAGACGACCCACATGGACGGCACCGGACCGTTCATGCTCGACCAATGGGATCAGCAGAACAAGGACGTGATCCTCGTTCGGAACGATCACTACTGGCGCAAGCCGGCCGCGCTCCAGCGCGTCATCATCCGGTCGGTCCCCGAGTTTACGACCCGGAGCCTCCAGCTCGCAGCAGGGAGACGCCGACGTGGTGCTGGCGTCGCCGCCGCAGGAGTCGCAGCTCAAGAGCCTGGCGGGGGTCGTGATCCAAGACGGCCTGCCGCAGATCGCCGTCCAGGTCGTGGTGTTCAACTATCAGATCGCACCCGACGGCAATCCCGACATCGGCAGCGGCAAGTTGGACGGGCAGGGAATCCCCCCCGATTTCTTCGCGGATATTCACGTCCGGCGCGGGTTCGCCTACGCGTTCGACTACGGGCAGAACTTGAGTTCCGCGTACGCCGGCCATGGGATCCTCGCGCACGGGCCGATCGTGCAGGGCCTGTTGGGCTACGATCCGACCGTGCCGGCCTACAGCCACAGCCCTGAGCAGGCGACCGCGGAGTTCAAGGAAGCGTTCGGCGGAAAGCTGTGGGACACCGGCTTCAAGTTCACGATCCCGTACACGGCCGGCAACGGCGCGCGTCAGGTCGGTGTCGAGATCGTGCGCGATACGCTCGCCGCGCTCAACCCCAAGTTCCAGGTCACCTTCCGGCCGCTGCCGGCGGCGGCGTTGAACCAGATCACGTTCGCACACAAGGTGCCGATGGTGTTTCTCGGGTGGTTCGCCGACTATCCGGACCCGCACGATTTCGCCGAACCGTTCCTGGCGTCGGACGGGTACTTTCCCGCGCGCGGCGGCTACCACAATCCGCAGGCCGACGCGCTGATCGCGCAGGCGGTCGCGACCGCCGATCCCGCGAAGCGGAAGGCGCTGTACAAGCAGCTGTCGATGATCGCGTACAACGATCTGCCGTACCTGTTCCTGGTGCAGCCCACGTCGTACGTGGCCATGCGGACGTGGGTCCATGGGTGGTACTACAACCCGATCTTCCCGGGGCAGTACTTCTACACGATGTACAAGCAGTAGGCCCGACCGACGCCCCGCGCGGGCGCAGCAGCGCGCGGACGTGGGATGCGAGGGGCCGTCCGGATACCGGGCGGCCCCGGCCACGATATCGGACGCGGCCGTGCTCTCGGCCCCGCGCACGCGGCGTCCGGCCGGGACAGCGGACGAGAGATGTAGAGGAGGGAGTCGCGTGTCCGACCAGCAGCCGCCCCCAGGGGGGATCGACGACGCGACCGTGGCGCGTGTGGCGCGCCTCAGCCGCTTGGAGCTGACCGACGACGAGCGCGCCCTGTTCCGGGTGCAGCTCGGCGGCATCCTCGAGTCGTTTCAGCGGGTCGCGGCCCTCGATCTGTCCGCCGTGCCGGAGGCCGCCCAGACGGCGCCGACCGGCGGGTCCCTGCGGGACGACAACGTCGTGCCGTCGCTCGCGCGCGACGACGTCCTCGCGAACGCGCCGGCCGTCGAGGACGGGTACTTCGTCGTGCCACCCGTGATCGAGACGGACTAGCGTCCCCCGATGGCGTCGGACACCTCGCTTGCCGATCTGACCGCTTCAGACCTCCGCGCGCGCTACCGCCGCGGCGAGGCCCGGCCGACGGATGTCGTGCGCGCGGTGCTGGATCGCCTCGCGGCCGTGGAGACCCAGGTCCACGCATATCTGCACCTCGACGCCGAGGCGGCGCTGCGCGAGGCGGCGCGCTGGGATCCGATCGCCGGGCGCGACGGCGCGCCGATCCTCGCCGGCATTCCCGTGGCGCTGAAGGACAACCTGTGCACGCGCGGGATCCCGACCACCGCGGGCTCACGCATGCTCGAGGGCTTCCGCCCGCCCTACGACGCGACGGTGGTGAGCCGGCTGCATGAGGCGGGAGCCATCATGCTCGGCAAGACGAACTGCGACGAGTTCGCGATGGGCAGCAGCACCGAAAACTCCGCGTTCGGCCCGACCCGCAATCCGTGGGACCTCGGGCGGGTCCCCGGCGGGAGCAGCGGCGGCTCCGCCGCGGCGGTGGCGGCCGGGGAGGCGACGCTCGCGCTCGGGAGCGACACCGGCGGGAGCATTCGCGAGCCCGCCGCGTTCTGCGGGGTCGTCGGCCTCAAACCGACGTACGGCCGCGTCTCGCGGTACGGCCTGATCGCGTTCGCGTCCTCGCTCGACCAGATCGGTCCCTTCGCGCGCGACGTGCGCGATGCCGCGCTTCTGCTGCAGGTCGTCGCCGGGCGGGACCCGCTCGACGCCACCTCCGCGGACATGGAGGTGCCGCCGTATGCCGAACGGCTCGCGGGGCGCGTCCGGGGGCTGCGCCTCGGCGTGGTCCGGGAGTTTCTCGAGGACGGCGTCGACCCCGAGGTCGCGCGCGCGGTGCGGGAGGCCATTCGGACGCTCGAAGGTCTCGGCGCGACGCGCGTGGAGGTCTCGCTGCCGCACGCGTCCGTGGCGCTGCCCGACGTACTACATCATCGCGCCCGCGGAGGCGAGCAGCAACCTCGCCCGGTACGCCGGGGTGCTCTACGGGCACCGCACCGCGCACGCGGACGACCTGCTGACGCTGTACGCGCGCACCCGCCAGGAAGGATTCGGGGCGGAGGTCAAGCGGCGCATCATGCTCGGGACCTACGCGCTCTCCGCCGGGTATTACGACGCGTTCTACGTGCGGGCGCAGCGGGTACGGGCGCTCGTCCGGCGCGAATACGAGGACGCGCTCCGGACCGCGGATGTGATCGTCGGTCCGGTGGCGCCGACGACGGCGTTTCCCCTCGGCGAGCGCGTCGAAGACCCGCTGCAGATGTACCTGGCCGACGTCTTCACGGTCCCGCTGAATCTCGCCGGCCTGCCGGGGATCTCGGTGCCGTGCGGGTTCGCCGGGGGACTTCCGGTGGGGCTGCAGATCGCGGGCCGCGCATTCGACGAGGCGACGGTGCTCGACGTGGCGTACGCGCTCGAGCAGGCGACCGAGTTTCACCGGGCCCGTCCCCCCCTCGCCGGGTCCGCCGGCGGGAGTCCGCGCGCATGACTCCGGGCGGCGCTGCCGTGTACGACATGGTGATCGGGCTTGAGGTGCACGTCCAGCTCAGCACCGCGAGCAAGATGTTTTGCGGGTGCGCCGTCGCGTTCGGCGCGCCGCCGAACACGCTGACGTGCCCGGTGTGCCTCGGGCTGCCCGGGTCGCTGCCGGTGCTCAACCGGCGCGCCGTCGACCTCGGGCTGCGGACCGCGGTCGTGCTCGGCTGCCAGGTGCATCCCGAAAGCCAGTTCCACCGCAAGAACTATTACTATCCCGACATTCCGAAAAACTACCAGATTTCACAGTACGAGTACGCCGGGCACCCACCGCTCGCCACCCACGGCGCGCTCGAACTCACGCTGAGCGGCGCCCCACGCCGGATCGGCATCCGGCGCGTGCACCTCGAGGAGGACACCGGCAAGCTCGTGCATGCCGCGGGTCGCAGCCTCGTGGACTACAACCGCAGCGGCACGCCCCTGATGGAGGTCGTCACCGACCCGGACCTGCGCTCGCCCGAGGAGGCGCGGGACTTCCTGACGCGGCTGCGCGCGATCTTGCAGTACGCCGGCGTGACGACCGGACGCATGGAGGAAGGCACGCTCCGCTGCGACGCCAATCTGTCGCTGCACCGACCCGGCGAGCCGTACGGGACGCGGACGGAAATCAAGAACATGAACTCGCTGCGCGCGGTCGAGCGGGCGCTGCGCACGGAAGAGACGCGCCAGCGGGATCTCTTGGAGCGGGGCGAGGCGATCGTCCAGCAGACGCGCCACTGGGACGAGGACCGCGGGATCACGTTTGCGTCCCGGGAGAAAGAGGAGGCGCACGACTACCGATACTTCCCGGAGCCCGATCTCCTGCCGGTGCAGGTCGACGAGTCGTGGCTCGCGCGCGTGCGCGCGGACCTGCCGGAGATGCCGGATGCGCGCCGCCGCCGGTACGTGGAGTCCTACGGCCTCCCGGAGCACGACGCGGGGCTTCTCGTCGAGACCCGCCCGATGGCGGAGTTTTTCGAGGAGACCGTGCGGCGGTTTCCCCATCCGAAGATTGCCGCCAACTGGATCGTCGGCGACCTCGCCGCCTATCTCCATGCCCAAGGGAGCGAGATCGAGACGGTGCCGCTGACGCCGGCCGCCCTCGCCGGGCTGCTGATCCTGGTCGAGCGCGGGACGCTGAACGGGCCGTCGGCCAAGGAAGTGCTGGAGGAAATGCTCAAGGGCGGCAAGAGCGCCGAGGAGATCGTGCAGGCCCGAGGGCTCGTGCAGATCAGCGACGAGACGGAGCTCGTGCGCGTGGTGGACCAGGTGATCGCGGATCATCCGGGACCCGTGGGGGACCTGCGGGCCGGCAAGGACCGGGCGGTGCAGTTTCTCGTCGGTCAAGTGATGAAGCAGACGCGCGGACGAGCCAACCCTGCGGTCGTCAACCGCCTGCTGCGGGAGCGCATCGGGACGGGGAACGGCTGATTCGGCGGGCGGAGTTGGGGGCGCATTCTGCCGGCGCTGTGGCTATGACGATGAATGGTCGCGGACGGCCCGTCCGGAGGTTTCGAGCGCGAGCGTTGGAGGAGGAAACCGTACACCAGTTCTGGTACAATGGGTAAAGCCACGACTGCCAGGAGAACGCTGAATGCCCGCTGAGTTTGCACACTGCCACCTCCACACTGAGTACTCGCTTCTCGACGGCGAGAGTCGAATCGACCCCCTGATGCAGCGAGCCGCGGCGCTCGGGATTCCGGCGCTCGCGGTCACCGACCACGGCGTGATGTACGGCGCCGTGGAGTTCTACGAGAGCGCGAAGGCGCACGGCATCCGGCCGATCATCGGGGTCGAGGCCTACGTCGCGGCGCGGGGCATGACCGATCGGGATCCGAAGCTCGACGCGTCATCGTTCCACCTCGTGCTGCTGGCCTCAAGCGACGAGGGCTACCGCAATCTGCTCAAGCTGACCACCGCCGCGCATCTCGACGGGTTCTATTACAAGCCGCGGATCGACCGGGAGTTCCTGAGCCGCCATTCCAAAGGGACTGATCGGGCTGTCGGCATGCCTGCAAGGGGAGATTCCGCGCGCCATCCTGCGGGAAGACCTCGGGGCGGCGCGTGAGCTCGCGGTGGCGTACCGCGACATCTTCGGCCCCGAGAATTTTTATCTCGAGATCCAGAATCACGGGCTGCCCGAGCAGCGCACCGTGGCCGCGGGCGTGCGTGCGGCTGGCGAAGGAGCTCGGGATGCCGCTGGTGGCGACGAACGACGTCCACTACGTCACCCGGGACGCGGCCAACGCGCAGGACGCCCTGATGTGCATCCAGATGGGGATGACCCTCGATCAGCACGATAAGCCCCGGATGAACGACACGCCCGGATTTCTATCTCAAGAGCCCCGAGGAGATGGCGGCGCGCTTCCCCGATCTGCCCGACGCGCTCCGCAACACGCTGGTGATCGCCGAGCGATGCTCGGTGACGCTCGACACCGATACGATCAAGCTGCCGCACGTCGAGGTCCCGAAGGGCGAGACCCCGGACTCCCATCTCCGCAAACTCTGCGAGGCGGGGATCGTCCGGATCTACGGCAAGATGACGCCGGCCCACCGGCGAGCGGCTCGAGTACGAGCTCGGCGTGATCGCGAAGACCGGCTACGCGGCCTACTTCCTGATCGTCCAGGACTTCGTCAACTTCGCGCGCCGCAGCGGCATCCTGACCGACCGTCCGGGGGTCGGCGGCCGGCAGCCTCGTGCTGTACTCGTGCGGGGTCACCGACGTCGATCCGATCGCGTACCGGCTCCCGTTCGACCGGTTCCTGAACCTCGAGCGGTATACGATGCCGGATATCGACGTCGACTTCATGGACAGCCGGCGCGACGAGGTCATCAAGTACGTGGTCGACAAGTACGGCGCGGACCGGGTGGCGCAGATCATCACCTTCGGGACGATGGGCGCGCGCGCGGCGATCCGCGACGTCGGGCGGGTGATGAGCCTGCCGTACGGCGACGTCGACCGCATCGCGAAGCTCGTGCCCGGCGCGAACGTGACCCTCAAGGAGGCGCTCGCCGCCGAGCCCGAGCTGCGGGCCGCCGCCGAGGGCAGCCCGCAGATCCGGCAGCTCCTCGACATGGCGCAGCAGCTCGAGGGCGTGGCGCGGCACGCGAGCACCCATGCCGCGGGCGTCGATCATTTCGCGCGATCCGCTGACCGATCACGTGCCGCTGCAGCGGGCCACCAAGGGCGACCTGCTGATGACGCAGTACGACATGAACAGCGTGGCCCGGCTCGGCCTGTTGAAGATGGACTTCCTCGGCCTCACGAACCTGACCATCCTCGACGAGGCGATCAAGATGATTCGCGAGACGCGCGGGGTGGAGATCGACCTCCAGCGCCTGCCGCTCGACGATCAGGCGACGTACGCGCTCCTGGGGTCGGGCGACACCACCGGCATCTTCCAGCTGGAGGGCCGGGGGATGACGCGCTGGCTGCGGGAGCTCAAGCCCGACCGGATCGAAGACGTCATGGCCATGGTCGCGCTCTTCCGGCCCGGCCCGATGGCGAACATCCCCGCGTATATCCGGCGCAAGCACGGCGCGGAGCCGGTGACCTATCTCCACCCGCTGCTCGAGCCGGTGCTCAAAGAGACCTACGGTGTCATGGTCTACCAGGAAGACATCATGACCGTCGCGCAGGCCGTCGCGGGCTACACGCTGGCCGAGGCCGACGTCTTGTGCTACGCGATCCGCAAAAAGATCAAGGACCGCCTGCTCGCGCAGCGCGAGAAGTTCGTCGAGGGCGCCCGCAAGAACGGCGTGCCGGCCCGGATCGTCGACCAGATCTTCGAGCAGTTTGAGCCGTTCGCCCGCTACGGCTTCAACCGCGCGCACGCCGCGTGCTACGGGCTGATCGCCTACTACACGGCGTACCTCAAGGCGCGGTACTCGGCGGAGTACATGACCGCGGTGCTGAGCAGCACCGCCGGTGAGATGGAGCGGGTCGCGCAGGCGGTCGCCGAGTGCCAGCGGATGGGCCTCGAGATCCTGCCGCCCGACGTGAACGCGAGCCACGCGTCGTTCACCGTGGTCGAGGGGGCGATTCGGTTTGGGCTCGCGGCGATCCGGAACGTCGGGGTGGGCGCGGTGGAGGTGATCATCGCGGCGCGCGAGTCGGGCGGTGCATTTTCGAGCCTCGCGGACCTGTGCGCGCGCGTGGACACCCGCCAGGTGAACCAGCGGGTGCTCGCCAGCCTGGTCAAGGCGGGGGCGTGCGACTCGCTCGGGGCGACGCGCGCGCAGATGCTGCAGACGCTCGACGAGACCGTCGAGCAGGCGCAGCGGAGCCAGCGCGCGCGGGTGCAGGGACAGACGGGCCTGTTCGATCTGGGGAGCGCGGTGGCGCCCGCGGCGCGCGACGATGGGGCGCCGCAGGAGTTCAGTCCCGAGGAGCGCCTCACGATGGAGCGGGAGATGCTGGGTCTCTACATCTCCGACCACCCGCTCCGCCGCTGGCAGCCGGTGCTCGAGTCGAAGGTCACCGCGACGCTCGCGCAGCTGCCGGAGCTCCGAGATCGCCAGGACGTGCTCGTCGGCGGGTTGGTCGGCTCGGTGAAGCGCAGCATCACGCGGGCGGGCTCGGCGATGGCGTTCCTGACGCTCGAGGATCTCACGGGCAGCGTCGAGGTGCTGGTCTTCCCTCGGGCGTACGAGCAGCACGGGCTGGCGCTCAAGCGGGATACGGTGGTGCTGCTGCGCGGCCGGCTCGACATCGAGGAGCAGGGCGTGAAGCTGCTCTGCGACGAGGTGATCCCGCTGCCGGGCACGCCGGAGGAGGCGGTCACGTTTGAGGTGCCGCCGCGGGCGCCCCGCCAGGGCCGGGGGCCCGGGCGCGCCAGCGCGAACGGGTCACGGGTCCGGCGCCGCGCGCGCGGGAGCGACCGCGACGGCCGTGCGGCCCGCGCCTCCGGAACCCGCCGCGGCGGTCCACGCCCGCGCGCTTCGCGTACGCGTGACGACGCGCGAAGAGATCGAGCAGCTCTGTGAATACCTGGCCGCGCACCCGGGCGACCGTCAGGTCTGCGCGCACGTCGTCACCGACGGCGGCGAGCACATCATCCCGGTGCAGTCCCGGTTGGGGGATGACGAGGATCTGCAACAGGAGCTCGAACAGCTCTTCGGCGAGGGGAATGTCTGGGAAGAGTAGCACGGCGTGGTGGCAGGCGCTCTTCGCCGTGGTCTTGATGGCGCTTGGGTTTCTCGTGGTTGTGCAGCTGCGGGCGAGCCGCGCGCTGTCGGGCCAGGAAGGCGTTCCGACCCGCAACGTGTACGCGCTTGCCACGATGCTCGGGCAGGAGCGTGAGGCGCGGCAGGGGTTAGAAGCGCAGGTCGCCTCGCTGACCACGCGGCTGACCGCGTTTGAGACCTCCGCCGCGCAGCGGCGCAGCTCCAACCGGGCGCTCGTTGACGAGCTGGAGCGGCTCCGGATCGCGGCCGGGGCGGTGGCCCTCACCGGCCCCGGCGTTCGCGTCATCGTGACCGACGGCGTGACACAGGCGGCGGGGGCGCCGCCGGCCGTTGTCCAGTACGTCGATCTCGCGAGCATTGCCAACGAGCTGTGGGCGGCCGGCGCCGAAGCGATCGCCGTGAGCGGCTACCGGGTGGTCGCCACCACCGGCCTGAGCCAGGTCGGGGGCACGATCATCGCGGGCGGGCAGCGCCTGTCCGCACCCTACGACATCGTCGCGATTGGTGACCCCGAGGCTCTGACCGGCGCCATGAGCATCCGCGGCGGCGTCGTGGACGGGCTGCGGGGCCTCGGGCTGCGAATCACCGTGACGTCCCGCCAGACCGTGACCGTTCCGGCCGCCCGCGAGCTGCCGGCGATGCACTTCGCGCACGCGGTGGCGCCGTGACCCTGCGGATTTACGGGAAGCCCGACTGCTGTTTGTGCGAGAAGGCCCAGCAGGTCGCCGACCACCTGCAGCGCGAGTTCGGGTACGAGATCGAACACATCGATATTACCCGCGACCCCGAGCTGGTCGCGCGCTACGGCGCCGTCATCCCGGTCCTCACGCTGGATGGTGTGGAGATCGTCACGGTCTCGCGTGACGATCGCGGGCGTGCGGACGGCGCTCGCGGCCGCCCGCGGCTGACCCGCGTTCATGCGGATCGCGCTCGTCCAGATGACGAGCCACACCGCCGCCCGGGACGCGAACGTCGAGCGCGCCGCGGAGTTTGTCGCGCGCGCAGCCGGCGACGGGGTGGAGCAGGTATGATCATCGGCCCGGACGGGAAGATCTTGGTGCAGGCCAGCGGCACCGAGGAGCAGATCATCACCGCGGTGATCGACCGCGCGGACGTCATCCGCGCCCGCCAGCGATTCCCGCTGTTCCGGGATCGGCGGCCCGACGCGTATCGCGCGATCACGACCCCGACCGAGCATCTCCCTGAGTAGGCGCGACCCTCGCGCCGTCCCTCGACCGGTGAAGGAATGCACCGTCGGGGCGGCGTACTGATCTGTCCACATCCCGGGACGGCGCGCGTGGTTTCACGCGCGCGGAATCAAGAGGAGGGACGATGCGATCCTCGAGCGGAACGATCCGAACCCTGCTCGCACTGCTCGTGCTGGCGGCGGTGGCCCTCGCGCCGACGACCGGCCTCGCCCAGGGCCCGCGATTCCGCATCAAACAGACGGGATTTCGGGTCTTGTACATCGCGCCGATCTTCATCGCGCTGGAGAAAGGCATATTCGCCCAAAATGGGGTCGATTTTACCTTCCAGGAGATCAACAGCGGGGCGCTGGGGCCCGCGACGGTGCTGTCGGGGGACGCCCAGCTGTCCGATCTCGATCCGCTCGGCATCGCCAACGTGCAGGCGCAGGGCAAGCAGCTGATTCTGTTCTACAACCTGGTGACGCGCGTCACGCTCGACCTGATCGTTCGGAACAGCGTGATTCAAAAAACCGGCGTCAGCCGCTTCTCGTCGCTGTCGAGGCGGTACGCGGCGCTCAAGGGCCTGAATATCGGGATCACGACGCCCGGCGCCCCGACGGACGTGTTCGCGCGGTACTTTCTGATCAAAGCGGGCCTGAATCCGGATCGCGATGCGAATCTGGTGCAGGTCGGCGGGGTCGCCGGGCTGGCGGCCGCGCTGCGGGCCGGCCGGATCGATGCGTTCCTGCTCTCACCGCCGCTGCCGCAGACGCTGGAGCAGGAAGGGATCGGGCAGATCATCATCCGCGACACGGCGGGTGACGTGCCGGAGTTTACGAACACGACGTACGACGGGCTCTTCACCTCGGCGGCCTACGCGCGGCAGAACGGGCCGGCGCTGACCGCGTTCGCACGATCGGTGACCGCGGCCACGGCGTGGATTCGTGCAAACAAGGCCGAGGCGCTGCAGATCCTCGGACAGAAATACTTCCCGGATACGCCGGCCGCGAGCCTCGCCATCGGGCTTGACGCGACGCTTCCCGCGATCAGCACCGACGGGCGGTTTTCGCAGGCGGGCGTGGCGCGCTACCTCGACATCTTCAAGACGATCGGGCAGCCCGTCGCGGCGTCGACCGCCGAGGGCGTGCTGTGGACCAACAGCTTCATCAAGTAGCGACGTAGCGAAGTCGCGGCGTCGTAGGATCACGGGCGCGCATGGGGTCGGCGGACGGTCCGTTCGCGCTCGAAGCCCGCGACGTGTACAAGGTGTTCGTGTCGCACACCCGCCGCAGCCGCCGGGCGATGACCGCCGTGCGCGCGGTCAACCTCACCGTGCGGCGCGGTGAATTCCTGACGCTGCTCGGGCCCTCGGGATGCGGCAAGTCGACGGTGCTGAACATGTTCGCGGGCCTGACCGCGCCGACCGACGGCGCGGTGCTGCAGGACGGGCAGCCCATTCGCGGAGTGAACACCCGCGGCGGGTACATCACGCAGGACGACAACCTGCTGCCGTGGCGCACGACGCTCGGGAACGTAGAAATTGCCCTCGAGCTGAAAGGCATCGGACGCGCCGAGCGGACCGCGCGGGCGGTGGCCTATCTCGATCGGGTCGGGCTGCGCGGGTTCGAACACCACTATCCGCACGAGCTGTCCGGGGGCATGCGCAAGCGGGTGTCGATCGTCCGCACGCTCGTCGACGAGAGCGTCAACGTGATCCTGATGGATGAGCCGTTCGGGCCCCTCGACGCGCAGACACGCCTCCTGCTGCAGGACGAGCTGCTCCGATTGTGGCAGGGCAGCGGGCGCACGGTGGTGTTCGTGACCCACGATCTCGTCGAGGCGATCGCGCTCTCGGACCGCATCGGCATCTTCACGCGCGCTCCGGGGACCATCAAGGAGATCCGCGACGTCGCGATTCCCCGGCCGAGGGATGTGTTTCACATCCACGAGGCGCCGGGGTTCGCCCCGGTCTACGATGCGATCTGGGCCGATCTCCGTGCCGAGATCGCGCACAATGCGGATGCGCCCGGTGGCTGACGGCCGCGCGGATGCGGCCGCGGCCCCGGACCGCGCCGACCCGCGCGAACAGGCGATTCTCGCGCGCGAGTCGGCCGACGCCCTCCGGCGGGACCGACGGCTGACGGCCGCGGTCGCGACGCTGGCAGGTGCTGCTGCTCGCGGTCCTGCTCGCCGCGTGGTGGGGCGTCTCGGGCCGCCTCGTCGATCACCTGTTTCTGAGCGATCCCGTGAGCGTCGCCGGGGCGTTCGCGCGGATCGTCGCGGACGGCACCTTGTGGTTCAATCTGCGGTACACGCTGACCGAGACCCTCGTCGGCTACGCGCTCGGGGCGTCCACCGGCCTGTTCGCCGCGATCGTCACCTGGCTGATTCCGGGCGGGGAGCCCGTGCTGCGTCCGCTTCTGCTGCTCGCGTACGCGACGCCCAAGATCGCGCTCGCGCCGCTCATGATCCTGTGGTTTGGGATCGGCCTCCTGCCGAAGGTGCTGCTGGCCGCGGTGTTCGTCTTCTTCATCGTGTTTTTCAACACGCTCGCCGGCCTCGCGACCGCGTCCCCGGGGCTCGTCCAGGTGGTGCGGGTGATGGGCGCGGGCCCGGTCACGGTCTTCCGGAAGGTCGTGCTGCCGAGCGCGACGCCGTTCATCGTCGTCGCGCTCCGAATCACGGTCCCGGCCGCGCTGATCGGCGCCGTCGTTGGCGAGTTCATCAGCAGCAACCGCGGCGTCGGCTACCTGATCAGCGCGGCGAGCTCCCGCTACCGGACGGCCGATGTGTTCGCCGCGATCCTCGGCCTCTTGCTCGTGGTGACCCTGATGAACGCGGGAGTGTCGGCGCTCGAGCGGGCGTGGCTGCGCTGGACGCCGCGCGCACGCAGCCCGCTCGGATGACCCGTACGGCGAGGAGGCGTGGATGACGAACCCGTGGGTGCCGGCCTTCACGATCGGCGAATACCAGACCCGGCTGGACGCGCTCCGGGCGCGCATGGCGCGACGTCAGATCGAGACGCTGCTCGTCTTCGCGCCCGAGAACGTCTGCTACCTCGCCGGGTACGAGACGATCGGCTTCAGCAGCTTCCAGACGCTGATCGTGCGTCCGGATGCGATCGTCCTGTTCATCCGGGAGATGGAGCGCACGGTCGCCGAGACGACCTGCTGGATCGACCGGTTCGAGACGTTTGACGACTCGCAGGACCCGGGCGAGCGCCTGACCGGCCTGCTGCGCGAGCGCGGGTGGCTCGGGACGCCGGTCGGGATCGAGCTCGAAGGCGGGTTCGTCGCCGCGGGCGCGGTCGACCGGCTGCGGGCGGGACTCGGGGCGGTCGTGGACGCCTCGGGGCTGGTCGAGGAGGGACGCCGGATCAAGTCGGCGGCGGAAGTGGCGCTGATCCGGCGCGCGTGCCGCGTCACTGAAGCCGGCATGGCCGCGGCCCTCGGCGCGATGCGGGTCGGGGTGACCGAGGACGACGTCGCCGCGGCCGCGTACGCCGCGATGCTGGGCGCGGGGTCCGACTTTTTCGCGGGGGATCCGATCGTCACGTCGGGATGGCGCTCGGGCGTCGCCCACCTGACGTTCGGGCACCGCCGGCTCGAGGCCGGGGACACGGTGCTTGTCGAGTTGGGCGGCTGCCTGCGCCGTTATTTCGGCCCGCTGATGCGCAGCGCCGTGATCGCGCCCGTTCGCGGCGAGGTGCACGCGATGGCCGCGACGATCATCGCGGCGCTCGACGCGGCGATCGCCGCGATCCGCCCGGGGGCGACAAGCGGGGACGTCGATCTGGCATGCCGCACGGTCCTCGAGGATGCGGGCTACGAACCCTATTTCCGCAAGCGCACCGGCTACTCGGTCGGCGTGGCCTACGCGCCGGACTGGGGCGAGGGGCACATCATCAGCCTGCGGCGCGGCGATCCGACGCCGCTCGTCCCCGGCATGGTGTTTCACATGCCCCCCGCGCTGCGGGTGCCGCGGCGGTACGGATTGGGCTGGAGCGAAACCGTGCTGGTGACGGAGGACGGCGCGGAGGTCCTGACGCGGTTCCCCCGATCGCTCCACGTGGTGGGCGCGTGACCGTGAGACGGGTCGGGGCGGCGCACGGATGACGTTCGAGACCTTCGAGACCGATGTCCTCGTCGTCGGCGGCGGACTGGCCGCGCTTCGAGCCGCGCTCAGCGCGCGCCGGGCGGGCGCGGACGTGATCATCGCGGTCAAGCGCAAGCTCGGACAGAGCGGCTCCTCCGCGAACACCACTGGCGGATACGCCGCGGCGTCCGCGGAATTCGACCCCGAGGACGACGCCGCGCAGCACTACGCGGACACGATCAGCGGCGGCGGGTGGGTGAACGAGCGGCCGCTCGTGCGCGCGCTCGCCGACGAGGCGCCCGCGCGGCTCAAAGAGTTGATGGCGCTCGGGGCGCAGTTCAAGGTGCGCGACGGGCAGTACTACCTCTCGCCGAGCGGGGACCACCGCCACCCGCGCGTGCTCGCGCCGATTCACTATCGCGGCACCGACATGACCCTGCCGCTGCGCGACGCGGTGCTCGCGTCGGGGGTGCATCCGCTCGAGAACACGCTGATCGTCGAGCTGCTGCGCGACGACGGCCGCGTCGTCGGAGCGGTCGGCGTGCGGCGCGACCGGGTCGGCGCGTGCCTGATCCGCGCGCGCGCCGTCGTCCTCGCGGCGGGCGGGGCGGGGCGGTTGTTCAGCGTCACGAGCAACCCCGTGGACGTGACGGGCGGCGGGTACGCGCTCGCCCTTCGGGCCGGCGCGCCGCTGCGCGACATGGAGTTCATCCAGTTCTATCCCTGGCGCCTCATCCGGCCGTTCCGGAACAGCCGCGTCCCGATCCAGCCGTCGACATTCGTGTCGGGAGCCCGCCTCTACAACAGCCGGGGCGAGCGGTTCATGGAAGCGTACGATCCGGTCAAGAAAGAGACCGCGACCCGCGATGTGTCGGCGCGCGGCATCTTCGACCAGATCCGCGCCGGCCTCAGCGTGGACGGTGGGGTGGTGCTCGACGTCTCCCAGGTGTCGGACGAGCAGTTCCGGCTCGAGAACACGAAGGTCATCGAGCGGCTTGAGCCGCGCGGGATCAATTACCGGGAGATCCCGCTCGTGATCGCGCCGGAAGCGCACTTCTTCATGGGCGGGGTGCTCACGGATGAAGAGGGGTTGAGCCCGACCGCGGGGCTGTACGCGGCCGGCGAGAATGCCGGCGGGACCCACGGCGGCAATCGCCTGAACAGCAACGCGGTGCCCGAGACGCAGGTCATGGGGCACCGGGCCGGCATCGCCGCCGCCGGCGCGCGCGGGCGTCCGTTGGGCGGGATCGATGAGCGCGTCGCCGATCGTTGGGCGCGCCGGATCGCGGCCGTGGCCAGCGACGCGACGGACGCGTCCCCCGCGATGGACGCGCTCTTGGCGCGTCTGCGAGACCGGATGTGGCTCGGGATCGGCATCGCGCGGACGGCCGAGGGACTTCGCGGGGCGGAGCGGGACCTTGCGGAGACCCGGGCGGAGGCCGCGGCGCTCCCGCAGACGACCGTGGGCGATCTCGTCGCCGCGATCGAGCTCGCGGATCTCTGCGAGGTCGGGGACGCCATCGCGGCGAGCGCGCTCGCGCGGACCGAGAGCCGGGCGGCCCACTACCGGGATGATTTTCCCGCGCAGGACCCGGCGTGGGTCCGGACCGTGCTGTATGCGCGGGGCGGCGTGACGACGCGCGCGATCGACCGCGAGCCCGACGAGGAGCGCACGCTCTCGGCGGCGCCGGCGCGGGCGGCGTCCGCCGCGGAGCACCTCGAGTGACGGGGTCGGCGGCGTTGCCCGGCCAGACGCCGGGATCGCGTGAGGAGCGGCTCCACCGGGAGGTGTGGCGCCGGGCGCGCCGGCACGAGGCGGCGTGGGGGGCCGCGGTCGCCCTGGGGCGGGCCCTCCTCGTGATCCTCGCGCTCGCCGCGTGGGCGTTCGCCGCCGGCCGCTTCGGCGAGCGGGAGTACGTCGGCGATCCGGCCGGGGTGGCCCGCGCGTTTTGGGGGCTCGTGGTCTCCGGCCGGCTCTGGCCGAACCTCGTCCAGACCGTCACGGAGGTGCTGAGCGGCTATGTGATCGGGGCCGTGGGCGGCGTGGCCGTGGCGCTCGTCGTCGCCTTCGAGGAAACGGTCCAGCGCGTCCTGAGGCCATTTTTGATCGCGGTGTACTCGGTCCCGAAGATCGCGCTCGCGCCGCTGTTCGTGATGTGGTTCGGCCTCGGGCTCGCGCCGAAGGTCGTGCTCGCGGCGCTGTTCGTGTTCTTCGTCGTCTTCATGAACATGGCGGCGGGGCTGTACCAGGTGAACGCGCAGTTGGTCCAGGTCGTGCGCGTGATGGGCGCCCGGCGGGCCGATGTCGTCTGGAAGATCGCGCTGCCGAGCACCATCCCGTATCTCATGACCGGGCTCCGGATCGCCGTGCCGGAGGCGCTCGTCGGGGCCGTGACCGGGGAGTTCATCGCCGCAAACCTCGGACTCGGCTATTTCGTGAACGAGGCCGCGAACGAACTGAACGTGACCGTCACCATGGCGGCGATCGTGGCCCTCTTGCTGATCGTGGTCGGTATGGACCTCGTGCTCGGGATGGTCGAGCGGCGGCTGCTCCGGTGGCGGCCGCGCGGCGGCGCGCTCATCAGGGCCCAGGACTAGCGCGGTCGGGCCGGCCGCGAGCCGCCCCGGGGAGGAGAGGCTCACATGGAGATTCCACACACGCCCGTGTTCCCACCGGACGAGTTCGCCGCCCGCCTCGCACGGCTGCAGACGGACCTGGCGCAGCGTGAGATCGACCTGTTTCTCGCCTTTGCCCAAGAGAGCGTCTTCTATCTGACCGGGATATCAGACGTACGCCGGCCGGACGTTCCAGGTGCTGCTCGTGCCGCGCCGCGGATCGCCGATACTGTTTGTCCGGTATCTGGAGTCGTACCTCGCCGCCTTGTACTGCCCCGGCACCGAGGTAGTCACCTACGACGATCACGAGGATCCCCTCGAGCGCCTGGCCGGCGAGGTGGCGCGCCGCGCAGCCGACCGGCGCGGCGTCGCCCTGGAGGAGACCGCACCGGCGATGCACGCGGCGAACCGCAGGCGCCTGGGCCAGCTCCTTGGCGGCTTCGACCTCGCGGACGGCTCGGGAGCGGTCGAGCGGCTGCGCCGCGTCAAATCCGACCGCGAGGTCGCCCGGATGCGGCAGGCGGCCGAGTGGACGGCCCTCGGCATGCGCGCGGCGATCGACGCCTGCGCCGTCGGCGCCACCGAGAACGATGTCGCGGCCGCGGCGATGGCGGCGATGGTCCGGGCGGGGTCCGAGTACTTTCCGATCGATCCGATCGTGACGTCCGGATACCGCGCGGGGATTCCCCATACCACGTTCGAGCGGCGGCGCCTTGAGGTCAACGACACCGTGCTGCTCGAGATGACGGCGTGCTGCGGCCGGTATATCGCGCCGCTGATGCGCGCGGTGAGCTTGGGCGAGCCGGCGGTCGAGGTTCGCCGGAGGTTCGGTTTGTGCCGCGAGGGGCTCGAACAGGCGATCGCGTCGATGCGGCCGGGGGCGACCGCCGAAGAGGTCGATCACGCCTGCCAAACCGTCATGGTCGAGGCCGGGGTCTACGAGTCGTTCCGGAAGCGCACGGGGTATTCGGCGGGATTCGCGTTTCCCCCGGGCTGGAACGAGGGCCACATCATCAGCCTCCGGAAGGGGGACGCGACCAGGCTGGAACCGGGCATGGTCTTTCACATGCCGCCGGCGCTTCGCGATTACGGAGTCGGCTGCGTCGGGGTGAGCGAGACCGTGCTCGTCACCCCCTCGGGCTGCGAAACGCTGACGCGGTTTCCTCGAGAGCTATTCGTCGTATAGCGCCGAGCAGACCGCACGTTCGCCGTGTTCGGGAATCGTTCGGACGGCGGGTTGAGCGATGTATTAAGATTCGTTACGAAGCGCCGAACCTGTGGGTATAAGTATCTATCGTGGGGTCGTTCTACGCCGCTCGCGTTACAATGGCACATGTTCGGAACGCCACGCCAGGGGAGGTCGTGACGTGAACCTTGTATTTACGGGACCGCCGGGGGCCGGAAAGGGTACGCAGGCCGGATTGTTTCGCGCTCGGCAGGGGGTCCCGCATATCAGCACCGGGGACATACTCCGCGAGGCCGTCCGGGACGCGACCGAGCTCGGCGCGCGCGTGTCCGAGTATATGCGCCAGGGTGATCTTGTGCCCGACGAGCTGGTGGATGAGATCGTGCGGGCGCGTCTGACAGAACCGGACTGCTCGGATGGATTTATCTTAGACGGCTATCCGCGCACGCTCAAGCAGGCGCGGGTCTTGGGCGCGTTCCTCGCGGGCGAGGGCCGGCGCCTTGACGCGGCGGTCTTGTTTGCGATTCGGGACGACGTGTTGCTGAAGCGTCTCGCCGGACGGCGCGTCTGTTCGCGGTGCGGGATGACGTACCACCTCGAGAGCCAGCCGCCGCGCGTTGCGGGCCGCTGCGATCTCGACGGGACACCGCTGGTTCAGCGCAAAGATGATACGGTCGACACGATTCGCCACCGCATCAGCGTGTTTCGCGAGATCACAGAGCCGATGATCGACTACTACTGCGCAGACCATCGGCTGCTTCAGGTGGACGCGGAGCGCCCGATTCTGCACATCTACGAGCAAATCTGTGAATTTGTCGACGGACCGCCGCGGCGGCGCGGCCCGTCGAGCCCCCGCTCGTTCGGCGTGAGCGCCGCTCCGGTGACCTGAGGGGCCGCGAACTCGGTTCTGCCGCGTTCGTCCGCGCCGGGCGCGCTCGACGGCGACACTGCCCGGGGGGCTGGCGCGGTGGATCGTGGGATGGTGCCGGAGGAGGGACTCGAACCCCCACGGGCGTGAGCCCACGCGATTTTGAGTCGCGATCGTCTGCCAGTTCCGACACTCCGGCCCGGTCGTTGGCGACCCTAATGGTATCATCTTCATCGGGTGCGCTCAAGCGCGCGCCGCCTGCGCCAGAGGAAGCCCCAGCCAGGCGCGGAAGGATGTTCAAGCATGCCGGAGTCCCCGACCCGCGAGACGTTGCTGCTGCTCGATGCCCACGGGCTCGTCTACCGCGCGTTCTACGCGCTGCCGTACTTCACGACGAAGGACGGCCAGCCGACGAACGCCGTCTACGGCTTTACGACGATGCTCCTGAAGGTCTTGGAAGAGACGGCGCCCCAGTACGTGGCGGCCGCGTTCGACAAGCCCGGCCCGACGTTTCGCCACGAGGCCTTTGCGGCGTACAAAGCCACCCGCACGAAGATGCCCGACGACCTCCGGCCGCAGATTGCGCTGGCGAAGGAGGTCGTGGAGGCGTTCGACCTGCCCATCTTTGAAGTCGCGGGCTTCGAGGCCGACGACATCATCGGTACGCTGGCCCGCCTCGCCAACGCACGCGGGCTCGATGTCGTCATCGTCACCGGCGATCTCGATGCGCTCCAGCTCGTGTCTCCGCACGTGCGCGTGATGGTGACGAGCCGCGGGATCAGCGAGACCGTGACGTACGACGCCGACGCGGTGCGCGCGAAGCTCGGCGTCGCGCCCCACCAGGTGCCGGACCTGAAGAGCCTCAAGGGAGACGCCTCCGACAACATCCCCGGGGTGCCGGGAATCGGGGACAAGACCGCCGCGCGGCTGCTCGCCGACGGCGCCTCGGTGGAACAGGTGCTGGACCGGGTCGAGGACCTGCGCGACGCGCGCCTGCGGCAGCGCCTGCTGGAGCACCGCGACCAGGTGCTCCAGAGTAAGGCCCTGTCCACGATCCAGACGGACGTGCCGCTTGAGGTCTCGTGGGATGTCCTGCGCCGCCCGCCGCTCGATGCGGCGCGGCTGCGCGCGCTGTTCACGCGGCTCGAATTCAAGACACTGATCGATCGGCTGGGCGTCGCGGCGCCCCGCACGGAGATTCACGGCGCGTACCGCACGCTGACCGCCGAGGACGTGCCGCCGTTTCTGCGGGACGCGGCGCAGCTGGCGATCGTCACGGTCGCGGACGACGCGCGTGCGCGGACGTCTGGGCTGACCGGGATCGCGGTCGCGTCCCGCGCGGGCGAGGCCGGGTATCTTGCGGCGCCCGGTCCGCTTCCCCCGGCGCTCGTCGCGGCGCTCGAGCGCGAGGACCTTCCGAAGCTCAGCGCAGACAGCAAGCGGGACCGGCATCGGCTGGAGGCCGCCGGGGTGCGGCCGCGCGGCGTCGTGTTCGACGTCGCCTTGGCATCCTACGTGATCGATCCGGGAAAACGGACCCACACGCTGGAGAGCGCCGCGTGGGAGTATCTTGGGTGGCGCCCGCCCGAGGACGCGGCCGCGGACTCGCTCGCGCTCGGTCCTGGACAGTCCGAGCGCGCGTCCGAGGAAGCCGATCTCCTCGTGCGTCTGCGCGATGTCATGGAGGAGCAGCTGCGCGCCCGTGAGGTGGAGCGGCTGTACCGCGACGTCGAGCTGCCGCTCGCCGAGGTGCTCGGCCGCATGGAACGGGTCGGCGTCGGGGTCGACGTGCCGGCGCTCGAGACCCTGTCCGCCGATCTTCGGCGGCGTCTCGACGCGCTGACCGCCGAGATCTATGCGCTGGCCGGCACCGAGTTCAATATCGGGTCGCCGAAGCAGCTCGGATTCGTGTTGTTCGAGAAGCTGCAGCTTCCGCCGCTCAAGAAGACCAAAACCGGATACTCAACGGATGCCGAGGTGCTGGAGCAGCTCGCGCCGCAGCACGCCGTGGTCGCACGCATCGTCGAGCACCGGGAGTTGAGCAAGCTGCTCGGGACCTACGTCGACGTCCTCCCGGGCACCGTCGATCCGGAGACCGGACGGCTCCACGCGACGTTCAACCAGGCGCTCGCCAGCACCGGGCGCGTGATCACGACCGACCCCAATCTCCAAAACATTCCGATCCGCACCGAGGTCGGTCAGCAGATCCGCCGCGCCATCATCGCCGGCCGTCCCGGGACGGCGCTGTTGTCGGCCGACTACTCGCAGATCGAGCTGCGGGTGCTCGCCGAGGTGACCCAGGATCCCGGGCTCCTCGAGGCGTTCCGGCGGGGCGCGGACATCCATACCGTGACGGCCGCCGAGGTGTTCGGTGTCGCGGCGGACGGCGTGACCGGAGAGATGCGCCGGCGCGCGAAGGCGTTCAACTACGGCATCGCGTACGGCATCAGCGATTTCGGCCTGTCCGTGCAGCTCTCCATCGGCCGGGCGGAAGCCCGCGGCTTCATGGACACGTATTTCACGCGATACCCGCAGGTGGCCGAGTACATGCGGACCGTCGTCGAGCGGGCCCGCCGGGACGGGTACGTCACGACGCTGTTGGGACGGCGCCGCTATCTGCCGGACATCCTCAGCCGCAACCGGGTGATCCGGGAGGCCGCCGAGCGGATCGCGATCAACGCGCCGATTCAGGGGACCGCCGCGGACATCATCAAGCTCGCGATGCTGCGCATCGATCGCGAGCTGCTCCCCGAAATGCCCGGGATGGAGATGATCCTGCAGATTCACGACGAGCTGCTGTTCGAGCTGCCGAACGAGCTCATCGGGCGGGCCGCGCCCCTCGTGCGCGAGATCATGGAGGGTGCGTATCGATTGGCGGCGCCGCTGGTCGTCAACCTCGCGGCCGGACCGAACTGGCAGGATCTCGCGGAGATCCCGTGACCGGACCGATGCGGATCGGGCTCACGGGCGGTCTGGCGAGCGGGAAGAGTCTGGTGGCGGACATGCTGCGGGAGCTCGGGGCGTCGGTCGTGGACGCCGACCGGATCGCGCACGAGATCCTGGCCCCCGGGGGCCCCGCCTACGCCGACGTGGTGCGCGAGTTCGGTCCCGACATCGTGGCGGGAGACGGGACCATCGATCGCAAGCGGCTCGGCGGCGCGGATCTTCGCGGATCCCGCCGCCCGCGCCCGGCTGAACGCGCTCACACACCCGCACATCCGGCGGCTCATGATGGCGGAGGGCGCGCGGCTCGCGGCGCGTCCCGACACTCGAGCGATCGTCTTCGATGTGCCGCTCTTGCTCGATACGAGCGACGGGCGTGCGTTCGACCTGGACGGGATCGTGGTAGTGTCTGCCCCGGACGCGCTGCGTCTCAGCCGGGTGCTCGCGCGCGACGCCGTCTCGCCCGAGGAGGCCCGGCGCCGGCTTGACGCGCAGGTGCCGCTCGCGGAGAAGATTGCCCGCGCGGATTGGGTCATCGACAATGGCGGGACCCGGGACGCGACGCGCACGCAGGTGGACCGTCTGTGGCGCACATGGCAAGGCGGCGCGGCCTGATGGGGAACGGGGTGTGCGCGCCGCGCGGAGTGCCCTTCGCTGGTCCGCGTCGTCCGGGGCCGCGGGTAGCGTGTCCCGCGGCTCCGGAGGGCGACGGCGCCGATTCGCGCGTTAGGATCGTTTCGGTCCGGCCAGCCACGGCACCAACGCGGCGACCACGACCGCGGGAATGAAGTGGAGGGCGGTGTCGGCCGGCAGCAGCGCGGCGGGGAAATGGCGTGCCCCAAACCGGCCCAGGCCGATCAGCGCCGCGAGCTGCCGGACGGGGACGATGAGGCCGCTGATCGGAATCCCGAGATGCGGACCGTGGCCCGCCGGCAGCGGCAGCAGGATCACCAGGAGGCTGTCGATCGCGGCGATCGCGAGGCTCGCCACCCACAACGCGCGGCCCGGCGATCTCACGACGTGGGTGAGCGCGCCGTACAGGATCCCACCGGCGATGCCGGCGACAAACGCCGACCATGCGGTCTCGGTGAGCCCCGGGTCCCGCATCCCGGTCAGAACCTGGACCGCGGCGACCGCCGCGGCTGCGACCACACGCCTGCGGCGACGCCCGCGGCGAGCGAGGTCGGTCCGGCGGCGAGATTCAACACGCGTCTCTGTGCGATCATGTTCATCACCTCGTGCCACGATCGGATGGCTCGTACGGGTATCAGGATAGGCGCTGCGCGTGAACGCTCGATGCAGACCACGTAACCGCCTGATGAATGTTCGGTGGTGCGGCCGCCTGGACGGGAGGGTGCGGCGCTCCGGCCGGCCTGTCCGCGAGGAGTGGAGCGGATTTCGAGGCGCATGCTATAATTGTGTGATGAACAACGCGCAGTTTCGACTCGTCACGGAGCAGGCTCCCGCCGGCGACCAGCCACAGGCGATTGCCAAGCTGGTCGAGGGCGTGCGGCGGGGCGACCGATTTCAGACGCTGCTCGGCGTGACCGGCAGCGGGAAAACGCGGACCGTCTCCGAGGTCATCGCGCAGATTCAGCGGCCGACGCTGGTCCTCGCTCACAACAAGACGCTCGCGGCGCAGCTGTACGGGGAGTTTCGGCAGTTTTTTCCGGACAGCGCGGTGCGATATTTTGTCTCCTACTACGACTTCTACCAGCCCGAGGCGTACGTCCCGCAGAACGATCTGTATATCGCGAAGGACGCGGCGATCAACGATGAGATCGACCGCCTCCGGCACGCATCGACGAAGGCGCTGATGGAGCGCCGCGACGTGATCGTCGTGGCGTCCGTCTCGTGCATCTACGGATTAGGCTCGCCGGAAGATTATGAGGACGTCATGCTGTTTCTGAAGACCGGCGAGCGCAAGTCGCGCGATGAGATTCTGCGCCGGCTCGTGGACGTGCAGTACGAGCGCAACGACATCGACTTTGCGCGCGGCCGGTTTCGCGTCCGCGGGGACGTGATCGAGATCTTTCCCGCGTATGAGGACCGAGCGGTCCGGGTCGAGCTGTTCGATGACGAGATCGAACGCATCCACGAGGTGGATCCGCTGACCGGGGAGCTGCTTGCGGACAAGCCGGCCGTGGCGATCTGGCCCGCGAAGCACTGGGTGACCACGGCCGAGAAGCTCGAGGTCGGGCTCGGCCGGATCGAAGCGGAACTGCAGGAGCGGCTGCAGTGGTTCCGCGATCAGGGCAAGCTCCTCGAGGCGCAGCGTCTGGAGTTTCGCACGAAGTACGACCTGGAGATGCTGCGCGAGGTCGGCTACTGCCCCGGGATCGAGAACTACTCGCGCCCGATCTCGGGGCGCGCGCCCGGCGAGCGGCCGGGCTGTTTGCTGGACTACTTCCCCAAGGACTTTCTCGCGGTCATCGACGAGTCGCACGTCACGGTTCCGCAGGTGCGCGGGATGGTCGAAGGCGATCGGGCCCGGAAGAAGAACCTGGTCGACTTTGGGTTCCGGCTGCCGTCGGCGTACGACAACCGTCCGCTGACGTTTGCGGAGTTCGACCACCTCGTGCCGCAGGCGCTGTTCATCTCGGCGACCCCGGGGCCGTACGAGCTGTCCGTCAGCACTCAGATCGCGGAGCAGATCGTGCGTCCGACCGGCCTGGTGGATCCTCAGGTCGACGTGCGCCCCGCGAAGGGGCAGGTCGACGATCTGATCGCCGAGATCAAGGGGCAGGTGGACAAGGGCGAGCGGACCCTCGTGACCACGCTGACGAAGCGGATGGCGGAGGATCTGTCGGACTATCTCCAGGAGCTCGGCATGAAGGTCCACTACCTGCACGCGGAGGTCGAGGTTCTGCAGCGGATCCAGATCCTCAAGGACCTGCGGCTGGGCACGTACGACGTGCTCGTTGGGATCAACTTGCTGCGCGAGGGGCTCGATCTGCCCGAGGTGTCGCTCGTCGCGATACTCGACGCCGACAAAGAAGGCTACCTCCGGTCCGAGACCAGCCTGATTCAGACGATGGGGCGGGCGGCCCGCAACGTCGGCGGTCGCGTGATCCTGTACGCCGACGGGGTCACGGAGTCGATGCGCAAGGCGATCTCGGAGACCAACCGCCGCCGGGTGATCCAGCTGCGCTACAACGAGGAGCACGCGATCACGCCGACGACGATCGTGAAGCCGATTCGCGACATGATCGAGCTGCTCGAAGTCGCCGAGGAGCCCGCGTCGTACGCGGCCGAGGGCGCCGACGGCGCCGTGCTGACCGCGAAGGAGCTCGTCGGGCTCGCCGAACAGCACAAACAGGTGCCGTGGGACATCGCCCGTCTCTTGATGCTGAGTCCCGGGGAGCTCGAGCGTACGATCGAAGTGCTCGAGCGGGAAATGCAGAAGGCCGCGGCGGATCTGCAGTTCGAGAAAGCGGCCTCGCTGCGCGACCAGCTCCAAGAGTTGCGCAAGGGGCTCGGCGAGCCGTTTTTTGCGCCGGCCGGGTCCCGGCGTGGGCGCCGCGGCGCGCCGTCCGGCGGCCGTACGCGGCGCCGCCCCGGCGGGGTCGGGAAGGGATCCAGGCAATAGCGGGGACCGTTCACGGCGTTTACCAGATAGGAAGGTTTGGGTCCACGTAATACCGAACATCTGTTCGATCTACCACAAGCGCAGTTCCTAAGGAGCACCATGCCGCTCGATCGGATCGTCGTGCGCGGTGCGCGCGAGCACAACCTCCAAAACATCGACGTCGAGCTGCCGCGAGACCGCCTCGTCGTGCTGACGGGGATCTCGGGATCCGGCAAGTCGTCGCTCGCGTTCGACACGATCTACGCCGAAGGCCAGCGCAAGTACGTCGAGTCTCTGTCGGCGTATGCCCGGCAGTTTCTCGGGCTGATGGAGAAGCCGGACGTCGATCACATCGACGGCCTGAGTCCCGCCGTGTCGATCGACCAGAAGGGGGCGCCGCGGAACCCGCGGTCCACCGTCGGGACCGTGACCGAAATCTACGACTACCTGCGCCTCTTGTACGCGCGGGTCGGCCTGCCGCACTGTCCCAAGTGCGGCAAACCGATCAGCCGTCAGACGCCCGAGCAGATTGTCGACCACGTGCTGCAGCTGCCCGAGGGACGGCGGATTCTGGTGCTCGGTCCGATCGTGCGCGGACGCAAGGGGGAGTACCGGCAGCTGTTTCAGGATCTGCGGCGCCAGGGCTTCGCCCGTGTGCGCGTCGACGGGAACCTGTACGAGCTCGGCGAGGAGATTCCGCTCGACAAGAACCGGAAGCATCAGATCGAGGTCGTGGTCGACCGGCTGATTGTCCGCCCGGATATCCGCAGCCGGCTCAACGACTCGGTTGAGACCGCGCTCAAACTGGGGCAGGGCATCGTCGGCATCTCCGTCGTCGACGGCGAGGAGTTCACGTTCAGCCGGAACTTCGCGTGTCCCGACGACGGCGTGAGCCTGCCGGAGATCGAGCCGAGGCTGTTCTCGTTCAACGCGCCGTACGGGGCGTGCCCCACGTGCACGGGTCTCGGGTACAAGCAGGAGATCGATCCGTCACTGGTCCTGGATCCGTCGCTGTCGCTGCTCGATGGGGCCGTCCTGCCGTGGGCGAGCTCGACGGCCGAGTACTATCAGGAGCTGCTGCGTTCGCTCGCCGACCATTTCGGCGTCGACATGCACACGCCCGTCCGGAAGCTGCCGCGCGAGTTCGTGCGGATCCTGCTGCACGGGACGGACGAGGCGGTGCGGATCAAGTACCACAACCGCTGGGGCACCCTGCGCCAGTATGAGACCGAGTTCGAGGGGATCGTCCCGCAGCTGGAGCGCCGGTACCGCGAGACCGACTCGGAGTCCCTCAAGGAGGAGATCGAGCGGTACATGAGCGTCGCGCCCTGTCCGGACTGCCGGGGCACGCGGCTGAAGCGCGAGGTGCTCGCGATCACCGTCGGGGGCCAGTCGATCGCCGAGACGTCCGCGCTGACGGTGCGGCGCGCGCTCGAGTTCTTCGAGGGCCTGACGTTCACCGCGCGCGAGCAGCTGATCGCGCAGCAGATCCTGAAGGAGATCAGCGCCCGCCTGCGGTTTTTGGTCGATGTCGGGCTGGACTATCTGACGCTCGACCGGACCGCGAACACGCTCTCGGGCGGCGAGGCGCAGCGCATTCGCCTGGCGACGCAGATCGGCTCAGGTCTGATGGGGGTGCTGTATGTGCTCGACGAGCCAAGCGTGGGGCTGCACCAGCGTGACAACCGGCGGTTGATTGACACGCTCGAGCGGCTGCGCGACCTCGGCAACACGATTCTCGTGGTCGAGCACGACGAAGAGACGATCCGGGCGGCCGATTGGATCGTCGACATCGGCCCGGGCGCCGGGGCGCTCGGCGGACGCGTCGTGGCGTCCGGCCCGCTCGAGAAGATCCTCCGCACGCCCGACTCCGTGACCGGTCAGTTTCTGTCCGGCGCCCGCAGCATCCCGATCCCGCCCCGCCGGCGCGCGGGCAACGGGGGCGCGATCGTCATCCGCGGCGCCCGCGAGCACAATCTGAAGGGGATCGACGTCTCGATCCCGCTCGGCATGTTTGTCTGCGTGACCGGCGTCTCTGGCTCGGGGAAGTCGACCCTCATCGACGATATTCTCTACCGCGCGCTGTCCCACCACCTCCACGGCGCGCGGTCGCACCCGGGCGCGCACGATCGGATCGACGGGCTGCGGTTGGTCGACAAGGTGATCAACATCGACCAGTCGCCGATCGGGCGGACACCGCGCAGCAACCCCGCGACATACACGAAGACGTTCGATCTCATCCGGGAGCTGTTCGCGGCGACGGCGGACGCGCGCGCGCGGGGGTTCAAGCAGGGGCGGTTCTCCTTCAACGTCCGCGGCGGCCGGTGCGACGCGTGCGAGGGAGACGGCATCGTCCGGATCGAGATGCATTTTCTTCCCGACGTCTATGTCCCGTGCGAAGTCTGCAAAGGCAAGCGCTACAACCGCGAGACGCTGGAGGTGAAGTACAAGGGCAAGTCGATCGCCGACGTGCTGGATATGACGGTCGATCAGGCGGTGCAATTTTTCGACGCGATTCCCCGCATCAAGCGCAAGCTGCGCACGCTCGCGGACGTCGGGTTGGGCTACGTCGCGCTCGGGCAGTCGGCCACGACGCTGTCGGGCGGCGAGGCGCAGCGGGTCAAACTCAGTACGGAGTTGAGCCGCCGCGACACCGGGCGGACCGTGTACATTCTCGACGAGCCGACGGTCGGGCTGCACTTCGCCGACGTGCAGCGCCTCCTCGAGGTGCTGCACCGCTTGGCCGACGTCGGCAACACGGTGCTGGTGATCGAGCATAACCTCGATGTGATCAAGACCGCGGACTGGATCATCGACCTCGGCCCCGAGGGGGGCGATCTCGGCGGATACGTGGTCGCCGAAGGGACGCCGGAGACGGTCGCGCGCGTCCCGGCCTCGTATACCGGGCAATATCTTCGGAAGCTGCTCCGCCACCAGGCCGCGCGGCAGGCGGTCGCGGCCCGTGCGGACGGCGGACGGGCGTGGCCGCGTCTGGCGGATGGCGCCAGGCCGGCGCGGAACGGCGGGCCGGTCCGTGCCGGCCGGTCCCGGGTGCCCGCCGCGGGCCGTCGGCGCGGCCGGTAGGCCCAGATCGCATCGTTGGTCGCATGATCCGTCCGTCTCGCCGCCGAATAGCCCTAACGGACTGAGCCTCCACGTGGAGGTCCCTGCGGGACCCGCGAGGGTGAACGGATCAAGGAGGGTGGAATGAGCGCACCGCTAATCGTGCTCTGGAGCGAGGGAGAGAAGGGGCCGAGGTTCCCGCTGGACGCGGCCGCGATTACGGCGGCGGGCGGGATCCTGCGCTACGTGTCGTGCCGAACCGAGGACGAGCGGATCGCGGCGGCCCGGGACGCGCACGTGATGGTCGCCGGGGGTGCGCCGATCACGGATGCGTTCTGCGCCGGAGCGACCAGCCTTGTGGGCCTCGTGCGGACCGGCATCGGTCTCGATACGGTGGATCTGGCGGCGGCCACCAAGCACGGCGTGTGCGTCGCGCACGTGCCGGACTTCTGCTACGACGAGGTGGCGGACACGACGCTGGACGCTGATCCTCGGCGTGACGCGCAAACTGTTGCTCGCGGACCGGCACGTGCGGGGCGGGGGATGGACTCCGGGCGCGATGCTGCCGATGCATTCGCTGCGCGGACGGACGCTGGGATTGGTCGCGTTCGGGCACATCGCCCGGAGGGTCGCCGAACGCGCCCAGCCGTTTGGGCTGCGGGTCGTGGCGGCCGATCCGTACGTGGATGCGCCGGAGATGGCGAAGGTTGGCGTCGAAAAGCTCGGACTCGACGAACTGCTCTCGCAGGCCGACATCGTCTCGCTGCACACGCCGCTGACGGAGGAGACCCGCGGGATGATCGGCGCGGTCGCATTTGCCCGGATGAAGCCCGGCGCGGTCCTGATCAACACCTCGCGCGGGGGCGTGGTAGACCAGCAGGCCCTGGTCGCGGCGCTGCGGTCCGGGCGCCTGAGCGGCGCGGGGCTCGACGTGCAGAACCCTGAGCCGCCCGCCAAGGACAATCCGTTGTTCAGTCTGGACAACGTCGTGCTGACGCCGCACTACGCGTCCACGACCGTCGAGGCGCTGGCGCAGCTGTGCGAGAAGGTCAACCGCCAAGTCGTCCAGTTCCTGCGCTGGGAATGGCCGACCTATCTTGCGAATCCGAAGGTGCGCGATCAGGCCAACTGCCGCCTCACCGCGGGACGGAAGCCGGCGTAAGCCCGACGACGGCTACTGGCGGGCGAGGGAGATGCCGGCCAGGATGCAGGCGCCCGTGGCGAGCAGCGGAAGTGTCACCGCTTCGTGCAGCATGACGAGCGCCAGCGCGACGGTCACGATCGGCTGCGCAAACTGCGCGAGTCCCATGCGCGCGATTCCTCCGGACGCGAGCGCCCAGTACCAGGCGACGTAGCCCACGATCGAGACCATCACCGCGAGGTAGCCCACCGAGAGCCATTCGGTCGACGTGACCGCCGCCCACGGCGTCCGCGGGGCCAGGACCGCGAACGCCGGCAGCACCACCGCCCCGGACAGGACGATCCCCCACACCGTCGTCGCCCAGGACCCGTAGTCTCTGGCCGCCCGGGCGCCCACCACGTAGCCGCCGGTTCCGCACAGCAGTCCGCACAGCACGAGCGCATCCCCGATCACCGACTCGGGTGCGCCCCGAAGGCCCAGCCGAAAGACGACGAGCGCGACCGCACCGGCGAGCGCGACACCCGCGCCCGCGATCCAGCGCGCCGACAGCGGGTGGCCTTCCAGGACCGCGGCGATCAGGCCGGTGGACACGGGGGCGAGCGCGAGGATCAGCGCCGCGTGTGAGGCCGTCGTCAACTGCACGCCGTAGGTGAATAGGATCGGAAACCCGATGAAGCCGCAGAGGCCGGAGACGGTGAGCGGCGCCCAGGCGGCCGTTCCGTGGGGGCGCGGGAGCCTTCCGACGCAGGCCACCGGCAGCAGCAGCGCCGCCGCCCAGAGCGTCCGCAGGATCGCCACCATCAGCGGGCTGAGGTGCGCCACGGCGATTTTGGTCGCGATCGGCGACGCGCCCCAGATGACGACGGCAAACCCGGCCGCGAGCGCGGCCGCGGTCGGGCTGTCACGCCGTCCGCCGTACCCGTGCGCGCGCGCCGTGTCCTATCGATCGCGAGCGACCGTCCGGTGTGTGCCGTGGACCACGGGTCTCGTGTCCTGTCCGACCGTCCTACGGCTTCGGCTGCACCGGTGCGCCGATGCACGCGTCGCAGGGCTGCGTGTCATCGGCCTGGCTGCTCAGGATGAATCCGGTCTCGGTTTGGCGGAACGTCCGGATGGCGAACGACACCGGCCAGTCTCGCAGGTCCACGACGGGGTTGATCTGCTGCTCGACCTGCGCGGCGACCGCCCCCGGCATCGGCAGGGCGTCGACGGTCAGCTCCTGGAGGTGAAAGAAGATCTCCGGCACCCCCGACACTTGGAACGTGCCTCGCATGCGGACATTTGTGGGGAGGCCGCTGTAGACAATCGTGCCCGCGGCGACCGTTGTGGCGCCGTCGGCGGTCAGGGTGACATTCTTGACCGTGTTCTCATGGTTCAAGAGATCCTGCACGCTGTCGATCGACACCTTGCCGTAGATCGCGCTGGTCTGTATGGCGAGCACCTGGAGGGTGCCGCGGCGCAGTTGGGCCGGATCCAGGCTCACGCCGAGCAGCCGGAACCACAGCTGGTCGATGCGCAGGCCCTGGATCGCGGCGTGCTCCGCGTAGACGCCGATCTGGTTGTACGCGCCGTCGCGGGCGCCGGGCACCGCGCCAACACGGATGACGGGCGGGGTGCCGAGCAACCGGCTGAATACGGCCTGGAGCGCGTCGACACCCGCCGCTGGGGCGGCGGCTGCCGGTCGAGCGTCACTGAACCCCGCGACGCAGAGCGCGGCAGCCAGTATCGATACCACAATACGCTTCGTCAACGTCGTAACCTCGGCCATGTACGTCCTGCGACTCTCACTCTAGTGTAGTTTACCCCGCGTACAGCGACAAGGATGCGTGATGGCGGACCACGACAGTTTCAGGGAGCGCGCCCGACCCTTACGATTCGGGCGCCCCGCCCCGGCGCGTGCGGCGGCCCAGGGTGAGTCTCAGCGAAGCGCCGGCTGTCCTAGAGCACAGCCGGCGCTACACGCGGACCGCTACCGAGATCGGGTCTTCGACGCCACGGACTTGTCGACCGCGTTCAGGTGTCGGTCGATCCCCGCGCGCACATCGCCGTACTTCTCCTGGATCTTCCCCACGACCTTATCGGTGTTGCCCGCCCGTTGATTCCGCTTGTCATTCGTCAGTTTTCCCCACTGCTTCTTGACGGCCCCTCGAAGTTGTCGCTGCTTCCCCCCGAGTTGATCCTTATTCATCGTGTCGATCTCCTTTCGGATGCTGTCCATCCGGAGCGTTTCCGGTGTCGAACCGCCTACGCGACCGCCCTACCGCCGGTCAGTAGGTTGAAGACGATGACGATCACGGCGACGACCAGCAGCAAGTGAATCAAACTGCCCCCGACGTGGAGGCTGAACCCGAGCAGCCACAAGACGACCAGAACTGCGCAGACTGTCCACAACATTGGTGTGTCCTCCCCTTGTTTCGAATAGGCTGCTACTCTGTACTGCATGGTGCCGTGCCCGATGTCCATGGTGACGCGTCCTTGCACGAAGCGTAGCAAGACACCGTCTGGCCGTCTGTGCAAAGTGCCACACGTGGACCACGACCGAATGCATTGGGGGACGACGAGCCCGCGCGCTGCCCACGCGTGATGATGCCGCGCTTCGGAGTCTGGCGCTCGGCGAGTATAATAATGTCGTGATGACCGAGCACATACCCACGACGGATTCGGTAGAGGCGGCGGCCCCAGAGTCGATGCCGCTGGACGCGGCCTCCGACGGCGTCGCGGGCCTGCCGGAAAAGCTCGCGGCGCTTCCCGATCAGCCCGGCGTGTATCTGATGCGGGACGGCGCGGGGCGGGTGATCTACGTCGGCAAAGCGACGTCGCTGCGGGGGCGGGTGCGGCAGTACTTTCAGCCCGGCCACACCGACAGCCCGCGGATCCTTCACCTCGTCTCGAAGATCCGCGACTTCGAGACCGTCGTCTGCGCGAATGAGGTCGAGGCACTGATCCTCGAGGCGACGCTCATCAAGCGCTACCGGCCGTGGTACAACGTGCGCATGGCCGACGATAAGGCCTATCCGTACCTGAAGCTGACGAACGAGGACTATCCCAAGATCATCATGACGCGCAAGGTCGCCCGGGATGGCGCGAAGTACTTCGGTCCGTATCCGTACCACGAGCCCAAGCTCGTCGGGCGGACGATCCGGCTGATCCGGCGCCAGTTCAAGCTGCGGACGTGCAATCTGGACATCGAGCACAACCTGCCGCGTCCGTGTTTGGACTACTACATCGGCCAATGCAGCGCCCCGTGCGTCGCGTGGGGCGCGACGTCCGAGCAGTACGCCGAGCAGGTCGCGCAGGCCGCCGCGTTCCTCGAGGGAAAGCAGGAGCGCCTGCTCGAGGACCTGCGCGCGCAGATGGAGGCGGCCGCCGCCGCGCTCGACTTCGAGCGCGCGGCCCAATTGCGGGACCAGCTGCGCGGCCTTGAAGCGCTTGGGGAAAAGCAGCGCATCGTCTCTGCCGGCGAGGAAGATCGGGACATCGTCGCCCTTGCCCAGCAGGGGGACGAGGGGTGCGTGCAGATCTTCTTTGTTCGCGCCGGGCGCCTGGTCGGACAGGAGCACGTCATGCTGAAGGGCACGCGCGGCGTGCCGTCCGGCGAGACGCTGTCGGCGTTTCTGACGCAGTTCTACGAAGCGACGTCGACGCCCCCGCCGCAGATCCTCGTCCCCGAGCCGATCCCCGACCGCGACGTCATCGAGCGCTGGCTCGGCGAGCGTCGGGGGGGCCGGGTCGCGATCGTGCAGCCGCAGCGCGGCGAGCGGGTGCGTCTTGTCGAGATGGCGCGCGAGAACGCGGCGCTGCATCTGGCCCAGGAGCACGCCCGGCGGGGAGACGAGGTGGGGCCGGGTGCGCGCGAGCTCGCGCACGTGTTGGGCCTGGAGACGCCGCCGGTGCGCATCGAGTGCTACGACATCAGCAACTTCCAGGGCGGCGAATCCGTGGCCTCGCTCGTCGTGGCGGAAGGCGGCCGGCCGAAGAAGCGCGACTACCGCCGGTTTCGGATGAAGTACGCGGAGGGGCCCGACGACGTCGCGATGATGCGCGAAGTGCTCGGCCGCCGGTTCGCGCAGGCGCGGCAGGAGCAGGAGCGCCTCGACCGCGACGAGCCGATTCCCGTGAAGTGGGCGGTGCTGCCGGACCTCATCGTCCTCGACGGCGGCCGCGGACAGCTTGGGGCCGCGCGGGAAGTCTTGTTCGAGTACAACCACGCGATTCCGGCGATCGCCCTCGCCAAGCAGCAGGAGCTGATCTACGTGCCCGATCTCTCGGAGCCCGTCGCGCTCCCCCGGGACTCGCACGCGCTGCAGCTGCTGCAGCGGTTGCGCGACGAAGCCCATCGATTCGCGAACGCCTACCACCAGATGCTGCGCCAGCGCCGGATCGTGTTCTCCGTGCTGGACGAGATCCCGGGCGTTGGCGAGCGGCGGAAGCGGGCACTGATTCGCCAATTTGGGTCGGTCCGCAATATCCGGACTGCGACGGTCGACGAGATCGCGGCGATCGAGGGGATCGGGCCGAAGGTGGCGGCGCGGATTCACACGTTTCTCGTGGAGCACCCGGCGTAGCCCCGCGCGCCGGCATGACGATCGTGCGCCTTCCGGGCGCCGCGGTCCGTTGTCCGTGACGCCGGGGGATCGCGCCTCGCGCCCGGCTCCGGGCGCCTGGCTTGCCGACTGCGGCGGCGTCACGGTCGGCACGACGTTTCAGACCGGCGTGTACCTCGGAGAGGCTGTTTGCGGTCTGTCCGTTCGCTGCACGGTGGAGGTCGTGTTCGATCCGCGCATGCTCTACTGTGTGGCGCTCGAGCCGCCGCCGGCCGGCGGACCGCCGGTCTCCCAGGATGCCGTGATCGCGAGCGGCCGCGTGGAGATCACCGTGGTCCTCCCGCACAACGCGAACGCCCCGGCGCCTCCCGCCGCCGCGACAGGCGCGGGGATGTGGGTCGCGACGCTTCGGTGGCGGTGCGTGGGCGAAGGCCACACCGACGTGTTCGTGTACGTTCGGGATCCCGACGGGCACGCGCCGTCGCGTCTGCGCATCATGCAGCATCCGCGTGGGTGATGCGGGCGGGCGCGGCCGTCAGTCGGCGCCCGCCGTCGTAGCGATGACCGCTGCGCCGGTCCCACGCGATGCCCCACGCGTTGGGCTCGGTGAGCCGAATCGTGCCGGACGCGGCGAGCGGGGTCCCCGGTAGGTAGCGGTCGTCCAGCCGAAAGGCACGCACAAGGGTCACCGGGATGGGGACGCGTGACGGTGCTGCGGTTCGGACGGCGATGGCCTCGACCGCCGAGTCGACGGTGCCGGGCGGAAGTTTGATCGCGGTGCTCTCGGCGTCCGCTCCGCAGAACGCGAGATCGGGGCGGCCCCACGCGGAGGTGTACCACCGCCCGCCGATCAGGACCCCGGCTTCGAGGGGGGCGGATGCGTCGGCTCCGCGCTTCCACTGGAGGAACAGGTACGCGCGGAGGTCTGCCGGGGAGGGACTCGACGGCTCAGGCGTCCGCTCCAACACCACCTGGCGGAGGACTTCGAGCGCGCTCACGCGGTAGATCCACGGAAACCGCTGCTGCACGCCTTCGCGCGGTTCGTCGTCGGGCTGGCGGAGGGCGGGCGCGAGCGCGACCCGACGCGCGCCGTCCACGCGGTCTGTCACCATGCCGTGCTTCCCCGTCACCTGCAGTACCGGGTGCGCGCCCCACGCGCGCGTTCCGCGGAACGGAAGCGCGCGGTGGCCGCGGCCTTGATAGACCTCGCCGACGATCGCGCCGGCCCCGTCGCACTCGATCCGATAGATCCACTCGATGTCCGTCGTGTGGCCCCATTTGGCCAAGAGCCCCGTGAGGTCCGTGCCGGCGTCCTCGTGGGAAAAGATGACGTGGTACTCGAGCGCCAGTTGCGGGGCGCCCCGTGTGGATGACGGTGCCGCGGCCCGGTAAAACAGGAGGAGCGGAGTGTCCGTGGCGATTCCCTCGGGCGACCCCGCATCCTCCCGATAGTGCAGGATCGGCGCGGACGCCCAGATCTTCGCGGTCGGGTCGGTGTCGGCGACCGAGCCGGTACGGAGGTTGAGGAGCTCGACCCCGCCGGCAGGCGGGACGGAGCTCCGGGGATCGAGGTGAAACCGCAATGCGTGCGGTCCCCGCGTGAGCCGCCCGAGGCACCGCAGGTATTCGGTCGGGTCAGCGCCGCCGGCAACGACCAACGCCTGCCGGCGCCGCCCGTCAACCTCGAGGAAGACGACGGGCGCCTCGCCGCGTTCCCACGACGTCCCCGGTGCGGCGAGCGTCGGCGCCGCCCAGGCTTCGCCGTCGGCATCCAGCGTAAACGCGTGCTCCAGCGAGCCGAGGATGTTCACGGCGGACCCGAGCGGGTGGGTCGTGTCGCGAACACCGGAGGGCGGTTCACCGAGCGTCGGGCGCGGTGACCGACGGCCGCATCGGTCCGCCGATTTCCACCATCTCCGCGTCGCGGAACGCGAGCGCGCGCACCAGCTGCACCGGGACGCGCGCGCCTTCGGTCAGCGCGGCGCCCTTCGGGGTGAACATGCGCAGCTCGCCGAGTCCGGGACACTCAAGCAGCACCTGCAGATAGTGTCCGAGGTTGATGACGCGCCGAATCTCCATCGGAACGCCGTCCGGGTCGACGGCGAGGTCCTCCGGCCGCACGGCGATCGTCGCCTGGGTCCCCTCCGGCCAGCCCCGTCCTGGCATTGGGAGGCGCCACGGGCCGGCGGCCAGCGTGCCGCCGGCCTGCGCGGTGGCCGGGAGCAGGTTCATCGTGCCGATGAAGTCCGCCACGAACAGCGTGCGCGGGTACGTGTACAGATCCGACGGCGTGTCCACCTGCTGCAGCACGCCCGCGTGCATGACCGCGATGCGATCCGCGATCGTCAGCGCTTCTTCCTGATCGTGTGTCACGAACACCGTCGTGATGCCGACCTTCCGCTGCAGCTGTTTGACCTCCTCGCGCATCCGCACGCGCAGCCGCGCGTCGAGGTTGCTGAACGGCTCGTCGAGGAGGAGGATCTGCGGCTCAAGCACGAGCGCGCGGGCGACCGCGACGCGCTGCTGTTCCCCGCCGGACAGCTGGTGCGGATATTTCCGGCCGCTGCCCGGGAGCCCGACGAGGGCCAGCGCGTCGTGCACCTGGCGTTCGATCGCGGCGCGCTGCAGCCGGCGGATGCGGAGGCCGAATGCGATATTCTGCTCGACCGTCATGTGCGGCCACAGGTTGTACCGCTGGAACACCATCGCGGTGGGGCGGCGCTCGGGCGGCAGGTCGACGACGCTGCGGCCGTCGATCTGGATGTCCCCCGAGTCCGGGGCGGCGAACCCGCCGATCATCCGGAGCGTCGTGGTCTTGCCGCACCCCGACGGGCCCAAGAGGCACATCGAGCTCGCCGTCGCGGACGTCGAGCGTGATGTCGTGGACGGCGGCCTGGGTCCCGAAGCGCTTCGTCAGGTGCTCCAGCGATAGGCGCGCCATCGACTCCCCCGCGGTTAGAGGTTGTATCCGGCCGCGAGATACCCGGCCCGGAGGTACCGCTGCATCAAGAGTAGCAGGACGAGTGAGGGCAGGGCGAGCAGCACGGAGAACACCGCCCCGACCGGCTGCGGATAGCCCAGCACGAGGCCGTACATCAGGACCGGCATTGTCATATGGTTCGGCGTGCCCACGATCAGCGACCCCTGCGCCTCATCGAACGCGGCGATGAACGCGAACAGCGCCGCGACGATCAGGCCCGGCAGCGCGATCGGCAGCGTGATTTGAAAGAACGTCTTGAGCGGACCCGCCCCGACATCCCGCGCGGCCTCCTCGAGGTTCCGGTTGATCCCGCGGAACGTCCCCGTCGGGAATCCAGATCATGAACAGGAGCGTGTTGATGAGCTGGATCATGACGACCCCGGCGAACGTGTCCATCAGGTTCAGCCGGTAGAACAGCGTCGCGATGCTGACGTAGAGGCCGATTTTCGGGAACGCGTTCGCGCTCAGAAACGACAGCAGCAGGATCCGCCGGCCCGGAAACTCGAGACGCGCGAACGCATAGGCGGCGGGAATGCAGATCAGCGCCGACAGGGTCGTCGCGACGGGCGCGCTCTCGAGGCTCATGCGGATCGACTTGACGACATCGTCCTGTCCGAGGACGTAGAACCACCACTTGAGCGAGAACTCCGGGAGGAGACTGGGGAACAACCACGTGCCGGCCACCGCCCACATGAGCAGGCTCAAGAGCGGACCAAGGATGAACGCCGCCAGCGCGAGGAGCGCGCCGAGGCCGATCGTTGCGCGCATGACACGAACCGCGTGAAACCACGCGGCGCCGCTCACCGTGTGCCGCGCTCCCGGCGGCTGACGCTCGCGATGTAGACCGCCCCGACGAGCGCGGAGATGAGAAATCCGATCACCGCCATGGTGACCGACTCCGTGCGGCGCAGATACTGCGTCAGGTAGGCCGTCATGGTGACCCCGAGCATCTGCGGCGCGTTGCCGCCGACGAGAAAGGGGATCGTGTACGAGCCGAAGATGCCGATGAACAGGAGCGTCAGCGTGATCATCGTCGAGGTCATGTTGAGCGGCAGGATCACCGCGAAGAACGTCCGCAGGGCGCCGGCGCCCACGTCCCGGGCGCTGTCGATGAGCGCGTCGTCGATCGACTGCAGTCCGGAGCCGAGGATGAGTACCGCAAACGGAATGCTCGCCCACACCTGGGTCAGCACGATGCCGGTCGCGTTATACATCAGCCGGGGAAATGTCTGGATCCCGAGCGCGATACAGAATCGTCGACACGAATCCGTGGTTCACGAGAAAATTGATCATCGCGAACGACGTGATCACGACGGGCACGAACAGCGGCACCATGAACAGCACGCCCAGGAATCCCACGCCCCGGCTTCGCGTGAACCGGAGATACAGCGCGAGGGGATAGCTGAGCAGAAACGTGACGCCCACGGCCACGAGCGTGACGACGACCGTGTAGATGATGTCCGCGCGGAGGCCGCGCGTCGCGAAGACGTCGGCGTAGTTCGCGAACAGCCCGGTCCCGACGTCGCGCGCGCTGAACGTGGTCACGACCGCGGTGATCGCCGGGATCGACCACCAACAGCAGCAGGACACAAAGCGGAGGGAGCACTAGGGCCAACCCCAGTGCTCCCTGCTTCCATCCCGCGCGCACGCGGTCTACCGCCCTCGCTGAAACTGCGAACGGGTGACGATTAGCCGCCGCCGGCGACCCGCTCGTGCCACAGGCGCTGCATGTCGGCGAAATACTTCGAGTTTGGCAGCGGGGCGTACGGCTTCGCCACATCCGCGAACTTCATCCGCACACTGTCGGGCATGTACTGCCAGTCGACCCCGGGATAGCCCGAGACGCCGTTCACCACCAACGTCTGTGCCTCCGGCGTCAGGAGCCAGTTCAGCAGCAAGAACGTTCCCTCGAGGTGAGCCGAACCGGCCGGAGCCGTCACCGTCGAGTCGCCGCCGAACAGCGGCGGGCTGATCTGCTCAAGCTTCACGGTCTTCGGCAGCAGGCCGCGCGTCAGATAGTCGGTGCCCATGTCGGACCACACGGGCGCCATGTAGATGTTCTGCTGGGCGAGCAATTGGAGCACCGCGACGTTGCCGTTGGGGTGCGCTCCGTTGTTGTACATCTGGGGCTCGAGCGACTTCAGCAGCTGCCAGGCGGGGTCCCACGACGATTCCAGTTTCGGGTCGTAGGCGCTGCCGGTGTATTGTCCGGACGACGCGAACTTGTACACCGCCGCCACCATGAACGCCTGGCCGGATCCGCCGGTGTTCGGGTCGCAGTACGTAAACTTGCCAGGGTTCGCCTTGATCCACGCGACGATGTCATCGAACGACTTGGGCGGGGTCTTGACGAACGCCGAGTTGTACGCGATCACGACGGACGAGCCCCGGTAGGGCATGCTGTAACCTTGCGTGGCATCAAGTTTCTGCTGCGAGACGCGGCTCAGGTTCGGGATCAAGCTCGGACTCAGCTTGACCCACACGCCTTGCGGCGATACCCTGCGTGACGAACGACGGGTTCGTTTCCCACAAGTCTACGTCGGTTGGGCGCCCCGCCTGCTTCGCGGCAACGATCTTATCGAGGACCCCCTGATCGCCCTCGTCGTGCAGCAGCGGCACCATGTTCGCTTTGTACTGGGGGTAGCGCTTCTCAAACGCCGGCAGCAGCATCTTCTGCCACAAATCGAAGATGTTCGTGTCGCCGCCGACATACACGTTCAGCGTCACGGGCGTCTGCGCGCCCGCCCCGCCTGGACTGGCAATCCCGGCTAGGAACGCGATGAGTGTGATACCAACGATCGTTGCGACCACGCGCGCTCGCACGGCCTGTTTCGCGATCATATGCGCACCTCCCGATTCTTCGAGGAATCGTCTGGCACTGTTCGATCTCCCCAACCGTTCGGGGTGAATGGCAAACTCCCTCTTGCGTCGCCGCACGAGTGATTCGGGGCGCCAGCCGCGGTCCCTGGGGACACGTCCAAAATCTCGCCCAACCGCGCGATTCACAGGCACTGATCTCGCCGGGCACGGTTTCGGGGGATTTGCCGTTGTGGTGTTGTTGAACACAGCGGGAACACGTGTGCGCCGTCTTGCGATCCTTTCCGGCGGCTGCCTGATCTCGTTGCGGCCTCATTCCGGGGCGCTGGCGGTCTGCCGGGGTACGCGCGGATCAGGCGTCTGTGCAATGCATGATCGCAACCGGCGCCCGCGCCAAGGCGCGGGGCCGGTTGATCAGTCGCCTCGACGAGTTACAGGTGCTCAACTGTCGTCCTAGAATTGAGCCCGGCATGAGCGCGCGCAACTTCACTCGCTTGTTGCAGCATGGATGGGAGCAACAGAAATTTGTGTGCGTCGGGCTGGACAGCGACGTGGACAGCCTCCCGGCGGCGCACGCGGGGCGATGCCCCCGTCGGGGATCGGATCCTTGCATTCAACAAGGCCATTGTCGATGCCACCGCGGATCTTGTGTGCGCGTTCAAACCCAATTCAGCGTTTTATGAGGCGCAGGGGCCGGCCGGTATCGAGGCGCTGATTCGCACGATCGCGTACATCCACGATACCGTCCCTCAGGTTCCGGTGATTCTCGACGCAAAGCGCGGGGACATCGGAAATACCAACAAGGCCTATGCCCGGTTTGTTTTTGACGTCTGCGGCGCGGATGCCGTCACCGTTCATCCATACCTCGGGCATGAGGCGCTGCACCCCTTTTTGGATCACGACGACCGGGGCATCATCGTGCTGTGCCACAATTCCAATCCCGGCGCCCGCGAGTTTCAAGACCTCGTAACCGATCGACACCGTCTCCTCCATCACGTCGTGGCCGAGCACGTCGCAACGACATGGAATACGCGCGGGAATTGCGCGGTGATGGTCGGGGGAACTTACCCCGACGCGGTCGAGGCTGTGAGACGCATTGTCGGAGAGATGCCAATGCTCATCGCCGGGATTGGCACCCAGGGCGGAGACCTCGACGCGGCCGTACGCGGTGGATTGAACAGCCGCCGTCGAGGGTATTATTGTCAACTCATCACGTCAGGTGATCTTCCGGTCTGGGGGCGCGGATTTCGCTGAGGCGGCCAGGCGCGAGGTTGTGACGTTGGACAATCGCATCAAAGCTAGCGTGTGTCCGTAGGGCGGTCCCCGCCGCGAATGTCGTTTATCGCCGGAGATACGGCATCGTGGCTGACGCAGGTGGGCGTGTCCACCGGCGCAGGTGCCCTGATCGGGCTCGAGCGCCGGGCGGCACGCAAGGACGTTGGAGTCAAAACGTTCGCATGCTGTCGCGTTCGCGTGCACCATCGCATGGCGAGTATCCCCCCTGGCCGCGTACGGGTGTCTGCTCGGCATCGTATTGTTCACCGTCGGGTTGAACGCCCGGAGCATAGTGATCGCCCGTTCGCTTGAACTCACGACGTCGATGGCGATGTGGTTGATCGCATTGCTTGCGATCCTGATCGCCGCGGGGCACGTGCGCGTCGGGGCGGTCGGCGCGCTCGTGGTCCTCGGTCTGTTGGCCGCGAAGCCTCCCGTTCAGCGATTTTCCCAGGCGTTGACGATCGTCGAAATCCAGAGCGCGCTGGTGCTCGGGGTGATCGCGTTCGTCGTGTACCCGCTCCTACCGGCGACGCCGATAGACCCGTGGGGTCTCGTCGATCTGCGCACCGCGTGGGTCGCCGTGCTCGCGGTATCCGGCATCGGATTCATTAATTACGTCCTGTTACGGTTGTGGGGCACGCGCGGCGTCGCGTACTCGGCGTTCCTTGGCGGGTTTGTGAACAGCCGGGCGGTGACGGCGGAGCTGGGGCGTCGCGTGCGTGCCGCGCCGGCCTCGTTCGGTGCGACCGCCGCGTTTGGCGTCCTTGTTGCGAATCTCGCCTCGCTGCTGCGCAACGTGTTGATGCTCGTCCTGTTTGCCCCGGGAGCCCTCCGGTTCGGATGGCTGCCGCTCGGCGCCATGATTGTCGCGGGAGGTGTGTGCGTCGTGGTCACGCGTCCCCGCTATGAGGAACATGCCGCGATCGCGCTGGACTCGCCGATTTCGTTGCGTCATGTGTTGGCCTTCGGCGCGGTGTTCCTCGTCATCAACGTGCTCGGCGACATCGCGCAACGAACGATCGGGCAGATCGGGTTTCTTGCCGTCGCGCTGATCGGGGGTATCGTGAGCAGCGCCTCCGCGTCGACCGCGGCGGCGACCCTGGTGGCGCAGGGACGCGTGGCACCGTCGATCGCGGCCGACGGGGTGGTCCTCGCGTCCATCATGACCATCGTGCTGAACGTTCCGACGCTGCGGGTCACGAGTGGAGATCGGGAGTTGGGGGCGCGGTGCCGTCGGACGGCCGTCGTAATCGCTGGAATGGGATTGGCGGCGTTGGGAGTCGTGTGGCGCTGACCGGCATACGACCTCACCGGTGGCCGTTGGCGGCCGCAACGGCCACCCAGGAAATACGCGTGGGGGCGAGCGGCTACGTAACCTGGCCGAGGAGCCCGATGAGGCGCCGCGCCTCCTCCTGGGCAGTCTCCGCGTAGGGAAGAAACAGCTGGGACCGGTACTCGTGGATCACCGTGCCCTGAAAGCCCCGCAGGAGCCCGAACGACCCGCTCCAGGGGGATCGTGCCCCACCCCACGGGCAGGTGCAGGTCCCCTTTCCCGAGAGGAAACGTGTCTGCGGGGGTCTGTGTGCGGTACAGGGTGAAGTTCTCGAGGCGCAGCGGATCATAACGCCCGAAGTTGTCGTTCATATGGACGTGCCGCACAAGCGGCAGCGCCGCGCCGAATCGCCTCGAAGAAGTCGAACCGAAACTGCGCCGCCGCGAGGTAGGCGTGGCCGATGTCGAGCGTCATCACGACGTTCGGACGGTTGACGCGCCGCACGCACTCGATCACGGGCTCCATCCGCTCGACCTCGATGTTTTCGATGCCGAGCAGCACGTCGCCGGCCACGTCTGACAGGCGCCAGATGGCCTCGACGAATGCGGTCTCGTCCTCCTGGACCGGGCTGCGCTGCTCGAAATGGATCACGAGGATCCGGGCACCCACTTCACGCGCAAATTGCAGGGTGGCGCCGGCCACCGCCAGTTGGGCGTCGCGGTTCACGCGGTCCCGCAGATCCAGGCTGCTCGGGCTGTGGAGCGAGTACCACAAGTCGTACCGGCCGAAGTCGGTCAGCGCTGCCCGCAGCATGTCGGGATGCAGCTGGCCGCCGAAGATCATGCCGGTGCCGTCCATGCTGATCTCCACCGCGTCGTATCCCACCTGCCGGGCGAGTGTCAGCTCGTCGTGCCGGGCCTCGCCCCCGCGAATTGACATGCCCAGGCGAATCATGCAATCCCCCTTGGTCCGAGGCTCGGGCGCCCGCTGGCCGCGGGACTGTGTCGGATCACACGGAGCGAGTTCGACGCGGAGGGGGCGCGCTCCCGGCGAGCGGACTAGTTGCTGGATGCTAAGATGGATCGCGGGGATGCGGCGGGTGAGGGGTGCAGACATGGCCACGGAGCGTGGTGCCGTCACGGGAGAGACCGACCCGCCCGTGCGCGCGCGGGTGATCGCGTGGCCGACGGCGTCGGCCCGCGGCGCGGGCGGCGCGTACGCGGTGAGGATCAGTGGCCTCGGCGCCGGGGCGAAAGCCTCGCTCGTGGATGCGGCACGGCGCGCGTCGCTGTGGACGACGCTCGGCGCGGAGGCCGAGACGATGGTGCTCGAGGGATCGCTCGCGGGGTTCGACGCGCTCGAGGGCGACCCCGCCGCCGGGGTGGGATCCAGACCGGTCGCGGGCGCGCTGGCACGCTTTCGGACGGCGCCGCGCGCGCTCGAGGCACGCGACCGCGTGCTGGATCTCGCGCACGGTCCGCTGATCGTGGGCGTGCTCAACGCAACCCCCGACTCGTTCTACGACCGCGGCCGGTACTTCGAACGAGACGCCGCGCTCGCCCGCGCCGACGAGATGGTCGCCGAGGGCGCCGACCTGATCGAAGTCGGCGGTGAGAGTGCGCGGCCGGGGCCGCCGCTCACCTCAGACGGAGGAAGTCGAGCGGGTGGCGCCGCTGATCGAGACGCTGGCGCGGCGGATCTCCGTGCCGATTACCGTGGATACGTACAAGCCGGACGTCGCGCGGCGCGCGGTTGACGGCGGCGCAGTGTTGATCAACGATATCAGCGGTCTGGCGGATCCTCGGATGGCGACCGTCGCCGCCGACACCGGCGCCGCACTGGTGGTGATGCACATCCAGGGCCGACCGAAGGAGCGACAGCACGCGCCTTCGTACGGGTCGGTGGTGGACGAGGTCTATGCGTTTCTCGAGGACCGCACGGCTACGGCGCGGGCGGCCGGCGTGCCGGCGTGTCGTCTGGTCGTCGACCCCGGGTTCAGCTTCGGCAAGACGGCGGAGCATGACGTGGAAATTCTCCGGCGGTTCGGGGAGTTCCGGGGTTTAGGGTATGCTCTGTACCTGGCGACCTCGCGCAAGAATTATCTTCGGGACGTGCTCGGGCTGCCGTTCGACGAGCTCCTCGAAGGCACGGCGGCGGCGGTCGCCTACGGCGTGCTGCAGGGTGCGCATCTCGTACGCACGCACGACGTGCGGTTCATGGCGCGGCTGGTCAAGATGCTCGACATCCTCAAGGGGCCTGGGGCTGGCGTCGGCGTGACGATGCCGCTGGCCGCCGGCGGAGGTGAGGGGCGTGACGCGAAAGCGTGAACGTGGTGGTGGGGACAAGGGGCGCGCGCCGGCCTGGCGCGGTGTCGATACGCCGGCGATCGAACGTGCCGTGGTCGCGATCCTGCAGGCCATCGGTGAGGATCCGACGCGTGAGGGACTGCGCGAGACACCGCGCCGGGTCGCCGCGGCATACGCGGAGTTGTTCGCGGGCGTGCATCAGGATCCGATGACGTACCTGACCGTGGGGTTCGACGAGGAACGACACAAGGAGATGGTGATCGTCAAGGATATCCCGTTCGCGTCGATGTGCGAGCATCATCTGCTTCCGTTTGTCGGTGTGGCCCACGTCGGCTACATCCCCAACGGCCGGATCGTGGGGATCAGCAAGATCGCACGGCTGGTCGAGACGCTCGCGCGGAGGCCCCAGGTGCAGGAACGGTTGACCTCGCTGGTCGCCGACATGTTGATGGAGGGGCTGCGGCCGAGGGGTGCCGCGGTCGTGATCGACGCCAGCCATTCGTGCATGACCATACGCGGCATCAAGAAGCCGGGCAGCCGCGTCGTCACGTCGGCGAACCGGGGGCTGTTCCGCGAGAACCCCAGCACGCGGGCGGAGTTTTTGTCGCTGTTGCGCCCGTCCTGACGTTCGCCGGCCCGACGCGCGTTGACAGAGGAGCCGTGTTTGTTATCATGGGGGAGGACCGGCGGATCCAGGGGTCGGTCGGCTCTGTTATAATAGCCCGTGGAGCGCGGGAGTAGCTCAGCCTGGTAGAGCGTCTCCTTGCCAAGGAGAAGGTCGTGGGTTCGAATCCCATCTCCCGCTCCAATGACAACCAGCGCGCGGCGACGTAGCCAAGTGGCAAGGCAGGGGTCTGCAAAACCCCCATTCGGCGGTTCGAATCCGCCCGTCGCCTCCACCTCCTAACCCCCGGCACCCTCGCGACGCACGTGGCCACGCGTCCACCCGCCGCAGCGCATGGTTTGAATTGCGCGCCCCGTCACCGTCGCGAAGGGGAGGTAGCCCGACCGACGGCACGAACTTATCGGCGGGCGAGTGTCGGAATGGCAGACGAGGCGGACTTAAAATTCGCTGGCCTGAATGGCCGTGTGGGTTCAAATCCCACCTCGCCCACCAGTAACTACTGGGGCCCCCCGCGCGTTCGCTATTTCGAGGTTCTGACCGAATACTGCGCCGTGTACTTACTTTGTACTTACCTCGCCTTGAACCGTTCTATCGCCGTATCCACCTCGACCTCACGTAGTACACTCGGGTCGTGCGCAGAGATTACTTTTTGTCGCTGGCCTGTATCACCGAGTAGACGCATTTGGCGTGTTGCCAAGAGGCGAGCCGCCTCTCCTCTGCGCCGTACCGATCGTGTCTAGTCGGGGCTCGAAGTGGGGCATGCCTATACTGGACCATGCCGACGTCTGCGGCCAGGGTGACATCTACGTTCGCCCGACTCCTGGCACGTCTACTGGCGAGCTGCTGCGGTCCTGGTGAGAGGCCTATTCAACAGCCAGCATGAGAGCCACGCACAGCTATCCGCATTGGGGCGGGGAGGAGCCCCTCCGCCACCTCGCCGCCATCGTCGAGTTGTCGGACGCTGCCATTTTCAGCCACACACTCGACGGGATCATCCTCAGCTGGAACGCAGCCGCGCAGCGGACCTACGGGTACTCCGCGGAAGAGGCGATCGGGCGATCGATCGCGGTCTTGGTGCCGCCCGATCTTCCCGACGACACCCGCAGCGGCCTCGAACGGCTTGTGCGCGGGGAGCGGGTCGAGCCGTATGAGACCACACACGTTCGCAACGATGGGGCTCGCATCACGGTCGTCCTCACCATCTCGCCCATCAAGAACGTTGAGGGGAACGTCACAGGCGCCTCGACGATCGCGCATGAGATCTTAGAACGGACCCCGTCGGACGCTGCGTGTCGCCGGCGCCCTGCGGAGCGCTCTGTGGAGGATCAGCAGTACCGGAGCTTGTTCGAGGGCATGCCGGTGGGTCTGTATCGGTGCACGCCGACCGGCAAGTTCCTGGACGTCAACCCCGCCTTTCTCCGCCTGCTGCGCTACCCGGACCTGCAGACCTTGACCATGAACACGGCCGCCGCGCTCTACGCGGACCCCGACGTTTGGGCACGTTGGATGACGACGCTGCGGTCCGAAGGCAAGATCACCGACTTCGAGTGTCAACTGCGCCGGTACGACGGGACGCTCGTCTGGGTGCAGACGAGCGCGCACATGGTCCGCGGCGCCGACGGTACCGCCGAGTACCTCGAAGGCGCGATCATCGATATCACTGCGCGCAAGGACGCCGAAGACGAACTCCAGACCCGGACGACAAAGCTGGAGGCGTTCTACCACGTGGGCCGGCAGCTCCGGGAAGCGCGCAGCGTCGAGGAGATGTATGGGCTCCTTGTCGACCACGCGATGCACCTGCTCGGCGCCGAGCACGGCACGCTGGCATTGTTCACCGAGGACCGGCGAAGCTTGCGGCGTGTATATGCCTCCGGGTTTCTCAGCGAACCCGGATCGGTGTTCCCGACCGCTGGCAGCCTGTCGGAAACCGTGGTCGAGACCGACCAACCATTTATCGTCGCCGATCTCGCGTCCGGCGCCCCTCGGACGTGGAAAGATGGCGCCCACTTTCGCGAATTGGAGCCAGTTCTTATCGTGCCCGTGCGATCCGAGCGGGAAATCATCGGCACGCTGACCCTCGCACGGAAGCGCGCCACCGGCGTGCAGCCGTTTACCGAAGCCGACGTGCACTTCCTGACCGCGCTCGTGGAGATCGGGGGCACGGCCATCCGCCGGGCCCGGCTGTACGACGGACTCCAACAGGCGTATTTCCAGACTGTCCTCGCGCTGGCCGGTACCGTTGACGCCCGAGATTCTTATACGGGGTCTCACAGCGACGAGCTGGCCCGATGGGTGGAAGCCCTGGCCCGGCGGATGGGGTGCGGGGAAGACGAGGTGCGAGACATCCGATGGGCCGCCCTGCTGCACGACATTGGCAAGATCGCTGTGCCGGACGAAATTCTCCGAAAAGAGGGGCCGCTCACCGATGAGGAGTGGGCGGTGATGCTTGCTCACCCCGTGATCGGAGAAGAGATCTTGCTCTTTGTTGACGGCATGCAGCGGGTTGCCACGATCGTTCGTTACCACCAGGAGCGATGGGATGGTACCGGGTATCCGGATGGTCTGCGCGGCGAGGACATTCCACTCGCGGTCCGTATCCTTACCGTGGCGGATGCCTTCGGCGCGATCGTGAACGATCGACCCTATCGCAGTGGGCGCCCAAGTGTTGAGGCGATCTCGGAGATTCGTCAGCACGCCGGGACGCAATTCGACCCCGCCGTCGTCGAGGCGTTTTGTCAGTTGGTGGCAGGGCACGAGGTCAACGCCGACAGGGCGCCGCGTCAGGCGGCCTACCTCTCGGACGACGGGCGCCAGCCGCCGGCTGCCTTGATCACACGGTCCCTCTCGAATGCTCGGCGGGTTGCGCGAATTGTGCCGGCGATGGCCGATGTCGCCAGGCATCTCCTGCGGCCTCTCGATCTTCCGGCTGTCCTCGATGAAATCCTCAGCCTCATTCACGAAGTCTTCGGATACCCGATCTGCGCGATCTTCTTCGTCGACCAGTCAACACGCGAACTGCGCCTCCAGGCACAGCACGGGTATGATCCGGAGCTGACAAAGAGCATGTCGTTGCACGATGACACACGCGGCATCGCCGGCTGGGTCGCGGATCACGGACGCCCGTATTACGCCGCGGATGTGACGGCGGATCCGTTGTACGTGACGGGCGCGTCTGAAGCTCGATCAAAGATCGTATACCCGCTGATCGTCGACGACATGGTGATCGGCGTCCTGGACGTGGAGAGCCCCGCCGTGGGTGGGTTCCCGAAGGAGATCCGCGACGTGCTTGAAGCGTTCGCGGTGCTCGCAGCGCTCGCGATTCTTCGGGCGCAGCGTGATGAAGATCTGACGAGGCTCGCTCGCACTGACGGACTGACCGGGTTGGCCAACCATCGGGCGCTGTGGGAGGCGCTCGAGCGCGAAGTCGGCGCAACCGGGCGTACCGGTGCGCCATTGTCGCTCGTTGTTGTAGAGATCGATGGGTTCAAAGACATCAATGATCGGTTCGGGCACCTGCAGGGAGACATCATCTTGCGCGCCGTCGCGGAGACCCTGAGGGAGAATAGTCGGGTGACCGACCTTGCCTCTCGAGTGGGGGGAGATGAGTTTTTGCTCTTGTTGCCGGGTCTGGCAAAGGACACCGCCGCGTCGGTGGCTGAGCGCATTCGGCAGCACGTCGAGCAGACGCCAGTACCGGATGGGATCAAGCTTACGGTGAGCGTCGGCTTGGCATCCCTGCCCGCGGACGGTCACACGGCGCGTGCGCTCGCCGAGGCCGCGGACCAGGCGATGTACGCGGTGAAGCGTAATGGCGGCAACCGCATCAACGTGGCATGACCTCGCTCTGATTGCACTCCTCCGTTCTTGGCGACGCGTTGGATCACGTGACCCCGGGGAGTCGTCGCGATCGCTTCCAGGGAGCTTGGCCGGGCGAGGTGGCTTCGTTGACAGCGTGTGACTCCACCGGCGGCCGCGCGCCAACCTCCATGCCTTGTCATCGACTCGTCGTGCGCCCGGGAGCGGACGGGGAGCTAGCCCGACCGGCGGCACGAACTTACCGGCGGGCGAGTGTCGGAATGGCAGACGAGGCGGACTTAGAATTCGCTGGCCTGAATGGCCGTGTGGGTTCAAATCCCACTTCGCCCACCAGTAATTACTGGGCCCCCGCGCGTTCGCTATTTCGAGGTTCTGATCGAAAACTGCCCCGTGTACCTACTTTGTACTTACCTCGCCTTGAACCGTTCTATCCCCATATCTGCCTCAACTTGACACAGTTGCATTGTGGTATGCGGAGGCGTGATTGCGGGCCCCCAAGTTCGAACCGCTTCAGGAACCGATCAACATCTTCCGTCGATGACTCTCGGAACAAAATCGGCGTCAGGCCTCGGCTGTGACGCGAAGGCCTGCGGTCTGCGTCACGATACAGGCGGGTCGGCGCTCAAAAGTACACGACTTGCAGCGACGGGGTCGAGAACTTCGTGAGGCAGCCTGTGCTCGCGGTCGGATACCCATAGGGCTCCGACCTGGGAGGGAGTGCCCACGATGAATCCGTAGTTGATGCCATATTGGACCCAGGCGGCCACAATCGGGGTGACGTTGATGGAGGCCTCCCGGGGCACGACGGTCGACTGGGCGAACGCGGAGGGGACGAAGGGGCGGGTCAAGCTCCCATTCCCCCCGACGTACGCCTGGCACCAACGGCCGCTGCTGAGCGTGGCTTTCCCGGAGGCAAGGGCCACGGTTTGCGACGGCGTGAGCGTCAAGGTGGCCGAATACAGCTTGTGTTTGGCGAGAGCTTTGAGATCGAGATCGAATACCGCGACCCCGAGCGCGTTGAACTGTGCGAATGCGCCGTTGCCGGTCCCCTTACAGAGCGGCCAGACTCCCGTCTCGTTCCCGGCGTATACACCGCTCACGCTACTCCCGCCTACCTGCGTCGCCCTTTCGTGCAGGAGCCAGGGGAAGAACGCCGTGAAGGCGGAGCCGAAGTGGCTGTTGGCGGCTTTGAAATAGGCGGGGAATGCCGGGGCAGCCACGTCCGAACACGTGAGGTGAGCCGACGTCGTCACGGCGACGTTCGTGACCGTGTGGCTGGGCTTCAACGAGAGTGTAGTGGCCGCCCCGCCCGGAGCATAGCAGTAGTGTGAGCTGTCCGCGGAGGTCTGGCTGCCGACGGACGCCTGGACCGCGAAGCATTGGTTGGCGTAGCCCCCCGACGGCTTGTTCACCAAGTAGTAACGCGCCGTCCCCGTCGCCGCCCCCAAAAGATTGTGGCTGCCCCCGTCGACCCGGTACACCTTGTACCCGGTGACGGTTTTCACCGACTCGTCCCAGATCAGTTGAAGGACGCCTGTACCCACGGCTGCATCACAGACAAACGCCGCGAGGCTGAGCGCCGCGGCGCAATCCGTTTTGCCTTGAACTGGGCGCAGATGGGTCGGCGAGGCAACGACCCGGCCGGTGGCGGCGCCAGCGGGAAGCGGCGCTCCGAGGACGCACAGACCGAGGATCGTTGCGAGTAGGGTCAGGACAAAACGATGACACGGCATCACGACAGCGCACCTCCCATGAGCGGAGCTTGTTGACCGATGGTGGAAGCCGTGAGGAGATACTCTGCCATACCCCACCTCCGTGACAGGCCCGCCGCCAGCGCAACGATGTAGGTGGCCGTTCTGGCGTAGTTCCGCATCGCGTCTGCCTCCGTTGGAGTGTACCCGGCCTGAAGCCGAGCGTCGTGCGTCCGTTCTGCTTGTCATTTGGCAAAGATAAGCTGGTCTGTTCCAGCCACATGATAGATGGTCACCAAATGCCAACCACCCTGGGCCTGACTATTCAAAAAGTATGCGAGCGTAGCCGGACACTGGGGGTTCATGCCGCTCTGGGGATTCTGGCCGTTCCATAACCCCGGGCGGGTGCTCGTGCTGGAACTGGAACAGTATGATTCTGGCATCCCAGACTTGGATTTTGCTGGCCCAAACCCCGAGGACACCCCAGGAGCGCCGGGGTAGTATTCGTTGGCCGGGAACGCTTGCTTCGCATTGAGGACCTCATACCGGGTCGGGTTAGCGGCCACTGACACAGAGTGACCTTCTCCCACGATGAACCCGATCACGAGCATGACCAAGCAACAGACGGTCAACAGCAGAGTGCGCATGGTTACTCACCTCCGAAAGACAACCGCGATGTGCGCCTTTCGTGCGGAAACACGGCCGGTCCTCTGCAGGAAAGTCGATGATCGAGGACCTTCAAATCGTCGTGCGAACGCGATAATGAGTAGCAAATGACCAAACAGTTTTTGACCCGTGATATCTCACGCCTTAAGGGTGTCAGCGCAGACGCGGTGCGGCGGACGATTCGTCGCGGCGTGATGCAGGCTCAGAAGGTTGGCCCACCAAGTAGTCGTACGTACTCTGTACTTCGGAGCTCCGAGGAGACACAAAAATCTCCGCGAACGGGCACGAATCGGATTGGCGAACTTCGTCTACGCGCCAGAATCTGTCAAGGATTTCCGCGAAGTCGTACGAATCGGACCGAGTCGTGGTGGGCGAGCGGGCCGGAAATTTGCGTGGAACGTCATCGGATTGCCGCGGGCGAGGGGATGAGTATGCGGCCACACGATCGGCACGATATGAATCAGAAGGTTGTGGAAGAGTTTCGAGCCAACCGTGGCGAGGTGGGCGGGCCGTTCCAGGGGGCTCCGCTGCTTCTCCTCCATCATGTGGGCCGCAAGACCGGCATCGAACGGGTCACCCCGCTCGTCTACCAACCTGTCGGCGGCACGTGGGCCATTTTTGCGAGCAAGGCCGGGGCGCCGACGCACCCCGAATGGTACCTGAATTTGATGGCCACTCCTCGCGCGACGATCGAGGTGGGCGCCGAGACCATCCCGGTGGCGGCTCGTACCGCGACGGGCACCGAGCGTGAAGCGATCTGGGACGCTCAGAAAAAGGCCATGCCCCGGTTCGCCGACTACGAAGTCAAGGCGGGCACACGGAGTATCCCCGTCGTGGTGCTCGAACGGATCAACTGAGCCGGGTGGATCATCATCCGGTGCCGGATCGTGTCGCAACGGACCCGCCACGACGCTGAAGACCCGTCCGTGGCATTCGCCGGCCGGGGCCGTTCCGCAGCGGGGTCACCTGGCCTCGCCTCCGCAGAGCATGAAGGACGTGCAAGTGATGCTGACCGGCGAACTTTACCGCATCGGCGCTTTCGCCGCACAGCCCGGCACGTTCCGTACGCTTGCTGACGCGGCCCTGATCGAGGTCACGCCGACGCCGCGTTTGGCATCCCTCGTATGAGTTCGTCCAATTCGTCGCCATCCAGCGATTCCCGCGCCAGCAGCGCCTCGGCGATGCGCTCAAGGACCGCGCCGTGCTGGGTCAGCACCTGCCGGGCCCGACTGTAGCACTCGTCAATGATTCGTCGGACCTCGCTGTCGATCTCGAACGCAATCTCATCGGAGTAGTTCCGGCTTTCTCCTGACGCACGCCCGAGAAATACCGATTCCTGCCGTGCTCCGAGTTTCAATGGACCGAGGCGCTCCGACATCCCGAACTCGGTCACCATCCTCCGTGCCAGTTCGGTGGCCTGTTGGAAATCGCTGGCCGCCCCGGTGGTGATCTCCCCGAACGTGACGTCCTCGGCGACGCGCCCGCCCAGCATGGCCGTGATATTCGCGAGGAGCTCGCCGCGCGTGCGCGTATACTTTTCCTCCTGCGGCACGAGCATCACGGAGCCGAGCGCCATTCCGCGCGGCACGATCGTGACACGATAGGGCGGGGTGGCGTGGGGCAGCAGCTTTCCCAGCAGCGCGTGCCCGCCTTCGTGAAACGCCGTCAGCGTTCGTTCGTGCGGGCTCAACACCCGGCTCCGGCGCTCCGGCCCGCCAATCACCCGCTCGATCGCTTCGTCGAACTCCGCTTGGCTGATCCGAGTCCTGCTGCGGCGAACCGCGAGGAGCGCCGCCTCGTTCACCGTGCTCGCCAACTCGGCGCCGCTAAATCCCGCCGTGCGCTGCGCGACGTGGTCCAGGTTGACGTCCGGTTCGATCGGCTTGCCGCGCGCGTGCACGGTCAGAATGGCCCGGCGCCCACGTGCATCCGGGTGGTCCACCACGATCCGGCGGTCGAACCGTCCTGGCCGGAGCAGCGCCGGATCCAAAATGTCTGGCCGGTTCGTCGCCGCGATCACGATGATGCCGGAATTCGGAACGAACCCGTCCATCTCGACGAGCAGCTGATTCAGGGTTTGCTCGCGCTCGTCGTGCCCCGCGCCCGCCCCGGCGCTTCGCCGGCGTCCGGCCGCATCGATTTCGTCGATGAAGACCAGGCAGGGTGCCAATTTCTTCGCGTGCTCGAACAGATGCCGGACGCGGCTCGCCCCGACGCCGACGAACATCTCCACGAACTCGCTGCCCGAGATCGACAGAAAGGGCGCCTTCGCCTCGCCGGCGATCGCTTTTGCGAGCAGCGTCTTCCCGCTGCCCGGCGGGCCGACGAGCAGCACGCCTCGTGGAATCTTCGCGCCCAACTCCTGAAATTTTCCAGGGCTCCGAAGGAACTCGACGATCTCCGCGAGTTCTTCTTTCGCTTCTTCTACGCCCGCGACATCATCAAACGTGACCCGGGACTCGGCCTCGGCGTGACGCCGTGCGCGGCTCTTTCCGAACGAGAGCATCTCCGGCCCGCCCGCGGATCGCTGGTGCGCCACCCACAATGCCAGCCCCAGCAGCAGACTGACCGCCAGGAGCGCCATGAGCCACTCGAGGGGACTTGTGCTGGCGGGTGGCGCGACCGTAATCGTGGCGTGGTTCGCTTCGAGCACCGCGAGGGCGGACGTGGCGCCCGCCGGCAGATATACGTGGAAATGCGCTCCGTGGACCACGCGCCCGCTGACCTGGTCGCCCTGCAGCACGACGCTCGTGATCCTGCCGGCACCGGCCAGCTCGAGAAACCTGCTGTAGGAGATCGGGGTGTCCTGCGACGGGCCGAGGCCGATCACGGCCAGCCACACCATGAGGCCGATGACGGCGACGGTCCCGGCAATCGCGATCCTGATCCATCGACTCGGACGTCCAGGCATCGTGCGGGCGAACTCCCTTCAGATAGTTCGGCGCTCGGGCGATCACGGCAGCCGACCCTCCGAATGCCCCGGGCCCGCCGAGAACACCATGTGCGCGTTCGCACGGCGCCGGCCCGACGATGGGTTCGCGCTCTCCCGCGGTCCGGATGGCAGCAGGACCGCGGGGCGGGCGTGCCGTCGCGTGTTTTACCCTCTACCCTTGGAGACGTTGGATCGGGCGTTCTGTCTCGGACGGCGCGCCGCGGGCCCCGCGAAGGCGGGCTGCGAAGGGTCTGTGAGGAGGATCGGACGGGTCGGCGCGCGCCGGGCGATCCGCGCATCTCCGTGCCGGGCGCCCGGCCGGGAGGAGTTGTCTTTTCTCCCCCGAAAGTCCAGCGTGCACATTCGTGCACATTGTTTCCGGAGTGAACACTTGTTCATGTCGATCCGTGGCGCGCTTGAGAAACGAGAGCTCGACGGGCGGCCGATCAGGGCCGCGGTCGTTGGTGCGGGCCAGATGGGTAGCGGTCTGGCCGATCAGTTGGCGCATCTTCCCGGGTTCCGACTCGCCGCCGTGTGCGACGTGGCCGTGGATCGGGCCGAAGCCGCCGCCTCCCGTGCGGAAGTTGCCGCCGAGGTCGTGACGTCAGAGGCGGACGCGCACCGTCTCTTGGCCGATGCCCGGACCGTCGTTACTTCCAAGGCGGAGTGGCTCGTCGGCGCGCCCGGCGTCGACGTGGTCGTGGACGCCACGGGCATCCCGGATGCGACCGCGCGCCTCGCCCTGCTCGCCATCGGCCGAACGGTGCCGTTCGTGACGATGACCGTCGAGGCCGACGTGACCGTCGGTCCACTGCTCGGCTGGATGGCGCGCGATCGCGGCTCGGTGTACACCGTCGGGGCGGGCGATGAGCCCGTGGCGCTCTTTGAGATGGTGGAATTTGCGCGGGGCATCGGCTTGGATGTGGTGTGCGCCGGCAAGGGGAAGAACAACCGTCTCGATCGGAGCGCGACCCCGGACACGGTCGCCGCCGAGGCGGGTGCGCGCGGCATGAGCGCGAAGATGCTGGCCGCGTTCGTGGACGGGACCAAGACGATGGTCGAAATGGCCGCGCTGGCGAACGCGACGGGCCTGCGGCCGGACTGCCCCGGCATGCACGGTCCGCGCGCCGACCTGCACGAGCTGGTGCGCGTGTTCATTCCCGCGTCCGAGGGCGGGCTGTTGAGCCGAGCCGGCGCCGTCGACTACGCGATCGGTGACGTGGCCCCGGGCGTATTTCTGGTCGTGACGTCGCCCAGCGCGCCGATCAGACGCGATCTCGCATACTTGAGAATGGGTGACGGACCGTATTATCTGCTCGCCCGGCCCTATCATCTCGCCAGCCTCGAGGTGCCGCTGTCGGTCGCGCGGGCGGTCCTCGCGGGCGAAGCCACCATGCAGGCCGCGGCGGGGCCGGTCGCCGAATGTGTCGCGGTCGCGAAGCGCGACCTGCGGGCGGGTGAGGTCATCGACGGAATCGGAGGATCGATGGTGTACGGGGTGATTGACACGGCCGAAGAGACGGCCCGGGCGGGCGCGGTCCCGATCGGGGTGGTCCAGGGGGCGCGGGTTCAGCGCGACGTGCCCCGAGGGACGTCGCTGACCGCCGCCGACGTGCTGCTCGACCAGTCGCTCACGATCGTGCATCTGCGGCGCCAGCAGGACGCGCTGATCCGGCGCGGGACGTTGGCGATCGCCGGGAGCGCGGTCCCATGACCGACGATCGCGTGCTGATGGCGAAAGTGGCAGATCTCTACTATCTCCGCACCCTCACGCAGCAGCAGATCGCCGTGCGTCTCGGATTATCCCGGCCGACGGTATCACGGCTGCTCACCCGCGCCCGCGCCACCGGGATCGTCCGGATCGAAGTCACGCAGCCCGAGGGGACCCATCAACGCCTCGAGCACGACATGGAGGAGGGGTTCGGGCTGCGCGAGGTGATCGTGATCCCCGGGCGGAGTGAATCGCCGATGGCGACGCGGCGCGCGCTCGGGCAGGCGGCCGCCGACTACCTCGACCGGGCGCTGAAGGGCGGCGAGCGTGTCGGCATCTCATGGGGCATGACGCTGAAGGCCGTGGTCGACAGCATGCGGCCGCGGCCGCTCGAGACCGTCGTGGTGCCCATGGTCGGCGGGCTCGGGCAAGCGGCCCCGGAGATCCATGCGAACGAGCTGGCGCGGCGGCTCGCCGAGCTCCACAGCGGGCGGGTCCACATGCTCCACGCGCCCGCGATCGTTGCGCGGCGCGCCATCCGGGATGCGCTGCTGTCGGACGAGCGCATTGGCCACGTCCTCGAGTTGGCGCGGCGCGTGGACGTCGCGTTGGTGGGCATCGGCGCCCTCATCCCGTCCTCGACGCTGATCGAGAGCGGGTACGTCTCCGTCGCGGAGATGACGGCGGTCAGACGCCAGGGGGCGGTCGGAGATATCTGCACGCGCGCGTTCTCGGCCGATGGCGTGCCGCTGACCGGTGATGTGGCCACGCGCATTCTCGCGGTCGAGTTGGAGGACCTGGAGCGCATTCCTCTCGTCATCGGGGTCGCGGGCGGGCTCGAGAAGGCCGACGCGATTCTCGGCGCGCTCGCCGGCGGTCTGGTGGATGTCCTTGTGACCGATTCCATCGCCGCCCGCGCCGTGCTGCGCCTCGCGCGGGCCAGCGGGCTTGTGGGTGGAGAGAGTGGGCGTCCGCTCGGGGAGGCAGATGCGCCATGACGACGGTGCTCCCGCCGACCGGACACGGCGTGTCCCGGCTCTGGACGATGCGATTGATCCGCGCGTTCGAGGAGAAGGCGGACGAACTGTTCGCGCTCGGGAAGGTGCACGGCACGATGCACCTGAGCATCGGACAGGAAGCAGTCGCCGCGGGCGTATGCGGGGCGCTTGGGCCGGATGACTATATCTTGAGCACGCACCGCGGCCACGGCCACTGTCTGGCACGCGGCGCGGATCCCGGCCGGATGATGGCCGAGTTCCTTGGCAAGGAGACGGGATACTGCCGCGGGCGGGGCGGCAGCATGCATATTGCCGATGTGGAGAGCGGCAACCTCGGCGCGAACGGCATCGTGGCAGGCGGTCTGCCGATTGCGACCGGCGTGGGACTCTCGATCACCATACGGAAGACCGCCCAGGTCTGCGCCACGTTCTTTGGGGACGGCGCCGCCAACGAGGGCGCGTTCCATGAATCGATGAACCTGGCGTCAATCTGGCGCCTGCCGATTGTGTTCGTCTGCGAGAATAACCAGTACGCCATGTCGATGCCGGTCACCGCGGCGATGCGCGTGGAGCGGATCAGTGCGCGCGCGGCCGCTTACAACATGCCGGGCGACACGGTGGACGGCATGGATGTCCTGGCGGTGGAGGAGGCCGCCGCGGCCGCGGTCCAACGGGCCCGTGCCGGCGAAGGGCCGACGTTGCTCGAGTGCGTGACGTATCGCTACAAGGGACACAGCAAGAGCGACCGACAGCGCTACCGTACGCGGGACGATGTCGAGCTCTGGCAGGGGCGGGATCCGATCACGCGGTCGGAGGTGCGTCTGGTCGCCGAGGGCGCGCTGACTCGGGAGCGTGCGGCCGAGATGGCGGTCGAGGCGCGGGCGGCTGGTGGAGGACGCGCTGCGATTCGCCGAGGCGAGCCCCGAGCCCGATCTCGGCACCCTCTTGGAGGACGTCTACGCGTGACCCGGACGCTGACCTACGCGGAGGCGATTCGCGAGGGACTGCGCCAGGCCATGGATCTCGACCCGAGTGTGTTCCTGCTCGGGGAGGACATCGGCGTCTACGGCGGTGCGTTCGGGGTCACCGACGGCCTGCTGGCGGCGTACGGTCCCGAGCGCGTGCGCGACACGCCCATCTCGGAGGCCGGGCTCGCCGGATGCGCGATCGGGGCCGCGCTGACCGGACTGCGTCCCGTGCTCGAGATTCAGTTTATGGACTTCATCACGCTGTGCATGGAGCAGCTGGTGCTCCAAGGGGCCAAGGTCCGTTACATGTTCGGCGGAACGGCGCGGGTGCCGATGGTCCTCAGGACTCCCGCGGGGTCAGGCACGGGAGCGGCGGCGCAGCACTCCGAAAGCCTCGAGGCATGGTTCGCGCACGTGCCGGGATTGAAGGTCGTGGCTCCGTCGACGCCCGCGGACGCCAAGGGGCTCTTGTTGGCGAGCATCCGTGACGATAACCCGGTGATCTTCGTTGAGCACAAGCTGCTGTACCGGACCAAGGGCGAGGTGCCCGAGCACTCGTACATCGTGCCGCTCGGTGCGGCGGACGTGAAGCGAGGCGGAACGGACGTGACGGTCGTGGCCACATCCGTGATGGTCGCACGCGCGCTCGAGGCCGCCGAGCAGGCGGCGGCGGACGGTCTCAGCGTCGAGATCGTCGACCTGCGGTCGATCCGCCCGCTCGACATCGACACGGTGCTGGCGTCGGTTCGGAAGACGGGACGCGTGGTGATCGTGCATGAGGCCGTGCGGACCCTCGGGATCGGGGCAGAGGTCGCGGCGCAGATCGCCGAGAGCGACGTCCTCTATCATCTCCATGCGCCGATCATCCGGTTGGGCGGTCAGGAATGTCCCATCCCGTACAATCGCGCGCTCGAGCGGGCGGCTGTGCCGCAGGTCGAGGACATCCTGGCGGCCGTGCGGCAGGTCCTTCGGCGTGATGGCCACGCCGGTGATTTTGCCGAAGTTCAGCATGACGATGGAGGAGGGGACGATCGTCCGCTGGCTGAAGCGGCTCGGCGATCCCGTGCGGCAGGGCGAGCCGATCGCGGAGGTCACGACCGAGAAAGTCAACATGGAGATCGACGCCCCGGCGTCGGGCGTGCTGCTCGACATCCGCGCCAACGCCGGCGACGCGATCCCGGTGACGCAGATCATCGCCTACATCGGCGCGCCCGGGGAAGTTATTCCCCTTCCCGTGAGCGGGTCCGGTCCTGCGGATTGTCCCCGCGGCCGGCGCGGTGGCCGCGACGCCGGTCGCTCGGCGCCTCGCCCGTGAGGCAGGTCTCGACCTCGCGGTGGTGCGCGGTACCGGTCCGGCTGGACGGATCACCGAGACGGACGTGCGCGCCGCGATTGGCGCTGCCGCCGTGCGCGATCCCGCGGACGTCGCCCCGGGCGTCGCAGGGTCCGACCGATCGCCGCGTCCTCGTTCGGCGGGTCGCCGGCGTGCGATCGCGCAGCGGATGGCGCAGAGCGCCCGCGAGATTCCGCATATCTACCTGACCCGCGAGATCGACATGTCGGCGGCCGGCGCCGCCCGCGGGGCCGCATCATACACCGCGGTGATCGTCTGGGCCGTGAGCCGTGCCCTCAGGGTGCACCCGGAGCTTCGGGCGTCCCTTGACGGTGAGCGCGTGGTGGTCCATGAGCCCATTCACGTCGGCGTCGCCGTGGATGCTCCGACTGGTGTCATCGTGCCCGTCGTGCGCGATGCGGATCGCAAGGATCTGCTCACGATCAACGGCGAGCTCGATGTCCTCGTCCGGCGTGCCCGCGACGACACGCTGAGACTCGACGATGTTGCCGGGGCGATCTTCACCGTCAGCAACTTGGGCATGTGGGGGGTGGATGAGTTTACCGCGTTGATCAATCCACCCCAGGCGGCGATTCTGGCGGTGGGGGCGATCCGGCCGCGTCCATGGGTGGTCGGCGGCGATGCGTTGACGGTCCGTCCCATCTGCCGCGTCACGCTTGCCTTGGACCATCGGATCTCCGACGGCGCCGCGGGGGCGCGATTCCTGGATGAGTTGAGCCGCCGCCTGACCGCGACCATCGCCTAAGGAGGGAGGATGCCGTGTCGAATGTTCGCGATCGCTACGAAGTGGCGCTCCACTGCGCCTATTGTCGCCGCAGCACGCCGCACTCGGTCGTGGCGGGCAGCGGCAGTGTGTCCCGGGTGCTGTGCATCGTCTGCGGGCGCGCGACCGCCGTGGATACCCTCCAGTTTATGGAACAGTATGTCGACAGCGTCATGCGCCGCCTGCTGGCGAAGCCGTTCGAGGTCACGACGGAGTTCAGGCGGCAGCCCCGCGAATTCATTACCCGCCTGCCGGGGCGCGTGCTGACGAAGACGTTTCGGGTCGCGGCCGAGCTCCGCACGACCGTCGACATCGTGCGTCCGAGGCGCCGCCGCGCGCGCGCGCCGATGATGCCGACGCTGCCGGTGCGCCCCGGCGTGCTGCCGGCGGTCGTGCGCCGCAGCCGCGTGCTGCTCAGCGCGCCGCTGATGTGGGTGCACCCGCCCGAGGAGATCCTGACCGAGGCGCACGAGCTGGGCTATGACGGCGTCGAGTTGTGGGATTATCACTTGACCGAAATGGCAAGCGACCCGGCCGCGGTCGCCGCGAGGGCGCGCGCGCTCGGGATGACCCTGACCCTGCACGCGATGAGCTGGGACCTCAACACGACGTCGCGCCTCGACGCGGTGCGCGCGGCGTCGATGGACGCGCTGCATCAGTCGATCGCCCTGGCCGCCCGGCTCGGGGCCGGGCTGGTGGTCATGCATCCGGGGCACGCGACGATGCCGTACGACGACGCAGAGCGCTACTGGCCCGGGTTGGTCGCCGCGATCCGGGAGTTGGCCTCCCACGCCGCCGAGCACGGCGTGGGCCTCGGCGTCGAGCACATGGAGCCGCGCCAGGGTGAATACGTGGTGACCGCCGATGATGCGAACCGTCTCGTCCATGAGGTCGATCGGGAGAACGTCGGGATCACCCTGGATGTCGCGCATATTCCGTGGGGAACGGACGAAGTCGCATTCATCGGCGCGCTCGAGCGGATCGTGCACGTGCATCTGAGCGACGCGGATGAAGCCCGGCTTCACCTCCCGCTTGGCGAGGGGTCCCGCAACCTGGTCCGCGTGCTGGCGGCGCTTCGGGAGTACGACGGCGGCATCGCGTTCGAGGGCCACTCGATGGGGCCGGGCATGGAGCTGGCGCGCTGGAACAAGGCGCAGTTTGAAGAGCTGTGGCGGGCGGCAACGGAGGACGTGCCCGCGTCCTCGCTGCCCCACACATCCGGTGGGACGTGAATTGGGACCGGGGCCGCACGTCCGGTGATCGCGCCGCGTCGCGCAGTCTTCACGCGGTGCGACGTGGTGCGGACAGGAGCGTGAGACGCCGAACAGGAACGAGTACGTTGACGCGGGAGACGACCGCGGCGCGCACGGGGAGGGGACTGTGACGAACCGGAGGCACTGGAGGCAGTACGTGCTGGTCGCGGCGCTCGCGACGGCGTTGCTTGGGTTCGGTTTGAATGGCGGCGCGACATGGGTGGGGATGGGATGGAACGGCGCGGCGCTGGCCGCGGACGCCCCGTCCGGAACCATCAATTTGTACACGTCGGAGTCAGAGGACGACATCAACCTGCTTGTCGGCGACTTCATGAAGCGGACGCCCGGGGTCACGGTGCGGGTCTTCCGGGCCGGCACCGGACCGGTCGAGGCCAAGGTGGAGGCCGAGCAGCAGGCGGGAAAGATCCAGGCCGATCTGCTGTACTTTGCCGACATCGGCTTCCTGCACGATCTGTCCACGAAGGGGCTGTTGGCCTCATATCTGCCGCCGGCGTCGAGAGGCGTCCCACGTCAGTTTCACTATGACGGCAACCAGGAGCACGAGGTACGCCTGATCTTCAACGTGCTCGGGTACAACACGATGGCGGTCCATTTCAAGCCGACCACGTGGTGGGACCTCGCGGCCCCGCGGTACCGCGGCAAGGCCGGGATGCCGAACCCGTTTATCTCGGGCGCCGCCTTCGCGAACGTCGGGACGTTCGCCAGCATGAAGGGCTTCGGGTGGGATTACTACCGGGCCCTGAAAAAGAACGACGTACAGATCCTCAACGCGAACGGCGATGTGATCCAGAAGCTCTCGACGAGTGAGATCGCCGTGGGGTCGATCGTCGACTTTTTCGTCCGGTTCGCGAAGTCGCAGGGGTCGCCGGTCGACTACGTCGTCCCGTCCGAGGGTGCGGTGCTCATTCCGACGCCGATCGCGATCGTCAAGGCGACGTCGAATCTGCCGGCGGCCGAGGCGTTCGTGAATTATCTCTATACGCCCGAGGCGCAGGCCCTGTTCGTGCAGCGCTCCTACATCCCGGTGCTTCCCGGGGTGCCGCTGCCCGCGGGGGCGCCGCCCCTGTCGTCGATCAAGATCATTCAGCCGAATCTGACCTACATTAATAGTCACCGGGACGAAATCAAGAAGACGTTCACCGACATCTTCGGCGTGCAGTAGCCGGCACGGAGGCGTTCGAGGGCGATCGCGTGACGCTCGCGGGCGGGGCGGGACGGCGCCCCGAACTTCCCATCGCCCTGCGGATGACGTTCCTGGCCGCCGCCGCGGCGGCGGCCGTGGTGCTGGCCGCGGTCCTGGTCTACCCGTCGCTGGTGCTGGTCGTGAGTTCGTTCATGGCTGGCGGACGCCTGTCGCTCGCGCTCTACGCGCAGGTCGCCACCGATCCCCAGGTGTACACCGTCCTCCTCCATAGCCTGGTCGTGTCGACCGCCGCGACGGCCGGCGGCGTTGTCGTGGGGGTCGCGCTTGCCTGGATTGTCAGCCGGACCGACGTGCCCGGCCGCGCCGCGTGGCGGACCGCGCTCCTGCTCCCCTACATGGTCCCGCCGTTCATCGGGGCGATCGCGTGGGTCTACCTGTTGAGCCCGGTCGGCTACCTCAATCAAATCTGGATGGCGCTGACCGGATCGGCGAATCCGCTCGTGGTCGTGTACGGGCCGGCGGGCATCATCGGCGTGATGATGCTCTACGGGTATCCGATCGTGTTCTTGGCGTCGCTCGGCGTGCTCGAGCGGATGAATCCCGTGCTCGAGGAGGCGGGGCGGATGTCGCGGGCCGGCCCCTGGGGGGTCTTTTGGGAGATCACGGTCCCCCTGATGCTCCCGGGTCTGCTCGCCGGCGCCCTCCTGCTGCTGATGTCGCTGCTCGGGGATTTCGGGATCCCGGCGGTGATCGGGTTCCCGGCGCGGTATTATGTCCTGACGACCCGCATCTACGAGACGATTCTGAACTTCGACCAGCGCGACAACCTCAATCTTGCCGCGGCCCTCTCGATGTGGCTCGTCGTGATCGCCGCGGTCCTGCTGGGACTCCAGCGGTGGCTGCAACGGCGCGACCGGTTTGCGGTCATCGGCGGGCAGGCCGGCGGCGCCTCGCTGGTGACGCTCGGGCGCTGGCGGTACCCGGTCGCCTGCGGCCTTGGCGCGTTCGTGACCGTGACCGTCGTGCTGCCGCTCGCGGCGATCCTGGTCACCTCGCTCATCCGGGCCTACGGCCTGCCGCCGGGGCCGGGGAATCTGACGCTGGCCCACTACGCCGAGGTGGTCACCGGCGTGCCGAAGGTGCCGCGGGCGCTGCTGAACAGCCTCGAACTCGCCGCCGGGTCGGCGACCGTGATCCTCGTGGTGTCGGTCGGGTTGGGGTACCTCTTGACGCGGGTCCGGCTGCGGGCGAGCGCCGTGCTCGATCTCGTGATCACCATCCCGTACGCGATCCCGGGGACGGTGGTGGCTCTCGGCATGATCCTGGCGTGGCTGCGGCCGGTCCCGCTGATCGGGCTGCGTCTGTACGATACGTTCTGGATCATCTTCTTGGCCTACCTCGCCCGGTTTCTGGCGATCGGCGTCCGGACCGTGCTCGCGGGGCTGGCGCAGGTGCAGGGGACCCTCGAAGAGGCCGCGCGGATCAGCGGCGCCGGACCGCTTCGCGCGTTTCTTGAGATCGTCGTGCCGATCATCCGGCCGAGCCTGACCGCCGGGTGGGTGCTGGCATTTATCCCCGCGGTCGCGGAGCTCACCCTCTCGATCCTGCTGTTCTCGCTCGGCAACGAGACACTCGGGGTGGTGATCTTCGGCCTCAACGACGAGGGGAAGGTGACGCTGACCGCGGCGCTGGCGTTTCTGGTGACGATGCTGCTGCTGGGGCTCAACCTGATGTCCCGGGCGGTGCTGCGCCGGGCCGAAGGGGTGCCGCGTGGCTGAGCTCCGGCTCGAAGCGCTCGGAAAGGCGTTCGTCGGGGCGGGCCGGCGCCGCGACGACGTCTGGGCGGTCCGGGACGTCACGCTCACGATTCACGCCGGGGAGTTTCTGACACTGCTCGGCCCCTCCGGCTGCGGGAAGACGACGACGCTCCGCATGATCGCCGGGTTTGTGGCGCCGACGACGGGACGGATCCTGCTCGACGGCCGTGTGCTGTCGTCGGCCGATGCGCGTGTCAGCGTGCCGCCCGAACGCCGCGGCATGGGGATGGTGTTTCAGAGCTACGCGGTGTGGCCGCACATGACCGCCGCCGAGAACGTCGCGTACCCGCTGCGTCGGGCCCGGTGCACGCGCGCGGAGCGGGAGCGGCGCACCCGCGACGCGCTCAGCCTCGTGCATCTCGACGGCTTCGCGTCCCGGTATCCGCAGGAGCTGTCGGGCGGCCAGCAGCAGCGCGTGGCGCTCGCGCGCGCGTTGGTGATGGAGCCGGCGGTGCTGCTGCTCGACGAACCGCTCAGCAACCTCGACGCGCAGTTGCGCGAGGAGATGCGGGCGGAGCTCCGGGAGCTGCACGCGCGCCTCGGGGTGACGGTCGTGTACGTGACGCACGATCAGAGCGAGGCGATGGCGTTGTCGGACCGGATCATGGTGCTGCTCGCCGGGCGGCCCGCGCAGATCGGCACACCCCGCGAGCTGTACGAGCGTCCGGTCGACCCCGTGGTCGCCGCGTTCGTGGGCGCGGCCAACTTCCTGCCCGGTCACGTGCTCGGCCGCGACGGGTTCGGAGTCCAGGTGCGGCTGCTCGATGGGACCGACGCGCACGTGCTGACCGTGCCCGGGACGGAATTGAGCGGCCCCGTGGTGGTGTGTGTCCGGCCGGAGGCGCTGGCGCTCGAGCCGGACGGGGCGCTGGCGGGACGGGTGACCCGCGCCAGCTACCTCGGCAGCCGGATCGAGTACGTGGTGCGGGTCGGTGAGCTCGAGCTCCGCGTCGAGGGTCGGGCGGACGACACGGCGCGCCCGGGGGATGCGGTGCGGCTCGCGGTGCGCCGCGCGCTTCTCTACCCCGGGGCCACGAGCGCGGTCACCTCGGCGGGCGAGCGCACCACGTAGTCCGGGTGGCACGCGAGCACGCTCGCGGGATCGTCGGCGCCCCACAGCGCGGCCGCCGCCCGCACGTCCGCCGCGCGGGCGGCCTGAACATCGAAGACGCCGTCGCCGACCATCAACGCGGACGCCGTCTCCATGCCGAGGCGCCGGAGCGCTTCCCGTACGGGGTCGGCGGCAGGTTTCGGGGCCGGGACGTCGTCCGCGCCGACGGTCGTGGAAATCCACGGCGCGAGACCGAGCACCTCGACCGCCTGCACCGCGGCGCGGCTGCGCTTCGACGTGACCACTCCGAGCACGCGGCCCGCGCGGGTCAGCGCGTCGAGCATCCCCGGAACGCCCGGAAACACGGAGGCGAGCGCCCGCTCGTGCTCGGTGTAGTACGCCGCGTAGGCGTCCACGAGTGCCGGGATCCGGTCGGGCGCGACCGCGGCGAAGCGGACGGGGAGCGGCTGCCCCCAGCGAACCTGCGCGTCTGCGTCCGTGGTCTCGCGGCCGAGGATCGAGAGGCATGCGTGCCGGAACGAGGCGACGATCAGCCGGTGCGAGTCGATCAGGGTGCCGTCGAGATCGAACAGCACCGCGCGGACGTCGAGCGGGTTGGCAGCCATGGGGGCACCGGCGCGTGTCTGGGATAGGAGTCGATCAGCGAGATCGTGCGCACGCGGTGCCGCACCGCCGACCGCGCGCTCCTTAGTCGGCGCAGCGCGGAACTCCTCCGGCATCGGCGCGTGACGGCGCGCATCGCGCCGCGGTTCGATTGACACCCTAAAGGTGCCTGCTATAATCAGTCTGCGCGCAGGCCCACGTAGCTCAGGCGGCAGAGCGTGTCCTTGGTAAGGACAAGGTCACCGGTTCGAATCCGGTCGTGGGCTCCAGGACTTGTCCCCTGTCGGTGTTCCGGCAGGGGCGTCTTGATGCCCGCGAACCGCGCGGCGGGCGAGAGCGCGGACACGGCCGGGGCAGGAGGCAGGGACATGGCAAAGGCAAAGTTTGAGCGCACGAAGCCGCATGTGAATGTGGGGACGATCGGGCACGTGGACCACGGGAAGACGACGCTGACGGCGGCGATCACGAGCGTCTTGTCGACGCAGGGGAAGACGAAGGCGATGGCGTTCGCGGACATCGACAATGCGCCGGAGGAGAAAGAGCGGGGGATCACGATCGCGATCAGCCACGTGGAGTACGAGACGGACAAGCGGCACTACGCGCACGTGGACTGTCCGGGGCACGCGGACTACATCAAGAACATGATCACCGGGGCGGCGCAGATGGATGGGGCGATCCTGGTGGTGTCGGCGGCGGACGGGCCGATGCCGCAGACGCGGGAGCACATCTTGCTGGCGCGGCAGGTGGGGGTGCCGTACATCGTGGTGTTTTTGAACAAGGTGGACATGGTGACGGACCCGGAGCTGCTGGAGTTGGTGGAAGTGGAAGTGCGGGACCTGTTGAACCAGTACGAATTTCCGGGGGACACGATCCCGGTGATCAAGGGGTCGGCGTTGAAAGCGCTGGAAGCGGTGCAGGAGAAGGCGAAGGTGGGGAAGGGCGAGGACGAGCGGGCGCAGTGCATTTGGGAGTTGATGGCGGCGGTGGACGAGTATATCCCGACGCCGGAGCGGGACGTGGACAAGCCGTTCCTGATGAGCGTGGAGGACATTTTCACGATCACGGGGCGGGGGACGGTGGCGACGGGGCGGGTGGAGCGGGGCCGGCTGAAGCTGGGGGAAGAAGTGGAGATCGTGGGGCTGCGGGCGGACGCGAAGAAGACGGTGGCGACGGGGATCGAGATGTTCCGGAAGGTGCTGGACGAAGCGGTGGCGGGGGACAACGTGGGCGTGCTGCTGCGGGGGGTGGAGCACGACGAGATCGAGCGGGGGATGGTGCTGGCGAAGCCCGGGTCGATCAAGCCGCACACGGAGTTCACGGCGGAAGTGTACATTTTGACGAAGGACGAGGGGGGGCGGCACACGCCGTTCTTCACGGGATACCGGCCGCAGTTTTACTTTCGGACGACGGACGTGACGGGGGACGTGAAGCTGCCGGACGGGGTGGAGATGGTGATGCCGGGGGACAACGTGACGATGGAAGCGGCGCTGATCACCCCGATCGCGCTGGAGGAAGGGCAGCGGTTCGCGGTGCGGGAAGGCGGGCGGACGGTGGGGGCGGGCGTCGTCGCCAAGATCCACAAGTAGCGCCCGGCCGGATCTCACCTGCGGCCCGGCGCAATGACTTATAATGAAGGCGATCGAGGCGGTTGATCGACATCCCCGTGCCCTCAGGCGCGGCGGCACAGCGAAGTGGAGGGCATGAACGATGGCACGCGACATTGTGACTCTGGCCTGCAACGACTGTAAGCGCAGAAACTACACCACGAAGAAGAACAAAAAGAACACCCCGGACCGCGTGGAGCATTCCAAGTACTGCCGGTGGTGCCGGAAGCATACTGTACACCGCGAGACGCGGTAGCGTATACTCGCGCTGACGAACGGATGATCGGCGCGCCCGAGCTCGCGGCGCGCCGCCGCGCGCAGGGGCGTAGCTCAGTTTGGTAGAGCGCTGGTCTCCAAAACCAGTGGTCGGGGGTTCGAATCCCTCCGCCCCTGCCAGTCAAACCCAATAGCCAGCAACGCGACCCGTGGGTATGCACGTGTGCCACCGCCGAGCATTCTCCATCACTCGTTTTGCCGTGGGGACACGAACTCATGAAACCACCAGCGGTTGTCATTCGGTTCGCGCGCAAAGCCGATGCCCAAGGATTTGTCGATTCGTGGAACGAGAGCTTTAAAGCCGGTCACCTGCGCTATACCGGCACGCAGCGTCGGGGCAAGGCGGATGTTGCGGGATTCCGCAAACGGTACTCCGCGCGTCACCGAACAGACTTTGGGTTGGTCGCGGTCGCCGATGATCATACGATCGTTGGGATGTGCGACTTATTTGCGAGAGGACACGGACGGACGAGACACCGAGCGGAACTCGGATGGATGGTCCGCCACGATTACGCTGGACGAGGCATCGCCTCGGCATTGTTGCGCGCGGCCCTGCGGGAAGCAAAGCGACGCGGCGTCAAGCGTGTTGAGGCTGAGATTGCGGTCGAGAATATCGCGAGCGTGAGATTAGCGAGGAAATTCGGGTTTCGCTTGGAAGGCAGGCGCGCAGCGGGGATCCTCCTCGACACGGGCAGATATCTGCGACACGTATCTCTTCGGCCGCGTCCTCAAATAGTCGGACGCGGCCTTCGGTCTTACCCGGTGATCTTCGGTGCGGTTGGGCGGCGCGCGATTCCGGGACTGGGGTGCCTGTGTCTCGGACGCACTCCATTCCGGCAGGATCGGTGGCCGTTGACTCTAAACTGACTATCATTACTCTGGTCATGAACGCGGCGAACGTACCCGGGAGCACCAACGCGATGGCCGCGGCTCGTGACCACCGTCGTCAGATCGCGCGTCATCGGGCACGGGTACGGCACGTCCACGTGACGTGCGGCAGGTGCGGCGCATACAGTCGCGCTGCGACGTAGCACACGCGGAGGGATGGGGCTGCGATGAGCGCAAAAGGTCGGCTGGCGATGCCGTACGGCTGGGGCAGAGTGCCGTACACGTACGCGGACCGCGCCCCTTGGATGAACCTGCCGTTTCCCGTTGAGGAATATCGCGGACGGTGCCGCCGACTCGCCGGCCTGATGGCCCGCGACGGCCTCGGCTGTCTCGTCGTGCTGGGCAATCCGGCCGATCCCACCAACGTGCGCTACCTCACGAACTTCGAAGACTTCTACGGCGGCGAGACGCTGGTGGTGGTGACGGTGGACGGGGAGCCGGGTCTCACCACGAACGCGGTGATGCACGGCGAACCGATGCACTCCGGCATTCAAGACTGCTGGGTCGAGGACGTACGCTGTGCCGCGGCGCCGCGCACCGTGACCGGAGCTGCGAGTCCGGCGACCGTGCTCGATCATCTTGAAGACCTTCTCCGTGAGCGGGGGTGCGAGCGCGCCGCGATCGGCGTCGTCGGGGCGGGCGCGGTTGACCGGCTGACGGGGTTTCTCGGCACGACGTTCCCAGACGCCCACGTGTCCAGCGCCGATTCCCTCCTCAAGGAGATGCGTGCGATCAAGAGCGAGGCCGAGGTGGAGGTGCTGCGTAAGGCGTGTGACGTGGCCGATCAGGGCGCCCGCGCGGCGATGGACGCGGTCCGACCGGGCGTGACCGAGTTCGAGCTGGCTGCGGAGGCGAACTACGCGATGTTCAAGGCCGGCGCCGAACATCCGGCGTTCGCGCTCTCGGTGTGTGCCGGTCCGCGCGCGGGCTTCAAGCATATGGCCCCGACGGCAAACCCCGTGCGTCCGGGCGACATGGTGTATGTGGATCTTGGCGGGAGGTATATGGGATATTACAGCGATATCTCGCGTCAGCGCGTGTGCGGCGAGCCGACGGGCGCGCAGCGACATTTTATGGAAGCGCAGATCGGCATCGTGGAGGCCGTGACGGAAGCCGCGAGGCCGGGCGTTGTGATCGCGGACCTGGCTGAGATCGCCCTCGCGCTCGCCCGCGAGGCCGGATGCGAGCAGGATTTCTACTTCCGAGGCCACGGCGTCGGCTGCGCGGTCCAGGATCTGCCGGCGTTCGCGCCAGGCAACCCGGCCGTGCTGATGGAAAACATGGTGATCGCGATCGAGCCGATGTTCGTGCGACAGGGGTTCGGCACCGCGTGCTGGGAGGACGTCTGGCGCGTGACCGCGAGCGGCATGGAACGGCTTAACCGGTGTCCGGTCCGTTGGTGGTGAGGACGGTCTCCGGGTGCGGCAGCGCCCTGTGCGCCGAATCCGGCCAGGTCATGCGGCCCGTCGCGGGTATTTCCGAGGGAGGGGACGAGGGGCACCGTTAGGACCGCGCCCCTCGGACAGCTCACGCACATGGACGACCTCGTTCGGGCGATCGTTCGGGCTGGTCGTGACGTAGCCCCGGAGGTTGCCGAACGGCTGCGCGCGGGAGTGCGGCTTGCCGAGCGTTACCCCCGAGGTGGCGGAGGACGGCGAGGCGGCGGGCGAGGGTGTCTTTCAGCAGTACTTCGCCGGTGAACTGGAGCGGCTCGGGTGTCGCGTTCGTCTGTGGGAACCCGATGCCGACGCGCTGCTGGACCAGTACCCCGAGCTCGGGCACGTGATTCCGGCCGAGGGATTTGCGGGACGTCCGAACGTCGTGGGCTGGGTGTCCGATGCGGACGCGCCCGACGCGGAGACTCATCTCGTGCTGAACAGCCATGCGGACACGGTCGGGCCCGGGGATCCCGCGTCCTGGCCGGCTCCTCCGTTCGCCGGGGTCGTGCGCGACGGCCGAATCGTGGGGCTGGGCGCCGCGGACGCGAAAGGGTGCCTCTTCACGTTCGTGGGCGCGTTGACGATCCTGCGGGCCGCCGGCATCCGGCTCCGCCGACGGGTGCAGATCCAGTCGGTCGTCGGCGAGGAGTCGGGAGGAGCGGGGACGCTCGAGTGCCTGCGTCAGGGGTATACGGGAACCGCCGCGCTGGTCGGGGAGCCCACCTCGATGCGCCTGTGTCTCGGAACGCGCGGGTCGGTCGATCTCTTGATTCGAGTGACGGGGCGCAAGGCGCATCCCGGCGAGGGATGGCGGGGCGTCAACGCGATTGGCCTCGCGTGGCGGTACGTCGAAGCGCTCGCGCGGCTCCGGGACGAACTGGACCGTACCGACATGCATCCGCTGTGGGCACCGCTCCCCCAGGGACACGTCTGGAATCTCATGGCACTGAATTCGGGCCCGACCGGCCGAGCCGTGCCCGATCGGTGTGATCTTCACTACAGCGTGGGGCTGATCGGCACGGAGTCGAACTCCGACATGGAGGGACGGGTGGGCGCCGCCCTCGCGGCGGTGACGGCTGCGGATCCGTGGCTGGTTGCGCACCCTCCCGAGATCCGCTGGACGACGCGCGACCGCTTGCCGACCGTGACCGATCCGTCGCACCCCGCGGCGGTGGCCATGGCGGAGGCGGGACGAGCCCTCGGTGAGTCCGGGGCGGAGCCTCGGGGGTTTTCCGCGGTCGCCGATACCCGCCATCTTGTGCGCCTCGGCGGCATCCCGACGCTCACGTTTGGCCCGGGGGACATTCATCAGTGCCACGGGCCCGACGAGGCGCTGCCGGTTGATGAGCTTCGGCGCGCGGCGACCTGGACGGCACTCTTCCTCGCGGTGTACTGCGGCGGGCGATGAAATGCTGCGGGTCGGTCGGGAACGCCGGCCCTCCCGAGCGCCGGTCATGGGGGGGCCAGCCGATGGTCAAAGATGGTTAGAATGGTGAAAATCTGGGGATAGTAAGAGCGAGGCACGGAAGACGCGAATGCATCCTTCGATGCGGCGCGGACGCGTAGTTCCAGGGGCACGTCCCTCTCCCCCCGCCCTGGGGCTCCGTGATCCGCGCCGTGTAATATCTCCGCGAACGGTGCGCCCGTCAAGCGGCGCGTTGACACCCGTCTACGGGCTGATATAATGAGTGGGCACAGGTCGGCGGTCTTTTTTTGTTTAGGGGGCATTTCATGGCACGCGCCAGCGATGGAGCCACCGGGTCGGCGATCGGCAAGCCCGCTCGCAACACAGAGAGATCTGCGGCGCGGCAGGGCAAAGCGGCGCAGACCCGCCGCCCGCCGCAGCTGTGGACGACCTCGGCACAGTTCCTGCGGGATGTGGTCGCGGAACTGAATCGGGTGACCTGGCCGGACCGCCAGGTATTGATCGCGTCGTCGCTGGTGGTGGTTTTCGTATTGACGGTGACGTCGTTGTATCTGGCCGGGTGCGATCTCATCTTCGCCAAGCTGCTGGCGCCCTTTATCCAGCCGTAGGCGCTTCTTCTACGAGGGAGCCGTCATGCCAGACGATCGGAATCGACCCCAGGGAACCAAGCCGGACACCGCCGCGCTCATTCAGGAGCTATTCCGGGATGAGCCGCACGAGCCGCCGGCTGCCCCGGAATCCACCCCCGTAGGGGTGCTCGTACCGCAGGATGAGGCGTCTACGGTCGAGGCGCCGGTCGCCCCCGTGCCTGATGTCGGCGCCCGCGACGCCCGAAGGCATCGTCGAGACGCCACCGGACGTCACGGAGTTGGAGGCGGCGCGCGCGGCCGCCGGCACCCGCTGGTTCGTGATCCACACGTATTCGGGGTACGAGAACAAGGTTCGGACGAATCTCGAGCGCCGGGTCGAGTCGATGAACGTGCAGGGAAAGATCTTCCGGATCCTCGTGCCGACCGAGGACGAGATCGAGATTAAGGACGGCAAGCGGCGGATCGCCAAGAAGAAGGTGTTCCCCGGGTACGTGCTCGTCGAGATGATCATGGATGACGATTCGTGGTATGTCGTCCGCAACACGCCGGGGGTGACCGGCTTCGTGGGTTCCGGGACGAAGCCGCTCCCGCTGCAGGACAAAGAGGTCAAGGCGATTCTCCGCCAGCTGGGAGATGAGACGCCGAAGTTCCGGATCACGTATCAGAAGGGGTCCGCGGTGCGGATCAATTCAGGTCCGTTCATGGACTTCAGCGGCGTCGTAGACGAGATTCTTCCGGAGAAGGAGAAAGTTCGCGTTCTTGTGTCGATTTTTGGACGCGAAACGCCCGTCGAACTGGATTTCGCGCAGGTCGAGAAGATCTGAACCGGCTCCCGCCGTCAGGGCGGGGCCCGGGCAGGGTGGACTGGAGGACGCATGAAGAAGATCGTGGCGATCGTGAAACTGCAGATTCCGGCCGGGAAGGCAACGCCGGCGCCGCCGGTTGGGCCGGCGCTCGGCCAGCACGGCGTCAATATCATGGAATTTTGCAAGTCGTACAACGAGAAGACGGCCCGCCAGGTGGGGACGATTGTGCCGGTCGAGATCACCATCTTCGCCGACCGGACGTTCACATTCGTGACGAAGACGCCTCCGGCGGCGGTGCTGCTCAAGAAGGCGGCCGGCCTGGAGAAGGCGTCGGGTGAGCCGAATAAGAAGAAGGCGGGCCGCGTCACCCAGCAGCAGATCCGCGAGATCGCCGAGTCCAAGATGCCCGATTTGAACACGAAGGATCTCGCCGCGGCGATGCGGATGATCGAAGGCACGGCGCGCAGCATGGGGATTGAGGTCGGCTAGCCGGGCCTCAGGCACGGGTGGGAGGACGTTCAGTCCGCTCGGACCACAGGAGGGTGATGCGAGATGCACGGGAAGCGCTATCGCGAGGCAAGCAAGCTGGTCGAAGCCGGGAAGCTGTACGATCCGCAGACGGCACTCGGGCTGTTGAAGCAGATGCCGACCGGGAAGTTCGATGAGACGGTCGAGGCGCATATTCGGCTCGGAATCGACCCGAAACAGGCCGACCAGCAGGTCCGGGGCACGGTGGTATTGCCGCACGGCACCGGGAAGTCGGTGCGGGTGCTCGTGTTTGCCAAGGGCGATAAGGTGAAGGAGGCGCTCGATGCGGGCGCCGACTACGCCGGGGTCGACGAGTTCGCGGAGAAGATCCAGGCCGGGTGGCTGGAGTTCGACGTGGCCGTGGCGACTCCCGACGTGATGAACGTCGTGGGTCGGCTGGGCCGGGTCCTTGGTCCCCGCGGCGTGATGCCGAACCCGAAGGCCGGCACGGTGACCTTCGACGTGGGGCGTGCGGTTCGGGAGATTAAGGCCGGTAAGGTCGAGTACCGGGTCGATAAGTTCGGAATCCTGCACCTTGCGCTCGGTAAGGCGTCGTTTCCGGCCGACGCGCTCCTCGAAAACTTTGCGACCGTCGTGAACGCCGTCGTGCGGAGCAAGCCGTCTTCGAGTAAGGGTCAGTACCTCCGGAGCGTCACGGTCAAGTCGACGATGGGACCTGGGATCCGGATCGATCCGTCGAAGGCCGATACCGAGGCGCCTGCGGCCACCGCGTAGGGCCCAGGCTTGCCGGTCTAAGAGGCAGCGCTCGCAGTAGTCGTTTGACGGGACCGCCCGGGGATGGTATCATCCGGAGGCGGTTGAGTGAAGAAGACCCGACAATTGCATGAGCCGTGCCGTAGACAGCGGGTGCGCCATGTGCGCCCAAAGGCCTTCGGGCCGCCCGCCGAGGCTCCAGTCACGCGGAGACTCCCGGTCTACGGGGGTCTCGTTTGTTTCGCGGATACGGTCCGTAGGTCCAGGAGGCGTGCATGAGCAATCCGAAGCCCGAAAAGGTCGCTGAAGTCGAAGAGCTCCAGCAGCGCCTCCAGTCGTCTCCCGTCGTCATCCTCACGGACTACCGGGGCCTGTCTGTGAGCGAGATCGGGGCCCTTCGGACGAAGCTGCGGGACGCGTCCGTCGAGTACCGCGTCGCCAAGAACACACTGCTCGGCCGGGCGGCCGAGCGGGCAGGCATGCCGGGGCTGGAGCAGTATCTTGTCGGCCCGACCGCCGTGGTGTTCGGCAGCGACGATCCCGGCGTGCCGGCGCGTATCCTTCAGGAGTTCATTCGCCAGTACCGGAAACTGGAGATCAAGGGCGGCGTGGTGGAGGGGCAGACGCTTGGCCCGGAGGCGGTGCAGTCACTCGCGTCCCTCCCGACCAAACGGGAGCTGCTTTCCAAGCTCCTCGGCGTCATCCAGGGCCCGATGCGCGGGTTGGTGACCGTACTGACCGGTCCGCAGCGCGGCCTGGTGACGGCGCTCGACGCCCTGCGGAAGCAGCGTGAGGATGCCGCCCCGGCGATTGCAGCGCCTGCGGCCCCCGCTGTAGCGGAGGGCGCGGCTTCGGCCGCCGCAGAGAGCGCGGCCCCGGTTGTCGCAGAGGCGGTAACTCCGGTCGCCGCTGCGCGCTAGAAAGTGCGGCCCCGGCTGTTGCGGAGGCTGCGGCTCCGGCCGCTGCAGAAAGTGCGGCCCCGGCCGTCGCGGAGAACGCGGCCCCGGCGGCGGTCGCGAAAAGTGAAGCTCCAGCCGTCCCAGAGAGCGGAACCCCGGCAGCGGAGAACGGTCCTACCGGGGCGTGATCCAACAGGATAGTACAGATTCGAGCGGGAGGGGATAGGAATGGCAGCGATTGAGCAGATCGTAGGGGAAATTGAGGGGTTGTCCGCGCTGGACCTGTCAAAGCTGGTCAAGGCGCTTGAAGAGAAGTTCGGCGTGAGCGCGGCGGCTCCGATGATGGCGATGGCGGCGGCTCCCGGCGCAGGCGGGGCGGCGGCGGCCGTCGAAGAGCAGACCGAGTTCGACGCGATTCTCTCGGCGATCGGCGACAAGAAGATTCAGGTCATCAAAGTCGTCCGGGAACTGACGGGATTGGGCCTGAAAGAGGCCAAGGATTTGGTCGACGGGGCGCCCAAGCCTGTGAAGGAAAAGGTCTCGAAGCAAGAAGCCGAGACGATCAAGACGAAATTGACGGAAGTCGGAGCCACGGTCGAGATTAAGTAACGGCTGACAGGGTCAGGAGGACTCGGCGGGGCGGCTCTTCGGCGCCCACGGTGTCCTCTTGACTGTTTTGCCTTTAACGGGTATTATAGTCTTTACTTCTATAATGCCTCTACTGCGTGTTAGAACACCTCATTGCTGGGGGACCCAGCAAACTGGCCGGACCCGGGGCTTGGTGTGTGCTCGTCTGCCCCGGACGTTCGGACATTTCACCTGGAGGCGAAAAGGGTGATGGCAAAGGCCGCGTCGCCGAAGGCCAGAGTTAGAACTGCCGGGAAGAAGGGCGCCCGGGCGAAGACAGGTGCGAAGGCAGGGGCTATGCGCCTTGTGGCCCGTGATGCCGCACGCGTGAAACTGCAGCAGTCCGGGCGTCGAAGCGGCGCCACGGCGCGCCCGCGCTTGGCGCGCACGATCCTGCTGGACATAAAGACGGAGCGGGCTCCGGTCGCCCTATTCCAGGCACCGCCGCCGCCTGCGCCGTCGCACGCGGCGATGCGAAATGTGAAGGGCCTCGGTGAAGTCCGAGTGACCCGGCGGGGGAAGCGTTCCCGCGTGAGCTTCGCCAAGATTCACGACGTCCTGGACGTGCCGAACCTGGTTGAGATCCAGCGGGAGTCCTTTAAGTGGTTCCTCAAGGAGGGCATCCGGGAGGTCTTTGAAGAGATCTCCCCGATCCGGGACTTTACCGGGAACCTGGAGCTTCACTTTGCGGTCGGCCGACGGAAGTCGCGCACGGCGCAGGAGGACGAGAACGGCGACCTCCCGCTCGAGTTTGACGGGTACCGGCTCGAGCAGCTGCGGTATTCGGTCGACGAGTGCCGGGAACGCGACTACAACTACAGCGCAGCCCTCAAGGTGCAGGTGCGCCTTGTGATTAAGGAAACCGGCGAGGTCAAGGAGCAGGAAGTCTTCATGGGTGACTTCCCGCTCATGACCGAGCAGGGCACGTTCGTGATCAACGGGGCCGAGCGGGTGGTCGTCAGCCAGCTGGTGCGGTCTCCGGGCGTCTACTACAGCATGGCGCCCGACACGAACAACCATCTGCTCCCGGCCGCGACCGTCATTCCGCACCGGGGCGCCTGGCTGGAATTCGAGGTCGACAACAACGGAATCGTCTACGTGCGGATCGACCGGACGCGGAAGCTCCCGGTCACGATTCTGCTGCGCGCCATCTCCCAGCAGAAGGAGACGCGGCGGGGCGAGCATTTGTCGCTGCTCACCGACGAGGAGATTCTGAAGTACTACGACCAGGACAAGGCCATGTCCGCGACACTTCAAAAGGACGAGGCCAAGACGCCCGAGGACGCGCTGCTTGCCATCTATCGGCGGCTGCGGCCGGGAGACCCGCCGACGATCGAGAGTGCGCGGACGCTGTTGAACACGCTGTTCTTCGACTCGCGCCGCTACGATCTCGGGCGGGTCGGCCGGTACAAGCTGGACAAGAAGCTGGGGTTCAAGCCGACTCCGGAAGACGCCGCCGAGCCGCGGGTGCTGCGGCCCCGCGACATCGCGGAGATCGTGCGCTACCTGTTGACCCTCTACAACGGGCAGGGCAAGCCGGACGACATCGACCACCTGGGGAACCGCCGGGTGCGGTCGGTGGGCGAGTTGCTGCAGAACCAGTTCCGGATCGGCATGCTCCGGATGGAGCGCGTGATCCGCGAGCGGATGACGATTCAGGACGCCGGCGCGATCACGCCGCAGGTCTTGATCAACATCCGTCCGGTGGTGGCGGCGATCAAGGAGTTCTTTGGATCGAGCCAGCTCTCGCAGTTCATGGACCAGACGAACCCGCTCGCCGAGCTGACGCACAAGCGGCGGCTGTCGGCGCTCGGCCCCGGCGGTCTCAGCCGGGAGCGCGCCGGGTTTGAAGTTCGCGACGTGCACACGTCCCACTACGGGCGGATGTGCCCGATCGAGACCCCGGAGGGCCCGAACATCGGGCTGATCTCGTCGCTCGCGACGTTCGCGCGCGTCAATCCGTACGGGTTCATCGAGACCCCGTACCGCCGGGTGCGCGACACCCGCGTCACGCGGTCGATCGAGTATTTGACCGCGGACGACGAGGAGCGGTACACGATCGCGCAGGCGAACGCGACGATCAACGCCGACGGCAAGCTCACGGAAGCGAAAGTGACCGCCCGTCGGGGCAGCGCGATCGTGTTGGTGCCGCCGGACGAAATCGACTACATGGACGTGTCGCCCAAGCAGATCGTGAGCGTCGCGACGGCGCTGATTCCCTTCCTCGAGCATGACGACGCGAACCGGGCGCTCATGGGGTCCAACATGCAGCGCCAGGCCGTGCCGCTGCTCCGCACCGAGGCGCCGTTGGTGGGCACCGGGATGGAGCACCGTTCCGCCGTGGATTCGGGCGCCGTCGTCGTGGCCCGCGAAGTGGGCGAAATCGCGAGCGTGACGGGCGAGGCGATCGTCATCAAACCCGACCGCGGCAAGGAGCGGACGTACCGGTTGGTTAAGTTCCAGCGCAGCAACCAAGGGACGTGCATCAACCAGCGGCCGATCGTTGAGGTCGGCGAGCGCGTCGGGGTCGGCGACGTCGTCGCCGACGGGCCGTGCACGGACCAGGGCGAGATGGCGCTCGGTCACAACATCCTCGTCGCGTTCATGCCCTGGGAGGGCTACAACTACGAGGACGCAATTTTGATTAGCGAGCGGCTCGTGCAGAAAGATCTGTTCACGAGCATCCACATCGAGGAGTACGAGGTCGAGGCGCGCGACACGAAGCTGGGGCCCGAGGAGATCACCCGCGACATTCCCAACGTGGGCGAGGAAGCCCTTCGGGACCTCGACGAGCGGGGGATCATTCGCATCGGCGCGGAGGTGCGGAGCGGAGACATCCTCGTCGGCAAAGTCACGCCGAAGGGCGAGACCGAGCTGACGGCGGAGGAGCGTCTCTTGCGCGCGATCTTTGGCGAGAAGGCGCGCGAGGTCCGCGACACGTCGCTCAAAGTGCCGCACGGTGAGAAGGGCAAGGTCGTGGCCGTCAAGATGTTCTCCCGGGAGGCCGGCGATGAGCTGTCGCCCGGCGTGAACCAGCTCGTGCGCGTGTACGTCGCGCAGAAGCGCAAGATCACCGTCGGCGATAAGATGGCCGGGCGGCACGGCAACAAGGGCGTGATCAGCCGGATTCTGCCGTCGGAGGATATGCCCTACCTGCCGGATGGGACGCCGGTCGACATCGTGTTGAACCCGCTCGGCGTGCCGTCCCGGATGAACGTGGGACAGGTGCTCGAGACCCATCTCGGCTGGGCGGCCCACTTGATCGGGTTCCACGCGGAAACGCCCGTGTTCGACGGGCCGCGCGAGGATGAAATTCGGGAGCTGCTCACCAAGGCCAGCGAGACCGAGGCCGGCGCCCGAGTGCAGGTGGATGACACCGGGAAGACCCGTCTGTACGACGGCCGCACCGGGGAGTCGTTCGAGCAGGAGGTCACGATCGGCCAGATCTACATGATGAAGCTCCTCCATCTGGTGGAGGACAAGATTCACGCCCGGTCGACCGGACCCTACTCGTTGATCACCCAGCAGCCCCTCGGCGGCAAGGCGCAGTTCGGCGGGCAGCGGTTCGGCGAGATGGAAGTCTGGGCGCTCGAGGCGTATGGTGCCGCCAACACGCTGCAGGAGCTGTTGACGGTGAAGTCCGACGACGTCGTCGGGCGCGTGAAGACCTACGAGGCGATCGTCAAGGGCGAGAACATTCAGGAGCCCGGCGTGCCGGAGTCGTTCAAGGTGCTCGTGAAGGAACTGCAGAGCCTCTGCTTGGACGTGAAGGTGCTGAGCGAGGACCAGAAGGAGATCGAGCTCAAGGAGATCGAGGAAGACATCGCGGAGACGGCGCGCGCGCTCGGCATCAACCTGGAGGGCGAAGAGGCTCTCGTGGAGGAGTCCTAGATGCAAGACGTCAACAATTTTGACGCGGTCAAAATAGCGCTCGCGTCCCCCGACCAGATCCGCGAGTGGTCGCGGGGCGAGGTGAAGAAGCCGGAAACGATCAACTACCGGACGCTCAAGCCCGAGCGCGACGGCCTGTTCTGTGAGCGCATCTTCGGGCCCACCAAGGACTGGGAGTGCCACTGCGGCAAGTACAAGCGCATCCGGTTCAAGGGGATTATCTGCGATCGCTGCGGCGTCGAGGTCACCCGGGCGAAGGTGCGGCGCGAGCGGATGGGACACATCGAGCTCGCGGCGCCCGTGTGCCATATTTGGTACCTGAAGGGCGTGCCCAGCCGCATCGGGCTGCTCCTCGACATGTCGCCCCGGGCCCTCGAGCGGGTGGTGTACTTCGCCTCCTACGTCGTGACGGATCCCGGGCACGTCAAGGGCCTGTCGAAGCACCAGCTGCTGACCGAGGCCGACTACCGCGATCTGCGCGAGAAATTCGGCAACGGGTTCAAGGCCGGGATCGGCGCGGAGGCCATCAAGGAGCTGCTGCTCGAGATGAACCTCGATGCGACGCAGAAGAAGCTGCGCGCCGAGCTCAAGACCGCGAGCGGGCAGAAGCGGATGAAGATCCTGAAGCGGCTCGAGGTCGTCGAGGCGTTCCGCAAGAGCGGCAACGAGCAGTCGTGGATGATTTTGGACGTGGTGCCGGTGATCCCGCCGGATCTTCGCCCCATGGTGCAGCTCGACGGCGGCCGGTTCGCGACGAGCGACCTGAATGACCTGTACCGGCGTGTGATCAATCGGAACAACCGCCTCAAGCGCCTGCTGGATCTGGGCGCGCCAGAGATTATCGTGCGGAACGAGAAGCGCATGCTGCAGGAGGCCGTTGACGCGCTGATCGACAACGGGCGACGCGGCCGGCCTGTGACCGGGCCGAACAACCGGCCGCTCAAGTCCCTCAGCGACATGCTGAAGGGCAAGCAGGGGCGGTTCCGGCAGAATCTGCTCGGCAAGCGGGTCGACTACTCGGGACGGTCCGTGATCGTGGTCGGGCCGAAGCTCAAGCTGCACCAGTGCGGGTTGCCGAAAGAGATGGCGCTCGAGCTGTTCAAGCCGTTCGTGATGAAGAAGCTCGTCGACCGCGGGCTGAGCCAGAACATCAAGAGCGCGAAGCGGATGGTCGAACGGGCCCGGCCGGAAGTGTGGGACGTCCTCGAGGAGGTCGTGCACGAGCATCCGGTGATGCTCAACCGCGCGCCGACGCTGCACCGTCTCGGCATCCAGGCGTTCGAGCCGGTGCTGATCGAGGGGAAGGCGATCCAGGTCCATCCGCTCGTCTGTACCGCGTACAACGCGGACTTCGACGGCGACCAGATGGCGGTGCACGTGCCGCTGTCCGCGGCCGCGCAGGCGGAAGCCCGGGTGCTGATGTTGTCGGCGTACAACATTCTGTCGCCGGCATACGGCCGCGCCATTACGTCGCCGACCCGCGACATCGTGTTCGGGTCCTACTATCTGACGCTGGAACGCGACGGCGCCAAGGGCGAAGGCAAGATCTTCAGCCGGCCGGACGAGGTGGTCCTCGCGTACGAGAGCGGGGTCGCGGATCTGCACGCGAAGATCAAGGTGCGGTTGAGCCATGACGGTGAGCTGATCGACACGACGGTCGGGCGCGTGATCTTCAACGAGGCAATTCCCGAGGAGCTGCGGTTCATCAACGAGGTGTGTGACCGGAAGATTCTGTCGCAGATCGTCTCGGAGGCGTACAACCGCCTCGGCTCGACGAAGACGGTGCTGCTGCTCGATAGCCTCAAGGATCTGGGATTCCACTTCGCGACCGTGAGCGGCAGCGGCATCGCCCTTTCGGACATCGTGATTCCTAAGGAAAAGGTCGAGATCCTCGCGAAGGCGGACAAGGACGTCGAGGCGATTGACACGCAGTACCGCCGCGGTCTCATCACGGACGAGGAGCGGTACCTGAAGACCGTGGACGTGTGGACCGAGGCCACGGAGACCGTCACCCGGCGAATGTTGAACGCGTTCGATCCGTTCAACCCGCTGTACATGATGGCCCAGTCGGGCGCACGCGGTAATATCCAGCAGATCCGCCAGCTGGCCGGCATGCGCGGCCTGATGACCGACCCGTCTGGGCGGATCATCGAGCTCCCGATCAAGGCCAACTTCCGCGAAGGGCTGACGGTGCTCGAGTACTTCATCAGCACGCACGGACAGCGCAAGGGATTGGCGGATACCGCGATCCGGACGTCAGAGTCGGGCTATCTGACGCGCCGGCTCGTCGACGTCGCGCAGGACGTGATCGTCCGGGCCGACGACTGTCAAACCACCTCGGGCGTCGAGATGGTGCCGGTGACGGACGGCAGTCAAGTGGTGGTGGCGTTGGGCGACCGGATCACCGGGCGCATCGCGGCGGAAGATGTGATCGCGCCGCGCAGCAAGCGGGTGTTGATCGAAGCCGGCGAGGAGATCAGTGAAGCGGTGACCGAGCAGATCGAGGAGGCCGGCATCACGTCGGTCAGCGTCCGGTCGGTGCTCACATGCAAGACGCGCTACGGCATCTGCGCGAAGTGCTACGGCCGGAACCTGGCGAGCGGCAAGCTGGTGGAGATCGGCGAGGCCGTGGGCATCATCGCGGCCCAGTCGATCGGCGAGCCGGGTACGCAGTTGACGATGCGGACGTTCCATACCGGCGGCGTCGCGGGATTCGACATCACGCAGGGCCTCCCGCGCGTCGAGGAGTTGTTCGAGGCGCGCCGGCCGAAGGGCCAGGCGGTGATCGCGGAGATCGACGGCAAGGCGCACCTGTCCGAGAGCAAGGGGGCCCGGGTGATCACGCTGGCCGGTCGCGACGACGAACGGGAGTACCCGGTCGCGTACGGCGTCCGGCTGCGGATCGCCGACGGGGACAAGGTCTCGGCGGGCGACCAGTTGACGGAAGGGTCGGTCAATCCGCACGACATCCTTCGCATCAAGGGACTCGCCGCGGTGCAGGGGTACCTCGTGCAGGAGATTCAAAGCGTGTACCGGTCGCAGGGCGTTGATATCAACGATAAGCACATCGAGATCATCGTCCGCCAGATGCTTCGGCGGGTGAAGGTCGAGGAGCCCGGCGACACGGAGTTCCTGCCGGGCGAGCTCGTGGACGTGTTCTCGCTCGAGGGCGAGAACGCGCGGGCGATGGCGTCCCGCAAGGAGCCGGCGACGGCGCGGCCGGTCTTGCTCGGCATCACAAAGGCGTCGCTCGCGACGGAGAGCTTCCTGTCGGCCGCGAGCTTCCAGGAGACGGCGCGCGTCCTGACCGACGCGGCGACCAAGGGCAAGGTCGACCCGCTGCTCGGACTGAAAGAGAACGTGATCATCGGCAAGCTCATCCCGGCCGGGACCGGGATGGCCCGGTACCGGTCGACGAAGATTTCGGTGGAAGGCCTGTCGTAGCGCATTGACGGTGCGGCGAACGCGGGGGCCCGGCGGCGCGGCCGCTCGGGCCCCGGTTCGCCCTCGCCGCCCGCGCGGTGCCGTTGACAGGGTAAGCCGCCGTTGGTACAATGGCGTGGTGGAATCACGGCCCCCGGCCGGGCTTCGGGGATGCCGCGAGCGAGCGGATTGTGGACGTTGATCACCTGAAAGTTGCAACGCAGCGGGCCATCGGGACCAATCAAACGACCAAGGCCGTCCATCGCGGACACGCTCGGGTAGTGTACGTCGCCCAGGATGCGGACCGACGTGTGACCGAGCCGGTCCTCCTGGCAGCCCGGGAGCGAGGGATTGAGGTCGTCGAGGTGGACTCGATGACCGCGCTGGGACGAGCGTGCGGTATCGCCGTGGGGGCCGCGGTCGCGGCCATCCTCGGGTAGCGCACCGCGACACGGGACCCGCCTCAGCGATTCGGGGAGTCTCCCCTATAATGCGCCGCAGGATGCCAGCTTCGGCATCGCGTATGGCGCATGACTAACCGCAAACAGACGGACGTGCGATAACCCGGCCGGGTGTCCCCCGGCCGCCGGCATCGCCAACAGCCCCGGGGCGGGAGGTTCAGCCCGCCGGGGCGCTTTACGCGTCGAATGGGGCGCGCGCACCACTAATCGGAACGCACGCGGGAGACGCCGGGAGCCGGCGCTGCCTCGACGGGAGGGTGAACGTGCCGACGATCACGCAGTTGGTACGGTTGGGACGGCGGATTGAGCCGAAGAAGAGCAAGTCGCCGGCGCTCCAGAACAGCCCGCAGAAGCGGGGCGTGTGTATTCAGGTAAAGACGATGACGCCTAAGAAGCCCAACTCCGCGCTCCGGAAGATTGCCCGGGTGCGGCTGACGAACGGGCAGGAAGTGACCGTCTATATCCCGGGGATCGGGCACAACCTCCAGGAGCACTCGGTGGTGTTGATCCGCGGCGGACGCGTCAAGGATCTGCCCGGCATCCGCTACCATATCGTCCGCGGGACGCTCGATACCGCGGGCGTTCAGGACCGGAAACGCGGTCGGTCCAAGTATGGGGCCAAGCGCCCCAAGAAGGCGGGGGCAGCCTAGCATGCCGCGCAAAGGGGCGGTTTCGCTTCGGCGGGTTGTGCCGGACCTGGTCTTCCAGAGTCAGAACGTGACCCGGCTCGTCAACAAGGTGATGACACGGGGCAAGAAGAGCCTCGCCGAGCGCATCGTCTATGCCGCGCTCGAGAGCGTGCAGGAAAAGGGCGGCAAGGAGCCGGCCAAAGTGCTGGATGCGGCGCTCCACAACATCATGCCGGTGCTTGAAGTGAAGCCTCGGCGGGTGGGCGGCGCGACGTACCAAGTGCCGATCGAGGTCCGGCCAGAGCGGCGGATGTCGCTCGGGATCCGCTGGTTGGTGCAGTACGCCCGGCAGCGCCCGGGACGCACGATGCGGGAGCGGTTGGCGGCCGAGATCCTGGACGCCAGCAACAACGCGGGGGCGGCGGTCAAGCGCCGCGAGGACACACACAAGATGGCCGAAGCGAACAAGGCGTTCGCGCACTATCGGTGGTGAGCGTGGAGGACGTATGGCGACGCACCTGGAGACGAAGCAGGCATCGATGACGACGCCGCTGGCATCGCTGGAAACAATCCGGAACATCGGGATCATTGCGCACATCGACGCGGGCAAGACGACCACGACGGAGCGCATCCTTTTCTATACGGGGCGCACGCACCGGTTGGGCGAGGTCGATGAGGGCTCCGCGACGATGGACTGGATGGTCCAGGAGCGCGAGCGCGGGATCACGATCACGTCGGCTGCGACGACCGCCCAATGGCGGGGCCACAGCATCAATATCATCGACACCCCGGGCCACGTGGACTTTACGGCCGAGGTCGAGCGCTCGTTGCGCGTGCTCGACGGCGCGGTCGTGGTCCTGAGCGCCGTCGAAGGCGTCCAGCCGCAGTCGGAGACCGTGTGGCGGCAGGCCGATCGGTACGGCGTGCCGCGATTGGTCTTCGTGAATAAGATGGATCGCACCGGGGCCGACTTCTACCGGACGGTCGGCATGATCAAGGACCGCTTGGAGGCGCGCGCGGTGCCCCTCCAGCTGCCCGTCGGCGCCGAAGACGGGTTCGAGGGCGTGGTCGACCTCATCAAGATGACATCGATCATCTATACGGACGACCTCGGCACGCGCAGCGACCAGGTGGAGATCCCGGAGTCGCTGCGGCCGCTTGCGGAGAAGTACCGCGAGGCGCTGGTCGAGGCGGCGGCCGAAATGGACGACCGCCTGACCGAGAAGTACCTCGAGGGCACGCCGCTCACCGAGGAAGAGATCTACTCGGCGCTCCGCAAAGGGACGATCGCGACCAAGTTCATCCCCGTGCTGTGCGGCACGTCGTTCCGCAACAAGGGTGTGCAGCCGCTCCTCGACGCGGTCGTGGCCTATCTGCCCTCACCGCTGGACATCCCGCCGATGCCGGGCGTGAACCCGGAGACCGAGCAGCCCGAGACCCGCCCGGCGGATCCCGCGGCGCCGTTCTGCGGACTGGCATTCAAGATCGTGACCGACCCGTTCGTCGGCAAGCTGACCTACTTCCGTGTGTACTCCGGGCGGCTCGAGTCCGGGTCGTACGTCTACAACGCGACGCGCCGGGTGAAGGAGCGCATCAGCCGCATTCTGCAGATGCACGCGAATCACCGCGAGGACGTCGCCGAGGTGACTGCGGGCCACGTCGTGGCCGCGGTGGGCCTCAAGGATACGACGACCGGGGACACGCTGTGCGATGAAGAGCATCCGATCGTGCTGGAGTCGATCAAGTTCCCGGAGCCCGTAATCTCGGTCGCCGTGGAGCCGAAGACCCGGGTCGACGAGGAGAAGCTCGGCGCGTCGCTGGCCAAGCTGGCCGAAGAGGACCCGACGTTCCGAGTACGGTTCGATCCCGAAACCGCGCAGACGATCATCGCGGGCATGGGCGAGCTGCACCTCGAGATCATCATCGACCGGCTGCTGCGGGAGTTTAAGGTCGCGGCGAACGTCGGGCAGCCCCAGGTGGCGTACCGCGAAACGATTCGCAAGGAGGCCGAGGCGCGCGGCCGCTACATCCGTCAGACCGGCGGCCGGGGCCAGTACGGCGACGTGACGGTGACCGTGGAGCCGCTGCCCCGCGGGACGGGCATCGAGTTCGTGGACAAGATCACCGGCGGCCGCATCCCGCGGGAGTATATCCCCGCGGTGCAGGCGGGTATCCGCGAGGCGGCGGAGGGCGGCGTCCTGGCGGGCTATCCGATGGTCGATGTGCGTGCGACGCTGATCGACGGGTCGTACCACGATGTGGACTCATCCGAGATGGCGTTCAAGATCGCCGGGTCCATGGGGTTCAAGCAGGCGATCCATGAGGCCGATCCGGTGCTGCTCGAGCCGGTGATGAAGGTCGAGGCGGTCACCCCTGAGCAGTACATGGGCGACGTGATCGGCGACCTGAACGCCCGGCGCGGCCGCATCATGGCGATGGAGCAGCGCGGGGCTCTGCGTATCGTGCAGGCGGAGGTCCCGCTGTCGAAGATGTTTGGATACTCGACGGCGTTGCGCTCGAACACGCAGGGGCGTGCGACGTACACCATGGAGTTCTCGCACTACGAAGAGGTTCCAAAGAGCATCGCAGAGACGTTGATGACGAAGACGGGCGCCGGGAACAAGGCCTAGGCGCTTCTCACGGACCCCGCGGGCCAACGGCCGGGGCAGGAGGCAGGGACATGGCAAAGGCAAAGTTTGAGCGCACGAAGCCGCATGTAAATGTGGGGACGATCGGGCACGTGGACCACGGGAAGACGACGCTGACGGCGGCGATCACGAGCGTCTTGTCGACGCAGGGGAAGACGAAGGCGATGGCGTTCGCGGACATCGACAATGCGCCGGAGGAGAAAGAGCGGGGGATCACGATCGCGATCAGCCACGTGGAGTACGAGACGGACAAGCGGCACTACGCGCACGTGGACTGTCCGGGGCACGCGGACTACATCAAGAACATGATCACCGGGGCGGCGCAGATGGATGGGGCGATCCTGGTGGTGTCGGCGGCGGACGGGCCGATGCCGCAGACGCGGGAGCACATCTTGCTGGCGCGGCAGGTCGGGGTGCCGTACATCGTGGTGTTTTTGAACAAGGTGGACATGGTGACGGACCCGGAGCTGCTGGAGTTGGTGGAAGTGGAAGTGCGGGACCTGTTGAACCAGTACGAATTTCCGGGGGACACGATCCCGGTGATCAAGGGGTCGGCGTTGAAAGCGCTGGAAGCGGTGCAGGAGAAGGCGAAGGTGGGGAAGGGCGAGGACGAGCGGGCGCAGTGCATTTGGGAGTTGATGGCGGCGGTGGACGAGTACATCCCGACGCCGGAGCGGGACGTGGACAAGCCGTTCCTGATGAGCGTGGAGGACATTTTCACGATCACGGGGCGGGGGACGGTGGCGACGGGGCGGGTGGAGCGGGGCCGGCTGAAGCTGGGGGAAGAAGTGGAGATCGTGGGGCTGCGGGCGGACGCGAAGAAGACGGTGGCGACGGGGATCGAGATGTTCCGGAAGGTGCTGGACGAAGCGGTGGCGGGGGACAACGTGGGCGTGCTGCTGCGGGGGGTGGAGCACGACGAGATCGAGCGGGGGATGGTGCTGGCGAAGCCCGGGTCGATCAAGCCGCACACGGAGTTCACGGCGGAAGTGTACATTTTGACGAAGGACGAGGGGGGCGGCACACGCCGTTCTTCACGGGCTACCGGCCGCAGTTTTACTTTCGGACGACGGACGTGACGGGGGACGTGAAGCTGCCGGACGGGGTGGAGATGGTGATGCCGGGGGACAACGTGACGATGGAAGCGGCGCTGATCACCCCGATCGCGCTGGAGGAAGGGCAGCGGTTCGCGGTGCGGGAAGGCGGGCGGACGGTGGGGGCGGGCGTCGTCGCCAAGATCCACAAGTAGCGCCCGGCCGGATAGGGTCGGCGAGTGGGGGACAAAGGAGCGCGGGATGGCACAGAAGATCCGGATTAAGCTGAAGGCGTATGACCATAAGGTCCTCGATCAGTCCGCGGAAAAGATCGTGGACACGGTCAGGCGGACGGGCGCCCGTATTTCCGGGCCGGTGCCGCTGCCGACGGATCGAAACGTGTACTGCGTCATCCGCTCGCCGCACATCGACAAGGAGTCGATGGAGCACTTCGAGCTCAGGACGCACAAGCGGCTGATCGACATTCTCGAACCGACGCCCAAGACGGTGGATGCGCTGATGCATCTGGACCTGCCGGCGGGGGTCGACATCGAGATCAAACTCTAGAGGCGCTGCCGGCGGCCGGTGAGCCGCCGGACGGCGCCGTGTTCGGCACGAGACGAGTGAGGAGCGAGCGAATGCCGGCCATTCTCGGAAAGAAGCTCGGCATGACCCAGATCTTCGACGACGCGGGGCACGTGGTGCCCGTGACCGTCGTCGAAGCGGGTCCCTGCGTGGTCGTCGGCGTGCGCACGCGCGAGCGTGAAGGCTACGCGGCGGTGCAGCTTGGATTTGGGGCGATTTCCGAGTCCCGGATAAACAAGCCGCGCAAGGGCCTGTTCACGAAGCACGGCCTCCAGCCGATGCGCGTGATTCGGGAAGTGCGCACGGCCCGGGACGAGACGTTCGAGGTGGGGCAGGCGCTGCGGGCGGATGTGTTCAGCGGCGGCGACCGCGTGGACGTCGTCGGCGTGAGCAAGGGCAAGGGGTTCGCCGGGGCGATGAAGCGGCACAACTTCGGCGGGCAGCGGGACTCACACGGCAACAGCTTGATGCACCGGGCGGTCGGCAGCATCGGGTCGAGCCAAATCGCGCGGGTGTTCAAAGGCAAGAAGATGCCGGGACGGTTGGGCGGCGAGCGGACCACGATCCGCGGGCTCCGCATCGTCTCCGTCGATCTCGAGCGTAACATGCTCCTGATCCGGGGCGCGGTGCCGGGTCCGCGTGGGGCGCTGCTCTTGGTCCGTCGGGCGGGGGGGAAGCGCGGATGACGACAGCGATCGTCTACGACGCCGGCGGCAACCGGGTCGGAGAACTTGAGCTCGCGGCGGGCGTCTTCGGGATCACGCCGCACTCGGCGGTCCTGCACGAGGCGGTGGCCTGGCAGCTCGCCGGACGCCGGCGGGGGACCCACTCGACGCTGACGCGGGGCGAAGTCAACCGCACCACCAAGAAGATGTACCGGCAGAAGGGCACCGGCCGGGCGCGGCACGGCGCGCGTGGGGCGCCCATATTTGTGGGCGGCGGCGTGGTGTTCGGTCCGAGGCCGCGCGACCACAGCTACTCCTTGCCGAAGAAGGTGCGGCATCTCGCGATCCGGTCCGCGCTGTCCGAGAAGGCGCTCGAGGGGCGGATCTCGGTGCTCGACCGGCTCGAGCTGACGCAGCCGAAGACGAGCGTGCTGGCCAAGATGCTGCGCGCGGTCGAGGTGGAGGGCAAGGTGCTGCTCGTGACGGCCGGGCTGGATCCGATCGTCGTGCGGTCGGCGGCCAACATCCCCGGCGTGCACGTGATCCAGGCCGCGAACCTGAACGTGCACCTGATCTTGATCTCCGACCGGATCCTGATCGTCCGGGACGCCCTGGATCAGATCGCGGAGGTGTTGGTGCCGTGAACGACCCGCGCGAAGTGATCCGGCGCCCGATCGTCACCGAGAAGAGCATGCGGGGGACGACGATCAATAAATACACGTTCGAAGTGGACGGCGGATCGCCGAAGCCGGTGATCCGCACCGCGATCGAGCAGCTGTTCTCGGTGCACGTCACCAAGGTGAATGTGATCCGTATTCACGGCCGGCAGCGGCGGCGCGGCCAGCACAAGTACATGGAGGCCGGGTACCGGAAGGCCGTCGTGACCCTGGCCACCGGCGACAAGATCGACATGGAGAAGCTGACATGACCGTGGGGCGAAGCGCACTCGGCACCCACAGGCCGCGTCGGCGGCGGGAGGCATAAGATGGCGGTCAAGAAATTCAAGCCCATCACCCCGGGCCAGCGATTCAAGACCGTGTCGTCGTTTGACGAGATTACGAAGACGAAGCCGGAACGAGCGCTGCTCGACGCGCAGTCGTCGCACGCCGGACGCAACGCGCAGGGCAAGGTGACGGTCCGGCACCGTGGCGGCGGGCACAAGCAGCGGTACCGGATGATCGATTTCAAGCGGACCAAGGACGGTATCAACGCCCGCGTCGCCGCGATCGAGTACGATCCGAACCGGTCGGCGCGGATCGCGCTGCTGCATTACGCGGACGGGGAGAAGCGGTACATCCTGGCCCCCGTGGGGCTCGGCGTCGGCGACGTGCTCGCGTCCGGCCCGCAGGCGGAGATCCGGCCGGGCAACGCGCTGCCGCTTCGCTCGATCCCGGTGGGCTCAACCGTGCACAACGTGGAGCTGCAGATCGGTCGCGGCGGCCAGATGGTGCGCAGCGCCGGGAGCTCGGCGCAGGTGATGGCCAAGGACGGCGACTACGCTCAGATCCGGCTTCCCTCGGGCGAGGTCCGAATGGTGCACATCGACTGCCGCGCGACGATCGGGCAGGTCGGCAACCTTGACCACGAGTCGATCAGCATCGGCAAAGCAGGCCGGACGCGGTGGATGGGGTGGCGCCCCTCGGTGCGCGGCGTCGTCATGGATCCCAGCAGCCACCCGCACGGCGGCGGCGAGGGTAAGTCGCCGATCGGTATGCCCGGACCGGTCACCCCGTGGGGCAAGCCGACCCTCGGATACCGGACGCGGACGACGAAGCCGAGCGACAAGTTCATCGTGAAGCGGCGGGACTGATGGGCGGGCACGCGAGCGGAGCACGAGACGGCGGGACCCACGGCACGGTGTGGGCGACCGATTTACGGGCGGGGTGGCGATAATATGGGCCGATCCACAAAGAAGGGCCCCTTCGTGGATGCGCATCTGCTCACGAAGGTCCAGACCCTCAACAAGACGCGGGAGCGGCGCGTGATCCGCACGTGGTCCCGGCGCTCGACCGTCGTGCCGGAGATGGTCGGCCATACGATCGCGGTGTACGACGGCCGCAAGCACGTGCCGATTTATGTGACCGAGAACATGGTCGGGCACAAGCTCGGCGAGTTCGCGGCGACGCGGACGTTCAAGAGCCACGGCGCGCGGGTTGAGAAGACCACGGCCGTGCGGTCCGGCGCGCCCGCGGGCGGCGTGGCGACGCCCGCCGCGACGCCGGCGACGTAGAGGGGGCGGCGATGGAAGCCAAGGCGATTGCGCGGCACGTGCGGATTTCGCCCACGAAGGTGCGGCCGGTGCTCGCGCTGATTCGGGGCAAGGGCATCGATGACGCGCTCGCGGTCCTGCAGTTCACGCCGAACCGCGCGGCGCGGGTGCTGGCCAAGGTGGTCGCCTCCGCGGCCGCCAACGCGGAGCACAACCTTGAGTTGGGGCGGGACACGCTGCGGGTGGCGCGGACATACGTGGACTCCGGCAGCACCGTCCGCCGGATGCAGCCCCGGGCGCGAGGCCGCGCGGACGTGATTAAGAAGCGGAGCAGTCACATTACTGTCGTGGTGAGCGACGAATGACCGACGGTCGGCAGGACGGCCGAACGCTCGCACGGACCGCGCGTGGGTGCCGGTTCGCGGGCCGGACTGCATAACAGGAGGCGCATCGTGGGGCAGAAGATCCATCCGATTGGGTTGAGGCTGGGGATCATCAAGGATTGGGAGTCCAAGTGGTACGCGGAAAAGAACTTTCCCGACCTCATCCAAGAGGACCAGACGCTCCGCAAGCACATCAAGGCGAAGCTCGGGCGGGCCGGAATCTCCCGCATCGAGATCGAGCGCGCGGCGAACCGGGTGCGGATCACGATCCACTCGGCCCGGCCGGGGATCATCATCGGCCGCGGCGGCACCGGGATCGACGCGCTGAAGAAAGAGCTGGAGGCGCTGACCGGCAAGCAGATTCAGCTGAACGTGCAGGAGATCCGGCGGGCGGAGCTCGAGGCGACGCTGGTCGCCCAGAACGTCGCTAGCCAGCTCGAGCGGCGGATCGCGTACCGGCGGGCGATGAAGCAGGCGGTGGCGCGCAGCCTCCGCAGCGGGGCGAAGGGGATTCGGATCGCGTGCGCCGGCCGGCTTGCCGGCGCCGAGATCGCCCGGTACGAATGGTACCGCGACGGCCGGGTGCCGCTTCACACGCTGCGCGCGGACATCGATTTCGGTGTGGCCGAGGCGCTGACGACGTACGGACGCATTGGCGTCAAGGTCTGGATCTACCGAGGCGACGTGCTGCCGGAGCGGCGTCGGCCGGCGGAACTACGGGGCCGCGCGGGGGAGACGACGGTGCTGCCGTCCAGGCTGCCGCGCGTGAACGTGCAGAGGAGGCAAGACGGAAATGCTGATGCCCAAGAGGGTCAAGTATCGTAAGGCCCAGCGGGGACGCATGCGGGGCGAGGCGCACGCCGGGGCGTTTGTGGCGTTCGGGGAATACGGACTCCAGGCGCTCGGGCGTGGGTACGTCACGAGCCAGCAGCTCGAAGCGTCGCGTCGGGCGATCACGCGGTTCATCAAGCGGGGCGGCAAGCTCTGGATCCGCGTGTTTCCGGACAAGCCGGTGACCAAGAAGCCGGCGGAAACGCGCATGGGCAGCGGCAAGGGCAACCCGGAGCAGTGGGTCGCCGTGATCAAACCCGGCCGCGTCCTGCTCGAGCTCGCCGGTGTGAACGAGGGCGTGGCGCGCGAGGCGATGCAGCTGGCCGGGCACAAGCTGCCGATCCGGACACGGTTCGTGCAGCGCGAAGTGCTCGGGCAGCCGGCGGCGATGGCGGGAGGGAGCCAGGCATGACGGCGGCGCCGTTGAGTGAACTGACCGAGGCGGAGATCGAAAAACAGCTTCAGGACGCGCGGCAGCAGCTGTTCACGCTTCGGCTGCAGCGCGCGTCGGGCAAGCTTGAGAGCCCGGCGCGGGTCTCGCAGGTGCGGCGCACGGTCGCGCGTCTCTTGACCGCGCTGCGCGAGCGCGAGCTGGCCGGAGGGAGGGCATGATGGCGGAGGCACTCGGAGTTGCGGCGGTCGAGACGCCGGCACGGGGCAAGCGGAAGACGCAGGTCGGCCTTGTCGTCAGCGACAAGATGCAGAAGACCGTCGTCGTCGAGGTCGTCCGGCGCGGCCGGCATCCGTTGTACCGGAAGGTCGTCCGGCAGAACCGCCGCTTCAAGGCGCACGACGAGCAGAACGAGGCGCACGTCGGCGATCGGGTGCTGATCTCGGAGACCCGTCCGCTGAGCAAGGACAAGCGGTGGCGCGTGGTCCAGGTGTTGGAGCGGGCTCGGTAGACGGCGCATCGCCGTCGAGGGGTGCCAGCGGGGCGTGACGGGGGCAAGCGATGATTCAGAACTATACACGGCTGAGGGTGGCGGATAACACCGGGGCGCGCGAGATCATGTGCATTCGCGTCAAGGGCGGATCCGATCGTCGGTACGCGGGAATCGGTGATGTGATCGTCGCCACCGTCAAACAGGCGATTCCAAACAGTGCCGTTAAGAAGGGTGAAGTGGTGCGCGCGGTGGTCGTCCGGACGACCCGGCCGACGCGGCGGCCCGATGGGACGGCGATTCGGTTCGACGACAACGCGGCGGTGCTGATCACCGACCAGAACAACCCCCGGGGGACCCGGATCTTTGGGCCCGTCGCGCGGGAACTGCGGGACAAGCAGTTCATGAAGATCATCTCGCTCGCGCCGGAGGTGCTGTGATGGGCGGACCGAGAGTCACGATGCACGTCCGGCGTGGTGACACGGTCGAGGTGATCCACGGAAAGTACCGGGGAAAGCGCGGCAAGGTCCTGCGCGTCATCCCGGACCGCGGACGGATCATCGTCGAAGGCGTGATGGTGGCGAAGCGCCATACCAAGCCGTCGGACAAGAACCCGGCGGGCGGCATCATCGAGAAGCCGATGCCGTTTCCCTCGGGGAAGGCAATGCTGGTGTGCACGCGGTGCGGGCGCGCCGTGCGGTTCGGGCACCAGCGGATGGAGGACGGCAAGTCGGTGCGGGTGTGCCGGCACTGCGGAGAGATTATCGACCGGGCGTAGACGGCCGTTTCGCGGTCACGGCGGACGGTCAACACGAGGTGTACGATGGAACGGTTGCGCGAGAAGTATAAGGGAGAGGTCACGACCGGGCTTCGGGAGCGGTTCGGCTATACGAACCCGATGCAGGTGCCCAAGGTCGAGAAGGTCGTCATTAACATGCGCGTCGCCGATGCGCTGCAGGACCAGCGCCACCTCGACAAGGCGGTGGAGGAGCTGACGCTCATCAGCGGGCAGCGGCCGGTGATCACACGCGCCCGGCGGTCGATCGCGGCGTTCAAGCTGCGCACCGGGAACCCGATCGGGTGTAAGGTGACGCTGCGCGGCGAGCGGATGTATGAGTTTCTCGACAAGCTGTTCAACATCAGCCTGCCGCGGATCAAGGATTTCAAAGGGCTCTCGACGCGATCGCTCGACGGCCGCGGCGGCATGAATATCGGGCTGCGCGAGCAGCTGATCTTCCCTGAGATCGAATATGACAAGGTGGACAAAATCCGCGGGATGGACATCTCGATCGTCACGACTGCGCGGACCGATGAGGAAGCCCGGGAGCTCCTGCGGCTGCTCGGACTGCCGCTCCGCGAGACCGCGCAGGTCGGGGGGGCCAATTAATGCCAAAGAAGGCGCTGCTCAATAAGTGGCGGAAGACGCCGAAGTTCAAGGTGCGGCGGTACAATCGCTGCCGCAACTGCGGCCGCCCGCGCGCGGTGTTCCGGAAGTTCGGCCTGTGCCGGATCTGCCTGCGCACGCTGGCCCACCGGGGAGAGATCCCCGGCGTGGTCAAGGCCAGTTGGTGAGGTGACGGAGTGGGAGTGATTACCGATCCGATCGCGGACATGCTCACCCGGATTCGCAACGGCATGATTGCGCACCACGATGCCGTGTCGATGCCGGCGTCGCGCATGAAAATGGAGATCGCGAAGATCCTCAAGGCTGAGGGATTCATCGCCGACTTTCATGCGGAGAAGACGACGCCCGAGGGGATTCGGATCCAGCTGCGGTACGGGGAGCGCAAGCAGACCATCATCACGGGCCTCCGGCGGATCAGCCGTCCGGGGCTGCGGATCTATGCGCGCCGGGCGGACGTGCCGCGCGTGCGCGGCGGGCTCGGCGTGGCGATCCTCTCCACGTCCCGCGGCGTCATGACCGACCGCGACGCCCGCAAGGCCGGGGTCGGCGGTGAAGTGCTGTGCTTCATCTGGTAGTGGAGGGAAGGAGCCGGGGATGTCTCGTGTAGGCAGAGCGCCGATTCCGATCCCTCAGGGGGTCGAGGTCCGGATCGCGGACGGGACGGTGCACGTGTCCGGGCCGAAGGGCAAGTTGGAGCGGACGGTTCACGCCGATATTCTGGTGGCGGTGGCGGACCAGCAGGTGCTCGTGACCCGGCAGAGCGAGGATAAGTTTCACCGGGCGCTCCACGGGCTGACGCGGGCGCTTGTGGCGAACATGGTGCGCGGCGTGACCCAGGGCTACCAGGTGGAACTGGAGATCCAGGGCGTGGGCTATCGCGCGCAAAAGCAGGGCGCGAACCTGACGCTGCAGATCGGGTACTCGCATCCGATCGAAGTCAAGCCGCCGGCCGGGGTGACCCTTGAGACCCCGGCGCCGAACCGGATCGTGGTCGGCGGCATCGATAAGGAATCGGTGGGGCAGACCGCGGCGACGATCCGCGCCTACCGCAAGCCGGATCCGTATAAGGGCAAGGGGATCCGCTATCTCGGTGAGCGGGTGCGGCGCAAGGCGGGTAAGGCGGGCAAGGCCGCCGGCGGCGCGAAGGGCTAAGAGACACTGGCGGGGCGGCGTGCCATCGGCGCCGACCGCGGGGGTGGACCGATGATCAAGCACAAGGATCGCAATGTGAGCCGGCAGCGGCGCCATCTCCGGATTCGCCGGACGGTGTCCGGCACGCCGGAGCGGCCGCGGCTGTCGGTGTTCCGCAGCCTGTCCCACGTCTACGTCCAGCTCGTCGACGACGGCACGGGGCGAACGCTCGCGGCCGCGTCGACGCTCGACCCCGAGATCCGCGCGCAGGCGGACGCGGCGAACAAGTCCGAGGCGTGTAAGATCCTCGGGCAGTTGATCGCACGGCGTGCGAAAGAGCGCGGGCTGAGCCGGGTCGTGTTCGACCGGGGCGGCTACCAGTACCACGGCCGCGTACGGGCCGTCGCAGACGGCGCCCGCGAGGGCGGGCTCGAGTTTTAGGACCGGCGGCACCGCCGCCGCGAGGAGGAAATGGATGCCACGTTCCAAGAGTAAGCTCGTCAAAGGCAAGAACAAGCTGCGGGGCAAGGCCCGCAAGGTTGAGGCGCCCCCGGCACAGAAACCGGCGGACCTGGAATACCTGCACCGGCGCGTTAACGCCGATGGCGTCAACCTGACCTGGGAGAAGGCGATCTGGATCAACCGGGTCGCCAAGGTGACCAAGGGCGCGAAGCGGTTTAACTTCAGCGCGCTTGTGGTCGTCGGTGACGAGCACGGCCACGTCGGGGTGGGGCTCGGGAAGGCGGGCGAGGTGCCCGATTCGATCCGGAAGGGCACCGAGGACGCGAAGAAGCACCTCATGCACGTGGCGCTGACCGGGACCACGGTCCCGCACGAGATCGTGTCGGAGTACGGCGCCGCGCGCGTGCTGCTGAAGCCGGCGGCGAAGGGGACGGGCGTCATCGCGGGCGGCCCGGTGCGGGCGGTGCTCGAAGCGGCCGGGGTGCGCGACATCCTGACGAAGTCGCTCGGGAGCAAGAATCCGATCAATCAGGCGCGGGCGACGCTGAAAGGGATGCTCGATATCCGGCGTCCCGAGGAAGTCGCACGGAGCCGGCACAAGACGGTGGCCGAACTTGTCGGGCGGAGGGCCGAGCGGTGGATGACGGCGTAGCGAGGCAGATCCGCATCACCCTGCGGGGCAGCCTGATCGGACAGACGCAGTCCCAGCGCCGCACGGTGTGGGCGCTCGGTCTCAGGCGCATCGGCGCGGCGCGCGTGCACACGCTGACGCCTGGACTGCGCGGGGCGCTCCGGAAGGTTCAGCATTTGGTGGACGTCAGCGAGGTGACGACGGATGGCCAATCTCGGTAAGCTGAAGCCCGCGCGCGGGTCGCGCAAACCGAGCCGCCGCATCGGGCGGGGCGGGTCGTCCGGCAGCGGCAACACGGCGGGACGGGGCCACAAAGGGCAGAAAGCCCGCTCCGGCGGACAGATGCGGCCCGGGTTCGAGGGCGGCCAGCTGCCGCTCATCAAGCGAGTCCCGTACAAGCGCGGCGTGCGCGGTGCCGGCAGCAACTTGGTCGGCGGCGTGCGGCCGGCGCGCATGGGCACGGTGAACGTCGGCCGGCTCAGCGCATTTCCGGCCGGGAGCGACATCACCCCCGAGACCCTGCGGGAGGCGCGGATGCTTCGGGCGGCCCAGGTGAAGATTCTCGGGGAGGGCGATCTCGGCCATGCGCTGGTCGTCCACGCCCATGCGTTCAGCGCCTCGGCGCGGAAGCAGATCGAGGCGGCGGGAGGGCGGGCCGAGGTGATCGCATGATTCCAGGGCTGGCCAACGTATTTCGGATCCCGGATCTCCGGCGGAAGTTCCTGTTCACCGTCGGGATGCTGGCGGTGTTCCGCCTCGGGTCGCACATCCCGGTGCCCGGCGTGAACGTGGCCCAGCTGCAGAACCTCTTTAACCAGCCCGGCAACGCGCTCGGCTTCATCGACCTGTTCGTCGGCGGCGCGCTCTCACGGTTCGCCGTGTTCGCGCTCGGCGTGTTCCCCTACATCACCGCGTCGATCATCTTCAGCCTGCTCGAGGTCGTGTTCCCGCGGCTGAAGGAGATCCACCGGGAAGAGGGCGAGGCCGGCCGCCGCAAAATCGGGCAGTGGACGCTGTATCTGGCCGTCGTGCTCGCGGTGATCCAGGGCTCGTCGCAGGTGCTCCTGATCCGGAACCTGAACGCGATCATCAATCCGAGCCCGCTCGTCTTCACCGAGATCCTCGCCACGCTGGTCGCGGGGACGATGGTGCTGACGTGGATGGGCGAGATCATGACCGAGTACGGGATCGGGAACGGCGTGTCGCTGATCATCTTCGCCGGCATCTGCTCGCGTCTGCCGCAACAGCTGCAGCAGACGGTCGGGCTGGTGAACGTCGGCGAGTCCACGTGGCTCAACGCGGTCTCGGACATCTTCGTGATTCTGATCAGCATCGTGCTCGTCGTGCTGGTCACCCAGGCCGCCCGCAAGATCCCGATTCAGTACGCGAAGCGCATCGTGGGGCGCCGCATGGTGGGCGGGCAGACGACCTACCTGCCGATGCGAATCGCATCGTCGGGCGTCATCCCGATCATCTTCGCGGTGTCGATGATTCAGCTGCCGACGACGATCGCGCAGTTTTCGAAGAACCCGCTGGTCCAGGAGATCGGCGCGTACTTCAGTCTCAACGGGACGACCGGCGCGCTCATCTACTTCGTGCTGATCATCTTCTTCACGTACTTCTACAGTGCGGTGACCTTCGATCCGGATGACGTGTCGGACAACATCAAGAAGTACGGCGGCTTTATCCCGGGCATCCGTCCGGGCAAGCCAACCACCGATTATTTGACCCGCATCCTGGAGCGGTTGACGCTGGTGGGCGCGGTCTTCCTGGGATTGATCGCCGTCGTGCCGATCTTTATCTCCCGGTTCACCGGGCAGTTGACGCTGTACCTGACCGGGACGTCTCTTCTCATCGTGGTGGGCGTGGCGCTCGACACGATGAAGCAGATCGAGGCGTATGTTCTGATGCGGCACTACGAAGGCTTCATGAAGTGATCGGCGCCCCATGAATCTGATTTTCATGGGACCGCCGGGCGCCGGGAAGGGCACACAGGCGGACGTCTTTCATCGGCAGGACGGGCTGCCGCACGTGTCGACCGGGGAGATCCTCCGGCAGGCGGTGCGGGACGGCACCGACGTCGGATGGCGGGCCTTCCAGTTCATGCAGGAGGGCGATCTCGTCCCCGACGAGATCGTGGACCGGATTGTCCAGATCCGCCTCGCGGAGCCGGACTGCGCCGAAGGATTCATTCTCGACGGCTACCCCCGGACGATCGGCCAAGCGGAGGCCCTCGACACGTGGCTGGCGCGCGCGGACCGCGGGCTCGACGCGGTGGTGTTTTTTGAGATCCGCGAGGAGATCCTGCTGCGCCGGCTGACCGGCCGCCGCGTGTGTCCGACGTGCGGATCGATCTACCATCTCGATTATCATCCGCCGCGGGAGCCGGGGGCGTGCGACGTCGACGGCGTGGCGCTGATCCAGCGGAAGGACGATATGCTCAGCACGGTCCTCCACCGGCTCGAGGTGTTCCACCGCTGGACCGAGCCGTTAGTCGGACATTATCGGAAGCACGGCTTGTTTCTGACCGTGAACGCGGAGCGTCCGGTGCCGGAAGTATACGAAAGCATCCGTGAGTTTGCGAGATCCCGGACTGCGCGGCCGGGCTAAGGGCTGATGGCGACGATGATTGCACTCAAGTCTTCAACGGAGATTGCCGCGATGCGGCGCTCGTGCCAGGTCGCGGCGCGGGCGCTCAAAGTCGTGGTCGATGGGGTCGTGCCCGGTGTGACGACGCGAGAGCTCGATCGGATCGCGGAGGATCAGATCCGGGCGCTCGGGGGCGTCCCGTCATTTCTCGGGTACCGCGGCTACCCCGCGAGCCTGTGCGCCTCGGTGGACGATGAGGTCGTCCATGGCATCCCGGGACGGCGGCGCCTGCGCGAGGGTGAGATCATCAGCCTGGATCTGGGCGCGATCGTCGACGGGTTTCACGGGGACAACGCCGTGACCGTCCCGGTCGGCGAAGTGTCGGAAGTGGCGGCCCGCCTGCTGCGGGTCGGGGCGGACGCCCTTGAGGCGGGGATCGAGGCCGTGCGTCCCGGCGCGAAGCTCGGGGATGTGGGCGCCGCCATCCAGCGGCTCGTCGAGCGGCACGGGTTCTCGGTCGTCCGGGAGTACGCCGGGCACGGCGTTGGCCGCTCGCTGCACGAGGAGCCGCCGATCCCGAATTTCGGGCGCCCCGGCACCGGAATTCTGCTCAAGCCGGGCATGACGCTCGCGATCGAGCCGATGGTGAACGTGGGCACCCATGAGGTGACCACGGATCCGGACGGCTGGACGGTCCGGACGAAGGACGGCAAGCTGTCGGCGCATTTCGAGCATACCGTGGCGGTCACGGAGCACGGGGTCGAGGTCCTGACTAGACTTCCAGACGCCGCGTCGGTATAATAGTGGCTTGCGGGTGTTATCGCCCGAGGGAGCGTGGATGGCCAAGAAAGATGTGATCGAGGTCGAGGGCACCGTCGTAGAGATCCTTCCGAACGCGATGTTTCGGGTGGAATTGGCGAGCGGGCACAAAGTGTTGGCTCATATCTCGGGAAAGATGCGCATCCACTTTATTCGTATTCTGCCGGGAGACCGCGTGAAGGTCGAGCTTTCGCCGTACGACCCGACGCGCGGACGGATCACGTACCGATTCAGGTAGACCGCCGGACGTGGTCCCGGAGCGCGGGACGGGCCGGGCGGCGCCGCCGCTGGGCGGCAGGAGGGGTCAGATGAAGGTCAGGGCGTCCGTGAAGCGGATGTGTGAGAAGTGCAAGATCATCAAGCGGGGTAACCGCGTGATGGTGATCTGTGAGAATCCGAAGCACAAACAGAAGCAGGGGTAGTCGGAGACCGCGAGGAGGGGCACGATGGCGCGCATCGCAGGGGTAGATCTGCCGCGGGACAAGCGCATTGAAGTGGCGCTGACCTATATCTATGGGATCGGGCGCAGCCGCGCCGAGGAGATCCTCCAGATCACCGGCCTCTCGCCCGACACCCGCGTGCGCAACCTCACGGAGGAGGAAGTGACCCGGCTCCGCGAGGTCATCGACCGCAACTACAAGGTCGAAGGCGATCTGCGCCGCGATGTGGCGATGGACATCCGGCGGCTGATCGAGATCGGGAGCTACCGCGGACTGCGGCACCGGCGCGGGCTTCCGGTGCGCGGCCAGCGGACCCGGACCAACGCGCGGACGCGCAAGGGCCCGAAGAAGACCGTCGGCGCGCGGCGCGCCAAGTCGACGCCGGCCCCGGCCGCGTCGTAACGGCTGGCTGAGAACGGACTCGCGGAGTCGAGGAGGACGAAATGGCGAAGGGACCATCCGGGCGGCGTAAAGAGCGGAAGAACGTGCCGGCGGGTATTGCGCATATCCAGTCGACGTTCAATAACACCGTGGTCACGATCAGCGACCTCCAGGGCAACGTCCTCGCCTGGTCGAGCGCCGGCACCTCGGGGTTCAAGGGGTCCCGGAAGGGCACCCCGTTTGCGGCCGGGCTCGCGGCGGAGAACGCGGCGCGCAAAGCCATGGAGCACGGTCTTCGCCAGGTCGAGGTCTACGTGAAGGGGCCAGGATCGGGCCGCGAGGCGGCGATCCGGTCGCTGCAGACGGCTGGGCTCGAAGTGAACCTCATTAAGGATGTCACACCCATCCCGCACAACGGGTGCCGGCCGCCGAAGCGGCGGCGGGTGTAAGGAGGCATTATGGGACGGTATCACGAGGCGGTATGCCGGCTGTGCCGCCGTGAGGGCATGAAGCTCTATTTGAAGGGCGAGAAGTGCTACACCGATAAGTGCCCGGTCGCCAAGGACACCACGCCGCCGGGCATGCATCCGCCGAGCCGGCGGAAGCCGTCGGACTTTGCGATCCGCCTGCGGGAGAAGCAGCGGCTGCGCCGGTTCTACGGCGTGTACGAAGGGCAGTTCAAGCGCTACTTCGTCACGGCGTCGCGCGCGACCGGCGTGACCGGTACCCGCCTCCTGCAGCTCCTGGAGAGCCGTCTCGATAACCTTGTCTACCGGCTCGGGCTGGCCCCGAGCCGCAAGGCGGCGCGGCAGCTCGTCGCGCACGGGCACATCACGGTCGACGGCCGCAAACTGTCCGTCCCGGCGGCGCTGATCAAGCCGGGGGCGACGATCGCGGTCGCCGAGGGCAGCCGGACCCTGCCGCAGTTCAAGGCGCTCGCGGGGACCCCGCCGGCGCGTGGGCTGCCCGCGTGGCTCGAATATCATCCGGACCAGCTGTCGGGCCGCATGCTGACCTGGCCGGCCCGGGAAGATATCGACGCGCCGGTGCACGAGCAACTGATCATCGAATACTACTCGCGGTAGTGGTGGAGGGATTGGTCGAAATGGCAATGGACGAGCAAACATTGGCCGCGTTGCGTGTTCCCCAGAGGGGGTTGACGGGCGTGTGGGAGATTACGAAACCAAAGATCGAGTACGCGGAACTGTCCGACACCTATGGGAAGTTTGTCGTGGAGCCGCTCGACCGCGGGTTCGGCGTGACGCTGGGCAACGCCCTGCGCCGGGTCCTGCTGTCATCGATTCCCGGGGCCGCGGTCACGTCGGTCAAGATCGAGAACGTGCTGCATGAGTTCTCCACGATCGCCGGTGTGGTTGAGGATGTGACGCAGCTCATCCTGAACCTGAAAGAGCTGTCGTTCAAACTGCACAGCGACAAGCCGAAGCTGCTGCGGCTGGATGTGAAGGGGAAGCGCGACGTCACGGCGGGTGACCTGCAGCCCGACGCCGAGGTCGAGATCCTGAACCCGGACCTGCACATCGCCACGCTCGACGGAAAGAACGCGCACCTTGTCATGGAGCTGGTGGTCGAGCGCGGGAAGGGCTATGTGCCGGTCGAGCGCCACCGCAAGAGCGAGCACGTGATCGGCGTGATTCCGGTGGACTCGGTGTTCTCGCCGATCCAGAAGGTCAACTACACGATTGAGGACACCCGGGTCGGGCACGCCACGGATTTCGACCGGCTCGTGTTCGAAGTGTGGACCGACGGCAGCATCCGTCCCGAGGAGGCGCTCCAGGAGTCGGCGCGCCTGTTGATCGACTACTTCCGGCTGTTTCTCGGGACCGCGGCGGGCGCGGAGGTACCGGTCGGGCCGCAGACCGATGAGACGAACAAGCTCGCCACGATGCCGATCGAAGAGCTGGACCTGTCGGTGCGGCCGTACAACTGCCTGAAGCGCGCCGGGATCAATACCCTCGGCGACCTGCTGCAGCGCACCGAGGACGAAGTCGTGAACGTGAAGAACTTCGGACGGAAGTCGCTCGACGAGGTGAAGGAGAAGCTTGCGGCGCTCGGCCTCGAACTGCGCCGGAGGGGCGCCTGATGGGATCGCTCGGACAGCGGGGCCGACGGCTTGGGCGCGACACCGGCGCGCGGACCGCGCTGTTCCGCGGGCTGCTCGCGTCGCTGATCGTGTACGAGCGCATTTCCACGACCGAGAGTAAGGCCAAGGAGACCAAGAAAGTCGCCGACCGGATGATCGATCTGGCGCTGCAGAACGACCTCGCCGCCCGGCGTCAGATCGCGAAGCTGATTCCAGACCGGACGATTCTGCGGCGGTTGTTTACGACGATCGCGCCGCGCTATCAAAAGGGACGAGGCGGGTACACCCGGATCGTGCGCACCGGAATGCGGCGCGGCGACGCCGCCCCGATGGCGCTGCTCGAGTTGCTGAAGTAGTTCCCGGGCCCCCGCCGGGGCACCGTCTCCCGATGGCCTCCGCAGCCCCCGCGCTCATTCGAGTCCGGGGGCTGCATCATACCTACCAGGCCGGCACCCCGCAGGCGGTCCCCGCGCTGCGCGGGATCGATCTCGACATCTTCCCGGGGGAGTGCCTCGCGATCGTCGGCGGCAACGGGTCGGGCAAAAGCACCCTCGCCAGGCACCTGAACGCGCTCTTGCTGCCGACGGACGGGGACGTCGTGGTGGATGGGTTCGACACGCGGGACGCGGATGCGGTATGGGAAGTGCGGCGGCGCGTCGGCATGATCTTCGAACAGCCCGACGACCAGATCGTGGCCGCGGTCGTGGAGGAAGACGTCGCGTTCGGCTGCGAGAATCTCGGCGTGCCGTCGGCGGAGATCCGCCTGCGCGTCGACGCGGCGCTGCGGACCGTGGGTCTCGAGCCGCTGCGCCGCCGCCCGCCTCACCTCCTCTCCGGCGGCCAAAAGCAGCGGGTGGCCATCGCCGGCGTCCTCGCGATGCGGCCGCGCTGTCTCGTCCTGGATGAAGCCACGTCGATGCTCGATCCCCACGGGCAGCGGGAGGTCATGGACACGGCGCTCGCGCTGTGCCGCAACGAGGGGCTCACCGTGGTGCTGATCACGCATGCGATGGAGGAGGCGGCCCTCGCGGACCGGGTTGTGGTGCTCGCCGAGGGGCGGGTGGCGCTCGAGGGCACGCCTGCGGATGTGTTCGCGCGTGAGGACGCGCTGCGCGCGCTCCGGCTTGAGCCCCCGGAGGTCACGCAGCTCGGGCGTCGGCTCGTGGACGGAGGACTCCCGCTCCCGGGCGGCCTGCTGACGGTCGAGGCGCTCGTCGATGCGGTCGCCGCGCTGCGCGGTGCCATCCCCCCGCTGCGCCCGCGGTCCGGCGGTACGGGGAGGCGGGACGGCCGGCCGCGTCGGCAGGCGGGCGCCCCGATGCTCCGGTGCGACGGCGTGTCCTACGTGTACCAGCGCGGCACACCGCTCGAGGCGGCCGCGCTCGCCGACGTCTCCGTGGAGATTCGGGCGGGGGAGATCGTGGGGCTGATCGGCGCGAGCGGCTCGGGGAAGTCCACGCTCGCCCAGCATCTCAACGGCCTGCTCCGCCCCACGCGCGGCCGCGTCTACCTGGATGACGTGGATATCCAGGCGAAGGAGGTCGACCGGCGGCGGGTCCACCAGCAGATCGGCCTCTTGTTTCAATACCCGGAGCAGCAGCTGTTCGAGGAGACCGTGAGCCAGGATGTCGCGTTCGGGCCGCGAAACCTCGGCATCGACGAGGCGGCGATCCACGACCGCGTGGCGCGTGCGCTCGATCCATGTGGGCCTCGATCCCGTGGTCTTCGGCCCGCGCTCCCCGTTCACGCTGAGCAACGGCCAGAAGCGGCGTGCCGCGCTCGCCGGGCTGCTCGCGATGGAGCCGCGGATGCTGATTCTTGACGAACCGACGGCGGGGTTGGACCCACAGGGTCGTCGCGAGATTCTGGACCACGTCGTCCGGCTGCGCGACACGCGGGGACTCACGATCGTGCTGATCTCGCACAGCATGGACGCGGTCGCGCGCCTGTGCGACCGGCTGATCGTGATGGACCAGGGGCGCGTCGTCGCCGATGGGCCGATCCGCGACGTGTTCAGCGACTCCGACCGGCTCGCCGCGCTCGGCCTCGGACTTCCGCAGGTGACGCAGTGTGCGCGGCTCCTGCGGGAGCGGGGTGTTTCCGTCCGTCCGGACGTCCTGACCGTCAGCGAGGCCCGGGGGGCGATTTTGGATGCCTTCGCCGGCGAGCGGGCGGGAGGGTAGGTCCCGTGGAGCTCCTGCGCGGTCTCTCGTTCGGGCAGTACCTGGCGGTGGAGTCGCCCGTCCACCGGCTCGATCCGCGGACCAAGATCGTGGCGGCGGTCGTCCTGGTCGCCGTGGTGTTCGCGACGCGCTCGGCGGCCGGGCTCGCGTGGCTGACCGTGGTCCTGGGAGCGATCCTGCTCGCGGCGCGGATTCCCGCCGGCTACGCGCTCCGCGGGCTTCGGCCGGTGTTTTGGCTGGTGGGGATCGCGGTCGTGTTCCAGGTGCTGTTCGGGGAGCCCGGCGGGCACCCGCTGTTCCATCGCGGTCCCTTCGTCATCACCCGCGAAAACCTGAATCTCGGCCTGTTCTACGGGTACCGGCTGCTCTTGCTGGTGGCGTCAACGTCACTGATGACGTACACGACGTCCCCGGTCGAGATGACGGACGGCCTCGAACGCCTGCTGCGGCCGCTCCAGCGCGTGGGCGTCGCGACCCACGAGTTCGCCCTGATGATGACCATCGCGCTGCGATTCATCCCGACGCTCGTCGAGGAGACCGACAAGATCATGAAGGCCCAGATCGCCCGCGGCGCGGAGTTCTCCCGGGGCAGCCCCATGCGCCGCGCACGGGCGTTTCTGCCGCTCCTCGTGCCGCTGTTCGTCGGGGCGTTCCGCCGCGCCGAGGCCCTTGCGCTCGCGATGGAGGCCCGGTGCTACCGCGGCGGTGAACATCGGACGCGCATGAAGGAGCTCCACTTCGGCGCGCGCGACTGGGTGGCGGGCGTGCTGTTGGCCGCCGCGTCGATCGTGGCGCTCGGGCCGGCGCGGTGGTGGCGGTGACCGGGGACCGGGGGCAGGCTGAGGCGGCGGCGCCGCGGGCGAGGCCGGGGCGGACGCTTCGGCTGCTCATCGAATACGATGGGACGGGGTACTGCGGCTGGCAGCGTCAGGACACGGCGATCGCGCGGGCCCCATCCGTCCAGGCCACGCTCGAGGCCGCCGCGCGCGAGATCACGGGCGAGCCGGGCGAGATCGTGGCGGCCGGCCGGACCGACGCGGGCGTCCACGCGTGGGGGCAGGCCGCGCACCTCGTGACGTCGAGCCGGATCCCGGCCGCGCGATTTCCGGGGGCGTTCAACGCGCATCTGCCGGAGGACATCCGGGTGCTGGAGGCGCGCGACATGCCCGAGGGATTTCACGCGCGGTTCGACGCGATCGGTCGGACGTACCGGTACGAAGTGCTGAACCGGCTGGCGCCGTCGGCACTGCTGCGCCACCGCGCCCACCACGTGTCCGAGCCGCTCGACGTCGAGGCGATGCGGCAGGCGCTCGGGGGGCTCCTCGGGCGCCATGACTTCTCGGCCTACTCCGGGGCGGGCAGTGAGCCGAAGACGACCGTCTGCCACGTGCGGGAGGCCGCGTGGCAGCGGCACGGTGATCGGGTCGTGCTTGAGATCGCCGCGGACCACTTCCTCCGGCACATGGTGCGGATGCTGGTCGGAACGCTCCTGCGGGTCGGGCGAGGCCGTCTGCCGGTCGAGGCCCCGGCGGCCTTTGTCGAGGACGCGGACAACTCGCGAACCGGACCGACCGCACCGGCCCACGGCCTGTATCTCATGCGGGTCGAGTATCGAGACGAGGCGGCGACGGTCCGGTAGCCCGCCGCCCGGGGCCGGTCTTACTGGGCCGGCGGCTGCGCGTACGGGACGAGTTCGTGGCCGGTGCCGGGACGCGGCGCGTCCCCGTTGTCGGCCGGCGGTCCTTGTGCGCCCCCCGGCGTCCGCCGCGACGGACGCGTGAGCCGCATATAGACGATCGGGATCACGACGAGCGAGAGCAGGAGCGAGCTGAGCAGCCCTCCGATCACGACCACGCCGAGCGGCGCGCGCTGCGATCCGCCCGCCTCCAAGCCGAGCGCCATCGGCAGCATCCCAAAGACCATGGCACAGGTCGTCATGACAATCGGCCGGAAGCGCTCTTGGGCCGCCTCCCGGATCGCCGCGAGACGCTCCAGCCCGCGCGCCCGGGCCTGATTGGCGAAGTCGACGAGCAGGATGCCGTTCTTCGAGACCAACCCGATCAGCAGGACCGTGCCGAGGAGCGAGTACAGGTTCAGGGTATTGCGCGTGATCGCGAGCGCCCCGAGCGCCCCGACCGCGGCGAGCGGGACCGTGAACATGATGATGAGCGGCGACACATAGTTATTGAACAGCGCGACCATCAGGATGTACACGAGACACATCGACAGGATCAGCGCGCCGCCGATGCCCGTGATCGTGTCGATGAGGTTCGCCTGGTTGCCATTGGGATTGGGCGCGATGCTCACGTGTGCCGGTAAATGCAGCGCCCGGAGGCGGGTGGCGAAGGCCTTCTCGACCGCGGACAGCGCCACGCCCGGCGCGACGTTCGCCGTGACGTGCACCACGTCGCGCTGGTTCACACGCGTGATGATCGGCGGCCCTTGGATGTACTGGAGGGCGGCGATGTCCCCGACATGGACCGTCCCGCCCGAGTTCGTGCTCAGGGGGATGGCGAGCACCGGCGCGAGCGAATGCTGGAACGCGAGCGGGTAGATCACTTGCACATCCTCGACCCCGGACGGGGTCTGGTACTGCGTCGCCTGGGTCCCGCCGAACGCCGCCTGCACCGCCTGGGCCGCGGTGCCGATGTTCACGTTCAGGGCCTGCGCCTCCGTGCGGTTGAACGTGATGTTGACCTCGGGCGCGAGCGTGCTGGCCGAGCTGTACACGTTGGTCGCCCCGGGCGTGTTCCGCAGCGCCGCCACCACGGCGGGCGCGTACTGCTCGGGCTGGTCGGCCGAGTCGGTGATGATGTAGTCGATCGGCTGCTGGACGCCTCCGTTGAGCGTGGTCGCCGGGATGACGAGCGGCTGGGCGTCCGGCACGAGGGACTCCACCTCGCCGCGAAACTGCTGCACCCAATAGTCCGTGGAATGCGCCCGGTTCGCCTTGAGGAACACCAACACCTGGCCCACGTTGCCGTTGTTCAGCTGGCCGCCGAGCGGAGAATTCGCGGTACCGGCCGTGGCCGTTTCTGCCGCGACGTCGGGTGACTGATCCACCGCGCGCTCGACCCGGAGGACCGCGTCGCGCGTCTCCGCGAGGGGCGTGCCCGTCGGGTAGTTGAGCTGGATCGAGATCTGCCCGTAGTCGACCGACGGGGTGAACTCGAACCCGAGGAGGCCGGTCGGGAGCAGCGCCAGCGCGGCCGCGAGAGATCCGGCCGCGATGGCGAACACGCGGAGCGGCCGCGCCATCGCCGCCGGCAGCAGCCGGTCGACGTACCATTGGCGGACTCTCTCGAATCCGTTGCCGAACATCTCGACCGGCCTGGGCGCGTGCCAGCCGCGGAGGAGCGCCCAGTTGCCTGCCAGCGACGGCGTGATCGTGAACGACATGAGCAGGGACGTGAGGGTCGAGATCACGACGACCAGCGCGAACTCGCTGAGGAACCGTCCGACGATGCCCGGCAGGAACGCGATCGGCAAGAAGACGATCACGTCGACGAGGGTCAGCACGACCGCGGCAAAACCGATCTCCAGGCGGCCGCTGAGCGCGGCGGCTTTCGGCGGCTGGTGGAGCTGCCGGTGATGCCGCTCGATATTCTCCAGCACGACGATGGAGTCGTCGACCAGGATGCCGATCACGAGCGTCATCGCCATCAGCGACACGGTGTCGAGCGTGAATCCCGACGAGGTTCATGACGCCGAGGGTGACGAGCAGCGACGCCGGCATCGAGATCAGGACGACCGTGGCGCTGCGCCACGACCGGAGGAAGAGAATCATGACGATGGCGACGAGCAGAATGCCCTCGAGCAGCGTGTGCACCACGCCCGTCAGCTGCTGGGTCGTGTTCGCGGCTTGGTCGTTGACGAGACGGAACGTGACGCCGCGGTACTGCTGCCGCAGGCGGGGCAGCAGCTTGATGACGCCGTTGGCGGTGGCGACGTCGCTCGCGTCCGCAGACTTTTGGACCTGGAGCGTGATCGTGGGCTGCGCCGTGGCTGAACGCGTAACTGCGCTGCGGTTCGAACGCGTCGGTCACGCTGGCGACGTCGCTGACCCGCGCGACCGCCGGCGCGGTGCTCCAGGGGTTGAGATTGTCCGTTGCCGCCACGTTCGTTGAGGCCGCGAGCGTCGGCACCGGCAGATTCGCGACCGACGCGACGCCGGTGATGTCACCGCGGACGTTGACCGTCGTTTCGCGGCCGGAGCCGTAGACAATCCCGCCCGGCGCGAGGACGTTGTTGCCGCTGATCGAGCCGATGACCTGGTTCAGCGTCGCGCCGGCCGCGGCAAGCGCGTCTGGGTTGACCTGTACCTCAATCGCCGGGGTGACGTTGCCGCTCGCGGTCGACGTTCCCGACGCCGGGCGATTGTTCGATCGTCGGCTCGATCTGACTGGTGACGAGCTGGGAGAGCTGCCCTGCGGCCATCTGCGGCGCCGACACCGCGAGGGTCACCACGGACGACTCGCTCGGGTCGAACGTCCGCAGCACCGGGGTCGGCAGATTCTGCGGGAGCTGGCTGCCCGCCGCCTGCACGCGCTGCTGGACCTGCACCTCGTCGCTCGTCTGATCGGAGCTCAGCGTGAACTGGTTGACGATCGTCGCGTAGCCTTCTTGGATCGTGGAGTTGATGTTGGTGAGATCGGGTGCGCCGACGAGCTGCTCCTCGATCGGGCGGACGACCGCCGACTCCATCTCCGCCGGCGACGCTCCCGAATAATTCAAGATCACGACCACCGTCGGAATATCGGCGTTCGGGAACTCCTGCACGCCGATCGTCGCCACGGCGATCAGCCCCACGAACAGGATGAACGCCAGCAGCGCGGTGACGAGGGTCGGCCGCTCAATGAACAGGCGAGTAGGCATCAGGGAGTGGCGGGAGGAGGGCTGGGCGTGGTAGGGTGCTGGCCTGCTGTCCGTCGACCGCTACCGCGGCCCCGCGTTGAGCCCGGTCACGACGGAGACGGTGCCGTTCGTGGCCAGTTCCTGGACGGTGCGCACCTGCGGGGGCATTGTTGGTGACTACGGCTACCGTCGTGTGCGTATCGTCGAGAAACGCGCTCACGGGAACCGTGATCCCGCTGACCGGCGCCAGGGTGATCGTGGCGGTCACGGCCAGCCCGGACCGCAGCGTGTAGCCGGGGTTCGTGAGCTGGACCTTGACCGTGAAGTTGGTGGAGCCCGGGACCACCTCGCCGAGGACCGCGACGACCGCCCGTCGTACGACTTGCCCGGCAGGCTCGACGCGGCGACCACCGCGGGCGAGCCCACCCGCACGTTCACGATCTCGGCACCGGCGCCGTTCAGCATGGCGTAGACCGTCGACAGCTCCTGGACCACGAACAGCGTGCGGGTGCCAGGATACTCCCCCGGATTAAGGTTGCGGTTCACGACGACGCCAGTCGATCGGGGATGTGATAGTCGCGCGCGCGATCTCGGTACTGATCTGATCCGCTTGGGCCTGCGCGGCGGCCGCGGTCGCGACGGCGGCGGCGATGTTCGCGGCCTGGAGCCCCGTCGTCTGGCTGCCGTTCGCGGTCCTGTTCGCGATGGCGGAGGCCACCGCGGCCTGCGCCGCCTGGACGGCCCCCTGGTCGTTCTTCACCGCGGCTTCTTGGGTCTCCAGGTCCTGGAGCGCGATCGCCCCCTGTTGATAGAGGACCTGATCCTTGGTCAGGAGGCCTGAGGCCTGCGCGAGGTTCGCCTGCGCCTGGCGAAGGGCGCCCTGCGCCTGCGTGACCTGGTCGCCGCCTTGGTTGATCGCGAGCTCAGCCTGATACCGCGCCTGGGCGACTTTGGCTTCGTCCTCCTGATACGTCCGCTGCGCCGCGGCGAGGTCGGCCTGCAGGTCCTGCGTCTCCAGCACGGCGAGGATTTGTCCTTGGTGGACGATCGTCACCCTCCTGCACTGGAACCGAGGCGGCCGGCTCGGCGAGCGTGTTCGAGATTTCGACGTTCTGGAGCGGTGCGATGATCCCGGGCAGCGTTTCTGCGGGCCGCACCACCCCCATCGTGGCCGGAGTGGTCTCGAGCGTGGGGGGCGGCGGTGCGCTCGATTGCTGGGATTTCGGGCCGCAGCCGCTCACCCCGAGCACGACGAGGGCGATCAGCACCACCATCGGCGCCACCGCCTGTCCTCGGTGGGACCACGGCGCACCGAACACCGCTGGACGACCTCGCTCGGTTGCCCACGGCCCCGTTTTTACCTCGCGTCGGGGCGCTCGGAACGTTGACTGCGCGGCGTGACATACTATAGACAATCCACCGGCCGTGGGCGGACGTCTCCCGCCGAACGGGGCGTCTGGGGGAGGCGGAGAGCCGACGAGGCGGCGGCTAGTCCGTCCAGGCGCCGAGGGCGCGCCGCAGGACGAGCAACTGGCCGAGATGGTACGCGTTGTGATCCGCGACAAGGAGCGCTTCGTGCAGGATCGTCGGACCCTTGGGATCGTGTGGAACCCGTGCGAGCAGGTTGGTCGCAGGGTTCGTGACGAGTTTCACAAACGCTCTGCGATCCGCCTCGAAGGCACGCACGGTCTCGTCCCACGCTTCCTGCGTGGGCGGCATCTCGGTCGGCCAGTAGTCGTCCGGCCAGTTGCGCGCGACGTAGTGCGGATTCGTGACGTAGTCAAGGATGTCGCGTTGGGCGAGCCGCAGATGTTCGAGCTGCTGCCACGGGGTGTAGGGGACGCCGGGTATCGTTGCGCCCTGCAGCGCGAACGGCATGTCGGCCACGGCTTTGTCGACGGTCACGTGCGCGCCCCGTCCGCCGAGCAGCTGCACGACGTCCTGGCGCAACGTCCGGTCCCGTGCCGCGGCGCCGCTCGGTGCCGCGCGGCGCGAGCGCGTGGCCGCCTTGCGCGTGGCCTTCGCCGCCGTGCGGCTCGGAGGTCGCCGAGTTCGAGAGCCCGCTCGCTTCGTCGTCATGGGTAGTCCTCCCCGGTTCGTGATAGTGGTGCCCGCATGTCTCACGCCCGCGTCTGGGGCCTCGCCGGCCAGCCGGCCGTTTCGGGTTCCGTCCGAGCGACCCCGAGTCGCCGACTCCTATCTTCGCAGCGCGCCGCCGTCTTCCTGGCCGAAGGTTCGCGGCGTCCACGATCATCAGGAGTTGCGCCCGCCGTCCCACGCGTAGTGTCGAGGAGGGGACATGCGCTCGACTAACTCGGTGCTATACCTACTGCGCGCGATGTATCGGGCCGGGGCATGGGTGTTCGATCACTCAGGACGATTCGCGCCTGCGCTCGCGGGGATCGGATACACGGTGCATCACCGCCTCTTTCCGCACGGGTTCTTTACGAACGTGCTCAATCCCATTCCGTTGGAAGGGCTGCGCATGTACCATGACGGCCGGCCATCGTATCATGTGCAGATGTTGGCCATGGGGATGCACGATCGCGAGGTGGTGCGGCTGCTCAAGGAATGTGTGACGCCGGGAATGCAGATTGTGGACGTCGGCGCCCATCTTGGCTACTTTAGCCTGCTCAGTGCGTCCCTCGCCGGTCGGGGCGGCACGGTGTGGGCGTTTGAGCCGTCCCCCGCGATGGTCGGGATCTTGAGAAAGAATATTGCAGCAAACGGCCTCGAGCGCCAGATCCATGTGGTGCCGCAGGCGGTGAGTCACGCGCGGGGAACGGCCACGTTCTGCATCGATGCAACCGAGAGCATGCTGTCGGGTGTCCGCCCGGACGCGGGCACATCGGATGAACGGGCGATGGCGCCGCAACCTCACAGTCCCGCTCCTGCACGCTGGGGCGTCGAGATACATCGAGGTGGAATGCACGACGCTCGACGGCTGGGCGGCGCAGCAGAATTGGCCGTCGGTCGATCTCATCAAAATGGACATCGAGGGGCTGGAGAAATCGGCGTTGGAGGGCATGGTGGAACTCGGCCGCCGCAATCCGCAGCTGAAGTTGATCATTGAGCTCAATCCGAAGGCGCTGTCGGCCGCCGGGGCGACGGTCGAGGAATTCTGGCGGGCCCTAGAGCGCTGCGGGTTCAACGACATCTCGATGGCAGGCCGTGCGTTGCGCCGGATAGAGTTTCCGGCCGACATGCCGACGATTCTCGAGGAGATCCGGCGTCTCGGCAATGACCGCGTGAACCTGTTCTGCCGGATGACCGCTACGCCCCGTATGGATGGCGCGCATGCGTGAGACGGTCACTCCGCGGTGACGAGGCTCGGCTCATCACGGGTGGATCTCTCCGGGACCGGCCGTGTGCTTGCAAATACGGTACACGTAAAAACTGCTGTAGAGTCCCGACCGGTCTGATTGAAGCAGCTCCTCGGCCAAGTCGGGCTCGCCCACGACCATGCTCTGCAGCGCATCTGGAGGGGGCAGAGACCGAACCGTCGACCGGTAGATGAAGCGTCCGTCCTCTACCCCGGCGCGGATGACACCGCGGAGCGTCCCTTCGAACGATGGCGGGTCCATCCAGTCGAAGATATCCAGGAGACTGAATTTATCGATTGACCCGTCGGGCTGTTGGTCGAGATACGATTGAACTCGATCCGTCACATTAGAAATGCGGTCCACGTTGCGCTTGAGCACCGCGAAATTGGCTTCAAGGAGATAGGGCGGGACGTGTTCGCGGTCAAGATATCCGCCCAAGGCGGCCTGCGCCAGGAAATAATTGGGGCGCACCGGGATGTCCGTGAGCAGATGATCGACACGCGCGCGAATGAAGTGCCCAATGCCCATGTGGCGGTCGATCAAGTCGTACTGCTTGGGATGCATCCCGGCGAGATACATCAGCATTCGAGAGTTCATGAGCCGCAGCAGCGGGCTGCGCCACAGTCGGGGAGCGATTCTCGCGAGATAGTACTCCCGTTGTTCCGTGAGGGTCTCAACCTGGAAGAAATCACGAATGACGCGCTCGCCGAGACTGGTTCGCAGGCACAGCCGAACGATGCGCAAGAACAGTCCCAGTTTGCCTTGCGAATAGAATCCCCGTTCAAATAATCGGATGTTCCGATCCCAATAGCGCTGCGCGGGCGCCGGGAGCGCGCCGCGGAGCGCCGACTGATAGAGCACATTCGAGCGCTGGGGAGCCCGGGCGCCAAAAAAGTCGAAGAAGTCATCGTAGTCGAGCTGTCGGATCCCGGCCACCTTGAGGTCCATGAGATACGTCTGTGCCGGGTTGGCATCAACACACATCAACTCTTTGGGACTCAGGCAGAGGAGGTTCAGGCTGTTGCAGCCGCCCGACGTGACTGCCAAGACGCGGTCCCGATCCGGCGCGATCTGCAGCGCCTCCCGGTCCATGATGGGATCTTCCCAGGACTGATTAAAGACGATGCCGCTAAAGTACACCTCTTCAATCATCCTACTTATCGATGCGCGCATGACGAGGCCTGTTCCGCATGGCAATTGACGTTGCGGCGAGTTGCGTCGAGCCTGGAAACGACCCGGATTTCGACGAATCGTGGATCGCCAAAGGACGGCTGGATGCTGCTGCGTAGAGGGACGGCGGACGTCAGCGACGAGTACTCCTCATGGTCTCCCGCCTGTATGCTAACATCCCGCTACGAC
>CAWBBU010000007.1:0-62082 GCA_963787105.1 uncultured Bacillota bacterium
GTCGGTCCTCGAGCGGCACGAACGTCGTGGGCAGCATGTGCAGCAACTGGAGCGTCATCCACCCGACCAGGAGCACCGCGGCGAGCACGACCCAGCGCAAGCGGATCGCGACGCGTACGAGCCGTACGTAGATCTCGGTGATTCGGTTGAACAGCCCGTTGAACCCCGCGAGCAGCCGCTCGAGCAGGTTGTGGGGCTCGCCATGCGGACGCAAGAGCGCCGCGCACAACGCCGGGGTGAGCGTGAGCGCGACGAACGCGGACACCGTCACGGCCACGGCCAGGGTCAGCGCGAACTGCCGGTAGAGCTGGCCGCTGATGCCGCCGATGAAGGCGCTCGGAATGAAGACCGCATCGAGGACGAGCGCGATCGCGATCACGGGTCCCGAGACGAGCCGCATCGCGGCGTCGGCCGCGGCCATGGGGCTGAGTCCGTTCTCGATCTGCCGCTCCACGGCCTCCACGACGACGATCGCGTCGTCCACCACAAGTCCGATGGCGAGCACCATCGCGAACATGGTCAGGATGTTGATGGTAAACCCCAGGGCGTTGAACGCGCCGAACGTGCCGATCAGCGCGACCGGAACCGCCGCCATCGGGATGAGTGACGCACGCGCGTTGCCGAGGAAGATAAAGACGACGAAGAGCACCAGGACGAACGACAGCGCCAGCGTCCGGGTGACGTCGTTGAGCGCGGCCGTGACGAACGTGCTCGAGTCATAGACGACGTTGTACGTCAATCCCGTTGGAAACGACGTCGCGACCTGGCTCATGACCTGACGCAGGCCGTGCGAGGCGTCGAGGGCATTCGACCCGGGGCTCTGAAGCAGCAGGATGATGGCGGCCGGATGGTGATTGTGGAGCCCGTACGTGCTGTAGTCCTGCGCGCCGAGCTCGGTGCGCGCGACATCCTGCAGCCGGACCACGCTCCCGTCCGGGAGCGTCTTGACGACGATGCGCTGATACTCCTCGGGGGTGGTCAGCTGCCCCGGGGCGTTGACCGTGTACTGGAAGGACGCGTTCGGACTCTGGACGGGCGGCGCTCCGAGTGCGCCCCCGGGCGCCACGACGTTTTGCGACTGGATCGCGTTCGAACGTCAGCCGCCGTCAGGCCGAACGACGCGAGCGAGTCCGGCCTGAGCCACGCGCGGATCGCGTAGTCCTGTTCGGGGAACACGAGGCTGTCGCCGACCCCCGGGACCCGCAGCAGCGGGTCGAGGACGTGCAGGAGCACGTAATTGCTGAGAAAGATCGGGTCGTAGCTGTCGTTCGGCGAGTACACCGCGAAGACCATGAGAAAGTTCGGAGACGCCTTCCGCACGGTGACGCCGAAGTTGTTGACGGCGGTCGGCAGGTTGGCGGCCGCCTGGCTCACGCGGTTCTGGATCGCGACCGCGTCGAGGTCCGGGTCGGTGCCGAGCGCGAACGTGGCGGTCAGGGTATATTGGCCCGACGCCGCGCTCTGCGACTGCATGTACAGCATGTTCGGAACGCCATTGACCGCTTCTTCGATTGGGACGGCGACGTTCTGCGCCACCACCTGCGCGTTGGCCCCGACGTAGGTCGTCGAGACCGTGACGGTGGGCGGGCTGATGTTGGGATACTGTTCCCGCGGAAGCGACGTGTACGAGAGCGCTCCGACGAGGACCACGACCAGCGCGATCGAGATCGCGAAGATCGGGCGGCGGATGAAGAACTGGCTCAGCACGCGCTACGGCCTCCCGCTTTCGGCCGGCACCGGCGGCGGCGCCTGCACCGTCGGCGTGACCGTCATGCCGGCCTGCACCTTCTGGAGACCTTCGACGATCACGCGCTCACCGGGCTTCAGTCCCGACAGCACGACGAAGAAGGGGCCATACGTGCCGCCTTCGCTGATGGTCCGCACGGACACGGTATTGTCGTTGGCGACCACAAACACCGTGTTTGTGCCTTGGATCTGCAGCACCGCGGCTTGGGGAATGAGCACCGCATTCGGCCGCTCCTCTGTCCGCGCCCGCACTCGCGCATACATGCCGGGCTTGAGGAGCCGATCGGGATTCGGGAACAGCGCCTGCAGCGTGATGGTGCCGCTGGTCGGGTCCACGGCCCGGTCGAGCGTCCTGAACGTCCCGGATTGCGGGTAGTTGCTGCCGTCCGCCAGGATCAGCTGAAACGAGGCGATGTTCGCGGCCGGCTTGCCGGTGCTGGCCGCGGTCGCGATCGCGCGCTTCTCCAACTCGAGGAATGTCAGCTCGCTGACGTTGAACTGCACGACCATGGGATCCACGGACGACATCGTGGCGAGCAGCTGGTTCGCGGCCACCAAGTTCCCGTCATCAACGCTCAGGAGCCCGACTACCCCGTCGATCGGGGCATTCACCGTCGTATAGAGCAGGTTCAGCTTGCCCTGCGCCACCCCCGCCTCCGCCTGTGCGATCCCGGCCTCGGCTTGCTGTATTCCGGCGCGGGCCTGTGCGATGCTGATCTGCTGCGAGAGGGCGGTGTTCTTCACCGTAGCCTCTTGCGCGGTGACCGTCGCCTGCGCCGCCTGTTCGGTTGCGGTATCGTTGTCAATCTGCTGCTGCGCGACGGCGCCCTGCGCGAGGAGGTATTGGTCCCGCTTCAGCTGCTGCTGCGCGTTGACGAGGGGCGCCTCGACCGCGGCCAGTTGGGCCTGAGCCTGGGCCAGGGCCGTCTCCTCAAGCGCCTGCTTGAGCGCGGCCTGCGCCGTCACGAGCAGCGCCTGGGCGGTCGCGACCTGCGCCTCGGCGCTCTGAAGAGCGGTTTGGTAGGGGCGCTGATCGATGACGAACATCGTCTGCCCGCGCCGGACCTCGGAGCCCTCCTTGAAGAGCACCTGCTCGATCGTGCCGCCGACGTGCGGGCGCAGTTCGACCGTTTGCAGCGCCACGGTCTGTGCGACCGCGTCCTGATACACCGGCACGCTTCGCTCCAGAGCCGGCGTCACGACGACGGCTTGCGGGGGCGGCGCCGCGGCCACCGGGGTCCGTGCGCCGCTTCGTGCCGACGTGCACCCCGCCACGGCGAGGCCAGCACCCCGATCGCGAGCACGGTTCGTCCCGGTAGGTGCGGCTCCACACGGCGGCCGCCCAGGTGCGTGCGCGTGCATCCATAAGGTGTCCTCCACGGTCGTACGTTGGTCGCCCAGGGGGACGCCCGGCACGACACACGTGCACCGTCCCCAGCTGCCGAACGGCGCGTGCGCTGCCCCTGATCACACCACTGTAGTAGTGTACGACCGAAGACGCCCACAATCATCCCATGGTGGCGGCACCGGGGGACGGCCTCCGCGCGTTCGCCTCGTTGCCTAATCACGAACGGACGCGTCGCAGGGATGCCAGGGACCGGGTGCACCGTGGTCGTACCAACGTATCCGGAACCGAATGTCAGGTCGAGGGGTGTGACATGCCAACCGCGCAGCGCCTCAATGAGTTGCTCCGCGCGTATGCGGAGGGGCCCGACCGTCTGGAAGCCGCTATCCGCGGAATACCGTCCGAGGAGATGACCTTTACCCCGGGCGCGGGCCACTGGACCATTCACGAGAATATCGTCCACGTCGCGGACTGTGAGCTGATCGGTGCAGTGCGCATCCGGTTCGTGCTGGCCGAGCCGGGCGCGTCCCTGACCGGGTTCGACCAGGAACGGTGGGCCGAGGCACTCGACTACAAGGCATGGCCGGCCGCATCGGCGCTGACCCTCTTTCGCGCCGTGCGGGAACCCACAGTGGAGATTCTGCGTCGCGCGCCTCTGGAGGCGTGGACCCGGACCGGAACGCATTCAGAGTATGGGCCGCAAACACTGGAGTATCTGGTCGAGCACTTTGCCGATCACGTTCCCTACCATCTTCGGACGATCGCGAAGCGTCGGGGGCAGTACGCAGTGTCTACAAGAACGTGGCACACCGCCCGCACATGGATAAATGCGCCGTCGGTCCGGATGGAGGAGCGTGGCACGTGCCTTTCGCCGCCAGCCGCTGTCGACGCGAGTGGTCGTGGGTGCGATGACGAGACACGCGGCCGGGGTCACCCAATTGCGGCGCGCGAAGGAAGGCCGAGGTCGGGGCCGCTAGACTAAGTGCTTGCTGAGGACCTCGATCCGGTAGCCGCCGGGCGTCCGGGCTAGGCTGACGTCCGAATTGGGGCGCATTCGCGTCGCTTCCAGCCACAGCCTGCTGGCTGCTTCCGGCATCGCGACCACCGCGTGGCCGGAGCGCAGCAGGTCATCGAGTACATCGCGGACGAGGACGTCATTGGATGCGTTCAGCGGCTTCGGCGTGACGTCTAACGAGATGATTTTGGGCTTTAGGGTTGCGGTCACGGCGTCCTCCCGTCTGTGCGTGAGTTGTCTCGGTTCCGCTATGCACCCAGGTATTCGTATTCGAATTTTCTTCCCCCAACGGCGGACGGTTTATAACTCGCCCGTACCGTGTTCGGCGAGTACGAGGACGGCGTCGGCGCCCACGGCGGTCTCGGACACCACCCGGCCGCGGGCGTCGAGCAGTACGGCCATCGGGGTTCCGGTCAGGCCGAACGACCGGCTCACGCTCGCATCGCGATCCATCACCACCGTCGACCGGAAGCCGGCGGCCGCCATTTCGCCGGTTTCCCCCTGCGCGACGATGAGCAGCGATCGCGTCGAGGGCAGAGTCTTCGCCTCCCACGCCTTGAGCGGCGTGAGCAACTGCTGGCAGAACCCACATGACGGGTTCCACGACACGAGCAGCCGCTCCCCGGGCGTGTCCTCAAGCCGAACGACTCTCCCGTCGAGATCCGGAAGCGCAAAGCCCGGTGCCACGTCCCCCGGCCGCAGTCGTCCGGCCGGAGATGGGCTGCCGGCGGCGTGCCCGTTCTGTGGCGCCCATGCCGCGAACTGCGGCTCCCAGGGGAGCGCTGGCGCCGCGAGCGCGTGTTGGACCAGTGCGCGAACGGCATCGGCTCCGCTCGCCACCGAACTCCCGATGGTGCCGTCGGCGTGAACGAGTACGGCTGACGGCGTCCCGTACGCCTGGTACGCCTCCCCGACCTCGGACGCGCGCTGGCGCAGCACGGTCGCGATCCCGTGCTGCGACGCCATGGTACGGTTCTCGCGGTGCGCGCCCTCGCTGATGATGGTCATCGTCAGCACGTCGGCGATCGTGCGCTGCCACTGCGCGATCTCGGGCATCAGTGCCTCGCACGGACCGCACCGCGGGTGGACGAACAGGAGCAGGAGCGGCCGACCCAACGCGAGGAGGCCGCTGAGCTCCACCGTGGTGCCGTGGAGGTCCTTGAGCCGGAACGGGGGCGCCGGCGCGCCAACCGCCAGTCCGACGGCCGCGGGGGCCTGGGCGGCCGGGGTAGACGGGAACGCACCGCCCGCCCCCATGGTCAACGCGTGCTCGATGGCCTCCAAGCGCAGCAGGATCCGCCCTTGCTGGCGCATCATCTCGACGAACAGCAGCGCCACGATGGCGCCGAGAAGGAGTAGGCTCACCCCGCCCGCCGCCGCCAGCTGCTCGGCCCGCGACAGGGCCGCGATCGGGCTCAGGACCCCCGGGCCTGGATCGTGCCAGCCGGCCACCGCGACGAACATCGCGACCGCGAGGAGAACACCGTTCCGCGCCAGTGTGCGCGGGCCCACCGGCGCCGCGGTCAGCTGGCCGAAACACCGACACGCCGGGGCCTTCCCGCGGACGAGCGAGAGGGCCACCGCGGCGGTGAATACGGCGAGGAGCGCCAGCGCTCCCACCGCCCCCCAGCGGGCGGTCGTGACCGGCAGGAGCGTGACCGCCACCGCGAGCTCGGCCACGGGCAGGAGCGTGCCGAGCGGCGGCGCGAGCCACGCCGGGACACCGAAGTCGACCAGCGTCTGACGTGATCCCGCTCGATCCGCGAGCTTCGCTGCCGCCGCGACGACGAACATGGCGGCGAGCGCGAGCCGCGCGGCCAGGAGCCCCCATGCTACTGGATGCACTGCGTCCCCTTAGGCTGACACTTGAGGGCGCCGCCGCAACAGACCTGCGTGCTCGGGTTGCAGCACGTGCCTTCGGTGCAGCAGACAAAGTTCGGCGGACAGCACTGATTGGGCGTGTACTGACACGGCACCTGACCCGACGGGCATCCCGCGGTCGTGCACCGTCCGTTGACGCACGTCTGATTGGACGCACAACAGACACCGTTGCAGCACACGGGAGTCGTGATCCCGCAGAACGTGTTGCCGCACGGCTGGCCGTAGGCGCACTTTCCGTTCACGCAGCGCGCTCCCGGGCCGCAGCATTCGTCGCCGCACAGCGACCCATTGCAGCAGATGCTGCTCCCGCTGGGGGTCTTCAGGCATCGGTAGCCCTGGGCACAACAGGTCTTCCCGCAGACGAGATTGCTCGGGCAGCAGACCTGATTGCCCAACGTGTCTTGGTGCACATCCCGTCGCAGCACCCGCCGGCGCAGAAGATCTGGCCTTTCGGGCAACAAAGGCTCCATGCCGCGGCCCGCAGATCTGGTGCCCCGTACAGCAGACGGACCCGCAGCACGCGGCGTCCGTCGGGCAGCAGGCCAGGACGAGGAACCCATCGGAGGCGGAGGAGCAGCCTTTCTGGCCCACGGGCAGACAGAATCCCATGCCGCCGTGGAGGTTTTGCCCGTTGACGCAGACCTGCGTACTCGGTTCGCAGCAGGTGTCCTGACAGCAGACCTCGTCCGACGGCGCAGCAGACGGTTCGCTCGAGTTCGGCGGTGCCGCGCACTGCTGCGTGCAGCATGGACCTCCGGGTTGATAGCAGGCTTGTTGCAGCTCTGCCAGGCTGCTCTCACAGCCGGCGAGCGCGCCAAAGATGCAGAGCGGAGCGAGGATGGCGCACGCGGCCCCGATGGCGGCCCCCCCGGTAGCACTTCAGCGCGGTGTTGTCGCAGTTGTTGTAGCAGTCCGAACACGCTCCTGCCGGGTAGCTCTGCGCGAGGATCGCGGGCGTATTCTGCGCCAGGAGCGTGTGACCGGCCCTGCTGCCAGCAGCGTCCGCCGGGTCACGTCCCGGGTCGGCGGCAGGAACGCGGCCCGCCGCGTCGGTCCGAACGGGATGTTGGCGCGCACGCGTCGGCAGTTCTGCACGTTCTGGTTCGCGTTCGCGAAGAGCGTCTGCACCGCCGCGATCAGACCGGGATCGGCCGAGACGAGCGGCTGCGGCCGTCTGTCGTTGAATCGAAGCACATTGGGGGTGGCCAGCGCCGCTTGAAAGAGACGCCCGTCCATGAATCCGGTCGCGGCGCCGTTGGCGGCGATCACCTCGACCCGGCGGGCTCCGCGAATCGCGTTCCCATACACAATCGTGCCTCGGAAGCCCAAGATCCGGCGGCCGGTGGGGCCCTGCACCTGCAAGGCGCTTTGCGCCAGCTCGAAGAGAGTCTCGCCGTCGTAGGTGATCCCGAGGTGTAGCGTGGCCGATCGATTGCGACGACCCGTCGTGGTGCGAACGGCTTGCAGCGTCAGCGGTTTGCCCTGATAGGTTGTTTGAGCCGAGAACGTCGCGGTGGTATTGCCGCCGGTGTCGCGAAGCGTGCACGGCCCAACGGTGGTCGGTAGCGGCATGATCGCGGGGGTCGTAGCTGCCTCTGCGACGCTCGGCGCGCCTGCGGAGGTCTTCGACAGCAACGCGGCGGCCCCGGCCAGCGCGGCGGATTCAAACAGGCCGCGCCGCGGCAGCGCATCGCCGGCCAGGAGCTTTGTTGCCCGATCGAACCAATGCTCCATCGGGTCACTTCACGCTCTTGCGCGGTCTCAGACTGGTGTCGACCGGATCATACGCCCGCGCTAGGTGAAAACCCTCCCGCCGCGCCGAGACGAGACCGGCCCCGAGCGGGGGCCGGACGGGTCAGACCTCGGGTTCGACAAGCACGCCCGATTGCGGCATGCGGGGCGGGCGGCGGCGGTCATAGTCCCAGGGCGACAAAATCACTGAACCATTGGGGGGTGACATAATCGCTGAACTATTACAGGCGGCCTCATGTCGATGTCGTTGCTCAGTGATTCTGTCACACGAGCTGCTCAATGAATCTGTCCGCGATGGGGTTAGCGTGAGGCTCGGCGGAGTCCTGCGCTAAACGGTCGCCGCCAGGGATGATCCGCAGGCGGAGGGATCGGCACACGCGGGAGCGGCACGGGGGTGACCGGCGGGAGCGGTGGACGCGGCCGCTTGAAGATATGGTCCACGGCTTGCGCTTGGGTCTCCGAGAGCCGATGCGTGCGGAGGAGTGCCCCCCGGTAGTAGACGGCGAGGCCATCATCGAGGCGCACGTGGACATCGACCCGGGCGCCCGTGTAACTGCACTTCTCCGGTCCGGGCGCGAGTTGGAGCACGTGGCCCCGAATGCGGATGGTGTTGTCGTGTTGGACGGTGCGGTGGTACTTGAAGCAGCAGATGCGCTCGAGATGGGGGGGGGCGGCGCGCCACGCCGGTTCAGGCTGGGCCGGCGGATGGGCGAAGCGCTTATTGAAGCGGGGCAGAAAGCGCGTGAAGACGCGTTGCGCGTCAGCCAGCGTGCAGACCTTGGCAAGGCGGAGCTCGCTGACGAGGCGGTCCTGCAAGGTACCAAAGAGTCGCTCCACGCGGCCTTTATCTGGTATGAAATGGTTGGATGCCGCCCTCCTCATACGTGTTGCTGGCAGGTAGCAGTAACCGTGCTATGGTGAGACCATCCGGGCGAGGGGCATCTGGGAGCACGCAGGACGGGTAGGCCGACGTCAAGGCGTGGGCTGCGAGCCCGAGCCTTTATTTGGCCGCCCCTGCGACTAGCCTGGTTGCGCTGCGAGCGCGAATCCGTTCGTGTCGCGTGACCCGCCTGCCTCCCAATTCAGGAAAGGGGGGATGCATACGCGGCTCTTCGGCTTTGACGTCCATCGGGAGTTCACACAGATCGCGATGCTCGAGGGAGATCAGCTCACCCAGCTCGGCCGCATTCCGACCACCCCTGCAGCCTTGCGGGAGTTTGCTGAGACTCTGGGCCCTCAGGATCAGATCGTGCTCGAAGCCACCACGAATACCTATGCCATCGTGCAACTGCTCCAACAGCATGCAGGCCGGGTCGTCGTCTCGAACCCGCTCCAAACGCGGGCGATTGCCGATGCCAAGATCAAGACGGATAAGGTCGACGCCGAAACTCTGGTGCGCCTGCTGGCAGGTGGGTGGCTCCCAGAGGTGTGGGTGCCAGATGCAGACACGCAAGCGCTCCGTCAGCAGGTTGCGTATCGGATCGGGTTGGTCCGCCAGCGCACGCGTGTCAAGTGTCGTGTGCACAGCATCCTGTCGCGCAATTTGATCGCCAGTTGCCCACGGAGCGATCTGTTTGGTAAGGGCGGGCGGCAGTGGTTGTTGGAGCAGGCGCTGCCTCAACTGCCCATGCACGAGCAAGCCGTCGTCACGGCCAGCCTGCGCGAGTTCGATACCGTGAGCGGGGAGCTGGCTACGATCGAGCGCACGCTCGCCGGAGGCGCATTGCCGAGGCCCGAAGTGCGCCGGCTCATGACGATTCCCGGGATTGACGTGATCGCCGCCCTGGCGATTCTCGCGGCGGTCGGAAATATTCAGCGTTTTCGGACGCCGTCAAAGCTGGTGGCCTATCTCGGGTTGGATCCGCTGGTGCGCCAGTCGGGATCAGCACCGGTCAGATACGGGCGCATCAGCAAACGCGGCCAGGGACATGCGCGTGCCGCACTTGTCGAGGCGGCGTGGGCCGCCGTGAAGAGTCCCGGTCCATTGCGGGCATTCTATTACCGTGTGCGGAATCGGCGCGGCGGACAGATCGCCATCGTGGCAACGGCTCGGAAGCTCGTGGTGTTGGCGTGGCACTTGCTCACCCGGGACCAGGACTACGCGTTCGTGCGCCCGTCCCTCGTTGCGAAGAAGTGGCGCGCCCTCGAACTCCAAGCCGGTCATGCATCTCGACGGGGCGAGCGCGGCGCCACGTACGCGTACAATCTCAAGCCGTTGCGCGATCAAGAGCGCGAAATTGGAGTGCAGGCCGAGCGCGCCTATACGTTGCTCACCCAGCACTGGCAGCCTCGCCGCGCAGCACAGGACGCGGGCGCCGCGAATGGGAAGCGACTCTAAGGCGCCGAAGCGCCCACCAGCGCGGCGGAGTTTGCATTCCCGGACTCCGCTCTTCGGTCCGGCGGTCACCCGCGTCCGCCACTATCCTACCGCGCACGCGCCTCCCGTGCGAACCGGGAGCTTGACAATTTCATCCGTGCCCTGAGGGGAATGCGCTGGGACCCATTTAATGCCGAGTTCCTGAAACGCCCGGCCGACCTGGGTGATGGGTTCGGTACCGGCCAGTTGGTCCCGTAGCGTCACGGGGAGCTTACTCTCTGGGCGAAAGATGCCATGGCGGTCGGTGTAGGCAGCGGCGGGGACGCCATAGCGGCGGACGAGATCGTGGAGCAGTTGGAAATAGCCGTGGGCATCCTCCTCGGGGCGAAAGACGCCCCCGAGCACGCGGCCCGTCGCATCGTCGATGGCGGCATGCAGGACGAGGCGCGGCCCGCGGTCTTCGAGCCAGGGATGATGACTGCCATCGATCTGGACGAGGAGGCCGGCTTGGGGCATGGGCTCGCGGCGGCGACGATGGCGAGGCGCACGACGTTTCCTGGGACTGGCCAGCCCGTGCTCGCGGAGGAGGCGTTGGACCGTCGGGCGAGAGACCTGGACGCCTTCGCGGTCCTTGAGCGCTTCGGCGAAGTGACAGTCGTTGAAGCCGGCATAGGTCGTACGGGCCAAGTGCAGGATGTGGACCCGTCGGGCAGGGGCCAGCTGATTCACCGGCTCACGGCCTCGGTTCCCATGGGTCAGCGCGGCGAGGCCGCGTTTCTCGAACGCCGCCCGTAGGCGGTGCACGTGGCGGACCGAGAGGCCCAGTAACTGGGCGGCCGCGTCAGCATCCAGGGCGCCGTGGTGGAACCGCGTCAGAACCTGTACCCGCTGCTGTTCCCGTGCCGTCAAGGTGATCGTCTCCTGGGTCATCCTCCCAGAGTGACAGAATCGCTGAGCAGTTAGCAGTGACGGAATCGCTGAGCAGGAACAGGCGGCCTCATGTCGATTGACAGGGAGCCGCTACGCCCCGTACAATTACATCCTGCCGTTTCATGGGTGGACCGCGGGCCTTGCGCGGTGACGCAGGCCCGAATGGGCCGTCTACGCTGGAGGAATGTATGCGTACGTTTATGGCAAAGCCGGATCAGCCGGCGCAGTGGTTCCTGGTGGACGCGAAGGGCCAGATTCTCGGCCGTCTCGCGAGCCGGGTGGCGGCGGTGCTGCGAGGAAAAGCGCGCCCGACGTTCACGCCGTCGGTCAGCGGCGATTACGTCATCATCATCAACGCCGAGAAGATTCGCCTGACCGGTCGCAAGCTCCAACAGAAGTTGTATCACCGCCACTCAGGATACCCCGGCGGCCTGCGGACGACGACCGCCGCCAAGCTGCTGCAGCGGCGTCCTGAGATGCTGCTCAAGGAAGCGGTCAAGGGGATGCTGCCGAAGAACCCGCTCGGACGCGAATGCTTCGGGAAGCTCAAGGTCTACCGCGGCGAGGCGCACCGCCACGCCGCCCAGCAGCCCAAGGCGCTCACGTTCCCGCGGCACCCCGAAGCGAGCTCGACGAAGGGACGTGACGCGTGATGGATGTTCCCGCAATGACGATGGCCTCGGGCGGCCGCAAAGAAGCGGCGGCGCGGGTGCGCCTCGTGCCCGGGACCGGGACCATTACCGTGAACGGACGCACGGCGGAGCAGCACTTTCCGAAGGGACCGCTCTTGACCGTGATCCGCCAGGCGCTGGTCGTCGCGAACGCCGAAGGCCGCTTCGATGTGGTCGTCGACGTGCGCGGCGGCGGTGTCACGGGCCAGGCCGGCGCGGTGCGGTTGGGGATCGCGCGGGCGCTCCTGTCTATCGATGCGGAGCTGCGGTCGCCGATGCGCAAGGCGGGACTGCTGACCCGTGATCCTCGCCAGAAGGAACGCAAGAAGTACGGCCACAAGCGGGCACGCAAGGGGTTCCAGTACTCGAAGCGTTAGTGCGGCGCGCCGGTCGCGCCGGCAACTGCATAGCGGGTCGCAGCAAGCATCGCAGCCTAGCGGCTCCGGTCTAGTGGACGCCCGTCCCGGGCACAGAGGTGATGGATCGCGGGACGGCGCGGGGGAGGCCGAGCGTGCGCATCGTAGCATCGGTCATCACGATCTTCAGCACCCTGGTCGTGGCGCTGGCTTCGGGCGCGCCGGCCGGCGCCTCCGAACTCTACACCGTCGTGCGGCATGACACCCTCTACAGTATTGCTCGGCACTTCAGCGTGACCGTCGCCGACCTGGCGCGGGTGAACAACCTCCCCAACACGTCCGATATTCACGTCGGCGAAGTGCTCGTGATCCCCGATCCCGGCGCGCTGCGGCCGATCGTCTTCGCCCCGACCGCCCCACCGTCCGGCGCGCCCGTGTCCAGCGGGTCGGATTCCCTCGCTCCGAAGACGCTGTTTTGGCCTCAGCCGGCGGGCGCCGCCCAGGTGTATGTGGTGCAGGCCGGCGACACGCTGTACCACATCGCGGTGACCCACGGGGTGACGGTCGCCGCATTGGAGAACGCGAACCACTTCGGCATCTCGACGACGCTCCACATCGGGCAGGCGCTCGTGATCCCCGGCACCGCGGCGTCCGCGCCGAGCCCCGCGGCGGATGCCCAGAGCTCTCGGCCGTTCGGGCCGGCGATGGGCGATACGCTCGCGCCCGCCGCGGGCGTGGACGCGCCGGTCACGCTCGTCCCGCCCGATTCCGGATCCGCGGGCCCACCGGTCGTTCGGGGTTCACTGCAGTCGTCGCTCGTGACCCGTCACGTCACGGCAGAAGCGCTTCAGTATCTGGGAACGCCCTACGCGTGGGGCGGGACGACCCATGCCGGGGTCGACTGCTCCGGGCTGGTGTGGGCCATCTATTCGCCGTATGTCCCCGACCTGCCGCGCGTCTCGTACGACCAGTGGGGGTTCGGTACGCCCGTGGACATGACCGCGCTTGAGCCGGGGGACCTCGTGTTCTTCAACACCGACGGCACCGGCGCGTCCCACGTCGGCATCTATATCGGAGACGGCCGGTTTGTCCACCCGTCCGCCGCCTCGGCCCGCGTGGTGGTCGACGAATTGGACGAGCCGTATTTCCTGTCGCACTATCTGGGAGCCAGGCGGGTCCTGTAGGCTCCACTCGCCAGCGCGGCCGAGCCCGTCGCGGTCCCGCCGCCTGTTCCGAATCCCCCAACCGCGCGTGCCGGGCCCACCGGTTGCATTATTATGACCAATCGCGGTATAATTATGCACGAATTCAGCCGGACGGAGGGCCGCCGTGGCCGGATTGCGGGGACGGGATCTTACCGGTATCACCGATCTCGACGTTCGGGAGACCGCCGCCGTCTTGGATTTTGCCGCGGACCTGAAGGCGCGCGGCCGGATGGGTGACCGGCCGGTGCTGCTCGGCGGCAAGGTGCTGGCGCTCTTGTTTGAGAAGCCCTCGCTCCGCACCCACGCGACGTTCGAGATCGCGATGCTCCACCTCGGCGGGCAGGCGATCTACCTCGATGCGCTCGGCGTCGGCATGGGTACCCGGGAGTCGTATCCCGACATCGCGCGCAATCTCGACCGGTGGGTCGACGGGATCGTGGTGCGCACGTTCGCGCACGCGAACGTGATGGCCCTCGCCGAGCACGCGCACGTGCCGGTGATCAACGCACTGTCCGATTGGGAGCATCCGTGTCAGGCGCTGGCGACGCTGCTGACGGTCCGGGAGCGGTTCGGACGCCTCGACGGGGTGCGCATGGCGTGGGTCGGCGATGGCAACAACGTCGCGCGCTCGCTCGTCCGCGGGGCCGTGCGGCTCGGAGTGTCGGTGGTGCTCGCCTGCCCGCCGGGCTTTGGGTTGGATGACCGGTCGCTCGGCGAGGCCCGCGCGTCCGCGGCTCCCGGTGCGTCGCTCGACGTGACGGACGATCCGGTGCGCGCGGTGCTGGGCGCGGATCTGATCTATACGGACGTCTGGACGAGCATGGGATGCGAAGCGGAGGCGGTGGAGCGCCGGCGCGCGTTTGCCGGCTATCAGATCAACGCCGCGCTGCTCGCGCATGCTCCCCGGCACGCCCTGGTGTCGCACTGTCTTCCGGCCCACCGCGGGGAGGAGATCACCGACGAGGTGCTCGACGGCCCCCGTTCGGTGGCGTTCGACGAGGCGGAGAACCGGCTGCACGTGCAGAAGTCACTCCTCGCGCAGGCGCTGTAACGCAACGCTTGGCCCGACCGCCGCGCGACGGGTGACCGCGATGCCGCTGCCGCTGTCCTTTCCATTTCGGATTTGGGATCTCATCGACATCCTCGTCGTCGCGTTCATCATCTATAACGTGTTGATGCTGATCCGCGGGACGCGCGCGGTGCAGCTGGTGGCGGGGCTGGCGGTGCTGTTCGGCGTGTACGTGGTGAGCCGGCTGCTCGGCCTGTACACCCTGCAGTGGCTCTTGAGCTACGTCGGCATCGTCGTGCCCATCGCGCTGCTGGTCTTGTTTCAGCCCGAGATGCGCCGGATGCTCGAGCAGATCGGCCGAGGCGGCGTGTCGCTCGTCGGCCTCAGCCCCCACGGGCTCGACCGCGAGGCCGCGATCCGCCTCGTGAACGACGTCGCCCGCGCGGCGCGCGTCCTGGGATCCCGCAAGATCGGCGCGCTCATCGTGCTCGAACGCCAGATCGGCCTCGAGGACGTGATCGAGACGGGGATCCGCATCGACGGGCTCGTGACGACGCAACTGCTGATCAACGTGTTCTTCCCCAACACGCCGCTGCACGACGGTGCCTTGATCATCCGCGGCAATCGGGTGGCCGCGGCGGGCTGTCTCTTGCCGCTCACGGAACGGCCCGGGCTCAGCCGTGCGCTCGGGACCCGACACCGCGCGGCGATCGGCATCACGGAAGAGACCGATGCGGTGGCCGTGATCGTCTCGGAGGAGACCGGCACCATCTCGCTCGCCCAAGAGGCACGCGTGCGGCGCGGCCTCACGGAGGAAGAGCTGAAGGTCGCGCTGCTCGCGCTCGCCGGTCCGCCGTCGACCCGGTCGGGGATGCTGCATGTGCCGCCGCTCCGCGTGCCAGCGTTCTGGCCGTGGAGGAAGGGCGCTTGAGGCGTCTGCTCGACACGCGGATTCTGTTCGCGGTGCTCTCCATCGTCATCGCATCGGTCATGTGGCTCTACGTGGCGACCGACAAAAACCCGGTCGTCGAGCGGATCATGACGCTCGACGTGCACGTCCGCGATCTCAGCCCAACCGAGGTGGTCGTCCAGGCGCCGAACCGCGTGCAGGTGCGGCTGCAAGGGTCGCGGTCGGCGGTCGCGCCGCTGACGCCGGACGTGCTCGACGCCTCGCTCGACTTGGCGGGCCTCGGTCCGGGCGAGCACCGCGTGCGGATCGACGTCGCGACCCCCGCGGGCGACGTCCGCGTGGTCGAGCGCACGCCGTCGGACGCGCTAGTCGTCCTGGACCAGATGACGCTGAAGCGGCTGCCGGTCGAAGTGAGCCTCATCGGCACGCCGCCGTCGGGCATCACGCTCGGGGCCGCCAGTACCGTCCCCGAACGCGTGACGATCAGCGGCGCGTCGGCGCAGGTCCAGGAGGTGCGCCACGCGGTCGTGACCGTGGATACCGCGCGCCTCCAGCAGCAGCTGCTGAGTTCCGCCCCGATTCACCTGCTTGACGCGAACGGGCAGGAGGTGCATGGCGTCGTGGTCGACCCCTCGTTCGTCCAGGTGACGCTGCCGGTCCGCACGGGGACGATCACGAAACTCCTGCCGGTCATCCCGACCCTGGCCGGCGCGCCGGCCGCCGGGCTGTCGGTGACCCGCGTGACGGCGCTGCCCGAGACCGTGACGGTGTCGGGGCCGGGCGACACGCTGCAGTCGATCCAGACGATCGCGACCGCGTCGATCGATCTCCGGGGCGCGCGGCAGGACGTTATCCAGGATGCCGCCCTCGCGCTGCCGCCGGGCGTGACGGCCTCTCCTCGCCGGGTGACGGTCGCGGTGCGCATCGGGCCGGCGCTCCTCGTACGGCTGTTCAGCGGGGTGCCGCTCGAGACCACCGGAGTCGGCGCGGGTCTGACCGCGCATCTCGTGCCGGATCACGTGCAGGTCACGGTGTCCGGGCCGGAGGGGCTAGTCACGCCGCTGGCTCCGTCTGCGGTTGTGCTGCGGGTGAATCTCGCGGGCCTCAGTGCGGGGGTCCACCGCGTCGCGCCCACCGCGGTGCTGCCGGCCGGCGTCCACGTGCTGACCGTCTCTCCCGCGCAGGTCACCGTCACCCTGTCGCCGCGCTGAGCATGGGACGCTTCTTCGGCACGGACGGCATCCGCGGCGTCGCGAACGCCGACCTGTCCACGGAGTTGATGGACCGCCTCGGCCGTGCCGCGGTCCACGTGCTGGTCGGCCGCGGCCGCGGGCGGTTCGCGCTCGGCCGCGACCCCCGGATCTCCGGAGACCTGCTGGAGGCGGCGCTCGCTGCCGCGCTGTGTTCCGCGGGCGCCGACGTTCTCCGGCTCGGCATTCTCCCGACGCCGGGCATCGCGCTCTTGACGCAGCGGCTCGATGTCGACGCCGGGGCGGTCATCTCAGCGTCCCACAACCCGATGGAGGATAACGGCGTCAAGCTGTTTGCGCCCACGGGGTTCAAGTTTCCCGACGAGATGGAAGCGCAGATCGAAGCGGCGATGGGCGAGACTGGGGGATTTCCCCGCCCGACGGGCGGCGCCGTGGGCCGGATCGCCGACGTCGCGGACGCGCGCGCCCGCTATCTCGAGTACCTGGTGGGGCTCGCGCGGGCCCGGCTCGACGGCTGGCGGATCGCCGTGGACTGTGCGAACGGGGCCACGAGCGGCATCGCCCAGGAGCTCTGGCAGCGCCTCGGGGCCGAGGTGATCCCCCTGTGCGCCTCTCCGGACGGCACGAACATCAACGCGGGCTGCGGCTCGACGCACCCCGAGGTGATCGCCGCCGCGACAGAGAGGCACGGCGCGGACGTGGGCTTCGCGCACGACGGCGACGGGGACCGTGTCATCGCGGCCGACCGGCACGGCCGGGTGCTGGACGGGGACACGATCATGGGCATCGTGGCGCTCCACCGGCACGCGCGCGGCGAGCTGCCGGGGGACCTGCTGGTCGCGACGGTGATGACGAACATGGGGCTCGAGGTGGTGCTTCGCGAGCACGGCGTGCGCCTCGAGCGGGCACGGGTCGGCGACCGGTACGTGCTCGAGCGGATGCTCGAGACCGGCGCGCGCGTCGGCGGGGAGCAGAGCGGGCACGTCATTTTTCTCGATCACGCCACGACCGGCGACGGACTCGTCACCGCGCTGCAACTCGTGAACGCCGTGCTCGAGTCCGGGCGGCCGCTCGAAGAGCTCGCGTCGATCTTTCACCGGTTCCCGCAAATTTTGCTCAACGTGCGCGCGCAGACGCCGGAGCGGTGGCAGGACGATCCTGAGATCCTCGCCGCGCTCGCGGACGTCGAGCGGCGCCTCGCCGGGCGCGGACGCGTGCTGGTGCGGGCGTCCGGCACGGAGCCGCTCGTGCGGGTGATGACCGAGTGCGACGACGCGGCCGAGGCCAGCGACACGGCATCGTCGCTCGCCGATCTCGTCGCGCGGCGCCTCGGCGGCACGGTGGTCCGCGCGGCGGCCCCGCGCGGCGGCGTCCCGCCGAGCGGTAGTGAAATTGCGCCGCCCGGACGCGAATGATACGATGAGGCCGGCGAGGCCGCACGCGGCCGCGGCGGATTCCGGAGGGCGCGACCGAGGCATGAAGCTCAGTGTGATCGGCACCGGTTACGTAGGGCTGGTGACGGCGGCGTGCCTGGCCGACGTCGGCCACGACGTCATCGGGGCTGATCGGGACGCCGATCGCATTCAGCTGCTGCGCCAGGGCCGTTCACCGATTTTCGAGCCGGGCCTCGAGGACGTGCTGGCACGCGGCGCGGCGTCGAAGCGCCTCCGGTTCACGACCGACACGGTCGAGGCCGTGCGCGAGTCCGAGGTGATCTTCATTACGGTCGGCACCCCGTCGCTCGAGAGCGGCAACGCCGACGTGACCGCGGTCGCCGCGGTGGCCGAGACGATCGCCTCGTCGCTGACCGATTACCGCCTCATCGTGGAGAAGAGCACCGTTCCCGTGAGCACCGGGGAGCGCATCCGGGATCAGATCCGCCTCTTGACCCGAGGCGCCGTCCCGTTTGACGTGGCGTGCAACCCGGAGTTCACGAAGGAAGGCGCCGCCATCCACGACTTCATGCATCCGGACCGAATCGTGATCGGGGTCGAGAGCGAGCGGGCGGAGCGCCTGATGCGCGAGGTGTACCGGCCGTTCGACTGTCCGATGCTGGTGACGAATCTGGCCACCGCCGAGTTGATCAAGCACGCGAGCAACGCGTTTCTGGCGATGAAGATCTCCTACATTAACGCGGTGGCGAACGTCTGCGAGCGGGTGGGGGCGGACGTGGGCCTCGTGGCGCAGGGCATGGGGCACGACGGCCGCATCGGCCGGGCCTTTCTCAACGCCGGCGTCGGCTACGGCGGCTCGTGCTTTCCCAAAGATGTGGCCGCGTTCGTCCAGATCGCGAACGCCGTGGGGTACGAGTTCGGGCTGCTCAAGGAAGTCGCCCGCATCAACGAAGGACAGCGCGATGTGCTGCTCCGGCACCTGACCGAGGCGTTGTGGGTCTTGGCGAACCGCACCGTCGCGGTGCTCGGGCTGGCCTACAAGCCCAACACGGACGACATGCGCGACGCGCCGTCGGTGCCGATCATCGAGCGGTTGTGCCGGGACGGCGCGGCCGTCCGCGTGTACGATCCCGTCGCCGAACAGAACGCACGGCGCGTGCTGCCCGAGGTGACCTACTGCGCGGACCCGTACGAGGCGGCCCGCGGGGCCGACGCGGTGGTGTTGCTCACCGAGTGGCCCGAGTTTGCGCAGCTCGATCTTCTGCGCCTCAGGGATGTGATGCGGCGTCCGGTCCTGATCGACGGGCGCAACGTGTGGGACCCGGACGCGGCGAGGGCGGCCGGCTTCCACTACGCGGGGATGGGGCGGTGAAAGTCGTCCTCACGGGCGGCGCCGGCTTCATCGGGTCGCATCTGGTCGATCGGCTGCTCGCGGACGGCGCGGACGTCCTGTGCGTGGACACGCTCCTGACCGGCCGCCGGGAGAATCTGCGGCATCTCGACGACCCGCACTTCGAGTTTCGCCAGCACGACGTGACGAACCCGATCGAGGTCGACGGCCCGGTGGACTACGTGCTCCACTTCGCGAGCGCGGCGAGCCCCGTGGATTATCTCGCGCATCCGATCAAGACGCTGAAGGCCGGCGCCCTCGGCAGTTGGGTAACGCTGGGACTGGCCCGGGCGAAGGGCGCCCGATTTCTGCTCGCCTCAACGTCGGAGGTCTACGGCGATCCTCAGGTGTCGCCGCAGCCGGAGACCTATTGGGGCCACGTGAACCCGGTCGGCCCGCGGGGATGCTACGACGAGGCGAAGCGGTTCGCGGAAGCGATCACCATGGCGTACCACCGGCAGCACGGCGTGAACACCGGCATGGTGAGGATCTTCAATACCTACGGACCGTGGATGCGGGCCGACGACGGCCGCGTGATCCCCGCGTTCATCGCGCAGGCGCTGCGCAATGAGCCGATCACGGTGTTCGGCGACGGCACGCAGACGCGCAGCTTCTGCTACGTCACCGATCTCGTCGATGGCATCGTGCGTTTGATGCGGACCGACGAGCACGATCCGGTGAATCTGGGCAACCCGCACGAGATCACCGTCCTGGAATGCGCCGAGCGCATTCTGCGCCTCGCGCGGAGCCGGAGTCGCATCGAGTTCCGGCCGCTCCCGCAGGACGATCCCACGCGGCGGTGTCCCGACATCACCCGGGCGCGCGCGCTGCTCGGGTGGGAGCCCGAGGTCTCGCTCGACGACGGCCTGACCCGGACCCTTGAATGGTTTGCCGCGCGGGCCGGGGTCCGCGGCTAGCATGTGCGGGATCTGCGGGATCTATCGCGCGCACCCGGGAGATCCTGGAGGCGCTCCGGGCCGCGACCGCACGGATGGCTCGGTCGCTGGCGCACCGCGGACCGGACGACGAGGGCGTCTGGGCGCACGGCGGCGGACGGGGCGCGCTCGGGAACCGGCGGCTCGCGATCATCGATCTCTCGCCGGCCGGACACCAGCCGATGACGGCGGCCGAGGGCGACGTGGTCGCGACCTACAACGGGGAGACGTACAACTTTCCCGAGCTCCGCGCGGAGCTCGAAGCCGAGGGGCACCGGTTCCGGGGGCACTCGGACACCGAGGTCGTCCTCGCGCTCTATCTGCGGGACGGGGCCGAGATGGTCACGCGGCTCCGCGGGATGTTCGCGCTCGCCCTGTGGGACGGCCGGACCGGTGAGCTGGTGCTGGCCCGGGACCGCCTCGGGATCAAACCGCTCTACTACGCGCACCGCGACGGGCAGTGGATGTTCGCCTCCGAACTCCGCGCGTTCCGTGCGGCCGGAGCGTCGCTCACGGTCGACCCGGTCGCCGTGGCCGCATTTTTACGCCTCGGCTCGGTGCCGGCACCGCTCACGGTGTACGAGGACGTCCGCGAGCTGCCGCCCGCGACCGTGCTGACGGTGGGCCCGAACCATCCCGAGGGCGTCCTCCGCCGCTACTGGGAGATCCCGCAGCCCGCGGCGGGGCCGGTGGACGTCGACGCGGCCGTCGAGGAGCTGCGCGCGCGTCTGTCGGACGCGGTGGTGCGGCATCTGATCAGCGATGTGCCGCTCGGGGTGTTTCTCAGCGGCGGCCTTGACTCGAACGCGATCGTCGCGATGATGCGCGCCGCCGGGCACGCGCACATCCGGACGTTTTCGATCACGTTTCCCGAGGCGGGGTACGACGAGGGCGCGGAGGCGGGGCGCCTCGCGGCGCGGTACGAGACGGAGCACACCGCGCGCCGCGGTGACCGGGCCGGACCTGGCGAACGACCTGGACCGGATCATCGCCGCGATGGACCAGCCGACGGTGGACGGCGTCAACACCTACTACGTCTCCCAGGTGACGCGCGAGTCGGGCACGATCGTCGCGCTCTCCGGGCTCGGCGGGGACGAGTTGTTCGGCGGGTACCCGTCGTTTCGGCGCGTCCCGCGGCTCTTGGCCTGGCAGCGCGCGGCCGAGCGCGTGCCGTTCGCGCGCCCCGCGATGGCCTCGGCGCTGGCCGTCATGCCGTCGCCCCGGTCCGCGAAGCTGCGGGAAGGCCTGGCCGGTCCCGCGACGATCCAATCGACGTATCTCGTGATGCGCGGGCTGCTCGGCGCCGGCGAGGTGCACGACCTCCTCCGTCCCGGGCCGGTCCGGGACGCGGCCGCGTCGTTCGACGCGGCCGCCGCCTTGGGTGCCCTGGCCACGGAGGTGCCGGACGAGCCGGCGGCGGCGACCAGCGTGCTCGAGCTGCGCGGGTACATGCACAACCAGCTGCTGCGGGACACCGACGTGATGAGCATGGCGCACAGCCTCGAGGTGCGCGTGCCGTTTCTCGACCACCCGCTCGTGGAGTTCGCCGCCCGGCTCCCGGGCCGCGTGCGGGTCGACGGCCATCCGCCGAAGTGGCTGCTCACCCGCGCCCTCGGCGACCGCCTCCCGGCGGGCGTGGGCCGCGTCAAGCGCGGCTTCACGTTCCCGATCGGCGAGTGGATGGCCGGGCCGCTCCGCCGGCAGGTCGACGAGACGCTCGGGGACGGCGCGGGCCTGTTTCGGCCCGAGGCCGTCGCCCGTCTGCGGGCGCGCGTCGACGCCGGGCACAGCCACTGGTCGCGCCTGTGGGCGCTCGTCGTGCTTGCGCGGTGGCTGCGGTCCGCCGACCGGCCTGCGGTCGCGGTCTGAACGACGGCGCGCCTCGATGACGCCTGGGGTCCGTGTGTGGACCGCCCCGATCGCGTGACGGCGCGGCCGCGCGCATGAGGGTCCTGCTGCTCGCCACCAAGTATTTCGGCGTCGGCGGAGCGGAGGCGTACACGCGGGCGTTCGCGGACGCGTTCGCCGCGGACGGGGCCGAGGTCGAGATCCTGTCGTTTCTCGACGGCGAGCTGGCGGATCGCACGTCGGCGGCCACGTATCTGGGACACTCGGGCGCGCGCTCGAGCGCGCCCGCGCAGGCGCGGTTCGTGGCCGCGGCCGTGCGCCGAGGCCGGGCGTACGATCTCGTGGTCTGCAGCCACATCTCGGTGGCGCCGGTCGCGCACATCCTCCACCGCCTGTTTCAGACGCCATACGTGGTGATCACGCACGGCATCGAGATCTGGGGCCGGCTCGGCGCGCGCAGGCTGGCGGCGCTTCGGAAGGCGGCGCACGTGGTGGCCGTGAGCCGCTTCACGGCGCGCCGCATCATCGCCGAGCACGGGGTCGCCGAGGAGCGGGTGACCGTGATTCATCCGGCCGTCGACCCGGCGCTCCTGGCCATGGCGCCCGCGCACGATGTCCGGCGGGATCCGGAGCTGCTGCTGACGTTCTTGACCGTCGCCCGTCTGTCCGCGCAGGAGCGCTATAAAGGATGCGATGCCGTGATCTCGGCGCTCCCCGACGTGGTCGCGGCGCTCGGGCCGGTCCGGTATGTGATCGTGGGGGACGGGGACGACCGTCCGCGGCTTGAGGCGCTCGCGCGCGAGCGCGGCGTGCCGGATCTTGTCGAGTTCGCGGGGCGCGTGACTCCGGACGGTCTCGCGGCGCAGTACCTGAGCTGTGATGTCTTTGTGATGCCGTCGACCGCGGTCCTAAGGCCGGACGGGTGGACGGGCGAGGGCTTCGGGATCGTCTATCTCGAGGCGGCCGCGTTCCGGCGCCCCGTGATCGCCGGCGCCGGCGGAGGCGCACCCGGAGGCGATCCGGGACGGGGTGACCGGTCTCGTCGTCGACGGGAACGATGTCCGCGCGGTCGCGGCGACGCTGATCCAGCTGGGCGGCGATGCGCCGCTGAGGGAGCGGATGGGGACCGCGGGCCGTGCGTGGGTGCTGGAGCACTTCACCATGGAGCACTTCGAGCGGGAGGCGGTCGAGCTGTTGGAGGCCGGAGGGCGCGCGTGATGACACGATGGCGCCCGCAGAGCGAGGCGGACCGTGACTGACGCGCCGCTCAGGGTCGCGGTCGCCGGACTCTGGCACCTCGGCTGCGTGGCCGCCGCGTGCCTGGCCAAGGTGGGACACCGGGTCGTCGGGGTGGACGCCGACGAGGGACGCGTCGCGTCGCTGCGGGCCGGGCGCGCGCCGCTTCGGGAGCCAGGGCTCGACGCGCTGCTCGGCGAGGGCGTGGCCGCGGGCCGGCTTCGCTTCACCGGTGACTTCCGCGATGCGTTTCAGGGCGCCGACGTCGCGTATCTCGCGTACGATACCCCCGTGGACGAGCACGATCGCGCGGACGTCTCCGTGGTGCTCGGGGCGGCGGACGCCGCCGCTCGGGCGCTGCCGCGCGGAGCCCTGCTGCTCGTGCAGAGTCAGGTGCCGGTCGGGACGTGCCGTGCGCTGCGCGCGACGGTGCGCGCGGCGCGGGGCGGGGACGTATGCGTCGCCTACGTGCCCGAAAATCTTCGGCTCGGCCAGGCGATCGAGCGCTATCTGCATCCGGACATGCTCGTGGTCGGCGCCGACGACCCCGAGGCTGTGGGGCGCGTCGACCGCCTGTTCGCGGCGATCGAGGCGCCGCGGGTGCGCACCGACCTCGCGACGGCCGAGATGGCCAAGCACGCGATCAACGCGTTTCTCGCGACCTCGATCAGCTTCGCGAACGAACTCGCGAACCTGAGCCAGCTCGAGGGCGCGGACACCGACGCGCTGCTCGAGGTGCTGCGCTTGGAACCACGCATCGGGCCGCGCGTACCGCTCGCCCCCGGGATGGGATTCGCCGGCGGGACGCTCGCGCGCGACGTCAAGGCCCTCGAGGGCGTTGGGGAGCGCCACCAATACGCGGCGCGCCTCCTTGAGGCGGTATTGCGCGTCAACGACGGGCAGCAGCTGCTGCCGATCCGATGGCTCGAGCAGGCATACGGCTCGCTGGCGGGCCGGCGCGTCGGCGTCCTCGGGCTGACCTACAAACCCGGCACGAGTACGCTGCGGCGCTCCGCGTCCATCGCGATGATCCGCCGCCTGGTTCAGTCAGGCGCCGTCGTCGCCGCGGCGGATCCGGAGGCCGATCTCGCGGAAGTGTCCGATCTGCCCCGCTTTGAGTTTGGACGGGACCCATACCGCGCGGGCGCCGATGCCGATGCGCTCGTCGTGGCGACGCCATGGCCGGAGTTCGCCGCGCTCGATTATGCGCGCCTGCGGGCCGCCATGCGGCATCCGCTCATGCTGGATATGCCCCGGCTGCTTGACCGGGTGCGGCTCGAGGGGCCGGATTCACCTACGTCGCGGTAGGGCTGGGCGTCGTCCGAAGGATCTCGGACACGTAGCGCACACCGTGCGCGGCAATCGTCACCATGGGAGCCAGTGATGCCCGCGTTTGCGGAGGGGGCGCTACGTCACCAGCGAATACCGTTCGCGACGGAACTTCCCTCGCAGGCAGCGGCGTTCGCACCGTGTTCAGATTGTCGTGGACCTCCTATCTTGGTGATCGCACGTGGATGGCGCGGACATGCGGAGGATTGTGGGCATGAACGACCGATCTAAGTGGCCTCGATGAGCGAGGTCTGGTGCGTGAAGAAGGCGAGTCCCGGTTTGTTTGGAGGCGAAGAGTTCGCGCGGTTGCTCGGTCCCGGGTTCACGATCGAGGAGTTCGACCCGACAGTGCCGCTGGCGCGCCAAGTCGGCCGCGCGCACGTGCTCTTGGTGCGCAGCATTCCGGTCTCTCGGGATGTGATCGATGCGGCACCACACCTTCGATTAATCCAGCGGCCGGGCGCTCACTTGGAATCGGTCGATACGGCATACGCGGTGTCCAAGGGGATTCCCGTGTGCAATGTCCCGGCATCCGTCAGCGGCAGCGGTGTGGCGATCGCGGAGTTGATCATGTTCCTGCTGCTGGCTCTTGCGAAGCGATACCCGGACTTGCAAAAGGCCTTGCGCGAGGGGCATATGGGCAAAGTGGACACCTACGGCCTGCGGGGCAAGGTGCTCGGCTTGCTTGGTGTTGGCGAGATCGGTGAAGCCGTGATTCCAATGGCGCACGGATTCGGGATGCGCGTGTGGGCGGTTAAGCGTTCGGTCTCGCCCGGAATGAAAGAAGTTCTCGGTCTCGAGTGGCTTGAGCGAATGGACCGCATGGACGAGATGTTGGCGCACAGTGACGTGGTGTCTATTCATGTGCCGTTGGTGCCTGAGACGAAAGGGCTGATCAACGCGCAGGCGTTCGCACGCATGAAGCCGGGGGCGTTGTTGGTGAATGCCGCTCGTGCGCATGTCGTGGATAAGGACGCGTTGATCGACGCGTTGCGCAATGGGCATGTAGGCGGCGCTGGTCTCGACGTCTTCTGGCATGAGCCAGTCGACCCGCGCGATCCGATATTCGCGTGCCCGAACGTAGTCGCCACTCCGCATGGGGGAGGCACGAAGGAGCTCCGAGAGCACATGGCGTCTGTGGTCGTCGAGAATATCCAGCGTGTGCGCTCCGGGACCGTCCCCCTTCATCTGGTGGACGCCTAGCCTGTGGGGTACGACCGATGACGCTCGCGTTCGATGCCGGACCACATCGTGTCCGCGCAGGCGCGTGTGCCGTGGATGGAACGCCGTGCTTACGGTGTCTCCGCGACGTCGTGCGTTAGTTCAGATTGCGCGGAGGTCACGACCCGTGGGCGCGGAGCACGTGGGAGCGGCCCCAGTCGATATGATCGCACTGATCGGCGAACGAACGGGGCGCGGCAAGGGTCCAACGCGGCTGATTGATTCCGGTCCATCGAGGCGATGGTCAGTGACGCCTCCGGATACGCGAGCCTGTGGCCTGGCGACGGTCCAGACGACCGGCTGTCCCTCAGGCACCGGGTTGGAGGTCGGTCGGTAGTTGCGGGCGGGCCGAACGGTGCGCATCGTCGCCGAAGCGATCGGCACGCCAGAGAACCCCGTCGGAGCTCTTCGGTAACGGCGGTCGAGCAAAGGGGGAGATAAGCACATGTCGCGACCAAGTTCGAGCCTTTGGAGACGTCTGCGCGCGGCCTGGATAGTCGGTACTGCTTCTGACCGTCGGCGCCGCGCTTGGGCCGAACGATGGCAGCGGGGCGCCGGTTGCCGGTGGGGACGCCACCATGGCAATTTTCGGGACGCCGGGCGGGGTGCTCCTGGCCGACTTTCTTCCCACCGATATGGCGATCTTGATCGGCGAAAGTACGAATCGGTCGTTGTTGAGCTACACACCGGACCTGCAGCTCCTCCCAGATCTTGCCGAACGCTGGAGCTTGTCGGCCGATGGACGGACAACGACGTTCGTACTGCGGCCGGGGCTCAAGTGGAGCGACGGAGCCCCGCTGACCGCCCAGGATTTTGAGTACGCGACGTTGGCGCTCTCCGCACCCGGATCCAATGCGTTTTGGTACAACCGGGTGGACGAAATCGTTGGCGTCCGAGAGCATAAGGCTGGCACGAGCCCCAACGTGACCGGATTCAAGATCATGAATGATCGGACATTTGCGGTCACCACAGTGGCGCCGTCGTCCGATTTCATCGACCTGTTCGGCACCGAGCTGTTTCCAATGCCGAGCCATGTGCTGAAGACCATCCCATTTTCGCAGCTGCTGAAGAGCGACTTTGCACATATGCCGACCGTGTCCTCGGGTCCGTTCTTCATCTCGAACTATCAAACGGACACCCAGGTAGAGTTGACACGGAATCCCTATTACTACGCCCGGCATCCTTCGCTGGCGCGCGTGTACATCAAGGTACTCCAGCCAGAAGTCGCAATCGTTCAACTCGAACGCGGGGAGTTGCAGGTTATTCCGGGAGACATCGGAGGCAACCTCACGCCGGCCGATCTGCCCGCGTTACAGCATGTCCCCAACATCGTCGTGACGTCGTATCCAAACACGACGGTCATGAACATGTATATCAACATCAAACGGAAGCCGCTCGATGATGTCCGCGTCCGGCAGGCGCTCGCGTATGCGATCGATCGTGTAGCCATCGTGTCGCAGCTCCTGCTGGGGAAAGGTGAGGTCGCGTACTCGCCCTTTGCTTCCTTCACGCCGTACTACGACAAGAATCTTGAACCCTATACGTTCAATGTGGATCACGCGCGGCAATTGTTGCGTGATGCGCACTACGATCAAAGCCAGCGGTTGCGGCTCCTTGTGCCGACCGGCGAGACCCTGCGGATGAACGTCGGCACCGTCATCCAGCAGATGCTGCAAAGCGTTGGGGTAGACGTGTCGATCGAACTGGCAGACTACGCCACCTCGATCTCGCGGATGTACGGCAGCCACGATTTTGATCTCGGGCTGGGGGACAACCGGGGATTCAACAATCCGGATCTGAGCCGTCGGTTTCACACAGGCGGTGCCTTGAACCCTGGGCAGTATTCCAATCCAGAACTCGATCAACTGATCGAGCAGGCGCGGCAGCTGGTCGTGCTGCGGCAGCAATTGCCGGTGCTGACCAAGATCCAGCAGATCATTAATCAGGACGTGCCGACCGTCATGCTCTACTACGCGGATTCGATTGGCGCCGTGAACGTGGGACAGCTCGGCGGGGCGGTGCCGCGGTTCGGAGGCATGTTCAGAGACATGGCCAATTGGTATCGGAGGTGACCGTGGAGAGGAGAGACCGCCGCTCGAGATGCAATGGCACCGCTCAAGGCACACATAGGGGGATCCGATGAAATTCGTCACGTATCAAGGCCCGGCCGGAGTGGCCGTCGGGGCGCTGGACGGCGCCGACCGCGTCTGGGACCTGCGCGCCGCATGGACGTACTGGGCCGTGACCGCAGAACACGATGCGTGGGCATCGCAGAAAGCGGCGTTTCAGGTTCCGCCCGACATGTGTTCATTTGCGGAGATTTGGCACGGGCGGGCTCGGACGTTGGCATCGATCGTCGCAATGGTCAAAGAGGATGACCGTGCCGGACACACCGTTGGGAGCCGACTTTCATATCGTATTGGCGATGTTCGATTGCTGGCCCCTGTGCTCCGGCCCTCGAAGATTTTGTGCATCGGGAGTTCCTACAAGGAGCACATCCTGAAGTTCTACGCGCGAAAGGGCGTCCCGGCCGATCAGGTTGAGTTCAATAAAAATCCGAAGCTGTCGTTCTTCAAAGCGCCGTCGGCGATTATTGGCCCAGGGGCCCAACTCCGATACCCGAAGGGGTCGAAGGAGTGGGATTGCGAGAGCGAACTTGGGATCATTATTGGACGGTACTGCAGTGAGGTAACACCGAAGGAAGCGCTCGACTACGTGTTTGGCTATACGATCGCCAACGACGCCTGCATCCGAGACATCACGCCGTTGCAGGGTGGTTATGACAGCCCGCGCGGTAAGTCAACGGACACGCTCGCCCCAATCGGACCGGCCATCGTAACCCCGGACGAGTTGTCGCACAGTCCCAATGAATTTAAGGTCAAACTGTGGATCGATCAGACACTGCGACAGAACTCCAGCACCGCCGACTTGATCTGGCCGATCGAAGACATCATCAGTGAGGTATCACAATACGTCACTCTCTGGCCTGGGGACGTGGTGTTTACTGGTGGGCCTCCTGGCACGGGGTTGGAGGATGGACGATACCTTCGGGAAGGCGAAGTGGTGCGTATCGAAATCGACGAGCTTGGAATTCTCGAGAATCCGGTAGGCCCGCCGCGCGGATAAACTGGCGATCGGGCGCGTCGGGGCATCGGCAGTTGTGCCCGTCTTTGGTATCGTGGTGGCGGGCAGGAATGCACCCGGACCTCGGGAGTCGTGGTAACGGGAGAAACTCCCGCGATCATGGGTTGAAGCCAGCGGTACGATTCGTAAGTCCCGGGATACCTGTTCGGCCATTCACGAGCCGACGCGTTGTCGCGCCGCCTTGAAGGCACGCGCGAGAGGCTTGCTCGGTTTGGGCGGGTTGAGCAATATATTGAAGCACGCGGCGCGGTCCCGTTCTGAGAGCGCGATCGTGTCATGCTGCGCGATGGTCCGGCGCGCCGCATCGGTCAGTGCGGCGACGCAAAAGGCGGTGAGTTGACGCTGGTCGAGCTTTGCCGCCCGCTCGATCAAATGCTTCGTCCGTCCAGGCGGGATCCCAGTCGCGCAGTGCGCAGGTCGCGACGGTTCCTTTTGGATCTCGCGATCTGCATGTGCGTCATCACCGCCGCCGTCAGACGGTCTCGTGATATTGTCCGTCGATCAGACGCACATTTCAATTCGCGGGGAGATCGCGGGAACCGTCCAACGACCTCAGCGTGCGCGTCGTTCCGGGCGGCCGCGCATGGTACTTTCGGCCCCATCCCTGGCATTTTACGGCGTCCTGTGCGATGATCGCCCCAGGCGGGCCGCTGACTGCGGCGCGCCGATTTTAGGCTGATACGGGGCATGAAGCGCGGGTGGAGGGGCTCGGCAGCGTGACACAACTCTCGGTCATTGGTCTCGGGCGCTTGGGCCTGTGCGCGGCCGCGTGCTTCGCGTCTCGCGGGGTGCCGGTGGTCGGCGTGGACATTAACCCGAGCACCGTGGATGCCGTGAATCGCGGCGCGGCGCCATTCTACGAGCCGCAGCTGCCCGAGATGCTGCGTGCCGCCGGCGACCGGCTCGAGGCGACCGCGGACTATGGGCGTGCCCTCGAGCGGTCCGATGTGACGCTGCTCATCGTGCCCACCCCGAGCGGACCCGACGGCGAATTCTCGGACGCGTACCTCCAGGATGCGCTGACCCACTTGGCTCAGGCGCTCCGGGTATCGCGGAAGCCCTCGCATCTGTTCGTGATCACGTCCACGGTGTCGCCGGGGACGATCGAGGGGCGCCTCATTCCGCTGATCGAGTCGGTGTCCGGACGGGCGCTGCACGAGGGGTTCGAGATCTGCTACAACCCCGAGTTCATCGCGCTCGGGACGGTGATCTCGGACTTCCTGCGTCCCGACCTGGTGCTGATCGGAGAGAGCGCGGGCGCAGCCGGAGACCGCCTCGAAGCGCTGTACCGGGCGGTGTGCGAGAACACCCCGCGCGTCGCGCGGATGTCGATCGTGAGTGCCGAGATCACGAAGATCGCGCTCAACTCGTTCGTGACGACAAAGATCACGTTCGCGAACACGCTGGCGTCGATCTGCGAAGCGGTGCCGGGCGCCGACATCGACGCGATCACCGACGCCCTCGGCGCGGACCGTCGGGTCTCGCCGCACTATCTCCGGGGCGGACTGCCGTTTGGCGGGCCGTGCTTCCCGCGGGACAACCGCGCGTTCGCGGTGTTCGCCGCGCGCCACGGCGTGGACGCGCGGCTCGCGAAGGCGACCGAGGCCGCGAACCTCGCGCGCGTCCGCGAGATCGCCGGGCTCGTGCGCCGGCACGTGCCGCAGGCGGATCGCCGCGTGGCGGTCCTCGGCCTCTCGTTCAAGGCGGGGACGCCGGTGATTGAGGAGTCGCCCGGCATGCTCCTGGTGGAGGAGCTGCTTGCGGCGGGTGACGTCGAGGTGGCGGTGTACGATCCGCTTGCCGCCGCCGGGGCGCGCGCGCAGCTCGGCGACCGGGTGCGGTACGCCGCGTCGACGCGGGACTGCATGGACGGCGCGGCCCTGTGCGTCTTCACGACGGCCGCGTCGGAGTTCCGCGAGGTGGACGACACCTTTCTCACACGGACGCCGGCGACGGTGATCGACTGCTGGCGGGTGCTCGACCCCGCCAAGTTCGGCCCGGCGGTGCGGTATGTGGCGCTCGGGCGCGCCGGGTAGCGCCGTGGAGCCGGTGGCCGGCCGGGTCGGCGCGCGGACCCCGGCGCGGCTCCGCCTGCGGTTCTCCGAGCGGCGTCTGCTCCTGACGGTCCTCGACCTCGGCGCGCTCGGCATCGCACTCTACGTCTGGCTCGCGTGGCGGTTTTCGCCGGGGTTCGACGCCCGGGTCCTGCTGCAGCAGTGGCAGTGGTACGCGATCTTGGCGGTGCTGTGGCTGGTGATGGCGTCGGCGTGCGACGCGTACGAGCCGCGGAACACGCGGTGGCTCGGCCCGAGCGTGGTGACGGCGGTCGAGGCGGGCGTGCTGGCCGCGGGCGTGTACCTGTTGATCCCGCACCTGACGCCGCCGCTGCCGAGCTCGCGTATCGAGCTCTTGTCGCTGCCCGCCCTGCTCGTGGTGAGCCTGGCGCTGGAGCGTACGCTGCACACCTTTGCATTTCCCCGGCCGGCGTTCCGGCAGCCCACACTGATCATCGGCACGGGCCAGCCGGCGCACCTGATCGCGGCGACGCTCGCGGAGGCGGGCGACGAGAGCTATCAGGTGGTCGGTTACATCGCCGACGAGACCCGCGCGCCGGACGACGACGGGCGCGCGCCGGGGCCGGTGCTCGGGAATGCCCGTCGATCTGCCCGCGGTGATCGCACGACACGACGTCTCGGCGCTGATCTTGGCCCCCGTCCGCGAGGTCGACTCGATGCTGCTCGCGACGCTGCTGCAGTGCGTCGAGCAGGGGGTCGAGCTCGTTCCGATGCCGGCGCTCTACGAGCGCCTGACCGGCCGCGTGCCGGTCGAGCAGGTGCGCGACGACTGGTACGTGGCGATCCCGGTCGAGCAGCTGACGCACTCGAGCGTGCGCCGGCTGACCAAGCGGGCGCTTGACGTGGTGCTCGGCGGCCTCGGCCTCCTGTGCCTCGTCGTGCTGCTGCCGTTCGTCGCGCTCGCGATCCGGCTCGACTCTCCGGGGCCGATCTTCTACGTGCAGCAGCGCGTCGGGATCGGCGGCCGCGTCTTCCGGACGTTCAAGTTCCGGTCGATGGTCGCCGAGGCGGAGCCCGACGGCGCCGTGTGGGCGCGCCGCGGCGATCCGCGCGTCACCCGCGTGGGCCGGGTGCTGCGCGCGACCCACGTGGACGAGTTTCCGCAGCTGCTTGAACGTGCTCCGGGGCGAGATGAGCGCCGTCGGCCCGCGGCCCGAGCGGCCGGAGTTTGTCGAGAAGCTCGCGGCGGAGCTGCCGCTGTACCGGCTCCGCCACGTGGTGAAGCCCGGGATGGCCGGCTGGGGTCTGATCCGGCAGGGGTACGCCGGGAGCGAGCAGGACGTGCTCGTGCGGCTGCAGTACGACCTGTACTACATTAAACATCAATCGTTGGCCCTCGACCTGGTGATCTTATTGAAGACGATCGCGCATGCGCTCGCGTTTCGCGGGCGATAGCGCCGCCGCGGGCGGATGACGGGCCGCCCGCGGCGCTGAGCACTCAATGCGAATCCTGATCGTGCAGCCGACGGGGGACAAGCGCGGGCATTACGGCCTCTACACGAGCAAGCTGTGCCAGGCGATCGGGGAGCGGGGCCACGAGGTGACCCTGTGCACGAACCGGCTGGACCCCACCCGATACCTCCCGGCCCCGCCGCGGTTCACGGTCGTCGAGGTCGGCGACGGCCGCCTCGCGTTCGACCGGTTCGACGCGGCGATCGGCCGCGCGCCGCTCTACTATTATTGGGGCTACTACCGGAACAGCGCGGCGGTCACCGCGGCCGCGATCCGCCTGTGCCGCCGGACGGCGTTCGACGGCGTCGCGGTGTTCGATGTGGAGTTCATGACCGCCTCGCTGCTCTTCTGGTGGAGCCGCCGCAGGCTGCCGCCGGTCATCATGTTCCCCTGGGCCGCCAACTTCTCGTTCGGCACGTACGCCGGCTCCGTGTTCAAGAAGGGCTACAAGGTCGTGCAGCGCGAGGTGTTCCGGGCGGCGCTCACGTCCGGCGGCATCCGCGCGCTCGCGGTGCTCGGCGACTGGCACCGGGACCGGCTGCGGGAGCAGCTCCGGCTGTCTCCTGACTTTCCGATCGGGATCGTGCCGGACGGCGGCGACGTCGCCGCGGCGGTCCCCACCCGGGAGGCCGCCCGGAGGCACCTCGGGCTGCCGCCCGACGGCACGCTGCTCCTCTTCTTCGGCGTGCTGCGGCGCGATAAAGGGATCGAGTACCTGTTCGAGGCGGTGCGCCGCCACCGCGACGAGCCGTTCCACCTCGTCGTGGCCGGCTGGCCGATGGAGTATACGGCGGACGAGATCGCGGCGATGGTGGAGCGGCTCGGGGTCGGCGCGCGCGTGATCTTGCGCCTCGGCTACGTGCCGGACGAGGACGTGGCGGCGTACTTCGCCGCCGCGGACGCGCTGGTGCTGCCCTACACGACGGCGTACACGGGCGGCAGCGGGCCGCTCGTGAAGGGCGCGTGCACCTATGGGCGCCCCGTGATCGCCACGAACGTCTCGGAGATGGGGCAGCTGGTCGCGCGCCACGGGTTCGGCCTGTTGGCCGAGCCTGAGGACGCGGGGTCGCTGGCCGACGAGATCGGGCGGTTTCTCGCGATGCCGCCGGCGGCGCGGGATGCCATGGCCGCCCGCGGCGCGGCGCTCGCCCAGGCGAATTCCTGGGACTCCCTCGCAGCGCGCGTCGTCGACCTCATCGCGCAGCTGGCCGCGCCCGCGCCGCCTGCCCCGTGAATCTCCTCCACTGGCTCCGCCAAACCTCGCGGGGCCAGGTCATCGCCAAAAACACCCTGTGGCTCGGCACCGCGAGCGGCCTCGCCGGCCTCGGCGACTTCATCCTCACAGTGTACGTGATCCGGAAGTTTGGGGCGACCACGTACGGGGTGTTCGGCTACGCGTTCTCGTTCGTCTCGCTGTTCGGCGCCTTGTTTGACATGGGGCTCGCGCTCACGATCACGCGCCAGTTCGCGGGCGATCCCGCGCGGGAGCGCCACTTTGGGGACCTCCTGACCCTCAAACTCGTGCTCGGCGCCGCCGGCATCACGGTCGTCTGGCTGTGCGGTGCTGTGATCACGCACGACCCGCTCGCGCGCCGGATGATCTTTCTCCTCGCGATCTACGTGGCGCTCTTGGAGCTCGCGAACTTCTTCTCCGCGCTCTTCCGCGCGCGGCAGCGGATGGAAGTCGAGGCGGGCTTCCGCGTCGGGTACGTCGTGTGCCTCGTCGTGCTGGTCGTCGGGCTGACGACCCTCTCGCCGTCGATCGTGAGCGTCGCGATCGGCTATATCGCGGCGATCGCGGCGACGGTCCTCGCCGCGGCCCTGTACGTGTGGCGGGCCGGCGGGGACGCGGGATCGCTGCGGCCCCGCGTCAATCTCGCGGCGTGGCGCGGGTACCTCGCGATCGGCCTGTTTCTCGCGCTCTTGCGGGTGGCCGGCGACGTCAACGGGAACATCGGACCGGTCACGCTCGGGTATCTCGGCCGCCTCGCGCAGATCGGCTGGTACAATGCCGCCGACAAGATTTACGGCGTCCTGCTGTTCCCGATGGCGCTCGTCTCCGCCGCGATGTTCCCCGCGCTCGCGGAGCTGCGGCGCGCCGCGCCCGAGCGGTTGGCGCACTACTGGAAGGCCTGGGCGCGCGGCACGGTGCTCTTGGCGGTGCCGCTGTCGTGTCTGATTTTTGTCGACGCCCGCCCGATCATCGAGCTCCTGTACCCCGCGGGCTTTGGCCCTGCCGTGCTGACGCTTCGCATCCTGGTCGTCGCCGCGCTGATCACCTACCTCCAGAGCCTCTACTACAACGTCCTCTTGGTGATCGACTGCGAGCGCGAGCTGTTCGCGGCGGGCTTCGTGTCGACCGCGGTGCACGTGGCGCTGAATTTCCTCTTGGTGCCGCCCCTCGGCCTGTACGGGGTGGCGCTCGGCACCGTGGGGTCCCAGGCCGTGATGTGCGGGCTGTGCATCGCGCTGATCGCGCGGGGGGCCCCGATCAAGATCGTCGATCGGGATCTCCTCGAGACGGTCGCGGTCGCGGTCGGGGCGAGCCTGGCCATGTCGGCGGTCCTGGCCGCGGCCCCCCACGGGCGGGTGTGGCTGGCGGCCGCGGCACTCGCGGGCGTGCTGCTCTACGGCGCGCTCGTCCTCGCGGCGTCGCGGGTCCTGCGGCTTCGGGGCCGCGCCGAGGGCTGAGGGCCGGCGCATACCTAGGACCTTTGTCCGTGGTGGCGCGCGCCGGGGGTCTGGTATGATGAGGGCGCCGCGCCGGTGCGGGCGGGGCCGGCGGCGCCGCGGAGGGGGCAGTCGGGGAGTGCACCGGGGACTGGCGAGACGCGCATTCGCGCTGATGGCGGCCGCTCCGCTCGACGGGTGCCTCGCCGAGTTCGGCGTATATCAGGGCGACGGGCTGTGCGTGATGGACGCGCTCTGGCGCGCCCGCTGGCCGGGATCGCCGCCGCTCTTTGGATTTGATTCGTTCGAGGGCATGCCGCCGACGTCGGTGCCGCTCGCGGGCAGCTTGGTCTCGGGGTGGGCGCCGGGCACGTTTGCCGACACCAGCGTGGAGGCGGTCGAGGCGCGGCTCCGGGCGGCCGGCGTAGGGGCGACGCTCGTGAAGGGCGTGTTCGCCGACGTGCCGCCGCTCGAGCGGCTCGGGATCGGGACCGTGCGGTTTCTGCACCTCGACGCGGATATTTATGAGGGCTATCGCGACGCGCTGCGGCTGGTGACGCCGCACGTACGGACCGGCACGGTGCTCCTGTTCGACGAGGCGATGCCGCCGGCGGAGCCCGGGTTCGAGAGCGTGCGTGCGCACGGCCGGCGCGCGGTGGACGAGTGGGAGCGGGCGACGGGGGTCACGCTGCACCTGATCCGTGCGGAATGGACGGCCGGCCTGTACGTGATCGTCGACGCGGCGTATCTCGGGCGGTACGCGCCCACGATCGCGCGGATCCGGCGCGATTCCGCAAGGGATTTTGTGGCCGCGGCCCGGCGGTCGCTGCGGCGGCGGTTGGGGCATAAGCAGAGGGGCTGAACGGACGGGTGCGCCGGCGCGGCGAGGGCGCGCACCGCGGTAGAGGAGGGGCTATGGCGCAGCAGCAGCGGAAGGTGCTGGTGACGGGGGCCGGCGGGTTTATCGGCCACCATCTCGTGACGGCGCTCAAACAGCGGGGCGATTGGGTGCGCGGGGTGGACCTCAAGTATCCCGAGTACACCCCGACGCAGGCGGACGAGTTTGAACTCCTGGATTTGCGCCGCTGGGCGGACGCCCTCGTGGCCGCGCGCGGCGTCGACGTGTGCTTCAACCTCGCCGCGAACATGGGCGGGATCGGGTTCATCACCGAGTACAAAGCCGCGATCATGCACGACAACGCGCTGATCAACCTCCATATGCTGGAGGCGGCGCGCGTGCAGGGGGTCCAGCAGTTTCTGTTCACGTCGTCCGCGTGCGTCTACCCCGGGTACCGGCAGGACGACGCGGAAGTCACGGCGCTGAAAGAGGACGACGCGTACCCCGCGGACGCCGAGGACGGGTACGGGTGGGAGAAGCTGTTCACGGAGCGGCAGTGCCGGCATTATCTCGAAGACTACGGGCTCAAGACCTACATCGTCCGCTTCCACAACATCTACGGGCCGCTCGGGACGTACGACGGCGGCCGGGAGAAGTCGCCCGCGGCGATCTGCCGGAAGATCGCGCTCGCGCGCGACGGCGGCGAGATCGACGTCTGGGGGGACGGCCTGCAGACGCGGTCGTTCTGCTACGTCGACGACTGCGTCGAGGGAATCCTGCGCGTCATGCACGCCGGCGACGCACGAGCCGATCAACCTCGGCTCCGACCGCCTGGTGTCGATCAACGAACTGGTCGACATCGTCGCGGCGATCGCCGGGAAGCGGATCGCGAAGCGGCACGACCTGACCAAGCCGCAGGGCGTCCGCGGGCGCAACAGCGACAACACCCGGCTGCGGCAGGTGCTCGGCTGGGAGCCGGGCATCTCGCTTGAGGACGGGCTCGCGCGGACCTACGCGTGGATCGAGGCTCAGGTCACGAAGGGCGGACGCGTCCGCAAGGAGGTGCCGCAGTCGTCGCGGGGCCGCGCGTGACGGCGGACGTCCGCGGGCGCACGGTGCTCGTGGCCGGGGGCGCGGGGTTCATCGGCTCGCGCACCACGGCGGCGCTCCTCGACCGCGGCGCGCGCGTGGTCATCGTCGACAACCTCACCACGGGCGCGCGGCAGCAACGTCGATCCGCGCGCGACGTTCTACGACCTGAACATCGCCGACCCCGAGATCGACGGCGTGATGGCGCGCGAGCGTCCCGAGCTCCTCTATCACTTCGCGTCGTACGTGCTGGTGCCGAAGTCCGTCCAGAACCCCCTCCTCGACATGGACATCGTCGTCGGATCGGTGCGCCTGCTGCGGGCCGCGCGCGACGTCGGGGTGCGCAAGATCGTCTTCGCCTCGTCGGGGTTCCTCTACGGGAATACGCCGCGGCTGCCGGCGCGCGAGGACGATCCGGTCGATCCGGTCTCGCCGTACGTGGTCGTGAAGCAGGCGGCCGAGCACTATCTGCGGTTCTTTCGAACGGCGTACGGCCTCCCGTACACGGTGCTGCGGTACGCCGCCGTCTACGGCCCGGGGCAGGTGACCGGCGCGATGGCCGATTACATCCGCACGCTCGCGGCGGGGCGTCAGGCCGAGATTTGGGGCGACGGGACGAAGACGCGTGACTACGTGTTCATCGACGACGTCGTCGACGCGAACCTCCGCGCGCTCGCGGTGCCCGACGATCATCCGATGCCGGTCTTTAATATCGGCACCGGCGTCGAGACGACGCTCAACGCGCTGTACGCGAAGATCGCGGGGCTGCTCGGCGCCGAGGCGCGCCCGATCTACCATCCCGACCGGCCCGGGGAGCAGCTGCGGTACTGTCTCGACAGCACGCGCGCCCGCCGGGAGTTGGGGTGGGCGCCGGCCTCGTCGCTCGACGAGGGGCTCCGCTCGACCGTCGAGGCGGCGCTCGGGGCGCGGCGCTGATGCGGGGCGCCGGCGTGCCGCGGCCCGCGTGACGACGGCCGTGCGGGTGCTGTATCATCTGCCGTACGCCGACGGCGTCGGCGCCGACCGGTGGATCGCCGAGGCGTGGCGCAGCGGGTTCGAGCTCCTCGGTCATGAGTTCCACCTGCTGCAGGCCGGCGAGGATCCGCTCACCCGCGCCCGCGAGACGCGCGCGGACTTCTTCTTTTCGGCCGTGAATCACCTGCGGCTCGAGGATGCGGACGTGCGCGGGATGCTGCGCGCGATGCGGGAGGCCGGTACCCGCGTGTGGCTGTGGGTGTACTGGCCCGAGGGCCCGGGGTTCGGCCCGGCGCGCGCGGACGCGCTCCGCCGGTACGACGTCGCCGACATCTACGTCGGCGAGCGCGAGGGCATGGACGACTTCGAACGGGACACCGGGAAGCGCTATCACGTGATCCCGAACGCCGCCGATCCGCGGCAGCACTACCCGACCGCCCCGGTCCGCCGCTACGCGTACGACATCGTCTACCTCGGCGCCAATCTCCCGAAGAAGCGCTGGTTCGCCGATGCCGTGCTGGGACCGCTGCGCCGCCGGTACCGCGTGGGCCTGTTCGGGCCCGGGTGGACGCGGCGTGACGGCGTGCTGAAGGCGGCGAGCAAGGCGTGCCGGACGCTGGGCGCACCCGCGTGGGCGCAGGCCGTCGACCGGCGCCGGATCACGGTGCCGCCGGAGGATGAGCGGGCGCTCTATTCGTCGGCGCGCATCTCGCTCAACTTTCACGAGCGCGAAGACGACGGTTCGCAGCCCCACCACATCGTCAATCAACGGACGTTCAAGATCCCGGCGTGCGGGGGCTTCCAGCTCTGCGACGATGTGACGGCGATCGGGCAGTACTTCGCGCGGGATGAGATCGCGCTCGCCGGTCTCGACGCCGGCGAGTGGCTTGCGCGGGTCGAGTACTACCTCGCGCACGACGAGGAGCGGCGGGCGATGCAGGCGCGGGGCACCGCGCGGGCGCGGCGGGAGCATCTGTCGACGCATCGGGTCCGCCGCGTGCTGGAACTGGCCGGGCATCCGGCGGCGGTCCACGGAGGGTGACGGTGGACGGGGCCGTTGCCGCGGCCGCCCGCTGCCCGGTGTGCGACGCGCCGGCCCCCACGACGCGCTTCACCCAGGGGCCGGCGCGCATCGTGCAGTGTGCCGCGTGCGGGCTTGTGTATACCGATCCCCTGGTGTCCGGGCAGACCTACGGCGCGATGCGGCGGCCCGATTGGTTCGCGGAGGCGCGCGCGGCCGCGGTAGCGCGCATGAATGTGTTCCTCGCGCGCGTGCGTGCGATCGACGCGCTGAACGCGGAGGGCGCGCGCTGGCGGATCCTCGACGTCGGCTGCGGCATGGGCGGGTTCCTGTGCGCGGCCGCGGCGTACGGGTACGACGCGTACGGCATCGAGCCCGCCGCCGAACAGGCGGCGTGGGCGCAGGGGCTGCACCTGAACGTGCGGGAAACGGCCGATGTGGACGCGTTTTGGCCTCTGCGGTTTCAGGTCGCCACGCTGTGGGACGTCCTCGAGCACATCCCCCGCCCGATCGAGATGCTGGAGACCGTGCGGGGCCGTCCTGGAGCCCGGCGGCGTCCTGCTCCTCAGCGTTCCGAACGGGCCGCACGCGCTGTGGAAGGCCAAGCTGCGGCGGTACGTGCGCGGCACCGGCGCCGACGTGCTCGGCATCGGCGAGCACGTGGTGCATTATTCCGCCGCGACGCTCAGCATGGTGCTCACGCGGGCGGGCTACGAGCGGATTGACGTCCGCGGCGGGCCGGTCGGCGTCTTCGACGGCTCGTTCAGACTGTTGAAGCGCGCCGGAATGGAGGCGCTGACGGCGGCCGGGGATCTCGTCGGGACGCCGCTCGGCGCGACCCTGCTCGCGGTCGCGCGGCGTCCCGACGGACCGGACCGCCCGCGTGGGGCCGTCCGCACGTGAAGCCGGCCGAGGCGGTGGGCGCCCCGGGCGCGCTCGGCATCCCGGCGGAGCGCGTCGCCGCGGTGATCGTGACGTATGGGCCGGACGACGGCTTCGCCGCCCGGCTCGCGCGCACCGCGGGACAGGTGGGCCGCGTGATCGTCGTGGACAACCACACGGACGAATCCGTGCGCCGCGTGCTGCGCGGCCTCGCCGCGCCGCGGATCGAGGTGATCGAGAATCCCCGAAACCTCGGGATCGGCGCGGCGCTGAACCAGGGCGTGTGCCGCGCGGCCGCGCTCGGCTGCGCGTGGGTGCTCACGCTCGACCAGGACTCCGAGGTGGATGCCGATCTCATCCAAGGCCTCGGCGCGGTCTACGCCGGCTGTCCGTTCCGCGAGCAGGTCGCGCTCGTGAGCGCGAACGCGCGCAGCAAGCACTCTGGCCAGATCGCGGTGCGCTGTCCGTCCCCCGCGCTGCCCTACATCGAGGCCAAGACGCCCATCACGTCCGGCAGCCTCCTCCGAGTCGCGGCGTACGAGGCGGCAGGGCCGTTCCGCGAGGATTTCTTTATTGAAGGGGTGGACCTCGAGTACGGCCTCCGGCTGCGCAGCCGCGGATGGCGGATTCTGGTGTCCTGCCGGCCGCTGATGACGCACGCGGCGGGGAAGATGGAGGAGCACCGGCTCGGCGGCCGGGTCGTGATTGTTCCCAATCACGCGCCGTGGCGCTATTATTACGTGACGCGGAATTTGCTGCGCATCTTCAGGGCGTATGGACGGCGCGAGCCCGCGTGGGTGGCCGCCGCGTCGATGAACCTGGGCAAGACGGTGGTGAAGATGGTCCTCTTTGAGGACCACCGCGCCGCGAAGCTGAAGTGCATTGCGATTGGAGCGTGGGATGCGGCGACTGGGTCACGGCGAAACCGGTTCCTCCCGTCGTGAGGCCCGGGGGGCCGCGTGTGAAGGCGCTCGTCCTCGCGGGCGGACGGGGCACGCGCCTGCGTCCCCTGACCTACACGATGGCGAAGCAGCTCATCCCCGTCGCGAACCGGCCGATCATCCATTACGGCATGCAGCATATTTGTGACGCCGGCATCCGCGAGGTGGGGGTCGTCATCTCGCCTGAGACCGGGGATCAGATCCGCGCCGCGCTCGCGCAGGACGGCCTCCCGCCTGACCTTTACCTATCTCCTGCAGGAGGAGCCGCGCGGGCTCGCCGACGCCATCCGGGTCGCGCGCCCGTACCTCGGCGATGAGCCGTTTGTCATGTACCTCGGCGACAACCTCATCGGCGGCGGGCTGTCGGATCTGATCGAGGAGTTCCGGGCGGCGGACGTGGACGCGATGATTCTCTTGAAGGCCGTGCCGGATCCCCGGATGTTCGGGGTGGCCGAACTCGACGCCGACGGCGGCATCGTGCGGCTCGTCGAGAAGCCCGAGCATCCTGCGAGCAATCTGGCGCTGGTCGGCGTGTACCTCTTCGGGCCGGCGATTCACGAGGCGGTCGCCGGGCTCGCCCCGTCCGCGCGGGGGGAGTTTGAGATCACGGATGCGATCCAAGCGCTCGTCGCGTCCGGCCGGCGCGTGCCGGAGCAGCCGCCTCGAGAGCTGGCGGCTCGACACCGGCAAGAAGGATGACCTCCTGGCCGCGAACCGGACCGTGCTGGACGAGTGGTGTCTCGAGCGCGTGCACGGCGAGGTGTCGCCGGACAGCCGCATCTCCGGGCGTGTGACGCTCGACGCGGGGCGCGCGCGTGCGCCACAGCGAGGTGCGCGGGCCCGCGGTCATCGGGCGCGGCGCCGAGCTCGACCACGCGTTCATCGGCCCGTACACGAGCATCGGCAGTGGGTGCGTCGTCCGGCACTACCACGGTCAGCCACTCCGTCCTGCTCGAGGGGGTGCGCCTGGAGGGGGCCGGCCGGGTGGAGGACAGCATCATCGGCCGCCATGCCGTCGTCCGGCGCGGCGACGGCCGCGAGGGCGCCGTGCGCCTCATGATCGGCGATGACGCGGAAATCATCCTCTAGGTGACGCGACCGATGCCGTTCCGGTTTACCCGCCTGCCAGTGTCCGACCTGATCCTGGTCGAGACGGACCCCATCGCCGATCCGCGCGGCGTGCTCTCGGAGCTGTACAAGCGCTCCGCGTTCGAGGCGGCGGGCATCGGCGCCGTGTTCGTGCAGGAGAATCTCTCCCGGTCGAGGCGGGGCGTGCTGCGCGGCCTCCACTACCAGATCCCGCCGCATGCGCAGGGGAAGCTCGTCGCGTGCCTGCGCGGCGAGATCTTCGACGTGGGGGTCGACCTGCGGCGCGGCTCGCCCTCGTACGGGCGGTGGGCGTCGGCCGCGCTGTCCGGCGAGAACCGCCGGATGCTGTACGTGCCTAAGGGTTCGCGCACGGCTTCCTGCGTGCTGAGCGAGGACGCCGACGTCGTCTATCAGCTCACGGCCGAGTACGCGCCGGCGGCGGAGCGCGGCGTGCGCTGGGACGATCCCGCGCTCGGGATCCCGTGGCCCGTCCGCGCGCCGGTCCTCTCAGCCCGGGACCGGGCGCTGCCCGGCCTCGCGGACCTCGCCGCCGAGTTCGAGTACGCGGGGCGCGCGCCGTGACGACCGTCCTCGTGACCGGCGGCTGCGGGTTCATCGGCAGCCACTTCGTCCGCCTCCTGCTTGACGCAGGACCTGGCTGGCGCGTGGTCAACGTCGATCTCTCTGACGTACGCGGGCCACCTCGAGAATCTGCCGGGCGTGTCGGAGGGGCCGGGGTTACCGTTTTGTCCGGGGCGACATCGCCGACGCGGCGCTGATCGACGGCCTCCTCTCCGCGACGAGTCAGCCGTGGGCCGTCGCGAACTTCGCCGCGGAGTCCCACGTGGACCGCATCATCCTCGACGCCGGGCCGTTTCTCCGCACGAACGTGGGGCGGCGTGCACGTGCTGCTGGGAGGCCGCGCGGCGGAGAGACCGCGCGGTTCGTGCAGATCTCGACCGACGAGGTCTACGGGGACGCTCGGCCCCGGCGGTCCGGCGAGCGACGAGGCGGCGCCGCTTCCGCCCCGAGCAGCCCGTACGCCGCGAGCAAAGCGGCGGCCGATCTGCTCTGCCTGGCGTTCGTGCGCACCCACGCGGTCCTCGGTGGTCCTCGTGCGCTCCTCGAACAACTACGGGCCGTTTCAGTTTCCCGAGAAGCTGATCCCGGTGTTCGTGCCGCCGCGCGCTGCTTGGCGAGGACGCTGCCGGTGTACGGCGACGGGCTGCAGCGCCGCGACTGGCTCTATGTCGAGGACAATGTCCGCGCGGTGCTCGCGGTCCTCGAGCGGGACAGCCGGGGCAGGTCTACAATGCCGCGACCGGGCAGGAGCGCACCAACCTCGAGGTCGCGCAGGCCGGTGCGCCGGGCGCTCGCGGCGCGGACGGTGGACGCGCCGCAGGCCCTGCTCGACTCGATCCGCCACGTGCCGGACCGTCCCGGTCACGACCGCCGGTACGCCGTCGTGACGGACCGCATCCGGGACGACCTCGGGTGGCGGCCCCTCGTCGCGTTCGAGCAAGGCCTCGAGTGGACGCTCGATTGGTACGTCGCCCACGAGGACTGGCTCGCCCGCGTGATGCCCGATGACCAGGCCCGCGACGGGGCGGACGCGTCCGCGCGCGCTGCGCGGGGCGCACCGTGACCGCCGTGCGCGGCGAGTCCGTTCGATGAGCATGAGCCCCGCACGGCGGTGGTGGGATCGGGCGCGGCATGCCGCCGGCGCCTGCCGGACGTACGTCAATCCGATGACGCGCTTCCTCGACTACCTGGGGCGGGTCCCGGCGGGCGAGGTGCGCGAGGTCCGCCTGCGCAACGGGCTCCGCGTGCGGGCGCGCCTCGGCACGAGCGACCTCGCGATCGTGGACGAGGTGTTCGCCCACGGGGTGTACGACCGGGCGCTCAGGACCCTCGCGCCGGGCCAGGCGGTGCTCGACATCGGGGCGCAGTCCGGGATCTTCGCGCTCGCCGCGGCGGCGCGCGGCGCGTCCGTGCTCTGCTGCGAGCCGATTCCGGCCAACGCCGCGCTGCTTGCGCGAGAACGTCCGCCTCAACGGGTTCGAGGACCGAGTCGCGGTGCGTCCCGTGGCGGCGGCCCCGACCGCGGGCACGCTGAACCTGTACGTCGTGGACGGCGACACGGGCGGCGCCACCGCGTTTCCGGCGCATTCACCCGCTGTGGCTCGAGGACGGACGGATGCGGAAGATCGAGGTCGACTGCGTCACGCTCGAGACGCTGCTCGCGACGCGGCCGGACGGCGCGTGGGACTGCGTCAAGCTCGACTGCGAAGGCGCCGAGTACGCGATCCTCGGCGGGGCCGGGGCCGAGGCGCTCCGCGGGGGTGCGCGCGCTGATCCTGGAATACCACCCGAACGGCGACGTCGCGGCGCTCGCGCGAGGGCTCGAGGCGCGCGGGTTCGCGGTCGAGGTCTCCGGGCGGCCGTCGATTCTCTGGGCGCGCCGCGCCGGCGGAGGCGTCGGCGCATGACGCGGTGTCTCGTGACCGGTGGGGCCGGCTTTATCGGATCGCACACGGTCGATCAGCTGCTGGCCGAGGGGTACCGCGTCCGCATCCTCGACGCGCTGCAGCCGCGCGTGCATCCCGAAGGCCTTCCGTCGTGGGTCCCGGCCGAGGCCGAGTTCGTGCGGGGCGACGTCGCCGATCCCGCGGCGATGCGCGAGGCCCTCGCGGACGTCGATTGCGTGATGCATCTCGCGGCGTACCAGGATTATCTTCCGGAGTTCTCGCGGTTCCTCCACGTGAACGCCGAGAGCGCGGCCCTCTTGTTTGAGCTGATCGTGGCGGATCCACGCCGGTACCCGGTGCGGAAGATCGTGTTCGCCTCCTCGCAGGCCGTGAGCGGGGAGGGCCGGTATTTCTGCCCCCGGTGCGCGGGCGGGCGCACGGCGCCGCCGATGCACGAGCAGTTGGCGCGCGGTCCCGCGTCCCTCGCGGACCTCCCCCCGTCGGCCGTGCGCGTGCCGGGCCCGCGGCCCGTGGAGCAGCTCCGGCGGGGCGAGTGGGAGGTGCGGTGCCCGGTGTGCGGGAGCGCGATGCAGCCGCTCCTGATCGACGAGGAGACGATCAGCCCCGGCACCGCGTACGGGATCTCGAAGTACGCGATTGAGCTCCTCGCCGACCGGTTGGGCCGGCGGTATGGGGTGGCCACCGCCTGCATGCGCTACACGTACGTGCAGGGCCCGCGCAACTCGTTCTACAACGCCTATTCGGGCGCGACGCGGCGCTTCGCGCTGCGGTTGATGCACGGCCTCCCGCCGGTGGTGTACGAGGACGGGCAGCAGCTTCGCGACTACGTGAACGTCCGGGACGTCGCCCGCGCCAACGTGCTCGTGCTGCGGGATCCGCGCGCGGATTTCGCGTCTTCAACGTCGGCGGCGGACGCGCCGTGACCGTCCTCGAGTTGGCGGGCATGATGCTCGACGCGTTTGACAGCACGGCGGCGCCGCTCGTCGCGGGGGAGTTCCGGCTGGGCGACACGCGCCACACGATCTCCGACATCTCGCGCCTACGCGCGCTCGGCTGGGCTCCGACCGTGCCGGTCGAAGAGAGCGTGCGCGAGTACGCGGCCTGGATCCGCTCGCAGGCGGGGAGCCGGGATTACCTTGAGGAGGCCGAGCGGGTGATGCGCGACCAGGGGGTCGTCCAGCGTGCGGAGCGGTGAGCGGGTGCGACACCCCGCGGTCCGGGAGCGGACCGTCCCGTGGCTGAGCCCGGGGCGGTGATCGTCACCGGCGGCGGCCGGGGTATCGGCGAGGCGGCGGCCTACGCGCTCGCGTCGGCCGGGCGGCCGCTCGTCCTAGTGTCGCGGACGATCTCTGAGCTCGAGCGCGTCGCCGCGGCCGTCCGGCAGCGCGGCGGGTCCGCCCTGGCGGTGGCCGCCGACGTCTCCCGGCCCGAGGACGCGATCCGCATCGTGCGCGCCGCGCTCGATGCCCACGGGGCCGTCGCGGCGCTCGTCAACGCCGCCGGCGTCTACGGCCCGATCGGCGTCGCCTGGGAGGTCGACCCGGTGCAGTGGGTGCACGCCCTGCACGTCAATCTCGTCGGCACGTTCCTGTGCTGCCGCGAAGTGCTCCCGCACATGATCGCGCGCCGGCGAGGCAAGATCATCAATTTCTCCGGCGGCGGAGCCACGGCCCCGCTCGCGCGATTCTCGGCGTACGGGGTCTCGAAGGCCGCGGTCGTGCGCCTGACCGAGACGCTCGCGGACGAGGCGCAGGAGTTCAACGTGCAGGTCAACGCGATCGCGCCGGGCGCCGTGGACACGCGCCTGCAGGACGAGGTGCTCGCGGCGGGCGAGCGGGCCGGTCCGCTCGCGGCCCGCATCCGGGATCTGCGCGAGCGCGGCATCGGCGGCGTGCCGCCGACGCTCGCGGCGGAGCTCGTCGCGTATCTCGTGTCCGACGAGTCGGACGGGCTCACCGGGAAGCTGATCGCCGCGCCGTACGACGACTGGCGCTCGTGGGACGCCGCGCGGATCGCCGCCCTGCAGGCCTCCCCGTGGCTGACGCTGCGCCGGCTGGACCGACACACGCTGGCGCCGCTCGTCCGGGACCTCATGGCGGAGGGCGGCTAGCGGGGTGCGCCCCGTCCGCGCGTCCGCATGACGTCCGCGTCGCCACGCGTCGCCGTCGTAGGGTGCGGGGTCATCGGTCGGCGCCGCGCCGAGGTGGTCCGGGTCGACCGGCCTCGGGGCGGTGATCGCGGCCGCGGATCTGGACCCCGCGCGCGCCGCGGAGGTGGCCTCGGCGTGCGGGTGCGACGCGGCGGCGGATTGGCGCGACGCGGTGCGCCGGGACGACGTCGATGTGGTGATCGTCGCCACGCCCCACAACTGGCTCGCGCCCGTCGCGATCGAGGCCCTGGACCGGGGCAAGCACGTGCTGGTCGAGAAGCCGATGGCGCGCACCCCCGCGGAGGCCCGCGCGATCCTGGCCGCGGCCGCGCGCGCGGGTCTCCCGTCGTCAAGGTGGGATTCAACCATCGGCACCATGCGGCCGTGTGGCGGGCGCACGCGCTCGTCGCGGACGGCGGCATCGGAGAACCGTGCTTCGTCCGCGCCCGGTACGGGCACGGCGGCCGTCCGGGGTACGCCTCGGAATGGCGGACCGACCGCGAGCGCGCCGGTGGGGGCGAGCTGCTGGATCAGGGTATTCACGTCATCGATCTGAGCCGCTGGTTTCTCGGCGAGTTTGCGGAAGCGTTCGGATTTGCGGAGACGTACGTGTGGACGCCGCCGGACCTCGACCCGAGCGCCCGGCCCGTCGAGGACAACGCGTTCGGGTTGTTTCGCACGGCCGAGGGCCGGGTCGCCTCCGTGCACGCGAGCTGGACGCAGTGGAAGAACCTGTTCTCGTATGAAGTGTTCGGCCGCGACGGCTACGCCGCCGCCGACGGGCTCGGCGGCAGCTACGGACCGGAGCGCCTTACGTGGGGACGCCGCCGGCCGGAAGGGGGTCCGCCGGACGAGCAGCGCGTCGAGTTTCCCGAGCCGGACGGGTCGTGGGCGGCGGAGTGGCGGGAGTTCGTTGCGGCGATCCGGGAGGGTCGGGAGCCGCTCGGGAGCGGCCGCGACGGGCTTGAGGCCCTGCGGATGGCGCAGGCGCTGTATCAGTCGGCGCAGACGGGCGCCGCGGTGCGCCTCGATCGCGATGGCGTCTGAGCGTCCCGATGCGATGCCGACGCGCGCCATGATCCTGGCGGCCGGGCTCGGCACGCGCCTGCGGCCGCTCACCGACCGCGTGCCCAAGTGCATGATTCCGCTCGCCGGCCGGCCGCTGCTCGAGCACACCGTCGTGTGGCTCCGGGACTACGGGGTGACCGATCTGGTCATCAACGTGCACCATCTCGCCGAGGTCGTCGAGCGCCACTTCGGCGACGGCGCGCGCTTCGGGGTACGGATCACCTACTCCCGCGAGACGGAGCTGCTCGGGACCGCGGGCGCGGTCCGGCTCGGCGCGCGCGGATTCGAACGGCCGTTCTTCGTCTGGTACGGCGACAATCTCAGCGCCTGCCGGATCGACCGGCTGTGGGCGCGCCACCGCGCGGGGCCCGGGGCGGCCGCAACGATCGCGCTGTTCCATCGCGACGATCCGACGCAGAGCGGCATCGTCGGGCTTGCCCCCGACGGCCGGATCACGCGCTTTCTCGAGAAGCCCTCGCCGGCCGAGGTGTTCAGCCACTGGATCAGCGCCGGCATCCTGGTGCTCGACCCCCGCGTGGTCGAGGGAATCCCGGATGGCCGGTTTTGGGACTTCGGCCGCGACGTGTTCCCGGATCTGCTCGCCCGCGGCGAGCCGCTCTACGGCTACGAGATGTCCGCCGACGAGGGGCTCTGGTGGATCGACCGCCCCGAGGATCTCGCGCGCCTTGAGCGGACCTGGCACGGGCTGTCCGGCCCGCGCGGCGGCGCCGGCGCGGGGACGCCCCGGTGAACAACGGCGGACCGCTCGTCTCGATCATTGTGCCCGCGTACAACGCGGAGCGGTTTCTCGAGCGGGCGCTTCGCAGCGCGCTCGAGCAGACGTACGGCCATTTCGAGATCCTCGTCATCGACGACGGCTCGACCGATCGGACAGGCGAGATCGCCCGCGGGATTCCGGACGAGCGCATCCGCGTGCTGCGCCAGCCGAACCAGGGGCAGGGCCCCGCGCGCAACCGCGGCATCCGCGAGAGCCGCGGGACGTACATCACCTTTCTCGACGCCGACGACTTCTATCTGTCGCCCAAGGTGGCGCGCGAGGTCGCGTGGCTCGAGGCCCGCCCGGAGTACGGCGCCGTCTTCTGCGACGCGCTGCACTTCTACGCGCACGACCCATCCCGCGTGTTTCGCCGGCCGGTGGCGCTCGGCGACGCGGACGTGTTCCAGGCGCTGCTGCGGGCGTCGCTCATCAATCCCAACACGCTCATGGTGCGCGGGGATGTGCTGCGGCGCGGCTTCTTCTTCTGCGAGGACCGATACTACCCGGAGGAGTGGGACCTGTGCCTGCGCCTCCTGCGGGCCGGCGTCCGGTTCGGGTACGTCCCCGAGGATCTCGCCGTCGTGGAGGTGCGCGATGACAGCAACACGACGATGGCGATCCAGTGGATCCTCAAGCGGAACGCGCTCGGGATGTTTGAGCGGCTGTTCGGCGCGATGAGCCCGTCCGAGCGCGCGGCCCTCGGGGCGCCGCGCATCCTCCGGCGCTGCCGGCTCAATCTGGCCGCGGCCTACCTCGCGAACGGCGATAAGGCCGGGTTCCGGGAGACGATCGCGCAGGCCCTTCCGGTTCCGGCGGGGCTGGTCCTCGGGGCGGTCGTGTCGGCGGTGCCGGCGCCGGTGCTCAAGGCCTCGGCGATCCGGGTCTGGCGGTGGCGCCAGCGGCGGTCGTTCGAGCGCGCCACCCGGCGGCGCGACCCGCGGCCGGCGTCCCGCGGGGAGGCCCGCGCGTGAGCGCTGGCACGGAGCGCCCCTTCGTGTCCGTCGTCGTGCCGGTCTGGAACGAAGTCCGGCACATCGACGCGTGCCTGCGCCGCCTGTTCGAGCAGACGTACCCCGCCGACCGGGTGGAAGTGATCGTCGTCGACGGGCTGAGCGACGACGGCACGCGCGAGTGCGTGACGGCCCTGATCGCGGACCGGTCGCGCGACGGCCTCGCGGCCGGACCCGCCGTGCGGCTCGTCGACGACCCGAAGCGGCAGCGTCCGTCCGCGGTCAACGCGGGCATCCGCGCCGCGCGCGGCGACGTGATCGCGCGCATCGACGCGCGCGCGCTGGTGCCGCGCGACTATCTGGCGCGCTGCGTGGACGCGCTCGCGCGGACCGGCGCCGACAACGTCGGCGGCATCCAGAAGCCGATCGCGACGGAGCCGATGCAGGAGGCGATCGGGCTCGCGATGTCCCACCCGTTCGGCGTCGGCAACGCGCAGTTCCGGCTCGGCCGGCGCAGCGGGTTCGTGGACTCGATCTATCTCGGCTGTTTTCGCCGCGAGATCTTCGACCGGGTCGGGCTGTTCGACGAGGACGCGCCGCTCCTCAGTGAAGATTCCGACATCAACCAGCGGATTCGCGAGAGCGGCGGGCGCGTCTACCTCGACACGGACATCGTCGTCGGCTACTATCCTCGGGAGACCCTCGGGGCGCTGTGGAAGCTGTACTTCCGCTACGGCGGCGCGCGCGCGGGTAATCTCCTGAAGCACGGCAACCTCACGTCGTGGCGGCAGGCGGTGCCCCCGGCGCTGGTCGCGGCGCTCGTCGTGCTCGGGGCGCTGTCGTTCGTGAGCCGGTGGAGCCTCGGCGCCCTGGGCCTGCTGGTCGGCGCCTACGTGGTATGCGATCTGATCGCCGCGGGGGCGGCGTGCGCGGCCGCCGGACGCCCGTCGCTGTGGCTGCGCGTCGCGGCGGCGTTTCCCTGCCTTCACGTGGCGTGGGGCAGCGGGGTGCTCGTGCGGCTGTGGCGGCGGCGCGGCGCCGAGTCGTTGTGGTCGTGGACGGAACGGTAGCGCTGAAGAGGGAGGACCGCCGATGAGTTTCGCCAGGCAGTACCTCGATGAGGCGGCCGCGATCGCCCAGGCGCTCGACGCGGAGGCGATCGAGCGGGCGGTCGCCCTGCTGGTCGAGACGCGCGATCGGGGCGGCCGGCTGTTTGTGCTCGGGGTGGGGGGCAGCGCCGCGAACGCGTCCCACGCCGTGAACGACTTCCGCAAGATCGCGGAGTTCGAGGCGTATGCGCCGACCGATAACGTCTCCGAGCTCACCGCCCGCACGAACGACGAGGGATGGGCCACCGCGTTCGAAGGCTGGCTCCGCACGAGCCGGCTCGACGGGCGCGATCTCATCCTGGTGCTGTCCGTGGGCGGCGGGGACCTCGCGCGCAACGTCAGTCCGAACCTGGTCCACGCGCTGCGGTACGCGAAGCAGGTCGGGGCGCGCGTGGTCGGGATCGTCGGCCGCGCGGGCGGCTACACCGCGGAGGTCGCGGACGCGTGCGTGATCGTGCCGACCGTCGCACCGGACCGCGTGACCCCGCACGCGGAGGCGTTCCAGGGCGTCGTCTGGCACCTGATGGTGTCGCACCCGGCGCTGCGGCGCACGCCGACGAAGTGGGAGTCGGTGCGCTGAGTTCGGCCGGCCGCCCGGCGGTGTTTCTCGACCGCGACGGGGTCCTCAACCGCGCGATCGTGCGGGCCGGACGCCCGCACTCGCCGGCGACCCTCGAGGAGCTGGTCGTGCCCGAGGGGGTGCCCGAGGCGCTGGCACGGCTGCGCGACGCGGGCCTGCTGCTGGTCGGCGCCACGAACCAGCCCGAGGTCGCCCGCGGGCGGCAGCGCCGCGAGGTCGTCGAGGCGATGCACGCGGTCCTGCTCTCCACCTTGCCGCTTGAGGCGATCCTGGTCTGCTACCACGACGACGCGGACGCGTGCGACTGCCGCAAGCCCCGTCCCGGACTCTTGCTCCAGGCGGCCGAGCGGTATAGAATCAACCTGCTCGAGAGCGTGATGGTCGGCGACCGCTGGAAGGACGTCGAAGCCGGCCGCCGGGCGGGGTGCGCCACGGTACTGCTCGGCGACGGCTGGGGGGAACCCGCGTACGGCTCGCTGCCGGACTACACGGCCGCCTCGCTCGCCGAGGCCGCCGAGTGGATCCTGTCGCGGGCGGCGCGGGGGAAGGGGAGACCGTGATGGCGGGAACCGCGCTACGGGTCAAGGTGTTCGCGGACGGCGCCGATCTGGCCGCGATGGTCGCGCTGTACCGCCATCCGCTCGTCCGGGGATTCACGACGAACCCGACGCTGATGCGGAAGGCCGGCATCGCGGACTATCGGGCGTTCGCGCTCGAGGTCCTCGAACACATCCCCGACCGGCCGATTTCGTTCGAGGTCTTTGCCGACGAGTTTCCCGAGATGGAGCGCCAGGCGCGGGAGATCGCGTCGTGGGGCCAGCACGTGTACGTGAAGATTCCGATTACGAACACGCGCGGCGAGACGTCGATCCCGCTCGTGCGGGACCTCGCCGCCGCGGGCGTCAAAGTCAACGTGACGGCGATGTTCACGCTCGAGCAGGTGCGCGACGTCGCCGCCGCCGTCCGCGGCGGCGCGCCCGCGTACGCCTCCGTGTTCGCCGGGCGGATCGCGGACACCGGGCGCGATCCGGTGCCGCTCATGACCGCGGCGCTCGAACTCCTCGCGCCGAGCCCGAACGTCGAACTGATCTGGGCGAGCCCCCGTGAGGTGCTGAACGTCATCCAGGCGGACGCGATTGGGTGTCACGTCATCACGGTCACGTCCGACATTCTCGCGAAGCTCGACGGGCTCGGGAAGGATCTCGGCGAGTTCTCGCTCGAGACCGTGCGGATGTTTCGCACCGACGCGGTCAAGGCCGGCTACGCGCTCGACCGGCCGGCGCGCACGCCCGGCAGCCGGTAAGCCGGGGCGCGACGCGCCCGCCCCATACGGCTGACGCCGCGCAGCACTCCCGGTCGCAAGCTTGTCGTGACGTCAGTGGACCGGCCGCCGCATGGTCGATCGCGGACGGCCCGTTCCGATGTCGTCCGTCTGACCCGCCTGTTACGACCTCGGTCGCCGCGCATGCGCCGGAAGGGGTTCGGCGGGGGCGAATGGAACCTGTCTGAAGCCGCTCGAACCTCAGCATGACCAGTATCCCGCCGTACTCCATCAGGCACCACTTCAGGCGCGGCTCGGCGGATTCCGGACAAGACCGCACAGGAGGGACGAGATGCTGCGACGCACGCGCACGACGACTGGGATGATCTTCACGATCGTGTCCCTCGCCCTGGTCGCAGGGTTGGCCGCGTTTTCCGCGCCCGCGAGCACCGCGACGGCCGCGGCGATCCCGGACACGCTCACGGTGGCGTATCCGCTGGAGCCCGACACGCTGAACCCGTACGCGACGCACATTCCCGCGGTGGGGGATATGGGCCTCGCCGAAGGGTTCGTCACGAACGACAACCAGATGCGCTACATCCCGCTGCTGGCGCAGCAGGTGCCGCTCGTCTCCAACGGCGGCGTGAAGCTCGTCGGCGGGAAGATGATCGTGACGTGGAAGCTGAAGCCGGGGCTCAAGTGGAGCGACGGGGAACCGGTCACGTCGGCGGACGCCGCGTTCACGTACAAGGCGATGATCGACCAGAACTTTAAGGTCGACACGCGCCCGGGCTGGGATCTGATCGAATCGGTGGAGACCCCCGACCCGCTCACGGTCGTCGCCACGTTCAAGAGCCCGTACTCGGGCTACGTCGTGAACACGTTCCGGTTCCTGATGCCCGAGCACATCCTCAAGGGCCAGGACCTCAACACGTACACGCCCTATAACCGGAACCCCGTCCTGACCGGTCCGTTCAAGGTCGAATCGTGGGACGCCGGGCAGTCGCTCGTCGAGGTCGCGAACCCGTACTACCGGGGTGCCGCGCAGGGACTGCCGCACGTCAAGCGCATCGTGTGGCGGTTCGTCGAGGACGCGAACACCCGGATGAACATGGTGAAGACGGGCGAGGCGCAGGTCGGCTGGCTCGTGCCGTTCGATCAGATCAAGACCATGCAGTCCTCGCCGGGCGTGAAGGTCGTCGTCTATCCGCTGAACGCGTGGATGCACTTCGACTTCAACCTCAAGCGGCCGATGTGGCAGGACGTGCGCGTACGCCAGGCGATCGCGTACGCGATCGACAAGAAGAGCATCGTGTCGAGCGTCCTCGGCGGCCTCGGGACGGTCGCGGGACCGCCCATGACCCCGCTGACCTGGGCGTACGATCCGACCGCCTACGGGCAGTACACGTACAACGTCGCAAAGGCGAAGCAGCTGCTGGCCGAGGCGGGCTGGACGCCGGGCTCCAACGGAATCCTCCAGAAGGACGGCCAGTCGATGACGTTCGAGAACTGCAACGCCACCGGGGACGCGACGCAGGACCGCGTGCAGCAGGTCATCCAGGCGGAGCTGCGCGCGGTCGGCATGGACATGCAGATCCACAACTACTCGACGACCGTGTACGGGGAGATCCGCGTGACCGGCAAGTGTGACAGCCTGTTCCACCGCTGGAAGATCGGCGCGCCGCCGGCGCTGTCGATGTTCTACTCGGCGGACGCGCTGCCGCCGAACGGCCTCAACGAGGATTTCTACGTCAACAAGGAAGCGACCGACGTGATCAACCAGGCCGAACAAGAGATCGATCCGGCGAAGGCCAAGCCGCTATTCTGGAAGGCGCAGGAGATCCTCGCGCAGGATGTGCCCACGATTCCGATCTACTATATGGTGTCGGCGACCGCGACGAGCAGCAACCTCGCCGGGCTGACCGGTAACCCGAGCAACGCGGGCGACGGATGGAACATCGACCAGTGGCGGTTCATGCCGTGATCGGCACGGTCCGACCAATTCGGTAACGTACGAGGACGGAACCGGCCCTCGGGCCGGTTCCGTCGTCTTTCCTCGACTGGCCTGGATGGACGAGAACAACGGCACGCGGATCTTTTGGTCCACGCGCGGAGACGGCGGCAAGACATGGGCCCCGCAGGCAGGAAATCACGGCGTGGCCACCAGCGCCAGCCCGGCCCTCGCCTCGGACGGCGTGGGCACCGTCTATATGGCCTGGAAAGGCGCGAACCCGGATACCACGGTCTGGTGGTCGAAGTGCAACGACGGCAAGAAGTGGACGACGCAACAGCGGGGTCCGGTCGGCGCCATCGTAGGGCCCGCGGCGGCGGTGGACGGCAATAAGAGTGCTGTGGGTCGCCCTCACCGCCATTGGGGTCGGCCAGAACACGATTTTCCCCGTGTTTGTCCCTGGAACCGCGGTGTATTTCAGCTGCCTCTCCAACGAGTCCGCGAATCAATGGAGTCCGCGAGCGCAGCAGGACCTCGCCGACAGCCCAAACGGCCGGCGTTGATCCCGACGGGCAGCGACAGTTCCTACCTGATGCTGGCCTGGCGTGCGACCGGCGGTTCGGGCGTCTCGTACTCGCGGCTCCTGCTTCCGGCGCAGATCGATCAATTCTCGATGCCCGGCTACATCATCAAGAACATGAGAACCGGTCATGCGGGCGCAAGGACGGTTCAGACACCGATTACGTGGGTGCTCGCGGCGAAAGTCAGCGGCCAGCCAGTCGAAGATCAGCACCAAGGCGTCGGGCGACGCATACGGGCGGGGAGTAATGCGGGCGTCGGGGTCGGTTCCGCCCTCCTCACGATTTCGCCCGGCGATATTCTGTATTTCCACTATGGGATCATCAACTCCAGCGCGGGCACGCCGATCGGCGACGACCTATCTCGAGAGACGTGGCGAACGGGCTCTTGAACGCGTGCGAGAAGGCGGACGAGGCCGCCATCCAGTCGATGACCGGGTCTGCCGCTCAGCCAGCTCAGCCCGCAAGAGGCCGGCGCGCTCATCGGCGCACAAATCGGGACGCACCATGCCGGGCGTCGGTGTCATCCTTGGGGCGATCGCAGGCTGGCTTGCCGACAACGTGTGGAGTTTTGGCGTTTCCCGATTGCGATGGTCCGGTGGCGGCGGGATTATACATCCTGGACGCCGAGACCATCCGGAGATCACGGCGGGCGGTCTACATTCGCACCGACGATAACCCAGGCGTGAATTCCCAAGCCGGGTGCGGCAAGAATTCAGACTACGAGGTCACCTGGAGCGTGGCCCTCTACCCGTAGTAATACCTCGTGCTGCGAGCGCGGCCTCACGGGGAATACGCACGGGGCGGACCGTGACCGGCGTAGCAGCAGATTGCGGTGGTGGAACGCGGCGATCCAGACCTTGATCCGCAGTTCAGTTGCGCGTGCAGCGACGGAGCCGGCCATCGGACCGGCTCCGTCACCCCGCTATTCGGACCGTGTCGGTGGCGTCGGCCATCTTGGTTCCGCAGTCGGACACGACGCGTCTTGCGATGACCGCATAGTGCTGCCCCAAGCCGCGGCACCGGGGCCCCGATGGGGCCAGCGCCGCCGCCGGCGGCGTGCTCGAAGCAGCCGCCGTTTGGCCCGACGATAGCGATGCCGTGACGAGAGACAATGGGCGGATGCGGTGAACACGAGCGCGCCATCGACCGTCGGTCTGGTGCCGCGGTGACAGATCGGGGTCGCCTGCGAGCTTGAGCGACGTTCGGGGCCACCGATCGCGGTCATTGAGCCGCGGCGGGTTCGTGCCCTGATCCGCCAAGTCCGACGAGTTCGCTCACATGACACGAGGAACCGGCTTGCCGGCCGGTTCCTCGTGTCGCCTCACGGCTCGCTCCGGATCGTACTTCTCAGACGGTGCCGTCGTGCGGCACCGCGATCTGATCGAAGTACTACTCTGCCTGCCTCGGCTGTGCCGGCCATCTCGGTTCCGCAGGCGTACACGAGACCACCGGTGATGGCTGCGCCGCGTTGTCCGGTACAGGGCACGCGAGTCGCACGACCGCCGGCGGCTCCGGTGTACTCGGAGCGCTCGTCGTCTGGCCCCAGACCGGAGACCCGACGACCAGCGACAGTGTGACGAACGCGATGGGAACGAGCGCACGCACGCGCATGATCGTCAGCCCCTTCATCGCCCGAGTGTCGTGCCGGTCATTGGTAATATTCCCAACTCGCGCGCCGCCCTATCGAGGCGCGCCTAGGTCGCGGGCGCACACGGCAGCGGCTGCACCGGCTGCGCAGGCCGTGTCGGCTGCGGGAGCGACCGGGCACTGCTGGATCGGCGTCGATCCGGTCGCCATCGGCCGCAGCGAACCCGGGAGGTGCATCGAGGCAGGCGGCGGCGTTCCCGGCTGCGGGGGCTGCGGCTGCGGCGTCGTCGGCTGCTGCGGCGCGGCCGGCGGCTGGGGCGTCGTCGGCGACGGGGGGGTGGCCGGTTGCTGCGGGCCCGTGGGCTGCTGCGGTCCTGCGGGAGGCTGATCCGGCGGGACACTGGGAAACTGCGGCGTAATGGGCGGATTCGGGCCCGTCGGCGTGTTCTGTGCCCACAGCGGCGCGGCGCTGAAGAGAGACAGCGTGATGGCAACGGATGGAATCAGTATCCGCATCTTCACGATCGTTTCCTCCTATAACACGAGACCGTTGAGTCTCTCGGAGGAATTGTTCCCCGCCGATGGGTCCGTTCAACCGCGTGCGGGGGCCCCGCCGCGGCGGCGCCGCGGTCCGATCAATCCGCGATTCGAAACCCCGCATAGGTGAGATAGCCGCCCAGGAGCAGCGCGAAGGCGGCGTACCAGTACAGGACGTGCGCGTAGCCGAGCCCGTTGAGGAAGATCGCGGCTGCGGCGTCGGGCCCGAGGAACAGCAGCGGCAGCGCTTTCAACAGGGTCGCCCAGCCGATCAGCGTGACGATGACAGGCAGTGCGCCGCCCGACCAGACGTTGTGGCCGAGCACCATCGCCAACCCGACGGACAACGCGATCAGGCCAACGAGGAAGGTCAACGGCGGAGATTGCAGGAGTGCGCCGACGGTCTCAACCGTGGCATCCTTATTCGCGAACATCGCGAGCGAGAGTACGATGCAGAAGAGTCCGAGGAGCTTGCTGAGAAACGCGGTCCGTTGCGACATGACGTCCTCCTCTGCGCGCCGCGATCGCGAGACGCGCCTGTCGACGATACCATCAGATACCGTATTCGACCCATCTCTGTGGTTCTCCAGGCGCAGTCATCCGATATCGAGGGCGTCCGTGAGAACCGGGCCGGCCAGGCATCACGCGCGACGCCGGTCGAGCCACCTCAATCAATCAGGCCGATGTCATACCGATCGAGCAATGCCGCCAGCGCCGCGCGGTCTTCTGCGAGGCCGCGGCGCCGGGCCATTCGAAGCGCGGAACCGGCCCGGTCGAGCACGCCGACGGCCTGAAGCGAGGGGTCGTGGCGCGAGCGGTAGAGGATCCCATCGGGCTGGTCGGGGTGCGCCCAGAGCGCGAGCGCCCAGTCCCGTGAGGCCTGGTAGTCCACACCGCCCGTGAGGCGCGCGTCGGCACCGAGCCGCCGCAACCCCGGTCCGGTGAGGTCGACCAGCCGGAGCGGACGGGCGACGCGCACGTCGGACAGGCAGTACTGCGCTAGGGTGCGCAGGCTGAGGAGCCGCGCGTCGAGCGGATCGCCGAAGACCTCAATGAAGGCGCACGCGTCGTCCTGTCCCGCGTAGAGGGTGCCGAATTCGCCGTTCGGTGCGTCAAACCGGTGGCGGCGGTCCCGACCAAAATGCTTTGCGGCGAGGCGGCACCGGTGCAGGCGCACCCACGCCCGATCCGTGGTGATCAGATTGAGCGGGCGCTCTCGGAGATTGCCGGGCGGGCCGCCCACCGGCGCCGGGTTACGCGGCGCCATGCTCGCCGTAGGCTTCGGCGGCCCTCGTAACCGGCTCCACGCTTCCGCGTCGGAGGAGATCCAGCGGACGGCGCGCACCTAGGCGCGCGTTCCGGCTCAAGAGAAAGGCCAGGATCGTCCACGGCGACTCGCGGCGGAGGATCCGCAGCACCTCGGGGAGGCCCGGCAGCACGCCGCCGCCGCTGAGCTGCCACGCCGGGTACCGCCATGCGGCGCCCTCCCGGACCGCGAGGAGACGCCCGCGTTGACGCTGCTTGTCGACGGCCTGGCGGGAAATCCCGAGTGTGGTCGCGACCTGCCCGCCCGAGAGGCTGCCGCCTTCCGCCCGCAGCAGGGTCCGGCGCTGCTGCACCCCGCGCAGCAGCGCCGGGAGGAGCGGAGACTGCTTCGCGCCGTGCGCGAGCACAGTCGAGTGCAGCGCGGCCTCGATGAGCACGCCGGCCCCGTCCCCCTCCTGGACGAGCCGATGACGCAGCGGACGCGCCAGCTTGGCGACGGCGAGGGCGAGCGCCTTCGTGCCTTCGCCGACGAGAGTCATGATCTCATCGCGCTCAAGCGCGGCGCCGCGGTGCGGATGGGTTGCGCGCGTGACCATAATTGTGTTGGGTTTGGTTCCTCCACTCGTCAGTATAGAGAATAGTGTCAACCAGGTCAACCAGCCCAAACCTACGCACCCGCCCGTCTTCCGGACCCGGTGGACACGCGCCCGCTCCCAAGCGCCAAGAGGACCGGCCGGTCGCAGGCACCCGGCCGCCTGCGACTCGCGGGCTCAGTCCGGACCCCGGGCCGCCGCGCCCAACGTGTCCGGATTACGGATCGCCCAGATATTACGGATCCGCGCCTGGTGCACGTCGATGCTGATGACGACGACCGGCGTGCCATCGCCGAGGCGCACAACCCCACGATTGAGGTCCAGGGCGTTTGGTCGCAGCGGGCCGCCGGCGTGGCGCGGAACCTCCCCGTGCTAGCGGGGGGGCACGAGTGCCAGGATCTGGGCCAGCCGGTTCCGGTAGGTATGGCCGCCGGTGATCACGCGGCGGTGTCCCGCGTCCGCGATTCGGCGGCGGGCCGCCTCGCGCGTGAGGTAGTAGCGGACCTGTTCGGCAAGGTCGGCGGCGGTGGTGAAGAACGCCGCGTCCGTGCCGCCTTTGAACAGCTCGCGGTGCTCGTCGGTGTCCTCGGCCAACATGAACGCCCCGCACGCGGGGATCTCGAACGACCGCATCACGTGTCCGTCCCGATTCGCCCGCCGCACCAGGCACAGCGCGATGCGGGCGCCCCCGAGCGCCAGCCGGTACTCGCGGCCGACCGCGAAGCCGCGGGCGTGCGCACGGAAGCGCTCGTGGCGCTGCCAGTAGCCGCCGTAGAGCGCGAGCGTCACGCCGGGCAGCGCGGCGATCGCCTCGACGTACGGGAGCCGGTCGGCGTCCGCGCCACCGATGAAGGCCACGTCCGCCGCGAAGCGGTCGCGCTCGTCTGCCGACCGGGGCGCTTCGGGAAAGTGCAGCTCGGGCTTGTACGCAAACCACGTGTGCACCGGACGCAGCGCGCCGGCGCGGTCCAGGTCGCTGAGGATCGCGCGCTTCGTCGAGCAGTACAGATCGTACTGCGGGATCGCGCCGAGGAGGTCCGCCGACGCGTGCGCCGGGTTGAACGGGTCGTCGGTCATGTAGTTGATGAGGTAGGCCCCGGTCTCTCCTTTGATCGTGGCCAGGGTGTCGGGCGCGACGTACGTGCCCTTCACGATCAGCACCACGTCCGGGCGAAACGCGCGCGCCTCGTCGCGCAGCGTGCGGTTGAAGCGGCCGAAGCTCAGCGGACGGCGGCCCCGGAGGCGGTAGGCGATCTTGTGCACGAGCGAATGGTCAAGCGGCTCCAGGAACGGACCCTCGTCGACGAACCGCAGCGCGTGCCCCAGCTCGACCACGGCGTCCCGGAACAGCGGCGTCGTGGGCTGATACTGCGTCGTGTCGACGAGGAGGATCCGCATCAGATCGCCACTCTAGCACAGGCCTCCGGGCCTGGCCAGCGGCGGATGCCGCATCCCGGGGAGCCGGCCGGCGGCAGGAAATGGCGGCGGCTCATCGAACGCCCGCGGTCGTGAGCAACTTCCGCATGTCGCAGCGTCGCGCACGGTCGGGGAGCACGGCGGGCGAGGGCCGGTGAGGGCCGCGAAGCGCGCCCAGATCCTCGCACGCAGCATGGTCCGGAAGCTCCGAGGCTCGCCGGCCAACGCCGCGAAGCAGCGCGTCGTCCTCGAGTACGCGCGGCGCAGTTCCCTCCGCGTGCTGGTGGAGACCGGCACCTACCTCGGCGACATGCTCGCCGTCGCACGCCCGTCGTTCCGGGAGCTGCACTCGATCGAGCTCGACGAGGACCTGCACGAGTGGGCGCGCTGGCGGTTCCGCCACGCGCCGGAGATCCACCTGTACCGGGGGGACAGCGCAGACGTGCTGCCGGAGATCCTGGCCGCGGTCGCCGAGCCGTGCTTGTTCTGGCTCGACGCGCACGACTCCGCCGGGATTACGGCGCGGGGTGCCTCGGTGACCCCGGTGCTGCGAGAGCTCGCGCTCATCCGGTCCCACGGGGTGCCGGGGCACGTCGTCCTGATCGACGATGCGGACGCGTTCACCGGCGCGGACGGCTATCCGAGCCTGGACGAGATCGGCCGGGCGGCCCGCGGATGGCACGTCGAGAGTGAGGGCGGCATCGTCCGAATTACGCCGGGGCCGTGACCCGGTGCGGCGGCGGTCGCCCCCCCGCGCGGTCAAGACTGCGCGATGATCTTCGTACCCTCGAAGTCGAAGCGAAATCGGACTTCCGGAAGCCCGGCCTGCCGCATCGCGCGGCGGAGCCGGACCTTGTCCTCGGCGTAGAACATCAGGAAGCCGCCACCGCCGGCGCCGATGAGCTTGCCGCCGAGCGCGCCGTGGCTGATGCCGAGGGCGTACCACTCGTCGATCGACGCGTTCGACATGCCGCGCGAGCGGCGGCGCTTGTGCTCCCAGTGGACGTTCATCAGCTCGGCAAACCGCGTCAGATCGCCGCGTTCGAGCGCGTCTTGGCTGTCCAGCCCGAGGCGCTTGACCAGGTGCAGCTCCTCGAGCATCGTCGTGTCATGGCCGCGGCTGCGCGTGTCCTGGTCGCGCAGGATCTCCGACGCCGCGCGGGAGTACCCCGTGAAGAACAGCAGGAGGTTGTCCTCCAGGCTGTACAGCGTGTCGGGATCGATCTTCAGCGGCTGCGCCTCGACCCGCCCATCCGCGAGAAACCGGAAGCAGGTGAGGCCGCCGTACGCCGCGGCGTACTGATCCTGTTTGCCGACGGGCTCGCCGAGGAGGTCGATCTCGATGCGGCACGCCTGCTCGGCCAATTCTTCCGGGTGCACGAGGTTCTTCTTGAACGTGTGGAGCACTTTCAAGAGGCCGGTCGTGAACGCGCCGGACGAGCCGAGCCCCGTGCCCGCCGGAATGTCGGCCATGCTCGTCAATTCGAGGCTCCCGATCGGGACCTCCGTGAGGCGGAATGCCTCCCGGATGATCGGATGCTGGATCTCGTCGAGCGCGCGGACGCGTTCGGTCTTGGAATACTTGATGATCAGCTCGGGGACAAACGTCTGGTGGAGCGTGAGGTACACGTACTTGTCGATCGCGCCGCCGATGACGAAGCCTTCGTGCTCTCGATAGTACGACGGCAGGTCAGTCCCGCCGCCCCCGAGCGAGATGCGCAGCGGGCTGCGCGTAATGATCATACGGGGCGAACCGTTCGCGCCGACGCACCGGAGATCCTGCGCGGGCCGTGCGGCCCCGGGACGTTGCGGAAACGCGGTGCGGTATAATCAGGTGACCGCCAGACGAGGGAGACACCGGGGGAGGTGGGGGGACACGCAGGTGTGACA
>CAWBBU010000008.1:0-25128 GCA_963787105.1 uncultured Bacillota bacterium
CAGCAACGCGATCCTCGCCGGCCTGCTGCGCGCCGGCTACGAACGCTCGGTGCTGCTGCCGATCGTCGACCCCGCGGCGGCCGCCGCCGCACACGCGGCGGGCGTCGGCGCCACCGTGCGCGTCCGGCTCGGCGGCGCGATGGATCCGCGGTTCACGCCGGTCGAGGTGCGCGCGGAGGTCGAGATGCTCTCTCGGGGGCAGGCCGCGCTCGAGACGAGCGGCAACGCCCTCGATGCCGGCCCCACGGCGGTGCTCCGCGCCGGCAACATCACCATCCTTGCGATGACCCGCGCGGTGAGCCTGTTCGACCGCGCGATGTTCCTCGCGCACGGCCTCGATCCCCGGCGCTACCATCTCACGGTCGTCAAGTCCCCGCACTGCGAGTATCACATGTTTGACGAGTGGGCGGAGAAGGACTTCAATGTCGATGCGCCCGGTGCGACCAGCGCCGACCTCAGGTCGCTCGGGCACCGGATCTGCCGACGGCCGATGTTTCCGCTTGACGACGACGTCGCGTTTGCGCCGGTCGTCCAGGTGTTCCGGCGCGCGCGGTAGCAGCCGTGCGACGCATGCCCCGAGAAGGCAGGTGACCGAGAGATGAAACCCGCGGCGGCGCGGCCCGTCGAGCTCACCCCCATTCTGGTCGACTATCTGGTCGGGGCCGGGACGATGTCCCTGGATCGCGCGGTCCTCGAGCCGACGACACGGTTGATCCTGGATCTGTTCGGCGCCTCCCTGACGGCGGCATCGCCCAGGTTTGCCGCGGGGCGGCTGCTGCGGGCGTTCATCGACGCCGAGGGCGGAGCGCCCCGGGCGAGCGTGTTCGGCCGCCCCGAGCGCACGTCGATGACCGGCGCGGCGCTGGCGAACGGGACGTTCGGGTATTACTGCGACGTCGAGCCGCATCACGTCGCCTCGGTCATGCACGCGGTCGCCGCGGTGGTCCCGGCCGCGCTCGCGGTCGGAGAAGCGGAGGGAGCGGCGGGCGGGCCTGTGCTCACCGCGTGCGTGGTGGGCATCGATCTGGCGTGTCGGATGAGCGAGGCGCTCGATCCGCGCGCGCTGTACGCGCGCGGCTTTCACCCGTCCGCGGTGGCGGGGACGTTTGGCGCGACCGCCGCGGCCGGCTGCCTGCTGCGCCTGGGCGGCGACGCCTGGCGCAACGCCCTCGGGCTCGCGGCGCTGCAGGCGTCGCGGGCTGCTCAGCTGGACGAGCGACCATACGGAGCAGTCCCGCCCGTTGAACATCGGGATCGCCGCCCGAAACGGTGTGACCGCCGCGAGCCTCGCGGCACTCGGCTTCGGCGGGCCCGCCGCCGTGCTCGAAGGGAAGTACGACATCTTTCACGCGTTCTCGGGCGTCCGGCGCCCGGAGCGGCTCGTCGACGACCTCGGCCGTCGGTTCGCGGTGTCGGGATTTGCGATCAAGCGGTACTCCTGCTGCGCGTTTCTGCACCCGGGGCTCGACGCGCTGCTGTCGCTGCTCGAGGCCGAGCGCGTCGCCGCGCGGGACATCGCGGCCATCGAGCTGCGCTTTCCCAAGTCGGGCGCGTCCGTCATCGATAACAACGAGCTGCGCTCGCACAGTGCGCAGTACATTCTGCCGGTGGCCGCGGTGCGGCGGGAGATCACGATCGACGACATCCTGACGGACCGGCGGGAGGACGCGGAGATCGCGCGGCTGTCGCGCGGCGTGCGGGTCGTGCATGATGACGCGCTCGACGAGCGCTACCCGGACGAGTACAGCAGCATCGTGTCGGTGACCCTGCACGACGGGCGGGAGCTGCGCCGCCGGGTCGATCGCGCGAAGGGTACGCCCGAGAATCCGATGACCGCCGACGAGGTGGTCGCCAAGTACACCGCGATGGCGTCCCGGGCGTGCGGGGAGGCGCGGGCACGCGAGATCGCCGGCCTGATCCTGCACCTGGACGAGCTCGACGATGTGCGGCGGCTCGGCGACGCGATCCGGACCCCCGTGGAGCAGAGCGAGGGTCCGCGGTGACCGCTCGGTACGACCTCATCGTGCGGGGAGCGCGGGTGATCGATGCGGCCCAGGGCCTGGACGGGCCGGCGGATATCGGCGTGCTCGGCGATCGGATCGGCGCCGTCGGCGACCTGGCGGGCGCGGAGGCGGGCCGGGTCATCGACGCGCGCGGGCTCGTCGCGTCCCCGGGGTGGATCGACCTGCACGTGCACTGTCTCTACGGGGCCCATGAGGGCAGCGTCCGCCCCGACGAGGATTGTGGGGTCCATACCGGCGTGACCACCGTGGTCGACACCGGCTCGTTTGGCGCGGACCAGTTCGGCGCGTTTCGGGACACGGCCGGCCGCGCGACCACCCGCGTCCTCGGCTACCTGAATGTGTCCGCGCGCCGTGGCTCGCCGATCCATGGCGATTGGAGCCTGTTCGATCAGAAGCGGACGATCGCGACCGCGGAGGCCCACCGCGATCTGCTGGTCGGGATCAAGGTCCTCGCCTCCCAGCGCCACTGCGGCAACCTCGGACTCCTGCCGCTGCAACTCGGCCTGCAGGCCGCCCGCGAGGCGCGCACCGGCTTCATGGTGCATATCGGCGTGGCCCCGCCGGTGATCCAGGACGTACTGAACGCGCTCGGGCCGGGAGACGTCGTGACGCACTGCTTCAAGGGCTACCCGGGCGGTCTGATGCACCGCTGGGGCCGGCCCGTGCCGGAAGCGTGGGCCGCGGTGGAGCGGGGTGTGCTGTTCGATCTCGGCCACGGCCAGGGGAGTTTCTGCTTCACGGCGGCCCGGCAGGCGCTCGACGCGCGGTTTCCGCTCCACTCCATTTCGACGGACCTGCACCAAGGCAACGTCCACGGCCCCGTCTTTACGCTGGCCCGGACTATGGCCAAGTATCTGCATCTCGGATTGTCGCTCCCCGAAGTCGTGCGGCTCGTGACGCTCGGACCGGCGACCGCGATCGGGCGGGCCGAGGAGTTTGGCACGCTCCGGCCGGGTACGTGCGCCGATATCACGGTCTTCCGGGTGCTCGACGGGCCGGTCGATTACGTCGACAGCGAGGGCGCGATCGAACGGGGTACCGTGGATGTCGCTGCGGTGCACACCGTGCGGGCGGGACGGCTCGTCGGCACGGCGTCCTGACGAGCCCGCGCGCACTCCATCCCCCAGCCGCCCCGAGAGCCCGAACCCGCGGGTCCCCGGCTTCGTAGGAAGCAATAACCCGGGGTGATCCGCGCCGCGCACCGGGCGCTCCGCGTCGCCGTGTCTCCGCAGGGAGCGCTGATCGTGTGCGCGAATGCTCCGGCGGGAGCATCGCGCGGCGAAGGGGTCGAATTTCATGCGACGGCTCGTCGAGATCAGTGCCATGATCATGTTGATCCTCGCCACGCTCACGCCGTCGGGCGTGCGCGCGCAGGGCGTGGTCAACCTTGTCAGCCGCGTCACCCCGTCGGTCGCGTACGTGCTGTCGCTGGGGCCGGACGGCAAGCCTCACGAGTCCGGGACGGCGTTCGCGATCGGGAACGGGCCTGCTCTTGACCGCGCTCCATGTGGTCGCAACAGCCAATAAGGTCACGGTGCAGTTTCCTGGACAGACGGCGGTCGACGCCGATGTCGTCGCGATCAACACGGACCAGGACGTTGCGGTGCTGCATATGCCGCAGGCTCCCCAGACGGTCCCGGCGCCGCTCGTGCTCGGCAGCTCCGCCGGGGTGCAGCTCGGGGAACCGGTGACCGTGCTGGGGTACCCGCTGGCCTCCCCGGATCATCCGACGGTCACGGTCACGCAGGGGATCGTCAGCGCGCTCAACGTCGAGTCGAAATTTCTTCAGATCGACGCGCCGATCAACCCGGGCAACAGCGGCGGGCCCGTACTGGCCGCCGACGGCCGGGTGATCGGGATCGTGGACGCGTCGGTCGTCGACGCGCAGAACTTCAACTTCGCGGTGCCGATCGACGTCGCCCAGCCGCTCGTGGCGCGCGCACCCGGCGCCTCGCCGCTGCCGCTGCCCATGACGACGGTGGTGACGCTCACGCTGACGCACACCGGGAACGACATCGGCCCAACCTCGCACCAGGAAGCGGAGGCGGTCTCCTGCGTCGACGCGCCGCCGCACGCCGCGTTTCTCTCGTCGCTGAACGTGTCCTTGAACGTCGAGCGTCCACTGCACATGGTCGCCTGGCTGTCGTGGAAGCGCGGCCTGCCGATTGACAATCCGGGCGGCGGCTCCTTTGCCCAGATCAGCGACAGCGTGCCGCCGGAGATGATCCACGCCCTCAACGACCTGAGTCTTCCAACGGATCGCGTCTGCCTCAACTACGATGCGTGGAACGAGACGACCCAACGGGCGGGACGCAAGTTTACCATCACCTACACGCTCGGCTACCTGGTGTTCACGGTCCCGACGACCACCAACACGTCCGCGTCCCACTGAACTTCGGCGTTAGGATGACGGGCCGCACGCGCGGGGTGGGGGCAAGGACCTGCCGCGCACCGAGGCGCGGCGGCGGGGCCGAGTCTCTCGCGCGACGTTGGCGTGGGGCGCGGCCGCCGCGGCCGTGTACCTCGGAGCCGTGCTCCTCTCGTGGCCGGCGCCGGTGCGCCTCCTCTACGACGGACTGGTGCCGCTGCCTCCCTACCACTGGGTGCATCCCCCCGCGGCCTCCGCCCGCGACAATCAACCGCCGGATTCGGCCGAGGCCGTGCTCGGATTTGGGCCGCAGGGGTCGCCCGCGGTTGAGGTCACCACCGACGACGGCCAGGCGATCGCGACGTTCCCGGCGGGGGCCGTGGCGCCTGCGCGCCGACGGTTCGCCCGTTCGGGTGACGGTGGTGCCGATGGACCCGGCCGCCCTTCCGGCCGCGCCGCAGGGCAGCCGGTTCGACGGGAATGCCTACCGCATCGAGGCGAGATACGTCGACTCGAACGCCGCGGCCCCGCTGCTGCGGCCCGTGACCGTGGTGCTGCGCTATCCGGTGCACGCCCGCCGGATGCTGCGGCGGGACGCGCAGTGGACCGTGCTGCCGACGACGGTGTTCACCGAGAGCCAGCAGCTCCTCGCATCGACCGACCACCTCGGCGACTTCGGCACAGCCCCGTAGCCCGGGCGCGCGATCCGTCCCACCGGCCGCGATCGGCGCGCGCACCGAGGACATGAGCGGCGCGGCCGAGAACGGTCAGCGCGGCGCGTTCCCGTGCGCGCCGCCGGGGGAAAGGGGGAGGACCATGTCCGAAGAGTTGCTGTGGCGGCGGCTGTCCGCCGATCTGGACCGGCAGGTGGCCGGGGTTCCCGCGGTGGCCGGTCTCTGCGTGCGCGATCTGACGACCGATCGTCAGATCACGATCCACGCGGACGAGCTGTTTCCCACGGCGTCGATGATCAAGATTCACATTCTTGCCCGCATGATGCAGCGCGTCGAAGCCGGTGAGCTGGACCTGACGCAGCGCGTGCGCATCGACGCGGCCGTCCGCGTGCCCGGGAGCGGGATCCTCACGTACCTCGACGACTCCGAGGATCTGACGATGCGCGACGTCGCCGTCCTCATGATCATCGTGTCCGACAACACGGCAACGAACCTGTGCATCGATTGGGCGACGATCGACGGGACCAACGCGATGCTGCGCACGCTCGGCCTGACCAAGACGACGCTGCGCCGGAAGATGCAGGATCAGGCGGCGGTGCTCCGCGGAGATGAGAACGTCGCGTCGCCCCTGGAGGCCGTGCAGATGCTGACCCTGCTCCACCGGGGCGAGGGATTGAGCCGCTTCGTGTGCGACGAGACCTTGAAGATTTTGAAGAAGCCGAAGCGCGGGTACATCGCGGAAGGCCTCCCGCAGGATGTGCTGATCGCCAACAAGCCGGGCGGCATGGACCGGATCAAGGCCGACGCCGCGATCGTGTACTTGAAGCGCCGGCCGTACGCGCTCTGCGTCATGACGAAGTACGGCCCGCCGGACCGCTCGGTCGCGGAGCGGTTCATCATCGAGGTGTCGCGGACGGTGTACGGCTACCTCGCGACGCTCGACGTCACGAGCCCCTACGGGCAGGGGGTGCCGCCAGATCTCCTCCGGTGATCCGCGCGCTTCGTTCCCGTCCGGGCGGTCCTGCGGACGACGACCGGATGCAGGGTGCTGGGACGCGGCCCGCGGACGCGCCGTCGCCGCACTGCCATCGCGATGCGGGACGTGAACGCGCGCCCCGAAGGGCCGGTCCAGGCGCTCCGGGACGCGCTGCGTCCAATTTGGAACACCGCGTGGTTTCCGCAGATACCGCTTGCCGCCGCGCTCGCGTTCGCGGGCGGTCATCTGCTTTGGGTCACATTCGGATCGACGTGGGGCGCGCTCACCACCGGCGTGCTCGCCACCGATCAGATCCGCGTCTCAGAACTGCCCTACCTGCTGATCGGCGCCTCGATGATGACGGTGTCCCTGGGGCTTGCGCTCCGCTCGCGCCCCGCGTGGGCGTTCGCGGTGGCGCTGACGCTCTGCGTCGTCGTGTTTGTGGTCCGGTTCGGACATCCGTACGGGGAATATCTGACGACGTTCGACAGCCTGCTGCTCGCGGCGCTGCTGCTTGCCCGCCGGTCATTCGACCGGTCCATCGTCGGCGGGGGCACGCTGGTCGTGCTCATCGTGATCGTGCCGGCGGTGACCTATGCGACCTTCGGCAGCTTCTATCTCGGCGATCAGTTCACGCCGCCGATCAAAAGCCTCTTCACCGCGCTCTATTACACGATCGTCACGATGACCACCGTCGGCTACGGCGACATCGTGCCGGCGACGGACTCGGCCCGGCTGTTCGCGATCACGGTCATCTTTCTCGGGGTTGGGCTGCTCGCGACGTCGATCAGCGCGGTGGTCGGGCCGCTCGTCCGGACCAGCGTCGCGCGCGTCACCGGACAAAGGGAGGAGTACATGACCCGGAGCAACCACTTCGTGATCATCGGCGCGACCGCGGTCGCGCAGAACACCTACCGGGAACTCAAGCGGCGCCGTCAGACCGTGACGATCATTCTCCAGGAGGGCCAGCGGGGCGAGTTCGACAAAGACGACATCGTGGTCGGCGATGCCAACAACGTCGAGGTGCTGCGCACGGCGAACGCGGACCGTGCGCGCGCGCGTCGCCGTCATGCGCGCCGACGACTCCGAGAGCGCGTTCATCGTCCTGGCCGTCAAGGAACTCAAGGGGCCCGCGAAGACCTATGTGGTGGTCAACGACGGGAAGCACATCTCGCGGGTCAAGCTGGTCCGCCCCGACGTCATCATGGCGCCCGACGTGATGGGCGGAGAACTGCTTGCGATGGCCCTGACCGAGGAGCGGATCACCGGGCAGTACGTCATCGACCATCTGTTTGAGTTCGAACAGCACCCGGGCGACGGCTCGTAGCGCGAGCGCAGCGGCGGAGGGGGAGCGCGATGCGGGAACGGTTGGCACGAGTGGCGGGCACGCTGGCGTCGGTGGACGCCGACGCGATGCTCGTCAGCCATATGGTCAACATTCGGTACCTGACGGGGTTCACCGGCTACCGCCGGCTATCTGCTGCTCCGGCCCGGACGAGAGCACGCTGTTCGTCGACGGGCGGTACACGACGCAGGCGGCGGCGCAGTTTCGCGGCGGCATCGTGCGGACGACCCCGCGGGACCATCTTGCCGCCGTGCTCGGGACGATCAGCGCGGACGGCCCCCGGCGGGTCGCGTTCGAATCGCGATGGCTCCCCCACGCGGAGTGGCGGCGCCTCGGCGAGACGGCGCCGGACGTGACCTGGGTGGCGGCGCTCGACCTCGTGGAGCGGTGGCGCGCGCGGAAGGATGCCGACGAGATCGCCGCGCTCACGGAGGCCGTGGCGCTGGCCGATGACGCCTATGCCGATCTGCTGACGTGGATCGCGCCCGGGATGCGCGAGTTTGAGGTGGCCGCGCGCTGCGAATACTTTCAGTTTCTGCGGGGCGGCGGACGCCGTGGATCGGAGACCGCGGTCGGCTCCGGGCCGCGGTCGGCGATGCCGCACTGCATCGCGTCGGACCGGATACTGCGCGCCGATGAGGCGGTGCTGCTCGACCTGGGGTGCAGCGTGCGCGGCTACATGTCCGATCTCACGCGGACGGTGTTCCTCGGCCGGGTGCCGGACGAGTTCGCGGCGATCCATCGTGTCGTCGGGGAAGCACAGGCCCGCGTGATCGAGCAGCTGCGCCCCGGGGTGACGGGGCGGGAGATGCAGGCCGTGGCGGCCGATCATATCGCCGCGGCCGGCTACGGGGACGCGTTCCCGCACGGGCTCGGCCACTCGATCGGGCTGATGGTGCACGAGCGGCCCGGATTCGCGGCGTCGTCGGCAGACCGGATCGAGGCGGGGAACGTCATCACCGTTGAACCCGGCATCTATCTCGCGGGCCGGTTCGGGGTGCGCACGGAGGACATCGTGCTCGTCACGGACACCGGCTGCCGCACCCTGACCGCGGCCGACCACGCCCTCGCGGTGCGCTGAAGCCGCGCGACGTGCGCGGGGCGCAGGACAGTCCGGTCCGCCGCGGAACTTGTCGACGGACCCAGACGGGACGGAGGATGGCGATGGCGACGCATTACGTGCCGGCGGACGCGGTGCATTTCACGTGGGATGTCGGACACGCGCCCGCGGTGACGGTGGACAGCGGCGATGTGATCGTCGTGCGGACCCGCGACGTGAGCGACAATCAGCTGAGTCCCGCCTCGACCTCCGCCGACCTCATCTCGATCAACTGGGACCGCGTCTACCCGCTCGCCGGGCCGGTGCGCGTGCGGAACGCCCGGGAAGGCGATACGCTGGCCGTCGAAATTCTCGAGATGCACACGGAGGGGTGGGGGTGGGCCGCCATCCTTCCCGGACTCGGGCTGCTGCCGGACGAGTTCACGGAGCCCTACCTCCGGATCTTCGATCTGAGCAACGGGGATGCCGCGTACCTGCGCGACGACATCGCGATCCCGATCGAACCGTTCTTCGGCACGATGGGTGTGTGCCCGGCCGGTGCCGCGAAGCAGGCGATCATGCCGCCCGGGACGTTCGGGGGCAACATGGACACGCGCCAGCTCACGCCCGGTGCGACGCTGTATCTGCCGGTGCAGGTCGACGGCGCTCAGTTCAGCGTGGGCGACGCCCACGCCGCGCAGGGCGACGGAGAGATCTGCGTCACCGCGGTCGAGGCCCCAATGTACGCGTCGCTGCGGCTGACGCTCGAGCCCGGCCGGCGCCTGCCCGCCCCGCAGTTCTCGGTCCCGGGTCCGCTGGCGCCCCGCGTCAACGGCGGCGGATGGTACGGCACGACCGGCGTGGGGCCGGACGTCTTCCGCGCGGCGCAGGATGCGGTGCGGGCGATGATCGCCCACCTGTCCGCGCGCTACGGGCTGTCGGCGCAGGATGCCTACGTGCTCTCAAGCCTCTGCGTCGACCTCAGGATCTCAGAGATCGTCGACGCGGGCCAGTACGTCGTCAGCGCGCTGCTGCCCCTCGCGGTCTTTCGCGCCTAGCCGCACACGTACGGCGCGGCGGCGGTGCGGCGCGTCCGACCGTGCGAGAGCGCGCGGGCAGGGCCGCGCCCGGTCGGACGCCGGACACGGTGGGTCTAGGACCGCTTCGCGGTCGGGAGGAGCTGTTCAGTGAAGACGAACGCGGAGGCGATCGCCGCGACGCTGGCCGACGCCGGGACCGAGATGGCTTTTGGGCTGCCCGGCGGCGAGATGACCGTCCTGCTCGAGGCGCTGCGGCGCGAGGGCATCCGGTTCTTTCTCACCGGTCACGAGGCCAGCGCCGCGTTCATGGCCGACGTCACCGGGCAGATCACCGGGCGCCCCGGGATCTGTCTCTCCACCCTCGGCCCCGGCGCCGTCAACTTGGCGCTCGGGGTCGCGAACGCTCTGCTCGACCGCTCACCGGTGCTCGCGATCACCGCGCAGCTGTCGACGGCGCTGGAGCCTCATTTTCCGCATCAGCGGCTCCCGCTCGATCGGTTTTTCGGCGCGATCACGAAGCGGAGTGAGATCCTCGACGGAACAGGCACGGCGGAGACGGTGCGCCGCGCCCTCGCGATCGCGACCGGCGAGCCCCCGGGGCCCGTGCATCTGGCGCTGCCGAGCAATCTCGCCGGTGCGCCGGCCGGCCCCGCCGCTCCCCGCGCGGCCGCCCCTGACGACGACGCGCCCGCGGCCGGTGCGTCGCTCGATGATGTGGGGCGCGCGCTCAATGGGGCGACGCGGGCGCTCCTCGTCGTGGGTCTCGGCTGCCGGCCGCAGGACGCCCCGGCCCTCAGGCGCTTCGCGGCGGAGACGCATCTGCCGTTCGTCGTGACGCCGAAGGCCAAGGGCCTCCTCTCCGAGGACGCGCCGGGATTTCTCGGCGTGGTCGGCGGCATGGCGGTCGACCGCGCGGTCATGGACACGGTGGATCAGGCCGACTTCCTCCTGGGCGTGGGCTTCGACCCGGTCGAATGCGACAAGGATTGGTACGTCGGCCGGGCGCTCGCGAACCTGTCACGGGCCGCGACGGCGGAAGGCACGTACCGGCCGCTCGAGGTGCTCGGGGACATCGGGACGCTGCTCACGCGGCTGGTGGCGCGCGCACGGCCCGCCGCGTGGCCCGAGGCGGACGTCGCCGCGGCCCGCGCCCGCGTGCGCCCCGCACCGACCGTGCCCGCCGAGGGCCTCAGCCCTCTCGCGAGCGTCCGGGCGATCCGCGACGCGGCCCCGCGGGAGACCGTGCTCGCGTGCGACGTCGGTTCCCACAAATATTTCGCGGGTCAGTTCTGGGAGACGTACGACCCGCACACGTTTTTCATGTCCAACGGACTGTCGGGGATGGGCTACGGTCTGCCCGCGGCGATCGCCGCGAAGCTGCAGCGTCCCGAGCGTCCAGCCATCGCGCTGGTCGGCGACGGCGGAATGCTGATGATGCTGCACAATTTGACGTTTCTGACACAGTACCGAGTGCCGGTCGTGACCGTATGCTTCGTGGACGACAGTTTGAGCTTGATCCGGGTAGGGCAGAAGCGGCGCCAACTCGAACCGTACGGTGTAGATTTTCGTGCGCCGGACTTCGCGGCGATCGCCAACGGCTTTGGGGTCCCCGGCACGCGGGTCCGGTCGCTGTCCGACCTCAGCCGCGCCGTCGAGGACGGGATCCGCTCCGGCGAGCCCGCGCTGATCAGCGTGCCGATCGACGGGCGAGAGTACGAGATGTACTGCTAGGCTCTTGGGACAGTTCCTGGAAGGAGGACGACGCGCGGTGGCGGTCAAGGATGGGTGGAAAGGGCGCTTCTTTGAGGATTTTGTCGTCGGGGACGTCTACCGGAGCCGTATCGGGCGGACGGTGACCGACGTCGACAACACCTGGTTCACGCTGCTGACGAACAACACCAACCAAATCCACTTCAACACCGAATACGCGAAGCGAACCCAGTTCAAGCGCCCGCTCGTCAACAGCCTGCTGACGCTCGCGATCGTGACGGGTCTCGGCGTCACCGACGTCAGCGAGAACGGATTCGCGCTGGGATGGGACGTGATCACGCTGCCGCATCCCGTGTTCGCCGGCGACACGCTGTACGCGGAGTCGGAAGTGCAGGAACTTCGTGCGTCCCGGTCTCGTCCGGAGTACGGCATCGTGAAGGTGCGCACCCGGGGTGTGAATCAGGACGGGCGGGTCGTGGTCGAATACGTCCGCAGCATCATGGTATGGAAGCGGGACCGCGCGCCGATGGAGGATCTCTTCCCCACCCCGCCGGCGGGCGGCGCGGCGAAGGACTAGCGTTCTGCCGCCGATTCGGAGGACCGCCGTGGCGAGCACGTACGAGATTTACGCGCTCAATCAGGCCGGCCGGACGGTCGACTGGTCGTCGCGGCTGTACTCGCATCCGCCGGGCAAAACGACCAGGTCCGCCTACTTCCTGTGGGTGCTGCACGGGCCCGCGGGGCCGATCGTCGTCGATACGGGATTTGTCCCGCACCAGGCCGAGGTCCAGGGGGTGACGCTCGACGGTCTTCGCACGCGCGAAGAGTTGCTGGCGGCCGCCGGCGTTGATCCCGCCGCGGTGGCGACCGTCATTCTGACGCATCTGCATTGGGACCATTTTGATGTCGAGGGCATGTTTCCGCGGGCGACGTTTTGGGTGCAGCGTCTTGAACTGGATTTTTGGACGCGGTACGGCGCCCGCGAACGCTGGCACCGCCGGGAGCTTACCAACTGCTTCGCCTCGGACGTCGCCGCGCTGCGGTCATCCGGGCGTCTGCACGTCGTCGACGGCTCCGTGGACGTGACCGACGGGGTCGCGCTCGAATGGGTGGGCGGTCACACGCCCGGACTGCAGATCGTGATCGTGCGCACCGCGCGCGGTCCGTTCGTGCTGGCCAATGACGCGCTGACCACCTACCGAAATCTCCGGGATTGGCTGCCGCCGGGCTCGCACCTCAACAGCGTCGCCGAGTGCCTCGACGCGATGGAGCGGATCCAGATGCTGTCAGGCGGAGACGAGTCGCGGCTGTGCCCAGGCCACGACGACGAGGTTCGCACGCGCTTCCCCGAGACGAAGCCCGGCCTCTACCGCCTCGCCTAGTCCGGAACGCCCGGCGCTACCAGCCGACCGCGTAGCTCTCCCGGCGGGGATCGGCCCCGCCTTCCAGCACATCGTGATCACGGCGCATGACCGCGCAGACGGCCGCGACCGCGGGCGCAAACTCGGGGAGCAGTTCGAGCCGGTGTCCGAGTGCCGTGAGGCGCGCGCGCACCTCCGGGGCGACGCGGCGCTCGACGCGCAGCAGGCCCGGTGTGTACGGATGCGGATGGAACGATCCCGGAAAGCTCCCCGAGATCACCCGGGGGGCTTCGATCGCGGCCTGGACGTTCATGTCAAAGTCGAGGATCTGGCAGACGACCTGCACCATCGCCTGCACCTGCGCGTCTCCGCCCGGACACCCAAACGGCATCACCGCGCGTCCGTCTCGGACGAGCATCGCGGGGTTTGGCGTCAAGCGCGGCCGCTTCCCGGGCGCGATGGCCGACGCGTGGCCCGGCGTCGTCCACAACTGCGAGCCTCGCGTGGAGATGATGATGCCGAGCCCGTCCACGAGGGGTGCGCTCAGTCCCGAGTCCGACGGCGTCGCGGAGAACGCGTTGCCGTCCGCGTCCATCGCGCAGACATACGACGTGTCCGGATGTCCCGGCCCGCTCACGGGTGCGGCGACGGCGCCGGTCGGGCCCGTGCGCCCTTCCCACCGCCACGGGTCTCCCGCGGCCGGCATCCCGGGACTCGCGGCGTCGGGATCGAGCAGGCGGCGCCGTTCCTCGGCGTACCCGGCGTGCAGCAGCCCGTCGATCGGCACGTCGACCAGTGCCGGATCGCCGAAGAACGCCTCCCGATCGGCGCACGCCAGTTTAATGGCCTCGGCGACGTGATGGTAGTACTCGGCTGAACCGGCGCCCATCCGGCGGACGTCGACGCCCTCAAGCAGGTTGAGAATCATCGGGAGAAGCGGTCCCTGCGACCACGGTCCGCACGCGTGGACCTCCAGGCCGCGGTAGGTCGACGACACCGACGGGCCGACGACCACGCGAAACGCGGCGAGATCCTCGGCATCGAGCGCCCCGCCGGTGCGGTGGGAGTGGGCGGCGATCTCCCGGCCGATCTCGCCGGTGTAGAACTCGTTCCGGGCCGCCATGATCGCGGCTTTCCGGCCTTTGCGCGATGCGGTTCGCTCAGCTTCGATGAGCCGATCGAAGAGCCGCCCGAGGTCCCGCTGCACCAAGATGTCGCCGGCCTCAGGCGGGCGACCGTGGGGGAGGAACACGCGGGCGCTCGACGGCCATTCGGCGAGACGCGGCGCGGCGCTCGCCAGTTCACGGGCGAGCCTGGGAAAGACCGGAAAGCCTTCACAGAGTTCGCGCGCTGGCTGGAGCACGTCCGCGAGCCCGAGCCGGCCGTGTCGTGCCAGCGCGGTGAGCCAGGCGTCCGCGGCGGCCGGCGTGACATAGCGCGCGGCTCCCGCCGGCATGTCGGAGCCGTACCGCTCGCGATGTCCCTCGAGCGTGAGCCGGAGCGGCCACCGTCCGAGGCCGGCGATCGTCTCGGGGCGCGCCATGCCGGGACGGAACACCATCACCGGTGCCACGCCGCCAAAGTCCGTGAGATGCCGCTCCACTACGTTGAGGGCGATCCCCGCTGCGATGCCGGCGTCGACCGCGTTGCCGCCGCGCGCGAACACCCGCTGCCCGGCCATCGTGGCGAGGTAGTGGGTCGAGCTGACGAGGTAGGTCCTTGCGAGAAACGCGGGCCGTCCCTGCGTGACGCCTCTCGGGCCGGTCGTCGACATCGGGGACTCCAGCATGGCGCCCCTCCTGCGGGTCGCCTGACGAGCGCCCGCCACCGGGGGAATTCGCGCTGGACCCTGGGGTTCCCGCCGCACCCCTGGGTACGGGCCGCCGCGCGAGGCGCGGGCGGCCCCGCCGTGGATGACGCTGACGACTGTCTTTACGATCTTTCGTGAGAGGCTTAATATTGGAAGGGTATACTGCTCATGGCCCGGCTCGTGAACGGTCATCGCGTCAACGGTGTCGCCTCGATACGTACAGTACGACATTCGCCAATGGGGAGGTCCATCGTGGCAAATGCGTTTGTGCACCTGGAACTGAATACGACGGATGTGGCCAAGGCAAAAGCGTTCTACGGCAAACTGTTTTCATGGACGTTGGAAGACATGGACATGGGCGGCGGCGAGTCGTACACGATGATCAAGACGGGCGAAGGTCCGGGCGGGGGCATGATGAAGCACCCGGTCCCCGGCGCGCCGTCGGCGTGGCTCGCCTATGTGCAGGTCGACGACGTCGCCGCGGCCACGCAGAAGGCGAAGTCGCTGGGTGCCACGGTGATGCGGGACAAGACCGAGGTGCCGGGCATGGGCTGGTTCACGATCCTCCTGGACCCGACCGGCGCGGCCATCGCCTTGTGGCAGATGAAAGCAAGCTAGGCGCGACCGTACCGACACAGCCCACCCGGGAGTGGCGGGATCCACGCCTCCCGGGTGGGCCTTTTCGTGGCCTGTCACAGGATCGGCGCGCGCGGTGTACGCGGGGCCGGCACGCGGAAGGGGAGACGGATCCGGCGGGGAACCCCTTCACCGCCGTCGCCTGATGGACGCGGCGGCGCAGCGTTCAACGTGGGAGGTGAGGTCTATGGGCGGGTCGGTTGCGCGGCGCCGCGTGACAGCGGCCATCCTTCTTGCGTGCGCGTGCGTCTTGGTGGGCGTCTCTGGGGGCGGATATGCGGCGGCCCCCACAACGCTCACGATGGCGCTCGGAATCGACGAGGACACGCTGGACCCCGAAGGGCAGACGACCGCGACGGTCTCGAACGTCGTGGACTATATGTACGATCCGCTCGTCTGGTACAACGACGAGCGCTCCGGGGTCGCCCCGGGCCAGCCCCAGTACACGAAGCTCATGCCGCAGCTGGCGACGCTCGTGGACGGTCGAGTCCGGACGGGCGCACGTTCACGTTCAAGCTGCGGCAGGGGGTCAAGTTCCAGGACGGCACCGACGTTCGACTCCCAGGCGGTGAAGTTCAACATCCAGCGCATGGCTGGACCCGCGATGCGGAATAATGCCGCTACTACTGGAGCGACGCTGGATGCGAACAATATCGAGACCCCGGATCCCTCGACGATCGTGCTGCACTTCACGAAGCCCGCCCCCACGCTGCTCGAGCAGCTTGCGACCACGGCCGCGGAGATCGTGTCGCCGACCGCGGTCAAGACGCTCGGGAACGAGAAGATCGCGCTCGCGCCCGTCAACGCGGGCTCCGGGCCGTACGTGTTCAAGGAGTGGGTGCACGGCGACCATCTGACCGTGACGCGCAACCCCGACTACTGGGGGCGAAAGCCGTACTTTGATCAGGTGATCTTCCGCGTCGTGCCCGACGCGGGGGCGCGCGAGACGATGCTGCGCGCCGGCGACGTGCAGTTTGCGTTTGAGCCCCCGGCGCCGGACGTGCCCGCGACTGCGCAAGGACAACACGCTGCGGGTCGTCGAGGGCGCGAGCGACCGCGACATCTTCATCGGCATGAACAACCAGTACGGCCCGCTCAAGGATGTGCGCGTGCGCCAGGCGCTCAACTACGCCGTCAACAAGCAGGCGATCATGCACAGCGTGCTGTTCGGACTCGCGCACGTGCTGGAGTCGCCGGACACGCCGGCGATCTTCGGCTACACGAGGGTGCAGGCGGGCGGGTGGCCGTTCGAACCCGACCCTGGCGAAGAAGCTGCTCGCCGAGGCCGGGTATCCGAAGGGCTTCTACGATCGCGCTCCGGGCGCCGACGGGCCGGTACATCCAGGACTACCAATCGGCGCAGGCGGTCGCGGCGCAGCTCACCAACGTCGGGATGCCGGCGAAGGTCCAGACCGCGGATTGGCCGAGCTACATCGGGTCGCGTCGGGCGTGCCGCCGGATCGGAGCCAGATCCAGATGTACATGCTGGGGCGGGCGGGGCCGTACCTCGATACCGACGGCGAGCTGTTCGGGCCGCTCTACTCGGGAATGTGGCCGCCCAACGGATACTCGTCCGTGTTCTACAAGGATCCCAAGTTCGACCAGGATCTGTGTGACAGGCCAGACGACGGATCAATACGACGCAGCGCGCGGCGATCTATAAGGAAGCGCAGGAGGTCATCTGGAGGGACGCGCCCTGGATCTTCCTGTGGAGCCAGGACTTCTACATCGTCACGAGCAGTCATTTCCAGGGCGTGACGGTCATGCCGAAGGAGAAGTGGGCCGCGATCTACGCGACGTGGAAGTAGCCGCGCGGGGATGACGACGCGCCGCTCGCGCGCAGGTGGGCGTTCCTGCGACCCTCGGAGGTGAGGCATGCCGTTATCGTCCGTCCTTGATTTTGTGACCGAACAGGCGCCGCTGTTCGGCGAGCTCGCCGACCGAATCTGGGAGACGCCCGAGCTGGGCCTGCACGAGACGCGCAGCAGCGCCACGCTCGCGGACGCGCTCGAGGCCGCCGGGTTCGCGGTGGAGCGCGGCGTCGCCGGGATGCCGACGGCGTTCATCGCGACCTACGGGGAGGGCGCCCCGGTGATCGCGCTGCTCGGGGAGTTTGACGCGCTGCCCGGCCTCAGCCAGCAGCGCGGCGCGACAGCGCATCGTCCGATTGTGCCGAACGGCCCGGGCCACGGGTGCGGCCACAACCTGCTCGGCACGGCGGCCGCCGCGGCCGCGATGGCCGTGCGCCACGCGATCCGCCGCGGAGAGATCACGCGGCACGGTCCGTTTCTACGGCTGCCCCGCCGAGGAGACGCTGGTCGGGAAGGTGTTTATGGTGAAGGACGGACGCTTTGCGGACGTCGACGGCGCGTTGACGTGGCATCCGGGCCGAGAGAACCAGATCATGAACGAGCTCCACACGGCGATGAACTCGGTCCGGTTCACGTTTCACGGCGTGTCGTCGCACGCGGCCGGGATGCCGGAGGCCGGCCGCAGCGCCCTCGATGCGGTCGAGCTCATGAACGTCGGCGCGAATTTCCTGCGCGAGCACGTGCACCAGTCGACCCGTATTCACTATGTCATCACCGACGGCGGCCTCGCGCCGAACGTGGTGCCGAGCCGCGCGGAGGTCTGGTATTACGTCCGGGCGCCACGCCGCGCGCAGGTCGAGGAGGTCTACGGGCGCCTGCTCGACATCGCGCGCGGTGCGTCCCTCATGACGGGGACGACGCACGACGCCCGCCTGATCGCCGGGTGCTACGACACCCTCGCGAACAAGACGCTCGACGGGCTGCTGCAGCGGACGATGCAGGCGATCGGTGCGCCGACGTTCACCGCCGAGGAGCACGCGTTCGCGCGCGAGCTGCAGGGCACGTTTCCCGCCGGCACGCTCCGCAAAGCGCTCGACGATCTGCGTCGGCACGGCCTCGAACTCGGGGCGCCCGGCGACGTCGGGACGGATCTGATCGAGCAAATTCTGCCGGTGCCCTCCTACGACGACGCGGTCGGGGGCTCGACCGATGTGGGGGACGTCTCCTACGTCGTGCCGACGTCGGAGATGCGTACGGTCACGGCGCCGCTCGGGACGCCCGGGCACTCGTGGCAGTTCGCGGCGAGTGTGGGAGGACCGATCGGCCGGCGGGGCATGCTCTTCGCGGCGCAAGTCCTGGGCGCGGCGGCGTGCGACATGATGAAAGATCCGGAGCTGCTCGCGCGCGCCAACGATGAGCACCGGAAGGCCACCGCGGGCGCCCCATACGTCTCGCCCGTGAAGGACGTGCCCGGTCCGGCGCTCGACCTGTAGGGCGGTCGTCCGGCGTGAACCCGCACGGGACGACGGCACCGGCGAACGCCCGAGGTGGCGACGCGAGCAGTGCGCCCGCCGGCGGGCGAGGGCAGGCAGTACGGTGAAATACGATCCCGCCGGCTCCGCGTGCGCGACGGCGTGGGCGCGGCGGTCGGCCGTCCCGACGGCGTGACACGGTGCTCGTGACTCCGCGCCGCGCGCGCCGCGATGTCATCGTCGGGAGTCGCGCATGACGTCTGCCGAGCGCGCGTTTTATCGTGGCCAAAGCGTGACGTCCGACCCCGGTGAGTTCGCGGCGCGGTTCGATACGTTGCGCGGCGACCCCCGCCGCATAGGCGCCGTCGTGTCGGGGCTCGTGATTCACCCGGGCTTGCTCGAGCGCTGGCACATCGACCACCCGCACGCGAGCGCGCGTGACGCCGAGGTACGTCCTGTCCGCGAACTGCTTCGGCGCATCGTGGACCGAGACGGCCGGCCGCTCGATCGGCCGCGTCCGTACGATCGGCGCGTGATCGGCACATGCCGTCACTACGCACTCGTGGCGGTGAGCATGCTCAGGCGCCTCGGCGTCCCGTCGCGCGTGCGCGTCGGATTTGCGACGTACTTCGTGCGCGGGTTTTACGAGGACCACTGGCTCTGTGAGTACTGGAGCGGGAGTGCCTGGCGGCTGCTCGACGCCGAGTTGGGCGAGGACGCGGTGAGGGAAGAGTACGCGATCGATTTCGAGCCGTGGAATGTGCCGCGCGAACGCTTCCTCACCGCCGGTGACGCATGGCTGTCCCTGCGCCAACTCGCCATCGACGGGGACGCGTGCGGTGTGTCGTTCATCCCGACGGTCAGGGGCGCGTGGTTCGTCGGCGCGAGCGTTCTGCGCGACCTGGCCGCTTTGAACCTGCGCGAAATGCTCCCATGGGACTACTGGGGCATGGCCCGCGCGTTCGGTCCTGACACGGCGATCTCGCCGACCGCTGCCGGTCGGCTCGATGAGATCGCGGCAATGACCACTGGCTCCGCGGCCGCATGGGACGCGCTGCGCACGGTCTACCAAGCGGACGCGGATTCCGGGTGTCGCCGACAGTGCTCTCGTTTCCCGACGGCAGGCCGAGTGAGACACCGGTCTGATCTGAGGCCGGACCGCGGGCGATCTCGTCGGACGAGGTAACGCGACGGACCGTATCCACACGGGAGAGATTGCGGGTCGGGGAGCGGGGGACTTGAGCCCGCGCCTTCCCGTGAAGAAACGCGAGCAATCGCAAGAGTTCCAGATCACCCAGTCCTTCACGTGTCACGCCAGCGCCACGTTGCGCGCGGTGTTGGCACATTTTATGGTAGGCGCGCGCGTCGCCGGCGGCACGTGGTAAATCAGGCGATAGCGGCGTCCTCCGCGTTCCTTTTCCCAGGGGGATCGGGTTTTCCCGACTCTCTGCAAACTCTCGGGCGTTTGCATAGTATAAACTGACTGGTCGGTTTTGATAAATCCGATCCAGATGATTGGAGGTGGGCCCGTGCCCCGCATGTCTCTGGTCGCGCGCACGGAGCGGCGGCAGCAGATCCTCGACGCGACCTGGCGGTGCGCCGCTCACAAGGGATTTCGAGCCATGTCGGTAGATGAGATCTGTGCAGAGGCGGGTCTGAGCAAAGGTGCGTTCTACGGGTACTTCGATCAGGAAACAGGCGCTCCTTCTCGCGTTGTTGACCGAGGATGCGGCGGCGCTCGACGGGATCGTCGAGCGTCTCGAATCGGCATCAGTGCCGAGTATCGACCGGCTCCGACAATTCGTCCGTGCCATGCTCGGGCGCGGGGATGATCCCGCGCGGGTGCAAGTTCGAGCCGACCTGTGGGCCGAGATGCTGACAGACCGGACTGTGCGTGACCGGTTCACCGCCACCGTCCGGCATCGTCGGACCCTGCCTGCGAGCTTGGATTGAGCGTGCCATCGCCGATGGGGAGTTGGTCGAGATCCCTGCGAACGCGTTCGCAGCCGTACTGCTCGCCTTGAGTGACGGTCTCGGTCTGCACGCGTGGGTTGGACCCCTCGGGGTTTAGGTGGACGAATATCCGGAAGGCGGTCGATGTGCTCTTGGAACGACTCGCCGGGACATGCGTGACGATCGCGGCTAACACACGTCGGTACGCGGGCTCGGTTCGCTGCAGATGCCCGGATCGCCCGTTGCTGCGCGCGTACGATTGGTTGCGCGGCTCTCCGACGGGCCTGTTTGCGCTGGCGGTCCTGATCGGCGCGGGCGCCGGGTTGGGGGCGATCGCATTTCGGTGGCTTATTGTTGAGTTTACCTGGATATTCACTGCGACGAGTGACTACAGTGCAGTGGGTCCCGCGGCCAATCCCTGGGTCCCCCAGTTCGGCCCGTGGTTTGTCGTGCTCGCCGCGGTGGTCGGGGGGACTGATCTATGGGCCGATGATCGAGCTGTTTGCCCGGGAGGCGCGGGGGCACGGGGTGCCGGAGGTGATGCTCGCGGTCGCGGAGCGCGGGGGACGGATCCGTCCGCGCGTTGCCGTCATCAAGTCGCTTGCCTCGGCGGTGTGCATTGGATCCGGCGGATCCGTGGGCCGCGAAGGTCCGATCGTGCAGATTGGGTCGGCGCTGGGCTCCGCGCTCGGGCAACTGGTGCATACGTCGGAATCCCGGTTGCGCCTCATGGTGGCGTGTGGGGCGGCCGGCGGCATCTCCGCGACGTTCAACGCGCCCATCGCCGGGGTGTTTTTCGGGCTCGAGCTTATCCTACGGGACTTTGAAGTCGAATCGTTCGGCGCGCGTGGTGTTGGCGTCCGTGGTCGCGGATATCATTGGGCGGGCCGCGTTTGGCTCGCATCCGTTCCTCGTGCTCCCCGGATTTGCGATTGGTTCTCCGTGGGAGTTCCTCCTCTACGCGGGCTTGGGAGTGCTGGCGGCGGCCGTCGGGGTGACGTTTATGCGGGTGCTGTACGGGACGCGAAGATCTGTGCGACCGTTTGTGGCACGGGCCCTCTGTGGCTCCGGCCCGGGGTGGGCGGTCTCGTGCTCGGCGTGCTTGCTGCGTGGGGTTGCCCGCAGATGTACGGGGTGGGGTATCCGGTGCTGGAGCGTGCTATTCGCGGGGAGTACGTGCTCGGGTTTCTCGGTGCTCCTCCTGGTCGGCAAGATCGTGGCGACGAGCCTTACGATCGGGATCGGCGGTTCCGGGGGCGTGTTCGCGCCGTCGCTATTCATGGGGGCCATGCTCGGCAGCGCGTACGGGGATCTGATGCACCAGATGCTCCCCGGGATTGCCGGACCGGCCGGGGCCTACGGCGTGATCGGGATGGCCGCGGTATTTGCGGGCGTCGCCCAAGCGCCGATCACAGCCAGCATCATCATCGTCGAGCTCACCGGCAATTACCAGGTCATTCTGCCGCTCATGTTCGCGGTGGTGCTCGCGACCGGCGTGAGCCGGGTGCTTACGAAGGAGAGCATTTATACGCTTGAAGTTACGCCGTCGGGGCATCGACATCCGGCGCGGGCGAGCGGCGAATCTCATGGAGGTGCTGACCGTGGGGAGCGCGATGAGACCGGTGCCGCCGCGCTGCCCGAGCAGATGGCGTTGGACGAGGTCATCGCGCGGTTCACCGACGACGGATGGGGCGCGTTGCCGGTAGTGGACGCGGCGGGCGTGTACCGCGGGACGGTGACGTTCCGGCAGGTGGAGCGAGCGATGCGCGACAATGCGCTCGATGCCGTGGCCGGCGAGTTGGCCCAGGATACGCTGTCGCTGATACCTGATGAGTCGCTCGAGCAGGCGCTACGGCTCAGCCTGCCGCACGGCGAGGACGGGCTGCCGGTCGTTGATCACGATAGCCACCGGCTGATCGGTTGGCTGACGCACCGGGACATCCTCAGCGCTTATCACGGGCGCCTGGAGCGGACCATGCGCGCCGCGAGAAGGACGGGCGAGGCACGAGAGCCGGAGGCTGCGGGCGACCTTTCCGCATCGTTGCGAGACTATCGGATTGTCGATCTCGAGCTCCGAGACGATCAGGCGCTCGCGGGTCGGCGGATTGCGGACGTGCCCTGGCCATCTTCATCGCTCGTCCTGGCAATCCGCCGAGGCGGGGCGAGCGTTGTCCCGGACGGTCAAACGCTGCTTCGGCGCGGCGATCGGCTCACGCTCCTACTGCCCGCACGGCAAGCGGAGGACGTGGACGTATTGCTCAGTACAATCATGGAAGGGCCCGCGGGCACCAAAGGGCACGACCGCGCGGAGGTATCGCGGAGCGACGCTGCGGCCGGTGACGGCTGGCCGCCGGTGGCGGTGTCCGGAACGGTGGTGCTCGAGCCGGTCGTGAGGCCGGGTTCGCGTGTCGCGGGCCGGATGCTGCGGGACATGAGCCTTGGGCCGGGCGTGCTGGCCATGACGATCCGCCGGGGAGAGACCGTCATTGTGCCACGGGGGGATTCGTACTTGCTCGTCGGCGACCGCATCACCATTCTCGCACTCTCCGATCGCGCAAGAAGTCTCGGAGCGGTTCCGTTGAGTCGATAATGGCACTGTGGTGCAGTGGGTCGAGATGTGCGTCGTCGGACTCGCGGACCCGCTGAAAACGACAAGTAGCGGGATCAACGCTGCCGCGAGCGCCGGGTGCCGTCCACGCAGTCAGCCGCTCGAGCCGCCTGTGTGTTTCCGCAAATAGGCTTGTACGAAGGGACAGACCGCCACGACGCGCAAACCGGCGGACCGCGCTTCTGCGAGCGCGGCTTCGACGAGCCTGTCCCCCAGATGTCGGCCGCGGAGACGCTCCGGTACCTCGGTGTGAATCAGCCGCAAACTCCCGCCTATCTTCTGGTAGACGAGCACCGCGGTCTCATTGTCCACTGTTAGTTCAAAGCGGTGCTCTGCCGGATTATCGATGACGGACGGGAGTCTCTCGTCCGCGACGTCACCGATACGGATGCCGGTTTCGACCGTGTTCGCAGGCGGGTCACTCGCCGGGAACGATTCCTCCAACGCCTCATCGAGAGTTCCATCGTCTTTTGGGTCGCGTTTATCCATGACAGCTCCTTCCTGTGGGGGTGTACCCTTGCCCGCCACGCCGACCTCACGCTGGTCCGGCCCAGAGGCCGTCTCGGCACTGGACTCGCCAAGCCGCCGGTCGTCACTTCAACCTATCATAGCGCGCGGCGCCGTTATGAAGGGATGCCTGTTGGCTGATCGGTTCGTCCCGGTCTGGGGCTGCCGTACGGAACCTGGAAATTGCTTCGAATCGAGGAATCCTGAGAGGCCGAGTCCGCTGAGACAGGCGGCCGTGCGCTCTGGATCGCGACCGTCGCTCATTGACGGTGGGTATGACATCGGTACCCACCCGCCCCCGGCGGATCAGTAGTACGAGCGGAAGACAGACGAGAAAGACGACCCCGATCATCGCGAACGCGTAATCGAACGCGACCACGGAGGCCTGCTGGTTGATGAGCCCGGAGAGGAACGCCAGCGCTTGCCAGTGGGCGGTGGTAGGAATACTACCACGGGCCACGAACGCCTGCTGGTACGTCGTCCACCATTGCATGAACATCGGGTTGGATGCGGAGGCGTACTTGACCAAGTTTGGCACTCGCGGTCGTCGTTTTACGATTGACCACTGCGATGACGATCGCGGTGCCCACACTGCCGCCCAGTTGTCGGATCAGATTATAGAGCCCCGTCGCACTCTGCATCCGCGCACGGGGTATCGTGGACAGGGTGGCCGTCGACAGGGGCACGAAGATGAAGGCGAATCCAATGCCCTGGAGGATTGGGGCACCAAGATGTTCCACCGGCCCACTGTAAATCGTGAACGCAGCCATCAGAAACGCGGCGATCGCGCACACGACGAGCCCGAACGCCAGCATGACATGCACCCCGATCCGATTGTACAGACGGCCGACGAGCGGCATGAACACGAGCATGGTGACCGCTCGGGGCAACAACGTCAGGCCGGTCTGGGTCGCGTCATATCCGAGAAGGTTCTGCAGGAAGAACGGCAGCAGAATCAGGCTTCCGAACAACGCGAGCCCCAAGACGCCGCCGATCAGGTTACCGGCGGCGAACGAAAGGTTGCCCAGGATGCGGAGGTTCACGGCGGGCTCCCGGGCACGCAACTCCCAGATGATGAATGCGACGAGGGCCAGCACTGATACGATCGTGAGCAGGACGATGAAGTCGCTTTGGAACCACCCGTCCGTCTCGCCTTCCTCCAGTAGCGTCTGGAGCGTCGCCAAACCCAGCGCCATGAGCCCGATGCCGAGCCCGTCGATCCGCCGGACGTCCTGCCGACGGATGTAGGGCGGGTCGACAAGGAAGCGGGCGGCCATCAGCACCCCGACGACGCCGACCGGGAGATTGACGAAGAAGATCCACGGCCACGAGAAATTGTCCGTGAGCCACCCGCCTAGGGTCGGCCCGATCGCTGGCCCGAGCAGCACAACCATGCCAAAGAGTCCCATGGCCTCCGCCTGTTCGTCGAGAGGGAACGTCTCCCGCATGATCGCCTGAGCCGTGGGTTGGACCGCGCCGGCGGCCGACCCCTTGGATGACCCGGAACGCGATTAGTTCCCCGAAGGTGCGGGAGTAACCGGCAAAGCACGGACGCGCCGGTGAAGACGGATGCCAGGGCCATCAGGAACATCCGCTTTCGGCCCAAGACAGAAGAGGCGAGCCACGCGGTGAGCGGCATAGTAACGACGAGCGCGACGAGGTAGGAGGTGCTGACCCATGCTGACCTCCTGGGCGCTGATCGCATAGGAGGCTTGGATGTGCACCAGCGCGACATTCACCACGCTCGCGCCGATGGCGCCCATCAGGGGCCCGAATAGGACCGAGAACGCGATC
>CAWBBU010000009.1:0-96367 GCA_963787105.1 uncultured Bacillota bacterium
CGCCACGTTCAACGCGCCCATCGCCGGGGTGTTCTTCGGGCTCGAGCTTATCCTGCGGGATTTCGAAGTCGAGTCGTTCGGGGCGGTGGTCCTGGCATCCGTGGTCGCTGATATCATCGGACGAGCCGCGTTCGGCTCGCATCCGTTCCTCGTGCTCCCCGCGTTCACGCTCAGTTCTGCGTGGGAGCCTCCTCTACGCGGGGTTGGGGCTGCTGGCGGCGATCGTCGGAGTCGCGTTTATTCGCGTGCTCTACGGGACGGAAGATCTCTGCGACCTTTCTGGAAGGGCCCCCTGTGGCTCCGACCGGGGTCGGCGGTCTCGTGCTCGGCGTCTTGCTCGTGGGATTGCCGCAAGGTGTATGGGGTAGGGTACCCAGTGCTGGATGATCCGCGGCGAGTACGTCCTGGGGTTTCTCGGGCTTCTGCTGGCCTGCAGCATCGTGGCGACGAGCCTTACGATCGGGATCGGCGGTTCGGGTGGCGTGTTCGCCCCGTCGCTGTTCATGGGGCCATGCTCGGTAGTGCGTACGGGGATCTGATGCACCGGGTGCTTCCCGGATCGCCCGGCCGGGGCCTATCGGCGTGATCGGGATGGCCGCGGTGTTTGCGGGCGTCGCCCAAGCGCCGATCACCGCGAGCATCATCATCTTCGAGCTCACCGGCGACTACCAGGTCATTCTGCCGCTCATGTTCGCGGTGGTGCTTGCGACCCGCATGAGCCGGGTGCTGACGAAGGAGAGCATTTACACGCTGAAGTTGCGCCGTCGGGGCATCGACATCCGGCGCGGGCGAGCGGCGAATCTCATGGAGGTGCTGACGGTGGGGAGCGCGATGAGACCGGTGCCGGCCGCGATGGCCGAGCAGTTGGCATGGACGAGGTCATCGCGCGGTTCACCCACGACGGATGGGGCGCGTTGCCGGTGGTGGACGCGGCGGGCGTGTACCGCGGGGCGGTGACGTTCCGGCAGGTGGAGCAAGCGATGCGCGACAATGCGCTCGATGCGGTGGCGGGCGAGCGGCCCAGGATACGCCCTCGCTGACGCCGATGAGTCGCTCGAGCAGGCGTTACGGCTGAGCTTGCCGCACGGCGAGGACGGCCTGCCGGTCGTCGATCGTGACAGCCACCGCCTCATCGGTTGGCTGACGCACCGGGACATCCTCAGCGCCTACCACGGGCGCCTGGAGCGGACCATGCGCGCCGCGGGGCAGGACGGGCGAGGCACGAGAGCCGGAGGCTGCGGGCGACCTTTCTCGCGTCCTTGCGAGACTATCGGATTGTCGATCTCGATCTCCGAGACGATCAAGCGCTCGCGGGCCGGCGCATTGCGGATGTGCCGTGGCCATCTCATCGCTCGTGCTGGCAATCCGCCGGGGCGGGGCGAGCGTCGTCCCGGACGGTCAAACGCTGCTTCGGCGCGGCGATCGGCTCACGCTCCTACTGCCCACAAGGCAAGCGGAGGACATAGACGTATTGCTCAGTACACTCATGGAAGGGCCCGTTGGCACTGAAGGGCACGACCGCGCGGAGGTATCGCGGAGCCACGAGTGGTCGGTGACGCCTGGCCGCCGGTGGCGGTGTCCGGAACGGTGGTGCTCGAGCCGGTCGTGAGGCCGGGTTCGCGCGTCGCGGGCCGGATGCTACGGGACGTGAGCCTTGGGCCGGGCGTGCTGGCCATGACGATCCGCCGGGGAGAGACCGATCATTGTGCCACAGGGGGATTCGTACCTGCTCGTCGGCGACCGCATCACCATTCTCGCACGCTCCGATCGCGCGCAAGAAGTATCGGAGCGGTTCCATTGAGTCGATGATGGCACTGTGATGCTGCGGGTCGAACGGGGCGTCGTCGGACGCGTTCCCGGACATCCTTCAAGAACGTGATCAGCTAGGGCGCATGATCGATGCGATCGTGCATGTCCTATAGTTCCGGTTCGCGCGGCTCCTGCCGGTCGGGAATTCTCGCGCGCTCGTGGCGGAGGCTGCCCGCCGTCATCGAAGATCTCAAAGTCTCTTACCTCGGCGCGCGGAGATCGATGTGCTCTGTCACCAAGACGTTGGGTGTCCCGCACCGGCGCCGTAGAGCAGATCGCGGATCTGCTGAAAATGACAAGGACCGGGATCAGCGTTGCCGCGAGCCGCGGGTGCTGTCCACGCAGTTAGCCTCTCGTGCCGCCTAGGTGTTTCCGCAAGTAGGCTTGTACGAAGGGGCAGACTGCCACGACGCGCAAACCGGCGGACCGTGCTTCGGCGAGCGCGGCTTCGACGAGCATCTCCCCCAGATGTCGGCCGCGGAGACGCTCCGGCACCTCGGTGTGAACCAGACGCAAACTCCCGTTTGTCCGCTGGTACACGAGAACCGCGGTCTCATTGTCGACCGTCAGTTCAAAGCGATGCTCTGCCGCGTTATCGATGACGGACGGAGTCTCTCGCTCGCGAGGTCACCGATTCTGATGCCGGTTTCGACCGTGTTCGCAGGCGGGTCACTCGCCGGGAACGATTCCTCCAACGCCTCATCGAGATTTCCATCGTCGTGCGGATCGCGTTTATCCATGACAGCTCCTCGCTGTGGGGGATGTGCCTTTTCCCGGCACGTCGACGTTGCGCTCGTCCGGCCCAGACGTCGTCTCAGAACTGGATCCGCCAAGCCGCCCGTGCCGTTTCAACCTATCATGCGCGCGGCGCCATCATGAAGGGATGCCGTTGGCTGATCGGTTCGTCCCGGTCTGGGGGCTGCCGTACGGAACCTGGAAATTGCTTCGAATCGAGGAATCCTGAGAGGCCGAGTCCGCTGAGACAGGCGGCCGTGCGCGCTGGATCGCGACGGTCGCTCACTACCGGGTGGGCACGGCATCGGCATCCACGCGCGCTCGGCGGATCAGCAGTACGAGCGGAAGACAGACGAGAAAGACGACCCCGATCATCGCGAACGCGTATTCGAACGCGACCACGGAGGCCTGTTGGTTGATGAGCCCGGAGAGGAACGCCAGCGCTTGCCAGTGGGCGGTGGTGGGATTATTCCACGGTCCACGAACGCCTGCTGGTACTCGTCCACCATTGCATGAACGTCGGGTTAGATGCGGAGGCGTACTTGACCAAGTTGGCACTCGCATCGTCATTTTACGGTTGACCACTGCAATCACGATCGCCATGCCCACACTGCCGCCCAGCTGTCGAATCAGGTTATATAGTCCGGTCGCACTCTGCATCCGCGCCCGGGGGATCGTGGACAGGGTGGCCGTCGACAGAGGCACGAAGATGAAGGCGAAATCAATGCCCTGGACATGGACTCCAGGAATCTGCACCGGCCCACTGTAAATCGTGAACGCAGCCATCAGAAACGCGGCGATCGCGCACACAACGAGCCCGAACGCAAGCATAACATGCACCCCGAGCCGATTGTACAGGACGCCGACGAGCGGCATGAACACGAGCATGGTGAGCGCTCGGGGCAACAACGTCAGGCCAGTCTGGGTCGCATCATAGCCGAGAAGGTTCTGCAGGAAGAAGGGCAGCAGAATCAGGCTTCCGTACAACGCGAGCCCCAAGACGCCGCCGATCAGGTTGCCGGCGGCGAACGAAAGATTGCCCAGTATGCGGAGATTCACGGCGGGTTCCGGGGCACGCAACTCCCAGATGATGAATGCGACGAGGGCCAGCACTGATACGATCGTGAGCAGGATGATGAAGTCGCTTTGGAACCACCCGTCCGTCTCACCTTCCTCCAGCAGCGTCTGGAGCGTCGCCAAACCCAGCGCCATGAGCCCGATGCCGAGCCCGTCGATCCGCCGGACGTCCTGCCGACGGATGTAGGGCGGGTCGACAAGGAAGCGGGCGGCCATCAGCACCCCTACGACGCCGACCGGGAGATTGACGAAGAAGATCCACGGCCACGAGAAATTGTCCGTGAGCCACCCGCCTAGGGTCGGCCCGATCGCTGGCCCGAGCAGCACAACCATGCCAAAGAGTCCCATGGCCTCCGCCTGTTCGTCGAGAGGGAACGTCTCCCGCATGATCGCCTGAGCCGTGGGTTGGACCGCGCCGGCGGCCACCCCTTGGATGACCCGGAACGCGATTAGTTCCCCCAAGGTGCGGGAGAACCCGCAAAGCACGGACGCGCCGGTGAAGATGATGAGGGCCATCAGGAACATCCGCTTTCGGCCCAAGACAGAGGCGAGCCACGCGGTGAGCGGCATAATAATGACGAGCGCGATGAGGTAGGAGGTGCTGACCCATGTGACCTCCTGGGTGCTGATCCCATAGGAGGCTTGGATGTGCACCAGCGCGACATTCACCACGCTCGCGCCGATGGCGCCCATCAGGGGCCCGAATAGGACCGAGAACGCGATCAAAGGCCGCCTTGAAGCCGCTGCATATCAAACTCTTCATGCCGTACAAGGGCGAAAACGGTCATCCCGATCTGTGGGGATTTGGTGACGGGAAGAAAGCGTTCTTCTGGTTAAGGCAGGAAAGTCTGATCCAACCGGCATTCACTGGGGGTTCGTCGCTGAAAATAAAAAGCAGGTCGATGAATTCTACGAGGCCGCGATGGCAGCGGGTGCCCGGAACAACGTTTCTCCCCGCGCACGACTCGAATACTATCCGGGATACTATGCCGCCGACGTATTTGATCCCGACGGATATTCGTTCGAGGTTGTCCATAAGTCCAAATCATAGCGGCTCACCTCGGTCCGGTCAGCCCCGCCACACTGCAAGCGCGTGTTGAAAGGCGAATCGTTGAACTCGAGCGAATTCGGAGACACGTACACTCACTCAGACCGTTTCCAAGCATAGCCCCCCGCTTTCGCGTGAAGGAACGCCAGTAACTGCCCGGGTCCTGCACAGCCTCTCGGTTCACTGCCACGCCAGTGTCATGCTGCGCGCGGCGGCGACACGTTTCTGGCACACGATCGCATGGCCAGCGGCCCGAGCCAGGCAGGATCCCATGCTGGCGGCCGCCAAAAACGGTGCACGGAAGTAATCTTCATTGGTACTGCGCCGGAGAACCCTTGGGGACCCCGCACGGCTACAACGTTGGCCACGATGTACCAGGGCGGGGTGGATCGTATGGATGAGAGTGCATTCCAGGAGCAACTCAGCGAAAATCATTGCTGGGGTTGCGGGGTTTTGAATGGGTACGGTCTGCAGATCAAGAGCTACTGGGCCGGAGATGAGGCTGTTTGTTCCTGGCATCCAAAGCCTTATCATATGGCGGGCCCGAAGCATGTCCTCAATGGCGGGATCATCGCAACAGTCATTGATTGTCATTGTATTTGCACTGCGATTGCTGCGGCTTACCGAGCTGAGGGACGCGCGATCGGAACCGAGCCCGCTATCTGGTACGCTACTGGGTCGTTGCAAGTGACCTATCTGCGGCCAACACCCATCGATCGGCGTTTGGACCTGCGGGCACAAATCAAAGAGATGAAAGAGCGGAAGACGACTCTGATTTGTTCGCTCTTCGCAGATGGGAATGAGTCCGTGCGGGGAGAGGTTGTGGCTGTCCGTGTACCTCCTGTCTGGCGGGAAGCGCAATAAGTGCGTCCGTGGCGGATAAATTGCTGACGATGCGGGGCGTGAAACACGGGTGGCTGACGCCGGCGACGATAGGGTCGAAGCTCCCCTAGGTGGCCCGAGGATCCTGTCTGGGCGACCGTCGATGACGTCGTATCCAAAGCGCCAGCGCCCCAGCCTCAGTCGGTACTGTCGTTCTGCCGTCCCGTTGGTTTCCAGTTTTCTGATGGGGTGGCCACCGCTACAGTTAGCGGACCTGCTTGGAGGGTCTCGAGCGCTTCGGCACATCGACCGGCGAGATCGCCGTGATGCCGATGCGAATGGCGCACGAGCCGACCGAAGTGCGGCGTTGTGCGAACCTGAAAGTTGCCGTCATTCGGCCCGGTGTGCGGGCTTGGTTTTTCTTCCTTCCCCTTGTCGAAGTTCGGCACGTAGCAGGTTCGCAGGCCGACTCTTTCCTGCACAGTATTGTTCATAGCTGCATTGAATGTGACGCCGCTGGCGGGGTCCTTGAGTTCGAGGTAATCTTCAAGCTCATCAATATCCATGAGACCGGCGATCGGGATCCCGTCTTTCCCGATGATGAAATATTCCTTACCGAGATGGGTGCGCTTGACCAGAGCCCCAAGGTTAATTCGCGCTTTCGTAATGGGGAGGTGCATCACTGTATTCGCAATTGCTACGGCCGCGGCATCATAAGGTGCCATCCTGCCTGCTGCGTTGCCGCCGCTGTGGGTCTATTGTTGAGCTCCGCCCGAGGCGCGGCGACGATACTTGGAGTTGCTTTGGCACCGAGTATTGTCGAATCTCGCACCTAAGTTAGTCAAGACGTTTGCCGGAGATTGGCCGTACAATAGCGATCAGCGTCTGATGCCGGAACGAAGATTTGCTGAGCCTTGGCGGGCACGGGCTCACGGCTGGGTTTGGTTGTTGTGCTTGTGGACCACCGGCAAATTGTCCCTTAGCGATTGCTGGTCCACACGCACCGATTGCCTCGATCGTCGACGATTGGGGCGCGCCGCCGAGGACGTGAGCGGCGCGGTTGAGAAAGGCCACGCGACGCGCTTCTGGGACACCATCACTTGAAAGGGGACGCATACGTCCGAAGAGCTGTCCTGGCGGCGGTGTAGTTCAAGTGACTCGCGAAGGCGCGGGGGATCCATTTTGCCGTCATTTAGTATGCGCATCACGCATCGCTAACTGCAGGACCAAATCAAGCGGGGTGTTTCGATTGTCGGCCCAACGGAGATCTCGGGGTGAGCCGGCGCGATGTTCAGGGCCTAGTTGTGATGCAAGAGGCAGTCCAACACGGACCCGGCGCTCACATCGTCGCCGCCAAAAATTGGACCCCACTCGTCGAACGGTTTTGAGCGGTAGCAAGTTCTACTGGTCGGGGAGGGGGGACTTGAACCCCCGGCCTCAGCGTCCCGAACGCTGCGCGCTACCAAGCTGCGCCACTCCCCGACGCCGTCCCATTGTAGCATCGGCGTTGTGTGATGTCATCCCTGCGTGACGAGCACACCGGAGACACCGTGCGGTGATCACGCGCGCGCGGGACAGGAACCGTCCGCGCGCCGACCGAACCCAACGCTGTCGGGGCCGGGATCCGGAGGCGCGTGCATGGACGAACTGGTCGTGGTGCGCGATGGCGCCGTCGCGACCCTGGTGTTTAACCGCCCGGAGCGGCGCAACGCGATAACCATCGAGATGTGGCAGGCGCTTCCAGGCATTATCCGCGACGTCGAAGCCGATCGCACGGTGCGGGTGCTGATCCTGCGCGGCGCCGGAGACGCGGCGTTTGCGTCGGGTGCGGATATCTCGGAGTTCGAGCGCGTCCGCGCGGACGCGGCCTCCGCGCGTGCGTACAGCATGTCGGTGGGGGAGGCGGAACGCGCGCTCGAGGGCTATCCCCGGCCAACCATTGCGATGATTCACGGGGCGTGCGTGGGCGGCGGTCTCGCCGTCGCGCTCGCGTGCGACCTCCGATGGGCAAGCCCGAGCGCCCGGCTCGGCATTACCGCCGCGCGTCTCGGCATTGTGTACGGCCTCGAGGCGACCCGGCGCTTGGCGGACGCCGTGGGACCGAGCCGGGCGGCCGATCTCTTGTTCAGCGGCCGGCTCATCAACGCGGAGGACGCGCTCCAGATGGGGCTCGTCAACCGCGTGTGCGCGCCGGACCGGCTGGAGAGCGAGACGCGCGCGTACGCGGAGGCGCTCGCCCAGCAGGCGCCGCTGTCGCAGGAGGGCGCGAAGCAGATGCTCCGGCATCTGCGGGGCGGAGCGGCCGCGGGTACGGATCCTGCGCGATCCACCGAGCGGGCGTATGAGAGCGCGGACTACCGCGAGGGCGTGCGCGCGTTTCTGGAAAAGCGGTCGCCGACGTTCCGCGGGCAGTAGCCGCCGCGACGGGCCGGTCCGGATCGACGAAGACCATCTTGCGGAGCCGCACGGCCGCTCCGCGCAGTCAGGAGGACGGGAGCGATGCTTCCCCTTGAGGGTGTGCGGGTCGTCGATCTCACCCGGTTTCTTGCCGGGCCGTACTGCACGATGGAGCTCGGTGACCACGGCGCCGACGTCATCAAGATCGAGCCGCTGGAGGGTGACCATACCCGCACCCAAACGCTTCGGCCCGACCTGGTGGGGAACAGCTACTTCTTTGCCGCCGCGAACCGCAGCAAGCGCAGCGTGACCATCGACTTCACGACCGTGGACGGGAAAGAGATTATTCGCCGGCTCGCGCGCACCGCCGACGTGGTGATCGAAAACTTTCGGCCGGGCGTGATGGACCGTCTCGGGCTGAGCGCGCACAGCCTTCGCGAGGCAAATCCCCGCTTGATCTACTGCGGGGTCACCGGGTTTGGGCAGACCGGACCGTACGCGGGCCGCCCCGGATTCGACCAGGTCGGCCAAGGGATGTCCGGGTTCATGAGCATCACCGGGCAGGAACCGACGGGGCCAACCCGCGCCGGCATCGCGCTCGCCGATCTCACGTGCGCGATGACCGCGTGCCGGGGGGTGCTGTACGCGCTGCTGGCCCGCGCGCGCACGGGACGCGGGCAGGAAGTCTACGTGTCGATCGTGGACTCGATGGTCGCGCTCTTGACGTGGAGCGCCGGGATGTACTTTGAGACCGGCATCTCGCCCGGCGTCGCCGGCAACAACCATCCGCTGTCGTCCCCGTTCGGCGTGTACCAGGCCAAGGACAAGCCGTTCAATCTGTGCTCCGGGCATGAGGTGATGTGGCGCCGGCTGTGCGAGGCGATCGAGCGCCCGGAACTCAGGGACGACCCGCGGTTCGCCACAGTGCGCGATCGTGTGGCGAACCGGGACGCGCTGAGCCCGATGCTCACCGAGACGTTTCGCTCCAGGACCGCGGCGGAGTGGATCACCTTCCTGAACGAGCGGGGCATCGCGTGCGGCCCCATTTACACGCTGGCGGAGGTCTTCGCGGATCCACAGATCCGGCACGAGCAGATGCTGGTCGAGATGCCGCACCCCGTCCACGGCACGGTCAAGATGCTTGGGCTTCCGATTAAGATGTCGGAGACCCCGGGCGAGATCCGCCGCGTGCCGCCGCTGCTCGGGGAGCACACGGATGAAGTGCTGCGGGAGGCCGGGTATTCGACAGAGGAGATCGCCCGGCTGCGCGCGTCCCACGTCATCGGCGCGCCGGTTTCGGGCTCCCGCTCGGCCCACGCGGACGCGGGATAGCGAATCCGGATCCGTGGGTTGTTGGCGAACATTTGAAGGGTTTCGCTACTATTTGGCGAATTAAGTCATGAATTTTACGCGGCAAAACTTACGCAGCATACATCGGAGCAGCGAATGGGGCAGCGACTGCGCGACTGGTATCGGTATCTCGAACAGCAGATGCACGTGTCCCTCCCGGAGGAACCGGCCGAACCGCGTCCAGGCAACGGCCACGGTCTCGGCGGTCGCCACCGGCCCTCGGGCGCCAACGCCGTTCACGAGCCTCCCGAGTCAGGATCCGCCGCAGAACTTCGGCCAGCCGACGTCTACCATGCGGGACCGGGTGCACGCGCGGCATTGTTCGGGACCGGGGTGCCGCGCACGCTCGATCCGCGGCGGCGCGGCGGACGGCGGCCGATCACGGAGACGCGCGAGCAGATCATCCGCCGCCTCTTGGATCCGGAGCTGACACTGCACGAGGCCGCGGCCGTTCTGAACCTCAGCAAGGCGACCGTACGGCGCTACACCGACCAGGGGAAACTCTCGTGTCTGCGCACGCACGGCGGGCAGCGCCGGTTTCGCCTGTCGGCGCTGCTGGAGTTTCTGGATCGGCAGGAGCCCCAAGGAGAGAACTAACCGCGTGCACATCGGATTATTCACCGACAGCTATCTCCCCCGGCGCAGCGGCGTCGTGCAGGCCGTGGAGTCCGCGAGCCGTCACCTCCGCCGCCGCGGGCATCGGGTGTCGATCATGGCTCCGGCGTATCCGGGCTACGTCGACACGGACCCCGATGTCTACCGGTTTCCGTCGGTGGCGGCGCCGGGCTCTCCGGATTTTCAGTTGGCCCTGCCGTACTCCGGCCCGCTCCTGCGCCAGATTCGGGGCCTCCACCTGGACGTCGTGCACAGCCACTCGCCCTTCCTGCTGGGCGGCTTGGCGATGTGGGTGGGGCGCTGGCACCGCCTGCCCGTGCTGTTCACGTACCACACGCTCTATGCGGAGTACGCGCACTATGCGCCGGTGGTCGGCGAGCTGACCCGTCCGCTCTTGGTGGCGTACACGACGGCCTACTGCAACTTGTGCGACGTGGTGCTGGCGTCCGTGCCGTCCCTCGCCGTGCAGCTCGCGCAGTACGGGGTGCGCGCCCGCGTCGAGGTGATTCCGAGCGTCGGCATCGAACCCGAGGCGTTCGAGACCGCGATCGGGGCAGACGCGGCGCGCGCGGCGCTCGGGATTCCACCGACGGCGCCGCTCTTAGTCTACGTCGGGCGCCTGGCCAAGGAGAAAGACATCCCGCTCCTGCTGGACGCTCTCGCCGCGCTTCCCGACGCGGTGCGCTTGGTGCTGGTCGGCGAGGGCCCGGAGCGCGCCGCGCTCGAAGCGCACGCCGTGCGCCTCGGTCTCGCGCGCCGGGTGGTGTTCGCGGGCGGCCAACCGCACGATCGCGTCGCGTCGGTGCTGCTTGCGAGCGATCTGTTCGTGTTTCCGTCGCAGACGGAGACCCTCGGGCTCGCGGTGATCGAGGCGATGGCGGCGGGACTCGCGGTCGTGGCGGTGCGCGGCGGGGCGTCGGTCGATCTCGTCCAGGACGGGGACACCGGTCGCCTGGTCGCGCCGGAACCCTGGGCGCTCGCGGGCGCGGTGCGCGACCTCCTCGATGACCCGGAGCGCCGCATCGAGATGGGGCGGCGCGGGCGCGTCGCCGCGGCCGTCTACGCGCAGGACCGGATTGTCGATCGGTTGATCGCCCTATACGACGAGGTCATTGCCGGCACCGTGTCGGCGTCAAACCACACGAACTGACTCCAGGAGGGCCACGTGCGCCTGAGGCGATTAGAGCTGGCCGGGTTCAAAACGTTCGCGGATCGCACCGCGCTGGAATTCTCCCCGCGGATCACCGCGATCGTGGGCCCCAACGGCAGCGGCAAGAGCAACATCTTTGATGCGATCCGTTGGGCGCTCGGCGAAGGAAGCCTGCGGTCGCTCCGCGGCGTCCGCAACGAGGATGTGATCTTCGCGGGCGCCGAGCGCCGCCGCCAGCTCGGGATGGCCGAGGTCACCCTGACCCTCGACAACACGGACGGGACCCTGCTCCTGCCCACCAACGGCGACCAGGATGCGCCGCCCACGCCGCTCGCGTTCGCGGAGGTGACTGTGACGCGGCGGGCCCTGCGCGCCGCCGACAGCCAGTATCAGATCAACGGCCTCGCGTGCCGCCTGCGGGACATCCAAACGATGTTTCTCGGCACGGGGCTCGGGGGGCACTCGTACGCGCTGATCACCCAGGGGGAAGTCGATCACACGCTCGAGGCCACCCCCGAGGAGCGGCGGATGATCCTCGAGGAGGCGGCCGGCGTCGCCAAGTACAAGCGGCGGCGGCGGGACGCCGAACGGCGCATGGCGGCGGCCGATCAGCTGCTGCTGCGCGTCGCGGATATCCTCGGCGAGCAGGAGACGCACGTCGCGCAATTGGCGGCGCAGGCGGAGGCGGCGCGCCAGTATCAGGCGCACACGCAGGAGCTTCGCTCCCACGAGCTCGCCGTGCAGGTCGAGGACGTGCGGCGCCTCACGCGCGCGCAGCGCCGCGTGCGCGAGCAGTTGGACCAGGTCGCCGCTCGGCGGCGTGAGGTCGACGCCGCGCTCCGGACGCTTGAGGGAGAGCGGGAGTCGCTGGACCGCCGGGCCGCGGACGCCGGGCGGGATTGGGACGAAGCGCAGCGCGCGCTCGTGCGGCCTCACGGAGCGACGCACCGCCGAGGAGGCGGGGGTGCGTCTGTTTGAGGAGCGCCGGCGCGGCGTGCAGGCGCAGCGTGACCGCGTGGTGCGCGAGATCGAACGCCACCGCGCGGAGCAGGCCGCGTTCGAGGACGAGCGGAGCGCCCAGGATGACATGGACCGCCTCCTGGTGGCCGAACACGACCGCGCGCAGGCGGACGTCGAGGGCGCCGAGAGCCGCCTTGCCGTCATCGAGGCCGATGCGGCGCGTGCCGAGGGGCGATTGGACGAAGGCCGGGACGAGGCGCGCGCGGTGTCGGAAGCGCGCCGTCATGCGCACAACGCCCTCGCCGCGGCCGAGGCGCGCGCAGCCGGCCACCGGGAGCGCGTCGAGGCGCTGGCGGCGCGGATCACGTCGCTGGATGCACAGGCGGACGCGCTGGCCGTGCGCCGCCGTGATTTCGCCCAGGCGCTGGAGCACGCGACGGCCGATCTGGCGGAGAAGCGCCGCGCGCTTGCGGCGCTGCGGGAGGATCAAGTCCGACAGTCCGAGGCGCGCGACGAGATGGTCGCGGGGCTGCACCACGCGGAGGTCGAGCGCGAGACGGTGCGTGCGCGTCTCCGGCATCTCGAGGAGGCCCATGCGCAGTATCGCGGGTATGAGGCCGGCGCGCGCGAGATGCTGCTGGCGCGGCAGCGCGACCCCGTCGGCTTCGCGGCCATTCAGGGCGCGGTCGTCGAGAGTCTGAGCGTCCCCCGCGACGCCCGCGTCGCGATCGAAGCGGCGCTCGGGCCCGCGCTGTCTGCCCTGATCGTCGCCTCCGTGGACGATGTGCGGGCCCTGCGCGCGCGCTGGGCCGACCTCGACCCCGGCACCGTCACATTCCTGCCGGTCACCCTGGCGCGGACGCAGCCGCCGACGCCGCTGCCGGCATCCGCGGCGTTCAGACCCGGGCGTGCGCGGACGCGCCGTGGATCTGGTGCAGATCACGGGGCCGCATCCCGATCTGGTCCGGGGGCTGCTCGCCGACGTCCTGGTCGTGGACGATCTCGACGCCGCGCTCCGGATCCGCGCGGCGGGGTACGAGGGGCGCCTCGTGACGCTCGCGGGCGACGGGCTGTCGCGGGAGGGCGTCCTGACCACCGGGTGGCGGACGGGGGAGCGGGGCACCGTCGTCGGACGCGCCGAGGAGATCGACGAGGTGCGGACGTCGCTCGCGCGCATGGAGGAGGCGGCGCGCGCGCAGGGCGGTCGCGTGGACGCCGCCGCCGCGCGCCTGCGCGAGGTCGACGCGGCGATTCTGGACGCCGATGCGGCCATCGCCGCCGAGGCGGAGCGCCGCACGGATGCCGAGCAGCACGTCACGCTCGCCGCGGCGGAGATCACGCGCGTCGCGGATGAGCGGGGCACCGTGGCGGCGGAGCAGGAGGCGGCGCGGCGCGAGGTCAACGCCCAGGAGACGCTGCGGGACGCGCTCGGTGTGCAGGCCGACACGCTTGACGGACGCTTGCGCGACCTCGAGACGGAGGCCGCGTCGCTCGGCGCGTTTCTTCGCGATCAGACCGCGGCGGCTCGCGAGGTGCGGGATCAGATCACGCGCGTCAAGGTGGCGCTGACCGAACTCGCGGGGAAGCGCGCCGCGACGCGGATGCGGGCCGACGAACTGGGCCGCCTCGCCGCGCAGGTCGCCGCGCGCTGCGGAACCCTGGATGATGAACTCGCGCAGCTCGACCAAGACGCGGCGCGCCTTGAGCTCGAGGAGGCGGAGGCCAGGGGCCGGTGCGCCGGGCTCGCCGCCGAGGCCGCGGACCTCGAGCGCTCGATGCGGGCCCTGGATGCGGAGCGGGCGGCGGTGGCCAGCCGGCGGACCGCGCTCGACGGCGAGCATCGGGACGCGATGGCGCGCGTGGAAGGCCTCGCCGAGGACGCGCACCGCGCGGAGGTGCGGCAGGCGCAGGTGGAAGCGGAGATCGGGAGCGCGCGCCGGCGCATCGAAGAGGAATTCGGGCAGACGTTCGAGCGCGCGACCGAGGCCATGCCGGAGTCGCTCGATCGGGACGAGATCCTCGGACGGATCGAGTCGCTGCGGGGTCTTATCGCGGTGCTCGGCCCGGTCAACCTGATTGCGATCGATGAGCACCAGCACGCCGCGGTGCGCGCGGAGGCGCTGCGCGCGCACTTGGAGGACGTGCAGGGGGCGCTGGCGGCGCTGCGGGCGACGATCGCCGACCTCGAGACCGTCATCCGGGAGCGGTTTGACGAGACGTTCCAGGCCGTGAACGCGGAGTTTGCGGCGCTGTTTATGCGGCTGTTCGGCGGCGGCCGCGCGGGTCTCACGCTCGTCGAGGTCGAGGGCAGCGACGAGCCCGGCGTGGACATCACGGTGCAGCCCCCGGGGAAGGCGCTGCGCAGCCTGAGCGCACTTTCGGGCGGCGAGCGCGTCATGGTGGCGCTCGCGTTGATCTTCGCGATGCTGCGCGTCCGGCCGAGCCCGTTCTGCGTCTTCGACGAGGTCGAGGCGGCGCTGGACGAGTCGAACACGCGGAAGGTCGCCGAGGTGCTGACCGAGATCGCCGCGCAGTCCCAGATCATCATCATCACGCACAACAAGGCGACGATGGAGGTCTGCGACGTGCTGTTCGGCGTGACGATGGAGGAGCCGGGCGTGTCGCATATGGTCTCGATGCGGATGCAGGAGCGCGGCGAGCTCGAGGTGGGCCAGCCGGTTGGCTAAGCCCGGCGGATGGTTCGGTCGGTTTCGGGAGGGCCTCGCCCGTACGCGCGAGACGCTGTCGGCGCGGCTCGACGGCCTCCTCGGCCGAGAACTTGACCCGGCGTATTACGACGAGGTTGAGGAAGTACTGCTCCAGGCCGATCTCGGCGTGGCCACGACCGAGGCCGTGATCGCGCGTCTCCGTGAGCAGGCCCGGGCCGGCGTTCGCACGCCGGACGCGGCGCGGGCGGCGCTCCGGGAGATCCTCGTCGCGGCCCTCGGCGCGCCGGTCCCCCTCGTGCTGGAGCCGCGGCCCGCGGTGATCCTGCTGCTCGGCGTGAACGGCGCGGGGAAGACCACGACGATCGGCAAGCTGGCCCACCGCCTGCGCGGGGACGGCCGCAAGGTGCTGCTCGCGGCCGCGGACACGTTCCGCGCGGCCGCGGCCGACCAACTCGAGATTTGGGCCGACCGCGCCGGCGCGGAGCTGGTCCGGCACCGGGAAGGGGCCGACCCGGCCGCGGTCGTGTACGACGCGGCTCAGGCGGCTCGGGCCCGCCACACGGACGTGCTGATCGTGGACACGGCGGGCCGCCTGCACACCAAGGTCAACCTCATCGAGGAGCTCAAGAAGATGGACCGCGTCGTCCGCCGCGAGCTGCCCGAGGCACCGGTGGAGGCGCTGCTCGTGATCGACGCGACCACCGGCCAGAACGGTCTCGCGCAGGCGCGCGAGTTCAAGGCCGCGGTGGCGCTGACGGGGGTCGTGCTGACGAAGCTCGACGGCACGGCCCGCGGCGGCATCGTGGTCCCGATCACGCAGGAGCTGGGAGTTCCCGTGAAGTTGATTGGGCTCGGCGAGGGCGTGGACGATCTCGAGCCGTTCGATCCAGGGGCCTTCGTTGACGCGCTGCTCGCGCCGGCGGCCGAAGCGCCAGCCGCACGGCCCGCGCCAGAGGGCTGACAGGGTCTCCCGCCCGACCGCGCGACCGCACGCGCACCGCGGCCGAAGCGGTGAGTCCTCAGGGCCCTTCCTTGTCGAGCGCGTGGCGAGTCAGCCCGCGCAGACTCTTCGTCGACTCGACAAACGACAGAATCGTATGCCCTTTCTCGAAATAGTTGACGACGACGGCGGGAACGACGAGCAACCCAATCAATTGGAACAGAAATCCGACCGTGGTCAGCGCCGCGGCGAGCACGAGTTTCACCATCCACGCGAGCAGGCTTTCGACCACGATGTAGCCCAGTACCCACAGCGGCGCCGAGAGCCAATTGGGCTCACGCTCGGCGCGCAGTCCTTGGTAGGTGATCAGACACGCGGCGGCAACTCCGCTGACGACCCACAGGGACGCCCAGAAGCCTTGGCTCATCGCCTGTCTGGTCACGGTCACGGTGATCGGGAGAAAATCGGCGACGGCGACGACGAAGACGCACCCGGCGGAGCCGGCGGCACTACATGCGTGCTGAACGCTTTGCCCATACGCCTGTGCGTAGGCCTGGAGGAGTCCCCAGGTATCCACCCGCTGCAGGCTGTCGAGAAGTCCCTGATCGACCGTCAGCACCCAGGTCTTCGCGTCGCGAAGCGATGAGATCAGCAGGACGAGGGACGTGACGAACGTCACGATCGTCCACAGGTAACGCCGCGGGGATGGCTTCTCCGTCTCCTCGGGTTCCATTGACTGGTCAATCCTGAGTCGCGTCGTGACGTCGTGTCTCGCCTTCGCCGAGCGTGCGCCTGTTTGATGATGCCACGCGGATCTCCTGCCGAGTCACGCGGAATTGATTCCTGGAACAGGTTCGTCGATGAGGTATGCGCCACGTTCACGAGTGAGCCGCGCACGTCCTGCGGCGGAACGTTCCCGCCCGGCGATGGCGCGCAGCCGCATCGTCCGGCCCGCCCGGCCCGAGGGGGACGTCCTTAGGACGGCGCTCTTTAAGGCGCGCTCAACATAGCCTACAGGATGCTACCCGGCATTCAAGTCGGCCTGCCACTTCTGTATGAGGGAGCTGATCGCCACGCTCGCGGACACCTGTTTCGCCCACACCTGGTCCATCGTCTTTGCCGTGAGCTGGCTCGACGTGTAGACCGTAAAATCCTCAGCCGACGCGAGGGGAATGTCGGTCACCTGCGCGTCATTCAGCCCTTCGATGAACCCGGCCTTGTACCCGTTCGGCCACCCCCCGTTGCGAAACGCGGCGCTCGCCCGGATCGACTTGCGTGGGGAGTCGACGCGCCCCGTCGTGACCCAGGGCACGCTGTTGTCCGACAGCCACTTGATGGCCTGTGCGGTGGCCTTATACCGGCCGGTGTCCTTCTGCGCGTACATCTCCACGCCGTCGGCCGAGTAGAACGTCCCACGCTCGTTGCCGATCTTCGGCAGGGGAAACGAGAGGAACTCGAGTTTCGCGTCGGAGTAGCCTCTGATCGTCCACGGGCCGGTGAAAAACATGGCCGCCTCGCCGGCCCCAAACGCCCGGTAGCGATCGGAGTCGGCGACCGCCCGGGTGGACACCATGTACTTGTCAAACATGTCGAGGATCCACTGCGCCGCTTGCGCGCCCGCGTCCGGGTTCACGCCGGCCTTCTTTAAATCTGCGCTGGCGCGGCGAAAGCCCATCTGATGCGCGACCACGGCCCAGATGACCAGCGGGAGGGCGCCGGAACCGGTCATCATCCATCCCGACCGCGACACCGTGTTCCCCTGGCGGACGGTCATTTTCTGCGCCCACTCCACAAGCTCGGCGCCGGTCTGCGGCGGTTTGGTGACGTCGAGCCCGGCCGCGCGTGCGTAGGGCACGTTGAGCAGGACCGCCATGCTCGAAACGTCCATCGGCAGCATGCGCAGGCTTCCATAGTATGTGCAGACGTCCAGGTACTGTCGGTCGAAGTCGGACAGATCCATCCCGGCCTGTTTGAGCGGCCCCTCGATCGGCACAGTCACGTCCTGCTTGGCCCACTGCGCGGTCAACCCGTTCTCCGCGGTGCCGAAGTCCGGCGCATTCCCGGTGGCCACCGAGGCCAACAGCTTCGTCCCGTAGGTGTCCAGCGGCACGAACTCGATCCGAATCTGGACCCCCTGATTCTTGTGGGCGTCGTTGAAGCTCGTGATCAGTTTGCTCCAGTCGGCATTGTCGGATGCCGAATACCAGCTCCAGTGCACGAGCTCGGTAGGACGCGACTGCGCGTACCCGCGGGTCGGCGCGAGCAGCTCGCGGGAGACCAACGCACCGCCCGCGGCCGCGCCTGCCAGTTTCAACGCCTTGCGGCGGGAGTATCGAGCCGACACCGGTACCACCTCCTGGGAAGGTTCGGTGTGCGATCGGGTCCGTCGTCGTTCTCGACGCCATGCTGCGGAGATTGGCACGTCCCCGCGCGGCGATCGCGCGTCGGCGCTCGCTGTGGCAGTTCCGGTAGTCCACGGCATTTCCTCCTCCGCGGGACGGCGCGTCGCACGCCGTCCCGCTGGCCCGCGCCGTGTGGTATACTCTGTCAAGTACGATGCCTTTACAGCGGATTGTCTCCGGTGATACCCACGGCCGCGTCCGCTCCCTCGCGGAGCGGACGCTCGTCATCGGTTTGTTCGACGCGTACGCCGAGCTGCTGACGGAGCGGCAGCGGATGCTCGTCCGCATGTACTATCATGACGATCTCTCGCTGGGAGAGATCGCCGCGCGCCGGCGAGTGTCACGGCAGGCGGTGTCGGATGCGCTCCGCCGGTCGGTCGCGGAGATGCAGCGTCTCGAGCACCGACTCGGGGTGGCCGCGACGCGGGAGCAGATGGCGCGGACCCGCGCCGAGCTGCTCGCGCGCCTTGAGGCCGTCGAGGGCGCCGTCGCGCGCCTCTGCACGGCGCGACGGCGCGGCGGTTGAACCCGTCCGCCAGGCGCTCGGGGCGCTGCGGGAGGCGCTGTGAGCGGCGGCCCCCAGCACTACTTCACTCCGCTGCCGCCCACCGAGCTGCGCGCGAAGCTCGTCCGGTACCTCGACGGTGACGACGAGTTCGGGTTCCGGACGGCCGCGGGGGTGTTCTCGCGCGCGGGCGTCGATCGCGGCACGCGGCTCCTGCTGGACGCCGTGGACGTGACGGGGGCCGAGCGCGTCCTCGATCTCGGGTGCGGCTATGGGGCGGTCGGGATCGTGCTGGCCCGCCGCGCGCCGACGGCACGCGTCACGCTCGTGGACATCAATCCGCGTGCGGTCGCGCTCGCGGTGGAGAATATCGCGCTCAACGACGTGCCGAACGCCGAGGCGCTCCTCGGCGACGGGTGCGCGCCGGTCGCGGGCCGCACGTTTGACGTGATCGCGATGAACCCGCCGATCCGCGCCGGACGCGCCGTGGTGCTGCGGCTGATCGACGAGGCGCGCGCGTGTCTCGGTCCGGCGGGGCGGCTGTACCTCGTCGCGCGCACGAGCCAGGGCGCGCAGACGCTCGGGCGCCTCATGGGCGAGCGCTTTGGCCGCGTCGCCGAGGTCGAGCGGGGCGGGGGATATCGGGTCTACGAGGCGCGTCATGTTTGACCAGCTGCAGTCCAAGCTCGGCGGGATCCTGACCCGGCTGCGCAACCGGGGGGCGCTGTCGGAGGCCGACGTCGACGCGGCGCTCCGGGAGCTGCGCCTCGCGCTGCTCGAGGCCGACGTCAACGTCGGGGTCGCCCGCACGTTCATCGCGCGCGTGCGCGAGGCGGCGGTGGGGCAGGAAGTCTGGAAGAGCCTGACCCCCGGGCAGCAGGTCGTGCAGATCGTCCACGCCGAGTTGACGCGCCTCTTGGGCGAGCAAAACCGCTCGCTGACGCCGTCGCCGAAGCCGCCGACGGTCATCCTGCTGGTCGGCCTGCACGGGACCGGAAAGACCACGACGGCGGGCAAGCTCGCCGCGTACCTCAAGAAGCGCGGGCGGACGCCGGTGCTCGCCGCGGCCGACCTGTCCCGTCCGGCCGCGGTCCGGCAGCTCGAGATCGTGGGACAGCAGGCGGGGGTCCCCGTCATCGTGCCCGAGGGCCAGGAGGACGCGGTCGCGGTGTCTCGGCGGGCCCTGGCCCGATGCCGCGAGCTCGCGGCGGACACGCTGATCGTGGACAGCGCCGGACGCCTCCACATCGACGAAGACCTGGTCGCCGAGTTGGTGCGCGTGCGGGACGCGGTGTCTCCGCACCACACGCTGCTCGTGCTTGACGCGATGGCCGGGCAGGACGCCGTCCGGATGGCGGAGGGGTTCCACCAAGCGGTTCCGCTCGACGGCCTCATCCTCACCAAGCTCGACGGCGACGCCCGGGGCGGCGCGGCGCTGTCCGTCGTCGCCACGCTCGGACGCCCGATTCTGTTCATCGGGACCGGCGAGCGCCTTGACGCGCTCGAGGCGTTCCATCCCGACCGGATCGCGTCGCGCATTCTCGGGATGGGCGACGTCATGACGCTGATCGAGCGCGCGCAGGAGCAGGTGACCGTCGACCAGGCGAAGGAGCTGGAGCGGAAGCTGCGGCGCGCCGAGTTCACCCTGGAAGACTTCACCGAGCAGATCCGCCAGGTCCGGGCGATGGGCCCGCTGGACCAGGTGCTGTCGATGATCCCCGGCATGGGGTCGAAGCTGAAGGGCGCGCATGTTGACGAGAGCGAGTTCAAGCGCGTCGAGGCGATGATCGGGTCGATGACGCCGGGCGAGCGCCGCCATCCCGAGACGATCGACGGCAGCCGGCGGCGGCGGATCGCCCGCGGGAGCGGGACCTCCGTGCAGGAGGTCAACCGGCTGCTCCGCCAGTTCAGCGAGGCGCGGAAGATGTTGAAGCAGATGGAGGGGTTGGGACGGCGGAAGGGCAAACTGCCACTGCCGTTTCGCCCGTAGAGTCGCGCACGACCGGAGCCGGACGGACCCCCGGCAAGATCGCATAGGGGAGGATACGCATGAGTGTCAAGATTCGACTGACGCGCCGCGGCGCCAAGGGGCAGCCGTTTTACCGGCTGGTCGTGGCCGATTCCCGCAGTCCGCGAAGTGGCCGGTATCTCGAAATCGTGGGATTCTATAACCCCCTGACCGAGCCGTCGACGATGCAGGTCAATGCCGAGAAAGTGATCGCGTGGCTGGCCAAGGGGGCGCGGCCGTCCAACTCGGCGCGCGTGATCCTCGAGAAGACCGGCGTTCTCCAGCAGTGGGAGGAGACCCGGGCGAAGGCCGCCCGGTGAAAGCGCTCGTCGAGCTCGTCACGCGCGCGCTCGTGGAGCACCCCGAGGCCGTTGAGGTGCGGGTGGTGGACAGCCCGCAGGCCACGGTGATCGAGGTTCAGGTGTCCCCGGACGACGTCGGCAAAGTGATCGGACGGGGCGGTCGGGTGATCAAGGCAATCCGCACCCTCGCGCGCGCGTCGGCGACGCGGACTGGGCGGCGGGTCACGGTTGAGGTGCTCCGCCCGTAAGTCGGAACGCGCGTCCACCACAGGACGGTACTCGGAGGAGGAGTCACATGGGAGCGATTACGGTGCAGCGACCGATCGTCATTAAGACGATCGTCACAGACAGCTTCAAGCGGTTGTACACGGCGGATCTCGAGGACGCGATCAGGCGGGTCGACGCGATCGTGCAGCAGATCGATGTCCAGTTCCGCCGGTTTGAGCTGGAGCGGCAGGTCACCCCGCAGTCGCGGGCGATCCGGCAGCAGCTCGATCTCGAGCGGGCGCGGCAGGAGGCGGCTCGGGCCGAGCTCCAGGCGCGGCTGCGCGAGGCGCAGGAGCTCGAGCTCAATTCCGAGTTTACCCAGGGCCAGATCGAGGGCACCGTCGATATCGCCGTCGGTGATAACCTCTTCGACAAGATTTCGCGCACCGAAGTGATCGTCAAAGACGGCATCGTCCTGGAGATTCGGGAATCCGCGGATCTCCCGGCGCCGCCGCCGAGCGGGATCATCACGCCCGCGACGCGGTAGGGCGATGGCCGCGCGCGCGGACCGGCCGGCCGACGCGCTGGCGGATCTGGTCATCGTGGGTGAGGTGACCCGGCCACACGGGCTTCGGGGTGCGCTCCGGGTGTTTCCGGTCACCGATTTCCCCGAGCATCTGCTGACGCTCGGGGAGGTCGTGCTGGTGGACGGCGGCGGTGCGCGGCGCGTGCGCGTCGAGCACGCAGAGACCGCCGGACGGTTCGTGGCGATGAAACTCGCGGGGATCGACACCGTGGAGGCGGCCGAGGCGCTCCGCGGGGCGACCCTCAGGATTTCGGCCGGCGAGGTGCAGCCGCTGCCGGCCGGGCAGTTCTACGTCTTCCAGATCGTGGGCCTGCGAGTGCGCACCCCCGACGGCACGCTGCTCGGCGAAGTCGCGGACGTGCTGCGCACGGGCGCGAACGACGTCTACGTCGTTCGATCGCCGGCGGGGCGGGAGCTCCTGCTGCCGGCGGTCGAGGGCGTGGTGGAGACGATCGATGTGGCGGCGGGCGAGATCGTCGCTCGCCCGCCGGAGTGGTTCTAATGCGCGTCGACGTCGTCACGATCTTCCCCGAGGTGTTTCCCGGCCCCCTCAGCGTCGGCGTGATGGGGCGCGCCCGGGACCGGGGCCTGCTCGACCTGGTCGTGTGGGACCTCCGAGACTTCACGGAAGACCGGCATCGCAGCGTGGACGATCTGCCGTACGGCGGCGGCGTCGGCATGGTGATGAAGCCGGAGCCGTTCGGCCGCGCGCTTGACGCGATTCGTGCGGCGCGCCCCGAGACGGAGCCTCGGGTGCTGCTGACGAGCCCGCAGGGCGAGCGGCTGACCCAGGCCCGCGCGCGCGTGCTCGCCGAGTGCCCGCACCTGGTCGTGCTCTGTGGGCGGTACGAGGGCGTGGACGAACGCGTCCCGATGGCGCTCGGCGCCGATGAGATCAGCATTGGCGACTACGTGCTGACCGGGGGGGAGCTCGCGGCGATGGTGCTGATCGAGGTGGTGGCGCGCCTCGTCCCGGGGGCGGTCGGCCAGCGCGCCTCGGTGGCGGACGACTCGTTTTCCGCGGGGCTGCTCGATTTCCCGCAGTTTACGCGGCCCCCGGAGTACCGCGGGCACGCGGTGCCGGACGTGCTGCTGAGCGGACACCACGAGGAGATCCGCCGGTGGCGGAAGCGCGAGGCGCTGCGCCGCACGCTCGGCCGGCGCCCGGATCTGATCGACGAGGGGACGCTCGACGACGAGGCGCGGACGCTGCTCGCCGAGCTCAGGAGCGGTAGGGGGTAGGATGCGCGGCGTCGCCTTGTGAGCGGAATCGCGCCCGTGTTATAATGTGCACTTGTGGGTCCCAAAAGGGGGATACGCATGGAGCGGTTAATGGTGATCGAACGGCAGCAGCTCAAGGCGTCACCGCCGTCGTTCGGCGCCGGTGATACAGTGCGCGTCCACATGAAAGTCGCCGAGGGCGGCCGCGAGCGCGTGCAGGCGTTCGAGGGTGTCGTGATCGCGCGCCGCGGCGGCGGGATCCGAGAGGTGTTCACCGTCCGCCGCATCTCGCACGGGGTGGGGGTCGAACGCACCTTTCCCATCCATTCTCCGCGCGTCGAGAAGGTGGAGATCCTTCGCAAGGGCCGCGTCCGGCGGGCGAAGCTCTACTACCTGCGGGAGAAGATTGGCAAGGAAAGCCGCATTAAAGAGAAGCGGTAACGACGAGCCGTGAGCGCCCTCAGCATTCCCACGGTCATTCTCGGGTTGTCCGCTCTCCTGGTCGCGTCCCGGATCATCGTCAAGCGCGCCTCGCAGCTCCCTCAGGCGGTGCGCGTCTCCGTGATCGAGACGCTGGATGCGTGCATCTTCGCGGCGGTGCTCAGCCTCATCATCATCACGTTCGTGGTGCAGGCCTTTTACATTCCGTCCGGCTCGATGGAGCCGACGCTCATGGTGGACGATCGGATCCTCGTCGCCAAGTTTCTGTACCGGTTCGAGCCGATCGAGCGGGGCAACGTGATCGTGTTTCGGTATCCGCTCAATCCGTCGCGCGACTTCGTCAAGCGCGTGATCGGGCTGCCCGGACAGCGGGTGCAGCTGAAGGACGGCTACGTCTACGTGAACAGCGAGCGCATCCCGGAGACCGGCTACACGATTCACCGCGATCTCGGCAACTACGGTCCCATCACCGTTCCGACAAACCAGTTTTTCGTGCTGGGCGACAACCGCAACAACAGCGAGGACAGTCGGTTCTTCGGGTACGTGCCCCGCGCGAATATCATCGGTCGCGCGGTGTTCATCTATTGGCCCGTGTCCCGGGTCGGTTTCGTGCACTGAACGCTCTGCGGTGATCCGCGCGGGCGGACCGCAGTCACGGAGCCGGCGGGCGCATGAATCCCCGCGAGCTCACCGTCGCCGAGATCGCCGCGTACCTCGAGCGGGCGCGGCGGGTGCCCGCGGCGACGCTGCGCCTCCTCGAGCGTGATTCCCGGGCATCGGTCGCGCGGCTTGCGGCGCGCTATGCGGCGGTGCAGGCCGCCGCGCGCCAAGAGCGGCTGCGGCTCCGCGCCCTGTATCGCGAAGACCGGAGGCGCGCCCCCGCCGGCCGCATCGTCGCGGGGGTGGACGAAGTCGGGCGGGGGCCGCTCGCCGGCCCCGTGTTCGCCGGGGCCGTGATTCTCGGGCAGCACATCCTGATCGCCGGCCTCGACGACAGCAAGCGCCTCACCCCCGAGGCGCGCGAGGCGCTCGATGCCGAGATTCGCGCCCGGGCCATCGCGGTGGCCGTCGGGGAAGCGACCGTCGCCGAAATCGACCGGTTCAATATCCTCGGCGCCTCGCTGCTGGCGATGCGGCGGGCGGTGGACGCGCTCGTCCCCGGGCCGCAGTTTCTCCTGGTGGACGGCCGGGAGCGGCTGCCGGGGCTCCACGCGCACGCGACCGTCGTGCGGGGGGATGCGCTCTGCGCCTCGATCTCGGCGGCCTCCATCGTCGCCAAGGTCGCCCGCGACCGCGTGATGTGCGGGCTCCACGATCGGTACCCCGCGTACGGGTTCGTCCAGAACAAGGGCTACGGGACGCGCGAGCATCTCGACGCCCTGATCCGCGAGGGTCCGTGTCCGGCGCACCGGCGCGCGTTCCTCCGGCCGGCGCAGGTGACCCTGCTCGACCTGCGCTGACTCGCCCGCGACGGGCCCGCTGGAGGAAGTGGCCCGCGCCTGACCGAACTGTAGGTCGTAGCGAGCCGTATCAGCATGTGATGGCTCGCACGGTTGCTCGGCGGGAGCCAGGTTCGTCGCCTTGACGCGAGGACTGGGTCCGCCTGTTTTTGTCTCTGTCGGTAACCGAGTAGTGAGGAGGCGTGACATGAGTCGGTGGATCCCACCCGATCCGACGCAGGGCTCAGGACAGATCAATCGGCGCGCGCTGCTCCGCACGCTGGGACTTGGAGGCGGGCTCGCGGCCGCCGGCGCGCTCGAGGCGCTGCTCGGCCCCGGGGTGCGGCTCGCCGACGCGGCGAGCGGTGACCAGACCACGCTGCTCGTCGGCGCTGACCTCAACGGCATCAAGACCCTGGATCCCGGCCGGACGATCGAAGTGACCGGGATGATGATCGAGAAGGTGACCTACGACACGCTCGTGACGTTCCAGGGCGAAGACCTCCGCACGCCGCGGCCGAAAGTCGCGACCGCTTGGAAGGTGAGCCCCGACGGCCGCTCGACCACGTTCACGCTGCGGCCCGGCATCAAGTTCCTGAGCGGCAACGCCCTGACGTCCGCGGACGTGAAGTGGAGTTTCGATCGGATTCTCACGCTGCAGGCCAACACCTCGTTCCTGTTCGACGGGGTCGAGGCGGTGGTCGCGCCCGATCCCCTCACGGTGGTGATCCAGACGAAGGCGCCGCTGCCGTCGCTCGTCCCGATCCTCTCGCACCCGGGTCTCGGCATCCTCGACAGCAAGCTCGTGATGCAGAACGGCGGGGACGCCGGCCCGAACGCGAAGACCGCCGATCACGCGGAAGCCGTACCTGAACGCGCACTCCCAGGGATCGGGTCCGTTTATCCTGACGAGCTACGTTCCCGTCCAGCAGTTGATTCTCGATCGCAATCCGCAGTACTGGGGCGGACCCGCGAAGCTGCAGCGCATTGTGGTCAAGCACGTGCCGGACCCGGTCACGCAGGCCCTGCAGGTGGTGCGCGGGGACCTCGACGTGGCGACCTCGATCGGCCAAGACCAAGTGGCCCCCCTGCGCCGCGCACCGAACGTGACGGTCAAGACCAGCCCCGCGGCGACGACGTTCTATGTGTTGATGAACAACACGCCCGACGTCGGCGGGCCGTTCTCGAACCCGAAGATCCAGCAGGCGGTGCGGTACGCGCTCGACTATCAGGGCATCCTGCAGATCGCCGGCCCGGGCGCCGTGCGGATGGCCGGGGTGATCCCGACGTTGATGCCAGGCTCGCTCGATCCAAAGCTGGCGGCCACCACCGACATCGCCAAGGCCAAGAGCCTGGTGGCGGAATCGGGGCTCACCGAAGTCCGCGGAAAGTTTTCGTACGCGAGCGACCAGGTCTCGTGGGGCATTCCGATCGCGCTGCTGGCGCAGAAGATCCAGTCGGATCTCGCGGCGGCGGGGATCCAGCTCCAGCTCGACGGCCTGCCGCTTGTCACCGCGCTCGCGCTGTACCGCGGCGGCAAGAATCAGTTCGGCGTCTGGGGATGGGCGGCCGACTATCCCGACGCGACCGATTTTCTCGTGTACGCGCCGGGCCGCGTCGTAGGCAATCGCGCGGGATGGCCGGCGTCGGCGAGCCCGGCCGCGCAGAAGCTCGCCGCGATGGCCGACGCGACCGAGGCGGAGGTCGACCAGGCGAAGCGTGTGGCGATGCTGCAGGAGTTCGAGCGGACCCTGGCGCAGATCGGGCCCTACGTGCCGCTGTTCCAGCCCGCGGTCCCGTACGCATCCGGCGCGGACATCCAGGGGTTGACGTATCACAGCGTCTGGGCGGAAGACTTCTACACGGTTCGCAAGAGTTAGCGCACACGCACCAACACGCCCCGGGGGCGCGGCGCCGACGCCGGCGTCCCCGGGGCGTCACTCGAAGGAGGCGCGATGATGCAGGGATCCCGACACGACGAGCGTCAACGGCCGGACGGGACGACGGTCAGCCGGCGCCGGCTCATCGCATCGGCCGGCGGCCTTGCCGCGGTGGCGGCGATGACCGGCCGATTTGCGGCGGTCGACGGCGCGCGCGCGGCGGCTCCGCCGCAGGCGCTGATCATGGCGCCGGGGTTCGTGATCCGCAGCCTCGATCCGGGCCACACGCTTGAGCCGGACGGCGAGATGATCACCCACGCGTGCTACGACGCGCTCGTGACGTTCAACGGGGCGGATCTGTCCACGCCGCGGCCGCATCTCGCGACGGACTGGAAGGTCTCGGCCGGCGGCCTCCTGTACACGTTCACGCTCCGACGGGACGTCAGGTTTGCGAGCGGTAATCCGCTGACCTCGGCGGACGTCAAATGGTCGTTCGACCGGGTCATCAACCTGCAGTCGAACCCGGCGTTCTTTCTCGCGAACGTCGACGAGGTCACGACGCCCGACCCGTACACCGTCGTCCTGCGCCTCCACACGCCCCAGCCCGCGATCATTCCCATCCTCTCAAACGGGGCGCTGAGCATCGTGGACAGCAAGCTCATGATGCAGAACGGCGCGGACGCCGGCCCGAACGCGAAGACCACCGATCACGCGGAAGCGTACCTGAACGCGCACTCCGCCGGGAGCGGGGCGTTCATCCTCCAGAGCTACACGCCGAACCAAGAGGTCGTGCTCGTCCGCAATCCGAACCACTGGCGGGCGCCGGCCCCGATGGACCGCGTCGTGCTGCGCAGCATCCCCGAGGCCTCGACACAGGCGCTGCAGCTCGAGCGCGGCGATCTCGACATCGCCCTGTCGATGGGCCAGGCAAACCTGCCGACGCTCATGCGCGTCCCGACGGTGTCGATCCAGACCAGCGTGGTCGCCACCTCGTTTCTGATGATGGTCAACATGGATCCCGCGCTCGGCGGCCAGCTCAACAATCCGAAGATCCTTCAGGCGATCCGCTACGCGCTCGACTACAACGGCATCCTCCAGATCGCCGGGCCCGGCGCACAGCGCATGGCCGGCGTCATCCCGAACAACCTGCCGGGCGCGCTCGACCCGCGGGAGGCGTTCAAGACCGACCTGGTGAAGGCGAAGGCGCTGATCAAGGAGTCGGGTCTGAGCCAGGTCAACGGGCGCCTCATGTTCGCGAGCGACGCGACATCCTACGGCATTCAATACTCGCTGCTCGCGCAGAAGATCCAGTCGGATCTCGCCGCCGCCGGCATCACCATCGCGCTCGACGGCCTGCCCGGGACGCTCGAGCTCGGCGAGTACCGCGGAGGGCGGGCGCCGGCCCTGTTCGGCGGGTACGCCGCCGACTATCCCGACGCGACCGACTTTCTGGTCTACCTGCCGGGGCAGCTCGTCGGCAAGCGGATGAACTGGCCCGCCAACGCAAGCCCGGAGGCGCAGGAACTGGCCGGGTGGGGCGACCAGGCGGTGCAGGAGAGCGACGCCAAGGCGCGGGTCGCGCTGCTGCAGAAGGTGCAGCGGCGGCTGCTCGAGATCGGGCCGTTCGCGCCGTTGTTCACGCCGGCGCTGCCCTATGGGTATCGGACCGACCTGCGCGGGGTGACCTACAACAGCGTGTGGGAAGTCGATTTCTACCCGATCCGGCGCACCTCATAGGGGGTCGGTGATCTCCAGGCGTCGGGAGGCCCGCGACGGCGTGAATCTCCAGGGGTACATCGTCCGGCGTGTCTGCGTGCTGCCCCTGATGGTGCTCGGCATCACGTTGTTGACCTTCGTGCTGTCGCACGCGGTCCCGGCGGATCCGGTCTCGGCGAACCTCGGCGACCAGGCGGCCGCGAATCCCGCGGTCGTCGCGGCGTTCCGGCATCAGTGGGGCCTCGATCGGCCGCTGCCCGAGCAGTATCTGATCTATGTCTGGAATCTCGTCCGCGGCGACATGGGCATCTCGATCTCGACCCACCAGCCGGTGCTGATCGATCTACGGGAGCACACGCCGGCGACGATCGAGCTCGCGATCGCCGCGATGTTCCTGAGCCTCATCGTTGGGATTCCCCTCGGGATCCTCGCCGCGGTGCGGCGGGACAGCGCCGTGGATCAGCTCGGCCGGGGCGTGTCGCTGATCGGGGTGTCGGTCCCCGTGTTCTGGCTCGGCATCGTGGCGCTCTTCATTTTTTACGCGCGCCTGGGGTGGGCGCCGTCCGCCGGCGAGATCAGCCCGCGCCTGCCGCTGCCGCCGTTCGTGACGGGGTTTGTCGTCGTGGACGCGCTGCTCGCGGGCCAGAACGGACGTCGCCCTCGATGCGCTCGCCCATCTCGCGCTGCCCGCGATCGTGCTGTCGTCGGCCAGCATCGGCGTGATTACGCGCATGATGCGCGGCAGCATGCTGGACGTGCTGGGCGAAGATTACGTGCGGACCGCTCGGTCCAAGGGCCTGCCGGCGCGCCGCGTCACGCTCCGGCACGTGGCCCGGAACGCGCTGCTGCCGGTGATCACCGTCATCGCCCTCAGTTTCGGGGGTCTCCTCTCCGGGGCCGTGGTCACCGAGACCGTCTTTGCGTGGCCGGGGCTCGGCTCGTACGCGTTCCAGAGCGCCTCGTCGCTCGACTTCCCGGCGATCATGGGCGTCGGGATCGTCGTCGCGGTCGTCTACGTGCTGGTCAACCTCTTGTCCGACGTCGCGTACGCGGCCGTGGACCCGCGGGTCCGGATGGGCTGATCCATGGCCGCCGACGCGTCCGCGCTGCCCGCTCCCCGGCGCACCTGGCTGCGGGCTCTGCCGAAGCCGTTTGTGCGGTCGCCGCTCGCCATCGGGTCGTGCGCGGTCGTCGCGGCCTGGATCGCCGATCGCGGTGCTCGCGCCGCTGCTCGTGGGGTCGCCGTTGGCCCAGGACATCGCCGGACGGCTCGCGCCGCCGAGCGCGGCGCACTGGTTCGGGACCGATCCGCTCGGCCGCGACATCCTCAGCCGCGTGGCCTACGGCGCGCGCCTGTCGATCCCGGTGGGGCTCGCCGCGGTCGGTCTCGCCGTCGTGGCCGGTACCGTGATCGGGAGTGTGGCCGGGGTGACCGGCCGGGCGGTCGACGAGACGCTGATGCGCCTGACCGACCTGATGCTCGCGTTTCCGACGGTGATCCTCGCGATGATCATCTCCGCCGCGCTCGGCGCCGGTATTCGCAATGCGGTGATCGCGATCATGGTCGCGTGGTGGCCGACGTACGCGCGGTTCGCGCGCGGGCTCGTGTTGAGCGCGCGCGACCGCGAATACGTCGAGGCGGCGCGGGCGCTCGGCGCGTCGGGGGTGCGCGTGTTCATGCGGCACATCTTGGTCAACATCGTGTCGCCGATCGTGATTCTGGGCACGCTCGACGTCGGGAGGGCGATCCTGACCTTCGCGTCGCTCAGCTTCCTCGGGCTCGGCCCGCCGCCCCAGATCCCGGAGTGGGGGTCGATGATCGCCGCGGGCCGGGACTACCTCGACCAATGGTGGATCGCGACGTTCCCGGGGCTCGCGATCCTGACGCTCGTGGTGGCGCTCAACGTCGTCGGCGACGGCCTCCGAGACACGCTCGACCCGCGTCTGCGGGGCGAGTGACGCGGCGGACGGCCGAAGAAGGAGTTTCCGTCCGAGGGCAGAAGACAGCGCAAGCGGCAATTGGGACGCCGGCATCGGACCAGCGATCGCAGCATTCATCACAGCATTCGACGCAGCAACGGAGGTCGTATGAGCCGCGAGCAGATCCTCGCTATGCTTCTCTCGAACGGCGCCATATCGCTCATTCGCACCATCGAAGACGTGGAGGCCGGGCGCGCGCGCCGCGTCCGCATTGATCCGGTCCCCGGCAGCCCCGCGTTCACGCGCGAGGTGATGCAGTACCTCTACAGCCTCGGCGCGCACGTCGAGATCGCGCACCCCGTGCAGCGGTCGCACGTGCGCTCGGCGTAGCGGGCTGAGGCGACGATGCGCGACGAGCTGATCAGGCGGGAGACACCGCAGGGGACGGTGCGGGTGGTCGTGGCGTACGCCCGCGTGCGGGGTGGAGGCTGGCTCTGGATCGCCCGGCGGTCCCCGTCCGGTCCCATCATCGGGCAGGGGCGGGGGGTCACGTACGAGATCGTGCGCGCGGCGGTCGAGGAATGGCTGGAGCAGGAGGCCGAACAACTCACCCGGTAGGCCCGTGCAGCGCCGCGAGTGCTTGGTCGCGTCCAGCACGGGGCGCGGGTCAACGACGACTCTCAGCGACGTGACTCTGCCCGCTTCGACGTGGTACCACCCGCAGCCGTAGACCGGGATGCCCGACGGCGTGAGATCGTAGCCGAGGCACACATCGGCGCCGTCGAAGGAACACGTGTCGCACCTCGTAGTTGATCCGGATCCGCCGCATGTCATGGAGGTACGCATCGCCGCCCGTGCGCGATCCCAGCGACCCGACGAACGACAGCTCGTCACTGAGATGCTGTCGTTCGGTCTCAACGTCCTCGTCGTTGAGGGCCTGCACCAATGACATCACCACGTGCCTCGCGTCACGATCCGTGGCCATGCCGGCCCTCCTGGCGAGGCGTCTCTGGGGTTTTCCCCCGTGCGCGGCAGGTGCTCTCACACACGGCGCGTGGACCTCGAGGTGGGCTCAGGACAGACCGCTCGCGCGCGGCTGCGGTCCACCCCGAGGCACCGGCCACGGCCCGCGCCACAGACGGCGCGGGGATGCGCGAGAGCGGGATCGAACGGTTCGCCCTAGGGTTCCGGTGCACCACGATACAGCGTACGGACCGCGCCGCGCGTACGCGCGGAATCTCAGCCATCATGGAGGGTCTCGCAATGGATCTCACGATGCAGAACTCTCTCGGCACGCCTGTCTATTGTTCCGTCGGGCACAGCGACGGCTGGAATATCGCGGACCTCGCCGGATTGACGGCGGGCCTGCTGACGGGGGTCGGCGACGTCACGGACGTCCCTGACCTGGTCGTGCTGATCAACGCGATCAAATTGGCCAACGCCTCCGCGAGCACCGCGCAGCAGATGATCAACATTCTCCAGAAATTCTGCTTCACGCTGCCCGCGGGCCAGAAGCAGGAACTGCAGCAGGCGATGCAAGCGTCCGACCTGATGAGTCCAAGCTGGTGGAACGATCTGTTCGGCGGCAAGAGCGTGACCGTGTTCGTCTCCGACGCACAGAATGCCGTGACGCTGAATTCCAGCAGCATCGCCACCACCGACCTGACGGTCGTGGCCAAGGGCGTGCGCGAGGGCAGCGGCGGCTACCTGCACCGGTGGGGCGAGCCCGGGTACTATTCCACGATGAACACGTCCGCGCCGCCGTCCGTCGTCGCGTTCGGCGGCAAGTATCACATGTTCTTCCGCGACGGCAGCGGCAACGGCATCTTGCACGCCACCTCCGACGAGGGGATCTACTGGAAGGGCGCGGACCCATTCTATATTGGCGTCAACACCAGCTCCGCGCCGGCGCCGGTGGTGTACAACAACCAAGTCTACATCTTCTTCCGCGACGGGGCGGGCAACGGCATCCTGTATGTCGTCTCCAAGGACGGCTACACGTTTACGGCGCCGCAGAACTGGTACATCGGGCTGAATTGTGACGCGCAACCCTCGGTGACCGTCCACAACGGCGCGCTCCACCTGGTCGCGCGCGACCACGGGGGGGCCGGCGTCATGTACGCGTATCAGACCGCCACGGGATGGCAGCACGGGTACACGGGAGAGAACACGTCCGCGCCGCCGGCGGTCATCTCGTTCGCGAATCGCCTGCACGTCTTCTACAAGGACGGCGGCGCCAGCAACGGCATGCTGCACATGGTGTCCGACGACGGCATCCACTATGCGCGCGCCGACGGTCTACCATCCGGACTTCACCACGAGCGCCGGCCCGTGCCCGCTGGTCTATCGGGGAGCGCTGTTGGTCCTGTTCCGTGATGGCACCGGCAACGGGGTCCTCTACAGCACGTCAGCCGATGGGACGAACTTCACCAACCCGCCAGATTGGTACTTGGGCCTGAACGTCGACGGGGAGCCGTCGGCGGCCGTCCTCGGCGATCATTTTTGCATGGTCGGCCGCGATCCCGGTGGCGCGGGTGTCATGACGATGGTGCCCGATCTCAGCTAGCCGAACGGGGTGTGCGTGAACCGGACCGGCGTGTCAGTGACGCGCCGGTCCGGTTCACATCCGGTCACGAACGACGCCCGTGCGCGCCGGGTCGCGGCCCTTCGTGGCTAGGTGACGGGCGACCGCTCGAACATGAGTACCGAGTAATCGAGATTTTCGGCGGCGACCCCAACTTGGCGGAGCATCGCCATGACCTGCGCGCGGTGATGCACTTCATGAAACAACAACTGGGAGGCGACTCCGCCCGCGGTCGTCCGCATCCGCACGGCGGGGGCCGGCGTTGCCCTGACCCACTCCAGCGTCCGGCCGGTGTCGGTGAGTCCCGCGAGCGCACGGCGCGTCTCGGGATTCAGTGTGTCCCATGCCGCCGCGAACGGCTCGAAGTCCGGCTGCTTCTCTTTGGTAAACGGGTTGTCGGCGGCCGCGGGATCCTTGCCGCTCAGACGCTGCGTATAGCTCCACTGCGCGGCGGCGGTGTGCACCAGCGTCGCGCGAATCGAGCCCATCCCAAAGGGGAACGGCCGGGCGTACACCTCGGCGGGCTGACTCCGGACCCAGTCGAGCAGCTTCTTTCGCGCCGTGCACAGGTAGTCAAACTGTTGGACGTACTCGTTGGATGCGCTCATACCGGCCTATTCGTCGGCGCGCCGGGACCTCCTCCCGCGCACCGAGGTCGGAGCACCGGCCCGGGACGCGCGGCGTCTCGTCGCTATTCGACCGGGCCCCGCGGGAAGATGAGCCTCGAGTAGTCGAGGTTTTCGGCGGCGATCCCTACATGACGAAGCATCGCCATGACCTGCGCGCGATGGTGCACTTCATGAAACAGCAGCTGCGCGACGATCCCGCCGACCGTCGCCTGGATCCACATCGCCGGCGCCGGTTCCCGCCGTATCCACTCCACGGTCCGGTCGATGTCGGTGATCCCTGCGAGCGCGCGGCGCGTCTTGGCGTTCAGGCGGTCCCACGCGGCCGCGAGCGGCTCGAAGTCAGGCATCTTCTCCTTCGTAAAGGGGTTGTCCGCGGGCGCCGCATCCTTGCCGCTGAGGCGCTGCGTGTAACTCCACTGCGCGCTCGCGGTGTGGACGACCGTCGCGCGAATCGACCCCATCCCGATCGGGAACGACCGAGTATACACCTCGGCGGGCGTACTGCGGATCCAGCTGAGGAGATTCTTTCGCGCCACGCACACGTAGTCAAACTGTGGCAGGTACATATCAGAGGCGTGCATACCCGGATATTTGGCGGCGCATCGGCACGTCCTTCCGCGCCGCCTCGGAGGACCGGCCCGGGGACGCGCGGAACTTCTCTTGGCGGCGACGTCCCGGCGTGCGAGCGCGGGGCACCGGTGCCGATCCGGAGGTGAACGATGGGGTACCTCAGCCGTCGCGTGTACCAGGATCGTCTGACGCGCATTCACCGCGAGCTCGAGGACGCGGAGCTCGCCGCGCTCGTGGTGCTGACCCCCGAGAACTTCCTGTACGTCTCCGGCTATTTTCTCGACGTGCAGCCGTGGGAGCGCCCGGTGGCGGCGATCGTGCCCCGCGACGCGGAGCCGTTCCTCGTGATGCACGAACTGTCCACCAATCACGTGCGCTACGCGACCGAGCACCGGTCGATGTGGATTCCCGAGGTGCACTTTTACGCGGAACACACCCGCCTGGAGCACCGGACGTATCTCACGCCGCAGTGGCCGCAGATGGTCGCCGATCTGCTGCGACACAAGGGAATCCGGCGCGGGCGGCTCGGGGTCGATGCGACCGGCGGGCCGATCGGCGGCGTGCCGGCGCTGCTTCCGGGCCTCGAGCTCGTGTCGGCGGCGGCGTTCCTGCGCGCGATGCGCGAAGTGAAGGACGAAGAAGAGCTCGACTTGATCCGGCAGGGGGGCGAGTTCAGCGACTGGGGACAGGCGCGGTATCGCGAGCATCTCGCGCCCGGACGCCCGCTGGCGGAGATCGATACGCTGGTGGCCCACGAGATGGCGCAAGAAGCCGTCCGGCGTTGGCCGGACTACAAGGTCGAGATCCGGGTGGGCGGGCTGACCGGCCCCAACTCGGCGTGTCCGCACGGCATCAGCGGCAACTACGGTCAGGTGGTCGAGCGCGGCCACGGCATCGTGAATATCGTGATCCCGCGCCTGAACGGATACGTGTGCGAGAACGAGCGGACGTTCTTTGTCGGCACGCCGAGTCGGGAGCAAGCGGCCGCGTTCCAGGCCGCGTTCGAGGCCCAGGAGGCGGCGGCCGCGGCGTTTGTCGTGGGGGCCACGATGGCGGACGCCGACGCGGCGGCGCAGCGGGTCTTCGAGCGGCTCGGGTACGGCGACCGGATCGTGCACCGCACCGGCCACGGCATCGGGCTCGCGGGCCACGAGTACCCCGACGACATGGCGTTCAACGTCCGGCCGCTCGTCGAGAACGAGGTCTACAGCTGCGAGCCGGGGATCTATCTCTACGGCGTGGGCGGGTTTCGGCACGATGACACCGTCATCGTGAAGCACGGGCGGCCGGAGATCACCACGAAGTTTCCGCGGGATCTCGAGTCCCAGACCGTCTCCGGGGAGGCGTGACCCGAGGCCGCGCGGCGCTCGGGCGGGTATGTCGAGGTACCTCGTCGGTCGCGCGTACCAGGCGCTGGCGGCGATCTTTCTCGCGCTGACGGCCGCGTTTTTCCTCGTCCGCGTCAACGGCGATGCCGTGCTTCCGTTCGTGCCGCTCGGGAACCAGTTCGGCAATGCGGGCTTCGCGCGCCACCAGCTCGGACTCGACCGCCCCTTGTGGCAGCAGTACGCCATGTTCGTCGGCGGCGCGCTGCGCGCGGACTTCGGGTCGTCGTTCCGCTACCGCGCGCCGGCGCTGCCGCTCGTCCTCGCGCACGTGCCGGCGACCGTCGAGCTCGCCGCGGCGTCGCTCGTGGTGGTCGCGGCCGTGTGGCTCCCGCTCGGCATTGTGTCCGCGGCGCGCCGCGGATCGGCCATCGACACGGTGGCGACCGTGCTCACCGTGCTCGGCGAAGCGACCCCCGCGTTTTGGCTCGGCCTCATGCTGATCGAGATCTTCGCGGTCTGGCTGCACTGGGTCCCGCCGAGCGGATACGGACACGGCGCCGAGCTGATCCTGCCGATGCTCACGCTGACCGCGTTCTACGGCGCCCAGATGGCCCGGATCACCCGCGCGTCGGTGCTGGAGGCGCTCGGCGAGGACTACGTGCGGGCGGCGCGCGCGAAAGGCGTCGGGGAGGCGGTCCTGCTGCGCCGCCACGTCCTGCGGAACGCCGCGATCCCGATCGTGACCGTCTTCGGGCTGAGCGTCGGGCAACTGCTCGGGGGGGCCGTCGTGACCGAGACGATCTTCTCGTGGCCCGGGGTCGGCCAGGTCATTGTCCTCGCGCTGCGCGGGCGGGATCTCCCGGTCGTGATGGTGGGGGTGTTTCTCATGGCCACCACCTACGTGCTCCTGAACTTCCTCGTGGACGCCGCGTACGTGTGGCTCAATCCCCGGGTGCGCTATGGCTGAGCAGGTGGGCACCGCCGCGATCCGCGGCACCGCGGCCGCGCCGCCGATCGCGGGAGGGCTCGGGACGCTGGCGCGAAGCCGCAGCGGGCTGTTCGGCGTCGGCATCGTCGTCGTGGTCGTGCTCTGCGCGGCGCTGCCGCAGATCATCGCGCCGTACAGCCCGTCGCTGCCGGAGTTTGCCGTGGCGGTCCAGCCGCCGAGCGCCGCGCATCCGTTCGGGACGGACCAGCTCGGCCGCGATCAGCTGACACGCATCATCTACGCTGCCCGGGTCTCGCTGCTCGTCGGTGTCGCCGCGATGCTGGCCGCGGGGGCGATCGGGTGCTCGCTCGGCCTCGTGTCCGGCTACTTCGGCGGCTGGGTCGACGCGACCGTGATGCGGCTCGCCGACGTCCAGCTGAGCTTTCCGTTCCTGCTGCTCGCGCTGACGCTCAACGCCGTGCTCGGGAGCGGTCTCCGCAACGTGATCGTGAGCCTCGTGCTCGCCGGGTGGCCGATGTACGCGCGCGTGGTGCGCGGCGAGATTCTGGTGCTGATCCGGCGCGAGTACGTCCAGGCGGCCGTGGCGGTGGGCGCCCGCAGCCGTCACGTCATCTGGCGCCACGTGCTGCCGAACGTCGCCGGGTCGATCGTGGCGGCGAGCGTGTCCCAAATCTCCCAATTCATGGTCGCCGAAGCGACGATCAGCTTCCTGGGATTCGGCATCCAGCTGCCGATGCCGAGTTGGGGCAGCATGGTCGGCGAGCAGCGTGATTATGTGACCATGGCGTGGTGGCTGTCCGCGTTTCCCGGCGCGGCGCTGGCCGTCACGGTGCTCGGCGTGAACCTGACCGCGGACTGGCTGCGCCACGCGCTCGACCCGCGGCGCCGCGTCCGTGGATTCGTGTGACATCGTGCGGGAGCCGCCGTCGTCGACGGCAGGTTCGCGCGCGCGAGGAGGATGATCGATGCGGCTCGTGACGTTCGAGGCGGGGTACGGGGCACGGCTTGGTCAGGTCGACGGTGATCACGTGGTGGATCTGAACGCCGCGTATGCGGCGCTGCTCGCATCGCGGGGGATCCCCCGGGCGCGCGTGCGGGCGCGGCTCGAGGTGCCCTCCGATGCCACCGCGTTTTTGGCGGAGGGCCCGGACGCGAGGCGGCGCGCCGCGGAGGCCGTGGCGTTTGCGCGGGGCGCGAATGTGCTGGGCCTGCGGACGGCGCGGGCGGGTCTCTCGCTCCTGCCGGTCGTCCCGCGTCCCCCCAAGGTCATCTGCGTCGGGCTCAACTACCGGGACCACGCGGAGGAAACCGGGATGAAGATCCCGGAGTATCCGGTGTTTTTCTCCAAATTCACGTCGTGCCTCATCGGCGCGGGGCAACCCGTCGTGGCGCCGCGCGTCAGCCCGCAGCTGGACTACGAGGTGGAACTCGCGATCGTGATCGGCCGGGCGGGGCGCTACATCCGCGAGGCCGATGCGCACGCGCACGTGGCGGGCTACACGATCCTGAACGACGTCAGCGTGCGCGACTATCAGATGCGTACGAGCCAGTGGCTGATCGGCAAGGTGTTCGACCGCTCGACGCCGGTCGGCCCGACGCTCGTGACCGCCGATGAGGTCCCCGATCCGGAAGCGCTGCGCCTCACGACGACGGTGAACGGTCGCGTACTGCAGGACGGCAACACGCGCAACTTCATCTTCGGCATCGCCAAGGTGATCGCGGCGATCTCGGAGATACTGACGCTTGAGCCCGGCGATCTGATCGCCACCGGCACCCCCGCGGGTGTCGGATTTGCTCGCAAGCCGCCGATCTTTCTGAAGGCCGGCGACACGATGGTCGCGGAGGTCGAGGGGCTCGGACGCCTCGAGAATCCCATCGTCGCCGAGTCCGTCGGTCCCGCCGCGCGCCTAAGCCGGGACCTGCATCAGCGCGCGCCGATGCGGCGCGGACCGGCCGGTCGCCGCGCGTGGACGACCCGCTGCGGGGGTCGATCCGCGCGCGCGGGCGCATCTCCGGATGCCTCACGCTCCTCGATTCGCCGCCGCGTCGTTGTGGCAAGCGGCGGAATGTTAACATTCGCCGCACCGCGCGAATTTGACAAGCCGGGGGCATTTGGGGTATAGATTCCATGATCGCTCGGTCCGGTCGCGCGAACGCGGCGGGTGATGGAATAGACGCGGTGGTGGTGGCGTTCTTGTGGCTGGTCGCGGACGGTGGTGCCTGAGGTTCTTCAGTCGTCCTTCGTCGAGCCGGGAGACATCGCAATGCAGCCGGACGACATTGCACCAGCAGACGCAGGAGGCGGGTTGTGGCGAAATCAGTCGTCGAAGTAGTGGCGCCGGTCAAGGCGCGCACCCCGAAGGGTAAGGCCCCGGGGGCGCAGCCGCCGGTCAAGGTGCGCACGTCCAAAGGGAAGTCGCTCGTCGTCGTGGAGTCGCCGACCAAGGCGCGGACGCTCAAGAAACTGCTCGACCGTCGGTATGACGTGGTGGCGTCGATGGGCCACGTCAAGGATCTGCCCCGCAGTCAGCTCGGCGTGGACGTCGAGCACGAGTTCGCGCCGAAGTACGTGGTGCCGAAGGGCAAAGGGCCGGTCATTAAGGAGCTGAAAGCGGCGGCCAAGAAGGCCTCCGCCGTCTATCTCGCGACCGACCCGGACCGGGAAGGCGAGGCGATCTCCTGGCACCTCGCGACGATCCTCTCCCAGGTCAACCCGAAAATCAAGCGCATCGAGTTTCATGAGGTGACGAAAGACGCGGTGAAGCGGGCGCTCCTGGCGCCGCGTGACATCGACACGAGCTTGGTGAACGCTCAGCAGGCCCGGCGCATTCTCGACCGGCTCGTCGGCTACAAGCTGAGCCCGCTCCTGTGGCGGAAGGTGCGCGGCGGCCTGAGCGCCGGCCGCGTCCAGTCCGTCGCGGTGCGCCTGATCTGCGAGCGCGAGCGCGAGATCGAAGCGTTCGTGCCCGTGGAGTACTGGTCGATCGAGGCCCGGCTGACGCCGGAGGACGCGGACACCCCGTTTGTGGCGCGGCTCGTGACGAAGGGCGGGGAGAAGATCGCGGTCGCGAATGAGGCGGAGGCGACGGCGATCGTCGCCGAGCTGTCGACCGTCCCGTACGCCGTCACCGAGGTGCGGCGGCGCGATCAACAGCGGCATCCGGCCGCGCCGTTCACGACGAGCACCCTGCAGCAGGACGCCAACCGGAAGATCGGATATTCGGCCGCGCGGACGATGGTCGTCGCCCAGCAGCTCTACGAGGGACTCGACGTCGGCCCCGAGGGGACGGTCGGGTTGATCACGTACATGCGCACCGATGCGGTGCACGTGGCCGAGGAGGCGCGGCAGCAGGCCAAGGCGTTTATCGGGACGACATACGGCGAGGCCTATGTGCCGGAGCAACCCCGGCAGTACACGTCCCGCCGCGGCTCGCAGGGCGCCCACGAGGCGATCCGCCCGACGTCGGTCACGCGCACGCCCGAATCGGTCAAGCCGTTTTTGAAGGCCGACCAGCACAAGGTCTACAAGCTGATCTGGGAGCGGTTCGTCGCGAGCCAGATGGCGTCCGCGATCATGGATACGCTGGCGGTCGACATCGCGGCGGGCTCGTATATGTTCCGGGCGACCGGCTCGCGGGTCAAGTTCCAGGGGTTCCTCCGCGTCTATCTGGAGGGCCGCGACAGCGGGGAGGAGGAGACGCCCGAGGGATGGCTGCCGGATCTGCACGACGGGGAACGGCTGCGCCTCCTCGGCCTCGATCCGGCCCAGCACTTCACCCAACCGCCGCCGCGCTACACGGAGGCGACGCTCGTGCGGGCGCTCGAAGACCGGGGGATCGGCCGGCCGAGCACCTACGCGCCGATCATCGAAACGATCAAGCACCGCGGGTACGTCGAGCTGGAGGACCGGCGCCTGTATCCGACCGACCTCGGGGTACTGGTCAATACCCTCCTGGTGGAGCACTTCCCGCGGGTCCTCGACGTCGAGTTTACCGCCCATATGGAGGAAGACCTGGATCGCGTGGAAGAGGGCACGGAGGACTGGGTCCGGTTGATCCGCGAGTTTTACGGGCCGTTCGAGGTCGTGCTGCGCCAGGCCGAACAGAACATCGAGGAAGTCGAAATGGTGCCCGAGGAGATCGGCGAGCCGTGCCCCCGGTGCACCCGGGCGCTCGTGAAGCGCCGCGGCCGGTACGGGGAGTTTATCGCCTGCTCGGGCTACCCGGAGTGCTCCTACACCCGGCCGGTCGGGATCGGCGTGCGCTGTCCGACCGATCAGGGCGAGGTCGTCGAGCGCCGGACGCGCAAGGGACGCATCTTTTATGGATGCGCGAACTACCCGGCGTGCACGTTTACGTCGTGGGACCGGCCCGTCGGGCGGTCCTGCCCCGAGTGCGCCCATATTTTGGTCACCAAACGGGCGCGCCGCGGGACGACGCCGCCGGTCGTCTGCAGCAACAAGGCGTGTACATATAAAGAAGTGCCGGTGAGCCGGGAGCCGGAACAGGTGGGAACTCCATCCTGACCGCCCCGCGCGGGTCGAGGCCGACGATCCGTTCGACGACGGTCGTGGCCGTTCGGCGAGACGGGGTCGTGGCCCTCGCGGGCGACGGTCAGGTGAGCGTGGGCAATACCGTGCTCAAGCACGGCGCCCGCAAGATCCGCCGCGTAGGCGAACACGTGTTGTTGGGATTTGCCGGCTCCGCCGCGGACGGTCTGACCCTCTTCGAGCGGCTCGAGGACAAGCTGTCCGAGACCCACGGACACCTGCCCCGCGCGGTCGTGGCGCTCGCGAAGGACTGGCGGACCGACCGGGCGCTTCGGCGCCTCGAGGCGCTGCTTGTCGTCGCCGACCGGGAGCATCTCTACGTGCTGTCGGGCAGCGGCGACATCGTGGAGCCCGACGACGGGGTCGCCGCGATCGGGTCCGGCGGTCCCTACGCCCTCGCCGCGGCGCGAGCCCTCCTGCGCCACTCGCCGCTCGGGGCCGAGGACGTCGCGCGGGAGTCGCTGCAGCCTGGCGAGCGAGATCTGCGTCTTCACGAATGATCAGGTAACCATGGAGGTCCTGCGGTAGCGCCATGGACGTGCGGCCCGACGAGCGGCTGACGATTGAGTCGCTGACCCCGCGGCGCATCGTGGAGGAGCTGGACAAGTACATCGTTGGCCAGGCCGCCGCGAAGCGCGCCGTCGCGATCGCCCTGCGGAACCGCTACCGGCGGAGCCGGCTCGGCCCCGACCTCAAGGACGAGGTCATCCCGAAGAACATCCTGATGATCGGCCCGACCGGCGTCGGGAAGACCGAGATCGCGCGCCGCCTGGCGCGGCTCGCGGCGGCGCCGTTCGTCAAGGTCGAGGCGACCAAGTTCACCGAGGTCGGCTATGTCGGCCGGGACGTGGACTCGATGGTCCGCGATCTCGTGGAGACCGCGATCCAGATGGTGCGGGCCGAGCGCGTGGGCGCCGTGCAGGATCGGGCCGCCGCCCAGGCGCGGGACCGGTTGGTCGAGGTGCTCGTCCCCGCCCCCCGGAAGCCCTCGGGCATGCCGAACCCGCTCGAGGCGCTGTTCGGCGCGGGGCGGCCGGGCATGCCGACCGCACCGGCCGAGCCGGTCGCGGCGCCGCCCGACGACCTGCGTGAGCGCCGGGCCGCGATGCGCGCGCGCCTCGACCGGGGCGACATGGATTCGGAAACCGTCGAGATCGAAACCGAGGAGAGCGCGCTCCCAACGGTCGAAGTGTTTTCCGGGCAGGGCGTGGAGGAGATGGGCATCAACCTTCAGGATCTCTTCGGCACGCTCCTGCCGCGCCGGCGGAAGCAGCGGCGGATGCGGGTCCCCGAAGCGCTGCGGGCGCTGACCGCCGAAGAGGCGCAGAAACTGATCGACATGGAGGACGTCGTCCGCGAGGGCGTGCGCCGGGCGGAGCAGGCGGGCATCATCTTCGTCGACGAGCTCGACAAGATCGCGGGCCGGCAGGGCGGGGCGGGGCCGGACGTCTCGCGCGAGGGCGTGCAGCGCGACATCCTGCCGATCATCGAGGGGTCGACCGTGACGACGAAGCACGGCCCCGTGCGCACCGACCACGTGCTGTTCATCGCGGCGGGGGCGTTCCACGTGAGCAAGCCGTCCGATCTGATTCCCGAGCTGCAGGGCCGCCTGCCGATACGCGTGGAGCTGGAGTCCCTCACGGAAGAAGACTTCGTACGGATCCTCGTCGAGCCGGAGAACGCGCTGACCAAGCAGTACACCGCCCTGCTCGCGACCGAGGGTGTGACCGTGGAGTTCCCGCCCGATGGCGTCCGCGAGATCGCCCGGATCGCGACGGTCGTGAACGGGGAGCAGGAGGATATCGGCGCCCGCCGCCTCCATACCATTCTCGAGAAAGTGACGGAGGAGATCTCCTTCGCCGCGCCCGAGGTGGTCTCGCGCATCGTCATCGACGCCGCGTATGTTCAATCCCGCCTTGCCGATATTCTCGCCGACCGCGACCTGAGCCGGTACATTCTGTAGGGAACATCTGATCCACCGCCGGCGGTCGCGCTGTGCGCGTCCGCGGCCAGACCACAATCGTCCGGAAGACACCGCCCGAAAGACCCAGCACCACCACCTCCTTTGTGCCTAGGCGTTTGGCTGAAGAGCCCATTGTTCAGCGTGCACGCAGATTTTACGATGGGTTCACGAAATCGAGTTCGGCACGAGGTGGGGAAGATGATCGGACGGTTCGTACGCGACGAGCAGGCCGGCTACACGTTCCTTGAACTGATCATCGTCTCGGCCCTCGTCGGGCTGATGACCAGCCTGCTCATGCCGGCGGTCCAAGGGTACCAGGCGAACACGCAGGTCCGCACGGTCGCGCTTCAGGCGATCACCCAGTTTCGGCAGGCGCGGATGTACGCGCTCGCGCAGGACCAGCAGATCAACGCGCTGTTCCAGCCCACCGGCGATCTCCCCTCGCGCGGCAACGTGCAAGGATGGGAGTTCTGCGCGATCAACGCGAGCTGCGGGTTCTCGTCCACATGGTCGACGACCGATCCGGCGATGATCCGGACCATTGTCCCAAACTCCGTGAACATCACGGCCTATTGCTACCGGGGCGGCTTCACGCCGACCGGGCAGTACCTCAACTGGACCGGCGCATGCGCGAGCCCCGGGGCGACGACCGAAGCCATCTGTTTCAGTGCTGGCGGGTCGAATCCGACGAAGATTTACGTGACGGTGCGCTTCGCCACGGGGGAAGCCACCCTGAGCGGGGTCAGAGCGGGGGCGTGCCCGTAGCGCCAGATCCGTTGTCTGCTGATCGCGCCCCGTCCGACGCCCGCCGTCTCATCGACCCCGCCCCGACTGCGAGGGAGCGACCCAGGCGCGGAACATCGCTGTCCCGCCGCACGCGGCTGCGACGCTCGGACCCACCGCTGACATTCGCACACGCGCCCTCCCTTAAGGCCTAGAGCGCCTCCCTCCCTTCAGCCTAGGCATGTTGGCCGAACAGCCCATTGTCCGAGGTCTACGCGAATTCTACGATGGACTCGCACGATTCGAGTGCGGCACGGGGTGGGGACGTTGATCGGACGGTTCGTACGCGCGGAAGACGCCGGCTACACGTTCATCGAGCTGATCGTGGTCTCGGCCTTTATCGGGATCATGTCGGGTCTGCTCATGCCGGCGCTCCAGGGCTACGAGGAGAACGCGCAGATCCGGACGGTCGCGATCGAGGCGCTCACGCAGTTTCGCCAGGCGCGGATGTATGCGCTCTCAGAAGACCAGAACATCAATGTGACGTTCCAGCCCACCGGCGATCTCCCCTCGCGCGGCAACGTGCAGGGATGGGAGTTCTGCGCGACCGTCGCCGGCTGCGGGTTTTCGTCCACCTGGTCCACGACCGATCGGCGATGATGCGGACCATCGTCCCCAACTCCGTCAATATCACAGCGTATTGCTACCGGGGCGCCTTCACGCCGACCGGCCAGTACCTCAACTGGACCGGCGCATGCGCGAGCCCAGGGGCGACCACCGAAGCGCTGTGCTTCAGCGCCGGCGGGACGAACCCGACGAAGATCTACCTGACCGTCACACTGGCGACGGGGGAAGCGACCCTGAGCGGGATGAAGTCGGGGGCGTGTCCGTAGCGTCCGACCCGGTGTCGCCGAGCGGACCGGCGCCCGCCCCTCGATTGCGCATCTTTTCCTCCGACGTCGGTGCCCGTCTGCCGACCGCTGCTCGCGAACGGTCCGCTGCCGCCAGCACCAACCGCTGACGCTCTGCCGGCAGGTCCTCTGACCGGAATTTGTACCGCCCGGCGCACGTTCTTTGGGTAGCGGCGGGCGCGTGGCGTCGGATCGCTCCGGGGGCGGCGCGGGCCGTCCCGGGCGGTTTGTCGCGCGCCGTGGGGCTATGTTATACTACGCCAGCAGGATCATCGCACGCTCCAGGGACCGGACCGGTGGTGCTCGGATCGCGTGTATGTTCTCGGGCCACGCCGGGGACAACGCGCCCGGGTTCCGGGCTGGGATGAACGGGGCGGATGCATAACCGGAGAGGGGTGGCGCAGTGGCAGTTGTCACGATGAAGCAGCTTCTTGAGGCGGGCGTCCATTTTGGCCATCAGACGCGGCGATGGAACCCGAAGATGGCCCGTTTTATTTTCACGCAGCGCAACGGGATCCACATCATCGATCTGCAGAAGTCCGTTCCCCTGATCGAGACGACCTATCGATTCGTCCGGGATACCGTGTCGCAGGGTGGCACGGTCCTTTTCGTGGGGACGAAGAAGCAGGCGCAGGACGCGATCCGCGAGGAATCGACGCGGGCCCACCAATTCTATGTGAACCAGCGATGGCTCGGCGGCATGCTGACCAACTTCCAGACGATCAAGGGCCGCATCGACCGGATGCACGAACTCATCGAGATCCGGGACAACGGGACGCTGGACGTCCTGCCGAAGCGCGAGCAGGCGGGTCTGATGGACGAGCTGGCGCGGCTCGAGAAATATCTCGGCGGGATCTCCCAGATGAAGGTGCTGCCGACCGCGGTCTATATCGTGGACACACGCAAGGAGCACATCGCGATCGCCGAGGCGCGGAAGCTCGGGATCCCGATCGTGGCCATCATTGACACGAACTGCGATCCGGACGAGGCCGACTACCCGATCCCCGGAAACGACGACGCGATCCGCGCGGTGCGGCTGATCACGAACCGGATCGCGAACGCCGCCCTCGAGGGCTACGAAGAGCGCCGCAAGGCCGAGGTGCTCGAGGAAGAGGCGGCGGCCGCCGCGGACGTCGAGCCGGCGCCGATGGCCGGGCTGCCGGGCGAGGAAGAGGTCGTCGAGGAACCGGCCGAGGAGCAGGAAGTCCAAGCGTGACGCCAGCGGGGCATGCGACGGTGGGAGGGACAGCTTGACGGAGATCAGCGCACAGCAGGTGAAGGAGTTGCGGGCGCGCACGGGCGCCGGCATCATTGACTGTCGGAACGCGCTCGCCGAGGCGAGCGGCGATCTCGAAAAGGCACAGTTGGTGCTCCGGACGAAGGGCCTCGCGGCCGCGGAGAAAAAGAGCGGCCGCGTGGCCAAAGAGGGTCTCGTCGAGGCGTACATCCACAGCGAGGGGCGTCTCGGCGTGCTGGTCGAGATCAACTGCGAGACCGATTTTGTCGCGCGGACGGCGGAGTTCAAGGCGCTCGCGCACGATGTTGCGCTGCAGATTGCCGCGAGCGATCCGCGCTATGTCTCGCGCGACGAGATTCCCGCCGACGTGATCGCCACCGAGCGCGAGGTCTACCTGGCGCAGGCCAAGGGCGAGGGCAAGCCCGAGCACATCGCCCCGAAAATCGCCGAGGGCAAGCTGGAGAAGTGGTTCGCCACCGTCTGCCTGCTCGATCAGCCGTTCGTGCGCGACGACAGCCGCAAGATTGCCGATGTGGTGAAGGACGCGATTGCGAAGACCGGCGAGAACATTCAGATTCGCCGATTCGCGCGGTTCCGACTGGGGGAGTGATGGCCGACCCGTCGGGTTCCGAACCCCACGCCGGCTACCGGCGCGTTCTGCTGAAGCTCAGCGGTGAAGCGCTCGCCGGCGCGGCGAGCGCCGGCGTCGACTCCGAGGTGCTGCATCTGGTCGCCCGCGAGGTCAAAACCGCCCGCAGTGCGGGGGTCGACGTCGCGATCGTCGTCGGCGGCGGCAACATCGTGCGCGGGGTGCAGATGGCCGAGCGCACCGGCGTCGCCCGGGTCACGGCGGACTACATGGGGCTCTTGGCGACGGTGATCAACGCCTTGGCGCTCCAGGACGCGATGGAGCAGGAGGGTCTCGAGACGCGCGTCCAGACCGCGGTCGAGATGCGCCAGGTGGCCGAACCCTACATTCGCAGGCGTGCGATCCGCCACCTCGAGAAGGGCCGGGTGGTCATCTTCGCGGGCGGCACGGGTAGCCCATACTTCACAACGGACACGGCCGCCGCCCTGCGCGCGATCGAGATCGAGGCTGACGCGATCCTCATGGCGAAGAAGGGCGTGGACGGCGTGTACGACAAGGACCCGCGCGATAACCCCGGGGCGGTGCGCTTCCGTACGCTGGATTATATGGAAGTGCTGAACCGCGGGCTGAAAGTGATGGATGCCACGGCGATCTCCCTCTGCATGGACAACAGTATGCCCATCGTGGTCTTCGACGTCGCGCAGCCGGGCAACATCAAGCGGGCGGTGTTTGGGGAAGAGATCGGTACCTTGGTCGCGGGAGGCGCGGTGCATGCACGCGGCGCTCACGGACGCTAAGGCGCACATGCAGAAGGCCGTCGACGCGGCGAAGCGGGAGTTCGCCGGCGTCCGCACGGGACGGGCGAGCCCGGCACTGCTGGAGCGCGTCACGGTGGATTATTACGGCGTGCAGACGCCGATCAACCAGGTCGCCGCGGTCGCGGTCCCGGATGCGCGCCTCATTACGATCCAGCCGTGGGACAAGACGCTGGTGCGCGAGATCGAACGCGCGATTCAGAAGAGCGAACTCGGGCTGACGCCGTCGAACGACGGGACCGTGATCCGGCTTCCGATACCGAGCCTGACGGGCGAGCGCCGGCGCGAGCTGGTCAAGGTGATCCACAAGCAGGCGGAAGAGGCGCGGGTGGCGGTCCGCAACATCCGCCGCGATCACAAGGAGCAGCTCGAGCGGCTCGAAAAGAAGAGCGAGCTGTCCGAGGACGAGACGCGTCGGGCGGTCGACGAGCTGCAGAAGATCACCGACCAATTTATCAAGCAGATCGACGCCCTCTTGACCGCCAAAGAGACCGAGCTCACGGAAGTCTAATGGCCGCCGATCGGCTGCCGCCGGATGTCGTAGGGTATACCCTGGACGAGGCGCGCGGGATTCTCGCCGCCGCGCAGTGGACGGCCGTCGAGGTTGCCGAGACGTGCCCGCCGCGCCGGGGGCTGCGGCCTCCCCAGCGGGTCGTGCGCGAGCGGCTCGCGCCGGGCGAGCGCGTCCAGCTGATCGTGTGCGGCGAACGGGCGGAGGACTCCCGGGTGTGAGCGGACGTGCCGCCGGCGTCTGGCCGGGTGCGAGCGCGTGGACGAGGCCCCCTCAACGCGAGGGGGCCGTGGTACATTGGAGGGCGGCGCCCGGTCGGTCCAGGCGGGCGGCGGCCGGCGCCGGGGAGCGGTATGCGCGCCATGGTGCGTGAGGGAACCGAGGACCTGCAGCGCGAGGAGGCGCTCCTGGTCTCGCTCGATCCGACTCGGATCCCGAGGCATATCGCGATCATTATGGACGGCAACGGGCGGTGGGCGGAAGTGCGCGGGTTGTCGAGGCTCGAGGGACACCGCGCCGGCCGAGAGGCGATCCGGCGCACGCTCGAAGGCGCGCGCGAATGCGGCGTGCAGATCCTCACGTTGTACGCGTTCAGCACGGAAAATTGGCGGCGTCCTCCGGAGGAAGTGCAGGCGCTGATGGATCTGCTCATCGAGACCCTAAACGTCGAGGCGGACGGCCTCCACCGAAACGGCGTGCGCTTTCGCGCCTCCGGGCTCATTGGGGAGATGCCCCAGGCGGTGCAGGCGGCGCTCGCACGCGTCGTGGCGCTGACCGCGCAGAACACCGGGGTCACGCTCAACCTCGCGCTCAACTACGGGGGGCGGCGCGAGCTGACCGAGGCGGCACGGCAGCTTGCCGGTGCCGTGCAGGCCGGCCGGCTGTCGCCCGAGGCCATCGACGAGCAGTCGATTTCGCGCGCCCTGTTCGCCCCGGACTTGCCCGATCCCGACCTGCTCATCCGGACCGGGGGCGAACAGCGTCTCAGCAACTTCCTGCTCTGGCAGGCCGCGTATGCGGAGCTCTACTTCACGGGTGTGCGCTGGCCGGATTTCGCGAAGAGCGATCTGTTCGGCGCGATTCGGGCGTTTCAGGGCCGGGCCCGCCGCTTCGGGGGCGTGGACGTTGGATAGCGTGTCGAACACCGGCCAGGTCGCGGTGCCGGCGCCGGCGGTGCCGCGCGAGCGCGCGCTCGGGACGCGCCTCATCACCGGCGTCCTCGGCGGCGCGCTGGTCGTCGCGTTCGTGCTGGCGGGGGTGCCCTGGCTGGTCGTCGGGCTGTCCGCGGTCGCGGTGGTCGGACTCGCCGAGTTCTACCGGATGGCGGAGCGCGCGGGGTACCGGCCCGTGTGGGAGGCGGGGTTCGCCGCGGGTGTCCTGTTTGTCGTGGGGGCCGCGTATCCCGCGGGATGGCAGTCGCTCGTCGTGCCCGCGCTTCTCGGCTACACGGTGCTCGTGCAGCTGCGGCGGGGGCGCGCGGAGCGCGGGCTGGCGAACGCCGGGGTGACCCTGCTCGGGGCCGTCTACGTCGGCTACCTGCTGAGTTACCTGGTGCGGCTGCGCGTCCTTCCGTTTGGCCCCGCGCACCTCTCGAGCGCCGGGCCGACGCTGCTCGTCATCGGCGCCGTGTGGGCGTCCGATACGGCCGCATACTTCGTCGGCTTGGCGTGGGGGCGGCGCAAGCTCCTGCCGATGGTGAGCCCGCACAAGTCGGTGGAAGGGGCCGTGGCCGCGGTGGCCGCGGGACTGCTGTTCGGCGCGGTCTTTGCGGTGGTGACCGCGCTGCCGGTGGTCCTCGCGTGCGTGGTCGGCGCCATGTGTGCGCTCGCCGCCATCTTCGGGGACCTGTGGGAGTCGGCGATCAAGCGGGAGGTCGGCGTGAAAGACGCGGGCGGCGTGCTGCCGGGTCACGGCGGCATCCTCGACCGCTTCGATGGGCTCCTGTTCGCCGCGGTCGTGGGATACGCGATCATGCTCGTGTGGCCGGGATTCTGATGCGGCGCGTGATCGTGCTCGGGTCGACGGGATCGATCGGCCGCGCCGCGCTTGATGTGGCGCGGCACCTCGGCGACGTCCGCATCGTGGGATTGTCGGCGAACACCAACACGGGCCTCTTGGCCGAGCAGGTGCGGGAGTTTCGGCCGGACGCGGTCGCGGTGACGACGCCGGACGGCGCCCGGGCCCTGCGTGCGGAGGCGCCCGGCTGGGGCGGTGAGGTGTTCTCCGGTCCTCGGGCGCTGGCCGACCTTGCCGCCGGTCCCGCCGCCGATGTGGTGCTCGTGGCCGTCGTCGGCTTCGACGGCCTGCCGCCGACGCTCGCGGCGCTCGAGGCGGGCCGCGACGTGGCGCTCGCGACGAAGGAAGTGCTGGTCGCTGCGGGGCCCCTCGTGGTCGCGGCCGCGTCGCGGGCGCGCCGGCGGGTGCTTCCCGTCGACAGCGAGCCCTCGGCCGTGCTTCAATGTCTGGGGGCGCGCGAGGGCGCGGAGATTGCGCGCCTGTGGATCACGGCCTCCGGCGGACCGTTCCTTCGGACCCCGCGGGCATCGATGGCCGACGTCACGCCGGCTCAGGCGCTCCGCCATCCGACGTGGCGCATGGGGTCGAAGGTCACGATCGATTCGGCCACCCTGATGAACAAGGGGTTCGAGGTCATCGAAGCGCACTGGCTGTTCGACGTGCCGGGCGACCGGATCGACGTGGTGATCCATCCGCAGAGCCTCGTCCATTCGTGCGTCGAGCTGGTCGACGGCACGGTGCTCGCGCAGCTGGGGCCCCGGGACATGCGCCTGCCGATTCAGTACGCGCTGACCTATCCGGCCCGCCGGGCGAGCCCCGTCGCCCCGCTGGACCTCCGGACGCTCGGGACGCTCGGATTCGAGGCGCCGGACGCGGAGCGGTTTCCGTGCCTCGGGTACGCCCGGGAGGCGCTCGCGCGCGGCGGGACGGCGCTGGCGGCGCTCAACGCGGCGGATGAGGCGGCGGTGGGGTTGTTCCTTGCCGGACACATTCGGTTCTCAGAGATCGCCGAGGTGATTCGCCTCGTGCTCGACCGGCACCACGAGCGGCCGGCCGCGACCCTCGAGGACGTGCTTGAGGCTGACCGCGAAGCGCGCGCCGACGCGGTGCGCGCGCGCAGTGCGATCTCGTGATCGAGACGACGCGCAGACTGGGAGGGTGTTGGCAGTGCCGAGGTTGATTCTCGCGATTCTGGCGTTAGAGCTCATGATTCTCGTGCACGAACTCGGCCACTTGATCGTGGCGAAGCGTGTGGGCATCGCGGTGCACGCGTTTGCGATCGGGTTTGGCCCGAAGCTGCTCGCGTTCACCCGCGGCGAAACGACGTACAGCCTCAACCTGCTGCCGCTCGGCGGATACGTGAGCATGGCCGGCGAGGACAGCGACACGTCATCGCCCGACGTCCCGCCCGAGCGGCGGTTCCGATCGAAGTCGGTGGCCGCCCGGCTCGCCGTGGTGTGCGCCGGGCCTGTGATGAACTTTCTTCTCGCGATCGTCTTGCTCGCCGGCATCGCGATGGCGTACGGCATGCCGGGCCTGGTCGGCACGACGATCGACAAGGTGTACCCGGGCTACCCGGCCGCCGACGCGGGGCTCAAGCCGGGAGACGTGATCGTGGCGATCGACGGGCGCCCGATGCGCGACGGCAATGAGATGATCCGGCTGATCCACGCGAGCGGCAACCGCACGCTGGCGATCGCGGTCGAGCGGAACGGCACGCGGTTCCTCGTGCACGTGCCGACGAAGTACGATCCGCAGCAGCGCGTCTGGGTGACGGGGTTCATCCCGGTGGTGAGCCGCACGCGCCTCGATCCGGTGCGCGCCGTCGGATGGGGCATCCTCACGACGGGGCGGGATATTGCCGCGTATTTGAGCGCGCTCTGGAACTTGGCCGTGTCCCACCAGCTGCTCGGGCAGCTCGGCGGCCCCGTCACCGCGGTGAACGTGCTCGGGCAGGCCGCGCAGGCCGGCGGAGAGACGTTCCTGTACTTCACGTCGTTCTTCAGCATTATCATCGGCCTCTTCAACCTGTTCCCGTTCCCCGCGCTCGACGGCGGCCGGGCGGCGTTCCTCCTGGTCGAGGGACTCCGGCGCCGCCCCCTCGATCCGCGGCGCGAGGGCTACGTGCATCTCGCGGGCCTCATGCTGCTGTTGTGTTTGATCCTGGCACTGACCGTCCGCGACGTCATGCACCCGATTCACCTGAACCTGCCGTGACACGTCCGCGGCAGGATTGTCCGGCGCGCGGCTCCAACTACACGTACACGAGCGTGCGCAGCGCAGGCGGAGGCAACGCGGGATGAACCGGACAGAGACGCGTCAAGTGCAGATCGGCGGCGTGCCGGTCGGCGGCGGGGCCCCGGTCGCCGTGCAGTCGATGACGACCACCGACACGCGCAACCCCGATGCCACAGTGGCGCAGATCGAGCGGCTTGAGTCGCTCGGGTGCGAGATCGTGCGCGTGGCCGTGCCGGATCAGACGGCCGCGGCCGCGCTGCGGGAGATCAAGGCGCGGATCCGGCTGCCGCTGGTCGCGGACATTCACTTCGACTACCGGCTCGCGCTCGCCGCGCTCGAGTCGGGCGTCGACAAGCTGCGCCTCAACCCCGGCAATATCGGCGAGGCCGACCGCGTGCGGATCGTCGCGCGCGAAGCCAAAGCGCGGGGCGTCCCGATTCGCGTGGGCGCGAACGTCGGCTCGATCTCGAAGGAGATGCTCCGCAAGTACGGGGAGCCGTGCGCTGATGCGCTCGTCGAGAGCGCGCTCGAGGAGATCAAGGTCCTCGAGGACCTGGACTTTCGGGACATCATCGTCTCGGTCAAGGGCAGCGACGTCGAGATGGCCCTCGAGGCGTATGTCAAAGTGTCGGAGCAGATGCCGTATCCGATCCATGTCGGCATCACGGAGTCCGGCACGGCGTGGGGCGGGACGGTCAAGTCCGCGGTCGGCCTCGGGGCGATCCTGTCCCGCGGCATCGGCGACACGATCCGGGTGTCGCTGGCCGCGCCCCCCGAGGAGGAAGTCAAGGCCGGCTTCGAGATTCTGAAGGCGCTCGGACTTCGGGAACGCGGGCCGGTGCTGATCGCGTGCCCGTCGTGCGGGCGCGCGGACGTCGACATCGTGCGCCTCGCCCAGGAAGTCGAGCGGCGCCTCGCCGCGTACAAAGTCCCGATCAAGGTCGCCGTCATGGGCTGCGCGGTGAACGGGCCCGGCGAGGCCCGGATGGCGGACCTCGGGGTCGCGGGCGGCAAGGGGATGGGGCTGATCTTTCGGAAGGGCAAGGTCGTGGCGAGTCTGCCCGAGGACCAGCTCCTCGATGGATTGATGAAGGAAGTCGAAGCGATCGTGCGAGAGAAGGAGGCCGCGGCGTCCAAACGCTGAACCCACGCGCCGGGGTCCGTGCGGGCCCCGGGGGCGGCCGGTCAATCAAAGGAGGACTGAATGCGAAAGATCTTGGTGGAGACTCTCCCGGGGATACCGGTGGGGGACACGCAGGTCGAGATGGTCGAGCGCAAGGGTGTCGGGCATCCGGATTCGATCTGCGACGCGATCATGGACCGCGTGTCCGTGGCCCTCAGCAAGGAGTACATGAGCCAGTTCGGCCACATCCTGCACCACAACATTGACAAGGCGTTTCTCGTGGCGGGCGACGCGCAGGTCAAGTTTGGCGGCGGGGCGATCAAGGAGCCGATGAAGCTGATCTTCGGCGACCGCGCGGCCTACGGGCTCAACGGACGCGAGTTGCCGATTCGCGAGATCGCGGTCAGGACCGCCAAGACCTGGATCCGCGAAAATCTCAGATTTGTGGACCCCGGCGGCGCCGACGACCAGGACGGGCCGCACGTCTCGTACCAAATCGAGATTAAGCCGGGATCGCAGGAGCTGGTCGACATCTTCAGCCGCGACACCACCGGAGCGAACGACACGTCCGCCGCGGTGGGGTACTGGCCGACGACGGAGACGGAGCGCCTCGTCCGCGAGTCCGAGCAGTACATCAACTCCCGCACCTTCAAGGAGCAGTTCCCCGAGGCCGGCGAGGACGTGAAGGTCATGGGGGTGCGCATGGGCCGCGAGCTGCGGCTGACGGCCGCGGTCGCGTACGTGGATCGGTTCATTGAGGGGGAGGAGCACTATTTCCGCCGGAAGCGCGAACTGTATGACGCGGTGATGGGATTCCTCGGCTCGCGCACGACGATGGAGAAGATCTGGTTTGATCTCAACACGCTGGACGAGCCCGGACGCGGCCTGAACGGCGTGTATCTCTCGGTGCTCGGGACCTCCGCGGAGTCCGGCGACAGCGGACAGATTGGACGCGGGAACAAGGTGAACGGCGTGATCGCGATCAACCGGCCGATGGGCACGGAGGCCGCCGCGGGGAAGAATCCCGTCTCCCACGTCGGCAAGATCTACTCGATCTTCACGCACCAGGTCGCGCAGAAAGTGTATGAGGAAGTCCCGGGGCTGCGCGAGGTCTACATCTGGATGGTCAGCCAGATCGGCAAGCCGATCGACCAGCCCGTCACCGCGGCGCAGATCATTCCGCAGAAGGGTGTGCGCAAGTCCGCGGTGGAGCGGCGCGTGCTGGAAGTCGTCGACCGGGAGCTCGCCGGCATCCAGGTCTTTTGCCGGGATCTCGCGGAGGGCAAGTATAGCGTGTGCTAATTCCCCGGATCCGGGGCGGCGTGCGCGTGCGGCTGCTAGGGACACTCCTCGCAGCCGCACTTGCGTTTGCGGCCTGCACGGTGCAGCGGACGCCCGTGGACCTCGGTCCCCCGTTTCTCCGCGTCGTGCGCGTGTCGCGCGTGTACGATCTGCCCGCGGTCAGCCCGCCGGCGTGGGCGCCCCGCGGCAACGTTCTCGCGCTCGGGACCTCGGATGGCGTGTGGCAGGTCCCGCTCGACGGCACCGGGCCTCACCGGCTCCTCTCGATCGGCCCGGTCACCGAGATTGCATGGGGCGGGGGCCGATCGGGTATGGCCGTGGTCGCGGGCGGGATCCTGTACGCGATGAATCCCTCGCTCACGGACGCCGTGCCGCTCGCGGGCTCGACGGACGTCCGCCTCGCGGCGTGGGCCCCGCGCGCCGGCCGCCTGGCGTACGTGCAGAGCGGTGCCGACGCCGACGAGATCCTCCTGTGGGACGGCCCGGGTCCCGCCCGGCCGCCCCTTCGGGTGGTGCTGCCGGACGGGCTTGCGGCGCGGGCGCTCGAGTGGCTGCCGGACGGGCTTGACCTGCTGGCCGCGGTGGGGCCCCGCGGCGATGCCGTCGCGAGCCGCGTGCTTCGGATCCGCGCGGCGCGTCCCACGCCGACGCTCACGACGGTGGTGGCCGGCGCGGCGATGACCGGCGCGGCGCTCGACCGCACGGGCACCCGGGTCGCCTATGTCGGCGGTACCTCCGATGACCTCGCGCACGGGCACGGGATGGTAATGGTGGGGCGCCTCGATGGGACGGGCCGGCGGTCGCTGACGGCTCCCGGCACCTACACCGGGCTCGCGTGGGCGCCGTTCGGCGCGTCGCTGGCGTTCGGCGAGGTGCTGGGTAGTGACGAGGTGATGGTCGAGGTCGTCAACGCGGACACGGGCGCGCGCCTGCGGGTGATGGACTACCGCCCCGAGGTTCCGCAGCGCGGGACGGCGCTCGCGATCCGGTGGGCTCCGGACGGCCTGCGCCTTGCGTTTGGCACCGACACGGGAGATACCGTGGGACCGGTGTGGGTCGCGACGCTCGGACGACAATAGCCCGCGACCTTGCTTGACACCCCCGAGGGGGGAGCCCACAATGAGAGAGGATAGCGAAAGCGCATGGCGGCCCTGCCCGCCGCGCGGGCGGGGCCGCACCATGTGCGGCGGTGGAGGTGACGGATGCCACTCTACGAGTACAAGTGTACCAAGTGCGGCCACCAGTTTGAGGTGACGCACGGCGTGACCGGGACGGTCGAGCACTGCGAGCGCTGCAACGGACCGGTGCGGAAGGTGTTTTCGGCGGTCGGGATCATCTTCAAGGGATCGGGCTTTCACATCAACGACTATCGGAAGACGCCCGCGCCGGTCGAGGGGGACGCGAAGAAGTCCGAGACGCCGGCACCGGCGTCCACGAGCACGTCCAGCAGTTCGGGGAGCAGCGACGGCGCCGCCGGCGGCGGCAGCGACGCCAAGACCCCAGCCGCCCCCAGTGCCGGGGCCAAGTCGTCCTAGCCGATTGATGCGGACGAGGGCATGGCTCTCGGGCCATGCCCTCGCTGTGCTTTGTGGGGTGTTGCTGCTGGGCCGGCCCGCGGCCGCGGCGCAGGAGGGCGCGCTCGATGTGCGCGTGGGATTCGCCGGCGCCGTGCGCGTCGGCGTGCCGGTGCCCGGTGCGGGTCGCGATCTCCTCGCTGCCCGAGGGCGGTCCGGCCACGCTGGTCATCGACGCGCCGGCGATGGGCCCGCAGGCCGGGCCGGTGGTCGACACCACGGTCGTGCCGTTTGAGGCCGTGGCGGGTGCGCTCCAGTCGTTCGATGTCCCCGTCGTGCTCGGCAACATCCGGCAGCCGCTTGTGGTGCGTGTGGTCATCTCGGGCCGAGAGGTCGCGCGCCGCGTGGTGTCGATGACGCCGTCGCTGGTCGGCGGCCGCGTGGTCGTCGCCCTCTCCGACGAGCACGCCGGCCTCGAGTCGCTCTCGCGCCTCGAGGAGCGGGTCGTTTCCGCGTACGCCGACGCCGACGCGCTGCCGCACCGCTGGCAGGAGTACGCGGCCGTCGATCTGCTCGTGATCCGCGACCTCGATGCGGCGCGGCTCGATGATGAGCAGCAGGATGCGCTCGTGACGTGGGTCCGCCTCGGCGGCCGTCTGATGGTGATCGTGCGTCCGGGCGTGCCGGTCCCCGCGTTTCTTGACGGCGTGCTGCCCGCCGACACTGACGAGGTCCACACGCTGACGCTCCCGGCCGGACCGACCGCGTCCCCGGCCGCCGCGTGGCCGCCCGGCGCGTACACGGTCACGGCCCTCGCGCCGCGGCCCGGTGCGTCGGTGATGCGCCTCGGCGGCGTCCCAGTGATCGCCCATGCCGCGATGGGATTGGGCTGGAGCGAGGAGTGGGGCGTGGATCCGTGGCAGCCGCCGCTTGACGGGTGGGCCGGCCGTCAGGCGCGGTGGGTGGCGGCGCTCGGGCCGCCGCCGCGGCCCCTCGTCGATGTCGAGGGCGTCGCGGAGGTGCTGCCGGACGGCACGCCGATCGGACCGGGAGTGCACGCGCTGGTGGGCGGTGCGATCGTCGCGTACCTGGGCGTCCTGTACCTGATCGCGCGGCGCCGCGCGCCGCGCACGGGGACGCTCGCGTCCGTGGGCGTCGTCGCGATCGCGCTCGTCGTCTTCTGGCTGCTCGCCGGCGACGTGCGCGGCCGGTCGACGTCGGTCGCGGAGGTCACGTTTCTCGAGCCCGCCCCGGGCACCGGCATCGCCCGCGCGCTGACGGTGAGCGTCGTGTCCGTCCCCTACGGCGGACCGTACCGCGCCCGCGCGGGTTCACACGATGTCGTCGGACCGGCCGAGGCCTCGGGCGATCTCCGCGCGACCCTCACCGACGCGGGCACGGTGCTCCAAGGCACGCTGCCGGCCGGCGCGGAGACGCGGGCGTTTCAGTCGCTCGCCGTTGCGCCGCTCGCGGGGCGCGCCGAGATGACGTGCGGATGGACGCACGCTCACGGTCGATGCCGGCGCCGAGCACGTGGGCCGCGCGGAGCTGCGGTGGGGCAACCGCACGTACTGGCTCGGCGACCTCGGTCCGGGGATCTCGACGCACACGATCGATCCCGCGCGATGGGCGCTCTTGACGGAGATCGACAGCAACACCACGGTACGGGCGTGGATCTTCCAGGCGTCCAGGGGCGATGCTATAATGGACCCCACAACGCCGGTCCTCGTAGGGGAGATCCCGCACACCGTGCCTGTGTTTGATCTGGCGGACGGCGGAACGATGGATGTGCGCCCCGCGATCCTGCTGCTGCCGGTGGCAGGGCGATAGCCGCGGTGGGCAACGCCGTCCTGCGCGGGGATCTCCGGGCGCGCGAGGCCAGCCGCAAGGTCCTGACGATCGAATTCTTCTACCTCGGCATTCTTGGCCTGCTGACGTTGCTCGGCCTCCCGCCCGAACTCAACCGTCCCGACGCCTCCAACCAAACCAGCCTGGGGCTCGCGCTGCTCGGCGTGCAGGCGGTGCTCGTGACCTACTTCGCGTCGGCGTGCGCGGTCCAGGAGATCGCGATCGAGGGCGAGCGCCCGTCGGTGGATCTCGCGTTCGGACCGTTTTCGCGGCGAGCGATCGTGGTGGGCAAGAGCCTCGCCTCGCTGGCGACGATCGTGTATTGGCTGCTGCTCGGGGCGCCGCTCTTGATCCTCGCCGTCGGGATCCGCCAGGGCTCGCTCGCCGCGTTCGCGGCGGTGACCGGGCTCGTGGTGGTCGAGGCGTGGGGCGTCGCGCAGATCGGGCTCTTGTACAGCATCGTCATCGACTCGGAGTTTTCGCGCGCGGTGGTGCACTGGACGACGCTGCTCGCGCTCTTTGTCGGCACGCTGGCGCTGCCGGCGGCGGATCAGTGGGTGAATCCGGTCGTGGCCGTCGTGCGTGCGGCCGGCGGCGTGTTTCCCGCGGAGACCGTGGTGACGTACGCCGCGCTTGGGATCGCGGCGGCCGGGGTCGCACAGCTCGCACTCCGGAGGTACGGGACGTCGTGAGCCACGAGAAGATTGTGCTTCGGGCGCTCCTGCGCGGGGTGGCGTTTCGGCGGGGCGTGTCCGCGGCGGGCGCGATCGTGGCGCGCGCCGCGGCGGTCTCGGGCGCGGTCCTCATCGCGTGGGCGCTGCTCACCGCGGTGCTTCCCGTGCCGTTTCCGCTGGCGCCGCTCGCGGAGGCGATCGGCGGCGGCGCTCGTCCTGGCGTTCCTCATCCTGTCGTGGCGGCTCCGGCCGGCGCTCGCACAGGCCGCGCAGCTCGCCGACCAGCGCGGCGGGCTCGCGGACCGCCTGAGCACGGCCCTCGAACTGCTCGACCGCCCGGTGCCGCCGCTCGGCCTCGCGCGCCTGCAGATCTCGGATGCTATGGCGGTGTCCCACACCGTCACCCCCCGGACCGTGGTGCCGCTCCGTGTTCCGCGCGATGCCGCACTCGCCGCGGCCGCGGTCGTCGTCCTGCTCGTCTGGGCCCGGCTGCTCGCGGGATGGTCACTGCCGGCGACTCCGTCGGCACGAGTGTCGGCCGCGATCCACCAGGAGGGACAGGCGATCGCCGGCGTCGGCAGGCAGCTCGAAGCGGCCGCACGGTCGCGGGGGCTCCCCGAGACCCAGCGCGCGGCGCCGCGCCTTGAGGCGTTGGGGCAGCGTCTCGAATCGTCGCGCATCGACCGGCAGCAGGCGCTCGGGCTCCTGCGCGACGCGGACCGGCAGCTCAGCGCGGAGCAGCAGCAGGTGGAGCGTCAGCTCGACGCGGCGCTGTCGCAGAGCCGCACCGGCGGCGCGACGTCCCAGATCCCCACAGCGCCCGGCACCGAGACCCCGGCGCAGCGGCTGGAGCGCCTCAGCGCCGCCGTGCGTCAGGTGCGCCAGCTGACCGGACAGCTCGAGCGCGGCGGCAGTCCGGTGACCCCGCAGCAGCTGTCGACGCAGCTGCAGGCGCTGTCCGATTCGCTCGACCAGATGAACGCCCCGGTCTCGACCCAGCAGACCGTCGCGAAGGCCCGGCAGGAGGCGGCCGCGGGGCATCCGGCCGCCGCGTCGGGCGCGCTCAACGACGCGATCGAGGATCTGCAGGACATGGAGCAGATGGCCGGAGACGACGAGATGCTGGGCGAGGCGAGCAAAGACGTCCAGAGCTCGACCTCGCGCGTCGCCGACGCCGCGCCGGCCGGGGGATCCGATACCACGACCGACGCGAAAGCGTCGCCCAACGCGCCCGCCCCGCAGGCGTCCGGGCCGAACGCCCCCACCGCGCCGAGCGACGACACGGGTCCGCCCGCGCCGCCCGGCCCGAACCAGGGCAGCCTGCCCGGGAAGGGGACCGGCGGCCATCTCGGCGCGCCGACCGCGCGGATTCGCGCCACCCGCACGGACGTGCATCTGTCCGGAGTCCAAGGGGAAGGGCCGTCCACGATCAAGGAGATCGTCGCGCCGGGCCAGGCCGGGACCTCGCGTCTGCCCGCGGGGCGCCCATCTCCCGACGTCACGCGCGAGATCGACCGTGCGATGTCGCAGGCGCCGCTGCCGCCCGCGTACCTGACCCTGATCCGCCAGTACTTTGAGACGTTGGGAGGCACGCCGTGACGGATCTTGCGGGACCGCACGAGGTGGAGGAGTTTCGCCGGGGATACGCGGCGGTGCGCGAGGAGCTCGGCCGGGTGATCGTCGGGCACGAGACGCTGCTCGAGCTCGTGGTCACCGCGCTGATGGCGGATGGGCACGTGCTGCTCGAGGGGGTGCCGGGGCTCGGCAAGACGCTCCTCGTGCGCACGCTCGCGCAGGCGCTCGACCTGCGCTTCTCGCGGATTCAGTTCACCCCGGATCTGATGCCCGCGGACATCCTCGGGACGAACTTGATCGTGCAGGACGACGCCGGCCGCCGCCGGTTTGAGTTCCAGCCCGGCCCGGTGTTCGCTCAGATCGTGCTCGCGGACGAGATCAACCGCGCGACGCCGAAGACGCAGTCCGCCCTGCTCGAAGCGATGCAGGAGCATGCCGTCTCGACCGCCGGCGAATCCCGGCCGCTCGAGCGGCCGTTCTTTGTGCTCGCGACGCAGAATCCGATCGAGATGGAAGGGACGTATCCGCTGCCGGAGGCGCAGCTCGACCGGTTTCTGTTCAAGCTCCGCGTCCCGTTCCCGAGCCTGGACGAGCTGATCGCGATTGGCGAGCGCACCACCGGGCCCGAGGAGCCGGTCGCCCACCGGGTCCTGGACGGCGCCACCGTCCGCGCCATGCAGGCGACGGCGCGCCAGGTGCCCGTGGCCGCGCACGTGCAGCACTACGCCGCGCGGCTCGTGCTCGCCACCCACGGCGACACCCCGGGTGCGGCCGCGGGCGCCAAGCGCTTCGTCCGCTACGGGGCGAGCCCGCGCGGGCTGCAGGCGCTGATCCGGGCGGGCAAGGTCCGCGCGCTCGCCGAGGGGCGTCTGAACGTCTCCGTCGAGGACATTCAAGCGCTCGCCCTGCCCGCGCTGCGGCATCGCCTGATCTTGAACTTTGAGGGAGAGGCCGAGGGCGCCGATCCGGACGACCTGCTGCGCGCGGCGATCGATGAGGTCGGCGCGGCGGCGCCGGCCGCGGGCGGCGCGTAGACCCGCGGATGGCTCAGGGCGTCCCGCCGGACTCCGACGCGCAGGATGCGCGCCTCTTTGACCCCGCGTTTCTTCAGCGCCTCGAGACGCTGAGCCTGATCAGCCGGCGCCGGGTGCAGGGACAGCTGCACGGCGAGCGCCGCAGCGTCGTGAAGGGGCGCGGCATCGAATTTGACGACTACCGGCCGTACGAGCCGGGTGATGACTACCGCTACATCGACTGGAACATCGTCTCCCGCCTCGACCGGATGTTCGTGAAGCTGTTCAGTGAAGAGGAAGATCTCGACGTCCGCCTCGTCATCGATACGAGCGGGTCGATGGCCGCCGGCACCCCCAGCAAGCTCGCGCTGGCCAAGCGCATCGCCGCGGCGATCGGCTACATCGGGCTCACGAACCTCGACCGCGTCGCGGTGACCGCGGTCGCCTCCGACCGGGGTCCGCATCTGGCCCGCCTCCGCGGGCGCGGCCGGGCGTTCGACCTGCTGCGCTTTCTCGACCGGCTGACCCCGGGTGGTGAGACGAACCTCGGCCACGCGCTGTCCCGCGACCTCGGCGAGCACCGCCGCGGCGGGCTGCTGATCTTGCTGTCCGACCTGCTCGATCCGCACGGGTACGAGCACGCCCTGCTGCAGGCGCGCCACCGCCGGTTCCAGACGTTCGTGATCCACGTGCTCGCGGATGAGGAGATCACCCCGGCGCTGTCGGGCGAGCTGCGGCTCGTCGACGTCGAGACCGGCCGCGCCGTCGAGCTGTCGGTCGACGCGGACGCGCTGCGCGCGTATGCCGCGGCGCGCGATGCCTACTTCCGGGATCTCGAGCGCTTCTGCTTCCGTCACCGGATCGACTACGTGCGCACCGCGTCCTCGGTGCCGGTCGACCTGCTGGTGCTGCGCTATCTGCGGCAGGGGGGGCTCGTCCGATGACGTTCGGCGCCCCGGCCGCGCTGTGGGGGCTCCTGAGCCTGCCGCTCTTTGTGCTGCTCTACCTGCTGCGGGTCCGGCGCCGGGAGCAGCCGGTCAGCAGCATCCTCTTGTGGCGGCAGTCGGCGCCGTCGCTCGCGGCGTCCCGGCCTTCGCGCCGGATCGAGCGGAGCCTCCTGCTCCTGCTGCAGCTGGTGGCCATCGCCTGTCTCGTGTTGGGGCTCGCACGGCCCACGGTGATCGGGCGGGGCGTCGCCGGGCGCGACGTCGTGCTGGTGCTCGACGGATCGCTGTCGATGCGGGCGCGGGACGTCGCGCCCTCCCGTTTCGACCGGGCGCGGGCCGAGGCGGCCGACGTGATCACACGCCTCGCACCGGGGCAGCGGGCCGCCGTCGTGCTGGCCGCGCCCCATCCGCTCCTGCTCGCCGCGCTGACCGACGACCGCCGCGCGCTTGACGGAGCGCTCCGAGCCGCCGCCCCCTGGGACGCGCCGGGCGACGTCGCCGCGGCGGTGACGCTCGCCGCCGCGCAGCAGCCGGGCCCGGGCGGACAGATCCTCGTGTGGACCGATGCGGCGCGCGGTCCGCTGCCCGCGGTCGCCGGGGCGAGCTACCGGATTCTGGGGACCTCGGACGACAACGTCGGGATTACCGAGTTTCGGGTGCTGCGCGACGCCGACGGAGTGCGGGCGCTCGTGCGCGTCGCCAACGACAGCGCCACGGCGCAGCCGGTGCCGCTGGACGTGCGCCTCGGTGACACGCCCGTCTATCACCGGACGTCCACGATCGCGCCGGGGGACACCTGGACCGCGGTGTTTCCCGTGGCCGGCGCCGGCGTGCTCCGCGCCCGTCTGGACGTGCACGACATGCTGCCGGAGGATGATCAGGCGACGGCGGTGATCGACGCGGCGCCGCTGCCCGCCGTCCTGCTCGTGAGCCGGGGCAATCCCTATCTCGAAGGCATGCTGCGTGTCCTGCCGGTGGCGCGCGCCGCCGAGACCGCGACCGTCGCGCCCGCGACCTGGGGCCGGTTCGGGATCGTGATCCTCGACCGCGTCGACATCGACGCGCTGCCGCCCGGGAACTACCTGGCGATCGGCACCGTCCCGCCCGGCCTGCCCGTGAGCGCGACGGGCGTCGTGTCGCACCCGACCGTCGCGGCCTGGGACCGTGACGATCCGGTGCTTCGGTTCGTGGATCTCAGCGACGTGCGGATCGACCGCGCGCTCACCCTCGCCCCCGAGGGGGGCCGCGTCCTCGCGTCGGGGCCGGCGCCGCTCGTGTGGGCCTACGACGGCGGCGGGGTGCGCATCGTGATGCTGGCGTTTGCGCTGGAGGACTCCGATCTGCCGCTGCACGTCGCGTTCCCGATCCTGATGCAGAACAGCCTCGCGTGGCTCGGGGGCGCGATCGCCGACGCCCGCGTGGGAGACGACGTGCAGGTGCCCGCGGGCGCGGCCTCCGCGGCGACCCTCACCGAGCCCGACGGCGGGCACACGGCGCTCCGGCCGGTGGACGGGGTGTTCGTGCTGCCGCCCCTCACGCGCGCCGGCCTGTACCGCCTGTCGGTCGCGGGCGGCGCGGACCGCGTGTTCGCGGCGGAGCGCGGAGCGCCCGCGGCAAGCGTGATCCGACCCGGCGGGGCGCCGGCGGGGACCGCGGCGGCGCCAGTCTCGGGACCGGCGGGCGTGTCCGACACCGCGCTCGTGCGAATCTCCCTGTGGCCCTGGCTCGTGGCGGCGGCCTTGTGCGCCGCGCTGGGAGAATGGGCGCTCGCGACCCGCCGCGCGGGAGGCGACGCGTGACGCTGCCGGTCGGCTTCCAGCAGCCGCTGTGGCTCCTGCTGCTGCCGCTCGTGCTGGTCGTCTGGCATCTGGGCCGCCGCCGCGTCGGGCGCCGCTGGCGGATGGCGACGGTGCTGCGGGCGGCGCTGCTCGCGCTGCTCGTGCTGGCGCTCGCCGGGCCGATCCTTCGCGTGCCGGTGGCGGGCGTGCGCGTCGTGTTCGTCGCGGATCGGTCGCTCAGCATCACACCGGACGACCGGCGCGCCGCGACGGGCTTCGTCCAGGACGCGCTGGCCCGGATGCACCCCGACGATCAGGCCGGCGTGGTCACGTTCGCGGGCCAGCCGCTGCTGCAGTCGCCGGTCGCGCCGCGTCTCGAGGTGGATGACCTCGCGACGGCGCCCCAGCCGGACGCGACCGACATCGGCGCGGCGATCGATCTCGCGCGCGCGGTCCTGCCGCGTGACGGCGCGCGGCGGATCGTCGTCCTGAGCGACGGGGCCGAGAACGCCGGGGACGCCGTCGCGGCGGCCCGCCGCGCCGCGGCCGACGGCATCGCGGTCGACGCGGTGCCCCTCGGCGCCGCCGCGCCGCCCGAGATCCTGGTCGACGACGTGGTCACCCCCGCGGAGGTGCACGTGGGGGAGGCGTATGACGTGCGTGCCGTGGTCCGCGCGACGGTGGCGACCCAGGCCACGGTGACGCTGAGCCGGGACGGCACGCCGATCGCGAGCCGCCGCGTGTCGCTGCCGCTCGGAGAGGCGGCCGTTTCGTTTACCGACCGTGCCACGCGCGAGTCGCTGGTGCGGTACCGGGTCGACGTCGCCGCGCCGCCGTACACGCGGCCCGGCAACAACCACGGCGAGTCCCTGGTCGTCGTGCGCGGCGCACCCCGCGTCCTGTTCGTCGCGGAGGACCCCAGCGTGCTGCCGGAGTGGCTCGCCCGCCAGGGTCTCGAGGTCGACGTGCGGACCCCCGACGAGGTCCCGACGCTCCCGACGGGGTTCGCGCCGTACGGCGGCGTCGTGCTCGACGACATCGGCGCGTCCGATCTGAGCCAGACCCAGCAGCAGGCACTCCAGACGTTCGTCGGCACGCTCGGCGGCGGCCTCGTCGCCGTCGGCGGGCCGCACAGCTACGGCGTCGGCGGATACGCCGGCACGCCGCTCGAGACGATCCTCCCGGTCCGGATGGACGTGCGCCAGCAGACCGCGCTCCCGACCGTCGCGGTGGTGCTGGCGATCGACACATCGGGCAGCATGGAGGCGTTCGGCTCCGAGCTTGCCAAGGAGGATCTCGCGAAAGAGATTGCCTCCTCCACGATCGATCTCCTGAGCGAGCACGATCAGATCGGCGTGATCACGTTCGACCAGACGTACCGCTGGCTCGTCCCGCCGACGGAAGCGCGCTTCAAGAGCCGCATCCTCGACGAGGTCGCCCGGATCCGGGCGGGCGGGGGCACGATCATGTATCCGCCGCTCGTGGGAGCGGAGCGGTTTTTGGTGAAATCGCCCGCGAAGGTGCGCCATGTGATCGTCATGAGCGACGGGCTGACCGACCCGGGCGATTTCCATACGCTCGTCTCGCAGATGGCCCGCGAGAAGCTCACGGTCAGCACGGTCGCGATCGGCAGCGACGCGGATCTCACGTTCATGCGGAACCTCGCGCGCTGGGGCAACGGACGGTCGTACGTCGCGAAGGACTTCTACGACATTCCCGAGATCTTCACCACCGAGGCGCTGATCGCGGTCCGGTCGTACGTCGTGGAGGAGCCGACGCCGCTCGCGCGCGCCGGCCAGGCGCCGACGCTCGTCGACGTCGGGACGCCCCCGGCGATCGCGGGATACGTCGCGGCCGTCGCGAAGCCGACCGCGGACGTCGCCCTCCAGGGGCCGCGCCGCGACCCGGTGCTGGCGACGTGGCAGTACGGGCTCGGACGCGCCGTCGCGTTTACGTCGGACGACGGCGCGCGGTGGACCTCGCGGTGGGCGGCATGGCCCGACGCCGCGCGGTTCTGGTCGCAGGCGGTGCGGTGGACGCTGCGCGACGAGGGGGCCGGATTGTACCTGGCGCTCGCACGCGAGCCGCGAGGCTCGGATGCCCGGCTGGTCCTGGACGCGCGCCACCCCGACGGACGCGCGTGGGACGGGTTGACGGTCGTCGCGGTGGTCCAGGGGCCCGGCGACGCGCGCCGTCCTGTGGAGGTGACACAGACGGCGCCCGGGCGCTACGAAGCGACGTGGCCGGCGGGCGAGCCCGGCACCTACGCGGTGACGGTCGCCGCGCGCGGCGAGACGGGGGCCGTCGGGACGCGGGCCGCCGGCCTCGTGATCCCGTATTCCCCGGAACTGCGTGATCCGGGCGGCAATCCGGCGCTCCTCGCACAACTCACCGAGGCGACCGGAGGGATGCTGCTGCACGCGCCGGACGAGGCGTTCCGCCCGGGCTCGGGCCAGGGGGACGCGGACGCCTGGCCGCCCATCGCCGGCCTTGCGGCCGCGCTGCTGCTCGCGGAGGTGACGGTCCGCCGGGTGCCCGCGGTCTCGCAGCGAATCGGGGAGCTGTCGGCGGCGATCGCCGCCGTCGTCGGGGGCCGCAGGGCCGACCGTCCCGTCCGCCAGGCCGAGGACGATGCCTACGCGTCCGCGGACCGATGGGCCGCGGAGGAGGCGCGATTCGCCGAGGAAGAGAAGCTGCGCGGCGCGTCGCAGACCGAGGCGGCCCGCCTCTACATCGCGCGGCTGCGGGGAGGCGGGAAGCCGCGATGATGCGGTCGAGGGCGCTCGGTCGCCAGCACTATTCGGCTGACGTGCCGGGACAGGCTCCTCATGTCCGCAGGTTTAGGAACGCTGTCCACAAAATAGCCGTCGAGCGACACCTGATTGAACACGAGCGATCGCCTCATGCTGCGTCACCTGGTTATCGTCCGGGAGCGACGCGACGCGCGCACCCGGCGTTCTGCGCGCCGCCCCGTGCGATCGTCTCCATGGCTGCGGCGGGCGCCGGGCCTTCGGTCGCCCGCCGCTATTGCGGGGGACAGAGCGGAAGAAGATCGGCGGGATGCGCGAGCTCGTGGCCGGGCGCCGCGGCGCGGAGCCCCTCCGCATCGACCGTCCCCCACAGCGCCGCGGCCGTGTCGGCGCCCGCGGCTGCGGCCCGAGGCGATATCGAACGGCGTGTCCCCGACCATGAGCGCGGCGTCCGGCCGCACCCCGAGGCGCTCGGACGCGAGCCGCACCGGCTCGGGATCGGGTTTGTGCCGCGTGACATCCTCGTCGGCGATCACGACAGAGCACCACCGGTCGAGGTGGAACGCGTCGAGGGCGGCCTGGGTCGTGGCGCGGCGCTTCGACGTGACGATCGCCATGGCGTAGCCGCGTGCGCGCAGCGCGTCGAGCGTGTCCGTCACGCCCGGGAACAGCCGCGCGCGCTGCCCGTGCAGGGCCAGATACCGCCGCAGATATTCCTGCGACAGCGCTTCGTCCTGGTCGGGCGCGAGCGCGTGGAACCGCTCGCGGATCGGACGGGCCCACTCGCGCAGGATCGTGTCCCGGTCGATCTCACGGTGGAGGATGTGCCGGCAGGTATCCTGGAACGCGGTGATGATCAGCTCCGCGCTGTCGAGCAGCGTGCCGTCGAGATCGAAGAGGACCGCGCGCAGGGCGGCGGGGCGGGTCACGCGGTCCACGCGTCCGCCGGCCGGCCTTCCCACATCGCCTGGTAGAGCGACAGGAGCGCGTCACGGTCGAGCGGCCGCGGGTTGTTCGGCCGCGGGTACTGCTCGAGGCACTCGGTGACCATCTCGGGAAGCCGCTCGCGCTCCAACCCGAGCGTGCGCAGCGCTTCCGGGATGCCGGTATCCTGGCAGAGCGACTGGATCCGCCGCACGATGTGCCCGCCGTCGGTCCCGGCGGCGGCGCCGATCCGCCCGAGCCGTTCGGCGGCGGCGTCACGGTTGTACGCGACGGTGTACGGCAGCGCGAGCGCGCACGAAAACCCGTGCGGCAGGTGCAGGCGGTTCGCGATCGTGTAGGCGATCGAATGGCCGAGCACCATGCCGGCGTTCAGCGTCTGGCCCCCGAGGTACGCGCCGAGCAGCATCTCGGCGCGGGCCTCCGCGTCGTTCCCCGCCGCGTACGCCCGCGGCAGCGCGCGCGTGATCAGCCCGATTCCCTGGGTGGCGGCGACGTCCGTGAGCGCGGTCGCGTTCGTCGACAGCATGCCCTCGACGCAGTGGCTCAGCGCGTCCAATCCCGTATGGGCGGTCACGACCGGCGGCAGCGAGGCGGTGAGGCGCGGGTCAAGCACGGCGCCGGACGCCAGCAGCTGCGGATAGTTGTTGGCAAACGCCTTGCGGTGCCCGCTGGTGACGACAGCGTTCGGGCTGGCCTCGGCGCCGGTGCCGGCGGTGGTCGGGACGAGGATCACCGGGACGGCCGGCCGCGCGAACCGCTTGTCGCCGAAGTTGGTGTACTCCATGACGCCGCCGGGGTTGTTGACGAGCGCCGCGGCGAGCTTCGCCACATCCATCACGCTGCCGCCGCCGACGCCGACGACGAGCACGGGCGCGAGCTGGCGCGCGAACGCCGCGGCCCGGTCGGCGACCTCCGCGGTCGGCTCGCCGGGAATGTCGGAGAATCGGCTGAGGGCGTAGCCGGCGCTCTCGAGGCCCGCCGCGACCTCGCGGGCGAGGCCGAGCTTGTCGACGACGGCGTCGGTGACCAGCAGCGTCGGGCCGGTCGGAATGCCGAGCTCCTGCGCGCACGCGCCGGCCCGCGCGGCCGCGCCCGCCCCATACCACACCCGGCTCGGCGTGCGGAACGCGCGGGGCTCTTCGTAGAGGGTATAGCGAGCGGGCATCTGGCACCTCCCGATGCGACCGAGCACGGCGAGGGAGTCCGGCGACGGCCTGAGGCGATGATATCATCCGGCGCGCGTACCCGCAGCGGGTGACGAGGACCGCCTGCGCGCGCTGAAGAACATACTAGCGTTGTGGTCTATCCCGCCGTCCCTCTCGGATGTCGCCCCATGGGTCCCGTCGTATGAGCCAGTCGGCCGCGCCGGGCCCGATCCCGCTCGAGGAGATTCGTGCCGCGCACCGCCGAATCGCGGGAAGCGTGATCCGGACCCCGTTGGTCGCGCTGCGCGCCGACGGCGCCCCGGCCAAGATCTTTCTCAAGCTGGAGAGCCTGCAGGCGATCGGGTCCTTCAAGCTGCGGGGCGCGGGCAACGCGATCGCGGTGGCGTCCCGAGCGGAGCTCGCGCACGGCGTGTGGACCGCGAGTGCCGGGAACATGGCGCAGGCGGTCGCATGGTACGCGCGAGCGCGAGGGCCTGCCCTGCAGCGTCGTCGTGCCCGATCACATTCCGGAGACGAAGGCGCGGGCGATCCAGCGGCTCGGCGGGACGGTCGTCAAAGTGCCGCCGGCGCAGTGGTTTGAGGTGTTTCGGACCAGGCAGTTTGAGGGCATGCGGGGTCTGTTCATTCATCCGTTCAATGATCGGGCGGTCATGGCCGGGAACGGGACCGTGGGGATCGAAATCGTCGAGGACCTGCCCGACCTCGACGCGGTGATCGTCCCGTTCGGGGGCGGGGGGCTCGCGTGCGGCATTGCGTCGGCCCTGCGCGCGCTCGCGCCACGCGTCACCGTGATGGCCGCGGAAGTGGCCACCGCCGCGCCGCTCGCGGCCTCGCTCGCCGCCGGCCGCCCGACCGACATCGACTACGTGCCCTCGTTTGTCGACGGCATCGGGGCGCCGAGGGTGCTGCCCGAGATGTGGGAACTCGCGCGCGTGCTGCTCGCGGGCTCGGCCGTCGTGTCGGTGGACCAAGTGGCGGCGGCGGTGCGCCTGCTCGCGGAGCGCAACGGCATCGTCGCCGAAGGGGCCGGGGCGGCGGCCGTGGCGGCCGCGCTCGACGGGCAAGCGGGCACGGGAACGGTCGTCTGCATCGTGTCGGGCGCGAACATCGATCCCACCGTCTTGGCGGGGATCCTGGCGGGCGGGTCCGGGCAGAAGGGTTCGGAGGGTTTCGACAGTCGCGATCATGGGGTAAGGAGGAAATAGGGTGGCGCACGCGGAGATCGGCGTGTTCGGGGGGTCTGGTTTTTATTCATTGTTGGACGGCGCGCGGGAACACAAAGTTGAAACCCCATATGGGGAGCCGAGCGACACCGTCACGATTGCCGAGATTGCCGGCCGGTCGGTCGCGTTTCTCCCGCGGCACGGCCGGACGCACCGGCTGCCGCCGGCGAAAATCAATTATCGCGCGAACCTGTGGGCGATGAAGTCGCTCGGGGTGCAAGTGGGTCTTCGGACCCTGCGCCGCCGGCAGCCTGCAGGCGCACGTCCGTCCGGGGGAGTTCGTCATCTGCGACCAGTTCGTCGACCGGACCTGGGGGCGCGCCGACACGTTCTACGACGGGCCGATCGTCACCCACGTGTCCGCGGCGGACCCGTACTGCCCGACGCTGCGGGGGCTGGCAGCGGAGACGGCGCGGACGCTCGGGATCGCGGTGCACGACCGGGGAACCGTGGTGGTCATTCAGGGACCGCGGTTCAGCACGCGGTCGGAGAGCCGCTGGTTCAGCGCCCAGGGATGGGAGGTCATCAACATGACCAACTACCCCGAGAGCATCTTGGCGCGCGAGTTGGAACTGTGCTACGTGAACATTTCGTTGATCACCGATTATGACGTCGGGGTCCCATCGGACCCCACGATGACGCCGGTGACGAACGACGCGGTGATCAAGGTCATGCAGGAGAACAACGAGAAGCTGCGGCGGCTCCTGTTCGCGACGATCGAGCGCCTTCCGCGCACGCGGGACTGCTCGTGCCAGACGGCGCTGGCGCACGCGAGACTCGAGTAGACGGGGGGACCGCATGGCGCGGATCGGACGGGATGGAGTCGGGAGAGGGGCGGGGTTGGGCGTGTTTGTGCTCGGCGTGGTCCTGCTGCTGCTGGTATTCTACTGGGCGTACGTCGAGTTCGTGTCGTCGGGGGCGCTCGCATCGGCCGTCTCGGGGCGCTCGGTCGGCGATACGGTGCTCGTGTCCGGGATCAAGGCGGGATTTTTGATCGTATTGGGGTTCGTGGCATCCGCAGTGGCGAACAAAGGGATCTCGCTGTATCAGGCCGCCACGGTCGTCACCACAAGTGAGTGACGCCACACACCGCGCGCCGGGAGGGATCACGATGGAATTCGAGGTCGGGGTTCGGAGCGAGGGGACGGTCACGGTGGTCGACGTGGCCGGGGAAGTGGACCTGTACACGGCGCCGCGGCTGGAAGACGCGCTGACGCGCGGATCAACCGGCGCGCCGCCCCTGCTCGTCGTCAATTTGGTGCGCACCACGTATATGGACAGCACCGGGCTGCGGGTGCTGACGGCGGCGCTCAAGCGCGTCCGCGAGCGGGATGGCGAACTCGCGCTCGTCTCGACGGAGGCCAAGATCGGAAAACTCTTCACGATCACGGGGCTCGATCAGGTGTTTTCGCTGTCCGCGACGGAGCCTGAGGCGCTCGAGCGGGTCCGGTCGCGGGTGACGCGTCAATCCTGAGGCCGAGCGCGGCGCGGCGTCGCCGCTGATTCGGGGGCACTCCGCGCCTTCCGCCGACCGGCGCGGCGTCCGGGCGGGGAGGACGATGCGGTTCGGCATTCGCGAGAAAGTCGCGTCCGTGATCCTGTTGTGCATGGTCCCGGTGCTGATCGCCGGGGTCCGCCTGTTCGCGAATCAAAATCGCGACCGTCTCGACGTCGTCGCGCGCGCCCAGACCGAAGCCGCGCGGGCGCTGGCCGCCGAAGTCGAGACGTTCGTGGCGAACGCCGCCCACGCGGAGGTCGCCGCCGGGTCCGCGGTCGAGAGTCAGCCCTATCCCGTGGTCGGTGTCGTGCGCCTCTTCGCCGTCATCCGCGCGAACGATCCGACGTTTCTGTGGCTCGGCCTGGCACGGCCGGACGGCCATGTGGAGGCCTCGGATCCGCCCGGGGACCCCAGCGCGAACGTGACGGCGCACCGCGCGTTCGCGGCCGTACGGGCCGACGCGCCCTGGTCGACCGGCGGCATCGTCACGGTCGCCGGGCGGTCCGGCCTCGAGGTCGCCTCCCGGATCAACGTCGAGGGACAGCTGTCTGCCGTGGTCGACGGCGTCGTGGATCTCCGGGCGATGCAGCAGATGTTGTACAGCGCCCTGTCCCCGGATATGGACGGCGTGATCGTCGACGAGCGCGGGCGCATCGTCTTCGATCTGCGGCATCCCGACCGGCCGGCGGCGTCGCTCGAGTCGCTCGCGGCCGTGCGCGCGGCGCTCGGGGGTCGTGCGGCGCCGATCGCCGGACACGCGGACGCGCCGGGCGGAGTGCGCGAGCTCGGGGCGGCGGCGCCGATCCCGACCCTCGGCTGGGCGGCCGTGGTGCTGCAGCCGGAAGCATCCGCCCTGCTGCCCGTCCGGCGAGCCGCGCTGGTGGAGCTGGCCTGGTTCCTCGGAGCCGTCCTGCTCGGTCTCGGACTCGCCTGGACGCTGGGCGGCGGGTTGAGCGCACCGATCCTGGTGCTGGCCCGCGGGGCGCGCGCGCTCGGCCGGGGCGAGACGGATCACCGGGTCGAGCTGCGCCGACGGGACGAATTGGGAGAGCTCGGCGTGGCGTTCGACGAGATGAGCGAGCGCCTCGGCCGAGCGATGAGCGAGATGAACGCGCTGCAGGCGGTGAGCGACGCGGCGCTGTCCACGGTCCGGCTGGATGGGCTGCTCCCCGTCCTGGTGCAGCAGATCGCCTCCGCGCTCGGCGCGGACGGGGGCACCGTCTGGTTTGTCGATGAGACAACGGGACGTCTCGGGGTGCCGGTTGAGTTCGGGGCGGGTCAGGAGGCCGGGCATCGGCCGCGAGCGGGGCGGAGGCCTGGCCAGCCGTGTCGCGGACGGCGGACGGCCGCTTGCCCTGTCGGGGCCGGACGCGCTGCGCGTGATCGACCCCGGCCTTCTGGCAGACGGCGCGCGTGCCGCGTTGGGCGTGCCGCTGCGGGTCGGCGGTCGGGTGATCGGGGTGATCCTGGTCATCTCCCGCTCATCCCGCGAGTTTCGCGCGCAGGAGGTCGGACTGCTCGAGGCGTTCGCCGACCGGGTCGCGCTCGCGGTCGACAACGCGCGGGCCTACGAGCGGCAGCAGGAGATCGCGGGCGTCATTCAACAGGCACTAGTGCCGACATCAAGCGTGGAGCTGCCGGGGATCATCGCCGCCGGCCGCTACCTCCCGAGCCGCGAGGTCGGCGGCGACTTCTACGCGATTTTTCCGCTCGGCCGCGGGCAGGTCGGACTGGCGATCGCGGACGTCACCGGGAAAGGGATTCCGGCGGCGGCGCTCTCCGCGCGGGGCCGCTATCTGCTCGAAGCGTTCGCGCTGGACGGGCGGCCGCCCGAGACCGTGCTCGCCCGGATGAACGCCGTGCTCACCCAAGACGCCGCGTCGTCGCTATTCATGACCGTTGTTCTACGGTGTCGTGGACCCCGCGGCCGGCACGCTGCGGTGCACGTGCGCCGGGCATCCCGCGCCGCTATTGCTGCGCGAGGGCGCATCGGATGCGCGGCCGCTCGATGCCCGGGGGCTGCTGCTCGGCGTGAGCGCCGAGGCGCGGTACGCCGCGACCGAGATCACGGTGCGTCCCGGTGATCTCCTGCTGCTGTTTACCGATGGAATCACCGAAGCGCGAAACGCCGACGGTGAGGAGTTTGGTGAGGAGCGGCTCGGCGCGCTGCTCGTCGCCGGCCGGGACGCGCCGCCGCAGGAGATCGCCGATCGACTCATGCTCGCGGTCTCGGAATGGGGTCTGGTCGGCCCGAAGGATGACCAAGCCCTCGTGGTCGCGCGGCTGCTGCCGTGGTACCCGACCGGGACGGCCAATATTATCATCGGCTCGTGGCGGTCGTCGTGATCAATACGCCGTTTCCGATACCGCTGGGGATTCGGTTTCAGGCGCCGGGGGAAGGTGAACTCACCTGCGCGCAGCGCCTGCTCGAGGACCTCGTGATGCGACTCGGGCGGCGCTTCGTCGATGTGCTGGTGGGAGACGCGTTATATCTCGCGGCGTCGTTTGTCGCAGCACTGGAAGCGCTCGGCCTCGACTGGGTGATCACGGTGAAAGACAATCAGCCGGAGTTGGCGGCCGAAGTGGAGCGCCTCACGGCCGGTCCCCCGCAGGCACAGCGGGGAGAGAGAGTAGCCCGCTGGGATTGTCCTGAGGTGTACTGGACCACCGCGGCGCGCTCCGTGCGGATCGTCAAGGCGGTGCGACGGGCCCAGACGCATCGGCTCCGGGTGCAGCGAGACGGGGAGCGACGGGTCATCCGCAAAGAGGCGGTGTGGGAGCAACACACCAATGTGTATGCGAGCAATCTGGGGAACGCGGCATCCGTTGATTGATTCCCCGGGGCACCTGTGCTACAATCACCGTGCTCAAGTAGAAGCCATCCGCTTCTCACCTTACGGCACCGCCGTTCATACGCGGTTGCCGGTAAGGTCCACCGAGAGTTCGATCGACGTGGAGGGGATGGCGTTGCCATCCCCTTGTTGATTTGGGGGGAGACCGTAAAAGGGGGCTGAAGACCCATCGCACCTGTCGAGCGTGAACGCGAAACGCGGATCAACAGTCGCATCCGGGCCAAAGAGGTCCGGTTGATCGGGGCCGCCGGCGAGCAGCTCGGTGTGTTGACGCTGCAGGATGCGTTGGCGAAGGCGGCGGAGGCGGGGGTCGATCTCGTCGAGGTGGCGCCCACCGCATCGCCGCCCGTGTGCCGCGTGATGGACTTCGGGAAGTACAAATACGAGCAGGCGAAGCGCGAGCGGCTCGCACACAAGAAGGCGAAGACGTCCGAGCTCAAGGGGATGCGCCTCAGCCCCAAGATCGGGGACCACGACCTGCAGGTGAAGACCCGCGCGGTCAGCAGCTTCCTGAAGGACGGCGACAAGGTCCGGGTGTCGATGTGGTTTCGCGGCCGGGAGATGGCGCATCCGGGGGTCGGCGAGCAGATTCTGAAGCGGATGGCGAGTCAGCTGCTCGACGTCGGGGTCGTGGAGCGTCAGCCGCTGATGGAAGGCCGCAACATGATCATGATCATGGCGCCGAAGAAGAACTGACGCCGTCACGGTGGACGCCCGCGGGAAGGCATCCCGGCGGGTACGAGGAGGACGACACGTGCCGAAGCTCAAAACGCACGGTGGTGCATCCAAGCGGCTGCGCGTCAGCGCCCGGGGGAAGCTGCTCCGCGGCCGGCAGTTGGGTGGACACCTCATGGAACACAAGCGCGGGTCGCGGAAGCGCTCGCTGCACCAGGAACGTGAGATTGTCGGAAGCGACGCGAAGCGGATCAAGCGGCTCCTGCCGTACTCGTAGGGTCGGCGTGGTCGCGCAAAGGAGGGGCGTTCGATGGCGCGCGTAAAACGAGGGATGGTGGCCAAGCATCGGCACCGCAAGGTGCTGAAGCTGGCCAAGGGGTACTGGGGGAAGAAGAGCCGCTGGTTCAAGATGGCGAACCAGACGGTGCTGCGCGCGCTGGCGCAGGCGTATGCGCACCGGCGGGCGCGGAAGCGCGATTTTCGCCGTCTGTGGATCGCACGCATCAACGCGGCGGCGCGGACGCACGGCACCTCGTACAGCCGGCTCATCTGCGGGCTACGGCGGGCGGGGATCCGCGTCAACCGGAAGATTCTCGCGGATCTCGCGGTGCGGGACAACCACGCGTTCGAAGCGTTGGTCAAGCGGGTCGAGACGGAGAAGTAGTCACGGCGGCACGGTGCCCAACGAGCCCTCCCCGGTGTCCGGGGAGGGCTCGTTGCGTGATGGCGCCGGCGTCCCTCCGATGATCACGAGCCGCAGCAACCCCCTGATCCGCGACCTGCGGGCGCTCGTGCGGTCGCCGACGCGACGGGCGTCGCGCGTCGCCGTCGAAGGGTGGCGCGTGCTCGACGCCGCGGCGGCTGCGGGGGCGCGGTTCGACACCGCGGTCTACACACCGGAGGCGGCCGCCGATCCGCGCCGCGCGGCGCTTCGGGATCGGCTGCGATCGCTCGGCGCCCGGGAGGTGGTCGTCTCGTCCGAGGTGTTCGCGGCGCTGACGCTGGTGGAAGCTCCGCAGGGGGCGCTCGGGATCGCGGCGCGCCCCACGTCCTCCGAGCCGTCGGGGTTCGCCGCAGCGGAGACGCTCGCGGCCGTGCTCGACGGCGTCCAGGACCCGGGCAACGTGGGCGCGATCGTGCGCACTGCGGCCGCGGCCGGCGCGACCGTGGTCGTTACCGCGGGCGCGGCCGCCGATCCGTTCGGGCCGAAGGCCCTCCGCGCGTCCGCCGGCGCCGCATTCCGGGTGCCGTGCGTGCACTTCGAGTCTGCGGCGGCCGCGGCGGCGGCGCTTGCCGCGGGCGGCGTCCGGGTGGTCGTGGCCGAGCCGCGCGGCGGGGCGCTGCCCGACGCGATGTCGTGGACGCGTCCGCTCGCGCTCGTCTTCGGCAACGAGGGCGCGGGGGCCGATGCTGCCTGGGCGCGCGCCGGGGGCGCGTCGGTGCGCGTGCCGACCGCGGGCGTCGTCGAATCCTTGAACGTGGCCGCGGCGGCGGCGCTCTTGTTATACCGGGCGGCCGGCTTGCTCTAGGCGCGATCGACTCCGGCCGGTGCCGGGAAAATCGCGCCGCACGACGTCCGTGATGGTTGCTTACGTATCAGTGGACGGCTGTGCTATACTAGGCCCGACCTGAGAGCACCACGTGCGGTGATCGCTCCGTTCGGAGCGCTCACGAGGCAGCGCACGCGGGACCAGGAGGGGTGCGGTGGAGATCACATGGACGCCCGAGTTTTTCTGGCGGGTGTTTGAGACCACCGGCTCGGTGTGGGCGTATCTGCTCTATCGGCAGCTCACGAAGCGTCCGCCGCGCTGGGTCATCCCGATTCTGAACTGAGCGGCCGGTGATCCGGCCGCGATCGGATCGAATCGCACGATCGCGATGACGGAGAGGGTGCGCGAGATCGCGGCGCCAAGGGAGGGCCGGTCACGACTGCGAGCCGGCCCGCGTTCCGCCCCGCGCACGTTCACTCCCGAGCCGTGTGCTGACGCCGGCCGACGCCGGAGGTAGGCAGACAGGGCGCCCGGCCCGTATCCCGGGGATCTCGAGAGCCGTCCACCGCCGTTCGGCATGGACGGAAGAAGGGTGGCATCGCGGAAGGCGCACTTCCGTCCCTTGGACGGAGGTGCGTTTTGTGTTCCAGGACGGGAGGCGGGTGTGGTGGACGTCGATCGGTACGAAGCCATCGAGCGTGAGGCCGCGGCGGCCTGTGCGGCGGCCGGGACGGAACCCGCGCTCGAAGAGGTGCGCATCCGCTACCTCGGGCGCCAGGGCGTCGTCGCGCAGGCGTTTCGCACGCTCGGGGACGCGTCTCCGGAGGACCGCCCGCGTCTCGGACAGGCCCTCAACCGGCTGAAGGCCGCGATCGAAGCCGCGGTCGCGCGGCGCGCCGAGGCGCTCGCGGCCGGCGCGCGAGAGGCGCGGCTGTCGGCGGAGCGGATCGACGTGACCCTGCCCGGCCGGCCGTTGGCGCTCGGACGGACGCACGTCCTGACGCGCGCGCTCGACGAGATCGCGGAGATCTTCCTCGGCCTCGGATTTGAGATCGTCGAAGGCCCCGAAGTCGAGAGCGACCACAACAACTTCGAGCGCCTCAATATGCCGCCGTATCATCCCGCGCGGGACGCGCAGGACTCGTTCTACCTCGGCGGGGAGTGGGTGCTGCGGACGCATGCGACCGTCGTGGACGTGCGCGTGCTGGACACGCGGCGGCCCCCGATGCGCGCGCTCGCGTACGGACACTGCTACCGGCGCGATCCCGTCGACGCCAGTCACTCGCCGATGTTCCAGCAGATCGACGGGTTTGTGGTCGACGAGGGCATCCGCTTCTCCGACCTGAAAGGCGTGCTGCTCCATTTCGCGCGGGAGTTCTTCGGGCCGGAGACCCGCGCGCGGTTCGTGCCGTCGTACTTCCCGTTCACGGAGCCGAGCGCCGAGATGGCGATCGCGTGCGTGATCTGCGGAGGCCGCGGCTGTCCGGTCTGCAAGCGGTCGGGCTGGCTCGAGATTCTCGGATGCGGCATGTTCCATCCGCGCGTGCTCGAGATGGGCGGGATCGATCCGGAGCGGTACTCCGCGTTCGCGTTCGGCATGGGCGCCGAGCGTCTCGCGATGCTCAAGCACCGGATCGATGACATCCGGCTGTTTTACGAAAACGACCTGCGATTTCTGGCGCAGGTCTAAGGAGGCCGCCGATGCGGGTGCCGCTCGAGTGGCTGAGGGAATACGTGGAGGTCCACGAGGAGGCGGAGGTGCTGGCCGCCCGCCTCGCGGAGGTCGGGCTGCCCGCGGAAGCGATTGAGCGCGTCGGGGACGAGGTGGTGCTCGACCTCGAGATCACGGCCAACCGCCCCGACTGCCTGAGTCTGCTCGGCGTCGCGCGCGAGGTCGCGCTCGCGTATGGACGCCGTGTGCGCCGCCCGCCGGGCCTGGTGGACCCGAGCCGCCCCGCGGCGCGGCGGGCTGCCGCGCGTCCGCGCCGGCCGCGTCCGGAGTCCGCCCCCGCGCCCGCGCAGACCGCCGTCACCATCGACGATCCCGTCGGGTGTCCCCGGTTTACCGCGACCGTGATCGAGGGTGTGCGCGTGGGACCGGCTCCCGAGTGGATGCGGAGGCGCCTCGAGGCGGCTGGGGTGCGCGCGGTCAACAACGTCGTCGACGTGACCAACTACGTGATGCTCGAAACGGGGCAGCCGATGCACGCCTTCGACTACGACCGCATCGACGGGCACCGGCTGGTCGTGCGGCGCGCGCGGCCCGGCGAGGCGCTTGAGACGCTGGACGAGGTCGCGCGCACGCTCGACGACACGGTGCTGGTCGTCGCGGATGCCGGGCGCGCGGTGGCGCTCGCCGGCATCATGGGCGGGCGGGCGACCGAGATCGGGCCGGAGACCACCACGGTCTTGCTCGAGGCGGCGTACTGGGATCCTGCGACGGTCGCCCGCACCGCGCGCCGGCTCGGCGTGCGGACGGAGGCGGTGGCGCGGTTTGAGCGGGGCGCCGATCCCGACGCGCCGCCTGGGGCGCAGGCGCGCGCGGCGGTGCTCCTCGCGGAAGTCGCCGGGGGCCGTCCGCCTCGGGATCTCGTGGATGTGCGCGCCGCGCGGATCGCGCCGCGCACGATCCGCCTGCGGCCGGCCCGCGCGGTCGCGCTGCTCGGCGTCGAGATCACGCCGGCGGAGATGACCCGCACGCTCCGCGCGCTCGGGTGCGCGGTCACCGCGGGGCGTGCGCTCACGGTGGTGGCGCCGACGTTTCGTCCCGATCTCGTGCGCGAGGAGGACCTGATCGAAGAGGTCATCCGGGTGCACGGCTACGATCGCGTGCCGCTCACGATGCCGCGCGGTACCACGACGCCGGGCACGGTCGCGCCGGCCGTCGCGGCGGACCGGCGTGTGCGAGCCCTGCTCACCCGCTGTGGACTCGTCGAAGCGCTGACGCTGACCCTGGTCGCGGCGGCGGAGTCTGCGATGCCGTGCGTGCGCGTCGTGAATCCGCTCACGCAGGACCACGACGCGCTGCGCCCCTCGCTCGTGCCCGGACTCGTCCAGGTCCTTGCCACCAACGCGGCCCGGCGGACGGGCGACGTGCAGGTCTTCGAACTTGGGCGGGTGTTTCTGCCCGACTGCCGGGGGACGTCCGGCGGAGCGCCGCAGCCTCGCGCTCGCCGCGATGGGGCGGTGGCGGTCTGGATGGAACATCGCCGCGGATGCGGCCGCCGTCGATTTCTACCACCTCCGCTGGATGCTCGACGCGCTCATCGAGTCGTTGGGTCTGCCCGCGGCGCACGTGGAGCCGCTGCCCGACCGCGCCTCCGCCGGGCGCGCGGCCCCGCACCTCGGCCCGGAGATCTGGTGGCATCCGGGGCGGGCGGCGGATGTCTCGGTAGGCGGGTCCGTCGTCGCCCGATTCGGCGAGATGCATCCGGACTATGCCGAGCGCGCCAAACTGCCGCACCGCGCGTACCTTGCGGAGGTCGATCTCGAGGCGCTCTACGCGCTCGCGAGCGGCCGGACGGCGGCCGAGCGGGTGAGCGACCAGCTCGATGCCGCGTCCGCCTCGGCCCGGCCGATCGGAGCGACCCGCCTGATGCGCGGGCTGCCGCGCTACCCCGAAGTGGAGCGGGACCTCGCCGTGGTCGTGCCGGAGGACCTGCCGGCGGCGCGCGTGGCGGAGACCGTCCGGGAGGCCGCGGGACCGCTGCTTGAGACGCTCGAACTGTTCGACGTGTACGTTGGCCCGCCGATCCCGCCGGGCCGGCGGAGCCTTGCCTACCGCCTGCGGCTCCGGGCTCCGGACCGGACGCTCGTGGCCGGCGAGGCAGAGGAGATTCTGGACCGAGTCCGAATAGCGGTACGGGCGCTTGCGGGGGTGGAGTTGCGTGAATGACGTGCGCGCCGGGTGGATGAGGCTGCGGACGCATGCCTCGGGTCATTAGCATGAATTGGATCGATTGGCTCACGATCGCCTTGGTGCTCGTCTCCGGTGTGCGAGGCGCGCGCTACGGCTTTTGGGTCGTGTTCTTCGACGCCATCTTCGTGATTGTGGGCTATCTCGCCGCCTCCGCGACTGTACCTGGGCGGCGGCCAAATCGTGACCCAGTACCTCCAAATGGTGCCGCCGTCGTGGGGCGCGTTCATCGCGTTTGTCGTCGTGTGGATGGTGGTCTACTTCCCGCTCAGCTGGCTCACGCGGAGGCTGCTGCGTGAGATGCCGTTCCCGGCGAGCGAGATCACCGGCGCGATGCTCGGCGCGGGCCGCGGCTTCATCCTGGCCACCGCGATTCTGGTCGTGGGACTGGCCGCCCCGTTTCGCGGGACCGTGCAGCGCGACGCCGACAACTCGCTGCTCGCGACCTACCTCCTGGCCCTGAACTCCCAAGCGGCGAAAGAGATTCCGAAGCTTCCCGTGGACGTCCCCCAGATCGGCCCTGGCGGAAAGAACTTCTAGGTGAGTTCCAGCAACCTCGACCTTGCCCGAATTTTCGGGGAAATCGCCGACCTGCTGGAGATCAAACAGGAATCGACGTTCCGCGTCAACGCCTACCGCCGGGCCGCGCGGGCGATGGAGAGCCTCTCCGAGGACGTCTCGACGATCGCCGAGCGAGGCCAGCTTCGCACCATCACCGGAATCGGGCCGGCCCTCGCCGAGAAGATCACCGAATACCTCAAGACGGGCGTCGTCGTGTACCATCAGCAACTCGCCGCTGAGATGCCGGCGGGCCTGGCGTCGCTCCTCGAGATTCCCGAGGTGGGCCCGAAGACGGCACTGCTGCTCTACCAGAGCCTCGGCGTGGCCGACGTCGATGCGCTGGAGCGCGCCGCGCTCGCCGGGCAGATCCGCTCGCTGCCCCGGATGGGCGAGAAGACCGAACAAAAAATTCTGGCCGGGATCGAGCGCCGCCGCCGGCAGGGTACGCGGGCGCCGCTCGGTGCGGTGCTGCCGGATGCGCGCGCGATCGCGGCGGCCCTCGGCGCCACTCCGGGCGTGGAGGCGCTGAGTCTGGCCGGCAGCCTCCGGCGGATGCGGGACACGATCGCGGACGTGGATCTCGTGGTCGCGACGCGCGACCCCGACGCGCTGATGGCCCGCTTCGTGTCCCTGCCGCAGGTGCGCCAAGTGCTCCTCCAGGGACCGACCCGCACGAGCGTGCTGATGGGCCGGGCCGGCGTGCAGTGCGACGTCCGGGCGATCGCGCCCGACTCGTACGGCGCGGCGCTGCAGTACTTTACCGGCAGCAAGGACCACAACGTGCAGCTGCGGGAGCTCGGCGTGCGCCTCGGCCTCAAGATCAACGAGTACGGGGTGTTCCGCGTGGACGGCGACGCGCGCATCGCCGGGGCGACCGAGGCCGACGTCTACGGCGCGGTCGGGCTGCCCTGGATTCCGCCTGAGATCCGCGAGGGGCAGGGGGAGATCGCCCTCGCGCAGCGCGGCGCGCTGCCGGTGCTCGTGGCGGCGTCGGACATCCGAGGCGAGCTGCACATGCACACGACCTGGAGCGACGGCAGGGACACGGTCGAGGTCATGGCGCGGGCCGCCAAGGCGCTCGGGCGCGAGTACGTCTGCGTCACCGACCATTCGCCGGCGCTCAAGTTCGCGGGGGGCGTGTCCGTGGACGCGCTCCGGGAGCACGCCCGCGCGGTCGCCGAGCTCGAAGACCGCGTCGGGCTGCGCATTTTGATGGGGGCCGAGGTGGACATCCTCGCCGACGGCGCGCTCGACTATCCCGACGACGTCCTCGCCTCGCTCGACGTCGTGGTGGGATCCGTGCACTCGCGGATGTCGATGCCGCCCGACGCGCTGACCCGGCGCATCGTGCGCGCGGTCGAGAACCCCCACCTGGATATCCTGGGCCATCCGACGGGGCGGCTCCTCGGCGAGCGCGCGCCGATGGAGTTCGACATGGAGGCGGTCGTCGACGCCGCCTGCCGCACCGAGACGGCGCTCGAAATCAACGCCTCCCCGGACCGCCTCGACCTGAGCGACGTGCATGTCCGTCTCGCGCGCGACCGGGGGGCGTGGTTCGAGATCGGGACCGACGCGCACCGCGTCTCGGAGTTCGCGTCGCTGGAATACGGCATCGGCACGGCCCGGCGCGGCTGGGTCGAGGCGGCGCGGGTCATCAACACGTGGCCCCTCGCAACGCTGCTGGCCTTTCTCGATCGGTGACGCCCGCGTCGCGGCTCGGCCGGCGTTGCGCGTACGTGCGGCTGCCCCGGGCGTTTTTCGCCCGCCGGACGCTCGTCGTCGCGCGCGCGCTGCTGGGATGCTACCTCGTGCACGACGTCGCGCGCTGGCCGCACGGCCGGGCCGGATCGTCGAGGTGGAGGCGTATCTCGGGCCCCGGGACCCCGCGAGCCACGCCTACCGGCGGACCCCCCGCAGTGACGTGATGTGGGACCGTCCGGGCACGGCGTACGTCTACTTCATCTATGGGGCGCACGCGTGCGTGAACGTGGTCACCGAGGCCGAGGGGCGCGCGGGTGCCGTATTGCTGCGCGCGCTCGAGCCGGTGGAGGGGCTGGCCCTCATGCGGCGGCGGCGGGGCACCGACGAGATTCGGCTGCTCGCGAGCGGCCCGGGACGCCTCACGCAGGCGCTCGGGATCACGCTGGGTGACAACCGAGCGGATCTCGTCGAGGGGCCCCTCTATATTGCCCGCGGCGCCCGCCCGGCGGCCGTCGCCCGCACCCCACGTATCGGGATCTCCCGGGCGACCGAGCGGCCGTGGAGGTTTGTGGTGCGCGGGTCGACATCCCTCTCGCGGCCGGTGCGGTGATCCGTGGATCATCAGCGGTCCCATGCCCGCGTCTCCCGGGCCACGGTCGCCACGCCGGATTTTCCTGGGTCCACCCGACCTGGACCGGCCGTGCGCCTGGAGCCTAGAGATAGCGACCGGCGATCAGACAGGCGAGCAGCGTCAGCAGCACGTACCCCGCGTACGCGTTGAGACGGCCATGATGCATGCGTGCGAGCGCACGCGCCCACCGGTGCGACCAGCGGGCGAGAGGCTCCGCGAACAGGCGGTCTGCCAGATAGAGATCGACCCTGGGGCGGCGCACGGCGGTCCGAAAGTGCTCGGCGACCACCTCCGTCGTGTCGTCGTCCATCGACGGATGGAACACGGCGTTGAACACGACCCGGACCGGGTTCGAAAATCCGGTCGCCGTATACGTCATGCTCGCGTCCAGCCGGGGCAGCCCGCCGTCCCAGCGCGTGCGGCGGACCACGGAGCGGGCCCGCGTCGCCACCCGGACGGCGACATAGAGCAGGATGAGGAGCAGGGCCAGCACGGGGAGCATGTAGCTTGTCGACATCGCAAAGACGACGGGGTTGCTCGATCCGCCGCGGTGCATCACCACGAGGCCCGGTCCCGCCACGACATGCTGCCCCACTTGGGCTCCGAGATCGTGGAAGTCGGCGACAAACGCGCGCGGCAGCGCGTGTCCCGGCACGGCGGGGCTGAAGAACGGCGGCACCAGCGCGTCGGCCGCGCTCGCGTGGACGAGTGGCGTGACGACGCGGTCCAGGACCGGAATGACCGCGGTGGGAATCACCCCCAGCGTCAGGCACGCGAGCGCGAGCAGGCTCATCGCCGCGAGCGCTGCGGGAGTGGTCTCGCGCGCGCGCTCGGCACCCGCGGACCGGGCCATGCCGAGGAAGCTCATCGCGAACGTCTTGACGAAGCACGTGACGGCGAGCGCGGACGTGAGGGCCAGCGCCGCCCCGCACAGCGCGAAGACGATCTTCACCGCGGTGGCCTGCAGTTCGACGCTGCGCAGAAGCATCTGCAGCGTCAGCCACTCGCTGACAAATCCGTTGAACGGCGGCATCGCGGCGATCGAGAGCGCTCCGACGAGGAAGCACAGCGCCGTCCACGGCATCCCCCGGATCAGTCCGCCGAGTCGATCCATGTCCCGGCTGCCGGCCGCTACATCGACCGCGCCGGCCCCGAGGAATAACAGGCCTTTGTAGGCAGAGTGATTGACCATATGGTAGAACGCGGTGATGTACGCCATACCCGCCAGCACCGGATACCCCGACGCGCCGAAGATTAGGCCCGCGCCGAGCCCCGTCGCGACGATCCCAATGTTCTCGATAGAGCTGTGGGCCAGCATGATCTTCAGGTCGTTCTGCGTCGTGGCGTAGAGAATCCCGACCAGCGCCGAGAGACTGCCGACGATGAGCACGATCAGTCCGGGACCGACCCGGTCGACTGGCAGCAGGTCGAGATTTACGCGCACGATCCCGTAGAGCCCGAGATTCAGGATCACGCCGGACAGGACGGCCGAGACGTTCGCCGGCGCCGCCGGGTGGGCACGCGGGAGCCACGAACTGCCCGGCAGCAGGCCGGCCTTCACGCCGAATCCAAAAAAGGAGAGGAGAAACACGGTCCAGCGCGCGGTGTCTCCCAGCGCGGCGCCGCCGCTGCGAATTCCGGCGAACGAGAGGCCGCCCGCGCCGCGCGCGAGGACGAGAAATCCAATCATCGCGGCGACCGTTCCGGCCTCGCCCATGACCAGCATCAGGTAGCCGGCCCGCGTGTGCTCTCGATCTTCATGCTCGTAGTTCACCAACAGGTAGCTCGAGATCGCCATGGCTTCCCATGCGATCAGGAAGGACAGGACGTCTCCGGCGACCAGTACGAGGACGATCGAGGCGAGCAGCGCATGGTACAGGATCCCGAACGATTTCAGGCTGTACCGGCCCAGGTAGCGCTGGAGGTATCCCGCCGAGAAGATGGAGACGGGCAGGCAGACGAGGCCGGCGGCGGCGGCAAACACGCCCGCCAACCGGTCGAACGCGAGGACGAGCGTGTCCGAAGGGGCGATGGTCCACAGCGCGAGGCTCATCGTGTGTCCGGTCACGACGACGGACAGACCCAGCCCCATCAGGACGACCGACGCCGCCGATCCGATCCAGGCGATCACCGTCGGCACGCGGCGATCGGGGACGACCGCGCTTGCGACGATCCCCGCCGCACAAAGTCCGAGGCACCACAGGAGCAGGGGGACGGGCAGCATCATCGCGTGCCTCCGTCGTCGGACGCCGGGCGCGGCCACGCGGCCGAGGCCGCCCGCCCGGTGACGACGAGCAGTCCGTGCAGGATCGCGAGCGGTGGGGGCGGGGACCCCGGTACCGCGACGTCGACAGGCAGGATGTCATGGATTCCCGCCCCCGACGCGAAACTGGGGGAAAAGACGCCTCCGCTCAATGCGCAGGCGCCGACCGCGATCACCCGCTTGGGGGTCGGCATCGCGTCGTACGCTTTCCGCAGCGCCCAGCGCATGTTCGCGGTGCCGGGCCCGACCACGATGAGGATGTCCGCGTTCCGGGGCGTCGGCGTGATGAAGAGCCCGAGCCGGTGCATGTTGTAGTAGGGATTGTTCAACTGCTTGACCTCGCTGAGGCAGGCGCCGCAGTCGCCGGCGTCCACGACGAGAATGTGCGCGGATCCGTGGAACGCGCGGCCGAGCGCGGCGCCCGGCCCTCCATCCGCGGCGGTCGCCGCTGCCCACTCATAGCCGGCGTTCCAGTCGATCGGTCTGTCGACGCCGCGCACGCACCGGTAGCAGTGCACACAGCGCGCCGGATTCACCGCGATGCGCCCGTTCGCCACGGTGAGCGCGCCCGTTGGACAGCGCGCGACCAAGTCGGCCCCGGTGGTAGGGTCGACCGCGCCGCCGGCCGGCAGGCCCGGCGACGTGCCCGGGGTGTCGTCCCGGGTCGCCGGATATCGCGTGGTGCGGACCGGCGTCCGCAGACCCTTCGAGACCCAGTTACTCATGCGCGCCTCCTAGCGGTCGCACTCCCCGGCCGAGAGGCCGAGGGTGGCCAGGATGATCGGGAAATCTTGGAACGCGAAGTTCTCGGCCGCGAGATGCAGGCCGTGCCAGTTGGTGAATGAGGGCGTCACCGCCCGGTAGCGCTCGAGCCGCCCGTCCTCGCCGATCCGCACCCAATGAAAGGTGGCGCCGCGCGGCGCCTCCGCCCACCCGAGTGAGGCGCCCGAGTGCGCCGACACCGGGACGCGAACCGGTCCGTCGGGAAGCCGCGTGTGCGCTCTGCCGCAGCAGTGCCGTGGACTGCTCGGCCTCGGCGAACAGCACCAGGAGCCGCGCGTAGCCATCCCCGGCGTTCTCGTGCGGCACGTCGAAACGCGAGCTCCTCATACCCGGCGTACGGTTGCGCGCGCCGCAGATCGCGGACGACGCCGGACGCCCGCGCGACCGGGCCCACAAGCCCGTGGGTTCGGGCCGCGGCCTCGGTGATCGCGCCCACGCCTTCGATCCGGTCGAGAAAGCTCGTTGAGAAGCGCAGCATCTGGCGCAGGCCCAGGAGACGCCGCAGGATGTCCGCCGCCGTCGCGGCGGCATCCCGGCAGGCCGCTGAGTCCAAGTCGCGCGCGAGGCCTCCCGGGACGTTAAGGCCGAACAGATACCGATGGCCGGTGAGCGCCCCGGACAGCCGCAACAGTTCCTCCTCGAGCAGCGCCGCCTGGCTCGTGGCCACCGCGAGCGCCGTCGAGTCGCAGATCGCTTCAATCGCGGCGGCATGGTGGCGGAGCCGCTCGAGTTCCGCGAGCAGGACGCGGAGCGCCTGCGCGCGCGGCGGGACGATGACACCCGAAATCGTCTCGACCGCGCGGCAGAACGCGAGTGAGTGCGCGAACGCGGAGGTGGCCGCAAATCGTTCTGCAAGCAGTAGCGCACCGTCCACCGTCCGCCCTTCGGCGCTCTTCTCGACGGCCCGGTAGTTGTAGAAGAGGCGGGGAAAGACGCGGATCACGTCCTCCCCGACGGTCTCGAGCAGAAACAGAGCACTTTCCGTGATCCCGGAGTACACCGGACCGACCGGCATCAAAAATGCCCCAGGCGCGGCCACGAGGCGTAGCGGAGCCCAGGTGTCGTCCGGAACCGCGTGCGGCGGGCGCGCGGTCGGGTCAAACGATCGGCGCATCGGGGCGACCTGCTCCGGCCATGTGTCGTTATGGAGGACGAAGTCGCCCAGGCGCGGATGCCCTTCAAACACCAGGCCGAAGAGGTCCTCCGCCTCCCGCTCATGCCAGTCCGCCGCATGGACCTCGACGCTGATGCTGGGTACCGTCTCACACGGCTTGACGCACTCCGTGATCACGTGGATCTGCCCGGGCGTCGGGCCGTAGAACAGATACCGCAGCACCCAGGCCGGCGGCGTGTCTTCAACGACGAGTCCCCCAAAGGCGCAGCCCAGATCGGTGAAGAGCCATCCGCACACCTGTCGCAACCATGTGGCGGGGCACTCGATCGTCAGTGGCGTCTGCGGCCGCGTCCCCGCGGATCCGCACGTCGGGCCATCGTGAGGCCACCGCGGACCGCACGTCCGCGACGCGTGTCTCGGCTGGCTGCGCGGGGGTCACGTGTCCTCACCTCCACATCCAACGCGCGGCGTGAGATAGGAGCGCGAACACCGGGCGTGGTACGTACAGGCCGAGCATGACCACCGGGACCGCGGTGACGGTCAAGGCCACGATGCACGCGGCGGGCAGCCGGGAACCTCCGCGCGTTGCGGTCGGGCGTCCGAAGACCATCCGATTCACGTGGACCATGATGGCGACAAACCCGATCGTGACGCACACGGCGAGGAGGGCGACCACGACCGCCCGTCCCTGGGACACTCCGGCGCGCAGGATCGCGAACTCGCTGAGGAAGACCGCAAACGGGGGCGCTCCCGCGATGGCGATTCCTCCGAGGAGCAGCGCGATTCCGGCGACCGGCGACGTCCGCACCAGCCCGCGGACCGAGGCGCTGTCCCGGGTGTGCGTGACGATGACCGCCGACCCGACGGCGAGGAAACAGAACGCCTTCGTGACCGAGTGCGTGAGCAACTGCGCGACGGCCCCGTAGGACCCGAGCGCGCCGCCGAGGCCCGCCGCCACCAGGATGATGCCCATGTGCTCGATGGTGGAGTAGGCGAATAGGCGCTTATAGTCGTTCGCCTGCAGGATCAGGAACACAGCCACCACCACCGACAGCAGGCCGAAGGCCAGGAGCGCGCCGCTGACATGGACGTGCGGCACCGAGACGGCCACCGGGACGAGGCGTAGAATTACGTACAGCACCGCCGTGGCCTCCGCGGCGGAGAGCAGCGCGCAGACCGGTGAGAGGCGCGTAACTGTAGGCCGCGGGGATCCACGTGTGCAGGGGGACGAGACCGATTTTGGCCCCGAACCCCACCAGCACCAGAAGAAACGCCATCTGGACGATGCCGGCCGGCATGTGAGGCGCTGCGGCGGCGAGTCCGTCCCACGTGAACGCCCGTCCGCCGGCGGTCCACAGCGCCCAGTACAGGAGGAGGACGCCCAAGAGGGCGATCGCCGCCCCCATGAGGGTAAGGACGGCGTACTTCCAGGCGGCCTCGAGCGCGCCCCGCGTCCGGTCAAAGCCGACGAGGAACACCGAGAGGAGGGTGGTCAGCTCGATCATGATCCAGACGAGCGCGGGTTCGAGGACCAGCGGTAGGAGGAGCAGCGATGACACGAAAAGGTTGTAGTTGATGTAGTAGCGCCGCTCCGCGGCCGGGTCCTCCCGCGCGAGTCTTGCCGGTACGTATCCCCACGAGAAGATCGCTGCGCCGGCGTTGACCGCGGCGACCAGAAGCAGGACGAGCGCGCTCAGGCCGTCGCAGCGCGATCCACCCCGGCACGGCGACGATCGTCGTGCCTGCGGCGCCGAGCAGGGCCGCGTGCGCCGCGCCCGCGGCCGCGAGCAGGCCGGCGGCGATCGTCGCCGCGCGCCGCCGCGCGTCCCCGCAGCCGAAGCAGGGCGCACAGCGCCGCCAGCAGCGGGAGCGAGAGGGATCAGCAGCAGCGTCATGCGTGCCCCTCGTCGCCGCGGTCGACCAAGGTGACGATGTCGGTGGTCCCGATCTGCTCATGGATCGCCTGGGTGAGGATCCCCATGACCAGCACGATCACCAAGACGTCGAACGAGGCGGCGAGCTCCGCGATCAGCGGAAGACCGGGGGCGATCGACACGCCGGCGAGGAACGCCCCGTTCTCCATCGCGAGGAGCCCGATCAGCTGCGGGACCGCTTCGCGGCGCGTGACCAGCGTGAACGCGCCGAGCAGCAGTCCCGCGAGTCCGATCGGGACGTTCACGCGAACGAACTCCGTCTGATTGGCGAGCAGCGGCGCGGCGATCAAGTACGCCGCGACCGTGAGCGCGAGGGCGATCAAGAGCGACGCGGGGACGTTGATCAGCTGCGAGAGCTCGCGGTGCGTGTAGATCTCCCCACTGACCGTGCGGCGCAGCAGCCACGGGAGGAGGACGGCCTTGACCCCAATGGTGATCAGGCCGACGGCCAGGAGATCCGGTGACCCGAGGACCGCGCCCAGAATCAGCGCCGAGGCGCCGAGCAGCATCGATTCAAGGACGAATACCGCGAGGCACGCCTGTACCTGCCGGACCACGACCAGCCCGACGGCGGTGAGGAGAAACAATCCTCCCGCCAGATCGTTCAGCGCGGGCATCCAGGACGACTGCACCATGCGTGGCCCCCTCGGCTAAAAGACGCGGGTGATCATCGCGATCGTCGCGATCACGAACGCCGCGCCCAGAAACTCGGTGATGCGGAACAGGCGGAGCTTGGCCAGGGACGACTCGATCACCGTCAGCACCAGCAGCAGCACGACGATCTTCAGGAAGACCACGGGGACCGCGAGCAGGACGGCACCGAGCGAGGCGCGCGTGGCGAGTCCCCACGGCGTCACGAGCACGTTGAGGAAGACGAGTTGGAGCACCATGAACTTCATTGCCCCGCCCCACTTCATGAGCGCGGCCCCGCGGCCTGAATACTCGAGCGCCTTCGACTCGTCGATCATCGCGAGCTCGAAGTGTCCGGACGCGCTGTCGACCGGGATGCGTCCGGTCTCGGCGAGCAGCAGCATCAGGAACGCGATCATCAGCAGCACATGGCCCGGCTCGAAGAAGTTGGACGGCGGGGTGACCCACTGCTGCTGGACGATGTACGGAATCGTTGAGCCGGCCACGAACGAGATGGTGAAGAACACGATCATGAACACCGGCTCGGCGAGAAATCCGACCATCCTGGTCCGGCTCGCGCCCATCGGGCCATAGGGGTTGGTGGTGTCCACCGCCGCCAGGGCGGAGAAGAAGCCGCCGAGCGCGAGGAGAAAGCCCGCCCCGAGCATATCCGACATGAAGGCGAAGAAGAGCGGATAATCCGTCAGCGCGGGGATGAGCAGCGTGACAAACAGCGGCATCGTGAAGACGACATAGGGGGTGGCGCGGAAGATCCACGAACTTTGGTCCGAGACGACCTCGTCCTTCGAGAAGAACTTCCAGAGATCCCGGTACGGCTGCCAGATGGTCGGGCCGCGCCTGGATTGGACGCGCTCTTTGAGACGGTCGAGCAGCCCTTTCACCAGCGGCGATAGCAGCAGGACGGTCAAGCGCCTGGATGCCGTTGAAGAGAATCCGATCCCCCACGCAGCACCTCCAACGCGGCGGGTCGCGTCAGGTTCGGCGTTCCCGCGGCGGGCCGACACTGGCGCAGACAACACAAAAGCCTCTGCGGACCCGTATCGGGCAGCAGAGGCTATCAGCGTGGAACACGCGGTTATATGGCGAGCCTCATCGCCAGGAGCCACATATGGACGAGCCTCGTACGACCTCGATTATACCCGGAGTGGGCTGCTGCGGCAAGTCAATCCCCGGATGTCCGGCGCGTCCGCAGCGCGCGGATGTCGCCGTCGGACGTGCTGCGGGTGCCGCGGTCGTCGCGCGGCTCGGCGCCGCGGCGCGCTGGCGAGGTAGAATGGTGTTGTGCGCGCGGTCCGGGTGATGTTCCTCTTCGTCGACGGCGTGGGGTTGGGTAGTCTCGACCCCGCGACCAATCCGTTCGTGCGCGCCCGGACGCCCACGCTCCGGGCGTCTGCTCGGGGGGCCGTTGGCCGGGCCCGACCCGTCGAGAGCGCGACGGCGACGCTCGTGCCGCTCGATGCGCGCCTCGGGGTGAGCGGGCTGCCGCAGAGCGCGACCGGACAGACGGCGCTCCTCACCGGCGAAAACGCGCCCGCGCTGCTCGGCCGGCACGTGACCGCCTACCCGACCCCGACGCTGCGGACGCTGCTCGCCTCCCACGGCCTCTTCGTGCGCCTCGCCGCGGCCGGGGTGCCGGCGACCCTGGCCAACGCGTACACGGACACGTACTTCGAGGCGGTGGCGTCCCGCCGGCTCCGGCACGCGGCGATCACGCTCAACGCGCTCCAGAGCGGCATGCGCCTCCGCACGATCGACGACCTCCGCGCGGGTCGGGCCGTGTTCCACGATCTCACGAACGCCGGTCTCCGGCGCCACGGCGTCGAGATTCCCGACGTCGCCCCCGAAGAGGCGGGACGGAGGCTCGCGGACATTTCATCGGCCCATCCGTTCACGATGTTTGAGTTTTTCCAGTCCGATCTCGCGGGGCACGGCCGCGCCGGTGATCCGGTCGAGGTGGTGGAGCGCCTGGACGCGCTGCTCGGCGGCGTGCTCGATGCGGCCGATCTCCGCGAGACCCTCGTGCTCCTGACAAGCGACCACGGCAATCTGGAAGACGGGAGCACCCGCGCGCACACGACGAACCCCGTCCCGGCGCTCCTCGTCGGTGCCGGCCGCCGCGCGATGGCGCCGCGGCTTCGCGCCATCACCGACGTGGCGCCGGCGTGCGTGGACTTCCTGACCGCGGCCGCGGCCGTCCCATGAACGACCGGGCGCTCCGGGTGCTCGGCCTTCCCGCCGTGCTCGACCGGCTCGCGGGGCGCACGACCTCGGCGGCCGGCCGGGAGCGGGCGCTCGCACTCGCGCCGTCCTCCGATCTCGAGGAGGTCGCTCGGCGGCAGCGGGAGACGACCGAGGCGCGCCACTTGCTCGAGCATGCCGGGCGGCCTGCCGGTGCGTGGGGTGCGCGACATTCGCGTGCCGGTGCACCGGGCCGGCATCGGCGGCGCGCTCACGCCGCGCGAGCTCTTGGATATCCGTGACACGCTCGCGGCCGGGCGGCTGCTGCGGGGCTTCGTCACCGGACGCGCGGACGACGTCCCGGCGCTCGCGGACGTCGCCGAGGGCATCGAGGTGTTTACGGAGATCGAGACGGAGATCGCCGGTGCGTTGAACGACGAAGGGGTCGTGCTCGATTCCGCGAGTCCCGAGCTCGCAAAGATCCGGCGCGAGCGGCGCGCCGGCGAGGTCCGGCTGCGCGAACGCATGGACCAGGTGCTCCGCACGCCGGCGCTCGCGCGCATGCTGCAGGACCCGCTCGTGACGATCCGCGGGGACCGGTTCGTGGTGCCGGTGCGCGCGGAGTTCCGCGAGTCGTTTCCCGGCGTCGCGCACGATTCGTCGGCCAGCGGCGTGACCGTGTTCATGGAGCCGCTCACGGCGGTGCCGCTCGGCAACCGCCTCCGGGAGCTCGCGTCGGCCGAGCAGCAGGAGGTCGCGCGGATCCTGGCGGCGCTGAGCGCGCTCGTGGGCGAATCGGCGGAGCGGATCACGGACACCCTCGGCGTGCTCGCGGCGCTGGATCTCGACGCGGCGAAGGCGCACCTCAGCGCGGAGCTCGACGCGGCGGCGCCCCAGCTCAACGCGGTCGGCCGCGCCGATGTGCGCGCCGCCCGGCACCCGCTGCTCACCGGGACCGTGGTGCCGATCGACATCCGGATCGGGGACGCGTTCCGCACGCTGGTGATCACCGGACCCAATACGGGCGGGAAGACCGTCGCGCTGCGGACGCTCGGGCTCCTCACGCTGATGGCGCAGTGCGGCCTGCACGTCCCGGCGGCGCCGGACAGCCAGGTCGCGGTGTTTCCGGCGGTCTACGCGGACATCGGGGACGAGCAGAGCATCGAGCAGAATCTGTCGACGTTTTCGTCGCACCTGCGCGCGATCGTGGAGATTCTGTCCGCGCTGACCGAGACGCCGCCGGGTGCCGCGCGGGCGCTCGTGCTGCTCGACGAGGTCGGCGCCGGCACGGATCCGACGGAGGGGGCCGCGCTCGCGCGCGCGATCATCGAGACGCTGCACGCCAGCGGCGTATGCACGGCCGTCACGACTCACTACAACGAGCTGAAATCGCTCGCGTTCACGCATCCCGGGGTCGAGAACGCGTCGGTCGAATTCGACGAGCTGACGCTGCGCCCGACGTACCGGCTGTTGATCGGCACGCCTGGCCGCAGCAACGCGCTCGCGATCGCGGCGCGGTTGGGGCTCGCGTCCGACGTCATCGAGCGGGCGCGCGGCTATCTCTCGCGCCAGGAGACCGACCTGACCCGCGTCATCGAGCGGGTGGAAGACGAGCGGGACGAGCTCTCGGGGGAGCGCGCGGCGCTGGCGCGGGAGCGGGCGGAGCTCGCCCGCGCGCAGGCGCGCGCGCGTGAGGAGCTCCAGCGGCTCGCCGAGGACCGCCGGCGCACGCTCGAGCGCGCCCAGACGGACCTCGCGGCGCTGCAGCGCCGGGGACGGCAGGAACTCGAGGCCTTGCTCGGTGCGCTGCGCGCGAAGCCCACGCCCGCCGCGACCGCGCGGGTGCGGGAGTATCTCCGCCGGGTCGGCGAGATCGCGGACACGTACGCCGCCGAGACGCGCACGGAGACGCCGGGCGAGGTGCCGGACGAGGTGCGGCCGGGCGATGAGGTGGTCGTGGCGTCGCTCGGACAGCGCGGCACGGTCCAGGGAGTGCCCGACGCGCGCGGGGACGTGGAGGTGCAGCTCGGCGTGCTCAAGGTGCGCGTGCCGCGCGACGATCTGCGGCGTGCGGCGGGCGCGGCGCCGCCCCCGGCGGCCGCGCCGCGCGGACCTTCGACGTTCGATCGGCACCGCGAGCGTGCCGTCGTCGATTCATTTGCGGCGCATGACGACGGAGGAGGCGCTCGAGGAACTGGACAAGTATCTCGACGACGCGACCCTGGCCGGCCTTCCCCGCGTGACCGTGATCCACGGCAAGGGCACGGGGACGCTGCGCCGCGCGGTGCACGACCACCTGGCTCACCATCCGGAGGTGGCGTCCTACCGGCTCGGCGGGGACGGCGAGGGCGGCAGCGGAGCGACGATCGTGGAGCTCGGACGTCGATGACGGGACACGGGATCGGCGGACATCCCGGGCACCATCACGGGCCGGTGGCGGGGGGCTCGGCGCGTGCGCTAGCTCTGGACGCTCGCGGTGACGCTGCTCTTGATGGCGATCGAGGCCGTGGGCGGCTGGCTGACCGGTAGCCTCGCGCTGCTCGCCGACGCCGGGCATCTCCTGGTCGACGTCGGCAGCCTGGCCGTGAGCCTGATCGGCGGGTGGATTGCCCTGCGCCCCGCGACCGCGCAGATGTCGTACGGCTACCGCCGGGCCGAGATGCTGGCCGCGGTCACGAACGGCCTTGCGCTGTGGGCGATCGCCGCGGCGATCGTGTACGAAGCGGTGCGCCGCCTCGCCACGCCGCATCCGGTCGCCGCGCCGGGGATGCTGCTGATCGCGGTGCTCGGCCTCGTGGGCAACCTCGCGAGCTCGGCGCTGCTCTCGCCCGCGCGCGGCGCGAGCCTCAACGTCCGCGCGGCGCTGGCGCACGTGCTCGCGGATGCCGCGGCCGCGGTGGGCACGATCGCCGCGGGCCTCGTGATCCTCTTGACGGGATGGACCGCCGCGGATCCGCTGGTCAGCCTCGGCATCGCCGGGGTGCTGATCGTCATGGCGTGGCCGATCGTGGGGCACGCCGTCGAAGTCTTGATGGAGGGCACCCCGCGCGGCGTGTCGATGCCGGAGGTCGAAGCGGCGATGCGGGGCGTCCCCGGCGTGCTCGGGATCCACGACCTCCACGTGTGGTCCGTGACCTCCGGCGTGCCGGCCGTCACCGGCCACGTGCAGATCGCCGAGCCCGCGGACGCGCATCGGATCCTCGTCGAGTTGTGCGCGCTGCTGCACGACCGGTTCCACCTCGGGCACGTCACGCTGCAGATGGAGACGGAACCGCTTGACGCCCCGTGGCACCCGAACTGCGGTCCCGGCGACCCGGTGCCGATCGTGCCCGCGCGCGGCGGGACGGCGTCCCGCTCGGGGTGACGCGCCCGCCGGTGGTTCCCGCGGCGGGCCAATGCTATAATCCGGGCGTGGCAACGTTGAGCCCGAACGAGCAGCTCGCCCTTCTGCGACGCGGCACCGTGGAGATCATCAGCGAGGAGGCGCTGCTCGAGAAGCTCGGGCAGGGGCGCCCGCTGCGCGTCAAGCTCGGGTTGGACCCCACCGCCCCCGACATTCACCTCGGCAACGCGATCGTCTTGCAGAAGCTCCGGCAGTTTCAGGATCTCGGCCACCAGGCGATTCTCGTGATCGGCGACTTCACGGGGCTGATCGGGGACCCTTCGGGCAAGTCCGAGACGCGCCCGTCGCTGTCCCCTGACGAGATCCAGCACAACGCGCGCACCTATCGCGAGCAGTACAGCCTGATCCTGGATCCCGAGCGGACGCGCGTCGTGTTCAACAGCGAGTGGCTGCGGCCGATGACGTTCTACGACGTCATCAAGCTGGCGAGCCGGGCGACCGTGCACCGGCTGCTCGAGCGCGACGACTTCGAGAAGCGGTTCCGCGAGCACCTGCCGATTCATCTGCACGAGCTCCTGTACCCGCTCTGCCAGGCGTACGACTCCGTCGCGATCGAGGCCGACGTGGAGCTCGGCGGGACGGACCAGAAGTTCAACAACCTGATGGGACGGGAGCTGCAGCGCGAGGTCGGGCAGCCGCCGCAGGTGGTGCTGCTGACGCCGCTCCTGCCGGGGCTCGACGGGATCCACAAGATGAGCAAGAGCCTCGGCAACGCGATCGGGATCACCGAGCCGGCGACCGTGATGTTCGGCAAGGTGATGTCGCTGCCCGACGCGCTCATGATCGCGTACTTCGAGTACGCGACGCTCGTGCCGCTCGACGCCGTGCGCGCGGTCGAGGCCGACCTGCGCGAGGGGCGCGCGCATCCGCGCGACGTCAAGCTGCGCCTCGCGCGGGAGATCACCGCCCGCTATCACGGCGAGCCGGCGGCGCGCGCGGCGGAAGAGGAGTTCGCCCGTGTGTTCCGCGCCCACGAACTCCCCGACGAGATTCCCGACGTCCCGCTCCCTCCCGATGCGCTGCGCGACGGCACGATCCGCCTCGCGCA